>NZ_JBJGXX010000003.1:0-462086 GCF_049056765.1 Chitinophaga sp. 30R24
AATATGATGATTTCCAAAGATTAAGACTAGTAAAAGATCATGATGGAAATATTTTGAAAAGTTATCAATATCACTACGCCAATTAATCCCAGTAAAATTTACCCTTATGAAATCTTTCATTAGCCAGTTTTTTATCGCATTGATTGGATGGATAATGATATCTGCCAACATAGCCGCCCAAAATAAACCTGGCGTTCATATAGTGCCATTACCCACTGTTGCTGTGAACCCCGTGCCAGTATACCCTAACACTGTAAAACTGAATTATATCCGTACCTGGGAGCCTTCGCGCCCTATTACAGATCCGGCTACTGTGCCATCTTACACCGATCCCAAAGATGTAAAACAGGGCACGCAATACTTAGATGGTCTTGGAAGGCCTATGCAAACAGTAAACAAAGGTGTTTCCCCGGGCGATAAAAGGGATCTGGTGACACCCATCCTATATGATGACTTAGGTCGTGCGCGATACCAATATCTTCCCTATATTTCTCCTGATGCAAACGGAGAATTTCAACCGGCGGCCTTTATAGATCAGGCCACCTTTGCAGGTGCGTTTTATCCGGGTGAAAGTGTGTTTTACTCAGAAACAGTATATGAACCATCTCCTTTAAGCCGGCCTTTGCGTGTAATGACAGCGGGAAACAGTTGGGCGGGTAGCGGCAGAGGTGTTCAGTATCAATATCTCACTAATAAACCGGCAGATGATGTAAAGATCTGGGAAATGGGGAGTAATGGTTATCCCGTAATCCGGTCAACGCCTTATCCTGAAGGAGAGCTCTTTAAACACATCGTTACTGATGCAAGTGGTAGTAAGACCATAGAATATAAAGACAAAGAAAAAAGGATCATCTTAAAGAAAGTACAATTACAGCCAACAGCAGGAGAAGCATATACCGGCTGGCTTTGTACCTATTATGTATATGATAGCTATAGTAATCTGCGTTTTGTTTTACCGCCACGGGCAGTAGAAATACTAACAGGAAATAACTGGAACCTGGCAGATGTTTCTTTGCGCAATGAGCTTTGTTATAGTTACAGCTATGACGACCGTAAGCGTCTCATACGTAAGCAATTGCCAGGAGGCGCCATAGCGGAAACCGTATACGATGCGCTAGACCGCCCGGTATTGAACCGCGACGGCATACTGCGTCAGCAGGGTAAATGGATCGCTACTTTGTACGATGAGATGAACCGCCCGGTGATGACAGGCTTCTATGCTTCTACCCAAACGATAGAACAACTGCAGGCAGTGATGAATGTTGAGCTATCTTATATTACCAGCGATCAATTAGACATACTTAGCTGTACTTATTATGATGATTATACTTTTCCTGGTAAGAAAGATGCTGCTTCGCTTTCAATGGCCGCTCCTCTTGGTACGCCCTACGTTGATGAACAGCCAATTAACCCCGAAGTCAAAGGGTTGATGACCGGTAGCAAGGTGAAGGTGTTGGGAAGTAATCAATGGCTATATACCACCAGGTATTACGACACTAAAGGCCGGGTTAGGCAAACTCTTTCCGATAATAGTGCCGGAGGTACAGACATCCTTACGATGTTGTATAACTTCAACGGGCAAACGTTGAATGCCAACTTAATACATCATCATCCCAGGAGTGTGGCAACGCCTGAAGTACAGGTGTTAACCATGTTTGAATATGATGAAGCCAGCCGTTTAACAAGGATCAGTAAAAAGCTGAATGGGAAAAATCAGGTAACCATTGATAGTATTGAGTACAATGCACTGGGAGAGATAAAGAGAAAAACCTTTAAAAGAACCGATGGCACTGTACTGGAAACACTTAACTATGATTACAATATAGCAGGTTGGTTAACTAGTATCAACAAAGGATATTTTGGTGCCGAAACCAATCATTATTTTGGTGAAGAAATCAGCTTTGATTATGGCTTTACGGAACCCCAGTATAATGGAAATATTGCTGGTATACGGTGGAAAGGCGCCAGTGATCCAACAGAAAGAGCATATGGTTATGCCTATGACCCTGCAGGCAGATTAATGAGGGCAGATTATAGCCAGTTTTCCGGCGGTACCTGGGCGCAGAATGGCGTTAACTTCGACGTGAAGATGGGAGACGGAATTGATCCTGTTCAGGCTTATGATGCTAATGGGAACATTAAACGGATGCAGCAATGGGGGCTTACCGGGGCAGGCAGCGACCAGATAGATGATCTGAGATATAGCTACCAGGTAAATGGCAACAGTAACAAGTTGCTGGCTGTAACAGACGAAAGGAATAACAGTGCTTCCACATTAGGAGATTTCAAAGAAATAATCAAAGGGCAGGCAGTTGATTATGCCTACGATGACAATGGTAACCTGACTGTAGACAATAATAAAGGCATTACGCAGATTACCTATAACTACCTGAATTTACCGGAACTGATTACCATTGCCGGGAAAGGGAGCATCCGGTATGAATATGATGCGGCAGGCGTAAAACATCGTAAAACGGTAACGGATAATAGTAGTGGAAGCCCAACAACTACTGTTACTGAATATATTGGAGATATGGTGTACGAACAAGACAGTTTGCGGTTTATTGGTCATGAAGAAGGTCGTATACGCCTGGTGTATACCAGTGGTCAGCCAGTGCAATTTCTCTGTGATTATTTTGTGAAAGATCATCTGGGAAATACAAGGCAGGTACTAACCGAACAACAACAATATAATTTGTATCTTGCGAGTATGGAAGCGGAAAGAGCTTCCACAGAAGATGCCCTGTTTGCCAACATTACCTCAAGCCGTATTAATAAACCAGCAGGTTACCCAGATGGCGCTGATACTGCGAATAGATATGTTGCAAAATTGAACGGCAGTCAGCAGGATAAACGTATTGGCCCTTCCCTGGTATTGAAAGTAATGGCAGGCGATACCGTTGTTATTGGTACAAAGGCTTTTTATAAGTCTGCTAATCCTCAAGAGAAAAGCAATGCACCAGCTACAACGGAAACAATGTTGGCAGCCTTGCTGCAGGCATTTAATGGGAATATATTAAAGGAAGAGACCCATGCTGCCGCTGCTGTTGCTCAGTCCTCGCCTTTTAATAACACATTTTATAATGTTGACTATCAGCGATTAAAAGAAAAGTATCCGGATCAGCAAACAAACGATCGTCCCAAGGCTTATCTTAGTTATGTGCTGTTTGATGACCAGTTCCACCTGGTGGGAGAAAACAGTGGGGTGAAACAGTTGAGAGGAATCCCCGATCAGCTACAGACATTGGCTACAGAGAAGATGCCTATTACGAAAAGTGGTTTCCTGTATGTGTATACCAGCAATGAAAGTGCGCAGGATGTATTTTTTGATGATGTAATCTTAGGGATTAGTTCCGGCCCCTTGTTGGAGGAGACGCATTATTATCCGTTTGGACTCGCGATGAGTGGGATAAGTTCCAATGCGTTAAAGGGGGCGAATTATCCGGAGAATAGGAAGAGATACAACGGAAATGAATTACAGTCTGGAGAGTTCAGTGATGGATCAGGGTTAGAGTTGTATGATTTTAATGCAAGAACGTATGATGCACAGATAGGAAGATTTTTACAGATAGATCCTCTTATTGAGAGTAACCAAGAGGATTATACGCCGTATCATTTTGCATTTAATAATCCTATAAGGTTTGGTGATCCGGATGGTAAATTCCCAATTGTAATACCAATAATAGTTTATGGGCTGGAACTTGCGTTTGAAGGGTACGAGGTTTATCAAGTCTATCGGGTTGCCACTACGACAATGTCAGCAGTCAATTTATTATCCGAAGCGGCGGGAAAAAATGGTGCTAAGCCTAAAGATAAAGAAGCTGCTCCTGCTACTAAAGATGAGACTGCGGCTCCATTGAAAGCTCCAGAAAAGGCTATTGATGAGAAAGATAAGCCGAAAGTTTCGCCAGAAGTGGCGGATATATTGGGGAAAATGGAATCCATAACGGTACCGGAGAAACACGGTGGTGGTAAAAATGGACAACATGCCAATCAAAAAGCAAGAGAATCAGCAAAAGATAGATATGAATCGGCAAAGAAAGAATATGAAACCTTGAAAAGTAAGCCCAATAAGACAAAAGAGGATAAAGCATCGTTAGATAAGTTAAAGAGAACTGTAGATCACGAAAAGAAAAAAATGGATAATACGGGCGAAAACCATAGTAGAAAAGCAAAGGGAAGTAATTAGTAAATCAAAGTATGAATATATATACATTTATTACGGAATTTAGAGGAGGCACATATATTAGTCAGGTTAAAGGGATTAATGTAAATGCTGCGATGGTTTTGTGGAGTGAAAGTTTAGACTTGGCCCAGATAAAGTTTTTAGGAGAAAAAGGGAAGTTAGAATTACAAGCGGAGCTTAATAATGAAAGCCCAACGAAGGTGGAGGGGATTGAGAATGTGTGGTTCTTTTGTTTAAGAATAAAGCCTGGTCTTCTTATGGTCAATGTGATAAAGACGTCAGAGTCATAAAAGATTTTGTGTTTATCATAACTTAGCCGAATTGAAATAAACAGAGAAGCCGATGGAGCTCCATCGGCTTCTCTGTTTTAGTTTTTTATGCTTTTAATTTTTTAACAGTAGTGGTGAGTTGGGCTTCTTTTAAGAATGCATCGATCACCCGTAGTATGGTATTACGGTCTTCTTCTGAAATCTTATCCAGTAGCTCCAAGCGATAGAGCATTTTTTTGTCCTTCACTAAAAAGGTTGTGTTACCCACCAGATAATCCAGGCTCACGTCCAGCGCGTCCGCAATCTTTGCGGCTACTTCTACAGATGGGGTAATCTCGTTACGCTCATAACGACCGATGATAGCACCTGAGGTGCCTACCGCCTTACCGAGCCTCAAGAGAAAAGCAATGCACCAGCTACAACGGAAACAATGTTGGCAGCCTTGCTGCAGGCCTTTAATGGGAATATATTAAAGGAAGAGACCCATGCCGCCACTGCTGTTGCTCAGTCTTCGCCTTTTAATAACACATTTTATAATGTTGACTATCAGCGATTAAAAGAAAAGTATCCGGATCAGCAAACAAACGATCGTCCCAAGGCTTATCTTAGTTATGTGCTGTTTGATGACCAGTTCCACCTGGTGGAAGAAAACAGTGGGGTGAAACAGTTGAGAGGAATCCCCGATCAGCTACAGACATTGGCTACAGAGAAGATGCCTATTACGAAAAGTGGTTTCCTGTATGTGTATACCAGCAATGAAAGTGCGCAGGATGTATTTTTTGATGATGTAATCTTAGGGATTAATTCTGGCCCCTTGTTGGAGGAGACGCATTATTATCCGTTGGGGCTCGCGATGGCGGGGATTAGTTCGAATGCGTTGAAGGGGAGTAACTACCCTAAGAACAGAAAAGAATACAACGGTATAGAGCATACGACTGATCTTGATCTTAATCAATATGACGCGTTTTATAGAACACTTGATCCACAGATACGTAGGTGGAACCAGGTAGATCCGAAGCATTGGGAGGTGGGGGGAAAGTATTGGTTGGGAACCCATCATTGGTAATGCCTCTTCCTGTTCCTGGCAGTCTACTTAAGGCCAATGATGTATAAAAAGCGCAGGAAAGAGTCGATATGCTTAGTGAGAAGCCCCGTCCTGGAGAAAATTTTACGAGGGCAGGAAAGAAAGCAGTTAAAGATTTGAATAAAGCTCAGAAGGGAGGAAAGATGGAAGGTGAGAATTGTGGTGTAGAGGTGCAAAACGGAGAGCAGCACCAAAGAGGTGAAACGCCGCCGTCAAACGAGGCGCATGTTGATCATAAGAAGCCGAAATCGAAAGGAGGTAGTGGCACTCCGGATAATGGACAGGTGCTTTGCAGGGGATGTAGTATTAAAAAAAGTAATAAAACAGATGGACAATAAGCAGAAAATATTATTTGTACAGGCACTTGAGGAAGGTGGTACTGAAGTAGAAAGCCTTTGGTGTAGTCATGTGGGAGATTATTATGTTATTGATAATATTCCATTTATAGCCAGACGTATAGCCTTAGGGGATACAATAAAGGCTGAATATGATAGCGATGAAGATGCCTACTATTTTGATGATTTTGTTGCAGTATCAGGGAATAGTACTATTCGTTTATTTTTTACTGAAGAAAAGTATATTGAACAAGCGAGATTGGATCTAAATGCATTTGGATGTGAAAACGAGCTTTTTTATTTGAGAAAGATAGTTGCCGTTAATATTCCCAAAGAATGTAATTATAAACCTGTTAAAGATTATCTTGATAAAGGAGAAGCTGATGAAAAGTGGGTATATGAAGAGTCTTGTTTATCGTACGAGTATTAGAAATAACATTAATGCCATCTGATGGAGGTGCAGCCGTAGCTACAAAGCAGGTGGCTAAAGTTAGAATTGCGATTACTGCTGCATATGTTCTTTATTTGGGTATAAAATTAGGGGTGGCAGTTTTTCTGGCGCCGGAAACCGCAGGCGCATCATTGGTCCTGGCGGGTGCTACACCATGATAATTTTTTATTATTAAAATGATTTTATGCCTTGTAATTTAATAATAGCTGGAAAAAACTTCGATATTTCTTCTTTTTTAAGTGCGACCAGGTTGCGGGTTGTAAAGAAAAGGAATAAGGGTGAGCCTCGTTTTCCGTTAAGACCAAATGGAGAAAAATTGCCTTATTCTTTTTTAACTATAAAAACGAGTAAAGCAGATTTTACTGATTTAAATACGCAGGTAAAGGATATTCTCAGGTATTTAAAAAGGCACCGTGACCAGCTATTGCGTATCAAAAAAACTAAAGGGATCGATCAAATCAGTCTGGATTTTGGCATTGAGTTCTCAAGTGGGAAATCTTCGATGCAAATATTTATGCCTGTTGAGCTGGTTAGTCTGGCTGCTGAATTCGGGATCAGTATTCAAGTCTCAGTTTATGCGGAGAATTTTGGTAGCTAACTATGATGAACAAAGTAATTGATATAGTTATCATTTTATTATTACATTCAATTAAAATCACTGGATGTGATTAACACTGTCAAAAGGATAAAAGATTTGACTTTGATAAATTTAAGATTGATTTTGAATCGTTTTTTCAACGAAGTGGATTGATATAATTCTTTTTATAAGAAACAAGAAAAGGGTGTCTCAAAAGTAATTTTGAGTGCCCTTTTCTCATTTTGAATAATGTTTATCCCGTAATCCGGTCGACGCCTTATCCGGAAGGAGAGCTATTTAAACACATCGTTACTGATGCAAGTGGTAATTATGCTTCTACCCAAACGATAGAACAACTGCGGGCAACGATGAATGTTCAGCTATCTTATATTACCAGCGATCAATTATACATGCTTAGAAACGCCGCCGAAGCCACCAACTACTGAGTAAAAAATATTAATAGTAAAAACAAGAATAAATGGAACATATGGCCAAAGGAAATGTTTACTTCGAAAAGCCTTTGTTGAAACGCAAAAGGAACGCCCTGATTTACAGATTGTATTTAATCTTCTGAAGCAATCAGCGAACAAAGGAAATGCAGAAGCATTATACGCTATTGGCACTTGGTACTTACATGGGACATTTGTGGAAAAGAATCCATTTTTAGCGGTTGAATATTTTCTGATTTCTATAGAAGGTAATTATAGTAATGCTTATTTTGATTTAGCTGTTTGTTATGAAAACGGAGATGGGGTGAAGAAAAGCTTTAAAAAAGCATTTGAGTGCTATTTAAATGCTGCATTACTAGGGGATAAGCAAGCTATATATGAAGTTGGTAGATGTTACTATTATGGAATTGGTATATCGAAAAATGAAGGAATTGCTAATATTTGGCTTAGGCAGGCCAAGGAAAAAGGGATAACAGATTAAGTAGATATGCTTTCACTTAAATGGGTATTATCGGTATTCTGTTACCAATTCAAATGTATCATTAGACACGTTGGCGGTATCGTCAAGAATATGGAGGTTATTTGGATATCAAATACAAATATAAGAATAGCCGAGGGGTATTATGCAGCGGTCAGCTATTTGGGTAAAATCACTACGATAAGATTAAACTCAAACCCGGATAAGACCTAGGTAAAGGAGTGTACAATACTAGGGGCCATTGCTTACTAAACGGAAGAGCTGGGGTTTACTATCCTAGGCGGTATCTGGTTGGATAATTAATACTGCATCAAAAATTGCATTTTGAAATAATGTCTCTCAAAATCATCTTTTTTCATCTAAAATAAAAGAGCGTCTCAATTACTTTTGAGACGCTCTCGTTGCATTGGATTGGTGTATGCTTGATGGTAGTAGTAGCCAGGTGCTCCACGAAAAGATGATATCATCAGGGGAGTGAATGTTACTACTAACAAAAAAATAGAGGAAAGGTTGAAGCCAATCTTATTATTTTATTATTGCTTCACCTGTTAGCATACACCGGTATCTTTTCAAGTAAAAGTTATGTACCGCGTTGTACTAAACGGAGCGTTTTTTCCGAAAAATAGTACCGGTTATGTAGCCATATTATCCTTGCTAAATAATGATGCACGGTCACCTCGACTCTTTTCCAGCAGTGACTCAACGTATCGCTGAGCTGGTTTTCCGGCAAATCATCTTACTATAATCTTCCAAAATAGCACTATATTTGTAAGGTAAACTTATAAAGTTACCTTACAAATATGTTGTTAAAAGACCAGGATACGTTAGCGGCTGAATTGCGCCCTTTGTTGACCAGGCTGGTACGAAAGCTCCGCAGATTATCACCTTCAAACGAACAGTTGTCGCAGAGCGAGCGTGCTGTATTGGTGTTGCTGGAACAGCATGAGCATTTGCTTTCGGCTGAGCTGGCAGTAATGGAGAAGATGACGCCGCAGTCGATGGGGCAGTTACTGCACCGGTTGGCTGCGCAGGGGTTAATTACCCGTAAAAGCGTTCCCTACGACAAGCGGAAGATTAATATTTCCCTTTCTGATGCGGGCAAAGAGCGGATACAGCGGATAAGGAAAGAACGGAATGAATGGTTAAGCAAGGCGATTCACAGCGCCTGTACACCGGCAGAACAGGCTATCTTACAGGCTGCCCTTGCTCCCTTAGCCAAAATAGTTGATTTTGAATGAAAGCGTGCCATAAGCAATGAATATCACTACATTTAATGCCTTCAAAAGCCGTAATTACCGGTTATATTTCAGTGGCCAGTCTATTTCACTGATTGGAACCTGGATGCAGAAAACGGCCGTAAGCTGGGTGATCTACTCCCAAACCCATTCTAAGTTTATGCTGGGGCTTACCCTTTTTGCAAGTATGTTCCCGTCTTTTGTCTTCTCTTTTCTGGGAGGAGTAGCCTCCGACCGGTATAATCGGTATAAACTATTGTTGCTTACCCAGGTAGCCTCAATGATACAGGCCGTGCTGTTAACGGTGCTCATTTATTTCAGGCATTATGCGGTATGGGAGATCATCGGCCTGAGTGCTTTTCTGGGGTTCATCAATGCTTTCGATGTGCCTGCCCGTCAATCGCTTGTATATGAAATGGTGGATGACAAGGCAGATCTGCCTAATGCCCTTGCATTGAATTCTTCCATGGTAAATCTCTCCCGTTTGATAGGTCCGGGTATAGCGGGGTTGGCATTGGAGAAATTTGGGGAAGACATTTGTTTCGGTTTAAATGCGATCAGTTTTATTGCCGTAATAGGCTCGCTGCTCCGCATGAAGCTACCACTTTATACACCTAAACTTCACACAAAAAATATATTGGGCGAGTTGAAAGAAGGGTTTGTGTATATCAAACAGACGCCTGCTATCTCCTTGATATTATTAACATTAGGATCTGTTAGTCTATTGGTACTGCCTTATGCTACGCTGATGCCGGTATATGCCCGTGATATTTTTAAGGGCAATGCGTCTACCTTTGGGATGATTGATAGTGCTATTGGTTTGGGGGCTTTTTTGGGCGCTATTTTCCTTGCTTCGTTGAAACCAGGTAAAAATCTGCGGAAGATATTAGCCGTGAATACCTTAGTGTTTGGGGCGGGGTTGGTATTGTTCTCACATACCACCATTTACCCGTTGGCGTTGATATTTGCTACGATGGCGGGCTTTGGGATGATGTCACAAATCACTATCAGTAATACGCTGATACAAACCACCGTAGACCCGTCAATGCGGGGCCGGGTGATCAGCTTTTATGCAATGGCTTTTTTTGGTATGCAGCCGCTGGGAGGCTTATTGGTGGGGACTATTTCACAATGGATCGGCACTCCGGATACTGTTTTGTTGCAGGGACTTATTACCTTATGTATTGGTGGGTTGCTTTTCCGCGCAGTACATGTAGGGCAACCGGGTGTTTTGCCGGTGCGTTCCTAAAAAAGAATATTGTGTATAAAATAACAATAGGCCGTCGGAGACGGCCTATTGTTATTTTATACTTACTTAACCCTTATTATTAAGCGCTGCAGGTAACGCAACCTTCTTCCATGGTGCAAACAGCGCCCACGATCTCTTCTTCGAAGTTGCTGTTGCCACCGGTGGCTACTACTGGCTGGATCTGATGGCCAGCTTGTTTTTCTACAGTAAACTGTACTGCTTGCGCAGCTGCCTGTGTACGCAGGTAATACATACCGGTTTTTAAGCCTTTTTTCCAGGCGTAGAAGTGCATGGAGGTAAGTTTACCCGTAGTAGGCGTATCTACGAACAGATTAAGCGATTGCGATTGGCAGATGAAAGCACCGCGATCTGCTGCCATATCAATGAGATTACGTTGCTTGATCTCCCAAACTGTTTTGTACAGTTCTTTGATATTGGCAGGTATTTCGTTAATATTTTGGATAGAACCGTTGTGTGCAATGATCTTTGTTTTCATATCATTATCCCACAGTCCCAGTTCTACCAGGTCTTTCAGGAGGTGTTTGTTCACCACTACAAATTCTCCGCTCAGTACACGGCGGGTGTAGATATTGGAGGTGTAAGGTTCAAAGCACTCATTGTTACCCAGGATTTGTGAAGTAGAGGCCGTAGGCATAGGCGCCAGCAACAGAGAGTTGCGGATACCATGCGCTACGATCGACTGTTTCAGGGAAGCCCAATCCCAGCGGTTGGTAGGTGTTACATCCCACATATCAAATTGCAGGGTACCTTTAGAGGCGGGAGAGCCGGCGAAAGTTTCGTAGGCACCGTCTCTTTTTGCCAGTTCATTAGAGGCAGACAAGCCAGCAAAGTAGATGGTTTCAAATATTTCGCTGTTCAGTTTTTTCGCTTCATCGCTTTCGAACGGATAGCGCATGAGGATGAAGGCATCTGCCAGCCCTTGTACGCCCAGTCCTATAGGGCGGTGGCGCAGGTTGCTGCGTTTGGCCTCTTCTACCGGGTAATAGTTGTTGTCGATAATTTTATTGAGGTTGATGGTAGCCTGGTAGGTCACCTCATATAATTTTTCGTGATCGAATTTACCGTCGATAACAAAGCGGGGCAGTGCCAGGGAAGCCAGGTTACATACAGCTACTTCGTTGGCGTCGGTATATTCGATGATCTCTGTGCAGAGGTTGGAGCTCTTGATGGTACCCAGGTTTTGCTGATTGGATTTACGGTTGGCCGCATCTTTATACAGCAGGTAAGGGTTGCCGGTTTCTATCTGTGCATCCAGGATAGCGAACCAGAGGTCTTGTGCTTTGATGGTTTTGCGTGCACGTCCTTCTTGCTCGTATTGGGTATACAGTTTTTCAAATGCTTCGCCCCAGCATTCGTGGAGTCCAGGTGCTTCGTGTGGGCAGAACAGCGACCAGTCGCCGTTTGCTTCCACGCGCTTCATGAACAGGTCGGAAACCCAGAGGGCGTAAAAGAGGTCGCGGGCGCGCATTTCTTCTTTACCATGGTTCTTGCGTAAGTCCAGGAATTCGAAGATATCGGCGTGCCAGGGCTCCAGGTAAATGGCGAAGGCACCTTTACGTTTGCCACCACCCTGGTCTACGTAGCGTGCAGTATCGTTGAATACGCGGAGCATTGGGATGATACCGTTGGAAGTACCGTTGGTGCCGCTGATATAAGAACCGGTAGCGCGGATGTTATGGATGCTTAATCCGATACCGCCGGCGCTCTGGGAAATTTTAGCGGTTTGTTTCAGCGTATCGTAGATACCTTCAATGCTATCATCTTGCATGGTGAGCAGGAAGCAGGAAGACATCTGAGGTTTTGGTGTGCCCGCATTAAACAGGGTAGGCGTAGCGTGTGTGAACCAACGCTCGCTCATCAGGTGGTAAGTTTTGATGGCAGACTCGATATCTTCTTTGTGGATGCCTACAGAAACGCGCATCAGCATGTGTTGCGGACGTTCCTGTACTTTACCGTCTGTTTTCAGCAGGTAAGAGCGTTCCAACGTTTTGAACCCGAAATAGTCGAACGCAAAATCGCGGTCGTATATAATGCTGGAATCCAGGAGCTCTGCATTTTTCTTAATGATCTCATACACGTCATCAGACAGCAGCGCGGCCGATTTACCGGTTTTAGGATCTACATACTCATACAGTTTTTTCATCGTTTTGGAAAACGATTTGATGGTATTTTTATGCAGGTTGCTTACTGCTATGCGGGAAGCCAGCAGGGCATAGTCTGGATGTTTAGTTGTAAGGGATGCTGCTGTTTCGGCAGCCAGGTTATCCAGTTCACTGGTAGTTACACCATCATACAAACCTTGTATTACTTTTTTGGCTACATCTATGGCGTCTACATATTCAGTATTAAAGCCATAGCATAGTTTTTCAATGCGCGCAGTGATTTTGTCGAATTTCACTGCTTCTTTTCTACCATCTCTTTTGATGACGAACATGGGAGTAGAATTTAAGCGTTTAGCTATTAGTGATAAGCTGTTAGCTAAAGTAGGTTAGTAAATATTTTTTATTAGCCGCGACTAGAAATCTTCTTCCAGGCTGAATGTTTGCGATTCTTTGGTGCCGCCCATTACTCCTGATTTCTGATAATCTCCCACACGTTTTTCAAAGAAGTTGGTTTTACCTTGTAAGGAGATCATTTCCATGAAATCAAAAGGATTGGACGCGTTATATATTTTAGTGTAGCCCAGTTCTCCCAGCCACCTGTCTGCCACAAATTCAATGTATTGCGACATCAGGTCGGCGTTCATGCCGATCAGGCCTACTGGCAGGGCTTCAGTAATAAATTCTTTTTCGTAGGTAACGGCATCACGGATAATCGTGTGTACCTGTTCTTCGCTGAGTTTATTTTCCAGCATGCTATAGAGCAGGCAAGCGAATTCGCAATGCAATCCCTCGTCTCTGCTGATCAGCTCGTTGGAAAAAGTTAACCCGGGCATCAGTCCTCTTTTCTTTAACCAGAAAATAGAACAGAAGCTACCGCTGAAGAAAATACCTTCTACAGCAGCGAAAGCCACCAGGCGCTCTGCAAAGGAGCCATTCTCAATCCAGCGTAACGCCCATTCTGCTTTTTTCGCCACAGCAGGTACAGTATCTATAGCGTGGAATAAGCGGTCTTTTTCTGCCGGATCTTTCACATAAGTATCGATCAGCAATGCATATGTTTCAGAGTGAATGTTTTCCATCATGATCTGGAATCCGTAAAAACAACGGGCTTCCGGAATCTGTACTTCACTCATAAAGTTTACTGCCAGATTTTCATTTACTATACCATCGCTGGCCGCAAAAAATGCCAGTACATGAGAAATAAAATGACGTTCTCCATCGTTCAGGTTTGCCCAATCCTTTAGGTCACTGCTTAAATCTATTTCTTCGGCTGTCCAGAAACTTGCTTCGTGTTTTTTGTATTGCTCCCAGATTTTTGGGTATTTGATTGGCAATAGCACAAAGCGGTCCTTGTTCTCTTTTAAAAGAATTTCATTCTCGTTACTCATCTTTAATTATTTTATGGGTACTGTCGAAGGTTTTTGGTTTTTCTGTTTGGGGTCAGCATACTGAAACCAGCACTTTTCTCCTCACATTATCTTGTTTCAACATCTCTGTTTTCCTAAAATCCATACGCTCAGGAATACAAATGTAAGCATCCCGCTAAGGGATGTCGGATATAGTTTTCAACAGGTGTGGAAAAAGATATAAAACATTATCAGGGTATAGTGGCATAGCATGTTTCACGGCGTGTAGGGTTTGTGTATATGTAATATGATTTCCATGTAAAAAAAATCTATAGTAATATGTTTGTATGGTGCTTTATTACCGTTACTTTATAAACACATGACCCTCAGCCCAAAAATGGACCAGAAAAATTTTTGTTAAAAAGACCCCACTTTATGAATATATATGCGGTAATTTTTCATATTTACATTTCTAAGTTTTAAACATATGTCCGAACCGGTTATCGCTCTTCACGCTGTCAAAAAAAATTATCAGGATGTGCCCATCTTGGATATTGCCAAACTGGAACTGCCTGCTGGCATTTATTGGTTACAGGGTGAAAACGGTGCGGGCAAAACCACCTGTATGAAGGTGATGGCTGGCCTAATCCCATTTAAGGGTGAAATATTATTGCAGGGGAATGTGAGCAGCCGCCAACACCCGGTGCAATACCGCCGCTTAATTAATTATGCAGAGGCAGAACCTTTATATCCTTCTTTTCTCACCGGCCGCGATCTGCTGGAACTATACCTTAATACTAAAGGAGGCGATCGGGAGGCAATCTATGAAATCGGAGCGCGTATAGGAGTGGATATGTATGTGAATAACCCGGTAAGCAGCTATTCTAGCGGAATGCTCAAAAAACTGTCACTGCTGCTGGCCTTCACCGGCAACCCGGCCCTGATATTGCTCGATGAGCCGCTGATCACCATAGATACCCGCGCTGTTGGTGTATTGTATGAGCTGATCCGGCAATATAACGCTAAAGGCGTTTCTTTTTGTATTACTTCCCATCAGCCACTTGATGAAAGGGAGATAACGGTAACGGGTACACTAAAAGTGGCCCATAAAAACATTACGCTCAATTAATATGCGTACCACCTCTGCTGTACTCAGTAAAATATTTACACAAAGATTCTATATTCAGAATACTGGCTTTTTCCTGGTGCTTTTCTATTTGTTGTTTGGTGTAGTGAACGGCGCTAATCTGATCAACTACCACAAGGCGCTTATGCTGGGCTTCCTGGAAAACTACTCTTTTCTGTTACTGGTAGTGTTAATATGGACTTCTTATGCATTAAAATGCACTGGCTTTATCCTGCAAACCTTCCAGTTGCAAGGATATGATTTTCTTTTTTCTACCATGGGCAGTATCCACAAGCCTGTCCGTTGGCGTATCTGGTTGATGCTGCATACTGCCATATACCTGCCCGTGTTAATCTATGCCGGTATAGCTGTGGTAATAGCTGTACAACAACACTACTATGTACAGGCAGTATTAGTTACCCTGGTGAATATTATGAATTGCGTATGGCCATTAACGTTATACGAACGTAAGCTAGCGCAACCCGATATTATTTTTTTTACCGGACATATACAACGATGGATTAACCGGCATTTTACCAAACCACCGGTGTTGTATTTTCTTTATGAGCTGTTCACTAATTTTCCCAGGCGTATTGTGAGCACCAAGCTATTTTCTACCTTAGTGCTGTGGCTTACTTTCATCATTATGGAGCGGGGGGAATATTTCGATCTGCGTGGCTTACAGGTAGGCGTTATTGTATGCGTATTGCTGCATATGCAACTAATGGTGCACCACCGTGCTTTTGATGATACTTATCTCAATTTTATGGAGAACCTGCCCATTAAACTGGTTAAGCATTATCTGCGGCTGATAGGGATATATCTTATTTTGTTTATACCGGAGATGATCATTATTACTGTGAATGCCTACACGAAAACAACTGTATACGGATTAGTGACTGTATGTTGTACTGCGTTGTCGTTGCTTGTTCTTTTTCGCTGCCTGCTGTATTTTCCAAAGATGAACCCGGAAGTACATATACGTTATACCATGTTAACGGCTTTTATTGTGTTGTTTATGATCCTTGGATATTACCAATGGTTGGCCATTCTGTTGTTACAGATAGCATCGGCTATTATATTCTTCAAAAAATACCGTCAGTACGCACCTTACATAGCACCTGAATCATGAGCTGAATTTGTTGCTTAACCGTGCGAGCTATTACGAATAATAGATTTGCTCCTGGCAGGTGTTATATACGTTTCTCTTTATTGATGAATTTCCGGTGGATGACTTCCTGCACAGGTATGGCTTCGATTTTGCTTTCCAGCCAGGAAATAATATCAAGGTACAGGAAGGAACGGCGTTCGTAAGGGTCTTCAGAAATTACTTCCAGCCGGTCTTTTAGATCGGTAAAAGCGCTGCGTAGTTCTTTCGGATTGGCATAAATATACCGGCGCAAGAATTTCATGATCTCTTCCATCACCAGCCCAAGATCTTTATGTTTAGAGATAAAGTGGTACACTGATTTGATCAGGTATTCTACCAGGCTGTAGTTCTCCAGTTCGTAGTGGGCAATCAGGTGGAGGATGCGCGCGAAACACTGTATGTCTGCCCGCAGGTTACCTATCTTCAGATTAATAATTTTATTAAGATATACGATAGCATTGCTGTTATCGCCGCTACCAAAATACAAACAGGCTATTTTGTAATAGAATACCAGCACACGGTGTTGGTCTATTTTGAGCGTATGCCGCCCAATCTCTGTTTCCAGTTCCGGCACCATCAGCAATCCCTGGCTGAATGTGCCTTCCAGGAAGTAACGGTTTATTTTGGCCGTATATAGATATACGAAAGCGGAGGTACGGGTGTTTTCGTGAAAATTGTCCTGGTTTTCTTTAATGAAATCTTCCAGGTCTTGCAGCGCCGATTTAAATTTTTCGAAATTAGAGGTATAAAAGTGAGCGGTTAGCAGGTTATGCTGCGCTTTGATGTATAGATCCATGTCTGTAAGTTGCAGGTAAGGGTATTTCCGGAACAGGTCTACCCATTTCTGCGTATAGCGGTAGTACATCACGAAATCCTGCAGGATGTAGTAATACCAGCTGGAAGCCTGGTACATGTATATTTTTTCATAAAAGCTCATGTGGGCATGTTGCAATGCGGGGAGCTGGCTTTCGAAGAAAGATTTTACCATTTCCGCATCACGTTCGTTGCGCGCGTGCCCAAGTTTCAGGTACAGGCCATACATGCGCAGGGAGAGGGTGGAAAGGCGGCTGATATTGGTGAGCTGTTGCTCTATTTGCCGGGACTCGGCACTTAGCACTTCTGCCCTGTTCTCTAGGCTGCGGGTAATGTGCCGGGATTCTATCAGTTTTTCAAATTCCACGATCTCGTAAGTCAGCATCACTTCTTCCTGCTCCATGGCGGCCGTTTTGGCTTTCGCCAGTATTTTCAGACTTTGGTTATACAATCCTTTATTGTACAATACCCGCGCATGGTCCAGTTGTTCCCGGAGATCGATCAGCGGGTCTTTTTGTTTGTACAGTTGCCGTAAGCTGGATAACAGGTGCTTGTACAGGTGCGCCTTTACGTTGGATAACTGTTGTTTTTTGATATCGGTGATCTTTTTGAGGATCTGTTCTTCATCGTACTCCTTCATTTTATCCAGCGTATTGAAAAGCTGTATAAAAAGCACGTCCTCTTTGGTATTATCCCTGTTAAACGCCAGTTGGAAATTGCGTTTTTCAGATTTAGTAAGTGTTTTTATCAATATGAATAAAGCATCGCTTTGGCTGTTGGGCATCGTTAATAAAATCTTGTAAATAATTGATAAACAATATATTGACGTATATAGAAGGCTTTTAAAGGTTGTAATTAAGGCAAATTTAGCAATATGTCAATTAATTAAGGACCATTAGATTTGAAGGTATAAACAATTTTTAAAGGAAGCTAAAAGGATGGGAAAAACGTTATTTGATAAAATTTGGGACGGCCACATTGTAGTGAGCAAGCCGGGGCATCCCGATGCGGTGTATATCAACACGCACTTTATTCACGAGGTAACCAGCCCCCAGGCATTCGATGGATTGCGTAAGCGGGGCATTCCTGTTTTCCGTCCGGGTAAAACAAGGGCTACTGCCGACCACAACGTACCTACCTTGCACCAGGATCAGCCTATCAAAGAAGCGCTTAGCCGCAAGCAGGTAGACATGCTGACTAAAAATACCACGGAGTTTGGGGTGGAGTTATATGGTCTGGGGCACCGTTTCCAGGGCATCGTACACGTGATCGGGCCGGAATTGGGGATTACCCTGCCGGGCATGACCATCGTGTGTGGCGATAGCCATACCAGCACGCATGGTGCTTTTGGCGCAGTAGCTTTTGGCATCGGCACCTCTGAGGTAGAGCAGGTGTTGGCTACACAGTGCATCCTGCAATACAAGCCCAAAAGAATGAAGATTGAGGTAAATGGGCAGTTGGGCAAGGGTGTATTGTCGAAAGATATTATCCTGTACATCATTTCTAAAATATCCGCTTCCGGTGCCACCGGTTATTTTGTGGAATATGCCGGTGAAGCTATTCGCAGTCTCAGTATGGAAGCGCGTATGACCATCTGCAATATGAGCATTGAAATGGGTGCCCGCGGAGGTCTTATTGCGCCGGATGATACCACTTTCAATTATATCAAGGGCCGCGAATTTGCTCCTGCCGGTGCCGACTGGGATCAATCCCTGGCCTACTGGCAAACGCTGTACTCCGATGCAGACGCCGAATTTGATAAAGTGCTCACTTTTGATGCGGCCGATATAGAGCCACAGATTACCTATGGCACCAATCCAGGCATGGGCATGGGTGTAACCCGTAGCATTCCTGTACTGGAAGACCTGGAAGAAAAAGAAAGACCGTCGTTCAATAAATCCCTCGAATATATGGATCTCCAGCCTGGCGCTGCATTGCTGGGAAAAAAGGTGGATTATGTATTCATTGGCAGTTGTACCAACTCCCGTATCGAAGACTTACGTTTGGTAGCCGACTTCGTAAAAGGAAAGCGTAAGGCAGATGACGTGGTGGTTTGGATTGTACCCGGCTCCAAACAAGTAGAGGCCCAAGCCAAAGCAGAAGGGATAGACCAGATATTTGAAGCAGCCGGTTTTCAGTTGCGTGAGCCCGGATGCTCCGCCTGCCTGGCCATGAATGAAGATAAAGTGCCTGCCGGCATGTATTGTATCTCTACTTCCAACCGCAATTTCGAAGGCCGTCAGGGTCCTAATGCCCGTACTTTCCTCGCCAGCCCATTAACAGCGGCAGCGGCGGCCATTACTGGAACGGTAACGGATGTACGGCAATTGCTGGGATAGGTTATCAACACTAACTGTTGGCGCCTGAAAGCCTGTAGCTGATCATTATGCCTAAAACTTTATCAACATGAGCGGAGATCAATGGAACGCAGATCTATATAAAGAAAAATATGCCTTTGTATTCGAATACGGCAACAGCCTGATCGACTGGTTGCAGCCAAAATCTGGTGAAGTTATACTGGACCTGGGTTGCGGCACTGGCGAACTTACCGCGCAACTTGGGCAAACTGGGGCCCGGGTAACTGGTATAGACGCTTCTGCCACTATGATCGCAAGCGCAAAGGAGCATTTTCCGGAAGTAGATTTTGAAGTGGCAGATGCCACTGCGTTTTCTTTGCCACAGCAGTTCGATGGCATCTTCTCCAACGCTACCCTGCACTGGGTACGCGAAAAAGAACAAGCGATCGAAAGAATGTATGCTCATCTCCGCAAAGGCGGTAGGCTGGTACTTGAAATGGGAGGAAAAGGAAATGTACAGCATATCCTCACCTCCCTAGAAAAAGCAATGGAACAACGTGGTTATACCTATACGCTTTTCTGGTACTTCCCTTCGCCGGCAGAATATATTACCCTATTGGAAAAGGCAGGGTTCAGGATAGACCGCGTACATTATTTCGACCGCCCTTCCAGGTTAACAGACCCGGAAACGGGTATCGTCAATTGGCTCGAAATGTTTGCGCCTCATTTCTTTACAAATGTGCCAGAAAAAGATAAAGTGGCTATTATGGAACAAGTGCAGGAGGAAGTAGCACCACTGCTGATAAAAGATGGCGCGCTGTATGCCGACTACGTTCGTCTGCGGGTAGCCGCCACAAAAATTTAAATTGAAAAGTGTATCATGAGTAAAATATTTCAACATCTCGTTTCACCTGCGGTACCTGTGCCTATCGAAAATATAGATACAGACCAGATTATACCGGCCCGCTTTCTGAAAGCAACTACCCGGGAAGGCTTTGGAGAAAATCTGTTCCGCGACTGGCGTTATGAAGCGGACAATACACCGAAAGCCGACTTTGTAATGAACAATCCCATCTACGGCGGTAGCATTTTGGTGGCTGGCAAGAACTTCGGTTGCGGCTCTTCCCGTGAGCATGCTGCCTGGGCTATTGCAGATGCCGGCTTTAAAGTGGTGGTGAGCAGTTTTTTTGCAGATATCTTCAAAAACAATGCCCTCAACAATTTCATCTTGCCCGTGCAGGTGTCTGATGCTTTCCTGGATAAGCTCTTCAGCGCTATTGAAGCCAATCCGCAGACTGCATTGGAAGTAGACCTGGAAAACCAATTCATCAGGATCGTTGCCACCGGAGAGCTGGAGAATTTCGATATCAACCCGTATAAAAAAACATGCCTGATCAATGGATACGATGATATTGACTATTTACTGAGCCTCCGCAAAGAAATTGAGCAATACGAAACTACCAGAGCATATAATTTTTAACCTGATCACTAAAATTACAACTGGCTTTGGCCGCTAGCTGCTAGCGGCCAAAGCTAAAATTTAACAGCTATATGGGCATTGAGAAGAAAATACTGGTAATACCTGGAGATGGAATCGGACAGGAAGTAACGTCATGGGGACAAAAGGTGTTGACTACCATTGCAAATAATTACCACCACACTTTTACCTTCGAAGAAGGTATTATGGGACACGTAGCCATTGAAGCCACTGGCGAGCCACTGCCGGATGAAACATTGCAGAAAGCAAAAGGCTCCGATGCCATCCTGTTTGGCGCTATTGGCCATGCTAAATATGATAATGACCCGACCTTGAAAGTAAGACCTGAACAAGGGTTGCTCAAAATCAGAAAAGAGCTTGGGTTATATGCTAATCTTCGCCCGATCAAGCTGTTTGATGAACTGCT
This sequence comes from Chitinophaga sp. 30R24, assembly GCF_049056765.1. NCBI lineage: Bacteria > Pseudomonadati > Bacteroidota > Chitinophagia > Chitinophagales > Chitinophagaceae > Chitinophaga > Chitinophaga sp. 30R24. The sequence goes on from NZ_JBJGXX010000003.1 coordinate 21,073, forward strand.
GGAAGCTTCCAGCATCAAACCGGAAATATTGAGAGGTGCAGACATCCTTTTCTTTCGCGAACTTACCGGAGATGTATACTTCGGCGAGAAGTTAAGGACAGCCGACCGTAATACCGCTTCCGATCTGATGATCTACCATCGTTTTGAAGTAGAACGTATTGCCCGTAAAGCCTATGAAGCCGCGCGCACGCGCCGCAAAAAGCTTTGTTCTGTAGACAAAGCCAATGTATTGGAAGCCAGCCGCCTGTGGAGGGAAGTAGTACAGGAAGTAGCGAAAGAATATCCTGATGTGGAAACAGAACACATGTTTATCGACAACGCCGCCATGCAATTGATCAAAGACCCGAAACGTTTTGATGTAGTGCTTACTGGTAACTTGTTTGGAGATATCCTCACCGATGAAGCTTCCCAAATAGCCGGTTCTATGGGGATGTTGGCATCTGCTTCTGTAGGTGACAGCATTGGTTTTTATGAGCCTATCCATGGTTCTGCACATGATATTGCCGGTAAAGGCATTGCCAATCCGCTGGCTTCTATTTTGTCGGCAGCCCTGATGCTGGATATCTCCTTCGGGCTGAAAACAGAGTCCCAACGTGTGATCAAAGCCGTGGAAGCTACACTCAGACAAGGGTACAGAACAATGGATATTGCCAACAAGCATACTGACAACGATTTCATTATGGGCACCGATGCTATGGGCACTAAAGTATTAGAGAACCTGAACTAATCATTCAATAAAATCATTACACCTATCATGGATAAAAATCGTGTATACGTCTTTGATACTACCCTGCGCGACGGTGAACAAGTGCCAGGCTGCCAGCTGACTACTGTAGAAAAAATTGAAATTGCTAAAAAACTGGAAGCGTTAGGCGTAGACATCATCGAGGCCGGCTTCCCTATTTCCAGCCCTGGCGATTTCCAGAGCGTAGTGGAAATTTCTAAAGCGGTAACGGAGCCTGTGATCTGTGCCCTCACCCGTGCCAACACTAAAGATATTGATGCGGCAGCCGACGCGCTGCGTTTCGCAAAACGTGGCCGTATCCACACCGGTATTGGCGCTTCCGATATGCACATCAAGTATAAATTCAACAGCACCCGTGAAGAGATCCTCGAACGTGCGGTAGCGGCAGTGAAGTATGCCCGTAAGTTTACCGATGATGTGGAATTTTATGCAGAAGATGCAGGCCGTGCCGACAACGAATACCTGGCCCGCATGATTGAAGCCGTTATTGCTGCCGGCGCTACTACTGTCAATATCCCCGATACCAACGGCTACTGCCTGCCCGATCAATACGGTGCAAAAATTAAATACCTGGTAGATCACGTCGCTAATATCGATAATGCTATCATCTCTGTACATTGCCATAACGATCTCGGGTTGGCTACCGCCAATACTGTTGCAGGTATCATTAATGGCGCCCGTCAGGTAGAATGCACGATTAACGGCATCGGTGAACGCGCTGGTAATACCTCCCTGGAAGAAGTGGCCATGATCCTTAAAACGCACCATGCGCTGGGCTATCATACCAACATCAACTCCAAAGGTATCTATGAGATCAGTAACCTGGTAGAAAGTATGATGCACATGCCTGTACAGCCTAACAAGGCGATTGTAGGCCGCAATGCTTTCGCGCACAGCTCCGGTATCCACCAGGATGGAGTGCTCAAACACCGCGAAAATTATGAGATCCTGAATCCGGAAGATGTGGGCATTAATTCCAACGCAATTATCCTCACTGCCCGTAGCGGACGCCATGCACTGAAACATCACCTGCAGCGTTTGGGCTATAACCTGGAAAAGGTAAATGTGGATGAAGTATACCAACGCTTCCTGCTGATGGCGGATTCCAAAAAAGAAATCAACGATGCCGACCTGCTGGAACTGATGGGCGACGGTGATGCGCAAACTTACAGTGATAACGCTATCAAAGTAATGTTGTTGCAGGTAGTTTGCGGCGATCCTTTACGCCCGATGGCTACTGTAAAACTCCGTATCAATGGAATAGAAAGAGAAGCCAGTGCTGCAGGGAATGGCCCTGTAAACGCTACTATCAACGCTATCCATGGTATTATCAAGGATATTATAGAACTGGATGAATTTAATATCCAGTCTATGCGCGGAGGTAGCGAAGATGTGAGTAAAGTAAATATGCGCGTAAAACACAACGGGCAATCTTACTACGGATTTGGTATCTCTACCGATATTGTAAATGCTTCTGTGCATGCTTACGTAGATGCCCTGAATAAAATTTATTAATAAAAGGTAACGAACAAACACCATTTATTTTTTCTTGCCTGGGAAAAACAAGAAAAAATGAATGGTGTAACTTTTATTTTAATGTTTCGTTCTACAGGGGAATAATTATCTTCCCTCATGAGAACGATGCTGATGGCGGTAGTGCTGTTATTATTAGCTGCTGCCTGTAAAAAGAATAACGTAGACTGTTCACAATACAATATAGAACCTATTACTGATGTCCGGTATATGGGTACTTCCAATACGGGTATCCGCGGACAAGATGCCGCCTTCTTTGATGTAAGTTGTACATTCCAAAATACCTGTTCTACTATCTATCAATTTATACCTATCATCCACGGGCGGTCTATTATAGTGAAAGCCGGAGCGCTGTACCGGCCTTGCGCTAACTGTACAACGCTTAACACGCCGCAAACCCGTACTTTTTCTTTTGTTCCGCCAGCCGGCGGTGCCTGGTATATTACTTGGGAGGGCTTGCCCAACCGGGTAGATACTATTTACATTCCTTAAAAGGAGATGTCCATCAACGGGTATTTCTTATAATCCGGCAAGTAATAATGCCACCACTCTGTGGTACTTTCTTTAAAGCCATGGGCCTTCATGGTATCGCGCAGTAATTTGCGGTTAGCTGTTACCGTAGGATCGGCTGGTAAATAGTTTTGGTGGGCTTTGTAGGTAAAATCATCGAAATCGGTGGGCATGGTGACAGGCTTGCCTGTTTGGAGGTTTACCATGCTAAGGTCTACTGCCACGCCCCGGTTATGCCCCGAACCTTTACGGGGATCTGCGGCATACAGGTCGTTGGGCACTATTTTAAACATGGCTTCCGTAACATGATAGGGACGGTAGGCATCGTAGATCAGTAAGCCATATCCTTTTTGCCGGAGTGCATCCTGAACGGCTTTTAGTGCCCTGGCCGCCGGCAGGCGCAGATAAATATCCGTTTTTGTATACAACTGTTGTTTAGTAAAATTGTTAGCAGTGGCATAGCGCACATCTTTCCTGATGCCAGGTATGTATTGTTCCAGGTTGACCAGCCGCTGGTTACTATCGGCTTTTACCAGTTGCTGGTATTGCTCCTGGGTAGTAAGTACCCGTAACCCGTATTGATTAGTTGGAATTGTTTGGGCGGCCACCTGGGCGGTAAAAAGCCCTGATAGAGTGGCGATGAGTAATATTTTCATATGCTGGTTATTCAGTAAAAAAGGTCAGAAATTTCTGTAATTATTGAACTTTACGAAAATAAGGCAAGAAAGTATAAAATACAGTGAAAATACAATTGTAATCGCCTGATTTAAATAGGTATTTTAGAACCCTTAAAAAATTTTACTGATGGAACTGTTCAGATTAGATCATAAAGTGGCAGTTATCACTGGCGGTGGTAGCGGAATAGGACAGGCAATAGCAAAAACATTCGGTGCGCAGGGTGCACAGGTACATATTGTGGAGCTGAATGAAGAAGGAGGCCGTACTACTGCAGAAGAGATTGTGGCTGCCGGTGGCCAGGCAACCGTGCATGCCTGCAATGTGGCCGACCAGGCTGCCGTGATACAGGTAATGGACAGCATCGTGAAAACAGCCGGCAAACTGGATATTTTGGTGAACTGCGCTGGCATTGCACATGTAGGAAAGTTGGAGAATACTGCTGAACAGGACTTCGACCGGGTATACCAGGTAAATGTGAAAGGTACTTATAACTGTATGTATGCCGTTATCAAGCAAATGAAAGCGCAGGGCGGTGGTGTTATTCTCAATATCGCTTCCATTGCTTCCAGCGTAGGCATACCAGACCGGTTGGCCTACTCCATGAGCAAAGGCGCCGTGCTCACCATGACCTTATCTGTTGCCAAAGATTACCTGGATGCCAATATCCGCTGCAATTGTGTGTCTCCAGCCAGGGTACATACCCCGTTTGTAGATGGTTTTATTGCTAAGAACTATCCCGGTAAGGAAGCCGAAATGTTTGAGAAACTGAGCAAAACGCAGCCTATAGGCCGTATGGCAAAACCGGTGGAAGTAGGTAACCTGGCATTATTCCTCTGCTCTGATGAAGCCGGATTTATTACCGGCTCTGATTATCCGATTGACGGCGGTTTTATCCGGCTCAATAATTAATAATTAATGTAATGAATGTTTCAAAGTGCATGATTACGTGTATCTTTCGGGTCATTCATTAATTCTTTATTTATATCATGCAACATTTTAGAATAGGGCTGGCCATTGCCATCGCCGTATTATCTGCTTGTAATTCAGGAAAATCACCTGCTAATGGTAATGCCGCAGATGCCGCTACAACAGTAACACCTGCTACGCCTGCAGGCACCGTGTCTGTAACCATTGCCGGCAAAGAAAAAGATACCCAACGGATTACTATCCAGGTGCAGATGAAAGAGCTGAAAAAAGAAAAAACGTTTGAACAAACCACGTTGAAAGAAGTTTCAGATGCAGACCTCTACAAAGTATTGTGGGACGCGCCCACCAGCTGCTATATCGGGGTGTTAAAAGCGAACCACCAGCCACGTTATTACCACGCCTCCGTAAACGGTAACGACCTGAAAATATTATGGGCTGCTTCGCCGCCAGAGCGTATCTGGCAATACATGGAAAACACGATGGGATTGGGTAAAGTATCCGCTAATGACGGCATGCTGCAGGAATATAAGAAGAACTTCCAGTCCGGACAGATCATCGCAGATTTTATTGTAACAATCAAACCGGATAGTCAGCCGGATGATGTGGTCTTATATGTAGAATATGGCGGGGCGAGAAAAACGATGACCATCCCTGTTCCGGCCGGTAGCAAAGCCGTGATCCAGCCAACAGGACAAGACGATCATGTGTTTTTCTCTTTTATAAAAGATGATAAAGCAGAACCAGTAATAGATCTGTTGGTAGAAAACGGCCGTTTGCAGGTTAAAACATTAAAAGAAATCAAGTAAGACTAATAAAAATAATATTGAGATGAAACTGATCAGGTTTGGTTTACCAGGAGAAGAGAAGCCAGGTGTTGTAACGGCAGCAGGTATGTTTGATGTTAGCGCATTTGGAGAAGACTTTGGCGAGCATTTTTTTGAAACCGATGGATTGTCGCGTTTATCCACATGGTTTGCTGCCAATGCCGGCGCTTGTCCACAGGTGCCTGCAGGTACCCGTTTAGGGTCGCCTATCCAGCGTCCTTCTAAAATTATCTGCATTGGTCTTAATTACGCCGACCATGCCAGGGAAACCAATGCGGCTATTCCGGCAGAACCGATCGTATTTTTCAAAAGTACTAGCGCTCTGGTAGGCCCCAACGACGACCTGATTATTCCACGCAATAGCGAGAAAACAGACTGGGAAGTGGAGCTGGCAGTTGTGATCGGTAAAAAAGCCTCCTATATAGAAGAAAAAGACGCACTGGATTATGTAGCAGGGTACTGTTTGCATAATGATTATAGCGAAAGAGCCTTCCAGATAGAAAGAGGAGGGCAATGGGTAAAGGGGAAAAGCTGCGATACATTTGCGCCTTTAGGCCCATGGTTGGCTACCAAAGATGAAATTGCCGATGTGAACAACTTGCGTTTATGGCTTACCGTTAATGGAAAAACGATGCAGGATGGTAACACTTCCAACTTCATTTTTAATGTACCTTTTGTAGTGGCTTACCTGAGCCAGTTTATGACGTTGCTCCCAGGAGATGTGATCTCAACAGGTACGCCGGCAGGAGTGGGACTAGGTATGAATCCGCAGGTATACCTCAAACCGGGCGACGTGATAGAACTGGGCATCGATGGCCTGGGTACTTCCAAACAAACTGCAGTAGCCTATAAATAAGTATTATGAAAAGATACTGTTTGGCATTGGACCTGGTAGATGATCCGCAACTGATCAGCGAATACGAAGCTTATCACCGTAACGTATCCGACGAGATTAAAAAAAGTATCACTGACAGTGGTATTACAGCAATGGATATATACCGCGCCGGCAATCGTTTGTTCATGACGATGGAAGTGGAGGATACCTTTTCTTTTGAACGGAAAAATGCTATGGATACTGTAAATCCCGCTGTACAGGCCTGGGAGCAGTTGATGTGGAAATACCAGCAGGCATTACCGGTAGCAAAGGAAGGGGAGAAGTGGGTGATTATGGACCAGATATTTACTTTGTAAGCTTTAAAGCGAAGCTGGCCGTCAGGCTGGCTTCGCATCCAACAATAATATGGTTATCGACGCACATCAACACTTCTGGCAATATCATCCCGTTAGGGATGCCTGGATAGATGAATCTATGGAGGTAATCCGCCGTGATTTTTTACCGGAGCATCTGGCGCCGGTGCTGGAAAGCAATGGTGTTCATGGCTGTGTGGCGGTACAGGCGGATCAGTCGCCTGGTGAAACGGCCTTTTTATTGTTGCTGGCTGCCGCACACGATACGCTGATTAAAGGTGTGGTAGGTTGGGTAAACTTACAGGCGGATGATATAGAAGCGCAGTTGGCGCAATATGCTGTGCATCCAAAGTTGAAAGGTTTCCGGCATATTGTGCAGGGAGAGCCGGACAACCGCTTTATTTTAGGCGAACATTTTTGCAGGGGTATCAGGGCTTTATCGAAGTATAACTTCACCTATGATATACTCGTATATCCGAAACAGTTACCTGCCGTAGAAGAATTTGTACAACGTTTTCCACACCAGCCCCTGGTTATTGACCACCTGGGCAAACCGGATATCCGTAATGGCAGGCTGGAGCCATGGGCAACACATATACGCCGTATTGCGAGGTCGCCTAATGTGTATTGTAAGCTGAGCGGCCTTGTAACAGAGGCTAACTGGCAACAGTGGGAGCCTGCTCATTTTAAACCTTTCCTGGAAGTGGCATTGGAAGCCTTTGGGCCACACCGTTTACTTTTTGGCTCAGATTGGCCGGTATGTTTGCTGGCAGCAGAATATCAGAAGGTAAAGCAGCTTATCAGCGATTTCATCAGCACGTTATCAACGTCAGAACAATATCAGATAATGGGAGGCAATGCCCTTTCATTTTATCATCTATAAACAAACCAACAGCATAACCATGGATTTAGGATTACAGGAGAAAGTGATCATCGTTACCGGTGGCGCCAAAGGCATTGGGGAGGCCATTGCTAAACTGATAGCAGCGGAAGGCGGTATAGCAGTAGTAGCCGGCAGAAATGCCACCGATAACGAAAAAACGGTAAACGAGATCATCGCCGCAGGCGGCAAAGCATTACCTGTTACCGCAGAGCTAAGCAAAGTGGAAGACTGTAAAAAAGTGATTGCTGATACCGTAGCCGCATATGGTAAAATAGACGGTCTGGTAAACAATGCAGGCGCCAACGACGGCGTAGGCCTCGAAAATGGCAGCCCTGAAAGGTTTATGCAGTCGCTCCAGAATAACTTATCCCACTATTACAACCTGGCACATTTTGCGTTACCCTACCTGAAAGCTGCCAAAGGAAATATTGTGAACATTGGTTCCAAAGTAGCTACCACCGGGCAAGGTAATACCAGCGGTTATGCTGCAGCCAAAGGCGCTATTAATGCGCTCACACGCGAATGGGCGGTAGAAATGCTGCCTTATTCTATCCGTATCAATACCGTTATCCCCGCAGAAGTATGGACGCCACTGTACGAAACATGGATCAACTCATTGCCTGATCCTAAAGAGAAATTGGCCTCCATCACTGCAAACATCCCTTATGAAAAAAGAATGACTACTTCAGCGGAAATTGCCAATACTACGGTGTTCCTGTTGTCGCCTCGTTCTTCCCATACCACCGGACAGATTTTATATGTAGATGGCGGTTACACGCATCTCGACAGATCCATCAGCTAAGGAATAGAGCCAACAAATATTCACCTGAAAAATTAAATTCTTCGTTATGGCAGGAGGCGCAGTAAGTAATTCCACCTATATCAGTAGTACCAACACTGAAACCAAAAACAGCAGTTACCTGTTCCCGTTTATTTTAGTAACCAGTTTGTTTTTTTTATGGGCATTGATCCATAATCTGAGCCCTGTTTTAATTCCACATCTGAAAAAAGCTTGTCAGTTAACAGACTTGCAATCTTCACTGATTGATTCGGCGGTATTTGCTGCTTATTTCCTGATGGCCTTACCCGCAGGTGCGGTGATGCGCCGGTTTGGATATAAAACGGGTATTATTTTCGGATTATGCTTATATGCTCTGGGGGCTTTTCTTTTTATTCCTGCTGCTAATAGCCGTGAGTATGTCTTTTTTCTGGGTGCATTATTCGTTATTGCAACGGGGCTTACCTTTTTAGAGACGGCAGCCAATCCCTATGTTACGGTTTTGGGCAGCCCCCAAACAGCTACTACCCGTCTTAATCTGGCCCAATCCTTTAACGGGGTAGGTGCTGTATTAGGGCCTGTGATCGGGGCCAGATTTATTCTTTCCGGAAAAGAACTTACTAAAGCCCAGCTGGATGCTATGTCGCCAGTACAATTACAACAATATCTTAGCACGGAAGCTGGAACAGTAAAAATTCCTTATCTCGTTATTGGGTTGGTTGTTTTACTGGTAGCCGTACTTTTTGTTTTTACTAAAATGCCGGATGTACAGGAAACTACCGATGAAGCTATAGACACCAGTAAAAGCAGTGGCAGCATCTTCCGGCACAAGCACCTGATTGCGGCGATAGTAACCCAGTTTTTTTATATTGGCGCACAGGTAGGTGTAAATGCTTTCTTTATCCGTTTTGCTAAATTTTCTGCTGGCGTTCCGGAGAAAGAGGCGGCAAATCTGTTAGGTTGGGTAGCTGGCCTTGGTTTTATGACCGGCCGTTTTTTTGGTACTTTTCTGATGAGTAAAGTTAAACCGCAGCTTTTACTAACACTCTATGGCTTGATCAATGTGGTACTTATTCTTACCGCCATGCTCTGTAAAGGTACGATAGCCATAGGTGCTGTGTTGATGGTGCCTTTCTTTATGTCTATTATGTTCCCTACTATATTTTCGCTGGGTTTACGCGGACTGGGCAAAGACACAAAATTTGGATCTTCCCTGTTGGTAATGTCTATTGTTGGTGGGGCTATCTGTCCTCCTTTGATGGGATTGATTTCAGATGCTTCCAATATTCAGATGGCGTATATCGTGCCGCTGTTTTGTTTCGCGGTAGTAGTATGGTTTGGTACTAAAGGTTATAAACTGGATGCTGCAGCATCGCATTAAATTATCACTTACCTAATCCGCAAAATCATTGTAACTTCCTGCTATAAAAGAGGATACCATGGTTTTGCGGATTTTTATTTCCTATGCTTGCTGGTTCCTGCTGGTAAATACCTTATTAGCGCGGGCTGCCGGTAACACCAGCCGGCAGGCGGCCACCATGCAGTTACCGCCTGCTTCTTCCCTGCAGCTCGCCATTACGCACGTAGTGGGGGCGCAACCACTGGTCAGGAACCAGGTTACTTATACCAATCCTTCGGGAGAATATTTTACGATTACCCGTTTCCGTTATTTTCTCAGTAATTTTTCACTGGAAAACGTGCAAGGCTATACGGTTACATTACCTGCCGCATATTTCCTGGTAGATGATGCTATCGATACTTCCAAGGTGATCCATTTATTTGGTTTGCCGGCCGGGCAATATAAAAGCATCCGTTTTTTGATAGGGGTAGACAGTGTCCGTAATGTAAGCGGGGCTCAGCCAGGCGCGTTGGCCGTGGAATCGGGCATGTTCTGGACCTGGAACAGTGGCTACATTATGGCGCAACTAGAAGGACATTCGTTTGCCATAACCTCTCCCACGCAGGAATTCCTCTTTCATATAGGTGGCTATAGGCAGGTTAACGGTGTATTGAAATATGTGACCCTGCCTTTTTCCCAGCCGGTAACTGTTGCCCCGGAAAAAGAGCCCCGGATACAGCTGGTTGCTGATGTAAGTAAATGGTTTTTGCCCGATACTGTTAGCTTTAAGCAAATAGCCGTTATTATGGCGCCTGGCGCCAATGCCCGTAAAGTAGCAGGCAATTATCAACATATGTTCACCATCAGTAAGAGCTATAATTGATCAATCATATTTTCATTTATCATATATGCGTAAGGGTTACTATATCGCTGGTGTTTTCTGTTTGTTGCTGGTGTTGGTACAGGCGGCGGGCCGTAAGCAGCAGCAAGGTGGCCCGGAGCCCCTGGTGCTACAATTACCGGCAGGTTTCCCCAGGCCGGTATATGATTTTTCCCGTAATCCGCTGACTAAACAAGGGGTGGCCCTGGGCCGGTATATGTTTTATGATTTCCGGTTGTCGAGAGACAGTACCGTTTCCTGTGGATTCTGCCACCAGCAGTTCGCAGCGTTTGGCCATTTCGATCATGCGTTGGCGCATGGGGTAGGCGGACAACAAGGCAGCCGTTCGGTACCGGTACTGTTTAACATGATCTGGCAAAAAACATTTATGTGGGATGGGGGGGTGAATAACCTGGACATACAGCCGCTTACCCCGCTTACAGATCATAACGAAATGGCGGCAGACCTGAAAGCGCTGCTACAGAAAATGCAGTCGGATGCTGCTTACCGTGAGCGGTTTAAAGCAGCTTTTGGCTCAGAAGAAGTAACCAGCGAACGCATGTTTAAAGCATTTGCCCAATTTATGGCTACGATGGTATCTGCCCGTTCTAAATATGACAGTGTAATGCAACATGTGCCTGGCGTGAGTTTTACGCCGGAGGAAAAAGCAGGATACAGTATTTTCCGGGAGAAATGCGCCGCCTGCCATAAAGAACCGTTGTTCACCGATTTGTCTTACCGCAGCAATGGTTTGCCTTATTTGCCCGCACTGAATGATGTGGGACGGATGAAGATCACCGGTAATACAGATGATAACCTGCGTTTTAAAGTGCCTTCATTGAGGAATGTGCTGAAGAGCTCACCCTATATGCACGACGGGCGTTTTTTTGATATATTCCAGGTATTTGATTTTTATGATCATGGGGTAGTAACAACACCTACCACAGATCCGTTGATAGGGAGAGGGATTGCTTTGGCTGCTGCTGAAAAGCGGCAATTATATTTCTTTCTGAATACCTTAACAGACCCTACTTTTCTGAAAGATACCACATTGAGCGAGATATTGATCAATTGATATATTCCTGCCCCGCAGTGTATGCGGGGCAGGAATACAAAGAAAGGTCAGGCCTGTTTTTTCCAGCAACCGGGCATATGATCATCTACCATACCTACCGCCTGCATATAGGCGTAACAGATAGTTGAACCCACAAATTTAAACCCACGTTTCAGCAGGTCTTTACTCATGGCATCTGATATAGGTGTTTTAGCAGGTACTTGCCCCATATCTTTATAATGGTTGATAATAGGTTGGTGCTGTACGAAAGACCAGATATACCGGTCAAAGCTGCCAAACTCTTTTTGCACGGCCAGAAATGCTTTGGCATTGGTGATCGTTGCATTTATTTTGAGTCGGTTGCGGATAATGCCTGGGTTTTGCATCAGTTGCGCTACTTTCTCTTCACTGTATTGAGCAATCTTTTTGGCGTTCCAGTTATCAAAAGCCTTGCGGTAATTTTCCCGTTTGGTGAGTACTGTATACCAGCTTAATCCCGCTTGTGCGCCTTCCAGACACAACATTTCAAAGAGATGTTGATCGTCGTGGTTAGGCGTGCCCCATTCATTGTCGTGATAATCTTGGTACAGCTTGTCTTTGTTGCTCCAAGCGCACCTTACCTTTTCTACAGTTCCCATTCTGTGATCGTTTGGTTTACCTGTGCAATATACGTTTCCAGATCGGTAGCTGTTTGATGAATAAAGCTATTGTCTTCCAGTTTACCTATTACGGCATTCATTTCTTTTTCACTTTCATATGTTTGGAGGCGGAACGGATTTTTATAATCCTTTTCACGGGAGCGTTTTATCTGTGCCGTGATCCATTCCAAGGTCACGATAGATTCTTGTAGCCATTGTGCCAGCAATTCGGGCGTAAAGTTTTTGAGTGTTATTTCTTTGATTTCGAGTAGAGAAGCTACGGCATGCTGAAGTTTGTCTGTTGCATATTCGTTGCCTATTTCTTCATAAGCAGCGTGTAGTTGCGGCCATCCGCTGATTTTATTCTTTTTGATCTTCGTTTTGAGATTGGCTACCGTTTCGGCTTTCATCAGTTGTCCCCCAATGTTAAGCCAGTCGCCGCGTTTGGCAGTTTTTACAGCAGCTTGCAGGGCCAGGAAAGAAGGCTTGGCAGCTGCCAGTATATTTTTAATGCCATAAAATACTATCATCTCCTGGAATAGCGGATATGCTTTATGTACTTTCAGGAGTTGTACTTCGCGGGAGCTGTTTTCAAAGCCATTTACCAGGATGGTGAGCTTTGCTACTTCTTCCGGATTATTTTTCAGCAGCTCTTTCCCTTTTTTACGTATATCCTTATCCGTTAGTTCTTTTTTAGGTGTATTATCAGGCAGGGCGTACCAGGCTTTTCCGGTAGCCGTTTCCATAATAGTTAGTGCCTGGAACATTTCTTCGATGGAGTCGGGCGCCAGGTAATCGTATTCGATGTGTTGCACTTTCTCTGTGCGTTTATCGCGGTCTACATATTTCCAGGAATTCCGGGCAATGGCATACATGTTATACAGGAACCAGTAGCCTGGCATTATTTTCAGGCGGTTGTCGTGTTCATCATTTACCACGAGGCTGAACGGAATGGGTATATTCAGTTCAGACATGTAGTTGCCTTTGGAGATCAGGGTGAAAGTAGCGAAGCTGGAATTATGTTTCAGGCTTACGCAGAGGCCTGGCCAGAATCCTCTGCCGGCGATCATTTCGCCATCAGCCCCGCGGGAGTTGTGGTTAGAACCAATGGTAGCTCCGGCTGCCATATTGCTTTGCCCCATAATGAGCGCTGCGCAAAGGAAGGAGTTATTATGGTGTTGTTCATGCGCCGGGAAGATGAGGGAGTTCAGCACTTCACAGCAGGAGATGGTTGCATTGTTACCCAGGTACGAGTTAATTAACCGGGCGCCATATTTCAGCTGTGAATGGGAGGCCATCACGAAGCGTACTGCTTTTACGCCATAGAATACACGGCAACCGTAACCGATCACTCCGTTTACCAGTTCGCAGCCTTCCCCGATCTGGGAGGAAGCTTCGCTGTTGCTGTTGATGGTGAGGTTTTTTAGTTTATTGGCGCCTTTCAGGTAAGCATCGGTACCAATGGTAACATCCTTTATCATTTTACAGTTTTTGATTACAGTACGGTCGCCTACCATGCCATAGTAGCCGCGTTTTTTATCGAACTGTTTTTCTGTAAAAGTTTTGAATTGTTGTTGCAATTGGTCATCATCCCGGTAGCGGGTCCAGAGGTAAGCATCTCCGGGCAGCATGCCGTCAAAAGGCATTACGCTTCTGCCGCCATTTTCGTTACAAAGTTCCATCCAGATGCGGCTGTTTTCATTTTCGCCTTCTTTCAGGACGCCATTACCGAATTTGGCATAGTCGGTAGTCGCCATTTCATTTACGTTGGCCACAATCACTTCGTTACCGAGTATATAGTGGGAAAGATAATTCACATTGTGTACAACCACATTATCCCCAAAATCGCAAGCGCAGATAGTACTGTTGTAAAGGCCTACCGGCATCCGCAAGTTATGGAATTCCAGGTAGTAGGGTTCCAGTTTGCCGATACGTACCATACCAAAGAAATGGCAGTGTTGTACCAGTTGCGGGTTAAATTCGTTAGAGACAAAAATAATATTCCAGTCATCAGAAGTGTTATCATTGCGTACCAACGCTTCTATTTCATAGGCTGTGAGCCGGCGATACTGATCCTGCCGGCTCCATTGTTCATTGCGGAGATAGTATTCATCTTTGCCTTTTGGTAACGTGGTTTCAATAAAGTTATAGCCCAGTTCGGACAGGGGCTTTTTTTGGATCTTATTCATGGAATGCTCATTTAACGGAGCTAACAACCGATAGCTTTTGGCAGCTAATGAATTATTTAAGTGATTAGCAGCCAAAAGCCAGCGCTGAAAGCTACTATTCTACGGTCACGGATTTTGCGAGGTTCCTGGGTTTATCTACATCCAGGCCTTTTAATACACCTATATGGTAAGCGAGTAATTGTAAAGGAATAACAGAAATAATAGGTGCTACCATTTCATCAGCGGCAGGCACAAAAATAACATCATCCGCCATCGGAGGAATGGTGGTATCGCCTTCAGTTACTATGGCGATTACTTTACCTTTACGGGCTTTGATTTCCTGGATATTGGATACTACTTTTTCGTAGTAACTGTCTTTGGTGGCAACGATCACTACCGGGAGATGTTCGTCTACCAGCGCAATGGGCCCATGCTTCATTTCAGCGGCAGGGTATCCTTCTGCGTGTATATATGAGATCTCTTTCAGTTTCAGGGCGCCTTCCAAGGCTACGGGGAAATTATATCCGCGGCCGAGGTAGAGAAAGTCGCGGGCATCTTTGTATTTACCGGCTATTTGTGTGATCTGGTCATCCAGTTTCAGTGCGGTAGCCACTTTTTCCGGGATCTGGTCCAGTTCGTCCAGCAGGTGTTGGAAACGTTGCTGGGAGATGGTGCCCTTATCTGCTGCCAGTTTCAGGCCTACCAGGCAAAGCACCGCCAACTGGGCAGTGAAAGCTTTGGTGCTGGCTACGCCAATTTCCGGACCGGCATGGGTATATGCGCCGGCATGCGATAAGCGGGCAATAGAAGAGCCTACTACATTACATACGCCAAGTATAATGGCGCCTTTTTCTTTGGCGCTTTCTATGGCTACGAGGGTATCAGCAGTTTCTCCAGACTGGGATACGGCGATGATCACATCTCCTTCTCCAACTACCGGGTTGCGGTAACGGAACTCAGAGGCATATTCCACTTCCACCGGAATACGGCATAATTCTTCGATCATATACTCCGCTATGAGTCCTGCATGCCAGGAGGTACCACAGGCCACAATAATAATGCGTTTGGCATTGCTCAATACTTCTGCATATTCGCGCATGCCACCCATGGTGAGTGTACCTTTTTTAGCATCCAAACGGCCACGTAAACTGTCGAAGATGGTTTGCGGTTGCTCAAATATTTCTTTCAACATGAAGTGGTTATAGCCTCCTTTTTCAATGGCGGCCAGTTCTATGTCGAGTTTTTGTATGTAAGGCGTTTGCCTTTCGTTGGAAATATTTTTGAGGATTAGCTCATCGGCCTTAATGATGGCTATTTCATAGTCATTTACATATACTACTTCTTTAGTATACTCAACGATTGGGGACGCATCAGATGCCAGGAAATGTTCTCCCTTGCCTACGCCAATTACAAGAGGGCTGCCTTTGCGGGCTGCGATCAGGGTATCCGGGTTATCTTCATCTATTAGTACAATCACATAAGCGCCTACCACTCTTTTCAGGGCAATACGCAATGCTTCTTCCAAGGAACAGTTATTTTGTTTCTTTATCTCCTCAATGAAATGAAGTAATACTTCCGTATCGGTGTCGCTTTGAAAAACATGGCCTTGTTTGATCAGTTCCTGTTTCAGCTGCACATAGTTTTCAATGATGCCATTATGGATCATAGCCAGTTTCCCATCCTGGGATAAGTGAGGATGCGCATTACGGTCGCTAGGCTCTCCGTGGGTGGCCCAGCGGGTATGCCCAATGGCAACGTGGCTGCGCATATCTTTGCCGGCTACGAATTCTTCCAGCGCTGCTACTTTGTCTTTCCTTTTGTATACATGCAGCCCGCCATTGATAATTGCTACGCCGGCGCTGTCATATCCACGGTATTCCAGTCGTTTAAGGCCTTTTAATACTACCGGGTAGGCTTCTCTCTGCCCGATATAAGCTACTATTCCACACATAAGGTTTTTGGATTTGTGCTAAGGTTTATCATTGCAATATCGCATTAATTGTTAAAATCACATCAGGAAATGTGAATATTGTTTAAGTAAAAGATATGGTCAGTGTTGCATTCTACAATAGTCCTAAAGTAAAATGAAAAGGGAATACGGAAAAGATTTTAGTGAAGTATTAAGATAACTTAACATTCACTACATCGTTCACCGTATTCCCTTTTGTCTTTTATTTCACTGCTTCTCTACTTCACATGTTATCCTTCTGGCGAAGCTGGCTAAATAAAAAATATTAAAATCTCTTATCGTTTTAAAAGCGTGCTTTCGAACAACAAAAGTATTCTTTTATATTCATCTGTCCAGCTACTGGGGGTAGTAAATCCGTGATCTTCTACCGGATATACTGCTAATTCCCAGTTATTTTTTCCCAGTTCTATTAAACGTTGTGTTAAACGAACAATATCCTGGAAATGTACATTGGTATCTACCATTCCATGGCACATCAGCAACTTACCTTTCAGGCCATCGGCATAGTAGATGGGAGAGGAACGGTGATAAGCAATACTGTCTGTAAACGGCTCATTTAAGATGTTGCTGGTATAACCATGGTTATAGTGCGCCCAGTCTGTTACAGCACGTAAAGCCGCACCGGCCGCAAATACGCCTGGTTTGGTAAACATCCCCATTAAAGTCATAAAGCCACCATAGCTTCCGCCATAGATACCGATACGTTGCGCGTCCACCTGCAATTTTTCTGCCAGATATTTTGCACCGTCTACTTCATCGTCGAGGTCTTTCCCGCCCATGTAACGGTAAATGCCGGTGCGCCAGTTGCGGCCATAGCCCGCACTGCCTCGGTAATCCATATCCAATACGGTAAAACCTTTGTCGGTGAGCAGGTTATGGAACATATATTCGCGGAAATAAGAACTCCACCATTTATGTGCATTTTGCAGGTAACCGGCGCCATGTACAAAGATAACGGCTGCACCATTGTTTTTTGCCGGATCGGGTGTGTACAAACGGGCGTACACGGGCTGCTGGTCGCGTGCCATAAACGTAATCACCTGCGGATCGCGCCACTGGTAGGATTTGAATTCGTTGGATTGTGCCAGGTTTGTTACCTGTACCGCTTTAGTGTCAGGCGTACAAGGTTGGAGGTACAGTTCCCAGGGTTTGTTGGAGTAGGAATAACGGAAAGCGATCCAATTGCCATCGGGCGATAAGCTTACTTCGTTAGCACCTGCCAGGGTAGTGATCCTTTCAGCTTTACCCCCCAGTATATTTAAGCGGTAAAACTGTTTTTCTCCCGGATGTATTTCATTGGTGGTAAGGTAAAAATATTTTTTATCGGGAGATAATTGCGCTTCCTGCACTTCATAATTGCCGCTGGTGAGAGGTGTCACCTGTCCATTGTTTATATTGGCCGTGTAAAGATGCGAATAACCGCTGGCTTCCGACTGGAACCAGCAGGTGTTTTCGTTTACCCAACCAATATTGCTGCCGCCCATGCTCCAGCCTATACCCGGACCGGAGATCCAGGCTTCGTCGCGCTGGTGGTTCACGAGCTTCAGGGTGCCAGTAGCCGGATCTAGCAACATGATCCACCGGTCTTTGTTATCTTGTGAACGTACATCTACGATGGCATGCGTACCTTCGTCCGACCAATAGGGACCGTTAACAATAACTTGCCTTACTGCCGGCGTATCTTTTTTCGTATAGTCTTTTACGTAATCGGGCTGGTCCTTAATGCCTGGTAGGTCAGTTGTTTTAATAGGCAACACGGTGTCTTGTATCCGATCGTATACAAAGCTGGCAAAGGTTCCTTCCGGCGCTCCCACTTTTTCCCGGGAAGGGATATCGGTGGTATACCCGGAGGCTGTAACAAATTCCGGTACAATGGTATGATGGGCATCTGCCGGCGCGGTAAACAGGGTATAGGTAATAAAACGCCCGTCC
This sequence comes from Chitinophaga sp. 30R24, assembly GCF_049056765.1. Classification (NCBI taxonomy): domain Bacteria; kingdom Pseudomonadati; phylum Bacteroidota; class Chitinophagia; order Chitinophagales; family Chitinophagaceae; genus Chitinophaga; species Chitinophaga sp. 30R24. The sequence goes on from NZ_JBJGXX010000003.1 coordinate 39,119, forward strand.
GGGCTGATTTGCACATTGGACAGTTTTTTATCCTGCAGGTATAATTTGCGGAGCATTTTAGGCGTATGTGCTTTATTAAAGGCTGCCGCGGCATCCTTCCTGTTTTTTTTGTCCTTCAGAACATCCATCAGCTCCAGTTGTTGGGTGCGGAGATATTTTTCTTCCGCGTTGCCGCTTTGCGCTTCATTTTTTTCTGTTGGCTTGCTGCCTGCTTCGAAATTGGTGAGTTGGCTGATCAGGCCTGAGGTTTTATCCCAGGCGTAGAGGTCGCGGTTTTGCTGGAATACCACTTGTTGCTCTCCGAAGCTGAATACAGGGTGCTGTGCGGCAGTAGTGGTATTGGTAATGCGGGTGGTTTTCCCGGTTTTTACTTGCAGCAAATAAATATCCCCCTGGTAGCTGTAGGTGAGCAAGCTCCGGTTGCGGTTATAAGCGCCGTTGGCTTTGGCGGTAATCAGCGCTCTTTCCTCTGGTGCTGTTTTGCGGGGAGAAGTGTTTTTAATGTCGGCATAGTAGAGGGAATCGCTCAGTTGTTGATCTGGGTTCCAGCTGAAATATACGGTCCTGTTGTCTTCCCCCCAGAATATATTATCCGGGGAAGTGCCTATCCACTTGGGATCACGCATAATTTTTTCTACAGTAAGTGGCGTTACCTGCTGTGCGTGGAGGCGATGGGCAGATAAAAAAATAATGGCGGGGATTACCCATTTTCTCATAGCGGTTCATTATTTTGTTGGGGAATAAATGTAATGGTTTAATCATAAATCGCCGTAACTTTTGGACAGGCGTATCGAAATGCCTGTCTTTAATCTGTATCATGCGTATATTATCAATATTATTGTTCCTGTTTTGTGTGGTGGCCTGCAAGCCTAAGCCTCCGGTTGTACGGGAACCGGTACCCGTATCGGATGATACTACTTTTCTTACAGGCACCTTTTATATTGTGCGGCATGCAGAAAGCCTGCCTGGAGCAGATACTTTGCTTACTGCCGAGGGCCGGCAAAGGGTGGGCGCCTTGTACCGGTTATTGAAAGATTCGGGTATCAATAAGATTTATATTACTCCAGACCGGCAAACCATTGCCACGGCCGATAGCTTGCGTATCCGCTTACATCTTGATACCTGTTTCTATCATATAGATACTACCGGGGAATCTTTTATTTACCAGGTAACCCGGCATGAAGACTGGGGGAAACATATCCTGGTGGTAGCCCACACCCATACTATCCTGCCTATTTTGCGCAGCTTGAAAGGGCAATTGCCTGCTAATAGCGGATTTGAAGCAGATCAGTTACTGATAGTAAGGAAATATACGGGAGGAACAACTGTTACTGAAGTTTGTTATTAGCATTTAGCAATAATGACGGAGATGGAATTTGTTTAAAAAAATTCCATCTCCGTCATTATTAACTAGTAGCTGTCATCATAGCAATATGCCCTTCATGAGGGTATATGCTACGGTAAAGTATATCAGCAAACCGGTAACATCTACCAGCGTAGCTACAAAGGGAGCAGAGGAGGTAGCGGGGTCTGCTCCGCATCTTTTCAACAGGAGAGGTAGCATAGAGCCGGAGAGGGTACCCCAGAGCACAACGCCGATGAGTGAAATACCTACGGTAGCGCCAATTAGTACGGTATGGTCGCCATAAGTATGGAAGAGGGTATTCCAGAGCAGGATACGTATAAAACCTATAGCGCCTAATACACCACCCAGTAAAAGTCCGGAAATGATTTCCCTGCGCATTACACGCCACCAATCGCCCACGGTGATCTCTCCCAATGCCATGGCCTGAATAATAAGGGTAGATGCCTGTGAACCACTGTTACCACCACTGGAAATAATGAGGGGTACAAAAAGGGCGAGCACTACGGCTTTGGCAATTTCATCTTCAAAAACCCCCATTGCAGTAGCAGTCAGCATTTCTCCAATAAATAATACCACCAGCCAACCTACACGTTTTTGCACCAGTTTCAGCAGGGGCATGTCGAGATAGGGTTCGTCCAGGGCTTCGGTACCACCTATTTTTTGGATATCTTCTGTATGTTCTTCATTGGCAATCCATAACATATCGTCGATGGTAACGATACCGAGCAGGATGCCCTGGTCGTCTACTACTGGCAATGCCACTCGGTTTTCCATCCGGAATACCTGTATGGCTTCTTCCTGGTCGTCGTTGGCATGCAGTGATACAAAGCGGTCGTCCATCAGGGTATGCACCACGGTATCTGGAGATACCAGCAGGAATTCCCGGATACGGAAATCATCCAGCAGGTATCCTTTTTCATCGATAACATATATTACATCGATCGTTTCACTGTCTTTACCGTGTTCCCGGATATAATCCAATACTTCTTTTACGGTCCATTGTTCCCTGACGGCAATATAATCAGGGGTCATGATACGACCTACGCTGTTTTCCTTGTAGCCGAGAAGGGAGAGGGTGATCCTCCGTTCTTCGGGGTCCAGGAGCTTAATCAGCTCTTTTACGGCTTCGCTGGGAAGTTCTTCCAGGAAGGCCGTACGGTCGTCGGCAGGTAGCTCGTTCAGTAGCTCTGCTATTTTCGCAGGCGATAAACTTCTGATCACATCTTCCTGCACGGGAAAATCCAGAATACGAAAAGCCGCTGCCGCTCTGCTGATCGACAGATTATTAATGATTACACCGGCATCTTCGGGGACTTCGTGAATCAGTTCGGCGATATCCGTTATCAACTGGTCGTCCAGATAGACTGACAGTTCGCGGTAATTCTTTTCCTCTGCCAGTGTCTGGAATTTTTCCAGTAATGCTTCATTTTCCATGTACAATTGCCTCTATCTGCGAAATTAAGTTAAAATAGCACGCTGCCGGGACAGTCGTTATAATAATTCTGATACATGCAGACGGATATTGCTGCAAATGCCGTCCAGTGGCAGATCATTGGCATCTCTGCCAAATGGATCTTCAATTTCCTCTGCGATGAGCTCCAGGCTAGCCAATACAAAAAATATAAAGACAACCATGGGGATGATCAGATAGCCCAAACTGAACACATAACCAAAGGGCATGCTCATCACATAAAAAAATACAAATTTCTTAATAAACACACTGTAGGAAAAGGGGATCGGGGTATTTTTAATCCGCTCGCAGGCGCCGCATACTTCTGTAAACGACTGTAGTTCGTTGTTCAATACAATCAACTGGTCGCCGCTCAGTTGCCCTTCCCGGTGCAATTCCATGGTTTTGCTCATCAATTGTTGCGCCAGTTGGTTCGGTACATGCTTGCTAATGTCTATTGGTGCCTGGGTTATTCCAGGTATCACTTCCATTTCTTCGTGCTGATAAGTGTTGCGTAAATGGTTTTTTAGGCCAAAAGCATAATTAGGGATCATCACTTTGAAAAATTGCAAGGCAGCCTCGTTGTGCGGTAACATGGCCTGAAGCTTAATGGCTAGGTTGCGGCTGCTATTCACTAATGTACCCCATTGCCTGCGGCCTTCCCACCAGCGGTCGTAGGCGGTATTGGTGCGGAACACGAGTAACAGGGAGATCACAAAACCCAAAAGCCCGTGCATCAAGGAGATGTTTTTGATCTCACTGTTAACGGGTAGCTTCCATACTTCCAGTTCCAGCCAGGCCACAATGCCGGCGTAGATGGAAAGTGCAATAAACATAGGGAACAGCTTCCGCACCGTATCAGCTTTGTGTATACGGAAAATAAACGTAAACCATTCTTTTGGGTTGTAATTGATCATGTATATAGATAATTGAACGGCAAAAAAAATATTTTTCGGGCCGCAAACCTAAATTTTTTAAACATGATTTTGATAACTTCTTGCTTTAACTTTATTTTACGTCTTCTTTTATTTTGAAATTGCGCTATGATAAAGCCATACTTGTACATTGATAAGTCTAAAGGCAGAGGCAGGGGAGTCTTTACCAAAGAGAAAATCCCGGCCGGTACCAGGATAGAAACTTCCCCCGTACTCGTTCTCTCTTTCGACGATACTGAAATTGTGGACCAAACAAAACTCCATAATTATATCTTTCTCTGGGGCGCAAAAGAAACCCGTTCCTGCGTAGCGCTTGGCTACTGCTCTATCTATAACCACGATTACGACCCGAATTGCGAGTATGAAATGGATTTTGAGCTGGAAACCATGAGCATTATTACCCGCCGGGATATCAAAAAAGGAGAAGAGCTCCTCATTAACTACAATGGCGAAGTAACCGATACCTCACCGCTTTGGTTTGATATAAAAAAGAGACAGAGCCAGAAGTAATCAGTAATACGAATTATAAGACCACACTGGTGTTATAATTCGTATTTCTTTTGTATTATTGTATAAGTACTTATATAATTAATATATAAGCGCTTATATAAATTGATCATCAAACAGTTATTTGTACCGTGTCATTCTACCCATCACTAGGTTATCTCGTATTTGGCAGCCGCTTACGCCGGCTAAGTGAATACTTCCTCATGGAAGTGAATAAAGTGTACGAGCAACAAGGCATTGCTTTTGACGCCAGTTGGTTCCCGGTATTTTATTTGTTATCTGCGCAACAGCCCATGCCGATGATCGATATTGCCGATCAGCTGGAAATTTCCCACTCGGCAGTGAGCCAGATGGTGACTAATCTCAAAAAGAAAGGATTACTGAAAACCACTCCTTGCCAGGAAGATGGCCGACGTCAACTGGTAGCATTCTCTCCTAAAGGAGAAGAATTGCTGCAACAGGTACAACCCATCTGGCAGGCAATCACCAATGCCATGGACCACCTGGTAATGGAAAACAAACAGAGTCAACAGGTGCTAACGGCCATTGCCCAGATTGAACAGTCGGTGCAGCAACAGCCTCTATCTGCAAGAATCAAACAACAACTTTAGCATACACCAAGAACAAATCATATATATCCGCAAAAAATCAACTGATCATGAGTATAATTTTTAAATATGGCATAGACCAGCTCACTGTAACCACCGCCATCAATATTGCGGCTGGCCGGGTGAAAGGTGTGCTGGTGCCGGAAGTGATCACCCGCGTACAAACCAGTTCCGGGTACGTACAAACTATTGTGGCGCATCATACTACGGTATATGGCATTAATACCGGTTTCGGACCGCTCTGTGATACCAAAATTTCTGAAGAAGATACCCGCACCCTGCAATACAATATTTTGCAAAGCCATAGTGTGGGCGTAGGGGAGAACATCCCGGAAGAAATTGCCCGTCTTATGTTGATCACCAAGGTACATGCGCTGGCGCAGGGATATTCCGGCGTAGCCCTTTCTACCCTCGAAAGGATTATCTGGCACATTGATCACCAGGTAACCCCGCTGGTGCCTGAAAAAGGCTCTGTTGGCGCTTCCGGCGATCTGGCGCCCTTGGCGCATTTGTTCCTGCCACTGATCGGATTAGGGAAGGTATGGTACAAAGGTGAACAAGTAGCTACTGCCAGCATGATGCAACAGGAAGGGATTGAGCCTGTGGTACTTGGCCCGAAAGAAGGATTAGCCCTGATCAATGGTACCCAATTTATTCTTTCTTTTGCTGTGAAAGCCGTGCAACGGCTGTACAATGTGCTGGAAGCAGCCGATATTGTAGGCGCATTGTCGCTCGAAGGACTGATGGGTACTGCCAAGCCTTTTGATCCCCGTTTACATGCTATCCGGCCATTTGCAGGCAACCAGCTGGTGGCACACCGCCTTAAAACATTGCTGGACCACTCAGAGATCATGTCATCGCATGTAGACTGTGGCCGGGTGCAAGATCCTTATTCCCTGCGTTGCATGCCACAGGTGCACGGCGCTTCCCGCACTGCCTGGCTGCACCTGCTGGAGCTTACTACGATAGAACTTAATGCTGTTACCGATAATCCTATTATTTTCAGCGCCACCGATACAATCAGCGGGGGGAACTTCCATGGTCAGCCGATGGCGCTGCCCCTGGACTATGCTACCATCGCCGCCGCCGAATTGGGTAATATCTCCGACAGGCGTTGTTATATGATGATCGAAGGCAGATATGGCCTGCCTAAATTACTGATTCAGAATGCCGGTCTTAATTCCGGTTTCATGATCCCTCAATATACTACTGCCGCCCTGGTAACAGAAAACAAAACCCTTTGTTTTCCAGCCAGCGCCGACAGCGTGCCAACTTCCCTGGGCCAGGAAGACCATGTGTCTATGGGTTCTATCAGTGGACGTAAGCTCAACCAGGTGATCAGCAATGTAGAATATATCCTGGCAATAGAACTGCTGTATGCCGCACAGGCAGTAGATTTCCGTCGTCCGCTTAAATCCGGGCCGGTACTCGAAGCCGTGCACCAATACACCCGGGAGAAAGTGACCTTCGCCGACAAAGATCGTATCTTTGCCAACGACATCGCCGCCCTCCATCAGATCATCCAGGACCAATCACTCGTACAGGTAGCCAATGCCGCTGCCGACCAATATCAACTTAACTTAAACGGATTATACAATGACCAGTTCGGACTTTATTAAAACTTACGCTGCCCACCCGCATTATACAGCACCCCGCGGCGCTACACTGCATGCCCAATCCTGGCAAACAGAAGCCCCTCTGCGTATGTTGCTGAATAATCTCGATGCTGCTGTAGCAGAGAACCCAGATGAATTGGTGGTATATGGTGGCATTGGGCAAGCTGCCCGTAACCGTGAAGCCTTGCAGAAAATTATTGAGCTGCTGCTGGAACTGGATGAAAACCATTCTTTGCTGGTGCAATCCGGTAAACCAGTGGGCATTGTGCGTACCCATCCCCAGGCGCCCCGCGTGATGCTGGCCAACAGCAACCTGGTGCCTAAATGGGCTACCTGGGAGCACTTTAATGAACTACGTGCAAAAGGATTGATGATGTACGGACAGATGACCGCCGGCAGCTGGATTTATATCGGTACTCAAGGTATCCTTCAAGGTACCTATGAAACCTTTATGGAATGTGGCCGCCAGCATTTTAATGGAAACCTTAGCGGTAAACTGCTGGTTACCGCGGGTATTGGCGGTATGGGTGGCGCTCAGCCACTCGCTGCTACTATGGCCGGTGCGGTGTTTATTGGTGCAGACATTGACCCTACCCGTATTCAGAAAAGACTGGATACCCGCTATATAGACCGGATGACTTATTCCTACGAAGAAGCCCTAGCCTGGGCAAAAGAGGCACAGGCCAAAGGTGAGGCATTGTCTATCGGATTAGTGAGTGATGCCGGCGATATGTTGGAAAAGATGTTGAAAGACAATGTTATCCCAGATATCCTCACCGATCAAACTTCCGCTCATGATCCGCTAAACGGGTATGTGCCCAATGGCTTGACGCTGGAAGCTGCTCTGGAGTTACGTAAAGTCGATCCTGACGCTTACCGGGATCGCTCCCTGAAAAGTATGGCCCGTCACGTAGGCTTTATGTTGCAACTACAGGAGCGGGGCGCCGTAACCTTCGACTATGGCAACAACCTGCGTGAATTTGCCCGTCAGGGTGGGGAACAGCATGCCTTTAATTTCCCCGGTTTTACGCCTGCGTATATACGTCCACTCTTCTGCGAGGGGAAAGGGCCTTTCCGTTGGGTAGCCCTTTCCGGAGATCCGGAAGATATTTATACTACCGACGAAGCGTTGATAGCGGCTTTTCCGGAAAACACCCATCTGATCAACTGGTTGCGCCAGGCCCGTGAGAAAATAGCCTTCCAGGGATTGCCTGCGCGTATTTGCTGGCTGGGACTAGGTGAAAGGGAAAAGGCCGGTTTAATATTTAATGAGCTGGTGCGTACCGGAAAGGTAAAAGCGCCGATTGTAATTGGCCGTGATCACCTGGACTGTGGTTCCGTAGCTTCCCCTAACCGGGAAACAGAGGCGATGAAAGATGGCTCCGATGCGGTGAGCGATTGGCCTTTATTGAATCTGATGGCTAATACCGGCGGCGGCGCTACCTGGGTGTCTTTTCACCATGGCGGTGGCGTAGGAATGGGTTATTCACAACATGCTGGTATGGTAGTATTGGCAGATGGCACCGACCGCGCTGCAGCATGCTTACGCCGCGTGTTATTCAACGATCCGGCCCTGGGCATTTTCCGTCATGCGGATGCTGGCTATGAAAAAGCGCAGGAATGGGGAAAGAAATTTGATATCAATATCTATTGATCCGGAACGGGGGCCATTTATAGCGGTCCCCGAAAACAAAAGATATATGCAAACACTCATTGGGCCTTTTGCCCAGATACTGCCCATGTCTGGCTTATCCCTGAAAGGTACCTTGCAGGATGAGCAGTTGACTGTTATTGAGAAAGGCGGTATTGTTATAGAAAACGGGGAAATTGTTGCCGTGGCAGATTATGCTTCCCTCTTGCAACAATATCCTGATGCAGATACCGACTTTATAGATACGCCCCTGGTGTTGCTGCCGGGGTTTATTGACTGTCATACACATATCTGCTACGATGGCACCCGCAACCGCGACTATGCCATGCGCATAGCAGGTAAAAGTTACCTGGAAATAGCCCGGGCTGGCGGCGGTATATGGGATTCCGTTACCAAAACACGGATAGCCGATGCCGTTACCCTTACAGAAAATACGGTGGCCCGGGCTAACCGGCATTTAAAAGAAGGGGTAACTACTATTGAAGTAAAAAGTGGCTATGGGTTAAACCTGGAAGATGAGTTAAAAATGCTGCGCGCCATTCAGCAGGCAGGTATGCATACCGCCGCTACCCTGGTATCCACCTGTTTGGCGGCCCATATGAAACCCCGCGATTATAATGGTACTGCAGCAGATTATTTGCAGTGGGTAGTAACAGCACTATTGCCGGTAGTACAACAGGAACAACTGAGCAACCGGGTGGATATTTTTATTGAAGAAACGGCCTTTGGGCCGGAAGAAGCGGCACATTTCCTGCAACAGGCCCGCCAATTGGGTTTTGCAGCTACCGTACATGCAGATCAGTTCAGCGCAGGCGGAGCTGCCGTAGCAGTGGCCGCAGGAGCATTATCTGCCGATCATCTGGAAGCCAGTAGCGATAAAGAGATCATGTTGCTGGCCAACGGCTCTACCGTAGCTGTGGTGTTACCCGGCGCTTCCCTGGGACTGGGAATGCCCTATGCGCCGGCGCGTAAATTGTTGAACGCCGGCGCCTGTGTGGCTATTGCCAGCGATTGGAATCCAGGATCAGCGCCTATGGGGGATCTGCTCGTACAGGCGGCAGTGATGAGCGCAGCAGAAAAATTGTCTGCTGCCGAAACACTGGCAGCATTAACATTCAGGGCTGCGCCAGCCTTGCAGCTAAAAGATGCCGGGCAGCTGGCCGCCGGATTTGCGGCCGACCTGCAGGCCTATCCTACCGGCGATTACCGCGATATATTATATTACCAGGGAAAAATGAAACCGGTAATGGTTTGGAAAAAGGGCGTCTTGGTATAGCTTTGTAACTTATGATAACGAAGGATAATTATCAGCCAACGGCCCCCAATTGGTGGACTGGCCGTATAGATGGCGTAGATTCCGACCTGTTGCGCTGGCACCAGGTAGTTCAGGTAACCAATCTTCTACAGGCTACTTTGCCGGCTCTGCAGCCAGATCAGAAAGGTATTGCATTGCTGGGCTTTGCCTGTGATGAGGGCGTACGGCGTAACAAAGGCAGAACCGGTGCAGTGGAAGGCCCCGCTGCGCTCCGCAAGGCCATGGCTAATTTCCCGGTTCACTTTAACGCACAAACGATCCTGGTGGATGCCGGTGATATCCTGTGTGTGGATGGAGAGCTGGAAAATGCGCAACAGGTGTTAAGCCAGGTGGTGAAAACCATCCTGACGGCCGGTTATCTTCCCTTACTGCTGGGAGGTGGCCATGAAATAACGTATGGTCATGCCAGTGGTATCCGCAGCTTCTATGCCGGCAAACAGCGGGTAGGGTTTATTAATTTCGATGCACACTTCGATATACGTATTCTATCGGAAGAAGGCCCCAGCTCCGGTACCGGTTTTTGGCAACTGGCTCAGGACTGCCGTTGCACCGGTGAGCCTTTTCAATACCTGGCGCTTGGTATCCAGAAAAATGGTAATACCCGTCAACTGTTTAATATAGCTGGTGAGGAAGAGGCTACCTATGTGAGTGCAGATGCTTTCCACCTGCAGGATAAGGACACGCTCTTCGCTGCGATCCAGCACTTCGTCAGCCAGGTAGATAAAGTATACCTGACCACCTGCCTGGATGTTTTTGCCGCCCCTTTTGCACCGGGTGTTAGCGCTACTGCATATAACGGTATCCTGCCGGGAGGACTGTTCCTTCAAAGCTACCGTAGTATCTTACAAAGCGGTAAAGTAGCGGGAACCGATATTGCCGAACTTAATCCTTCACTGGATATTGATCACCGTACCGCAAAACTGGCTGCCGCCCTTATTTTTGAAGTAGTAATGGAGTATAGTGGCGCTGAGAGCAGTTTTTAGAATGGGCAACTAGCTGGCACTTGGCTGCAAATGTTTCACTTCCATACTGCACAGGGCCAGGTATTCTTTTACATGGAGTTGTAATATTTGCACCAGCTCCTGTGCGCTATCCGGTAGCAGGAGCTTTTCCTTTTTAAGGTGGGAGATAGTTGATTTCACAAACAATAATAATTCACTGGTATCATGCCATTTACCCAATAACTCTCCTGCCATTTTGATGCGCTCCGGCAAATTATTATCGGTGAGTGAGGGGGGAAGTAGTTGTTCTACGATGGTGAGCTGATAGTATAATGTCTTTATTTTTTTCCGGAGGCCATGCCATACCGTATGATGCGCCCTGCTAGACGGCACGGTTATCTGCCCGTATTGGTGTTCCAGATACCTGGTAAGTATAGTTGGAGAGAGCATTTTTTTGCCCATCCCTGCCATAGCTACTTTAAATTTTTCCGGGAGGGTATCCAGCTTTTTAAGGGAAACGTGTTTTATGGTGGCGGTCATCATTTCGAGGGCGGCAGCTTGCCTGTTTTGCAACAGCAGGTGGGCAAATGCAAAGTGCCACTTTATTTCTTTTTCATAACTGCGCAGGTACTTTTCCTGGAGGTGTGTATCCCTGGCGGCGCCCCCAATGGTTTGTATGAGCCGCACCGTGTGGAGGTGCTTACCGGCCCCAAACGAGTAGCCGGGTAGTTGGCCAACCAGCGAAAAAAATGCCCGTAATTTTTTTACGCTTACCCGTATGGCATGTATGGCCTCCGGATCGCTGGCGTTTTTTTGCAGCGTTGCATACGCCGTGATAATGGCGTCGCATTCCTTACGAAGGAATTGGTATAATGCCGTTTGTAACATCATTACTAAAGATAACGCAAAATTCGCTGCAAACAGCCTGGTTGGATCGGTCCTGTGTTGACTTGCATCCAGTATATTTGCACCCAGTTGATATAGGAATTGGGATACGCCTGCTATCATGCCAGGACGGTCTTGAACAAAATAAAAATTAATATAATTAGCCCTTGAAAAAGATTGGATTGATGTCGGACACGCACAGCTATCTGCATCCGCAGGTTTTCAGATATTTTGAAGAAGTAGATGAGATCTGGCATGCCGGCGATATCGGACAGGTGGAACTGGCCGATAAATTAGAGGCATTTAAACCTTTCCGGGCTGTATATGGAAATATCGATGGAGCAGATATCCGTATACGTTATCCCGAAATATTACGTTTTACATTGGAAGGCGTAGCGGTAATGATGACGCATATTGGCGGTTATCCTGGGAAATATGCCCCTGGCATCCGGGAACAGCTGAAGCAACAACCGCCCAAACTGTTTATCTGCGGCCATTCTCATATATTAAAGGTAATGCCCGACCCGGCATTGCATTTGTTGCATATGAATCCTGGCGCCTGCGGACAACAAGGATGGCACAAAGTGAAAACGCTGCTCCGCTTTCAACTCGATGCCGGTAATATTCAGCAACTGGAAGTAATCGAACTTCCCTGATCACTCATACCCGCGCCTTTTCGGGCAAACAAAAAGGTACCTCCAACTTATGAACCAACGGATTTTAGTATGGCTATTGATAATAGGGAGTATTTGTACTACTAGCGCGCATGCGCAGCAACGCTTTTTTAAGTGGTTGAAAACAGAAAATGATACCAATTACATACATGATCATACCGAAGATATTACGTTCCGCCTGTATGGTTCCCGTAAATTCACCAAGTATGATATCAGTGACCGGAAGCAGAAAACGGACATTCTGTACCGGCCTAATACGCCTTTCAATATTGGATTTGGCGCTAATTACCGCTTTATAGGTATCAACCTCGGTTTTAACTTTCCTTTTGTGAACCGTCAGAACGATAAGTACGGCAAAACCAACTACCTGGATCTACAGTCGCACATCTATCTGCGTAAAATTGTACTGGATTTCTATGGACAATATTACAAAGGTTATTACATTGCCAACCCGGAAGAAGTATTTGGGAAGGCCTATACCGTAAAGCACCCCTACCCACAAAGGCCAGATATACGTAATTCGAACATTGGCCTCAATGTGCAGTATATCCTCAACGATAAACGTTTTTCTTACCGGGCGCCTAATCTGCAGAACGAATACCAGAAAAAAAGTGCAGGCTCTTTTATTGTAGGAGGAGAGGTATTTTTAGGAAAGATAAAGGGAGATTCTTCCCTGGTACCTTCCAATATGTTGGATACGATGTTCCTGCACGACATACACTACTATCAGACAGGCATTTATTCGCTGGCAGCCAATATAGGCTATGCCTATACTTTTGTGTTGATGCAGCATTTCTTTGTGTCGCTTTCGCTCTCTGCCGGTTTAGGCGGCAACGTTACCAGCCTTTTCCTGGAAGATGGTGATATTACCCGTAAAGTAGGGCTGCAGTTTAGCAATACCATACGGGCTTCTGTAGGGTATAACTCGTACCGTTATTTTGCCGGTATACATTATGTAGGCATGGCCACGCGTAGCGGTATGGCCATACCACATACTTACCAGACGTTTGGCGCCGGTAATTTCCGTGTAAGCCTGGTGCGCCGCTTTACCCTTAAAAAGCCGCTTTGGAAAGTAAAGCAAAGCTAACGTATCAGCTCTGTGCAGGGGTAATCCATTTACTTTGTGTTGGCGGTTGATAGTTTTCCATCTTTAGCAACAGGTCTTCCAGGTTATCGCTGTGCAATAGCATGTCGCGGTTTTCCGCCTTGAGGAAGCCGTGTTCCGTCATTGTTTGCGACAATTGTATAAGACTGTTGTAAAAACCGTTGGTATTCAGCAATCCTATTGGTTTTTTATGCAGCCCTAATTGTCCCCAGGTGAGCATTTCAAATAACTCTTCCATTGTGCCAAAGCCGCCGGGTAATGCAATAACGCCGTCGCCAAGTTCATTCATTTTTGTTTTACGTTCATGCATGGTGTTTACCAGGATGAGCGTGGTAAGCCCTTCGTGGGCTACTTCCTTTTGTTGCAGGAAATGGGGTAATACGCCTATCACTTTACCGCCGGCTTGCAGGCAGCTATCTGCTACGGCGCCCATGAGGCCTACTTTTGCGCCTCCATATACTAAAGTAATATTGCGTTGGGCAAGGGCAGCGCCCAATTGCATGGCCTGTTGTAAGTAAACAGGGTGATTGCCGGCGCTGGAGCCGCAAAAAACTACAATACTTTTCATATTATAAATGGTCTATTTCTGCCTGGATATTTTCCCTGGCAGAGGTTTCGTATAATTCCCGGAAGACTGCCGTCCGGAAAATGGAGGGCATGTCCAGGAAATATTGCATAGCTTTTTATGGCCGGGGCAGTATATCTGGTCGGGGTACACGCTGTATTCCTGCCGTATTTGTTGAGTATAAATTTGATAGGCTGCTGGATCTGCCCCAGTATATGCAGGTCGAAATCCGTCATAAAACGGGGGGTGAGATAAAAAGAAAAACGGGCAAAAATCTTTGCCCGTTTTTCCATATGCTTATTACAATGATTAAGCTTTTTGGGCAGCTTCTGCACGGATAACGTTCAGTGCGCCACCTGCTTTAAACCACTCGATCTGTTGTTCGTTGTACGTGTGGTTTACAGGGAATTCTTCTGAGCTGCCATCCTGGTGATGCAATACAACAGTCAGTTGTTTACCTGGAGCGAAGGTAGCCAGGCCGGTGATATCAATTGTATCGTCTTCCTGGATTTTGTCGTAATCTTCTTTGTTAGCGAAGGTTAAACCGAGCATACCTTGTTTTTTCAGGTTGGTTTCGTGGATACGGGCAAAAGATTTTACCAGGATAGCACGAACGCCGAGGTGACGGGGTTCCATGGCAGCGTGTTCGCGGCTGGAGCCTTCACCGTAGTTTTCATCACCTACTACTACAGCGCCCAAACCATTGGCTTTGTAGTCGCGCATAGTAGCAGGAACCGCACCGTAAGCGCCGGTTAAGGCGTTCTTAACGTTATCGGTTTTATCGTTGAATGCGTTTACCGCACCAATCAGCATGTTATTGGAGATGTTATCCAGGTGACCGCGGTATTTCAGCCATGGGCCAGCCATAGAGATGTGGTCGGTGGTGCATTTACCTTTTGCTTTGATCAGGAGCTTCAGACCTGTTAAGTCGGTGCCTTCCCATGCAGCAAATGCTTCGAGCAGTTGCAGACGATCGGAAGTAGGGGATACGATTACCTGTACGCCGCTACCGTCTTCGGCAGGCGCCTGGTAACCGGCATCTTCTACTGCGAAGCCTTGCAGCGGCAGTTCGTAACCTACTGGTTCGTCCAGCATTACTTCTTCACCGTTCTTGTTTTTCAGTTTATCCGTGAGCGGGTTAAAAGACAGGCTACCGGCAATGGCCAACGCAGTCACAATTTCCGGAGAAGCTACGAATGCGTGGGTAGAAGCGTAACCATCATTTCTTTTCGCAAAGTTACGGTTGAAGGAAGTGATGATGGAGTTTTTGCGGTTAGGATCGTCGATATGACGAGCCCATTGACCGATGCAGGGGCCGCAGGCGTTTGCCAGCACCACACCGCCTACCTGGTCAAAGGTATTCAGCAAACCGTCTCTTTCGATGGTATAACGTACCAGTTCAGAACCTGGAGTGATGGTGTATTCAGACTTCATATCCAGCTGCTTGTTGATCGCCTGTTGTGCCAGCGATGCGGAGCGGGAGATATCTTCGTAAGAAGAGTTGGTGCAGGAACCGATGAGGGCTACATCCAGTTTGTCGGGCCAGTTGTTTTCTTTTACTGCCTGTGCAAACTTGGAGATAGGCCATGCCAGATCCGGAGTGAAAGGACCATTTACATAAGGTTCCAGTTCATCGAGGTTGATTTCAATAACTTGGTCGTAGTATTTTGCAGGATCTGCATATACTGCTGCATCCGGGCGTAGGTGTTCTCTTACTTCATCGGCGAGGGCGGCTACGTCTGCTCTGCCAGTGATTTTCAGGTAATCAGCCATTTTGGTGTCGTATGCAAACAGTGAGCAGGTAGCACCAATTTCAGCACCCATGTTACAGATGGTGGCTTTACCGGTAGCGCTGAAGCTATCAGCACCTTCACCGAAGTATTCCACAATAGCGCCAGTACCACCTTTTACAGTGAGGATACCTGCTACTTTCAGGATAATATCTTTGGCAGATGTCCAGCCGCTCATTTTACCAGTGAGCTTCACACCGATCAGTTTCGGCATTTTCAGCTCCCAGGGCAGGCCGGCCATAACGTCTACTGCGTCGGCACCGCCTACGCCAATAGCTACCATGCCTAAACCGCCGGCATTGGGAGTATGGGAATCGGTACCAATCATCATACCGCCAGGGAACGCGTAGTTTTCCAACACTACCTGGTGGATGATACCAGCACCTGGTTTCCAGAAACCGATACCGTATTTATCAGAAATAGAAGAAAGGAAATCGTAAACTTCTTTATTGGTGTCAATTGCAGTCGCCAGATCTTTTTCCGCGCCTACTTTGGCTTGTATAAGGTGGTCACAGTGAACAGTGGAGGGAACCGCAACTTTATCACGGCCGCAGGTCATAAACTGGAGCAATGCCATCTGGGCGGTTGCATCCTGCATAGCTACGCGATCCGGAGCAAATTCAACGTATGATTTGCCTCTTTCGTAGGGCGTGGTAGTAGGTGCATACAGGTGAGCGTACAAAATCTTCTCGGCAAGTGTCAGCGGACGACCTAACATCGTACGGGTTGCTTCCACCTTACCCGGGAGTGCCGCATACACTTTTTTAATCATGTCAATATCAAACACCATGGGAAAAAAATAATTTAAGAGCGGTTAAAAATTGCACGCAAAATTAACTAAAAACAATAAGTTTTTAAATTAAATACTTAAGATGTAGGGAGGTGTGCATAAACTTCTGGTACGAAAAAAGTTTATTTAAATCCAGGCAGAATAAGGGAATACAGCATTTTTTCAGGTCTGAAAAGTTATTAAAAAATGTTATATTAAAGAGAATGCTTTTGTTTCGGCTAACTTTCTCATGCAGGAGGAAGTGGCGCTATAAGGTAAACCCACTGATATTGAGACATATAGAAGATATCATGTATTACTTGTTTTTTGCTTGTTTTTCCAGCTGGAATTTGATAAATTTGGTTCATGAACCAGATTAAAGATTTCGTGGAATGGAAAGCGTTCGGTGTATGTGCCGCTATTGGAGATAAACTGGGAGTTGCCACATCCAGAATACGCATCTTTTTCATTTACGCCACCTTTCTTGCAATGGGTTCTCCACTCATTGTTTATATGATCCTCGCATTTTGGGTTAATATGAAAAATTATATCCAACATGCCAGAAGGAATCCATTGCGTTACCTTTAAAAAATTTTAAAACGTAAACATGGGCCAATGAAAAGTATACCTAAGGTTTACTTTTTATTGGCCCCTGTTTATGTTAGTAAGCTGATGGTTAGTCCAGGTGGAAATTCGTCATCTGGTGATAATGGTTCTGTAATTCGTTGAGTGTGATGGGCTCATTGAGATATCTGGTTTCATCTCTGTAATGCAGTTGTAATAAGGGTTTGTGGCCTTCCTGGAACCAACGGACAGAGAAGGGGCCTCTTACAAACAGTTTGCCTCCTGCACCGGAAGAAGCATTTTCGTCTACATGAAATTGCAAATTCAACAGGGCGGCCTCAGTCAAATGAACAGGCAGAAGGCTGTCCAGATCATACCAGTATTCGTTTTCGTCAGTGGCTACCAGCACTTTTTTATCTTCATGATCTACCTGCACAATTTTTCCTGCTTTTTCTGTTCCACCGTAATTGGTGATGATGGTATCACCTGATTTTAATTCGTGAATATTAATCATAGTGAACTGAGTTTTGTGTGTTATGAATTTACAGAAAACAGTGGACACAAAAAAAGGTTCTTTTTGCGGTGCATTTTGGCTGCTGGCCGCTGGCAGCAACGTTAATGTTGTGCCATAAAAAAACGCAACGGGCCGTCGTGGAGCCGTTGCGTTTTTTATGGCAGATAGCTAACCGCTACCGGTTATATTTTTCTCGCCACTTCGCGGAGGGCCACCAGTTTTTCCAGGAGCTCTTCCAGCAGGTCGAGGCGCAACATATTGGCGCCATCGGATTTGGCATTGGCAGGATCGGGATGTGTTTCTATGAACAAACCATCTGCACCGGTAGCAATAGCTGCTTTGGCGATGGTGCTGATCATTTGTGGGTTACCGCCGGTAACGCCACTGGTTTGGTTGGGTTGTTGCAAGGAGTGGGTACAATCCATTACTACCGGCTCGCCCAGGTATTTCATGATGGGAATATTGCGGTAATCTACCACCAGGTCTTGATACCCGAAGGTGGTACCCCGTTCGGTGAGGATAATATGATCGTTACCAGCGCCTTTGATCTTTTCTACTGCAAATTTCATGGCTTCTCCGCTCAGGAATTGTCCTTTTTTCACATTCACCACTTTGCCGGTTTCGGCGGCAGCCAGGAGAATGTCTGTTTGCCGGCAAAGGAAGGCCGGAATTTGCAGCACGTCTACGTAAGCAGCAGCCATGGCTGCTTCGGCAGCAGAGTGAATATCAGAGGTGACAGGTACGTTAAAAGTTTTACCCACCTTCTGCAATAATTCCAGTCCTTCTACATCACCAATACCGGTAAAAGAATGCATACTGGTGCGGTTTGCTTTACGATAAGAAGCTTTGAAAATATATGGAATGGCTAACCGTTTACAGATGCTTGTTATTTTCTCTGCTACAGTCATCAGGAGCTCTTCTTCTTCAATTACGCAGGGGCCTGCAATCAGGAAAAAATTCTCCGGGTTGTATTGTTCTTTGAACAATGATTTTAAGTGCTTCATATCCTGAAAAAAATTGGGTCAATTAATTGAAGGTGCAAAGATAGTCAATATCAGGTAAAGCATAGGGCTATCGAAGGAGATCATTACTTCATATGGATTTGGATTTTTTGTAATTATTGTCATAATATTGTAATCCAGAAACAGTTCGGCTCACTGCTACCTGTTTTTATTGTTATCGCATTGTCATCAGCCGGAAGGTCATGTGTAGAAATAGCGGTTAACCGTTTAATATTACGGTCCGATTTAAAAAAATAGCAGACAATTATATTGTTGTATGAAGAAAGATAAGATTCTGGTAATAGGCGCCTGTGGACAAATTGGCGTAGAGCTCACCTTAGCCTTAAGAAAGATGTATGGAGATGCCAACGTGGTAGCATCCGATCTTCGTGAGGAGCACGAATTACTGAAAGGTACCGGCCCTTATGTATCGTTGGATGTGATGAACAAGGAAATGTTGCACGTATTGGTGATCCGCCATAATATCACCCAGGTGTACCTGCTGGCAGCGATCTTATCTGCCACTGGTGAAAAAAATCCTCTGCTGGCCTGGCATATCAATATGCAAAGCCTGTTGAACGTGTTGGACATTGCCAAAGAGGAAAACCTCGACAAAGTATACTGGCCTAGTTCCATTGCGGTATTCGGACCTAATTCACCTGCTCAGGAAACGCCGCAACATACGGTGATAGAGCCAACTACGATTTACGGTATCAGCAAATTTGCCGGCGAGCGTTGGTGCGAATACTATAGCCATCGTTTTGGCGTAGACGTGAGAAGTTTGCGTTATCCTGGGCTGATCAGCTATAAATCAGCACCAGGCGGCGGTACTACAGATTATGCTGTAGAGATCTTCCACGAAGCCAAAGAACGTCAGCAGTATACGAGTTTCCTTTCGGAAGATACTTACCTGCCAATGATGTATATGCCGGATGCTATCCGCGCTACCATTGAGCTAATGGAAGCGGATGCCTCCAAGATTTCGATCCGTTCCGCGTATAATCTTTCTGCGATGAGCTTCTCTCCCAAAGAGATCGGCGCAGAGATCAAAAAACATATTCCCGCATTTACCATGGACTATGAACCGGATTACCGCCAACAAATCGCCGACGGCTGGCCTAACAGCATAGACGATACCCTGGCCCGCCAGGATTGGGGCTGGAAGCCGGAATACGACCTGGCCCGTATGACTGCCGACATGTTGCAAAATCTTTAATACACTGTACGATCGATAAAAGAAGAGGCATCAAACAATACATAGAGTCTCTGAGAATCGTTTAAACAGGTACCCGAATAAAAGAGGGGTGTGTATCATACTGCTGATACGCCCCTCTTTTTTGTCAAAAAAATACTATCCTTAGTAAATTGTTTTGATTACCCATACCACCCTATATCACATTAAAGCCAACTGCCACAGTGGTGTTATTGTATTCATCTATGAGGATAAATGCGCCATTGGCGGGGTTTTCGTGATAAGCGTCTGCAAAGATGGGTGCCGCTGTTTTTAATGTGATCCGGCCTATATCGTTCAAGCTCATATCTGTTTTACCGGTTACTTGTACATGGTTGGTAACGTCTGTAACGTAGTTAATCTGTTGCACCTTGGCCTTTACCCGGTTTACGCCATGTTGCAGGAGGTAGGTTTTACCCGTGGTCAGTTTTTGTTGATCCATCCAGCAGATATCGGCGTTGATTTCCTTTAATTGTGCAGGGGCTTCGGCTGGTTTAACCAGCATATTCCCGCGGCTGCTGTCTATTTCATCTTCCAGGGTAATAACCACGCTTTCCCGTGTATGCGCTGCTGTGAGTTGTTTTTCAAATTGCTCAATGGTTTTAATCCGGCTTTTCTGTCCGGAAGGGAGGGAAACTACTTCATCGCCTACATTGAAATGGCCGCTGGCTACTTTACCGGCAAAGCCACGGAAATCGTGGTATTCGGTAGTTCTGGGGCGGATCACGCTTTGAATGGGGAAGCGGGCCGGGCGTCGGCGGTCTTCCTCGTTGAATTGTACCTGTTCAAGATAGTTGAGCAGGGTAGGGCCCTGGTACCAGTTGATAGCGCCGGTATGGGCAGCCACGTTTTCGCCGTAGAGGGAAGAAATAGGGATAAAGGTCACTTGTTGTCCTTTGTAACTGGCCTGATCCAGCATTTGCTGAAAATCTTCCATAATCTGGTTAAATCGGGCTTCATTATACTCAACCAGGTCCATTTTGTTGACGCATACAACCAGATAAGGAATGCGCAGGAGGTTGGCGATAAAGAAGTGGCGGTGGGTTTGCTCTACAATGCCTCTGCGGGCGTCGATGAGTATCAGTGATACTTGCGCATTGGAAGCGCCGGTTACCATGTTGCGGGTATATTCAATATGCCCGGGAGTATCGGCAATGATATATTTGCGGGTAGGCGTAGAAAAGTAGATGTGGGCTACGTCTATGGTGATACCTTGTTCCCGCTCCGCCACCAGGCCGTCGGTGAGCAGCGACAGGTCTGTAAAATCTAATCCTTTACGTTTGCTGGCTGCAGCCAGGGCTTCCATTTTATCCTGTGGGATGGAATGGGTGTCGTATAATAAACGGCCTATTAAAGTACTTTTACCATCGTCAACGCTACCGGAAGTGGCTATACGTAAAACCTCCATAATCTTGTTGGGTTTTAATGCAGTGGCGGTTGTACCGGCACTGTTATAAAGAGTCAATTAAATATTGCTTTTAGTGGTTGGCAGTTAAAAGTATCCTGCCTGTTTTCTTTTTTCCATGGCGGCTTCGGAGCGTTTGTCGTCGATGCGGGCGCCACGTTCTGATATTTTTGCTTCCATGATTTCGGCGATGATGTCTTCCAGTTTATCTGCTTCAGAGAGCACGGCGGCGGTACAGGTCATATCGCCTACGGTACGGAAGCGTACTTTCTGGCGGAAAGGCACTTCCTCTTCGGTGATATTGAGGAAAGGGGAACAGGGCCAATAAAGCCCATCTCTTTCAATGATTTCTCTTTCATGGGAGAAGTAAATAGAGGGGATTTCCAGCTTTTCCCGCACAATATAGTTCCATACATCCAGCTCTGTCCAGTTAGAGATGGGGAACACCCTTACGTTTTCGCCTATATTGATTTTGCCATTCAGGATATCGAATAGCTCCGGGCGTTGCATTTTGGCGTTCCATTGACCGAATTCGTCGCGTACAGAGAAGATCCTTTCTTTAGCGCGGGCTTTTTCTTCATCGCGCCGGGCGCCGCCGATGCAGGCGTCGAATTTACCCTCTTCAATGGCATCGAGGAGGGTAACGGTTTGCAGGGCGTTCCTACTGGCATATTTACCTGTTTCTTCCTGTACTTTTCCCTGGTCTATGCTATCCTGCACATTTCTTACAATGATGTTAAGCCCAAGTGAGCTTACCAGCCAATCGCGGAAAGCGATGGTTTCCGGAAAGTTATGGCCAGTGTCTACATGGAGCAAGGGAAAAGGGATTTTACCAGGGTAAAAAGCTTTTTGTGCCAACCGCACAAGGGTAATAGAATCTTTGCCACCGGAGAAAAGTAGCACGGGTTTTTCGAACTGGGCTACTGTTTCCCGAAGGATATAAATGGCTTCATCTTCCAGTGCCTGGGGAAATTCCCAATTTATCTGATTAGTCATGGACGATAATAATTTAAGCTGAATACTGAATGTCAAAACTTACCCGTGCAGTCCGCATTCTTTCTGCGATTGTTCCCACCACCAGCGGCCTGCCCTGGGGTTTTCTCCCGGCTCAATGGCACGGGTACAGGGGGTGCAGCCGATGCTTACAAAACCTTTATCATGCAGTTTATTGTAAGGCACCTGATATTTTTCGAGGTAAGCCAACACTTCGCCGTATCCCCAATGGATCAGCGGGTTGTATTTATAGAGGTTCCTGTGTTCGTCCCATTCGATGATTTCCATGTTTTGCCGGTGCTCGGATTGTTCGGCCCGGAGCCCGGTGATCCACACTTTTACGCCTTCCAGTGCGCGATTGAGCGGCATTATTTTACGGATGCCACAACATGCTTTGCGGTTTTCTACAGATTCATAGAAGCTATTAGGGCCTTTGGCGGTTACCAGTTGCTCTACGGCTGCTGCTTCGGGGAAGTAAACTTTTATAGCTTGTTTATAACGGGCCATGGTAAGGTCCATCACATCATAGGTTTCTTGAAAGAGGCGGCCGGTATCCAGGGTGAATACGCTAACCGGCAAGTGGTTACGCCAGATAATATCTGCGATTACCTGGTCTTCCTGGCCAAAGGAGGTGGAAAATGCAACAGCTCCGGGGTATTGCTCCAGTAGGAACTGTATGGCCTCCTCCACGGGTTTGTTAGCCAGTGCGGTGGTAATGTCTGTCATATAGATCTGTCTTATTGATTGATATGTCTAGTGCCAGCGGAGTAACTGCCACTTACTCCATTAACAAAAATACATAAAACCTATAAAAAAGATAGACTAAGTATGGATATTTATTTTTATAAAAGCTTTACAGGACGGGGGAATTGGGGCTTATCAGTAGGAGTGTAAGCAAAAAGCCGGCTATTGCCGGCTTTTTGCAAAGAAATTAATCTTATCACTTTTATAAGAAAGCGCTTAACCCGTTAGTTACGGGTAAGGATATCTTTTAATGATTTGTTCTCTAGGATTTTCAGCGCAGAATCCCTTACTTTTCCCATTACGTCATTGAGTCCGCAAACGGCTTCGTCGCGGCAATTTTCACAACGTTCGTAATAGTTGAGGCTTACGCAAGGCAGCAGGGCAATAGGGCCATCGAGCAGGCGGATAATTTTTGCCAGTGCGATTTCCTTGGGAGGCCTCATCAGGTAATAGCCGCCTCCTTTCCCTTTTTTGCTGCCCAGAATGCCGGCATTTTTTAATTCCAGTAATATATTTTCCAGGAATTTGATGGAGATATTCTTTTCCTGTGCAATCTCTGATATAAGTACAGGACCTTTATCTACATTCTCTGCCAGATATACTAATGCGTGAAATGCGTATTGTGTTTTTTTCGATAACATACTGACTGATTTGCATCCCTCCCGGATGAACTAATAATGCGGTGAGCATTGTTTATTCTTGCAAAGATAAGTAGATTCTTCATAGCAGCCAGCAGTTAGCGGCCAGCGGCTATTCGCTAACTCCTACAAATTCAACACATCTCTCATTGTAAACACGCCGGTTTTGCCTTTCAGCCATTCGGCGGCTACTACTGCGCCGGAAGCAAAGCCTTCCCGGGAGTGAGCGGTGTGTGTGATGGTAATATCGTCGATTGCAGAAGTATAAGTGATGGTGTGGGTACCGGGAGCTGGATCAATCCTTTTGGAGATGATGGACAGGTTTTCCGGTTGCTGGTTTTCTGCATTTACCCAGCCGGTTTTGCGGGTTACGGCAGCCAGTACCTGTTCTGCCAGGGTGATGGCAGTGCCGCTGGGCGCATCTTTTTTCTGGGTATGATGGATTTCTTCCATCCATACGTCGTATTGAGGTTGGCTGGCCATAAGGGCTGCCAGTTTTTTGTTCACCTCAAAGAATATATTAACGCCGATACTGAAGTTGGTAGCATGCAGGAAGGCCTGGTGCTGTTGTTCGCAGTGTTCTTTTATTTCCGGGAGTTTATCGAGCCAGCCAGTGGTGCCGCATACAACAGGCACATTGGATTCGAAGCATTTTAAAATGTTGTGATAGGCTGTTTCCGGGGTGGTAAATTCAATAGCTACGTCTGCCTTTTCCAGGTGTTCTTTTTCCAGCAGATGCTGGCTATTGAGGTCTACCCGGAGAATGACTTCATGTCCTTTAGCAGTGGCAATAGCATCTATTGCCTTTCCCATTTTACCATATCCGATAAGCGCAATTTTCATGACCCTTGCTAGTTATTTTATATTGATTGATAAGTGAATGATCAGCGGCCGGCGAAATACCCGGCTTTTCTGGCCTTTTTGCCGCCAATGGAAATATTGACGCCAATGCCCAGGGTGCGGTTATTGATCAATGTAGGAGATACGCGCATACTGAGATCGTCGGACATATCGAAGCTGCGCAGATGGGCAAATACGGTAGCGTCTACAATATTTAGCCCATAAGCCAATACGAAAAACAGTACGGAATAGTCTACATATTGCCGGAACTGGTCCCGGTTCAGTTTCAGTGATTCGGTATCATATTTCACGGTTTCGCCGGTATCATTGGTATCCGGGTTGCCGTCTACCCGCAGGCGGTAAGCATCGCGGAATAGCTTATACGTATTCATGTTGTCGATAAAGAAATAAGTACAAGTACCAATAGCTGCATATACGAGCGGAATTTTCCAGTATTCCCGGTTGTAAGCCTGTCCGAGCCCTGGCAATACGGCCGAATAGAGAGCGGCTTTACGCGGGCTATGCGGCAGTTTGGCATTGGGAACGTAGGCTGAGTCGGTAAAAAGCGATTGGCTTGCTTTCTTTACGGTATCTGTTGCTGGCGCCAGAGTAGGGCGTACCAGGGTATCTATTGTTGTAGCGATGGGGCGTAAAGTTCCCTGTGCTTTCAGGGGTACAGTAATTACACCCGCCAGCAGTAACAATAAAAAATAATTGAATGAACGAAATATGTTCCCAGCCTTATTAGCCACCGTATATATCTATTTTATCCAGAATGCTATCCAGTTCTTCATCCGAATAGAATTCAATCAAAATGCTTCCTTTTCCATTTTTTCCTCTATCCAGCTTTACTTTGGTAGAAAAGTGGGTAGCCAGGTTGTCCTGAATTTTTTGAAAGGCAGGAGGTAATTTTAATTTGGCGGATTTTTGTTGATTGTTTTTATCGGTTTGATTGATTCTGCGCGCCAGTTCTTCGGTTTGTCTGACAGATAAGCCGTTTTTCAGTATTTCGTTGTACAGGAAAAGTTGGTTTTCCACGTTTTCCACACCAGTGAGCACACGGGCATGTCCCATACTGAGTTGTCCGTTCCTTACAGCTACCTGGATGTCTGGCGGCAGTTTCAGTAAACGGATGTAGTTAGTCACGGTACTTCTTTCCTTACCCATGCGGTCGGCCACCTGTTCCTGGGTAAGACTGCATTCTTCCATTAAACGTTTATAGCTCAATCCTACTTCAATCGCATTGAGGTTTTCCCGTTGCAGGTTTTCCAGCAGGGCTAGTTCCAGTAGTTCCTGGTCGTTTACCTGGCGTACGTAGGCCGGAATATCTTTCAGGCCGGCCAGTTTACTGGCCCTTAAACGTCTTTCACCGGCAATGAGCTGGAATTTTTTATTGCTGATCTTAGACACCGTAATGGGCTGGATCACATCATGCAATTTGATAGACTGGCTCAGTTCCTGTAAAGCAACCTCATCAAAGTCGCGGCGCGGCTGTTTCGGATTGGTAACAATCTGCTCCAGCGATATGCGCTCTATACCGGTAGCAGTAGCTACTACCTTCTCACCCAGGGCTCCGGCGGTTTGCTTCAGATCTGTATCGATGTTTTGAAGCAGTGAGCGGATGCCTTTACCCAATGCCTCTTTCTTACTTGGATTGGTCATCGTTTATAGCTAGAATTTTGTCTTTGGATTTAATTTTGGTGTAATTATGTTTCTGAAGGATCTCTTTAGCCAGGTTCAGGTAGTTAATAGCGCCGGTACTGGCGGCATCGTACATAATTACGGATTTGCCAAAGCTGGGTGCTTCACCCAGTTTTGTATTACGGTGAATGATGGTATTGAAAACGCTTTCTTCGAAATGTTGTTTTACCTCATCTACTACCTGATTGCTTAAACGTAAACGGCCGTCGTACATGG
Organism: Chitinophaga sp. 30R24; assembly: GCF_049056765.1. Taxonomy (NCBI): domain Bacteria; kingdom Pseudomonadati; phylum Bacteroidota; class Chitinophagia; order Chitinophagales; family Chitinophagaceae; genus Chitinophaga; species Chitinophaga sp. 30R24. Next base: position 65,143 of record NZ_JBJGXX010000003.1, read on the forward strand.
TCATCAGGATACCTTCAATTTCCAGTTCAATATTCAGGCGGCTTTGCACAATTTTAATGGTATTGAGCAATTTACCCAGGCCTTCCAGTGCGAAAAACTCGCATTGTACGGGGATGATCACGGAATTGGAAGCCACCAGGGCGTTTACGGTAATGAGACCTAGGGAAGGAGAACAATCTACAATTACAAAATCATAATCGGCTTCTACGCTGTCTATCACTTGCTTCATTACCCTTTCCCGGTTGGGGTGGCTGATGAGCTCCAGTTCGGCGCCTACCAGGTCGATATGGGAGGGCAGTACTTTCAGGTTAGGGGTATCGGATTCCAGCACCACGTCTTTGGCCTGCACATCGTTTACCATACAGTCATACAGACTTTGCTGCACGTTGCGCAGGTCGAAACCCAATCCTGTAGTACTGTTGGCCTGCGGGTCGGCGTCTACCAACAGTGTTTTAAATTCCAGCACAGCCAGGCTGCTTGCCAGGTTTATTGCACTTGTAGTTTTTCCTACGCCACCTTTCTGGTTAGCGATTGCGATTATTCTAGCCATTGTGTAATTTAAAATTCAAAGGTTTATTTATAGGATAAAGGATAAATTATCAATGATCGCTTCTTCCTCAAACCTCTATGGTACTTCCGATTTCAGGAAGCAACAGTTCAAGCCCTGCGTCTATGAACTGCATTTTGGCTTCGTTAGTATCTATTTTAACGTAGCCGAAGGTATCGTAATGTACGCCAATGATCTTGTCGCATTCAATCAGTTCAGCGGCAGCAATGGCATCTTCTATACCCATGGTGAAATTATCCCCAATGGGTAAAACAGCAAAATCGAGCGTGGTTACTGCAGGTACCAACTCCATATCGAGTGTCAGTGATGTATCGCCGGAATAATAAAAATTGCCTTCGTCTGTCATAAATATGAAGCCCATCGGGTTGCCACCGTAGGTGCCATCCGGCAAGCTGCTGGAATGTTGGGCCGCAGTACATTTCACCGTACCGAAATCAAATTTCCATTTACCGCCGGTATTCATCGGGTGCAGGTTTTCTATGCCCTGTTTGCCCGCCCAGGTAACAATTTCGAAGTTAGAAACCACCTTGGCGCCAGTCCTTTTAGCCAGATCTATCAAATCTGCTATATGGTCTTCGTGGCCATGGGAAACAAAAATATAATCCGCCGTTATGGCATGGATATCTACTTTTTTTGCCAGTTCATTATGGGTAATGAAAGGGTCGAAAAGGATTTTTTTTCCTTTAATTTCCACCGCAAAACAAGAGTGCCCGTAGCATGTATACTTCATAATCAATCCATTTGAAAATATCACGAAAAAAGAACGGGGAGCTTTACTCTCCGTAATCCGTAATTAATCTACGCCTTATATATTTAAAGATAGCGCTAATAAAAGTAGCTTAATCGGACAAAAATACAACGATTACGTAAAATTCAGGTGCTGCAGTATATTTATTTATACACAAACTCTTCGCAGAACAGGTGCTTTATCCGTTGAATGATCGGTTTTTATCCGGCCCGGCAAGGCTAAATTTAATATATTATTAAAATATTAAAATTATTGTGTTGGGTGCCGCCGGCCAGCAAATGTACTCTTATACGCTTTTTTTATTAAAAAGAGTAAGAAAATATAAAATATCTTATAATTAACACTTTATATGTTAGCCAAACGCAAGTGGTAATGATGAAGTAACTGTGCTTACAGCATGCCTCTTCTCTAATTTTCCTTGTAATTCGGTTTCAAAAATATAAAAAATAGAAGAGAGTAGAAAACTCATCGATAATCTAGATATTGATTTAATGCTATCTCAGAAAGATAGCGTTATTTTGTAAGTTATCCCCAACACTTAAAGATATTTTATATATTTACTTATATTGAGTATCTAATCCATCTAGCTTTATTTTTGTTTATGGATACTATCAATGACGCTTTATTTGAACTACTTCGGGAGTACTTTACTACAGAATCTGTAAAAGCTAAAACGACAATAATAGAAGAAGGAAAACGTTCGAAAAAATTCTACTATTTAAAAAAAGGTGTACTTCGAGGTTGGACACTTCACGAAGGAAAAGAGATAACCTTCCAATTTCTTTTTGAGGTTCAGTTCTTCTGCAGTATAGAGAGTTTTTGGTATGATAAGCAAAGTCTTTATTCAGTTGAAACTATCGAAGATGCTGAATTGTTATCCATTGATAAGCGTAAGATGTTGGATTTACTACAAGGTGATATGATACTTTTGAAAGCCTTTAATGAGTATCTTATTCAGCGTCTATTATCGTATCAAAAATTGCTTATTGCCCGAATCAAAGAAAAACCTGAAAAAAGATATCAAGAGTTATTGCAATCTGCTCCAGAAATTATTCAGCGTGTGCCCCAGCATTATATTGCTTCTTATTTAGGAATAACTTCCGTTTCCTTAAGCAGAATTCGCAATCGTCGATGATTAATTAACAATTGTTATCACACAAGCTCCTATTATGTTCCACTTTTGTATACATAATTTAAAAAGTTATAAAAATGGAAACAATAGTAAAAGGAATGCTAAGAGACATTATCGAAAACCCTCTTTATGATGAAAAGTTAATTCATCAATATTTTGCAGATCAATATACGCAAACAGTGGATCACGCCACTTTGGACCTAGAACACTTCAAAAAGCATATTCAAAAATTAAAAGATTTGATCCAAACAGTACATGTAGATGTCCTAAATTGTGTTAGTGAAAAAGAAACTGTATTTACCAAGCATCAGGTACGCTCTGTTTTGAAGGATGGATCATTCACTACGCATAAGGTATTTGCAGAGTTTAAAATATTCGATGGAAAAATTGTTAGTTGCGATGAGCTTACTTTTTTAATTGATGGCTCGGAAGCCGGGAAACATTTAGGGTCCGCTTTGTAATTTTCTATTTTTAGTCATTGCCTTAAAATATATATTATGTCGGAAGGGTCTTCAATGAAGAAGAGCGAAGTATCTACTCAATGATATTAGATGATGTCTTTTTCTTAGAAAAAATCACTACAGAAGCTTATAAAGAGCATTTTACTAGGTGAGTTGTCGTATAGGTAACGATTAATGGTGCTCATTGCATTTATTTTCATTGTAAATCAAAAAACAAAAGTGCAAAAAATAGGATTAGGTATTAACCTAATCCTATTTTTCATTTTGCTCGTCTATTTTCCTTATTAAGCTTTCCTTCCTTCTTTTCTCTTAGTCGCTTATATGAAAAGAGAAAAAGAAGTTGTTATAAAACCTGTTTGGTAAAACGTGAATTGAGAGGGGAAGTGTGTAAGGCAATCTTAACTCATTGACTTTGTGCTACTTTCTTTATGTTGCTTTCTTCTGTGTATTTTTAATAAAAAAATAAAACATACAATTCTTCTAACTGTTATTCGTCTGTAACCATACACTAACTTGTTTTAACTTTTTGGAGCAGATTAGTTGACTTATATTGCCCGATTATTTATTTATATTAAATTTTAATAATGCGAACAGGATTGAACTCCTTTATATTAATAGCTTTTCTACTTATACTTGATATTTACGTTTTCCAGGCCATCAGGGCGATCGTATATATGTCTACCCCCAGGGTCAGGAATATTACTTACGCCATATACTGGGCTTACTCTGCCATTAGCCTGCTGGTTATTGCTTTGCTGCCCTATATCCAGTGGCATAACTGGCCTCCTACGTTGAAGTCTTATCTCATGGCCATTTTTATGGGAATGATATTGGCCAAGTTACTGGTAGTGGTATTTTTGCTGATAGATGATATAAGAAGGGTGGTGGTATGGGTATTCCGTAAATTTACCGCCCAGCCTTCCGCTTCGGCCAGTAGCATCACCAGTGGGATGTCGCGCTCCCAGTTCCTGAGCAGGCTGGGACTTGTTACCGGCGGAACGCTCTTTGGTACCCTGGTTTATGGTTTCTCTAATAAATATAATTATCATGTGCGCAAGGTGAAGCTGGCATTCCGGCACCTCCCGGCTTCTTTTAAAGGGATGCGCATTGTACAGATTTCGGATATCCATTCCGGTAGCTTTGCCAACCGTGAAGCAGTACTGAAAGGCGTGAGAATGATCAACGCACAAAAAGCCGACCTGGTGCTGTTTACCGGCGACCTGGTAAACGACCGGGCGGTAGAAATGGCTGCGTGGATGGAGGTGTTCAGGGAGGTGAAAGCCCCTATGGGCGTATATTCTACTCTGGGCAACCACGATTACGGCGACTATTACCCCTGGCCAGATAAAACGCCCAACGGTTATAGCGCTATGCAACACGAAAACCTGGAGCACCTCAAAGAAGTGCATGCCAACCTGGGCTGGAAACTCATGATGAATGAAAACAATATTTTCCAAAGAGGTAACGATAAAATTGCTTTGCTGGGTGTAGAAAACTGGAGCGCTATCAAACGTTTTCCCCGCTATGGTGATCTGAAACGCGCGTATGAAGGCACCGCAGATATACCTTTCAAGATCCTCCTTTCACATGATCCCACCCATTGGGATGCACAGGTAAGGCCTGAATATCCTGATATTGCCCTGACGCTGGCCGGCCATACCCATGGCATGCAGTTCGGGGTGGAGATCCCGGGCCTGAAATGGAGTCCGGCCCAATACTTTTATAAAGAATGGGCAGGATTGTACAAGAAAGGGGAGCAGTTCCTGTATGTAAACAGGGGATTCGGTTTCCTGGGATACCCAGGCAGGGTAGGTATCCTACCTGAAATCACCGTCATAGATCTCGTATAAGCGATCCCGTTGGAGGATGTATCAAATGGGGAATAGCTTAAAACAACGATATACCTGACCCAGCTGAAAAGAGGCAGCCTCAAAGGTATGAGGCTGCCTCTTTTCCTTACTGACCGATAGAAAAGTAGCATTTAACCGGATATTCATCCTATTCATAGGGTGAAGACCACTCAGTATTCATTTACGGTTTATATTGCGCATACGTACTAAATTGATCATGCGCCTATACTTCTTAATTTTCCTATTGTTATGTAGCCGTGTTGGAGTGGGACAAACTTTAGCCGAGCTGGAAAAGCAGCTTGATTCGCTGCTGGATAAACAGCAAAAAAGTGAAGTAGTAGTGGGGGTTGGATACGGTAATAATCCTGCATATGGAACTAAGGTAACTACCCAGGAGTTGCCTATCGTTCTGAAAACATATATTGCCCCTTCTCTGGGCTACTACCATAAAAGTGGTTTTTATGCGGGTATTAGCGCCTATTACCTTTTTAAGTCTATTCATAAACCTTGGTTTGAATGGGATTTTACTGCTGGCTACGACTATACGAAACATAAAGATTTCCTGACCGGTATTTCCTATACCCGGTATGCGTTTGCTGATTCCAGCGATGTGCCTACAACCCCGATTAAAAATGAAATGTTTGCTTATTTCTATTACCGCAAATGGTGGCTCCAACCAGGCATTAGTTTGGATTATGGCTGGGGAACCGATATTTCTGAAGGAGTATGCAGGCGGGAAACCTTGCGAGGCAACGATTTTAATATAATTGCTGCCCTAAGGCACCCTTTTGTTTTTTCCGGCCTGGCTGCCAGGTCAGATGTATTGATGTTTACGCCAGCGCTTAACCTGACAATGGGAACCGCTAACTATTACAGCAATCTCAAGGCCTTGCAATATATGACCCACTCACCTAAAGTGGTACAGATCAAAAAGCATCCGGGAGGAGAGCTTAACTTCAAGGACCATACGGGGTTTGAGCCGCGCGTGTTGGATCTTACCATGAATGTTTCCTACTTTATCGGGCATATTAATCTAACGCCTTCCCTCACTTTATTTAAATCTTTAACCGGTGATGATCAAGGTGTTATGGGTTATTTCACTACCCGCATAGCATATAGTTTTTGATTCTTTTAACAAATAGCACGGATTTTGTATGTATCGGACCGCAATAGCAGCGTAGGGGTATTGTTTACCGTCGACGTCTATATTTTAACCATTACTAACAATACATACATTTATGAAAAAACTGTTCTTTGCTGCAGCGTTCATGCTTGCTGCTGCTACCACTGTTAATGCTCAAACAAAGTTTCTCCGCTTCGGTGTTAAAGGCGGCGCTAATCTTGGAAAACTCGACGGAACCGGCTTTCAGGATGGTTTTAAATTAGGTTACCACCTGGGCGCATTTGCACAGGTAAATTTGGTGAAAGGCTTTGGCGTGCAGGGAGAACTGATATTTTCTTCCAGCAAAACGGAAACAGCAGATAATTTCGACAAAATCTATGAAGGCGTAAGTACTTCCGAAAATCGTAAGAAAATCAGCCTTAATTACCTCAGCATTCCGTTATTAGCCAATATTGATTTAGGTACTCCACGTTTCAAGCTCCAGGTAGGACCACAATTTGGTGCTTTAGTAAGTGATAGAAAAGTTTTGGGTGCTGCCAATGAAGCATTTAAAGGTGGAGAAATTTCAGGTGTGGCCGGGTTATGGTTGCAATTGCCCATTATCAACATAAGTGCGCGTTATATCATCGGCTTTAATGATGTAAAAGGTATCAATAGCGTTACCAATACCAGCAACTGGAAAAACCAGGGCATACAGTTGGGAGTAGGCGTTTCTTTCTAAGTTCCATTATACACATAAAGGGATGCGTTAAGGCGCAAAAGTGCTTTCTGAGGAAAGGCTTTTGCGCCTTGGTTTTTTATCGGCCGGCGATAAAAAATGCATTTACTTTCCACCTGACAGAGCGTCACTTGGCATCAAACTTGACAAGGTAGGTATGCATTAAAAAAAGAGGACTTGTCGTGTGAAGTATGACAGATTGTCCTCGTGAGGCTTTAAATATCTCAGATGAACAGATTTTATTTAGGAAATTCGGAAGATGAAATGGAGTTCATGCCTATTATCCCTTTGAATGAAGATGGGGAGGGACAGGAGGATGAAAAGATTCCCGATGAACTGGCATTATTACCATTACGAAATACAGTATTGTTTCCGGGTGTAGTGCTGCCGATTACGGTAGGCCGGGATAAATCTATAAAAGCGGTAAACGACGCTTACAAAACCGATAAGTCGATTGGAGTGGTGGCACAAAAGGACAGCACCATTGAAGACCCGACTGTAGCGGATTTAAGTGGAGTAGGAACAGTAGCACGGATTGTAAAGCTCATTAAAATGCCCGATGGTGGCACTACCATCATTATTCAGGGCCGCAAACGTTTCAAAATCGATGAAATTGTAGCGGAAGATCCTTATTTCAAGGCCAGAATTAGTGTATTGCAGGATGAAGCAGCAGAAGATGATTCTGAATTTGAAGCATATATTTCTTCTATCAAGGACCTGGCAGCACAGATCATTCAACTGTCGCCCAACCTGCCCTCTGAAGCCAGTATTATCCTAAAAAATATTGAAAATGCCTCTTTCCTGGTGCATTTCGTTTCTTCCAACCTGAATTCAGACTTGAAAGAAAAACAGGAGCTGTTGGAAATCAATAATTTGCGTACACGTGCAGAGCTGTTGATGAAATTATTGCAGACAGAATTACAGTTGGCAGAACTGAAAAATAAGATTACTAATAAAACCAAGGCGGATCTTGATAAGCAGCAAAGGGATTATTTCCTGCAGCAGCAGATGAAATCCATCAAGGAAGAACTGGGAGGAGACGCCAACGACCGGGAACTGAAGGAAATGAAGCGGAAGGCAGAAGAAAAGAAATGGCCGGCTGCCGCCGCAGAAACTTTTGCCAAAGGGATTGAGAAACTGGAGCGGATGCATCCCAGCACGCCGGATTACAGCGTGGTATATAATCACCTCGACTTACTGTTGGATTTGCCCTGGGGCGAATATACTACCGATAGTTATGACCTGAAAAAGGCGAAGAAAATATTAGACCATGACCATTACGGCATGGAAAGGATCAAAGAACGTATACTCGAATACCTGGCTGTGTTGAAACTGAAAGGAGACATGAAATCTCCTATTCTATGTTTTGTAGGTCCTCCGGGTATCGGTAAAACCTCCCTGGGACGTTCTATCGCTAACGCAGTAGGGCGTAAATATGTGCGTTTGAGCCTGGGCGGTTTACATGACGAAAGCGAAATCCGTGGCCACCGCAAAACCTATATCGGCGCTATGCCAGGTAGGGTGGTACAGTCTATCCGGAAAGTGAAATCTTCCAACCCGGTGATGATCCTCGACGAAATCGATAAAATAGGTAACGATATGCGGGGCGATCCTAGTTCCGCACTGTTGGAAGTATTGGACCCTGAGCAAAACGGTACTTTTTACGACAACTACCTGGAGCTGGAGTACGATCTCAGCAAGGTATTGTTTATTGCCACCGCCAATAACATCAATTCTATCCATCCCGCTTTGCGCGACAGGCTGGAAATTATTGACCTGAGTGGATATTCTATCGAAGAAAAGGTGGAAATAGCCAAAAGGCACCTGATACCTAAGCAAAGGGATGCCCATGGCCTGAACGATGTAAAAGTACGCATAAGCAACCAGGTAATCGAGCAGCTGATTGCGGATTATACCCGTGAGAGCGGGGTACGTGAACTGGACCGGCAATTTGCCGCCATAATGCGTAACCTGGCCAAACAGGTAGCCCTGGAAGAGGCCGCACCTGAAACGCTGACAGGAGCTGATTTGCAACGGATACTGGGAAAACCGCGTTATTCCAACGAGATCTATAAGGTAGGCAATCCGCCGGGAGTGGCTGTAGGATTAGCTTGGACTTATGTAGGCGGGGATATCCTGTTTATAGAAAGCAGCCTCAGCGAAGGGAAAGGAGAACTGAAGCTCACCGGTAACCTGGGAAATGTGATGAAGGAGTCGGCTGTAACGGCGCTTACCTACCTACAATCACATGGCGCAACGTGGAATATCGACTCAAAACTATTTTCCCAAAAGAGCGTACATGTGCATGTGCCGGAAGGGGCTGTGCCTAAAGACGGGCCTAGCGCGGGCATTACCATGTTAACGGCCCTGGCTTCCATATATACCGGGCGTAAAGTGAAGTCTTACCTGGCTATGACCGGGGAGATCACCTTACGTGGACAGGTATTGCCAGTAGGAGGCATTAAGGAGAAAATCCTGGCCGCCAAAAGGGCAGGTATACGGGAAATTATCCTTTGCTGGCAAAATGAAAAAGATATCAAGGATATTAATCCTGCCTATATTAAGGGGATGAAATTCCATTATGTGCGGCAAATGAACCAAGTGCTAGAAATTGCGTTATTAAAGAGGTAACAACGCGTAACATTGCTGTCAGTCATGACGGCAAATTATATACTGTTCATATCGGTTTTGTTGTGACCCCGCTATGAACTTCATGTTGATTGTTTTAAGGGTTGATAAAGCCATTCCGAACCGGAATGGCTTTATTGTTTAGCTAGTCTGCCAACTGCCTTTTATAGAGTTGTATGGTATTTTCCAATCCGAAATAGAGCGCATCTACTACCAGCGCGTGACCGATAGATACTTCTTTCAATTGGGGGATGTGCAGTTTAAAGAAGCGGAGATTGTCCAGATTCAGATCATGGCCTGCATTGAGGTGTAGGCCTATAGCGGTGGCCTCCTTGGCGGTATTTTTATAGTCGTTGAACAACTGCAGGTTTTGCGGCTGTGTACGGGCATTCGTATATTCTTCTGCGTATGGGCCGGTATAAAGCTCTATACGGTCTGCCCCGGCGGTTTTGGCACCGGCTACCTTGCTTACGTCTGCATTGAGGAAAATGGATACGCGGATGCCTGCTTTTTTCAGGGTGCTGATCACATCTTTCAAAAATGATTGGTATTCTACGGTATCCCATCCGGTATTGGAAGTAATCGCATTCGGGGGATCGGGTACCAGGGTACATTGGTCTGGTTTTACAGCGAGCACCAGGTCCATGAAATCTTGTGAAGGATAACCTTCAATATTGAATTCTGTAGTAACCAGCGGTTTAAGATCCCTTACGTCCTGGTAGCGAATATGACGTTCGTCGGGGCGAGGGTGAACGGTAATGCCTTCGGCGCCGAAGCGTTCACAATCCTGCGCTACTTTTAATATGTCTGGTAGATTGCCCCCGCGTGCATTGCGTAGGGTCGCAAACTTGTTGATGTTTACACTCAGCTTTGTCATGCTGCAAAATTACTTCTTATAGCAGAAAGTGCAAAGCAGCTGCATAGAATTCGGGGAGTAGCATTAGGTGCGGAAGTGCAAAAAGAAAGCAGCAGAACAGCAGGTTCTGCTGCTTCAATCATATCACTGCGCAGGCCGGAGCCTGGTAGATGTTTAGTATCTGTAGTAGTCTGGTTTGAAAGGACCTTCTACCGGAATGCCAAGATAAGTGGATTGTGTAGGAGTGAGTATGTCCAGTTCCACACCGATTTTTTTGAGGTGTAAACGGGCTACTTTTTCGTCCAGGTGTTTAGGCAGTACATATACCTTGTTTTCGTAGTTTTCTGCATGCAGCCACAGTTCCAGTTGAGCGAGCACCTGGTTGGTGAAGGAGTTACTCATTACGAAAGAAGGGTGACCGGTAGCGCAACCCAGGTTTACCAGGCGGCCTTCTGCTAGGAGTATAATATCCTTACCATCGATAGTGTATTTATCTACCTGAGGTTTGATTTCTACTTTAGTGTTACCGTAGTTTTTATTTAACCAGGCTACATCGATTTCAATATCAAAGTGACCGATATTGGAAACGATGCATTTATCCTTCATCAGTTTGAAGTGTTCGCCGGTGATGATATCACGGCAACCGGTTGTGGTAACGATAATATCCGCTTCTTTTACCGCGTCGTTCATTTTCTTTACTTCATAACCTTCCATTGCTGCCTGTAATGCGCAAATGGGGTCGATTTCAGTAACGATTACACGGGCGCCTGCACCTCTCAGGGATTCAGCAGAACCTTTGCCCACATCACCGAAGCCAGCAACTACAGCTACTTTACCAGCAATCATTACATCGGTAGCGCGACGGATCGCATCTACGCAGGATTCGCGGCAGCCGTATTTATTATCGAATTTGGACTTGGTAACAGAGTCGTTGATATTGATAGCCGGGATAGGCAAAGAACCAGCTTTCATACGTTCGTACAAGCGGTGAACACCGGTAGTGGTTTCTTCACTCAGTCCTTTCACATGCTGGATCAATTCTGTATATTTATCCAGTACCATGTTGGTTAAGTCGCCACCATCGTCCAGGATCATGTTCAGCGGACGGTCTGGGCTACCAAAGAACAGGGTTTGTTCAATGCACCAGTCAAATTCTGCTTCATTGAGGCCTTTCCAGGCAAATACAGGAATGCCGGCAGCCGCAATAGCAGCAGCAGCGTGGTCCTGGGTAGAGAATATGTTGCAAGAGCTCCAGCGTACTTCCGCACCCAGGTGCACCAATGTTTCAATTAATACAGCAGTTTGGATGGTCATATGCAAACAGCCAGCAATTCTTGCACCCTGCAATGGTTTGCTGTTGCCATATTCTTCTCTTAATGACATCAGGCCGGGCATTTCTGCTTCTGCCAGTTCTATCTCTTTACGCCCCCAGGCCGCCAGAGACATATCTTTTACCTTGTATCCGAGGCTAAAGTCAATGTTTGATTTCGCAATTGTTGACATGCTGATTTATTTTTTGCAAATCTAGGGTTATTTTAACTTTTAACATAATGCAACTGTGGCCTGTATACAGTTAACCAGGCGTATGCTATAGATAGCCCGTTTACACAAATCTTTCGCCCTCAGACAAATTAATTTGATTTAATATAAATATTATTATAAATTTGCTAATTCAAATATATGATTTTATATATAATTGTTTATTGGTGTGAAACAAGTGAAAGAGTATAGAATAATTATAAAAATCATAATGAGCGCCATAACTGCGCGTTAGACTGCCTACGTTAGAGCTGAGTATTATTTGCCGGCAACTGTTTTTTACATAAGGCGCCGGAAGAGCCATTACAGAGATTCGCATATAGGGTTTTACAAAGGACTGTTTCGCATTTTTGACTAAAAATCTATATGTATAAATAGAAATTTACACGCTTATATGTTACTCCTTTCCTATCCTATGAAATTAATGAAGCAAGGTATGCTTCGCCGTATCTATCCTCAACTGTTACGAGCTGTATATCTGGTTCTTTCTTTTTTCTTTATCAATACAGGTGTACATGTACAGGCGCAGGCGCTGGTGACCATTAATCCCGGCGGTGGCCAAACAGTGGGTGATGGACTAAAGATCCAGATCAATGCAAATGGTACTTACCAGGTATTCCGAAAAGGAAAAACAGAAACCGGATTCGAATATCCCGGTGATCCCAGCGATCCTTATAATCCGCCGGATTCTGCTACTTTAGGTATCCAGACAAGGGTAGGGCTTGAATCCAGGAGTGCCAGCCATATTTCTACAGGTGATAACCCACTGGCGATCCGTTTCAGCGAGGCTTCCCCCGTAATGGGCAGCGGGTCGCCCGCCGATCCTTTCAGGGTTTCTTTGATTGGCACTATCAGCTACATGGACCTGGGTATCAATTACCCTACTACCGTACTTACTACAATTACGTATGTACTTCCCAATAATTATTTCACGGTAGATTATACGATTTATAATAATCACTTCAACACCTATTTTCATCTTTATATCGATGAATACCTGGTGATGCAGGATAAACTGCCGGTAAATGGCGGCCCTATAGACGGGAATAATGAGTGGACAAACAGCTATAAGGTACCTATGGCCAGCAATACGCCAAATATAGTTGGTTTTACCCGGGGCACTGATAAGGTGTCTACTTACCCGGATGCTACCAAAGGCCCGTTATCGCATACCTACCAGGCATATGATAAATTCGCGTCCTTTGCAGCTAAGCAGTCGTGGGACAGAACATCGATTTATATGGGCGAGCTGCCTAATACTTTTGATGCTTCCGGCTCCGATCCCTCTTCAAAAGGATTAGGCGTTCACCTGGTGCTGGGGGATAAAATGGGTTCGCAGGCTATCGGTACGCGTATGGCGGTTACCTATGAAGACACGCAAACGCCTACTGTTGTTACACTGAATGGTACGCCACTCAGTTCCGGCACCACTCCTGTGAACATATCTTTTGAAAAAGATACTGCCAGCGGAGCGGAAGGAAATACTGGAGACCTGAATTTTCCCAACCTGAATATCACATTTAACGCTGCTGCTACGGTAAATACACCTTTATATGTGAAAATGGCGTTAGTAGATCCGGTACCTGGAGAACAGCACGTGGCAGTGAGGAACACCGATTATACCTTCGTGGAAGGATTTATGATTCCTCCCGGTACCTATCCGGCAGGATCAAAACTACCGCTTAAAAATATCCTTATCATTGGTAATAACAATCTGGAATATAGCCGGCACATGACCTTTAAGCTGGTGCCAGTGGCTGCTAACCAGTTGGTCAATATTTCAGGGCAAACCACCTGCACGTATACGATCCAGGATGACGAGCCTAAAAATATTACTTTATCCACCCCGGCAAAGATATTGGAAGGGACTACGGAAGTGGCCCGGGTAACGCTACCCCCGGGCGTATACGCTACAGAAAGAACGCAAGTGAAATTATCAGTAGAGGACGGCTCAAAGGCTGTTTCTACTGATTTTACTTTTGATGAGGAGCTATGGATAGAAAAGGATTCCAACGGGGTAAATATTCCAATTAAAGCGATAAAAGACAGCATCCTGGAAAATGATGAAGAAGTGAAGTTCCGGGCAGATGCCTTGGTAATGGGACAAGCACAAACTTCATCCGGCAGTTTTTTGATTGAAGATGCTACCCGGAAAGATCCCACTTTAACAGTGTTGACCTTTGTTACCAATGACCTTGCCCCATTACCTGAACCATATACCAACGGCGCTACTATCAGTTTACCGAAAGATGTAACCACCGATATCCCCATCCACATCACCATCACCAAATCCGGTACAGCAACAGAAGGTGCCGATAAAGATTATGAGATGGATGGTACTGTTGTGATTCCGCAGGGAGGAAGTCAGGCGCCTATTACCTTTAATATATTTGATGATAAGCGGATTGAAGGTGCCGAAAATGTGGTGGTTTCCTTAACGGCTACAGACGGAATTGCCGGTACGGATTATACCTCATCTGCTCCTACTTTTGTGATAGATATTGCAGATGCACAGTTGCCGATGACGGAGCCGGTTGTATTGCATATTTCTACTCCTACCATAGAGGAAGATGCAACTACTCCTCCGCAAGTATGGGCATCTCTTCCGGATGGCTTTACTACGCAGATCCCTATTCACGTTACCTTTACCAGCGGGGAGTCTAGTACCGCACCGGCCAACTCTTACAGCTTCCCGCTAAATAGTGTGACTATTCCGGCAGATGGGTTGAACTCAGATAAGATCAACATCTCCGGCTTCACCAACTTTATATTCGAGGATACCCGCAACCTGGTATTGCTGGGTAGCTCTTCAGATAATGGCATCCTGGTAAAAGACAGTGTGGCCTTAACCGTTATCGATAAAACGGATGTGAGCAAAAAACAACTGACCGCAGAAGCCCTGACCTCGCCGCTTACGGAAGGAGAAGGAACTGTATTTAAAATATCTCTGCCTGCAGGATATTCATCTGCCAAAGATATTACAATAGATCTCACTGTAGACGCCACTAATACAACTGCTGCCAGCAGCGATTATACTTATATCTCTTCTATTACCCTTGATCATGGTAATACCTCACAGACTACCAGCTCAGATGTGGTAACTACCCTGCCAGACCAGGTTATAGAAAAAGACGAGCAACTGGCTTTTTCTGCGCAAGCTGTTGGGTACACCGTTACTGGGGTTACTTTAATTATTAATGATGCTACCCGCCGTAATTCAGACAATACCAAGGTTACTTTCACAGCGCCGTTTACCGAAATGCCGGAAGGTAGCAACCAAACGATTGGGTATAGCCTGCCATCAGGTATAACAACAGCAATACCAATTACGGTTCATTTGTCGGATATAACAGGATCGGCCATACGTAATAAAGACTATTATTTGCCTGCTGATACTTCCTTTACCGGAACGGGAGGTAGCGCAGCATTGAACGTATATACCGATAATCTGGTAGAAGATGTAGAAGACATTCATATCACACCTACCGTAAGTGATGAGTTAGGCACTACTTATACTATACAGCCACCAGTAACAATTGACCTGGGCATCAAAGATGCACAGTACCCTTTTCCGGATGGTGATTCTATTATACTCACCAACTCCGGCCCGGTGAATGAAGGTGATCATGCTACTATTACGGCAACTTTCCCGAACGGTTGGAAAGCCGGTAAAGCCTGGAACATTGTGTTAAGCAAAGATATTGCTGCTTCTACTATCGGTGCAGCGGGGCATGATCCGCTACCGGGTACAATAACCATAAACGCTAACGCTATTAGCGGTACCTCTGCTCTCTTTAATATTGAGCCCAACCAGGTATTTGATGATGGCGGCTTTATAAAAGTAGATGGCAATAGTGGCAACAGCAATATGCCAGCCAGCAGCACCTTGTTGTATGTGAACGATGCCACAGACTTCGCCAAGAAACAACTGACGTTGTTACCAGTAAATCCTGCTGTAGCAGAAGGGCACAGCACTGCATTTACTATTTCGCTGCCAAGCGGTTATTCCTCTGCTAAGGATATTGCGGTACAGTTAACAACTGGTGAAGGTACAGAAGCAGCCATCGGGGATTACACACTTGTACCTGCCATCACTTTAGATCACGGCAAGGAAACGCAAACAACGACTATTGATGTAGTAACTGCCCAGCCAGACCAAGTTATAGAAAAGGACAAAGCTTTAGTGGTAAGTGGCAATGCTACCGGTTATACCGTAAATGACGTTACATTACAGCTCAACGATGCTACCCGTCGTAATTCGAATAACACCAAGCTCACTTTCACAGCGCCATCTGCTCCAATGCCGGAGGGCAGTGGTCAAACGATTGGGTATAGCCTGCCATCAGGTATTACAACAGAAATACCAATCACGGTTCATTTATCGGATGTAACAGGATTGGCTATACGTAATAAAGATTATTACCTGCCTGCCGATACATCCTTTATTGGAACAGGTGGCAGTGCGTCATTGGGTGTATATACCGACAACCTGGTAGAAGATGTAGAAGATATTCATATCACGCCCACTGTAAGTGATGAATTAGGCACCACTTATACCGTGCAGTCATCAGCGACTATAGACCTGAGCATCAAAGATGCGCAGTATCCTTTCCCGGCTGGTGATTCTATTATATTAAGCAGCATACCGGATAGCATTTATGAAGGAAGTAGTGCAACTATTACGGCTACTTTCCCACATAACTGGAAAGCAGGTAAAGATTGGGTGATTACACTGGCAAAGAATACGGCTAATTCTACGGTAGCAGATACCCGTCATACTGCGTTGCCTGGTACAGTTACCATTCTGCACGACCAGCCATCTGGCTTGTCTGCTCCGGTTACGGCCTATACCAATAACATCCTGGATGATGAAGGCGCCATGATCGTAGATGGTAACAACGGCGATCATAATATGCCGGCTACCAGCGCATCTATTTATATTAAAGATCTTACGGAAAAACAAACCGGCGCCCGGGTAATCACCCTTACACCGGATGCTACCCTGGTGCCTGAAGGCAATAAGGTAATCGTAACTGTTGCCACGCCATATGCTTCCACCAAAGATATTACCGTACAGTTGGCCGTTGATCCTGCCCATTCTACTGCTAAAGAAGGAGAAGACTATACTTTATCGGTGAATTCATTTGTGTTGCAGCAAGGAAAAACCAGCGCTACTTTTGAGCTGTTGCAAACGCTGGTAGATAAAGTATTGGAAAATGAAGAAACCCTGGCCCTGAACGCTACGGTAAACGGACATACGGTAAATAACCTGCAATTGGTTATTCAGGATCTTACCCGTACCGATCATAATAACCTGGCATTGAATGTAAATGTATTTGAATCGCCGCTGGCAGAAGGGGATAGCGGGGTAGTTACCTTTAGCTTACCTGCAGGTGTTACTGCTGAGGTGCCTATTACTATTTTGCTGCCGCAAACCAGCGGTACTGCGGAAGCCGGATTAGACTATGTGCTGGATAACAGTGTTACCTTGACTGATGGCAACAGTACAACTGCCAGATTAAAGGTAAACCACGATAATTTTACTGAAGGACCAGAGACTTTTACTATCTCCGCTACGGCTACAGATGGTATCAGTAACTTTGATGTACAGGTGCCTGTACAAACGATCCAGGATGATCCTTCCCAGTATCCATTGCCTGCAGCCATACTCCTGCGTCCTTCGTTGGCGGTATTGGACGAAGGTGGTGCAGGTACTACTTTGGACGCTCAGCTTCCAGCTAATCTGCAGGCAGGACGGGATATCATGATCCTGGTAGACAGGGACAATGTACTTAGCACCGCTATGGCAAGCGATCATAATGCCCTGCCTTCTCCTTACCAGATCGTGATCCGGAAAGGGCAAAATACAGGTAATAACACCTTTGAACTGAAAGCGCTCAAAGACCTGATCCTGGAAGATGATGAAACAGTAGTATTAAAAGGAATGATTACCGATCCGGTATTCAACACGGCTACTATACAGGATACTATAATAACTATACAAGACAGGACACATGATGATCCGGCTACAGGTTTCATTCACCTTACAGCTGTAACAACAGGTACGCATGTATTGGAAGGAAATAATTATACCATGAAGGTGAGCCTGGCGCCAGGAGTAACTGCCAGCAAAGACATACAAGTAGCCCTGGATATAGACAGCAGCTCAATAGCCAATGCTGCAGATATTACCGGGTTACCCGCCAATGTTACACTTGCTGCCGGTCAGCCGGATGTAAATTTTACCTTTACAGCCGCTACCGACTTTATCCTGGAAAAACCAGAGTTGTTGCAGATCAACGCTACGCCGCAGAACTATTTGGGAATGAAAGGCGACCAATTAGCGGTTACTATTGATGACGCTACCCGCTTAAATCCGAACAACCTGAAGCTAGAAGTGCGTATCGATTCATCGTTGATACATGAAGGAAGTGTGAGTAATGTAACAGTAGGATTTGTTAATGACCAGATCATTTCAGATGAAGATATAGTTGTTAATATTACTCCAAATGCCGTTTCTACCGCCGATGCAGCAGATTATAACGGGATGCCTGCACAGATAACCCTGCTTGCCGGCGAGCATAATAAAGTGTATCCGTTGCAGATAATAGATGATAATGTATTGGAAGGAGATGAACAGTTACAGTTTACGGTGCAACTGGGCACTACAGGATATACGATTAGTCAACCTGGTGTTATTTTGATTCCGGAAGCGGGAGATATGAGGGTGGTATTACAGAAAGCCGCCGACGCTGCAGAGCCGGCTACCAATGGCGTATATACCCTGTTATTGCCGGGCAACGCTACCGCCGCTGCAGATGTGAAAGTGGTATTCTATGTAAGTAGTATTACTGGTACCACCAATATTGCACCTATTACAACTGCTGCTACTATCCTGGCCGGACAAAACAGTGTGTCGGTTCCGGTGAATGTGATCGATAATAAAGTAATAGAGGGGGATGAGCAGGTGAGGGTGGCATTGATGCTGGCCCAGATGAAGCGTTTTAATAAAAATATTGCCCTGGATGTGAACGATCTGGATACGGTTGTATTAACAGTACACGACGATGAAAGTGATACAGACGGCCGTAGTATGGTGATAGAGAAAATAAGCGACGCGTCGGAACCTGCTGTCGATGGTAGTTTCCGTGTTCATTTCGCCGATGCGCAATTATCTGCGGTGAAAGATGTGAAAGTGGCTTATACAGTGGGAGGTACTGCTATTGCTGATGCCCGTTATAAAAAGCTAGGCGGAACCGTATTGATTCCTGCCGGTGCTAATGGAGCTAATATTGTGGTAACACCGATTGATAATAACATTGTGGAAGGCGATGAAAATGTACAATTGCAATTGCAGACAGTGAGCAGCACTATTGCCGGCGTTACCTGGCCTTTGGCTACCAATGCAAGCGCTGAGGTGTTGATCCACGATAACGATACCCTGGTGGTGGAATTGTTTACTAATACCTCCACGGTAGCGGAAGGCAGCGCCATACAGTTTACACTCACTTCCTCTGTTACCGCTGTACATGATGTGCCGGTGAGGATACAAGTTACCCAGGATGCCGCCCGTACGTTTACCGCAGGTGAAGGCACGGTAAATGGTAATATAGTTACCATTAATATGCCGGCTGGTACCAGTCAACATACCTTTACAATTACTGCTACAGACAATGATATTAATGATGATGACGGCTTCCTGAAAGCGGTTATCCTGCCTTACCTGAGTGGTGGTCCCAGCTCGTTGATATATAAATCTGGCGCTATAGATACCGCTCTTGCCATCATTACTGATAACGACCCGCTGACCCTCAGCTTTATTACTGATAAGTTCAGCGTAAAAGAAGGGGATACCGGTGAAAACACCCCCTTGCGCTTTAATGTACAGTTCAGCAGGCAAAGTTCCCGCCCAGTTACCATTGATTACGATTTTGAAGAGGCAACGGAAGGGGTATCTTTCCCATTCATGGATTTTAAAGCCACACCGGGTATAGACTTCGATAATACCATCAAACAGGTAGTCATACCGCCTTTTACTACTATTGGGCAAATTAGTGTGAACATTATCGGCGATACTATTGTTGAGCAAAACGAAACGTTTATTCTGAAGCTGAATACCGCTACAGTACCTTCCGGACAGCATCCGCCAATGATTGGCGATCCGGCTAAGGCTACCGGTATGATCCTCAACGACGATCCGATGTGCAGTACTTGTGATACTGACGGGGATGGCCTAACAGATGGTGAGGAGGATATTAATAAAAATGGCGATCCGTTTGATGATGACACCGATGGAGATGGTATCCCTAACTTCCTGGATCTGGATGCTGATGGAGATGGCGTGCCAGACGCTGTAGAACGCTTCTCCACTGATCACCGTTATATTAACAACAATAGTGGTAAGATACGGGTGCACCCGGCTATTTCGCCAAACAACGATGGGCAGGGTAATGATGCGATGTATATCGAGAATATTGAGAAATATACAGATAACGAAGTGGTGATTTTTAATCGCTGGGGCGGGGCTATATACCGGATGAAACGCTATGATAACAAGTCCAATAATTTCAGGGGTAAAGCGAATGTAGGCGGCAGTACAGGCAACGATGTGCCGGATGGATCTTATTTCTACAATATTGATGTGGTGATCGATGGTAAGAAAGAACGTTACACAGGTTTTATTGTGATTAAACGTTAATGTTATACACGAAATTTAAAGATGAATTTCATAAAAAATTGAGCTATACCTATGAAAAAGCGTCTTATAAAAGCTTTAGGGATTATTGTCTTATGTTGTTATTACTCGCTGCAGGCCATAGCACAACAGGAGCCATTGTACTCGCAGTATATGTTTAATGGCATGGTCATTAATCCCGCTTATCCTTCGATGGATGAGTCGCCTAGTCTCACAGCGGTGGGGCGTAACCAGTGGGTAGGGGTAGATGGTGCGCCTAAAACAGCGACTGCCTCTTTTTATACGCCAGTAAAGGCGACTAATACGAGTCTGGGGTTCTCGCTAATGCACGAAAAAATTACGGTGAACACGCAGACTGCTGTTAATTTTAATATCTCCCAGCGGGTAAAGCTTAATGATAAAGTGTACCTGGCGATGGGATTAAAAGGAGGAATGTCGCAGTTTAAAGAAGACAATAGCTCGCTGTCTACTACCGATCCGGCATTTGCACATAATCAAAGCTATTGGAAAACGGATGTTGGGTTTGGATTTATGCTGTTTACGGACCATTTTTTCGTCGGCATTTCTTCGCCTACATTCCAAAGCATTAACCTGGGCGCCAGTGCGAATAAGGTAGATGTATCCTCGCACTATTATCTGCAAACAGGTTACCTGATGACGATCAATGATAATGTGAAGTTGAAGCCCAATGTATTGTTAAGACAGGTAAAGGGTGCCGGGTTGCAGTATGATCTGAATGCGAACATACTATTAAAAGACCTGGTATGGCTGGGCGTTTCCTGGCGTTCAGAGAAAACGATGACAGGGCTGGTACAAGTGCAGGCCACCAAGAACTTGCAGATTGGCTATTCTTATGATACGCCTGTACAGTCGAACCTGAAAGGCGCACAAACGGTATCGCATGAATTAATGGTTAATTACCGCTTTTCCTTGTCTAAATGGAAAGTGGTGTCACCACGTTATTTCTAATATAAAAAACAAGAACAGTATGCGACAACATCCTTTCTTTTCCCTCATACTTTTCCTGGGCTTTGTTTCCCTGTTTGTTTCCTGTAGTTTAGTAAAGGGAGGCCTGGGAGATAGTGCTAAAGTACATCGTGCAGAAAACTTGTATAAAAGACAAGAATATGCAAGAGCTGTTTCGTTGTGCAATGAAGTGATCAATAATGGAGGTAGCATGGTGGCAATGCAAAAGGCCAAGCTGCAACTAGCGCGTATTTATTTTGAAACCCGGCAGTTCGAGAAAACGATCAGTCTCTATGATGAACTGTTATATAAACCGGGGCCGGATATATTGGTGAGCGATGTAACCAATTATATAGATCTGCTGAAACGTACCGGAAGAGTGGAGAAAGCCCGGCAGATTAGTGGGGTATATGCCACTAATTATAAAAACAATGCCCGCTTTGTTAATCTGCAGCAATCGCTGGTAGATTATTATTCCTTCTTTAACCGCGACTCGATGGAAAATATAAGGGTAGATAGTTTGCGGTTAAATTTATCTGGCTATCAGTATGGGCTTGCGTTGTATCGTAACAATATTGTTTTCCTGTCTAATGATTTTAAGAAAAACGAACAGCAATCTTTCTATACGAACTCCAAATTATACCAGATCACGGAAGATGGCATTGAACCTTTTAATAACAGTTTGCGGGGGGTACTACAGGTAGGTCCGGCTTCTTTTTATGATGATGGACAAAAGGTGATTTATACTTCTAACCGGTTTACCGATGTGAAAAATGATAAGCACTCTTATATCAATTATAATAACGGCACCCAATTATTGTCGGCTATATACCAGCCTGAGCATAATATATGGAGTAAGCCGGCGCCGGTAAAGCTGGGAAAAAATACAGCATCTTATTCTTTCCTGCATCCATCAGTTGCTCCTAACGGTAAACGTTTGTACTTTGCATCCGATATGCCTGGCGGTCAAGGTGGTACAGATATTTATTATGTTGACTGGGATAAAGACGCAAAGCGGTGGAAAGCGCCTGTGAATATGGGTCCCCAGGTAAATACCAATGGCAATGAGCTGTATCCTTTTGTGATAGGTGATCAATTGTTCTTTTCCTCCAATGGACTTCGTGGTTTCGGTGGACTGGACATTTTCGTGATCAATCTAAAAGCGTTGGAAGAGGGGCCTGTACATTTACCTTATCCGGTAAATACGCAGTTCGACGACCTGAATCCTGTACTGGACATCAATAAGCTGTTATTATATTTTACATCGGATCGTTCGGGCCTGCATGATAATGATCATATCTATGTATTGAACCTGAAGAAAAATCCTTTGAAACAATTAGATCTGCCTTATCCTGGTAAGCAGAAAAAAGAAGATGACAAGGTGCCTTATACTGTAAACCAGACGGATAACCGCCGGCAGCTGACTTTAGTAGGAGATAAACAATACGATGGCTCGCCGGTGCAACAGCCGGTAACAGACACCGTAGCCAAGCCTGTGATGGCAGCAGTGGCGATTGCTCCTGTTGCGCCAGCGCGTACTGTTGTAGACTATGCCAACGATATACAGGACAGCTCACCTGAAATGATTTCCTGGCAAAATGCCCAGGGCGATACTATGGCTAATACGATTACTATTGCCGATGTGCCATCAGGCAATAAGCCTGTTGTAACCGGAGAAGCGCCATATAGTAGTCCGGAGTTGGTGTTATGGCAACATGGTAGGAGTTTTTCTTTTACTAATAGCGGCGCATATACGCCTGGGAGGGATAGTGCATTGAAGACCACCCTGGACCTGCTTTGGAAGGTGCCGGGTGTTATATATTACGACCTGAATTCCTACGTACCGCAAGATCAGGAATGGCATAAGCTGGATTCTATTTTCCGGATATGGAAAACTAACCCAAACCGGATTATACTGGTAGACGGGCATACGGATATTATCGGCACAGAAAGGTATAATTTATCACTTTCTAAAAACCGGGCGGTATATATACAAGAATGCCTGATCAGCAGAGGGGTGGATGCAGATAGAATAAAGATCAATTACTTTGGATCGACCAGGCCGGTATGGACAGCGAAGAAATATGAGCTGGAACCCGACCGGGATATTTTTATCCGCTTGCAGGGAGTAAACAGGAGATGTGAGATCAAAATACTATAAACTATTTATCGGTTATTTTTTGCGTATATCAAATTAATACAAATGAACAGAATTTCTTCACTAATGCTTTTACTGGCGATAGGCACGCAAGCCTTCGCACAGGAAATGCCTGTTGTGTTTAACAAGAGTTTCAGTTCTCCCAAAAACCAGTATAAAAAACTGGCGATTGCGGAAAACAATACAATTGTTGCTATCGGCGGGGGAACAGATAATGGTTGTGTGACTAAATTATCTTCCACAGGAAACCTTATTTATAATGCTAAATTGAATAAAGGAGGGCTGGTAGCTTATCAGGACCTGCTTTTATTGCCAAAGAGTGAGCTGGTAGTAGTGGGCGGCGGTACTATTGCTTACGGCAATGCACGTATCACCAAATTGTCTGCCGCTGGAGAAGTGATTTATGATAAAAGTATTGGAAATGGCCAGGGTGGCTATTTTACCCGGATCATTACCGACCGTCATGGTAACTATATTACCGTAGGGGTAGATGGTAGCAAGCCTGCACAGGCGCGCATCACCAAGATGTCGCCCGACGGTAAAATTGAATTTGATAAAGGCTTTGGCGCACATACCGTGTTCACTAATGTGCTGATAGATGAAGATGAAAACATTATTGCTGTAGGTGGTGATGTAGGAGATGGACAAGGCAAAGCATATATAGTAAAAGTAGATGGTAAAGGAGAAAAGCAATTTGAGCTTTCTTTCGGTAAGCCAGGCGCTATCTTTGAAAAAATGTTGTTGCTGGAAGATGGTTCTGTACTGGCTATGGGCGGTGGAGCCTATGGCACTGGTAATGCCAGCCGTATCTCCAAAGTGAATGCGGAAGGCCAGGTAGTATTCGATAAGGAGTATAGCACCGTAGATGGTAAATTCAACGCTATCAAAGTAAACGACTTAGGTCAGATCTTTGCTTGTGCAGAAGAGAAAGACAAAGGCCGTATCGTGAAATTGCGTCCCGATGGAACAGAGTTGTTCAATAAAGAAACAGATGCTGCTTTATATTCCCTGGAAGTAGGTAAAAATGGCAAGGTGGTAGCAGCAGGTGGTAATGTGAGCAATAACACAGGTAAGATTGTAAAACTGCTGCCAGATGGCACCACTGTAATAGATAAAAATATTGGCACTGTTTTCCAGCACCTGCTGTTAACAGAAGATGACGAAATCTGTGTGGTTGCAAAAGAAGGCTATCGCCTGATTAAATTAAGCCCGGATGGAGAAATGATGTTCGACAAACAGCTGGGCAAATATGACGCAAAAACCACACTGGCTTCCCTGTTGATGAGCCCTTCCGGCGAAATCCTGGCAGCAGGCGGAGGAGAGGAAGATGGTAACCGCATTCTAAAAATCAGTCACGGGGTATCCATCAACGATATTGCAGTTTCTGAACCGCTGAATGGGTTATCTAACGCTACCCTTACTATTACCTTATCCGGTTTTCTTAGAAGCAACGGTGTACGTACACCCGTAAACGTTCACTATAAAACTATTCCGCATAAAGGCGGCGCTGGTGCGGCTGATTTCGATATCACCGAAGGTACGATCTCTTTTGTGCCTTCAGAATTTGCCGCTGGTGCTATTATCTCCAAAACTATACAGATCCCGGTAAAAAGCGATAACCTGCTGGAAGGTAAGGAGTCGTTCCACGTAGAAGTGTTGGATGCTTCCGATCTGTATCTTACTAAAGCCCAGGGCGAGGTAACCATCCTCGATCAACCGGCCATGGTAAAATTTATTGGTGGTAGCAATGGTGCAGAACCTAATACCGACGTGGTATTTTCTGCCGGTTTATTTAAGAGAGACAATAGCCCATTGATAAATGCGACCTCCAAGCCTATTCGTTTAACCTACAAGTTTGGTAACGGTACCGCCTTGCCAGGTGCGGATTTTGTAAGCAGCATTAAAGCGCCTTTTGCGATCGACAGCGGTGCTAGTACTGCCAGCCTGAACGTAAAAGTAAAAGATGATAACCGCTTTGAGCTGGCTGAAACCGTGGTATTGGTACTGAGTGAAATCAAAGCAGAGAATGAAGCTGTGGTAGGCTATAATGGAGATGTTACTTCTATTTCTGCTTCCCAGTACATCCAAGACCAGGCGGCTTACATTACCCTGGTAAAATTGACAGATGCCAATGAATCTGCTACTGCACCGGTGAGCATGTTTAAATGTATCTTGGTAAAGGCAACGGATCAATCTGTACAAACCAATTGTACCGGTAGCGATATCAATATCTTCTTTGGCGTAGACTCTGCTAGTACCGCGGTGTATGGTAAAGACTACGTGATCATGAACGGCGACATGGTGAAAATCACGGGCGATTGCGCTTTCAGTGAAACCGATATACAGGTGGCATTGGTAAACGACCGTATCAAAGAAGCAGATGCTTTGGTATCAGTAAAACTGCGTGACGCTACCGCAGCAGCTAATGCGGGAGTACTCAAGATTTCCCCTGAGCTGAAATTGAATAAGGCGGTTGCTATCATCCACGATGATGATAACGATGAAGGCGCTGTACTGACCGCCAAAAGTAACGGCTTGGATCAATAACCGATATACGCGCTTCAGGCACCTACAGGGCTGACCAAAAAGTAATGGTCAGCCCCTTTTTCCGGAACATTCGTTAAGAGGAGATGTTTACTTTTAGTGAGGTGGGGCGTGTTTTTGCAAGAGTTTAGCAAGATAATAAATTTAAAAGCAGTATCTTTTATATTAGATTATAAAAGATACTGCTTTTTTTCTATATGGATAAATCCGCTTGTTAGCAATTATCGTACATAATTCTGGAAATTAAATAAAATGTTATTTTTTAAAAGAGTTGTGTCTTTTAATGGTTAACTTGGGAATAGCCTGGTATGTCCTTACCGGGCTCTATTTTTATAGCGGTTTGCGCATCACATAATCTTCCATCAGATAGCCGTTACCGATATCCGTGTCTTTTTCTTTATAAACAGTGAACCCCTGTTTTTCATAAAACTGCTTCGCTTTGTTGAAGCGGTTTACGTCTAGCTCCAAGATAGCGGCGCCCAGGTCTTTTACTTGTTCCGCTACTTGTAGCAAGAGTAATTTCCCTACTCCTTTGCCTTGGTAGTTTGGGTCCAGGTATATTTTATGCAGTTTATATACTGTTGGTTCGGCAGTAGTGCTATAGGCTGCAAAGCCGATAGGCGTATCGTTGTCTGTAAGGATGAGGAACTGATGCTCGAGTTCGCTGATCTGGCGCTGCAGTGCAGCAGTACTGTACATCATGTTTATCATGTACGTGATCTGCTCAGATGATAATATCGCTTGGTAGGTAGGCGGCCAGATTTTGTTGGTAAGGTCTTGTATAACAGGAATATCATTTACGGTAGCTGCTTTAATCTGGTACATGATGTAATTTTTTAGCATATAGCTGTATTAAGAAGGCTCGTTGTTGTTGTCTTCGAAGTAATGTTGTTCGTATAATTTTTTAGACAAGGCACTGTCTTTACGTATAGCCCTTATAGATAGCCTGATGGCGTAGAGGAGGGTAATAAGGGATGCACCCATGAGAAAAATATTATTTCCCAGGAAGAGGAAGAAATCGAAGGTGCCATGAAAGAGCACCGCGATTAACAATCCCCTTGAGAGGAGCTTTTCGCTTTTCTTTGGAACAAATTTGGCCAGACCAACGTAGTAGCCCATCAGTATGGCAAAGGTAGCATGGGCAGGCACGGAGAGAAACATGCGGGCCACTCCGGTACCGAAGCCAAATCTGCCTACATAGGCGATATTTTCCAGGGTGGCGAACCCCATTCCTATCATTACCGCATATACGATTCCATCGAGCGGCTCATTGAAAGCCTTTTTAGGATAGGCATAGAAGAGCAGTACGAGGTATTTGGCTAATTCTTCCGAGAGTCCAACGATACCATATGCAAAAGCGGCGGAGCCGAGCAGGGTGCCATTGTTTTCTTGTAGTCCGGCAGTGATGGCTAAGGCTTGTATGATAAGAGGGAATGCCACGCTGAGCATGCCTAGCAAAAAGCTTTTCACCAATAATCCGGTGGGTTCTGGATCATATTTATCCATCAGATAAATGAACAGGCAGATGGCAAATCCTGGCGCCACGGCTAATGCCAGTAGAATCATAGTAGGATATTTTTTTGTTGCTTACGTTGGTGCAGGTACTCACTTAGCATGTCAACAGAGTAACTGCTAAGATTGTTTGTTTTGGTGACGCCTCCTTTTTGGGCAGCCAGGGTACCGTAGTGAATGTCTTTGAATCCGGCGATGCTGTGGGCATCGGGATCAATAGAGATAAGCACTTTTTTTTCCAGGGCATAGGGTAACCAGGTCCAGTCGATGTCGAGGCGGCGTGGATGGGCATTTAGTTCTATGGCCACATTGTTGGCGGCACAGGCGTCGATAATGGTTTTATGGTTTACCGGGTAGCCATTGCGGCTCAGGAGCAGGCGGCCGGTCATATGTCCGAGGATGGTTGTGTAGGGGTTTTCAATGGCTTTCAGTAGCCGGCTCATGGCCTTTTCTTCGGTCATTTTAAGATTAGCGTGCACGGATGCGATTACGAGGTCGAATTGGCTTAGTATTTCATCCGGGTAGTCCAGTGCTCCATCATTAAGGATATCGGATTCTATGCTCTTAAAAATGCGGAAAGGCGCGAGTTGTTTATTGAGTTGTTCAATCAGTGTGTGTTGTTCAAGTACCCTTTCCACTGATAGCCCATTAGCATAAAAGGCAGTCCGGGAGTGGTCGCTGATCACCAGGTATTGGAAACCTTGTGCTTTTGCTGCCAGGGCCATTTCTTCGAGGGAAGCCTCGCCATCGCTCCAGTTACTGTGGGAGTGGATAATGCCTTTGATATCTTCCGGTACAATTACCTGTGGCAGCTGATGTGCCCTGGCCAGCGAGATTTCGTTGGCCCCTTCCCGTAAGAAAGGAGGTATAAAATCCATACCGGCAGCGCTGAAGATCGCTTCTTCCGAGGGGGCGTCATGTATAAATGCTGCGCCTCCGGCGGCATTGAATTTATCTATAAACGCGGGGGCACCGGTAGTGGCGAAGAGTGTGGCGGGGAACCGGGCTGGTGCGCAGCTATGCGTTACTACCTTTATTTTCTCATCGAGTGTCCATAGCAGGTTATGGTCGTTGGTAGTTACCAAAGTAAATCCGGGCAAGGCAGCCAGTTGTTGTTGTACAGTGGCCACCGGCGCCGCGATGAGTACTTCAATTTCATCGATAATTATGCTATTGCGGCGGAAGGCGCCGGAGAGGGAAACAGCAGCCGGTGCAAAGAGCTCTTGTAGTTGTTTTTCCAGCTCTTGCCCAATGGCAGCTACTTCTGCGAAGAGAAAGCGATGGCGGTTAGCAAGGTAGAACTCAATGTTCTGGCGAACGCTTTCCTGTGTTTTGGCGCCAAATCCTTTGAGGAGCATCAGACGGTTTTCGTTACAGGCATACAGCAGCTCTCCCATGGATTCTATCTCCAGCTCTTTCCAAATGGTAGCAATTTTTTTAGGCCCGAGCCCTTTTATCTTCATAATTTCCAGGATACCCGGAGGTGTTATTTCCAGGTAATGATTCAGGAGGGAGCATTGTTGGGTATCCAGCATTTCCAGAATGCTTTTACCAGTAGATTCTCCTATGCCTTTGAGCTGGAAAATTTCTTCCCGGGGAATATCTTTCAATGGAGAGGGTAGCTTTTCTATGGTAAAAGCTGCGGTAGCGAAGGATTTGGCCTTGAAACTATTTTCTCCGTGTATGTCCATTAGTTTAGACAGGAGGGAGAAATTATCTGAAATTGAGTAGTTGTCCATAGTGCAAAAATAAGGATGGGATGAATGTGATTTTAAGATATGATTTTTTTGATTGGCGTGAGGGCAGAAGGATAGCCGCTAATGTCAGGAAAGGAGCTGTTTTTAGGGGAGGGGAGCAGATGACCAGGCAGTTTTTTGCTGATGGGTGCCATAACGAAAAAGGTCCCAACATTGTCAGGACCTTTTTATAACTACATTTTGTAATTCCGATCTTAGTTAGCCGGAGCTGGAGGTACAGTTGGAGGAGTAGCGGCCACTTTTTTAGGAGCAGCTTTCTTCTTCGCAGCTGTTTTTTTAGCTGGAGCGGCTTTTTTAGGAGCAGCTTTCTTAGCGGCAGCTTTTTTAGGAGCGGCTTTCTTAGCAGCAGCTTTCTTTTTAGGAGCAGCTTTCTTAGCGGCAGCTTTTTTAGCGGCAGCTTTTTTAGGAGCGGCTTTCTTAGCAGCAGCTTTCTTTTTAGGAGCGGCTTTCTTAGCGGCAGCTTTTTTAGGAGCGGCTTTCTTTTTAGGAGCAGCTTTCTTAGCGGCAGCTTTTTTAGGAGCGGCTTTCTTAGCAGCAGCTTTCTTTTTAGGAGCGGCTTTCTTAGCAGCTGCCTTTTTAGGAGCAGCTTTTTTAGCAGCCGCTTTTTTAATTGTTGCCATTGTTTTTTGAATTTGGGTTAGTAAAATATTGGGTATTTAGAAAAAAACTTTATGGCTAACACTGATTAGGCTTCCGCCTGAGCAGTGGTGTCAAATGATTTAACAGAAACGTAAGTCTTGTTTTCGCGACCTTTTCTGAATTCAACCACACCGTCAGTTAATGCGAAAATGGTAAAATCTTTACCAACACCTACATTTTGACCGGGATGATAAACTGTACCTCTCTGGCGAACGATGATGTTGCCGGAAATTGCTGGTTGACCACCAAAGATTTTTACTCCCAGCCTTTTGCTTTGGGAATCACGGCCGTTCTTTACACTACCTTCACCTTTTTTATGTGCCATTGTATAATTACTTTATTAATTGTCTTAAAAAATACAGCTTAACGGGATTAAGCTATTTCATTGATTTTGATTCTTGTAAAGTGGGTGCGGTGACCGATTTTCTTTCTGAAGCCTTTTCTTCTCTTCATTTTGAAAGCGATTACCTTGTCGCCCTGAACATGAGCCAGAATCTCTGCTTTTACTACTGATTTTACATCAGTGCCTACGGACAGCGTACCTGCGTTATCGGTTAACAGTACATCGGAAAACTCCACTTTGTCTCCAATATTTCCTTGTAACTGCTGTACAAAAATTTCCTGGTCTTTTTGTACTTTAAATTGCTGACCTGCGATTTTTACAACTGCAAACATAATTATCCAAAATATAATTTCCGCAAAAGTAACCTTTTGTTTTCTAATAGACAAAGTTTTTCGGTCTTTTTTAATCCACAATGTATAAACCTTGCGTAAAGGACCGGTTAAAGCTTAATCTTTTCAAAGATACATACTTTCTTGAATTTTAAATTATTTTAACAAACTATGCTTTCTGTTGATCCGCCGCTATATCCACTCTTTATGCTATTCTGGCCTGAGGTAAAAACAGTTATCTTGCTGTGAAAACCAACGCAAATTTGTATACTTTTGTCGTTTACGTGAATAATCACAGATAGGGTGAGGTCTTTTGTTGATGTATAAACAAATATTCCCATCTTTCATCTTTCAATCATAAAATAACAGGCATGAA
Source organism: Chitinophaga sp. 30R24 (assembly GCF_049056765.1). Lineage (NCBI taxonomy): Bacteria > Pseudomonadati > Bacteroidota > Chitinophagia > Chitinophagales > Chitinophagaceae > Chitinophaga > Chitinophaga sp. 30R24. Next base: position 96,085 of record NZ_JBJGXX010000003.1, read on the forward strand.
GTTTAAATCACTGCTGGCCAAACCATTTGCTTCTATTGTACATAATAAGTTAAAGAAGGAAATGACAAAGGCGGTGGAAGATCAGGAGGCAATCCTGCAGGAGCTGATAAAGACAGGCAGAAAAACAGAGTTCGGTACAGATCATAAGTTCAATGAGGTACAGTCTTACGAAGAATTTAAACAGGCAGTGCCTTTAAGGGATTATGAACAATTTAAACCCTATATTGAACGGATTAAGGAAGGAAAACAGAATGTACTGTGGAAAGGGCAGCCGATCTACCTGGCGAAAACCTCTGGTACTACCAGCGGTGCTAAATATATTCCCATCTCCAAAGAGTCTGTTAATAACCATATGGACACCGCCCGTAATGCGTTGCTGAACTACATGGGGGAAACAGGGAATACTGCTTTTGCAGATGGTAAAATGATATTCTTGTCCGGTTCCCCGGAACTGGAAAGGGTAGGGGGAATTCCTACCGGCCGTCTCAGCGGGATCGTGAACCATCATATTCCCCGGTACCTGCGTACCAACCAGTTGCCGTCTTACGAAACCAACTGCATCGACGATTGGGAAACTAAGCTGGACAAGATCGTGGAAGAAACCATTAACCAGGATATGACCTTGATCAGCGGTATACCACCATGGGTACAGATGTATTTCGACCGGTTAATAGAGCGCAGCAATGGTAAACGTATTAAAGAAATTTTTAAGAACTTCGATGTAATGGTATATGGTGGGGTGAATTTTGAACCTTACCGCGCTAAACTGATGGCGTCTATCGGGGGGCCTATACATACTATAGAAACCTTTCCAGCCTCTGAAGGTTTCTTTGCCTTCCAGGATTCGCAAGAGCAGGAAGGCCTGTTGCTGAATACCAATTCAGGCATTTTCTATGAATTTGTGCCAGCCAGTGAAATCTTTAATGAAAATCCTACCCGGTTGTCGCTTAAAGACGTACAAACAGGCGTAAATTACGCCATGATCGTCAACAACAATGCCGGTTTATGGGGATATAACCTGGGAGATACCGTAAAATTTGTTTCCACCCATCCCTACCGCCTGTTGGTAACCGGTCGTATCAAGCATTTTATATCTGCCTTTGGGGAACACGTGATCGGAGAAGAGGTAGAACATAGCCTGATGAAGGCGGCAGCAGAAGAAAATGTGCATATCACAGAATTTACCGTGGCCCCAATGGTGCAAACCAATGGAGAGTTGCCCTACCATGAGTGGTTTGTGGAATTTGAAAATACGCCAGCTGATATAGCTGCATTTGCGAAAAAGGTAGATGAGAATATGCGCAGGAAAAACATTTATTATAATGACCTGCTGACCGGAAATATTTTGCAACCCTTGAAGATAAGAACTGTACGGAAACAAGGTTTTATTGATTATATGAAAGCTATTGGAAAACTGGGTGGACAAAATAAAGTGCCACGTTTGAGTAACGATAGAAAGTTGGTAGATGAACTGGCTGCCTATTTACAATAACAACCGGTAATCCCTGGTAATCACAACTGTTGAACTCCGGTTGGGCAGTTGTTTCTTCCTTTTTGTTAACTGAAAAAAAGTAAATCACCGTAATGAACAAACGAAAGATTGCCATTTTCGGGTCTACCGGATCTATTGGCATACAGGCACTGGAGGTGATCGCGGCGCATCCCGACAGGTTTAGTGTAGAAGTACTTACCGCACAACAAAATGCGGATCTGCTCATAGAACAGGCGCTGAAGTTTAAGCCGAATGCTGTAGTGATAGGCAACGAGGCAAAATACAAGCAGGTAAAAGACATATTATTTGATAAGGGCATTAAGGTGTTTGCCGGCCCTAAAGCGATGGTAGAAGTAGCATCCTGGAGTTCTATCGACATGATGTTGGCTGCTATTATGGGATTTGCCGGCCTGGCGCCCACATTAACCGCCATAGAGCAGGGTACGCCGATAGCATTGGCTAACAAAGAAACCCTGGTAGTGGCAGGAGATATTGTGATGGCCACTGCCCGCCGTAAGAATGTACCGGTTATTCCGGTGGACTCTGAACACTCCGCCATTTTCCAATGTTTGCTGGGTGAGCCTTTCAACAAGGTGGAAAAAGTGATCCTTACAGCTTCCGGAGGCCCGTTCCTGGGTAAAAAGCCCAATTTCCTGATTAATGTAAAGAAAGACCATGCTTTGCAGCATCCTAACTGGAGCATGGGGGCTAAGATCACCATCGATTCCGCTACCCTGATGAATAAAGGACTGGAAATGATTGAAGCCCGTTGGCTGTTTGGCCTGGCGCCGGAAAACATTGAAGTGGTTATACACCCCCAATCCATTATACATTCCATGGTGCAATTTGTAGACGGCTCCTTAAAAGCCCAGATGGGCCTGCCCGATATGAAACTGCCCATACAGTATGCTTTGGGGTATCCCGATCGCTTGTCTAATGATTTTCCCCGGTTTTCTTTCAGGAACTACCCCAGTCTTACTTTTGAGCAGCCAGACACCAAAACTTTCCGCAACCTGGCCATCGCTATTGAAGCCATGCATAAGGGCGGAAACGCTGCCTGTGTAATGAATGCTGCCAACGAGGAAGTAGTGAACGCCTTCCTGAAAAACAGGATTGGCTTCCTGCAAATGACTGAAGTAATTGAAGAAACGCTGGGTAAGGTACCATTTATCGAAATACCAACTTTACACGATTATTACGAGTGCGATAATGCTGCACGTGAACATGCTGCTTCCCTTATCAATGCTATCGTTATATAAATTGCCAAATAAAAATTAACAAAGCGTTTTGCCGGAATATGTATTAAAACTAATATATTAGGCAGAATTAAAGCAGAAATCATTAATGACAACAGAGGTAATATTGGTAAAAGCCGGGCAGTTATTACTGTCGCTCTCCATTTTGGTTGTATTGCATGAACTGGGACATTTTATACCGGCCAAGCTGTTCAAAACAAGGGTGGAGAAATTCTATTTATTTTTTGACCCCTGGTTTTCACTTTTTAAACTCAAAAAGGGGGAAACAGAGTATGGTATCGGGTGGCTGCCGTTAGGCGGTTATGTAAAGATATCCGGTATGATAGATGAAAGCATGGATAAGGAGCAATTGGCGAAACCGCCGCAGCCCTGGGAATTCCGTGCAAAACCAGCCTGGCAGCGTTTGATCATTATGATAGGTGGTGTAACGGTGAACATTCTGTTAGCCTTTTTCATATATGCTATGCTGTTATGGCATTATGGTGAAACCTATTTGCCTAATTCCAGCGTAAAATATGGGGTGGAAGTAGATTCTCTTGGTATAAGCATTGGGATGCGCAACGGAGATAAACTGGTATCCCTGGATAACAAACCTATTGAGAATTTTGATGCTATACCAGCAGATGTGATCCTGCATCAGGTAAAAAGTATACAGATAGAACGTGATGGGCAACAAATAAACCTGCCTTTACCGGAAGGGTTTATCAGCCGTCTCATTAAGCAGAAAGCGCCATTTGCGGTGCCACTGGCCCCCTATCTGGTAGATAGCATTAAGCCCGGTTCAGCTGCCGCCCAGGTGGGTATCCGTAGAGGCGACCGACTGATCGGTATAAATGATAAGTCGCTGCCATTTATACGTGAATTCACCGAAGAGATCAAGAAACATAAGAACGAAATGGTGACTATCGGTGTATTACGCGGCACCGACACCTTACATGTGGAGGCAACCCTTTCTAAGGAAGGTGTTTTCGGGGTATTTGCAAAAGATCCTTTCGAATACAATACCAAACATTATTCTTTCCTGGCATCATTCCCTGCCGGTTTTCATAAAGGTGTGGGCAAACTGCAGGATTACGTGAGTCAGTTACGCCTGATCTTTGTTTCCAAGGAAGTAAAGATGACCGAATCGTTGGGAGGTTTTGGCAGTATTGCCAATCTGTTCCCTTCTGCCTGGGATTGGGTAGCTTTCTGGCAGCTCACTGCTTTCCTGTCTATTATTCTTGCATTTATGAATATTCTGCCGATTCCGGCCCTGGATGGAGGTCATGTGCTCTTCCTCCTGTACGAGATCGTTACTGGCCGCAAACCCAGCGAAAAGTTCCTGGAGTATGCGCAAATAGTAGGTATGGTGCTCCTCTTTGGCTTGTTGTTGCTGGCTAATGGCCTGGATATCTGGCGAAGTATCAGTAAATTTTTCTCTTAAAACAGGTAAATCTTTTTTGGAAAGAGGGTGTATCAAAGTCTGGTACACCCTCTTTTTATTCTATGGCGCCGATAGCGCCATGATCATTTAGTAAGCTTCAGCCCCTTTATCGCATCTTTTATTTTGAGGATGGATGAAAAAAAAGTATATTTGTGGGCTAAACTACCGGGGATGCCTGGTTTTGACAGCATAGGTCTTTGAAAGTGTAAGCATGCCGTGCGTTGGATAATTAGCACGTAAATCTGAATATTCAAACTCTAAATGGCGAATCTAACTACGCCATGGCTGCCTAATCAGAGATTAGACACCCATTATAGCCGCCTGGAGTTGTCGCCTTATGCGACTCCCGCCGCTGAATCATAAACCCATAGGGATAGGTGCTCATAGTTTCTGTGAGTGAGCACCGAAATAACAACGGATAAGGACTGGGTTGGTTGGTTACGCCCCTGCACAGTCCCGACAAAGCAATGCGTGAATAAGCATGTAGAAAGCTTTTGGGGAATATGTTTGGACGCGGGTTCGATTCCCGCCATCTCCACCTTTAAAGGTTGTGAATCATTGATTCACAACCTTTTTTGTTTTATATACCCCTCGGTTTAACGGGTTTCAATAACCCTTTTGAGTAACCTCACTTATATCAAATACATACAGGAACAGTTTTTATCGCTCAGATAAAAGCTGTCAAAAGAAATTCAATCAAGATGTAATGAAGAGCATAGCATCCAGATGCTCCATTTCCTTTCCAGTTACTGGTCATAGCTGCCAGGTAAACGCACAATAACGTTTACCCATATACTCAGTAGTGCCCCATTCAGTTCGGGTGTAGAAGTTTTCCGTCAATGGTATAAATTCTGTTAAAGTTTTCCGTTAATGGTAATAAGTTTCAACCAACTTTGCGTTCGACATTTCAGGCAATGCCGGATTTCTACACACGCCTTTTAATATAGATTAATGACATTCAGAATCATTTATTGCCTTGCAGTAACGGTAATGCTATGCAGTTCGTGTGGCAAGGTATACGATTTGAACGGTTTCGATTGGGAAGCTGATGTGCCACCGAGCGATTCTGTTTTTAACCGTGAGATACAAATATTGGACCTTGGAGCCAATCTGCCCGCAGGGCATCAACCGCTGGATGATGAAGATCCGATGTTTTTTAGCCTTGAACGTTTCTCCTCTGTTGGAATTGGGTATAGAAGTACTGAACGCTGGGATATTTCTTTCAGCGGTATGTTTCGCAGCACCATCTCTGGTAATAACGGCACAAGAAGCGGCTTTGGCTACGGAACCTCCGCTGTTGGCGGTATTGTAGTATTGGATGCTGCTTTTGATGAGGTTACTCAAATACCAGATGACAGCCAGTTTCAGTATCCCGGGCAAACAGGCCTGGACGATCAGGGGGCTTTGGGTGCGCCTTTGGGGCATGTTGTCTATACTTTTTTCGGCAATTTCCTGCGTCCCGATAAAATGAAAGATTCGGAGAATCCAGATCCGGCAGTACAGGCAGAAGTTAACAAGTATCAGCACATGATGTACTGCCTTTCGCAGGATATGGTTAAGACCTTTAAAGATGTACATCCGCTAAGACCCCGTACTGTCATCATCAAAACAGCCAAGGGTAATTATGCCAAAATGGAAACACAAAGTATGTACCAAGGTATTTTAGATCCAATGAAAATGCGCAGGGACAAAGATATAAAAATGCCTGTTTACAGTTTTAGGTATGTGGTTGTGAAAGCAGAAGAACGCCGTTTTGGATTCATGATTAACCGCCCAAAACTAACCGTAAAGCTATAACGCCTGCTACATACTACAGCTTAAAACGAAATGGAAGAATGTCTTTATAAGGCGATTCAGATTAGGGCAGATAAACAGAAAGTATAATTTTTTTAACACGAGCATAATGAAACAACAAGAAACCAGCCTGAAACAATTTTACCGGGTATCAATAATATTGATGATCATTACTTTGGGGTTGTCTTGTAAAAAAACTGAAACGATTCCTTTTGAACGGTCCCCCAACAATACAATCCTGGAATATAAGGTGACTAATGCAGCAGACACGCTTTTGGGAGCTGTTGATAATATAAAAAACATCATCACCATCTACATCCCCTACTATGTAGGCATTGATTATATGGTACCTAAAATCACAATAGATAAGAATGCTAAGCTGCTGGATGCCAAAGGCAACGCGATTAATTTAGATGGTGGGGTGGATCCGGTTCCACTTGATACTACCGGCTATGCATATACTGTTATCGGAAGCGATAATGTTAAACGTAAGTACACGCTTATCATAGAAGTTGCACCACGTCCTGATAGCTTAAAAGTTGGCTACCAGTTTACAATGGCAGGAGGTACGGAAATTGATTATTCTTCTTCTATCGAAAGGGCAGTATATGGCAGGCTACCTATTTATGGTAATTTCGGTTCCACAAGTGCCAATGCAAAATTTACCCTTACTAACCAGGCTACCGGTAAAGTATATACTGATATATTAAAGACCTATGAAGTAACGCCGGGAGCGAATTATTATACGATGTTATTAGACATCTCAGCTGATGCAGATAGCGGATACTATAAGGTGGAAATGAAGCATCAGGGACGTACCGCCCAATTACCTCCTATCCACCTGGTATATAAAAAGCCGAAATTCAACAATCTGAAATCTACCTCCGTCTATGCGCCAGGCGACACCGTTATTTTTGCAGCACTCGGGCGCAATACAAACGACAATCAAAATGGAGCCATCACAGGGCTTGAACGGGTGTACATGAAATTTGCCCAGTCGGGGTTTAATTATGGCGGCGCCTATCCCGCAGGCTTTCCCAGTAGTTTGTTTGGAGAAAAATTAGAAATGAAAATAGTTAGCATCACCCGCACGGAAGTGAAAGTAATCTTCCCTGATCTTCCTGCTGGTGCTATTGGTTCCTACATATATGTTTTTACGTTAGACGACCCGGGAATAGGTTTCTATTTCGATTTTAATAAAGAAACAGGTTGGGGTACAGATAATATGCTGGCCACTATAGGCCGGCTGTTTACCATAAACGAAAAAAAATAATAAGACTCATAATAGCTAAGAAATGAATATGATGGAACGATTATCTAAAGTCGTATTGGCGCTTGGTGCATGTACATTTTTTCTGTTGCAGTCCTGCACTAAAACAGCACAAGAATATGAGAAACGGCCCTATAATAATATCGAAACCTTTGTGCTGATGGGTTATGCCGGCGACTCGATAAACGCAACAATCAATAATGGAAACATTATTGTGTATTGGGCGGCCGAAGCAAACATGCCGGCTACCATTAAGCCGAATATTGTGGTTTCCCCTCATGCAACTATTTCGCCGGCTTCGGGCGCAGAAGTTGCTTTTAATACTGAAACCGTTTACACCGTTACGGCAGAAGACGGATCTAAACAAACCTATCGGCTAAAACCGGTTATTAATCGCGCAGTACCTAAAATTTCGATGATAAGTCCCAATAGCTTACACTGGATTTCCAGCACCCAAATAACCGTTACCGGAGAATATTTCCTTTCCGGTGATACAGCTGCTGTACATGTGTATGCCCAGCGGTTGAGCGATGGTTTTGAATTTGACTTGCCGATAGACTATACGAAGCTAACAATGACCAATATCACCGCAAATCTTCCTGATTATACGGATATCCTTGATACCGGGGTACACAAAATCCGGGTGAAAATAGGTGATCGTGTTTCTGATGAAAAAATGGTAAATATCCGTATGCCCGATATTTCTTTTAGTGGCCTGATGCACTTTTCCTTTGAAGAGGCTGGCCAAAGGCTGTTTGCAGGAGATAGTGTTACACTTAAAATTTCAGATGATTACAATGGAAACGTTTGCAAGTGGTATAAAAAGCGATTTACCAAACTGGTAATCGATGAATATGCCTTCGACGCACAAGCACTCACACAAACAGATAGTACGGTTAAATTCAAATTGCCGGACTACCCGTTAAGCCAGAAGCCAACAGCAGTAGTGCTATACTTTATAGATCCATATTACAATCAGGCATATCTCTCTATGCTACTCAATCAGGCTTTATGGCCAATAATCCCGGTTAAAAGTTAATGAAGAAAATATTTTATATAGCAATAGCAGCTGTCTTGGTGCTTGCTGCCTGTTACAAGCCAGAGGAAAACATTGTTAATTACGAAGATAGCCGAAGCGTGGTGGTGTATGATCTTCCTGGCGATACACTGGCTTCTGATGGCTGGGAAAACAAATATGAAACCGGGGATACTTATTTGCGGCAACGCTATTACAACTCCTCATGGACAGACTCTATCCGTATTATACCCAGGGAAAAGGAAAAGATAAATGCCGCCCAGGGTGTAGATACCAACAGCGAAGCCAGTATCACCTGGCTGCCTGCCGGGGCCCTGCATCCCACCAATGTGGTTGAAAACAGTGCTTATACCAACTCGTCGGATAGTAAGGATTATATTTATCGTAGTGGTGCCTGGTACCAGATAGGTATAGACAAGTATACCCCCGAAAAAGATGGTTTATCCATCAACTGGCGTGGATATGCAAAAGAGCCCCCGGTAAATCCAGAGATCAATTGGGCGTATTGCGATAGTGATAACCAACGGGTATACATCTACTCCGGCAAAGCCTGGGCGTTATTGGTAAACAATGTTAACTATCGTAGCAATATCAATTTTGTACAGGTGGAATACAGTAAAAGCGGTAAGGAAACAGGGAAATACAATATGTTCCTGTTTCAGTTTAGCAGCGGTAACCAGCTATTTATACGTGATGCTGCAGATTCTGCCCGCTATTTAAAAACCGATAAATGGGATATTGCTTTTACAGGAGATTTTAATAGCCTGATATGGCTGAACAATGCCGGTTACGAAAAAAGTCCCGGGTATGGTAGCCCTATGACCCAAACATCTGTGCTGATGTATGCCTATGGTTATGAGTTTATGAATGAAGCACCTGCTGACAGTCTTTTTGACGCTGTACCGGCTCATAATATGCAAATAGGCTATACATCGGAGTATGGGGAAGGCGTAAATGCGTGGTATGAATACAGCACTACTACTCATGTGGCGCAACCTTTTCCTTATAGGGCATATTACCTGCGCTTGCAGCGAATAGATGCTGTTACCGGCAAGAGTTCCTACAAGTATGGAAAACTGCAACTGATCAGTATGTACAAAGGCGCTCCGGAAGTGGTAACAGATCTGAACTGGCCTTCGCCTTATTTTACCTTTCGCTATTTTATTCAGGAAGATGGCAGCCGCAATCTAAAAACAAGGAATTGAGCCTGTAAACTATTAATTGCAAATCAATGAGATTAACTATAATGCTTGTACTGTGCTTTACCGGTGTATTTCAGTTGCAAGCGCAGCAGATCACGCTGCAAGGAAGAATAACGGATGCCGGAGGAAACAATATGCCCGGTGTGATAGTAATGGCACAGCCCTCCGGCAAAATAGTAACAAGTGATGATCTGGGGCAATACCGGTTTTCAGGCCTAACAGCTGGAATGATTACCATCACAGCCCGGATAATTGGGTATAAAGATTATCAGGAAACATTCAGGGCGTCAGCAAAAATACACACCAAAGACATCCGGATGGAAACAGATAAGCAGGATTTGAAACAGGTAGAAGTAGTTAGTCAGCGTTCCAATACAAACGCTGAAACATTAATAAAGATTGAAAATAGTATTATGCCTGTTACTATTATCGATCGTCGCACTATAGAATTAATGGGTAGCCGCCGGTTGGATGAGGTGCTCAAAGAACAAACGGGCGTGGCTATTGTAAATGACATTGGAGGAGGTTCCCGTTCCATTGGGGTGCAAATGCAGGGATTTGGCAGTGAATACATTATGGTATTGATAGATGGCCAACCTATGATTGGACGTAACAGCGGCAACTTTGATCTTTCACGTATCAGCGTATCGAATATAGAGCGTGTGGAAATAACCAAAGGCGCGGCCTCTAACCTGTATGGCGGAGACGCCTTGGGAGGTACCATCAATATCATTACCCGCCACATTGTTGCTGATCCGCAGGCGATCGCTTCTGTGAGCTACGGAAGTAACGAAACCGCAGACATTACAGCAGAAGGGGAGACGCCACTCTGGAATAAAAAAGGTAGTATTTCGCTGAGTTCCAACTATTACCATACGGGTGGCTTCAATACCAGTACGGGCACTATAAAAGGCACTACTGCACCACCGTATGATAATTATTCCGCCCAGGGGCGCTTCCGGTACCGGTTTAATGAAAAAAATCTGCTGTCGGTGAGTGGCCGCTACGGGTTAAGACGGAGCTTCATGACAAAAGATTACGGTGCCAGTTATATCACGAAAGATGTATTAGACGAAAAGGACCTGAACCTATCTGTTGCCTTTGATCACCGTTTTAATAACCGGTGGAGAAGTATGACCCGCTACTACTTTACCCGGTACAATGCAGATATGAGTATTGCCCTCACAAAAGGGGACAGCATCAGTCAAACCGAATTTGGACAGACCCTTCATCGCGCAGAGCAACAGTTTTCATACACACTGAATAAAAAACTGGATGTTGTAGGTGGCGCAGGAGGCAGCATAGAGCATATGGACCAGAATATCCTGTCTAACGTGAATGATATTAAATCATATTTCGTATATACGCAGGCTAACTGGAGGGCCATATCCAGGTTGGAATTTACGCTGGGACTTCGCTATGATCATATTGTAGACTACGGATGGCGTTTAGACCCCAGTATGGCGCTGCAATATAAGCTGCTGCCAACCCTGAGTTTGAAAGCAGCTTATGGGACGGGTTTTAAGGCGCCGGATATGAAAAAACTGTATCAGGTGTTCTATAATCCTTCCTATAACTATATGGTAGTGGGCAGCTCTGTATTACGTAATATTGTTAACCAGATGATGGCTGCGCAGCAAATCAGCAAATATGAGCTGGAACCGGTGTATAATGAGATAAAAGGAAAAACGCTGGATGCTGAAATGAGTAAATCTTATAACGTAAGTCTTACCTGGGAAACACCCAATAAAATAATAAGCGCAGAGGGGAGTGTGTTTTATCATGATATCACCAATCAGATCAATAGTGTTTTGATAGGTACCGATATCAGCGGCCGTGCACTCTATTCTTACCGTAATAACGCAAAAGCATATTACAAAGGCGTAGAGTTCTCGCTTAAGTATACACCAGTTACCTGCCTGAATATTAGCGGCGGTTATCAATACCTGGTTGCTAAAGACAAAACAGTAGAGGATGAGATTCATGAAGGAGGAAAATATTTTGCTCCCCTGTTTGATCCCAGAACGGGCTACGTTAATTATACCCCTTCGGCCAAGGATTATTGGGGCATAGAAAACCGTTCGAGGCATATGTTTAATGCCCGGGTGTTTTATACTTACCTCCCCTGGAACCTGAGCGCTAATGTGCGGGTAAATTACCGTGGTAAATATCCTTTCAGTGATAAAAATAATAATGGTTACATAGACCGGTTCGATACTTTTGTAAGAGGGTATTATCTGTTGAACGCTGGTTTGGAGAAAAAACTGGCCAACCGTCATTTGTCACTTCGTTTCAATGCAGAGAACCTGCTTAATTTTATTGATCCGAAAGTGCCATCACAGCCCGGTCGTTTATTTTTTGTTGGTGCAGCCTATAATTTGCGCTGATCTGAGTTTATTTTTCCGGGGTACAGCGCCCTTTCTTATCTTATCTTACCGGGTCCTATGCCAAAATGCTTTTTGAAAGCGCGGTTAAAGTGTGATACATATTTATATCCGGTAAGATGAGCCACTTCTGTTATAGATACACCGGACTGTAGTAATTCTTTAGCCTGGTTCATTTTGATAAGATGAAGATAGCCGAAGACGGTAGTTCCAAAAACCTCTTTGAAGTGACGTTTTAGATAAGCGTCATTGGTGCCGACCTGGTGTGCTAAATCTATTAATGAGCATGGGCTTTGCAGATTGGATTTGATGATTTCTTTTGCCTGGTACATGCGCTCAATATCTACAGAACGTAGCGCGCCCGTTTTTTCAGCTTTGCCCTGGCTTGTCGACAGGCTTTGTTCAAAGGCGTCCAGTTCAATCGACAATAGTTCTCCCAGCTTGCTTTTAATGTACAACTGTTTATACCTTCCATCAAGTGGGCAATTAATCATTTTATATAAGATGTTATTGCTTTCAGTTTGCAAGAAAAGATTTGACCTGCTCATCGGAGTGGGTTCATTTTCTTTTATACTTCGGTGCAGTAAAGCGTAAAAGGGATGCTCCTGGGGGAGATAGTTAAGCATCAGCTCAGGACTGATACCCAATTCGAAAATTTCCAGTCGCTCGCCGGGCTGCCAATTGAGGTGCACACGTTCTTTAGTGAAAAACAGATAATTGTATTCCTTCTTTTTAAACGACAAAGGTGGATGCTTGCCACCATTTATTTCATAACTTTTATTGCCGCTAATGGTATAAGTGAGTTGTATGAATGGATGGGTGTTTTCTATAATGACTTTACCTGGCTCTGTAGATATTATATTATAGTAACCAAGATTGATACCATCTGGAGAAGATAACTCATATACCATTCCATTGTGTCCCGGTTTATTTACAGATTTACGTCTTTCTTTTAACGAGTTTTCGTTGGCCTGATATATGTCAAAGCTGCAAAACATCGCAGCCGGATTTTTTTCTAAAAGCATGTCTTCCATCAGCAGAAATAGTTTGTCTACTTTGATTAATCAGATAATTACCACAATACTATGTTTTTTAATGCCAGACCATTTTACGCAATTGGGAATTTTTTTGATTTTAAATATAAAATCTGCCTATTTATAATAAGATACAGCAATAAAATTCCGTTGATGGTACTTTATTCCGTTAATGGTATTTACTATAGATGCTCCTGGTTGCTACCGGCATACATCGGCGTAACAGTGGGTTGGATGCCACTTTAAGGAAGGTATTGTGCCTTCTCTTTGGTTGATTTGATATAGCCGTTAAAGTAACCTTCCTGGGAAAAAGAGGGGACTGTATTGAAAATTTCCGTATTTCGTAAACGACCAATAGTTATATCCTGCTACTTTGCAAAGTAGCTGCCCCTTTTTATCGTAACGATTTTTTATGACTCACTGTAGATATGCTTCAGTTGTGTCAATAATGAGCCTTTAACATCAATATTTAATATGCGCTGCTAGGATATTAAATGATTTTTTAGTTACTTGAATACGATAATTTTTTTTCCACGTATATCACTCTTTAAACCATTGTAAAATGAACGTTAAGCTCATTCAGGTATCCACATTTCTTTGTACGCTATTATTGCTATTATGCATAGGTGGAAACAAAGCCTTTGCACAGCAAGGTCCCGTAACCATTTCAGGGCCTACCACAGTACCTGGTGGTAACACCAGTGTATATACGCTGTCGCCAACTGTTGGTAATAACGTATACGTAGTTTGGACGGCAGTACATGGCCAGATTATTTCAGCACCCCCAAATTCCAGTCTCGAAGGTTTTGGTATTAATACCTGTTATGTTACCTGGGATCAAAACATTACCACAGGACAGCTCACCGTTACTTTGCCACGTAACACGCCTATTCAGCAGTACTCCATTACTGTAAGAAGAAGTACTGGTTTGGCTAACGAAGCAGAGAACATTGCTAAGTTTCTTCCGGAAGAGCAACCTGCTGTGGTGCCCTTCCGCCAATAGGGCAAATTGTTAAGGGATGTTCATTGTACCCATGCAGGGGCCAATGAACATCTGTTTAAAGGAGGTCTATTAAAAGAAAAATACTTCTTTTTTGTCTGTGCTTTTTCAGAATGCTCCCATGTAAAGTGAAATGATGTGTATTTTCATGGATGGCGTTTAACGGTGAAAGGATGGCAAAAGCGTGTGCCCAAGTCCATGTTTGCTATCTTAGTCTACGTGTATAGTGGTCTTATTTTGTTTGTATATTTTCTGTTACGCTGATTGCGCTGTATATGTATATTATAATTATAATTAATATGAATTAATTTATTAAATAATAATATTTGTTACTATTTTATACAGCAGAATAGAGGGCCATTGCCTTGGAGGAAACCTGGCTTTTTTCTAGCCATATAAATTGTATTCCACGATATGATTTATATAAAAGAAGAGATATGAATATACTAGATGCTGAATTAGTAGTGCGGTTACAAAACCATGAGGTAAGCGCCTTTGATAGCTTGTATTGGAAATATCATGGAGCTGTATACCGGAATATTTTCAAGTTTGTGAAAGATGAGGTGGTTACTGAAGATATCCTTCAGGACGTATTTGCACGCCTGTGGGAAAAAAGACAGGATATCCAGTCCGATCAATCTGTAAGCGGATGGTTGTTTGTTATTAGCTTTAATATGTGTGTATCCTTTGTAAGGAAAAAGCTGCGTGAGCAAGCTTTTCACAAAAAAATCTTCCAAACAAACGAAGATGATGGGATAGCTATTGAGCGTAAGAACATAGACGAAGAGCAGTACCATTTGCTGGAACAGGCTATTTCAATGTTATCTCCCAAAAAAAGGGCCATCGTTACCCGTTGTAAGCTGGAGGGTAAAACCTACGAGGAAGTAGCGAATGAACTGAATATTTCCCGTAATACGGTAAAAGAACATTTGTCTGCCGCCATGATCAAGCTGAATGATTATATACAGCGTAATGGGGACAATAAATACATTATTTTGTTACTACTGTTCTTAAATTGTCACAATTCATAATCCGGTAGGTGTATTTTATATTATATTTTAATTAATATTTCATTTTTTTAAAAAAAAATCAAAAAGTACCCACCCGTTTTGGTTAATCGTGCGTATTTAAATTAAACCGTCACACTAGTGCTCAATAGAAAGGAATATCTCAGACAGCTGTTTAACAAGGATAAATGGACTGCTACAGAGCAGGAGTGGATGATGGAATACCTGAATGCCAATGATTTTTCCGAACTGGAGATGGTAGCTGCCGAGTCTTTTGAGGCAGACCTTCTAACGGTAAAGTATATGTTGGATAAACGTTTATCTAACAACATGTTGAAAAATATTCATCAGCGTATAGGGGTTAAGGATAGTTCTTTTAAAGGTATTTTCCGGTTGTACCAACAGAAAATTGCTGCTGCTGCCGTAGTATTGCTATTAGCAGGAGCTATCTGGTATACGTGGTTGCAAGAACGGGTGAAGCAACATGTGTTTGCCGCCACATCGGAAAGGCAAACAGTAAAATTGCCGGATGGTTCTGTGGTATATTTGGAAAGAGGGGCGAGCATTACCTTTCCCGAGGTTTTTGATAAAAAGGACCGAAAAGTAACACTGAAGGGAGAGGCTTTTTTTGAGATCAACCATGATGCGAAACATCCTTTTATTATTTCCTCTTCGCTGATAAATACAACGGTATTGGGCACTTCCTTTAATATGGAAGTTCACGAACGGAACATCGCCAAGGTAGTAGTCGTATCAGGAACAGTACAGGTAAATGCAAGAGAAGGCAACCTGCATAAAAATGGCCAGCTGGTAATTACAGCTAATAAAAGCGCGGTATACGATCCGTCTTCGCAAAACCTTGAATTACAAGATGCCACTGAAGATGCCAGGTTTTTTGCCCAAAAAATAAGTGGCAAATTTATTTATAAAGGAGATCCTTTGTTTATGGTAGCATCAGACCTGCAAAGGTATTATAACGTGCCAGTAATAACCGACCAAAGATCCGCGCAATGCATGTTTTATGGATCTTTTAATATAGCGGATGGTTTAGAAAAAGCACTTGAATTAATTGCTTTTTCCTTAGATGCAAAAGTGAAAAAGGATAGTATCAACAATGGATATATCATAGCTGGTGGTAACTGTAAATAACGACCATGATTTCGTTAACCAAAATCTATTTAAGATGCGAAATTGTTATCAACAAAGCTGAACCAAAATTTAAAGAATAGAAATATTAGAAGTCTGGTATACTGTCCTGGGGGCCTTTAGCCTGAAAGCGCTTCATGCTGGTTAACTATATGATCAAATGCAAAACATCTGATCATATATCTTCTATTGCCAATAGTTACATATAAGTAAACCGCGTAGCATTTATTCAACCGAACTAAATCGCACATATTCAACCAAACTAAATCGAACATGATACAGATTATATCCTTATCGTCCGGCTAACATATTGCCATCATATAACTGATTAAAAATACCCTGCTTATGCAGAAGGGCCTTTTATTGTCTGGTTTTATCTAAAAACCGGAAGGGGAACCTTATGGCCCGAACGAAACAAATAAAATATACTTATGTTCAGAAGAAAACGATTATTTATTTATTGCTTATTGCTGCTGTTGCCAGTAGGGATGCAGGCCTACGCGGGTAATGGTTTGCAGGATGCACTCGACAAGAAAATTACGATTGAACTAAAAGATGTGATCCTTAAAGATGCCTTGGAGAAAATCAGCGCCCTTGCTGAAGTATCTTTTGTATATGTAGGCAATGAAGTACTGGATGTTAATAAGGTAAGTGTGAATGCACATAACGAGAAAGTTGGTGACCTCCTGAACAAACTGCTCACCCCCTATGCGCTTTCCTATAGCGTGATGTACGACCGGGTAGTGATTAAGCATGACAATGGCAAAAAACTGATTCCTATAACAGTGACAAATACACTGATGAGGATCGAGCTCCCGGTTACTGACGTAAAAGGAGTAGTCACCAATGAAAAGAAAGAACTGTTACCAGGTGTAAGCATTTTTATTAAAGGTACCTCCCGCGGAACAACGACCAACGATAAAGGGGTATTTGAACTGAAAAAGGTAGCCAACGATGCTATCCTGGTATTTAATTTCACTGGTTATAAAACGGAGGAAATCAGTGTTGCCGAATTTAAAAGCGGCGCGCTCACTATTGTGCTGAAAGAAAAGCCTACCCGCTTGCAGGAGGTAGTAGTAACAGGTTTTCAGAGTATTGACAAAACTAAATTCTCTGGTGCTGCTACTAGATTGAAAGGAGAAGATGTGAAAATAGACGGCCTTACAGATGTAAGCCGTATGCTGGAAGGAAAGGTAGCCGGGGTAGCTATTCAAAATGTATCCGGCACTTTTGGTACAGCGCCTAAAGTGCGTATCCGTGGCGCTACCTCTATTAATGGTGATAATAAGCCATTATGGGTAGTAGATGGAGTAGTGCTGGAAGACGTGGTAAATATTTCTAACGACCAGCTTTCCAGCGGAGACCCTACTACGTTGCTGGGATCTGCAGTAGCAGGACTAAACGCCAATGACATTGAAAGTTTCGACATCCTGAAAGATGCGGCAGCTGCAGCCTTGTATGGCGCCCGCGCCATGAACGGTGTAGTGGTGATCACTACCAAAAAAGGACGTGCAGGCAAGCCCGTTATCAATTACAGCGGTAACTTCAGCACACAGCTGAAACCTAACTACAGCAATTTCAATATCATGAATTCCGGTCAGCAGATGTCGGTGCTGGCTGAGCTGGAAAGAAAAGGTATTCTCAACTCCGATATACTTTCCCGCGGAGATATCGGCGTATTTGGTAAATTATATGAGCAGCTGGATGCTGATAACAATGGTAACTTTCCGGTAGAAAACGATCCCGAAAGCCGCAAGGAATTTTTATTGCGTTATGCCAAAGCCAATACAGACTGGTTTGGACTGCTCTTCCGCAATAATTTTGTACAGGAGCATTCCATCAGTATTTCATCAGGTACCGATAAATCACAATCTTATTTTTCTACCAGCTTTTATAGCGATAATGGCTGGACACTGGCCGATAAAGTAACACGTTATACCCTTAACTATCGTAACACATATAAATTTTCAGACCGGTTATCTGCCGGATTTTCAACATTGGCTTCTGTACGCCGCCAGAAAGCGCCTGGTGCGCTGTCGCGTAGCAGTAACCCAGTAGAAGGGCAATACGACCGGGATTTTGATATCAACCCGTTTAGTTATTCGCTGAATACAAGCCGCACACTTACTGCCTATGATGAAAATGGGAAATTGGAATACTTCAGAAGAAATTATGCGCCTTTCAATATTATCAATGAACTTGAGAATAATTACTTAGACCTGAACATGATGGACCTGCGCCTGCAGGGGGATCTGTCCTGGAAGCTGACAAAAAATATCCGTTACGAATTTACGGGCGCTATCAGGTATGTAAAATCTTCGCGCGAGCACCAGATCACAGAAAATGCCAACATGGCCAATGCTTACCGGGCTGCCGGTAACGCTACTATCGCAGAGAGAAACAAATTTTTATACCGTGATCCGGATAATCCGGATGCACAACCAGTAATTGTTTTGCCTGCCGGTGGCTTTTATAACCGCACAGAGGACCAGCTGTTGAACTATGATTTCCGCAATGGCCTGAACTACACTGATACCTTTGCACAAAAACATAATATCAACGTACTGATAGGACAGCAGGTAAAGTATGCCGACCGCCAGAATGCTTCCAATACAGGATATGGCTACCAGTACGATAATGGCGGCGCCACTTTTACCGATTACCGCATCCTCAAACAAACCATTGAGAGCAATTTCCCTTATTTCGGCATGGGCAGGGATTACGACCGCTTTGCGGCGTTTTATGCTACCGGTACCTACGCCTATAACAACAAATATAACTTTACCGCAACTGGCCGTTATGATGGGTCGAATCGTTTGGGACAATCCCGCAACGCAAGATGGTTGCCTACCTGGAGTGTGGCCGGTTCCTGGAATATAGACAGGGAGCCTTTTGCTGCACGCATCCGGCAGCTGGATTATCTCACCCTCCGCGGCAGCTACGGATTAACTGCGAGCATGGGACCAGCTACCAATTCCAACATCGTATATCAAACTGTTAATACCAATAGACCGCATCTCTCAGAAGTAGAATCAGTGATTCGCTTGTCGCATTTACAGAACAATGAACTCACCTGGGAGAAATTATATACCACCAACATCGGAATTGATGGGGGCTTTTTTAATAATAGGCTGAATCTGAGCTTAGATGCCTATACACGTAAGAGTTTCGATCTTATCAGCCTCATTAAAACCAGCGGTATCGGCGGAGAAATGTTTAAAGCGGCCAATTACGCCGACATGAATTCGAAGGGTTTGGAAATAATGGTAGGAGGAGATGTGATACGCAATAAAGATTGGGGTTGGAGATCCAACGTCACTTTTGGATATAGTGTAAACAAAATTACCAACGCGAAAAATATTCCTGGCATTTTTGACCTGGTAGTGGCAGAAGGTGGTAACAAAGAAGGCTACCCGGTACACAGCCTTTTTTCCTTACAATACAGAGGGCTTGATCCTAAGTCAGGCGCCCCTTCTTTTATCAATCAGAATAATGTTAAAAGCGGGGATGTAGATCTTCAATCGCTGAACACTGATCATCTGGTATATGAAGGTCCGGTTGACCCGCCTATTACCGGTGGGTTTTCTAATACATTCCGTTATAAAGCTTTATCACTGAATATATTTTTTACATATCAATTTGGCAATAAAATCCGCTTGTATCCTGCTTTCAAAACTACTTATTCAGACCTCGATGCGATGCCTAAAGACTTTTATGACCGCTGGGTAATGCCGGGTGATGAAAGTAAAACTCGGGTTCCTTCTATGCTCGATGCTTTTGAACAATTGTTGATAAGCGGTGCTCATCCTTACAATAACTATAACTACTCCACCGAAAGAGTGGCGAAGGGCGATTTTATCCGCCTGAAAACGATCTCTCTTACCTACCAGTTGCCAGTTGAACTTACTAAACGTGCAGGGTTGAGTAATGTGGCAATAAGTGCTGCCGCTATCAATCCCTGGTTGATTTATGCAGATAAAAAACTGGAAGGTCAGGATCCTGAGTTTTTCAATGCCGGTGGTGTGGCACAGCCGATTCAAAAACAATTTACACTTTCATTAAAAGTCGGTATTTAAACAAGGATATATGTTAATTCAATATATAACGTCAACCAATAAACGAAAAATAAGGCCTATTATTATTGGGGCACTTGCATTAATAGCCTTTATAAGCGGTGGTTGCAAGAAATACCTGGAGCAGGTGCCCGACAGTACCTGGACAGATCTGAGCACACCCGCCAAGGTGAGTAAATTACTGGGAACAGCGTACCCGCAAGCCAGTTATATTACCATGTGTGAAGCAATGTCGGATAATGTGGGAGATAAAGGAGTAGGAGAGTATTACCGGCCTAACCAGGACGCCTATTCATTTAACGATATCCAGTGGGTAGAAGAAGATTCTCCGGAGGCTTATTGGAAGGCTTGTTATGCTGCTATTGCCGCTGCTAACCAGGCATTGCAGGCATGTGCAAAGGCCGCCGATCCTGCGGCTTATGTACATCAGCGTGGAGAAGCCCTGCTGGCAAGAGCATATGCGCATTTTATGCTGGTAAATATTTTTGCTAAAACCTATGATGCCGCTACCGCAGCCAACGACCAAGGCATACCATATGTAACAGAACCGGAAACAGTGGTGATGAAACAGTATGAGCGCAAAACCGTAGCCTACGTATACGATATGGTGGAGAAAGATATGCTGGCCGGATTAACATTGATCAGCGATGATGCGTATAGTGTACCCCGTTATCATTTTAACCGTAGCGCGGCTTTTGCCTTTGCTACACGTTTTTATCTGTTTAAAAAAGATTACGATAAAGTAGTAGCCTACGCGGATAATACTTTCGCTAATAACGATGTATCCACCAACATGCGGCAGTGGAATACCCTTTATAGTAGTATGTCTCCTGCACAGCTTTTTGATATTTACGCTAATGCCAATGAAAAGGCCAATTTACTGATCGTGGAAGCCCCTTCACTATGGGGACGCAATGTTGGCCGGCTGCGATACGATCTTGATTATGCGCATGAGTCACAGATATTGGGCCGCAATGTAACCGGCGGCTCCTGGGTATATCCGGTTTACTATTATGGTTCACAAGATTATTTTGTGCCCAAGCTTACAGAATATTTTGTAAAAAATTCTGTGAACGCCACCATCGGGCAGCCATACGTAATGACGCCTTTATTCACTACAGAAGAGGTGTTGTTTAACCGGGCAGAAGCCAATGTATATCTCAATAATACCAGTGCTGTATTAAAAGACCTGAATCTTTTTGCCAGCAAGCGAATCAGAAACTATAACGCATCCCAGCATAATATTTCCTTGTCTGGTATGCAGGCTTTTTATGGTATCAGTGATGCAAAAAATGCCTGCATACGTACTATCCTTGATTTTAAGCGGGCGGAATATGTACAGGAGGGTTTGCGCTGGTTTGATCTGCAGCGGTATAAAATGCCGGTGGTTCACAATACCCGGGAAGGGAAAACGCTGGAGTTAAAAGCAGAGGATAACCGCCGCATGTTCCAGATTCCGGCATCGTCTGTCACCTCGGGAATACCATTGAATCCAAGATAACAAAACAGCGATAGTATCAAATTAATATGTACACAAATGAAAACATTATTACTCATCATCCCTCTGTGCTTACTGATGGCCTGCAGCAAGAAAGACGACCTGGGCAATGTGGAAGAAATTCCCGGCCTAGGCGGAGATACTTGGGCAGCTTCGCCATTAGATAAATGGCTACATGATACGCTTACCGTGCCCTTTAACATTGCGGTAAAATACAAGTGGGACCAGTTCGAATTTGAACTGAACAAAGTACTAGTGCCTCCTAAAGAAGAAAAAATAATACCGGTGATGTCTGCTATTCAAAAAGTATGGATGAATACTTACATCGCGGAAGCAGGTACGCTTTTCTTTAAGAAGTACTGTCCAAAGTATTTTATTCTCTCAGGAAGCGCCAGCTGGAACGAGAATGGCACTATTACACTGGGAACAGCAGAAGGGGGTCGTAAGGTAGTATTATATCTGGTGAACGATTTTTTGACGAAATCAATGGATGGGTATCGACCCTCTGATTCCGCCAACGTAAAACAGATGTTTCATGTAATAGAACATGAATTCGGGCATATCCTGCATCAAACAGTGATGTATCCGGTAGCGTTTAAGCGTATCTGCTCCGGCTTTTATACTGCCAACTGGAATAATATCTCTGATATAGCTGCCCGCCAAGACGGCTTTGTAACGCCTTATGCCATGTCAGCTTTTGATGAAGATTTTGTGGAAATGGTTTCTACCATGCTGGTAGAAGGCAGGAGCGGCTTTGATGCCATCGTTAACAGTATTCCAGAGGGATTCAGCATAAATGGAGTGCCGAAAGCAGAGGCGCAGTCCCGGCTACGGCAAAAGGAAGCCATGGTGGTTAGCTACTTCCTAACCGTGTGGCATATTGATTTTTACAGTCTTCAGGCACGTACCAGGAGAGAAATTAATCAGTTGCTCTATTAAAAGGTAAGGTTCCTAAAGCGTAAAATAATAGTATGAGAAATAATTTGATCTGTTTATTGTTCATCATGACCGGTATGTTCGCCTGTAAAAAGGGAACAGATCCTGTTTTTGATAAATCACCGGATGAGCGTATCAATGATACGTTGTCGCATTATCAGCAAGTGCTTACGGGAGCGCCTTACGGATGGAGAGCACTGGTATATCCCGCAGGTGCACCACGTAGTGTATATAGTTTTTATTTTAGTTTCTCCGGTGCTAACCGTGTACAGATGTTTTCCGATTTCGATGCAGCTAGTACCAATAATATGCGGGAAAGCAGCTGGCGCCTGAAAGCACTACAGCAACCTAGCTTGTTGTTTGATACTTATTCTTATTTGCACGTATTATGTGATCCGGATGCCAGTCATAACGGAGGAGTTTATGGTATGGGACTGGGGTCTGATTTTGAGTTTGCGATTAATGGTGCGCAGGGCGATACCGTTTGGCTTACTGGTCGTTTTAACCAGAGTAAAGCTATATTGGTAAAAGCTACCCAGCACGATAAAGATGCTTATTTCCAACATCAGATCAATAGGGCAATAGATAGCATTGGTACTATCCTTACTTACTTTCACCGGCTTACATCAGGTAAAAATCAATATGATATCAGTATAAATCAATACCTGCATCAGGTTACCTTTACCTGGATATCCGGTGGTCAAGTAAAACAGGTAACTACCGGTTATACCTATACGCCGGATGGCATTACATTGTTACCTGCTTTTCGTGATAGTACCGTTACTATCACTGGTTTTGATCAAGTAAAATGGGATAACGGCGCTATTAGCTTTACTATCAATGATGTGCCTGCTACCATTACCGCCACGCCAACTCCAATAGCCGTTGATGTTACCGCCCCCAAAAGATGGTACGACTATGCGGTGAAAAACGAAAGCTACTGGGCTACCTACTATGGGTTTCATGTAAACGGTATAGATGATGCCTATCATATCATTGGCTTGCCTGATTATGCCTTTCTTATTTACTATCCACAGGTAAATGGTCCCGGTACCTCGCTAGACATATTGGGTTTTGTGCTAAATCAGAGCGACGGTGGTGTCCAGATTGCTTATGGCCCGCTTTATAATGCTCCCAGCTTTACCCCAGATGGCAGGATCATTTTTAAAGATGCCGGTTACTATGGCACAACTCCTGCCAATGGCAGCGCTGCACAAAAAACAAGAACACTTATGGCTGATCCGATGGGCTATTACCTAGTACAAACAAGTGATCTTACCTACGACATGGTAAGCGCCAAGGATGGCAAATCGTGGATCACCTGGGAAGGTTTCTAATTGCATTCAACCAAATTCAAATAACCTCATATGAGAAATTGTACTGTTAAATATCTATATAAAACGACATTACTTGTAGGAGTATTGCTGATGCTGGTATGCCGGTTATCGGCGCAAACAGATATCAACATTGGGCGCAGTACTTCCGGTAATAATAACGTAGGATATCCTTGTCCTTTGCAGGATTTTTATGAAGGCAGCAGGGCACAGTTCCTGTACCGCGCTTCAGAACTGCACGCAGAAGGAATGGCCGCCGGCGTAATCAGCGGCCTTAAATTTAAAGTGCTCAATCTTAATGCTACAGATACCATTGAGCAATACACCATCAAAATTGGTGTTACCAGCGATACAACGCTGGATGGTAATAGCTGGGTAACGGTAAATAACCAGGTGTATGGGCCTGTTAATTATCAACCCAAAACAGGTATTAATACTTTTCCCTTCCTTTCCGGTTTTTTCTGGAATGGTACGGATAACATTGTAGTGGAAATATGTAATGGCGCACCAGATACAGATCTCCGCATTTCCTACACTTATAACCCGGAAGTTCCTTATACAACAGGGCTTCCCTTCAACGGTTCACATAATTATAGAGCTGATAACCTGAACTATTTATGTGGCACCAGTAATACCAGTAACACGGGTACCATGAGCACCCGCCCCGACATTATATTTTCCTGGACTCCTGCAGTAGCCTGTACAGGCACACCAGATGCAGGAACCGCCATTGCTAACCCTTCTGCTGTTTGTATGAATGGCCAGTTCACTGTAACGTTGTCCGGTACTACTATCGCGTCGGGCATGAGTTATCAATGGCAGTCATCTCTGGACAACACAAACTGGACAGATATCCCGAACGATACTACCAACCGGCTTACTGCCACTCAAACGGTCACCAGTTATTACCGTTGTAAGGTAACTTGTAATACCTCCAGCATCACTGTAATATCCAACAGTGTAACTGTTTCTTCCCCGGTGGCGGTATCAGGATCGTTTACTATTAACAAGGCCCTGCCTACCGGTGGTGGCAATTTTGCCTCTTTTAATGACGCCTACAATTGGATCAAGTGTGGTATTAATGGACCTGTAGTATTTAATGTAGCGCCAGGCAGCGGCCCGTATAACGAACAATTGCTGATCACCCCTGTGCCAGGCGCTTCTGCCACTAATACCATTACTTTTAACGGTAATGGCAATACGCTGACTTACGCAGGTACTTCGTCGGCTCCGGCGGTAATCAGGCTGTCGGATGCAGACTATTTTACTTTTAATAACCTGGTTATCCAAAACACTAGTACCAGCAATGGCTGGGGCGTTCACCTGACCAATGATGCGGATTATAATACGATCAGTAACTGTAAATTTTTGCTGGATTCTACCTCTACTTCCTCCAGCAATGCAGGTATAGTGATTAGTAGTTCCCTTACTTCTGCTACCACTACAGGTGAAGCCAAATGCGATTTCAATACTTTCTCTGATAATACGATCAACGGAGGTTATTATGGAATTGCATTAACTGGTAGTAACACATTTGCAAACGGTAACAATAAGATCACTGGTAATAAGATCAGTAATTTCTATAACTATGGCATTTATGTAGTTGGCTCTTTTAACACATTGATAGAAAACAATACTATCAGCCGGCCTACACGTAGTAGTGTAGGTTCCTTTTATGGTATTTATTTTACCGATCTCAGTACAAAGGCCAATATTACCCGTAACATTATCAGCAATCCTTTTGGCGGTGCACCTAGTAGCACCAATACTGCTTATGGCATTTATTTTAGCAGTACGGATGCTCTTTCGCAACTGGAAAATGTGGTAAGCAATAACCTGATATATAATTATACGGGTAAGGGAGATGCTTATGGTATTTACAATTCAAGCTCAGATAACGTTTGGTACTATCATAATACCATTGCCCTGGATGGTGCTTCTACTACCGCAACAACATATACCACCCGTGGTTTTTACCAAACGAGCAAGGCCGATGGTGTGGAATTCTTAAATAACATTATCGCGATTACCCGTGGTGGTGGTGGTAGTAAATATTGTGTTTACTTTTCCGTAACCAACGGTACCATCCATGCCAACAGAAATGATTATTACCTGGCCCCGTCAATTGGCGGTACCAGCTACATTGGTTACTTTGGCACCAATACTCCGGCATTGCTTAATTGGCAGACTGCTTCCGGTCAGGATAGCAGCTCTGTAACCTCGAATCCATTATTTGCCAATATAGCATCTGGTAACTATCAGCCAACAAATGCTTCTATCGATAACAAAGGCTTACCGGTGAATATTCTGGTAGACATTAATAATGCCGCCAGGAGCACCAGTACACCGGATATAGGAGCATATGAATTTACACCGGCAGCCTGTACAACCCCGCCACTGGCAGGTAATGCACAAGTGAGTCCTGCTGCAGTTTGTGTGAACAGAAAGGTGTCTTTAACGTTAACAGATAACTCCATCGGGCTTGGACAAACCTATCAATGGGAAATGTCTCCCACTGCTACCGGTACGTATACCCCTGTGGGAACTGCATTAACCAACCCGGATACGGTGATTACTGCTTTATTAACTGCCTACTACCGTGTAGCGGTTACCTGTAGTGGTAATACTGCCTACTCACAGCCGGTACTGCTTACTGTAAACCAGGCTTTCCCGGCAGGTACCTATACCATCAATAAAGGTGCGCTTCCCAGCACCACTAACTTTACCAGCTTTAATGCTGCTAAAGCGGCGATGGAATGTGGTATACAGGGACCTATTGTATTGAATGTTGTATCTGGTTCCGGTCCTTACCTGGAACAATTGGTATTGGATTCCATTGCCGGTACTTCTGCTATCAATACAATCACCTTTAATGGTAATGGCAATACGATAAAATTTGCCCCAACCGATAATAACGACCGGGCTGTAATAAAACTGCGTGGTGCAGATCATATTACGTTTGACAGTCTTACAATAGACGCTACCGGTGGTACCTATGGTTTTGGTGTACAGCTGTTGAACGATGCCGATAGTAACACGATCAGCCACTGTACCATTATTGCTGATGCACAATCCTCCTACTCTGATTATGTAGGTATTGTTATTAATGGTAGTGAGTCCAGTGTTTCCACTGGCACCAATAACCGCTGTGATGGGAATACCATCATAGGAAATATCATTACCGGTGGTTATTATGGTATTGCTGCTTACGGCGAAAGCGCTGTTCCTCTTATTGGTAATACCATTAAGAACAACGTTATAAAAGAGTTTTACTCAACAGGTGTCATGCTCAGTTATATTACCAATATGCTGATCGACCATAATGATATTTCCAGACCAGGCCGTTCAAGCGCAAATTATTACTTGTATGGTGTAGATGTAAATAACGCTGGCGCCAACGTGGTGGTAAGCAATAACCGTGTACATAATCTCTTAGGAGGTGCTCTCACCAGTACGTCTTCCTCTTATGGAATAGAGTATTATTATGCAGATGCTACCGCTACCGCTCCTGCTAAAGTTTTCAACAATGTGATATACGATTTCCGTGGTCAGGGTACACAATATGGTTTCTCCAACTATAGCTCTGATTATGTATACTACTATCACAACACGGTTGCACTGAATGATAATAAAAATACCTCCAACAACAGTACTACTGGTTTATATCAATCAAGTACCGCTGTAGGTCTCCAGTTCTTTGACAATATCCTGGACATCAGCAGGTCTGGTATGGGAAGCCGGGTAGGCTTATACCTTAGTAGCAGTACTGTGATAACCGGTAATTATAATGACCTCTATGTAAAAAGCAGTTACAATACTGCTTATATAGGCACTGTGAGTGCTAATTATACAACGTTGGCAGCGTGGACAGCAGCTACTAAACTGGATAGCAATTCACTGGCTATTGCCCCTGTATTTGCAGATCCTAGCGCCGGTAACTATGCGCCTGTTATTTCTCCCCTTGACAATACAGGTAAGCCGGTAGGCATTACCACAGATATCCTGGGTGTAAGCAGAAGCACTACCCAGCCAGATATGGGCGCTTATGAAATAAGCGTTCCTAATTGTAGTAAGCCAGTAGTGCCAGGTACCTCAACCGTTTTCCCACTTACACCAGTATGTATAGGTAACGACATTAAACTGGATCTAACGGGTAATAGTACTGGTGGTACACAAACCTATCAGTGGCAACGTTCCTCTTCAGCTTCCGGCCCATGGGTAAATGTCAGCGATACGCAATATGTAAGTGTGTTTAACACCACCATTGGAGTAGATAATTATTACCGTTGTTTAATCGTATGCGGAGGTACAGACAGTGCTTATTCTACTCCGGTACAAGCTAACCTAAACCCGCCGTTATTGGCAGGTACTTATACTATTGACCCTTCACAACCTACCAGTATTACCAACTTCCAGTCGTTCAGCAGCGCTGTTTCCAAACTGGATTGCGGTATAGCCGGCCCGGTTACCTTCCTGGCAAAAGCAGGTACTTATACAGAGCAGATCATCATGCATCATATACCTGGCGCATCTGCTGTAAACAGAGTAACCTTCCAGAGTGAAGCAAACAATGCCACCACAGTTACGCTTACCTATACAGGTACGGCTACACTGAACTACGTATTGCGGTTAGATAGTGTGGATTACGTTACGTGGAGGGCTATCACCATTAAACCAGCCAGCACCACTAATGCAAGAGGCGTAGTATATGCCAAAGGATCTTCGTACGATAGTATTGTTAACTGTGCGATTCCATTGCCGGTTACTACCAGCACAGGAACAACTATTACGGGTATATATGCAGATGTTTGCATTGGTCACGGTAACGTAATTACGGGTAATACCATTACAAACGGATCAAATGGTATTTATTGGCCAGGTAGCTACAGTGTCACCATACCAGGTTTGATATTGGATAGCAATATTATAGACAAGCCTTATGCAAATGGTATTTATGTATCATACACTGATAGCCTGATAGTGCTGCGCAACCGCGTGAATATGAGTGGTAGTATGGCTTCCAGTGCATATGGTATCTATTCCGATGATTGTGATGGCTATAGTATTTTGAATAATAAAATAAATGTTACCAATACCTCAGCTTATGTGCACGGTATATATCTCTACTACGCTTATGCCGATGAAGGTATAGCAGGTATTGTATCTGGCAACAACATTACAGCCAGAGGAGGTGTTACCGGCAATTTACGTGGATTGGAACTTTATCAGGTATATACTGCCACCATCTCTAATAATGTGATCAGTATAAAGGCCAATGGAACTAATGCCTATGGCATTTATAGTGAAGGCAGCGCTAACCTTAACTATTATAATAACTCGGTACTTAACAGCTCCGGCGCCACTGGCGATAACTATGCTGCTTACTTTCTGCATACGTCATCTTACTACGGAAATGTTAAGATCAAAAACAACATTTTTGCAGCAGACAGTACTGGTAAAGCCATGTTTATTGCTAGTCCGCTTTACGTGAAGAGCGATTACAATACGCTGTATACCAGAGGTACTGTACTGGTGCGACAACAAACACCAGCGGCTAACTTTGCTACCCTGAGTGCTTACATTGCAGCAGATACACTGGATATCAATTCTATCGTATACAAACCTGCATTTGCAGATGATACCACATTGCAACCTGCCATTGCTGATCCGGAAGTATGGGCTATTCATGGCCGCGGTGTGCAAATAGAAGGTAATGATAAGGATATTAATGGTGCAGCCAGACCAGTTAGGCTGACAGATGGTGTGCCAGATATGGGTGCTTACGAATTCCTGCCAACATCAGTACCTCCGGTACTCCCGGCATTTCCGGCGCTCCCGGCTCCGGGTGTTACACAAACATTTATGTTTGGTACAGATACAGTAACAAAAATTACCTGGAATCCAGGCACAGACATACCTAGTAATATCGCAGTAAGACGTTACTCCGGCATTAAGCCACCTAACCTGGCTAGCGGTACAGATTTTATGTATTTCTATACAGATGTAGATGTAACACCTGCCACTGGTCAGTATAATTTTAATATCGATCAGTTTTATCTGGATCCATGGCAAGGTTTTATCAAACGTCAGAAAGACATCAGGATGGGCCGTACAGACGATGCCAATACCTGGATAGTAGATTCACTGAGCCATGTATATGATATTCCGAATGTGATCAGGGATAGCTCATTGCACTTCCTGGATAAATTTACCGGGCTCAATGGTGGAACAGCTACGTCTATGCAATTATTGCAACCGGCAGATAGTTCCAACAGAGGTACCCGTTTCTGGGTAGGCTATGGCCATCACCAGTTCTTTACCAATGATAATTCACAAAACATGGTACTGTACCTGAATGCGCAGGACTCTTCCAATGTAACTGTGCGCATTAACGGTACCAACTGGGAACGTGTGTATCATATTCCTGCCAACCAAACAATTACAACAGAAATAATACCGAAGAGCGGGCTGAGTGATGCCAGGCTTATAGAGGAAGGTTGGTCTGATAAAGGCATCAGTATAGAAAGCGATGTGCCTATTGTAGCCTACGCACATATTTATGGCAGTGCCTCTTCCGGTGCTAGTATGCTGCTACCGGTAGGTACGTATGGCTATGACTATTATACATTGTCTTCCAGACAGAATTATGGTTCAGACACCTATTCCTGGTTCTATGTAATAGCAGACTATGATAATACCAAAGTAGAAATCACACCTTCTGTACCTACACTTGGAGGAAAACCAGCTAACACTACGTTTACGGTTACCCTCAATAAAGGTGAAGTGTACCAAGTATTAGGTGCTTTACAGCCTGGTATTATCGGTGAAGGCTATGATTTATCCGGTAGCCATGTTAGATCTGTGGTAAATGATGACGGAAAATGTTATCCGATGGCAGTATTCTCCGGCAGTAGCCGTACTGCTATTGGTTGTGGTGGATCTACAGGCAGTTCAGGTGATAACCTGATCCAACAAAACTTCCCATCGCAGGCCTGGGGTAAGAAATATCTTACAGCGCCTACTTCTAACAGTGGATCGGCTAATTCTCTCATGACTAATATATACCGTGTGCTGATAAAAGATCCTGCTACAGTTGTAAAGGTAAACGGCACCACCTTAGCAGGTTTGATCAATAGCCGGTTCTATCAGTTTGAAAGTAATACAGCTAATAGAATTGAAGCAGATCAGCCAGTGATGGTGGCCCAGTATATGTCATCCAGCGGTGACTGTTCTAATACCAGTGGCGACGGCGATCCGGAAATGATTTACCTGAGCCCTGTAGAACAAGGTATTAAAACGGTGGGTCTATACCGTAACACACGAGAGGCTATAAACGTAAACTACCTGACCCTCATTATCCCTACAGGAGGTATTTCTTCTTTGCGCATAGATGGTAGCGCTACTTTCGATTATACTTATCCGCATCCTAATGCCGCTGGATATACCGTAGTGGTAAAACGTTGGCCAGCAGCTCCTGCACAATGTAATGTAGTCAGCGACTCTGCCTTTACCGCTGTTACTTATGGTTTAGGTAGCGTAGAAAGCTATGGTTACAATGCAGGTACCCTGGTGAAAAATCTGAATATTCTGCCTGCGTTCAATAACGTATTGAACACCAGCGGACAGAATAACACTTACACCTGTGCTAAAACGCCGTTCCGCTTCTCTATGCTGATACCAGTAAAACCAACTGCTATCACATGGAAATTTAGCCAGGTAGCGAATTTGTCGCCTAAAACAGATGTGGTGCAGAACAACCCGGTACCAGTAGATTCTTTGGTAAGTAACGACCGGAAATATTATCGTTTTGTTTTGCCGGATGATTATGTGTTTAGTACACCAGGTTCGTATTACGTACCTATTATCCTCACAGATCCAGAAATAGAAAGTTGCAGCAATAGTTTTGAAAGCATCCTGGAAATAAAAGTAATTCCAGCGCCGGTAGTTGATTTTAGTGTTGATTATACCGGATGCTTGAGTGATGGTGCTTTGTTTAAAGGATCAGCTACTACCAGTAATGGTGTTGGTATCAGCAGCTGGAAATGGAATTTCCCTGACTCTACTATTTCGTCTGCAAAAGATACCCTCAAGTATTTCAAATATCCGGGTATAAAACAAGTGAAACTGAGTATTGTGGCGCAAGAAGGTTGTGTAGGAGATACTACCAAAGAAGTGGAAGTATACGGATTTACGCTTGCAGAGTTAGTGAAAGATTCCATGACTATATGTAGTGGAACAGATGTAACCCTGTCTGCTAAAAACCCTCAGGCTGGTGTGTTGTACAACTGGTATGATGCTCCTACAGGTGGTAATCTCCTGTATACAGGAAGCGACTATACGATTAATGGTATTACTGCAGATGGCATTTATTACCTGGAAACCATCACACATGGATGTCCTGGTCCGGTACGTGCCAAAGCAATTGTACATGTATTACCGGCACTTGCTACACCTGTAGTAACAGTAGATAGTATAGGCGTAAATATGATCCGGTTTAAATGGAAGGAGGTGCCTAATGCCACCGGGTACGAAGTATCTGCAGATGGCGGCGCCACCTGGACCGTACCTTCCTCTGGTAAAGAAGGGTTGGTACATATTATCAGTGGTTTACAACCTGTACAAACTGTGAAACTGATGGTACGTGCAAAAGGTTGCGAAGACAAGGAATCACTGCCTGCTGAAGGTAAAACATTACCTGATGGTGTATACATCCCGAATACGTTTACGCCTAACAACGATGGTAAGAATGATGTATTGCTGGTATACGGCTATATCATCAAGGATCTTCATATCGCCATTTTTGATCAGTGGGGTGAAAAAGTGTTTGAATCCAATAACCAGACAACTGGATGGGATGGCAACTACAAAGGAAAAGCGCTGCCTTCAGGCGTATACATCTATGTATGTCATCTCACGCTCACAGATGGAACTAAAACAGAGAAGAGAGGAGTGATTAACCTGATCCGCTAAAATAGTTGTATGATAAAAATTGGCTTAGCGAAATGGTTACTGCTTGCCACCGGATATATGATGTTGCATTGGCCTTGTGCCAATGCAACTATCCGGTTTGGCCGCCAGGGAATAGATTTTGAAGATGGCACAACGACGTCGAAGATGATCATTAAACAATAATCATTTCAATATGAAAAATTGAAGAAGATGTCAACCAAAATAACATATTATACAGGCAGGATATCTGTAAAGCAGCTTTGCATTGCCATATCTCTGATATTGTTTCAGTTCGTAGCCAATGTTGCATACGCTCAGAATCTTTCCAATAAGGGAAAAGATTTCTGGGTAGGCTACGGGCACCACGAATTCATGGAAATAGGGCAGAGCAACAGTCAGGAAATGATCCTGTACCTCAGTGCAGAACAGCCTGCTACTGTTACCGTTAGTATTACTGGTACTACCTGGACGCGCACTTATAATATTCCAGCCAATACTGTTATTGCTTCGGACCTGATTCCCAAATCCGGTGCTGTGGATGCCAGGCTGTATTCCCTGCCGCCTTCTTTTGGTGGTACAGGAGGTGAGGGTGTTTTTACGAATAAATCTATTCACATACAAAGTAATGTGCCTATTGTAGCCTATGCGCATATTTTCGGTAGTGCTTCTTCCGGTGCCACTATGCTGATGCCAGAAGAAACGTGGGGCTATTCCTATATCTCTGTAAATAGTATGCAGAATTATGCAAATGATTGTTTCTCGTGGATGTTCGTGATTGCCAATCAAAATAATACAGTAGTGGAAATCACGCCTTCAGTATTAACCCGTAACGGTCGTCCGCCCGGAGTGCCTTTTACCGTAACGCTTAACCGGGGAGATATTTACCAGTTGGTAGGTGCTTCATTGGGAAATGGTACAGGTAGGGAATTAACGGGTACTACTATTAAATCCATTGGTAATTCTGCTGGTGAGTGTTTTCCCGTAGCGGTGTTTTCCGGTAGCAGCCGTACCGCTATCACATGTAATAATACCAATAGTAGCGGAGACAATAATATCCAGCAGATCTTCCCCTTCCAGGCATGGGGCAAACGTTATCTCACCGCACCAAATTCTAAAGACGATACGCCGTCGACGCTGCTGTATGATATGTATAAAATAGTAGTGAAAGATCCTACCACAGTGGTGAAAAGAAATGGATTAGTGCTTACTGGTTTGTTGCCTAACTCTTCTTATGAGTATTCCAGTAATACTGCCGATTATATTGAGGCAGATAAACCGGTGTTGGTAGCACAGTTTATGCCTTCTTCCGGTGCTTGTGGTAATAACAATAACTTAGGCGATCCGGAAATGGTGTACCTGAGCCCTATAGAACAGGCAATTAAAAAGGTAGGATTTTACCGTAATAACAGGGAGTTTATAGAAACGAATTATCTTACCATGATCATTCCCACAGCAGGTGTTCCCTCTCTGCGGATAGATGGTAGCCCTTTGTTTGATTATTCTTACCCGCATCCTAACTTAAACGGTTATACGGTAGTAATAAAAAGATGGCCGGCCACCCCTGCACAATGTATTGTGAGCAGTGATTCTGCCTTTACCGCTGTTACCTATGGCATAGGTAGTGTGGAAAGCTATGGATATAATGCCGGTACCCTGATTAATAACCTGAATGCAGTAGGGGCTATTCATAATACTTATGATACTTCTAAAGCTTCCAATGATTTTACCTGTGTAAATACCCCGGTGCAGTTATCTATTTTAATGGCTTATCAACCTACCAAAATGGTATGGAAGCTTAGCTCGCTTGGTTCATCCGTGACACCTAATGCAGATGTAACGGATAATGCGCCGGTTAGCACAGGTACCGTGCTAGTAAATGGTATTACTTATTATAAATATACTTTGCCTGGTACTTACCAGTTTAGTGCGGTAGGAGAATATGATGTACCGGTGATGTCTTCGCACCCCAGTATCGAAAATTGTAACAATACAGAAAGGGTAGGATTTACAGTGGTTGTAAAAGGTCGGCCCCGTGCTGTAATGACCTATGAACATACTGGCTGTACCTTGGATACTGTTTATTTTAAAGGAGATACCAGTTTGAAAGATCCACTGATCAACCGTTGGCAGTGGGAGTTTCCCGGAGCAGTAAAAGACAGTGGAGCGCAGGTTGGGAAGGTATTTCCAGTAGGAACAGCTGCGGTGAATCTGACGGTAATTTCAAATGATGGATGTGTGGGAGATACCTCCTTCAATGTATCCACAGTAGCCAAGCCGGTAGCTTCATTTACAGCAGATGCGGCGGCATTATGCGAGGCCGGGCAGTTGAATATTACTGATAATTCTACCTATGGAGGTAGTGCGCCTTTGAAATCCTGGTATTGGAATTTTGGTAATGATTCTGTTTTGAACGCTGCTACTAATGCTGTACAAACAATTACTTACAAAGATCATAACATCTATACCATAAAGCACGTAGTAAAAGTAAGTGATCTCTGCGTGAGCGATACTGTTTCAACCGATGTAACGGTATACGCTAATCCCAGCCCGCTATTCTCTTATCCGGGCGATTGCCTGCCGGTAGATGGCCAGGTGCAGTTTACCAGTGGCGCTGTTGTACCCGATGCCCAAACGGTGAGCAGTCATGCCTGGAACTTTGGGGACGCCAATGCTACAGTTACTAACCCTAATACATCAACGTTAAAAGATCCTACGCACGATTACACCCTGTTTGGTGCTTATACTATTAAATACAGTGTTACTACCGATAAAGGTTGTACGAAAGATACTACTGTAACGGCTACGTTTAAACTGAAACCGCAGTTGGCATATACAGCATTGACTGGTGTTTGTGTAAATGTGGCTGGTAATGTATCGATCGCTAAAGCCTCTGTGCAGAATGGTGTTGTCGGCAAAGGTTATTATCGTGGTCCGGCTACCGATTCATCCGGTAATTTTACCCCTGCAACTGCCGGCGCAGGTACGCATACAATCTGGTATGTGTTTACAACTGATAGCAATTGCGCTGATTCCATTTCCACTACAATAGTGGTATATCCTAAGCCTAATGCTGCTTTTACTGCTACGGCAGATTTGTGCCTCGGGCAAAACACTGTTTTTACAGATCAGTCTACTATCTCCTCCGGAAGCATTACCAACTGGAAATGGGATCTGGCAAATGGTACACAAAAAAACAATACCGACAACAATCCGTTTACTGTCATCTACCGGAAAGATAGCAGTTACCTCGTTAAACTGGTGGCTGTGAGCGACCATAATTGTATTAGTGACACCGCCCGGTCCAGTGTAATTGTACATCCTTTACCAGTAACAGATTTCAGTTTGCCGGCCAAAGTGTGTATGCCGGATGGTAGCGCTGTTTTCACGAACCAAACAACCGTGAAGGACCAATCGGCTCTTTCTTATAAGTGGAGTTTCGGTGATGGTGGTACCAGCGTAGCGAAAGATCCTACCTGGCAGTACAAGGCCTTTGGTCCGTATAATGTAAAGCTGGTTACCTTTACTGCTTACGGCTGTAAGGATTCTACCACTAAAACATTAAGCGCCTTTTTCAGTCAGCCAGTGGCTTCTTTTAAAGTAACCCCGGATACACTCTGCCAGGGAGCTGATAACGAGTTCACCGATCAGAGTACAGACGCTACAGGAAGTATCAACAAGTGGCAATGGAGTTTTGGGGATGGTACTGTTTCTACCGAACAGCATCCGACGAAAAAATATACTGCACCTGGCGAATACAGCGTACAGTTGCAGGTATCCAACCAGTCGGGCTGTGGTTCTATTGCTTATACCAGTACGGTGATCGTATATCTGCAACCAGTTATTGATGCAGGACCATCTTTTGTAGTACCACAAGGAACTGTTATTAGTTTCATGCCAGTGGCCAATGATTCTGTTAACCTGCGCTTCTTGTGGGAACCTGTTGAAGATTTCCCTAATCCTACGGTGCTGTCGCCAGTTATACCTGCTATGCACGATGCTACTTATACGCTGACTGCTATTGGTAAACATAGCTGCATGGCCAGGGATGAGATGACGGTGAAGGTATTAAAACCTGTTACTCCGCCAAATGCTTTCTCCCCTAATGGAGATAATATCAACGATACCTGGATCATCCGTAATCTGTCTGATTATGCAGATTGTACAGTAGAAGTATTTAACAGGTATGGGGAAAGAATATACCGGTCTGCCGGATATAATGTACCCTGGGACGGCAGGTTCAAAGGCAATATTTTGCCAATGGCCACCTACTACTATGTAATCCGGCTCAGAACAGGTCTTGCACCCCTCACAGGTTATGTAACAATTATCAGGTAAAATAAATCATTCACATAAAACCGTATTGTAAATGAGAACGATCATTACAACCCTATCCATCTTTGTAGCAGCTTTATGCTCCTGCACTCGTTTGATGGCACAGGCAGACCCCCATTTTTCACAGTATTACGTATATCCATCATGGTTAAACCCAGCGCTTACTGGCGTTTTCGATGGTGACTACCGGGTAGCTGCTATTTACCGTACCCAGTGGGGAAATATCAGTCCGTTTAATACGTACGGTGTAAGCGGAGAATTACCTACTACAAAGAATATCAATATAGGCGCCAGCGTATTAAATCAAACTGCTGGAGATGGCGGATACAATTATACTACCGCTTATGTAAGCGCCGCCTACACCGGTGTAAAATTGGATGCTTCCCATTACCATCAGTTAAATTTTGGATTACAACTGGGCTTTATCCAGCGAAGATTTGATCCTTCCAAGCTTACCTATGGGGAACAATGGAATCCTGTTACCGGTTATAATCCTGGTAACCCGGTGTCTGATGCACTCACCCGTACTTCTGCCGCTTCCTTTGATGCCGGCGCTGGTGCACTGTACTATGACGCTACGCCAGGTAAAAATTTTAATATATACGGAGGCTTTTCTGTCATGCATCTTACCAAACCACAAGACCAGTTCAGCGTTAAAGGAGATGCCCGTTTTCCGATGCGGCTCAATGTACACGGCGGTGTGAAACTAACGCTGTCGGATATATTTAGTATCACCCCTAACTTCCTTTTCATGCAACAAGGACCTGCCCAAGAGAAAATGATAGGCGCCTACGGCCAATTGAATGCAGCTATAGGCACTGATTTTCTTCTTGGTATGAATTACAGGTATAAAGATGCTATTACCACGCATGCAGGATTTATTTATAAGAACATGATGTTGGGCGCCAGCTACGACATCAATACCTCAGATCTCAGCAAGATGGCGCATGGTTCCAACAGCTTTGAAATATCCCTGACGTTCATAGGCCGCAGATCAGTAAAAACACCGGATGTGGAATTTGTTTGTCCAAGATTGTAATCAACTTTTAAAAGCAACAGGTATCTCATGAAAAAAATATTTTTTACATCGGCAGTGTTGTTATCAGGCATGGTTTCATATGCCCAGTTTACCTATAACTACCTGAAAGCGGCGGATCAGTACTATAGTAAAGAGGACTACAATTCGGCTGCCACCTATTATGAAAAGTATCTGGACTCCCATAGTAAAAAGGTGAAGCCAGATACCTATAAGCCCTATGTAGCTGTAGCCGAAGAGAAACATAAAGTGATAAAAGTGAGCAGTGAACAGGAGGCAGTTTATAAATTGGCAGAGAGTTACCGCAATCTGCATAATTACGGTAAGGCAGCGCCTTATTATGCATCTGTGATGCAACTGGATCAAACCAGTAGTTTTCCACTGGCTGCTTACTATTACGCTGTTTCCCTACGTGCATTGGCCAAATACGAAGATGCTGCACAAGCTTTCCGGAACTTTCTGAATAATTATACCATTAATGATAAGTTCTCCGAAGCGGCTAAAAGAGAATTGCAGAATCTGGAATTTATCACCGCACAGTTGAATAAAAAGGACCTGTCGCAGTACAGCGTTAGAAAGGCTCCGGCAGATCTGAATACTACCGGCGCCAGTTATGCACCTTTATGGAGTAACGGTAGCAACCTGATATTTACTTCTACACGACCAGATAGTTCTTTTCAAAAAAATCATACTTATATCAACCGTTTATACACTGCCGATTATGAAGAAGGGCAGGTATCTAACATCCGGTTGTTACAACTGGATCAGCCGGAGGGCTTACACCAGGGAGCTGCTTGCTTGTCGCCAGATGGACAGCTATTATTCCTTACCCGCTGGCATATAGAGCATGGCAAAAAAATTTCTGCCATTTATGTAGCCCGTAAGAAAGGCGAGGGTTGGAGTGATCCGGCAATCATGGATACCCTGGTAAATAAACCAGGTAGCAATACCCAGCAGCCCTATATTTTAGGAGATGGTAAAACATTGTTGTATGCCAGTGACAGGGGCGATGGATATGGCGGCTTCGACTTGTGGTATGCTATCCTCGATGAAACCGGTAAACCGTTACAGACCGCAAATCTTGGTGAAGTGGTTAACACTGCCGGTAATGAACAAGCGCCGTTTTATCACGCCGCCACTGGTACGCTGGTTTTTTCTGCCGACAACCGCACCGGTATGGGAGGGTACGATTTCTTTTCCAGTAAAGGAAATATCGGTAACTGGAAAGCCCCGGTGAACATGGGGTATCCGGTAAATTCTGTAAAAGATGATATTTACTTTACCAGCAGAAGCAATAATAAAAACTTACTGGATGAAGTATTGTTGGGTACAGACAGGGATGCAGCGTGCTGTCTGGAATTATTTTTTGTGCATAGGAACCGCCCGGCAAAACAGTTAAGCGGTATCGTGGTATCCTGTGATAGCTATGCCCCGCTGGCTGGTGCAGAGGTAAACATCATCGATACAGTAAATAACAAAGTAGTGTTTACACACCGCACGGCCGCAGATGGTAGTTATGCTTTTACAGTAGACGATTTTTTACCGCTGAAAGCTGTTGCTACTGCAGATGGTTATACGACAAATTCACAACAGATACCGGTTCCCCTGGATGAAGATACTGCAGCTATTACAGCACCGGCACTATGCCTGGTGAAGCTGGTTACGCCTGAATCGTCAGTAGTACTGGATAATGTGTACTATGATTTTAATAAGGCTACGTTACAAGAAGCTTCTTTTGTTTCTCTGGACAAACTGGTACAACTGCTCACCGCCAATCCGGATATGCACATAGAATTGAGTGCGCATACGGATAGTAAAGGTAAGCCAGCATTTAACCAGCGCCTGTCTGAAGCCCGTGCAAAAAGTTGTGTGGATTATCTCGTGAATAAAGGAATTGATCC
Organism: Chitinophaga sp. 30R24; assembly: GCF_049056765.1. Taxonomy (NCBI): domain Bacteria; kingdom Pseudomonadati; phylum Bacteroidota; class Chitinophagia; order Chitinophagales; family Chitinophagaceae; genus Chitinophaga; species Chitinophaga sp. 30R24. The sequence goes on from NZ_JBJGXX010000003.1 coordinate 136,188, forward strand.
TTCCAGGCTTACTTATAAAGGTTATGGCGATACACAACCGATAGCACCTAATACCAATGACGATGGCAGTGATAATCCGGAAGGAAGGCAAAAGAACAGGAGGACGGCATTTACCATTATTAAAAAGTAACAGCCCTGCTGTTTAACCCAAAATCACTGATCCATGAAAAACATTGTGTTCACAGGTTTGCTCGTTTTGCTGATGCATTTTACTTATGCACAGCAACAGCCGCATTACACGCAGTATATCATGAATCCTTTCATTATCAATCCGGCATTAGCTGGTATTGAGAACTACTGGGACCTGCGGTTGAGCCACCGGCATCAGTGGGTAGGTATGAAAGGCGCACCGGTAACCACGTATATGACCTTGCATGGGCCTTTGCGTAAATCGGATTATAGTACCGCATCGCCCACCGGCTTTGATCCACAGGGAGATAATCCCAGGGGAAAAGCGTACTGGCAGGAGTATACTACTCCGCCTCCACATCCTGGTGTAGGGCTTACCGTGCTAAATGATAAAACCGGGCCGCTGAACCGCTTTTCCGTTACAGGGGCATATGCGCATCATATTAATCTGTCTCCCAAAACCAGCGTCAGCGCAGGTATTGGCATAGGCATGCAGCAAGTTAGCCTCGATGCAAGCAGGGTAGAGTTTTTCGACCCCTCCGATCCTGTGCTGGGTAGTAGCGTTGGTGTGCTGAATAAATGGAAACCTGAAGTTAATGCAGGATTATGGCTGTATTCAGCAGACTATTTCGCAGGTTTATCTGCCCAGAATATTATACCACAACAAATAGGATTTGATAATGGTAAAGTAGTAGGAGATTCTGTATACCGTGGAAAATTGGTGCCACATTTATTCTTTACTACCGGGTATCGCTTGTGGATAAACGACGATTTGAACGTAATGCCATCGGTGATGCTGAAACTGATTACTGCTATGCCGCTTAGCGTGGATATCAACGCCAGGTTCATGTACCGCGACAGGCTATGGTTGGGTGCTTCTTACCGGTTACATGATGGAGTGGCCGCTATGTTTGGTGTGAATATCAATTCGCAGTTTAATATTGGGTACTCCTATGATTATACGGCTTCCTCATTAAATGTAGTGAGTAAGGGAACACATGAAATCATGATCGGTTTCCTACTGGGAAACAAATATGGGGATACATGCCCGCGTAATGTTTGGTAGTATCTGTAAATTTTTCATTTTTTTAATTAATAAATAAAAACAAACAATTGTCATTATGAAACAGGTTACACGTTTTATGCCCTATGCATTGATTACCGCTGTTGTATTATTATTTGCTGCTTGCTCCAAAGACGGCGCTCAGGGACCTGCTGGTCCTGCTGGTCCCGCTGGTCCTGCAGGAATACCCGGCGCCGCCGGACCCAAGGGTGATTCAGGTGTATCTGGTTCAGCTAACGTTATTTATTCTGCCTGGCAGGATGTAAAGTTTGGACCGGTAGATACTATTTTTAACCAGAACGGTACTATTAACACTGTTATATATGGTACTACCGTACCGGTTTCGAAGTTAACACCAGCTTTGTTGGCTAATGCATCTATTAACGTATATATCAATCTGAATACAGCTGTTGATCCTTTCATACAGCCGTTGCCGTATGTAGATGAATCTGGTTACCTGATCAGATTTGTGGCTTACACCGGTGCGATTGATCTTATTGCCAATGCGCCTATCAGTACAACAACCGATAAATATTATCAGTACAGATATGTGATTGTTCCTGGTGGTGTAGGTGCAAAAGCTGCTGCTGGCATCGATTGGAATGACTACAGCCAGGTGAAAAAATATTTAAACCTCAAGGACTAGGTTGGCTTTATACCAGCTACCAGTATGCATAAGGGCTGCCCTATCCAGGGTGGCCCCTTAAAAAACATTCATTGACTAAAATATACAACAGTGCATGAACCTATATAACACCCTTACAGATCAGGAGTTGATCCGCCTGTATATTTCAGGAAATAACCCGGCCTTTACCACATTGGTACACCGTCATAAGAACAGGATCTTTACCACCATCATTTTACTTGTGAGAGACAGAAACCTGGCGGAAGATATTTTTCAGGAAGCATTTATAAAAATTGTGAATGCACTGCAATCAGGTCATTATGTTGATAATAACCGTTTCCTGGCATGGGCAGTAAGGATTGCACATAATGCCTGTATCAGTCATTTCAGGAAAGCTAACCATTGGCCCAATGCCGTTTTAGCCTATAACGATGAACTAGGTGATAGTATGGAGCTGGCAGAATATAGCCAGGAGTACCGTATGATTAAAGCAGAAGTAACTGAAGAAATCAATGTTATGCTCGATCGCCTGCCCAACACACAGCGTGAAGCACTGATACTCCGATATTATGCCGACCTGAGTTATAAGGAAATGGCCCATACTGTTGGTATCAGCATTAATACTGCATTGGGAAGAGTGCGATATGCACTGATGAATTTGCGAAAACAGGCTGGTGTGGAAAGCCTGGTATCTGTATAGCTATTCTTTTTGAAAAACAGTATGTGTTTTACGGTTCTGCTGAGGCGGTACAGTGCTTATTCTTTCGCAAACCGTACTGTCATTTCCGTTACTTCCCATATCCAGCGTGCAGGTTTCTTCTCTCCTGGTACTACAATCCTGAAGGGGCCCTTTCCCTTGGGGAGCGGTTGGCCATCTACCTGGTCGGCGAGTATAATTACGCGACTGGAAAAGGTAGTATCCAGTTCCGGCAAGGAAAACAGCACTTCGTATCCGTCGCCTGATTTTATTAATAGGTACTTCAACATATTTTCTCCCCGTAACTGAGGCCCCATTATAACGCCGGCCCGTTGCAGGATATCCGCTACGGCTACACCGCTATATAGATGTTCTTTGCCATCGCGGTCGGTACCCGCTACCGTTACTTTTTTCATGTTGGCAATGTCGGTAACAGAGAGTTTTAAAGGGCGGGTCACCTCGCCGGAAACAGCAACAATCTGCCCCGCTACGGTATGACAAAGGAGAAGAGCGATGGTTAAAATGCCAATACTTTTCATGAGTGATCAATTAAATTAAATGGATTTGAAAAAGGTGGATTGTTGATAAAAGTGCCTGGTGACCCGGGAAGGGCAGCCAGGCCTTCCCATAACCACCGATAAAATAGGCTATAAAAATAAGCGGTTTCAATGAAATTACTATCCACAGGGGTTGCATAATATGAATGTTGCTGGTGTGTAATTTGGGCAAATTTTAATGAAATAAAGCAAAAAAGTATCAGCCACTTCCGGGAATTGATTGTTAACTTCATAGGACATAAACTAATGCGTCGATGAAACCTGGAAAAACACTCCCCTCTACCATTACCATTTTTGGTGCGAAAGGGGATCTGACGAGAAGAAAGCTGATTCCTGCCCTTTATAACTTGTACACAGACAACCATCTGCCGCCCGTATTCACTATCAATTGTGTGGATTTTTTGGCGGAGGATGAGGCTGCCTTTAAAGGGGATCTGTTGGCTGGAATCAACGAATTTAGCCGGAAGGGAAAAGCTAATGACGAGCAATGGGCTACTTTTGCCAAACAGATCCATTACCTGCAAGGTGATTTTACGAAGGCAGAAACCTATGTGGAACTGAAAGGAAAAGTAGGTGCATTCGAGAAACAAGGAACACAAAGTTGTACACGGGTTTATTACTTTGCTACCTCCCCCCGTTTTATTGAAATTATTGCAGATGCCTTATATGAACACCGTTTGTGCAGCCGTGAATCACTAGACCGCATCGTTGTGGAAAAGCCGTTTGGTACAGATCTTGCAAGCGCCAAAAAGTTGAACCGTTTTCTGGCCAAACGTTTTTCTGAAAGGCAGATCTACCGTATCGATCACTACCTGGGTAAGGAGGCAGTACAAAATATCATGGCCTTCCGCTTCGCCAACTACGTATTTGAACCGATCTGGAACAAACGTTTTATTGATCATATTCAAATCAGTGTGGCAGAACAAGTAGGTGTGGGTAAGCGTGGAGGATACTACGATAGTAGCGGTGCTCTGCGGGATATGATCCAGAACCACCTGTTGCAGTTGTTGTGCATTGTGGCTATGGATTGCCCTGCCGCTTATAAAGCAGAGCAGATTCGTGATGCCAAAACCTGGGTGCTGAAAAATGTAAAGCATTATACACCTACACAAGTCTTCAAAAATGTGGTACGCGGGCAGTATACTGCCGGAACAATTAATGCGGCGCCCAGGGCAGCCTATCGTAAAGAAGAGCAGGTAGCGCCTGATTCTAACACCGAAACCTTTGTGGCCGCCCGTTTGTATGTAGACAATGAAAGGTGGCGAGGTGTTCCTTTCTTTTTGAGGACCGGTAAATCTATGCCGGTGCAATCTTCTGTTATTGTGATACAATTTAAAGATTCTCCCCATAAGATTTTTAAAGATGATATGGTACCTAACCGCTTGATCATTAGCATCCAACCGGAGCTGGAAATAAGTTTGTTATTTGAAAGTAAGGTGCCCGGTTTGCAGATGAAATTAAAGCCGGTAGAAATGGACTTCACCTATCAGGAGGCCTATAAGGAAACGATTCCGGAAGCATACGAAGCTTTATTGTTGGATGTGTTGCAAGGCGACGCTACTTTGTTTATGCGTGCAGATCAGATTGAGGCCGCATGGAAAGTGGTGATGCCAATTCTGGATGCCTGGAAGAAAAATCCGGATAAGCAGCTATATAAGTACAAATCCGGTACCTGGGGGCCGGCAGCGGCCAATGCCATTCTAAAGCCCAATGCAAAAGAATGGTTTACCCTCTCTTCCAATGGTGTTGCTAGAAAGAAAGACAATATGAGGATTGCATAAAAACAGGAGAGCAGCTGTTATTGCTACTCCCCTGTAATATTTTAAACAACTAAAGGCTATCAGGGTGTGTAGGTAACATTGCTGCCGTACAGGATACTTGATACGCCGGAAAAGAAAGTATGTTTATCTGTACTGGTAAGGTTATACCAGAGATAAACACCATATCCATTGTTTTTAGTTTGCGTAGCCAGTGAGTTGGCAGTGCTTTGGCTGGTGCTTTGTATGTCAACTGCTGCCGGGCTTAAGTTGCTTTTTGCCAGGCCGGCTACATTAGGCACAGACCAGCTGCCGTAAATAGCGTTCCAGCTGTAATTAACAAAATCGCCTGCTTTTTTGCCTCCATACGACAACCGGGAAGAAGCAGGGCCATAATAATAGAAAGAGATGATTTTGGAAGGCATCAGTTGCCGTAATTCGTCCAGCAATATTACAAAAGAGCTGTCGTTAGGCTGTGGTGTATTATTCGTGCCATAGTCTGCATATTCATCATCAAAGTCAATTCCATCCAAGCCATAATAAGCAACGGTATCACTCAGCTGCTGTGCGAAAGCATGTGCTGCTGTACGGCTCGTGAAGTTACAGAAGCCGGCTCCCTGGTGGTTGCCAAGGATGGACAGTAAAACCTTCATGCCTTTGTTTTGAAGAGGTACTATCTGGGTAGATTTGTTAGCCAGTACATTGGATACATTAGGGTTGTTATACAATACCGCTTGTTGCGTGGTAGTATTGTAATTGATGTTGGCCGCAAAGATGATGGCGATGTCGAAAAGTTGTTGGCCGCCGGTAGTAAGTGTGTATTTACCTGTGTTCAGCAAACTATTGCTGTTTACTTCTACGTAGCAAACAGACATACCGCCTGATTTGGTTACTGATAGAGTGCCGGCCGGCTTGGCTACCGCGCTGGTAGCTCCATTTAATGGGCTGATCTTGTTGTCGTTGCTTTTCTGACAGGCAGCTGCAAAGAGCATGATAGTAGCAGCTGTGGCGCCTGCGGCGGTTTGCCGCAGTTGCAGGACTTGTTTTTTCATACTGGAAATGTTTAGTGGTTTAAAAATTACGGGTTCAGTTTTGGTTAAAGGGGCCTTTCTTTTGGGTCTTATAAATAGGCGTCGCCGTTACCGTTGGTAACCTATTGCAGTAACTCCTGTTCGTTTGGCAAGGTAATCAGTAGCAAAGTGTATAGTTAATTTAGCGTGCCACCATAAAAAATAATAAACAAAGTAAATTTAGGGGACTGTAAATTAATAATGAAATAATTTATAGGGAAGGGAATTGTACGCGCAGTTGTGAAAGGTAAAAAGCCAAAAAATATGTGTATTTTCAACCTGTAACAATTGTCATCGTTTGCAACTACCAGCCTATGCCTGATCTTTACCCTGGAATACAATGGGTGGTACAGCGAAATCTGACCAATACCGCCGACCTGGAACACTTGGCGGCTGCCTGCCAGATGATGGGAAAGTGATAACAGCGTCAAAGTACCGTACTTATTTTAAGTTGACTAAAGAACGTGGATGTCCCTTTGCAGTGATTGATTTCGCAGAAAACCGTTGCCGGGAATATACTCCCCATGCGGTTTTTGTAATGGATGTATGTGAAACGGGAGATGATTTTTATATTGTAGAATGCGGTTGTATGAATGCGGCAGGGTTTTACAAGGCAGATATAGATGTGATTGTACAGGTGGTAACAGCTTATTTTTTATCGGTTGTTCATTAGCCGCTATTAGCGAATAGCTTTTCTGCTGCGCATATCCAATGCGTTGCCTGGGTATAATTTACGATATCATTTCATTCTTTAACAGCTAACCTCTACCAACATGAACGAGTTTACATTCTGGCAGATCATTGAGGGTGCCTGGGCTGCTTCACCGGAGCTACTGGCAATGCGTGATCTCGCATTGAAAACAAATGATCCTGCTTTAATTGAAGAATTGACCGGCGAGTTGTATGGCACTATTACCAATAATATCAAGGATATTTTATTGGCATTACCCAAAGAAGAACTGGCGGGATTTAATTTGCAGATGGAAGAGAAGTTGTACCGGATCGACCGTAAGGATATTCATGAGTACACTGATGGATCTGACGATGGGTTTCTTTATTGCCGTTGCTTTATAGTGGGCATGGGAAAAAGTTATTATGAAAGGATTGAAGAAGATCCTTCCTGGGCCACTTGCGACGCAGAAGCGGAAATAGTGGGCTTTATCGGTTATGTGGCTTACAAAGAAAAGTTTGGGGAAGATTTCAGGCGTTATTCCGTACATAGTATTGAGTCCTGCTCAAATTACCGGGGATGGGGGTACGAATAAGCTCAATCACCGCGCATCAATTACCGTCATCTTATTTCACTAAATAACTCACTATGAGAAAACTACCTGTATCACTACTGTTTTTCCTTTCTTTTCTGGGCGTATTAAAGGCGCAGGAATCACCGGTAGGCGCCTGGAAATCTATTTCCGGCAGGAGTACCAGTATCCTTTTAATCACGCCTTCCTGGTTTACAGTAACAGATTACAGCGATAAAACTTTCCTGGCTAGCTATGGCGGTACCTGGAAGCCTGCTGGCAACGGCGAAGCGGAGGTTACGGTTTATTATAATACAGCTAACGGGGAACAGGCCGGCCAAAGCGCTCATGTGCCCATTGGTATCATAAACGGGCAGTTACAAACCAGCGGGCCCGGTGGCGGTCAACAAATCTGGACCCGCCTTGATAACGGTGCAGGATCTTTGGCTGGTAACTGGATGATCACTGCAAGGGAAAAGGACGGAAAAAAGAACCCGGTGCCGGATGGCCCACGGCAAACATTTAAGCTCCTTACCGGCACCCGTTTTCAATGGGTAGCTATTAACGTGCAAACAGGTGAATTCTTCGGTTCTGGTGGAGGCACTTACACTTTTGAAGAGGGCCTTTATAAAGAGAAGATCGAATTTTTTTCCCGCGATAGCTCCCGTGTGGGCACAGTACTTTCTTTTAAAGGAAAAGTAACCGGCAACGAATGGGATCATAGCGGCGTTAGCACTAAAGGTGATCCTATCCATGAAACCTGGAGCAGAAACCAGGATTAAAGGGATACACAATTAAAAACGAGGAGGTATCAAAAGTAATTTGATAGGCTTGAGAATCACATAAACGAAATTTCTCTCCATCAGGCACCCGAATAAAATCAGGTAAAAATTACTTTTGATACCTCCTCGTTTTCTTCATAGTTATTACACTTTGTGTGGTTTACCACCCAATGCCATAATCTTCTCCGTGGTTGCTGCTGCCACCCCACAAACTACCATGTATCCGGTCAATAAAAATAGCATTGATCGGTCCACTGGTTCTTTCCCCAAAACTGAGGTGGTAACCCATTTGTTCAAGGGCCTTACGGGTTGCCGCTGATGTACGGTTGTTCAGCAGTATACTCCCCGGACGTGGTGCCCTGTCTTTGATCGTAGTGCCTCCCAATGATAACCATAATTGATTGGTGTTGATATTGGCTGCCTCGGTGGCCTGTTGTACTGTCATGCCAAATTCTACTATGTTCAGGAAAAACTGCAGTAGGTTTTGATCTTGTGTATCGCCGCCTTGCACGCCAAAGCAGAGGAAAGGTTTATTATCTTTTAAAGCCAGGGTAGGTGTTAGTGTTACTCGTGGCCGCTTACCTGGTGCAATTACATTAAATGGGCATATAGCGGAATCCAACACAAAGCTCTGTGCCCGTTGGCTCATCCCTACGCCGGTTCTTCCGGCTATACAAGCAGGAAGCCAGCCGCCACTGGGGGTAATGGATACTACCCAACCATCTTTGTCTGCAGCTTCTACGCTGGTAGTACCTCTCCATAACCGGTCAAGATAGGCGCTGTCTACTTGGTTGGCAGCATATAAGTGGTTGATGTCTGTTGGCGGTAATTGCAGCCGGGTAGTAGCATCATGCTTCGGCACAAATCCCCCCGGTTTACGTTCGTTAGCGGTATCTGTCAGTAGATGCCGTTCCTGGAGGAAATGCAAGTAAGGATTGGTTTTTCCCATAAAAGCATAGGGGTCGCCCGGTCCGGCGGCAGCATCGTTTTGTGTGGGATTGATCTGTTGGGCTCTGGCCTTTGCATAATCTTTACTTAGCAAACCGGTAATCGCAGGATTGGTATTAAAGGCAGGGTCGCCATAATAGAAATCGCGGTCTGCGAAGGTGAGGTTCATCGTCTGGTAAAGCGTATGGATATATTCCGTAGAATTATAGCCCATGGCTTTCAGGTCGAAGTTTTCCAGGATGTTCAGGCTTTGTAACAGCATGGGGCCTTGTGTCCATTCACGGAGTTTATATACTTCAACGCCTTTATAATTTACATGTAAAGGCTCTTCTTCTACTGGTTTCCATTTGGCCAGATCTTCCAGTGTGATCAATCCTCCCTGCTCTTGACAACCACGAACGAATTCTTTGGCAATATCACCTTTGTAGAAACGGTCGTAAGCCGCCATAATGGCTTGTTTACGGGTTTTTTGCTGTTGCAGGGCCGCCGTTTCTGCCGCTACCAGTTTGGTGAGCGTTTCCAGCAGGTCTTTTTGTACAAAGATCTCCCCGGCTTCCGGCGCTTCCCTGTTTTCACCAGGATGGGTCAGGAAAACGGCTTTGCTGTAAGGCCATTCTTTGATATAGTTTTTGCCACGTTCAATACTGTTGGCTGTTTGCGCTTCAATGGGATAGCCGGCAGCCATTTCCATGGCCGGGGCTAATACTTCTTTGAGGCTCATAGTGCCATATTCAGCAAGCATGTAGCAAAGGCCACCCACAGTGCCAGGAGTAACTGCGGCCAGCGGGCCATATTCTGGAGGGAAATCATATCCCTTGCTTTTGTAGAAGGCAGGAGTAGCGCCGGTAGGGGCTACGCCTAAGGCATTAATGGCAATTACTTTCCCTGTTTTAGGATGATAGATCAGCGCTTGGGTTTCACCTCCCCAGCTTAATACGTCCCACATAGTACAGGTAGCGGCTAACATCGCACAGGCTGCATCTACGGCGTTGCCGTTTTTCTGAAAGATCATGGCGCCGGCAGTAGCTGCCAATGGTTTGCCGGTAACGGCCATCCAGTTTTTACCGTGTAACGGCGGTTTTTGTGTTTGTTGGGCCTGCGTACCGTTAAGGTAACCCAGTAACAGTACAAGAAGGAATATGTGTTTCATACAACGAAAATAAGTTATCAGGTAGTCTCCTGTTGTTCCAGCACTTTCACGGTTACCAGCAGTTGTCCGTTGTGGCGCATGGTATGTTCCGCTGCATGGAACAGGAGGCCTAGTACCGTGGAAGGGAGCTGTTTGCGCCCTACTCCCCGGAATTCAGTGAGGGAGGCCTCAGAGGTGGTGGATAATTGTACCAGGGCCTTGTGCACCTGTGCATTGAACCGGTCTAACAGAGCTGGTAAAGTATTTATAGGCTTACCTTCTGCTGCCAGCTCGCTGAGTTGTGCTTTGCTGAGCTGCTCAGCGCGGGCATAAGTAAAAAGCCGGTCCAGCACCCCACTGAGGTGCTGTAAATGGAACCCTGGGGAAGCCATACCTGCGGGCCTTTCCCATAGCAGGCTTTCTGGGAAGTCCTGCATTAAATCATTTACTTCCTGGTTAGCCTGCAACAGGGCGTGGGCTACGGGTTGCAACAGGGCCGGTATATTATCTACCGGCCCGCTCATCCAGTATTCGGTGGCCATAAAAATTGGAATTAAACTTCGCTTGCATCATATACGATCACTTTTTCCCACAGGTGACCGTAGTGCTTAATAAATTCGAGGTGAACAGGGTGTGTTTGGTAAGTAGCTTGTCCGGCGAGGTCACTGAAAAAAATCAGTTCAGATACGGCCCAGCTGTTGTCTACTACATCGCGTTTTTCAGTACTGGCCACTATGCCAACACGCAGGTCGCGTACAGTTTCAATTTTAGACAGTGTTTTTACACCAGCAACCAGTTGGTCGCGGTCTTCTTTTGAATCAGGGTTTTTTAGCCAGAAGAATACATGGTGTACAATCGGGTATTTCTTTTCCATATTTTTTGTGGGTATTGCTGCAGCAGCGGCGGTGCCGGCGGCAAGCGCTGCTGCGGTTCCTATAAATTTTCGTCTGTTAGTGGTGCTCATAATAGGCATATTAAGATGATGAAAATAATAAAGATCTTTGATTTATGCTAGTATCCTGTCTGTAAAGCACCTGTTGGCCGGTGGCATAAACCCTTCCAGTGGGCTGTGTGGCAGGCGATCATTTTTTAGGCGTTCACCCCCAATTATGGTATTTTCATCCCATTTTTCTGCGGCTGCATCCGGGTATTGGCTAATATTGTCTTAAATACATCTCCCTATGAGTCAATTTAAGAAGTTAGAGTTCGGTATTGCCACTGGTATCTACCTATTGTTGATGTTTGCCCTGCTTTATCCCAGTATAGTTTATAATGTATTTGAATTGCAGGCAATATACGGTCATAAATTTGCCCAATATAACCAGGTATTTGATTATTATCTTCATTACCTGTTACCATCCATGGGCCGTATTACTTTAGTATATACAAGTTTCTTGCTGGTAAATTTTGTGGTTGTACCAAATTTTTTGGAGAGGAATAGGTGGGTTGTAGGGATATTGTTGCTGTTGACAGTGCTGTTATTTTATTTTTTGATGATGATGGTGGCCAATTCTTATTACAATGGCTACTTATTAGGGGTATATAATACCGTGAGGGGCGCACATACGCACTTTGCCAAATCGGCCTTTATTATCACCATCTTTTCGGGGGTGTTATATGTAGTATATTATTATGTCAGAAAAGCTGTCCTCTCCCTGTTATATCCCCGGTATCTTTCAGAGCCTGTTTTTAGACGGATGTTGAATGAGATTTTACTGGCATTGGGACTGGTGGTTGTATTGATGTGTCTTTCTTTTGGCGATTCGCGTGATCTGGCCCTGATGGTATTTTTCTTTGGTACTTCGCAGATAGCCGTATTTTTTATATTCCGCTATCAAGTGTTCCCGGCCTTTACAGATAGGCATCATAGTAAAGGTTTGTTTGTGCGGGATATTATTTTTACCATATTGGGCTGTAATATCCTGGTGGCTTTATTATGCAGAACGGTAGTACATCGTGGCGGCAACTGGATAGTGGCCCTCACGGCAATAGGCGTATGGATATCTGTGATGGTGGTATTTCCGGCCAGTTGGTATTTGTTTAAGTCCCGCCAAAGGCAGGTGAATACTGTAGCTACCCTGAAAAAAGCATTGGGGCACTCTGCCGCGAACCTGGATTTTTTACGTTCGCAGATTAATCCACATTTTTTATTTAATGCACTCAATACTTTATATGGTACTGCCTTGCAGGAAGAGGCCGTCCGCACCAGTGAGGGCATTCAACGTTTGGGCGACATGATGCGGTTTATGTTGCATGATAATCATCTGGAAAAAATTCCACTTGATAAGGAAGTGGCTTACCTGCAGAATTACATTGCCTTGCAACGTTTGCGGGTATTGTCTTCTCCGGATATCCTGATAGAGGTGAATATTGATGAAAGTCAATGCCTCCACGAAATAGCGCCCATGCTGCTCATTCCGTTTGTAGAAAATGCTTTTAAACACGGCATTAGCCTGCGGCATCGCTCCCGTATCGTGATCTCGCTGAGCTGTACGACCGAACAGATCTTTTTTGATGTATACAACAGTGTGCATCCCCGCCCGGAAAATGATCCGGAACGGGAAAGTATGGGTATAGGCCTGAATAATGTAAAAGAAAGACTTACTTTGCTGTATCCCGGAAAACATGAACTGAACATCCGGCAAACCGCTACAGAATTTTTTGTTCACCTGACCATTGACGTTAATAAATAAGCAAATGAAGAGAGAAGAAGCTGCAACCGCTCCCGATGGCATGACCCGCTTTTTATGGTGGCTGGCCGCAGCGGATGTAGAAGTATTGAAAGAATGCAGTACGGAAAAAGAACGTTACCGTATTGTGGGTATCTCCGTGATGGTGACCTGGATGTTTGCCACGTTGGCCTGGGGATATTTTTTTTCCACTATTGTGAATGATGATATGGCAGTAGCCGGTTTAGCGCTGTTCTTTGGCTTCGCGATCCTGTCTATAGACCGTACCTTGATTGCCGCGATGTCTAGGACCAATGGCGGGGTGAAAATTATGCCGCTCATTTTCCGGTTGTTGCTGGCGCTTACCATTGGGTTGTTTATTTCCCAGCCCATTGTACTGATGCTGTTTAAAAAAGACATTAATGCCCAGTTAGAACTCAGCAAGCAAACAAAGCTTGACGCTTACCGGGAGCAGCTGGTAAAGCTTAATGCGGGGCAAATGGCTACCGTGCAGCAGGCTATGGATGAAGGGAAGGTGCAGTTAACCCAAAAAACGGCAGAAACAAAAGCTTACCGGGATGCCTATATTCATGAAACGGATGGTACCGGCGGGTCAGGCAGGATAGGAGAGTCGGATATTGCCCGGGTAAAAAAAATGGCATACCTCAAATCGGAGGAGGAGCTGGAGGTTTTGCAACACAGTTGGGAGCCCCGCCAGCATCAACTGGAAGCGCAGCTGGCACATATGCATAGTACAGACAGTGTAAAGGAAACTATTTATCTGGGCACGCTTACCAACGGTTTTCTGGCCCAGGTAGAAGCACTGCAAGAGCTCACAGAGCAACACCCGCCGGTGAAACAGCGTTACCGGTTGATCGTATTTATTATCACATTGATCGAAGTAATGCCTTTGCTGAGTAAGATATTAATGCCGAAAGGAGAGTATGAAGAAAAGCTGGTGGCCGCTACTGCCCGCGGTATCACTGCTGCACAATTGGCAACCGGCGCCGAAAAGGAATTATTACAACATTATCAGGAGGCAGCCATGGCGGCCGACAAAGAGATGGTGGACCACGTGTTTAATGCTACCCAGGATATACGCAGGGAACAGGCTGCTGCCATGGTAAAAGAATGGCGACAACGCGAAAATGGCCAATACCAGGATCTCTGGCAACAGGTTAAAAGGTTGTTGCTAGGCAAAATATTGTAAATCTCTAACCTGCTACAGGTAAATAAAACCATATGAAGCTAACAGCAATTGCTATAGATGATGAACCGGTTGCACTGGCTGTTATTAAAAACCATGCCGCCATGGTGCCTTTTCTTGAAATGAAAGGCTTCTTTACCAATGCTTTCGATGCCATCGATTTTTTAAGTAAGGAAAAAATAGACCTGCTTTTTCTGGATATAAAAATGCCGGATATCTCCGGGCTCGATTTTTTGTCCAGTCTTGCTCAACCTCCAATGACGGTTTTTACTACCGCTTATTCGGAACATGCGGTGAAAAGTTTTGAGCTGGATGCTATTGATTATCTACTAAAACCATTTTCCCTTATCCGCTTCATGAAAGCCTGCAATAAAGCGCATAGCCTGTTGCAGTTGAAACAACAGCACGTTGGGGCGGTGAATAAGGAGCCGGATTATATATTCGTAAAAAGCGGCTATGAGCAATTCCGTATCATGCTCGATGATATTCTTTATCTGGAAAGTGCCGGAAACTATGTGAATTTCATCCTAAACGACCGGAAATTGATGTCCCGCCTTTCTATGCAGGAAGCGGTAGAGCTGTTGCCCGCTGCTTCTTTTACCCGTGTGCATCGCTCTTACATTGTAGCCAATAATAAAATAGAACGGGCCGACCGGAGCTCCCTGTACATTAAAAATATTCCCATTCCCATAGGAGCCGCGTATGCTGCGGCAGTAGAGCGGTTGCTGGATTTATAATGTCTATCTATGATATAGAGAAGGACATTTCCGGATTATGCGTCACAAGGCTGTGCTGGAAGGTATGTTGCACTTCCTGGCAAAGGCGTAACAGCATTTTGTTACACCTTAAAGATCCGCTTTAGGAAAGCCAATGTATGTTTATAGGCGTCTGCCGCTGCTTCGCTGTTGTAGATGGGATTACTTGGATTGGCAAATGCGTGTTCTGCGTCATAGCGTTTAACCGTTAACGTTTTACCTGCTGCTTTCATATTTTTTTCAAACTCCTCCACTATTTGTGGCGTAATGCCTTTGTCTTTGTTAGCGAAAATACCCAACACAGGACCATGCAGGCTTTTTAACTTCTCTACATCTTTTTCGGGCATACCATAGTACATCACTACGCCTACGTTTTGTGGGCCTGCCAGCAAGCCTGATTGCAGGGCCAGGCCGCCGCCGAAGCACCAGCCTAAGGAGGCAATCTGGGCAGACGCGCCTACGTATTTAATGGCGCCTTGCGTAATAGCCTGCAGCCGCTCACGGGATGCCTGTTGCATAAACTTGGCTGCTTCTTCCCGGTTGTTGGCCACCTTCTGGTCGTACATGTCTACAGCCAGTACATTCACTTTACCTTGCAGATCATTGTACAGTTTTTCAGATTCTTTTTTG
This sequence comes from Chitinophaga sp. 30R24, assembly GCF_049056765.1. Lineage (NCBI taxonomy): Bacteria > Pseudomonadati > Bacteroidota > Chitinophagia > Chitinophagales > Chitinophagaceae > Chitinophaga > Chitinophaga sp. 30R24. The sequence continues at coordinate 151,447 of NZ_JBJGXX010000003.1, forward strand.
ATATAGTCGTTTAACCCATACCATTCCTGGTATACCAGCAGATACTTATTGCTGGCCTCTTTTGCTTTAAACAGAAAGCCGTGCGCGGGTGTTCCGTCTGGTGCGTCAAAAGTAACGGCTGTGCCAGCAGTTCCCTGGTAATGATAAGGTAGCGGATTTTCATGCGCTGCCCGGAAATCTTCCCGGCCTCCCAGCGCAGCAAAATCACTGACTGCATCTGCAGAATGGCAGCAAGGAGCCGTTTGTGAAGAAGCACGCACAGCCATGGATACTAATAGGGTCATGAAAGTCACTCTTTTCATAATAGGTATTTTTGGTGCAGAGAAGTTACGAATTTCTTTGAAGAAGTTTGAAGAGGTGTTATATTAGCTAACGTTAACGTATATACTAAAATTTGATCACCGCTTTGTTATCACTCATTTTATATTTAAAATGCTGGTACTGGCTCAAACGTTGCAATACTTCGCTCAGGCTGGCATGGTAAAAAGTAGCAGATACCGGCGGAGCTTTAGCGGCATCGCCTTGCATTTCAATTTCTACGCCGAACCAATCTTCCAGTATACGCGGTAGGGCTACAGGAGCAGCCTCTTGAATGCGCAAAGTGTCCGATAGCCAGGTTTCCAACTCTCCCGGCTGGTAGGTTTCTTTTTCCATCAGGTCTATTTCATTATTGGCAAGGATCATTTGTCCCCGTTCCAGTATTTCAGGTGCATTATCTGTGGCAGAATAATAGGATTTGCTGACCTGCATCTTACCTTGCAGGAGGTAAACGGTGGCGCCATGCTGATTGGCAAAAGAGCGCATTCTGAAACTGGTGCCCAGCACAGTTGCTTTTAGTTTATCGGTGGTAACGGTAAAGGTATCTGTAGCCGGTGTAACGGAAAAAAAAGCTTCCCCATCCAGTATCACTGCCCGGTTGCCCTGGAGGTAATTTTCAGGTACTTCCAGCATGGAGGTAGAGTTGAGGATAATATGGGAGCTGTCTGGTAAGGTAACAGCTGTTCTGCTGCCCACAGTGCCGGTATAGCTGGTGTATTTTATACCCGGTACTTTTAAGGAAGAAACTGCTTGGGGGATTGGATTTGTGTTACATCCGTTGAATGCTATTTCTCCAAACAGTAAAGCGAATAGAAAGATAGCATCAGTTTTAAATCGCATATTCCGGGAATTTTGTATGTAATAGAAAAGGCCTAAAAGTAATAAATTAAACAAAGCCAGAATGGTAAGCATAAACAATTTCTGAAAAGCAATAGACAATATCTGTTAATACTCTTAAAAAGATATGCTGATATTATAATGATTTTTGTTTAAAAGCCGTAACCACCCTAACTTTGCGGCCCATGGAAAAGCAGCTATCTCTATCATTTGATAATACGGCAATTGCATTTGAGGCAAAGACCGACAAGGCACTTAGAAAAGCCAATTTTCTCTTCAGTAACATCGGTAAGCCATGGTTAGTAAAATTTGGCGCCGTGATGACTCCCATCGCTTTTAAATTGAGCCTGCCTATTAAAGGCATCATTAAAAGCACCATCTTTTCGCAATTCTGTGGGGGGGAAACATTGGAAGAAGCCGCTGCTACCGCTATCCAATTGGGCAATTACCATGTAGGGGCTGTATTAGACTATGGTGTAGAAGCAATGGAAGGAGAGGAGAGCTACGATGCTGCCGTTCCTGAATTTATCCGCGCTATACAATATGCCGCCACCCGCCCTGACATTCCGTTTATAGCCATTAAAATTACCGGATTTGCCCGATTCGCCTTGCTGGAAAAAGTACACCGCCAGGAAACTTTATCCACAGCGGAACAGGAAGAATATGACCGCGTGCGTAACCGGGTTTACGCTATTACAGAAGCCGGCGCCCGGCATAACGTAAGCATCCTCATAGATGCGGAAGAATCCTGGATCCAAGGCCCGGTAGACAGTCTCGCTGATGAGATGATGTCTTTATTCAATAAAGGGAAAATTATTGTTTTTAATACTTTCCAGATGTATTGCCACGACCGTTACCCTTTCCTGCAGGCATCCCTGCAACAGGCGGTAAAAGGAGGCTACCTGTTGGGAGCCAAATTGGTACGGGGCGCTTATATGGAGAAAGAAAACAAACGCGCAGCAGAAAATAATTATCCTACGCCGATCCAGCCAAGCAAGGAAGCGACCGACAGAGACTATGATGCTGCCGTGAAATTCTGTATCGATAACCTCGATAAACTAGCCATGTTTATTGGCACGCACAACGAAAATAGTTGCATGTTAGCTGCCCGCTTATTGCATGAAAAAGGGATTCCACATAATCACTCGCATGTGAATTTTTCCCAGTTGTTGGGTATGAGCGATAACATTACTTTCAACCTGGCACATGCCGGTTATAATGTTACGAAATACCTGCCTTACGGTCCGGTGAAAGAAGTAATGCCTTACCTGATCCGCAGAGCCCAGGAAAATACTTCCATAGCAGGACAAATGGGACGGGAACTCGCACTGATCCGCAAGGAAATGAAGCGGAGAACTTTATAATAAGCTTTGCTATTAATTTTTCAGATAAAAATGGCTGTATCAGTATGCGATACAGCCATTTTTTATGGAGGCAGGTTTTTCCCATCGGTTATACTGTATAGCAAAACTTTGTAAATTGCAGTCTTATGGACCAGTACTTATCCTTATTACAACATATCATCAAAGAAGGCGTCGTTAAAACAGATCGTACCGGTACCGGTACTACCAGTTGTTTCGGCTACCAAATGCGTGTTAATCTGCAGGAGGGTTTCCCTGTGGTAACTACCAAAAAACTGCACCTTAAATCCATTATTTACGAACTGTTGTGGTTTCTAAAGGGGGATACCAATACCCACTGGCTGAAAGAACATGGCGTGAGTATCTGGGATGAGTGGGCTGATAAGAATGGCGACCTCGGTCCGGTGTATGGTAAGCAATGGCGTAGTTGGGAAGCCCGTAACGGCAAGGTGATCGACCAGATAACAGAGGCGGTAAATACTATTAAGAACAATCCGGATTCACGCCGTATTATTGTGAACGCCTGGAATGTAGGCGAGTTGTCTGAAATGGCCTTAAGCCCCTGTCATTGCCTGTTCCAGTTTTATGTTACCCCGGCAGATCCGGCAAAAGGAGAAACCCGCGGAAAACTCAGCTGCCAGTTATACCAGCGTAGCGCAGACGTATTCCTGGGCGTGCCTTTCAATATCGCTTCCTATGCACTGTTAACCATGATGATGGCACAGGTATGCAACCTGGAAGCGGGAGACTTTATCCATACTTTTGGAGATGTTCATCTGTATAGCAACCACATGGAGCAGGCACAGCTGCAACTGAGCAGAACGCCTTTCCCGTTGCCGGTAATGAAGATCAATCCGGAAGTAAAAGATATTTTTTCCTTTAAGTACGAAGATTTTGAACTGGTAAATTATCAGTTTCATCCGGCTATTAAAGCGCCGGTAGCTATATAACCCCCCTGCTTATGCGTATATCCATCATCGTGGCAGCTTCAGATAACAATGTAATTGGCATCAATAACATGTTACCCTGGAAATTGCCTACAGACTTGAAGTATTTTAAAGACATGACAATGGGTAAGCCCATTATTATGGGACGTAAAACCTTTGATTCTTTACGTAAGGCTTTGCCGGGCAGGCCTAATATCGTGATCACCCGCCGGAAGGATTATCATCCGGAAAATGTATACATAGTAGGGTCTCTCCAGGAAGCTCTTGATAAAGCACGTAACTTTGGCGGTGATGAATTGTTTATTACCGGCGGCGCGCAGATCTTCGATGAAGCATGGCCGTTAATAGAGCGCATCTATCTTACCCGCGTATATGCTGTAGTGCATGGCGACGCCTTTTTTCCTCAACTTGATGGCGGAGAATTTGAACTGATCAGCGACGACCGTCACGAAGCAGACGAAAAAAACGAATATGCTTTCTCTTTCCAGATATGGGAGAAGGTAGTATAAGGGGAGTTATTTAAAGACAACGGTGCCCATACCGTTGGTCAATTCTCTTTCCAGCTGATTCAAATGTTGCTGCAGGGCGATGCAACGCAGACATTCTTCGTAGTCGTTCTGCTTATAAGCCCGGGCTACTTCTTCCTGGTTTTCATGCAGCATCTTTTTTACTTTTCTCAGGATGAGATAGTTGGTGGTGGAGATGGTATCTTTCAGGTACGCCTGGTCGCCATATACGGTGTCTATTTCGAAGCGTTCTTTCCAGTTGATGCTTAATTCTGCTTCACGGTCCGACAGGATCTCGGCGATCTCTCTGGAGAATTGCTGGTCTTCATGATAAAGGAACCACCTTTTATCCTGCAGACTGCCGGTATCGTAAATAGCTTTGTATTCCCGTAATATTCTCTTTACCAGCTCACTTTCCGCCAGTGCTTCAAAATCATACGGAAGATGGAAAATATAATCTGCTACCGTGCTGTTATCTTCCTCATTGAAAATTTTATCGCCAAAACGCAATAGTATTTTTACCAGTTCCTTTTCCTGTTTTTCATGCCGGCTGATTAGGGAGTCTACAGAGATACCGGTTCCTGCCGCTTCCATAGCGGCTACCGCTTCTTCGCTAAGCTGTTCACCCCCGGGCGCTTGCTGGCGGATATTGGCCTGTTCTCTTTTAACCAGCCTGTCCCGGATAAATTTATTAACCAGTTGGATCAGCCCCTGTTCGTCGATGTGGAGTAGCTGGCTGCATTGCCGTATGTAATCCTGTTGCCGGGTAAAATCTTCCGCCTTATCAATTTTGGAAATGGTTTCCGCGATTTCATTTACCAGCTGCGACTTTTTGCTGCTGTCGTTGCCGGCTTCCTGCATACTGAGTTGCAGCTTAAACAGTACAAAGTCCTGTTTATGTTCCTGGATGAACTCCCGGAAGGCGGCAGCGCCAATTTTTTGTACATAGCTGTCCGGGTCTTCTTTGTCTGGCAGCAATACCAGTTTCACATTGAGTCCCTCTTCAATGGCCATGTCCAGGCCGCGTAGAGCTGCTTTTACACCTGCGCTGTCGCCGTCGTACAGTATGGTGAGGTTGTTGGTGTATTTCTTAATCAGCCGAAGCTGGTCTTGGGTGAGGGAAGTGCCGCTGGACGCCACTACGTTTTCCACGCCTGCCTGGTGCAGGGATATTACGTCGGTATAACCTTCTACGAGCAGGCACTCATTAAGTTTGTCGATGGCATGCCTGGCGAAGTAGGTGCCGTATAATACCCGGCTTTTTACATAGATCTCGTTTTCCGGAGAGTTGATGTATTTAGGCGCCCGGTCAGATTTTACCAGGATACGCGCTCCGAACCCCAGTATTTTACCGGATTGGTTATGTATCGGGAAGATAACGCGCCCACGGTAGTTGTCTGCCGGTTGGTCGTTACGGATGGCGACCAGTCCTGTTTTCTGGAGGTATTCCAGGTTATATCCCTTATCCAGCGCAGATTTGGCAAAAGCGTCGAAAGCGTTGAGGCAATAACCCAGCTGAAACTTTTTGATGGTTTCCGCAGTAAAGCCGCGTTCTTCAAAATAACTTAGCCCTACGTTTTGTCCTTCTTCCTTGTTAAACAACGCGTCTGTAAAGTATTCCCGGGCATAGTTGTTAATGATATACAAGCTATCGGCCAGTTGCTGATGCTGTTTAACTTCCGGGCTTACTTCGGTTTCTTCCAGTTCTATCTGGTAGTGTTGCGCTAACCACCGGAGGGCTTCTACATAAGAATATTTCTCATGCTCCATGATAAAGCTGATCGTGTTGCCGCTGGCGCCGCAACCAAAGCATTTATAGATTTCTTTGCCGGGAGATACGGTGAATGATGGGCTCTTTTCGTTATGAAATGGGCATAAGCCAAGGTAGTTGGCGCCTCTTTTTTTCAATTTCACGAACGAACCCACTATTTCCACAATATCAATGCGGCTCAGGATCTGTTGTATGGAGTTTTGAGAAATCACGGTGTAAGTAATACAACTGCAAACATACAGTAAATCTCCGAGGCGGGAAGTGACGCTTTTTAGTTATATTTAGATAATATTTAATTTGATGAAGAAGGAGGATTACCGTTTACCCTCTCTTTTTCTTATATTTGGAGATTATAAATTCGCCAAACAATCTTATTTATCAGATGAAAGAAGTATTTATAGTAGCTACTGCCCGCACGCCCATTGGGTCGTTCAGTGGTGGGTTATCTGGTATTCCGGCTACAGAGCTGGGTTCCACCGTTATAAAGGCTGTATTGGAAAGGGCTGGTATTGCAGCTTCGGATGTGAATGAAGTATATATGGGTAATGTGCTCAGTGCCAATCTGGGCCAGGCGCCGGCCAATCAGGCCAGTTTAGGCGCAGGTGTGCCCAATAATGTGCCCTGTACCACGATTAACAAAGTGTGTGCTTCCGGCATGAAAGCGATTATGCTGGGGGCCCAAAGCATTTTGTTAGGAGATAATGATGTAGTAGTGGCTGGCGGTATGGAAAATATGAGCGCTACCCCTTACTATTTGGATAAAGCCCGCCGGGGATATAAAATGGGGAATAGCACCGTGATAGATGGTATTATCCGCGATGGCCTCTGGGACCCCTACAAGGATTTCCACATGGGCAATGCGGCCGAACTGTGCGCTACCGAATATCATATTACCCGGGAAGAGCAAGATGCCTACGCTATTGGAAGTTATAAAAAGGCAGCCGCTGCTTGGGAGAGCGGATATTACAACGCGGAAGTGGTGCCTGTACAGATACCAGGTAAGCAAGTGGTCACCATTGCGGAAGATGAAGACTACAAAAAAGTAATCTTCGAGAAAGTATCTTCTTTGAAACCAAGCTTCCAGAAAGATGGCACTATCACTGCTGCCAATGCCTCCAACATCAATGATGGCGCGGCAGCGGTAGTATTGGTAAGCGGGGAAAAGTTGAAGGAACTGGGACTGAAGCCGTTGGCTAAGATCATCAGCTTCGCAGATGCTTCCCAGGCACCGGAATGGTTTACCACCACCCCGGTAAAAGCGATTAATAAAGCTCTGGCCAAAGCCGGTTTGCAGATTGGCGATATGGACTATGCAGAAATAAATGAAGCATTTTCCTGTGTGCCTATTGCTAACGCCCGGGACCTTGGGCTGTCGCTGGACAAAGTGAATATTTGGGGAGGTGCCGTAGCCATGGGGCATCCTATTGGTTGCAGCGGCGCTCGCATTGTGGTAACCCTGAATGCCATCCTGCATCAGCAACAAGCCCGCTATGGCGTGGCAGGTATTTGCAATGGCGGCGGCGGCGCCAGTGCCTTGATCATCGAAAGAGTATAAAAAATACGGAAAAGAGGCTGTCTCATCCTTTTGAGACGGCCTCTTTTTTATTGCTGTAAGGCCACTACGGTGTCTACATTGTTGTTTACCTGTATCCTCACACTGTCTTCTCCTTTTTTGGCCATCTTTACAAAACGCGGCGCAGCATGCGGGCTTACCACATCAGTTGTCAGCTTCTCAAAAAACATATATTTATCTTCTACCAAACTATACACCGGGTAGGCAGATAATATCCCGGTAGTTTTAGTTTGTAAGGCATAGTCGTTATCTATTTCATACCGGTGAAAATCGCTGTCGGATAGGAGGGTGATGGCTACTACCAGGCTAAGGGTTCTGAGGGGAGGCAGAAGGATGCCTAATAGTAACATAAAGGGAAATCCAAACAGGCAAAGCAGGTAGGCATACCGGGCGTCGGTGTCGGGTTTCGCCAAACCATACAGCAACATGCCGCTGCCGGTGTACAGGGTAAAAAATACCCGTTCTGTTTGGGTGCCTTTAAAGCCGTAGTTGTTGAGCATCAGAAACAGGCACAACAGCGATAAGCCGCCAAAAATAAGATGGATGTACCACAGGAGCAATTGTAGCTCCGGCGCTTTTACCTTTTTGATCTTACAGGAAAGGGCTGCTAAAAAGCACAGGCTCAGAATAGTAATGGTGATCATTGGTACCGGATAATAAGTTGTTGGCAGGTTGTAATAAAGAATAAAATATAAATATATGTATTTGTTTTAATTAATAACAAACAAGCCTGGTATGAAATGGCAATAATTATTAATCAAGGGTTAACTTTGCTTTTTCGCTAACAAAACAATATTTTTGCTCTGCCTTTCAATAAGGTATTTAAACTTTCAATTAAGAATAGCATGCGTCAGATAGCTTTCAGACAAGCCTTAAGAGAAGCCCTGCAGGAGGAATTTCGCCGTGATGAACGGGTATTCCTTATGGGGGAGGAAGTAGCCGAATATAATGGTGCTTATAAAGTGAGCCAGGGAATGCTGGATGAGTTTGGTCCAAAACGCGTAATTGATACGCCGATTGCGGAGCTTGGATTTGCTGCCATTGGAGTAGGTGCTGCCCAGAACGGCCTGCGTCCGGTAGTAGAATTTATGACTTGGAACTTCGCAGTACTGGCGCTGGATCAGATGCTCAATACCGCTTCTAAAATGCTGGCAATGAGTGGTGGACAGATCGGTTGTCCGATCGTTTTCCGCGGACCTAACGGTTCTGCTGGTCAGTTGGGTGCACAGCACTCTACTGCTTTCGAAAGCTACTATGCCAACATTCCAGGCTTGAAGGTGGTATCCGTTTCCAATCCTTACGACGCCAAAGGTTTGCTCAAAGCGGCTATCCGCGATGATGATCCGGTGGTTTTCATGGAAAGTGAGGTGATGTATGGTGATATGGGTGAAGTACCTGAAGAAGAATACATCATTCCAATTGGTAAAGCAGATATCAAACGTCCGGGTAAAGATGTTACCATCGTTTCTTTCAACAAAATGATGAAAGTAGCGCTGGGTGCCGCTGAAGAACTGGCAAAAGAAGGTATCGAAGCGGAAGTGATCGATCTCCGTACCATCCGTCCGCTGGATTGGTTTACTATCCTGGAATCAGTAAAGAAAACCAACCGCCTGGTAATCGTAGAAGAACAATGGCCATTCGCCAGTATTTCTTCTGAAATCTCTTACCGTATCCAAAAAGAAGGTTTCGACTACCTGGATGCGCCTATCCGCCGTATCACTGCTGTGGATGCACCTATGCACTATGCACCTAACCTGGTAAAATTATACCTGCCAGATATTGAGCGCACCGTGAAACTGGTGAAAGAAGTGATGTACATGAAAAAATAGTGGACCGGCCACTGGCCATCTACCAAAATATAAAAAGAAAGGATCGGAGATGAAATCAATCTTCGATCCTTTCTTTTTATGTTATTGGCTGATAGCTACTAATAGCAGCTAAAACTGCGTTCATTAGCGCCCCTGGCAGCTAGGAAAATAAGTCGCTCGATAAGTACCTGTCGCCGCGGTCGCAGATAATGCTGACAATAATGCCGCTACTCAGTTCCCGTGAAAGCCGGACTGCTGCAGATACGGCGCCACCACTGCTCATCCCGCAAAAAACAGCTTCTTCTCTGGCCAGGCGCTTGGTCATTATGCGGGCTTCTGCTTCAGAGATGTCCATAATGTGGTCTACCCGTGGCCTTTCAAATATTTTTGGGAGATAGGCTTCCGGCCATTTACGGATACCTGGTATTTTAGACCCCTCTGTGGGCTGGCAGCCAACGATTTGTACATTGGGATTTTGTTCTTTTAAGTAACGTGATACGCCCATAATGGTGCCGGTGGTGCCCATGGCGCTCACAAAATGGGTGATCTGTCCGGCGGTATCCCGCCATATTTCCGGGCCAGTGGTTTTATAGTGCATGCCATAGTTGTCTGGATTGGCGAACTGGTTCAGCATATAATAGCCGCCTTTAGCCACTTTATCGTTAGCATAATCAATGGCGCCTTCCATTGAGAGCTCTTTGGGGGTGAGCGTTACTGTAGCGCCATATACTTCCATGGTCAGTACCCTTTCCCGCGTAGCATCTGCCGGCATTACCAGTTCTATTTCCAATCCAAATAAACAGGCAATCATGGCCAGTGCAATACCGGTATTGCCGCTGGTAGCTTCTATTAGTTTTATGCCGGGCTGTATGTCGCCCCGGTCTAGCGCCCCTTTGATCATGCCATAGGCCGCCCGGTCTTTTACACTGCCGGCGGGGTTGTTGCCCTCAAGTTTGGCGAATATTTTTACGTCCGGGTTTTCGGAGATCTTTGTTAGCTCTACCATCGGCGTGTTGCCGATTAGGTCTACGATGGAAGCCATGGAGATGTTGATTTAGTCTTGGTTGGTATCTGAAAATTTATGTTCTGCTTTGTAATAGATCCGGGAAAAAGGCGCTACGCTTTTTATCAACCACACATTGCCACCAATAACGCTATGGCGGCCAATCACCGTATCGCCGCCCAGGATGGTAGCGCCGGCATAAATTACCACATGCTCTTCAATGGTAGGATGACGTTTGCTGCGTGCCATGCTTTTTTCTATGCTTAGCGCACCCAGGGTAACGCCCTGGTATATCTTTACATGGGGGCCTATGATGGTGGTTTCTCCGATTACTACGCCGGTGCCATGGTCTATACAACACCAGGGCGCAATTGTGGCTCCTGGGTGAATGTCTATCCCGGTACGGGAATGCGATAATTCCGTGATCATACGCGGTAATACGGGTATATATAGCTCATGGAGGGCGTGTGCAATGCGGTAAAAAGCAATGGCATAAAACCCTGGATAAGCACGTATCACTTCATATAAAGAAGACGCCGCCGGATCGCCTTGAAAGATCGCGCTGGCGTCTTTGTTCAGCTCATCATATATTACCGGCGTCTGGTTCATAAAGGCGCTGCTCAGGCTGGCTGCATCTGCCGGCAGTTGGTTGGCCATAGATTGCAGCAATCGTTGCAGTTGATCTTGCAACTGGCTACCATATTGCTCCAAGGCAACCGGATCAGTGATCACTTGACCCGTATGCTCAGGGAATAGCCAGTTCAGCAGATTACTGACAAATTCATCCACTGCACCGGTAGCTGGATAAGCATTCGCTGCAGCTTGTTGATGCCGCCGTTTCAACGCTTCTAAAAAATCATTCATATGCGGATTCAATTACAGGTATTGACACTTTTATATGTATTGAATTTACGTATAATTCTCTGTAAAGTTAGTAGACTATTGCTAATTTTCAAGTCAAAGCCGGAGCAGGAAAAATAAACGGGCCCTCCCAATTGTTGCCGGCATGTTAAATGATGCCGGGCTCCCTGCTTTTTTAAGGGATTAATCTTTATTTTTGCCCGTTACAAAAATGGCAGGAATGCTGTTCACACCTAACCAAACCTGAATATGGCTAACATTTTAATAATAGACGACGAAAAAAGTATTCGTAAAACACTTACGGAGATTTTAACCTATGAAGGGTATAAGATAGATGAAGCGGCAGATGGAATGGAAGGATTTAAAATGTTCCAGGCAAAATCATATGCTGCAGTGCTTTGCGACATTAAAATGCCAAAAATGGATGGGATGGAATTCCTGGAAAAAGCCAAGGAAGTGAACGCAGATGTTCCCATCATTATGGTGTCTGGGCATGGTAATATAGATACGGCAGTAGATGCAGTAAAAAAAGGCGCCTACGATTATATTTCCAAGCCGCCAGATCTGAACCGCCTGCTCATTACCTTGCGTAATGCTATGGATAAAACCACCTTGGTAACAGAAACCAAAACCCTGCGCCGTAAGGTAAACAAGGTGCCGGAAATGATAGGGGAATCACATCCTATCCTGAAAATCAAGGAAACAATAGAAAAAGTAGCCCCCACCGATGCCAGGGTACTGATCACCGGCGAAAATGGTGTGGGTAAGGAACTGGTGGCCCGCTGGCTGCACGAGCGCAGCAACCGCGCCGCCGGCCCTATGGTAGAAGTAAACTGTGCCGCTATTCCCAGTGAACTGATAGAAAGTGAACTCTTTGGCCATGAGAAAGGCTCCTTTACATCTGCTGTAAAACAACGTATCGGCAAATTTGAACAGGCTAGCGGCGGTACCCTTTTCCTGGATGAAATAGGCGATATGAGCCTTAGCGCCCAGGCTAAAGTATTGCGTGCTTTACAGGAAGGCAAAATTACCCGCGTAGGCGGTGATAAGGAAATCAGTGTAGACGTAAGGGTAGTGGCAGCCACCAATAAAGACCTGTTGCAAGAAGTGGAAGAAAAGAATTTCCGCCTCGATCTGTACCATCGCCTGAGCGTGATCCTGATACATGTGCCTTCCTTGAACGATCGTAGGGAAGATGTGCCATTGTTGGTAGATAACTTCCTGGACAGCGTTTGTAATGAATATGGCATTTCCCGCAAGGCAATCGATAAAGAGGCGATGAAAGCCCTGCAGCAACATAACTGGACCGGTAATATCCGCGAGCTCCGGAACGTGGTAGAAAGACTGATTATCCTGTCTGGTAAAACCATTACTGCGGAAGATGTGGATGATTTTGTGATCCCTAACCGCGAGAAGAAAAAAGTTAATTCCTGATTATCTGAGATATGCCCAAACATCTGTATCTGATCAGCGGTTTGGGAGCTGATGAGCGCATCTTCAACAACCTGCGCTTTCCTCCCGATTACCAGGTGCATTACCTGCAATGGATCACTCCTTTGCCGGATGAGACCATCAGTCACTATGCTTCCCGCATGGCGGCAGGCATAGCGGCTGATGGTCCTGTGGTATTGCTGGGCGTATCTTTTGGCGGTATCATGAGCATAGAAATCGCCAAACATATTCCGGTAGCCAAAAACATCCTGCTATCGAGCATTAAGCACACAACAGAAAAGCCTCCCTATTACAAATGGGTAAAGCGCTTACGGCTTCATCACCTGCCGGATCAACTCCTGTACCAACGCAGGAGCACAATTGTCAGAAAATTCCTGAACATAGAATCGGCTGCAGAAAGAACCCTGGTAGATGAATATCTCGCGAAGCGGGATTATTCCTATACCAGATGGGCAGTAAATGCTATCCTGCACTGGGAAAATGAACAGGTGCCGGAAGGATTGGTACATATCCATGGCGCTAACGACTGGCCTTTCCCTGTTAAATATCTCCGCCCTACCCATCTTATTCCCAACGCCGGCCACTTTATGGTACTGAATCGTGCCGAAGAAGTGAACCGCATCCTGGAGGAAGCACTAACAGCTGTTAGCTAATAGAAGTGATAATAATTTTCCTTTTAACCTTTTTTAAGAAAACTTTTCTGGAAGATTTGTTACTCCCTAGCAACAGAATATTATATTTGCCTTTTTAAGCATCTAATAAGCGTAACTGAATGAACCTGGCATTTTGGAAAAAAAACAAAGACAGTCAGCCAAAGAAAAAGAAATCTAAGGCGAGAGAATGGGTGGATGCTGCTGTTTTCGCAATTATAGCAGCTACATTGATTCGCACCTTTATCTTTGAGGCTTATACGATCCCGACTCCTTCCATGGAAAAGACTTTACTCGTAAACGACTTTCTGTTCGTGAGTAAAATCAGTTACGGCCCCCGTATCCCTATGACCCCCCTGGCAGTGCCTTTCGTGCACCATACCATGCCATTTACCAAGTCTACCAAAGCTTATTCTGAAGCGGTAAAATGGAAGTACAGGCGTTTACCCGGTTTTTCCGATATTAAACGATATGATGTGGTGGTATTTAACTTCCCCGAAGGAGATACCGTGGCCATCGACTCGCCAGATCCAAGTTATTACAATATGGTAAGGGCAAATGGTTGGCAGACTGTCCAAAATTCTTTTCAGATTGTTACCCGCCCGGTAGATAAACGGGAAAATTATATTAAACGTTGCATGGCCCAGGCTGGAGATACCATTAAGATCATCCACGGGGCAGTATATATAAATGGCCAGGCAGCGCCAGTGCCAGCCGGCAGTCAACATAAATATGTAGTGGAAACTACCGGTGATCAGCTCAACAGCAGCCGTCTGGAAGAATTAGGTATTTCTACTTCCGCACCGGATTTCTATCAGATCGATAGCAACAAGTTCCTCTACAACCTTACGCCGGCCAATGTATTGGCCCTGAAACAGTTTCCTATCGTAAAGAATGTTACTGTTTATGAAGAGTCTAACTACACTGATTTCAACTACGATAATATCTTCCCTCATGATTCTATCCGTTTCAAGTGGACAGACGAAAACTTTGGCCCGCTCTATATTCCTAAGAAAGGAGCTACAGTGAAGCTGGATGAAAGCAATATTGCTTTGTACGATCGCGTGATCCGCGTGTATGAAGGCAATAAGCTGGAAAAGAGAGAGGGTAAGTTTTATATCAACGGACAGCTTGCCGATACTTATACTTTCAAGATGAACTATTACTGGATGATGGGGGACAATCGTAATAATTCCCTGGATTCCCGTTTCTGGGGCTTTGTTCCGGAAGATCACGTAGTGGGTAAGGCCTGGTTGATTTGGATGAGCTATGGTGATGGCGGCGGTATCCGTTGGAACCGTTTGTTCAGAAATATCAAGTAAACAATTGTCCAAAATATAATTTACAGTAACTTACGGACTGGCGTTTTTGCCGGTCCGTACTTTTTTTAGCCCCCCGGAAGCCGCCTTGATAAGAACCCTTACATGCTTTATTTGATATGGAAAAAAAATCATTACACCTGGAATTTATGGTGTACGAAGATATCAGCAGCCTAGATGATGCCGATGCCTGGTTACTGAAAGAAGCGAGAGAAGTTACAGCACACGCCTATGCGCCTTATTCCCGTTTTCAGGTTGGAGCAGTGATCAGATTAGTGAACGGTGAAATTATTGCCGGCACCAACCAGGAAAATGCGTCTTTTCCTATCGGACTTTGTGCTGAGCGGGTGGCGCTGGCTTCTGCCGCTTCTGTATATCCTAATGTAGATATAGATACCATTGCGGTGAGCTACCATAACCTGAATGGAGACAGCTCTTATCCTATTTCCCCTTGCGGTATATGCCGCCAGTCTTTGTTGGAATATGAAGGCAAGCAAGATACCCCTATCAGGATTATCCTGGGTAGTTTAAATGGTAAAGTGTTTGTAATTGAACGGGCCAACGATCTGCTGCCGCTGTCCTTTACTGGCGAAATGTTAAATGTGTAAATATTATATGTAGATTTTATTTTATTTAAAGTTATTATATCTATATTTGTCGCCATGCCTGAGGTTTCGGATAAATGAAAACCCGTCAACTGCTCATTATTAGTAAGTAGGTAATGTCGGAATATTTACTGCAATCTATAGTGAACCGGCAGCTTGTTACTTTGATGGGTAACCGTCAGTAGGCTTAGCACATCAGATACGTTGGCTATTGTAGCGTTTTATCAATGAGCAGGGCACCAAGGACTATTGCGCAATGGAAGAAGTTTTACACTTGCAGCCTGCCCATGCTTTTGACATGTTTACGCTCAGAAAGTCGTATATGGGTGCAGGTAAAAAGAAGGGTGCGGATATTTGTGATAAAGTAATTTAATCAAGCATACTACCATATTTGCCACAGTGTAGAGGGATTTTAAAACAGCGCATTAAGGATAGGCAAGCTCCTTTTTCGCTGCGCTGCTTACTGTGGTATTTTCTTCGGCAGTTTCGGCCACGGCGGCCGTAAGCTGCTAACGCTGCGATCCGTGAGGACCGCAGCGTTTATTATTTTATACCGCCAGTTTTATACTGCCCCGGCCATCAAATAACAAGACCGCAGTAGGGAGGCCCGCTGCGGTCTTGTTATTTGATGCATTACTGATATTACATGCGCTCTGGTACTTTTATGCCCAATAACTTCATGCTTTGTGCAATAGTATGTGCAGTTAAAGTGGCGATCTGTAAGCGCAGTTTTTTCTTTTCTTCGCTGGTGGCACGCAGAATAGAGTAGGTGGGCACGCCATCCACTTTTTCTGCATAGAAAGAGTTGAATAACTGAGCTAACTGGAATGCATAGTTGGCAATAACAGCAGGGCTCAGTTCTTTGCAGGCATCTGCCAGGATACCTTCAAATTGCTCATTGAGGATGAGCAACTCTTTTTCCCGCGGCAAGAGCTCTCCTGTATATTTGTAATCAGCCAGATCTGCTACAGTGCCTGTTTCTCTCAGAATAGACTTGATACGGGCATATGCATATTGAACGAAGGGGCCTGTGAAACCATGGAGGTCGATAGATTCTTCCGGATTAAAAATCATTTTCTTTTTAGGATCTACCCGCAACAGGAAGAATTTCATGGCGCCCAGTCCTACCGTATCATAAAGTTCGTGCAACTCTTCTTCAGTAAAGGATTCCAGATGTTTGCCGGATTCCTGTGTTGCTGAAGCAACAGATTTTACCATATCAGTAATCATATCGTCTGCATCCACTACCGTGCCTTCCCGGCTTTTCATCCGGCCATGGGGCAATTCCACCATACCATAACTGAGGTGTTTAATACCAGGTGCTGCAGGTTCGCCCAGTTTTTCCAGGATCAGTTGCAACACTTTGAAGTGGTAATTTTGTTCATCTGCTACTACGTACACACTTTGTTCCATGTGGTATTGCTCGTATTTTAAACGTGCAGTACCCAGGTCCTGGGTCATATATACGGAAGTACCGTCGCCACGGAGCAATAGTTTTTGATCCAGTCCGTCGGCGGTGAGGTCTATCCAAACGGAATTATCTTCTTTCTTAAATAGTACGCCTTTTTCCAATCCTTCTGCCACGAGATTTTTGCCTAACAGGTAGGTTTCGCTTTCGAAGTACATCTGGTCGAAATCAATGCCTAAACGTTTATAGGTAGCTTCGAAGCCTTCATAAACCCAGCTGTTCATGGTAGCCCATAGTTCCCTTACTTCAGGATTGCCGGCTTCCCATTGCTGCAGCATAATTTTAGCCTGCTGCATGATTTCTGTTTTGTTGCGCGACATTTCTTTGATGTCGTCCATGATTTTGCCGGTCTTTTCTTTGTCGCCTTTTACTTCTGGTTTGTGCAGGGCATTTACCAGTTTTTCCAGTTTCTCGGCTTCAGTATCGTCAAAGTCACGGAAGTCATTTTCCAATACCCGGTCTATAATGGGTTCGGCTTGTTCTTTTAGCACAGCATCAAACTTCACATAGTAGTCGCCTACCAGGTGATCGCCTTTGATGCCAGTAGAATGGGGGGTATCGCCATGGGCGAACAATTGCCAGGCCAGCATCGATTTACAGATGTGGATACCACGGTCGTTGACCAGGTTTGCCTTGATCACTTCGAAGCCGTTGGCCTTCATGATTTCAGCAATGGAATACCCCAGGAAGTTATTACGCAGGTGACCGAGGTGTAAAGGTTTGTTGGTATTAGGAGAAGAATACTCTACCATGATCTTTCTACCATTGGCAGGCTGTATCCCGATGTTCACATTACTGAAATGCTGCTGCAGGAATTCGGTCCACCAGGCATCGTTAATGGAGAGGTTAAGGAAACCTTTTACCACATTGAATCGCGCAATCAGTTCCGGATAGTGGGTGGTCAGGTATTCACCGATATGCTGTGCTGTTTCTTCCGGTTTTTGCCGGCTGAATTTTGTAAAAGAGAAAACAACAATGGTATACTCCCCTTCAAATTCTGGTTTGGTAACGTTTACGGAAATATCCGTTTCTGTCACCTCTTGTTGGTAAAGGGACTTAATGGCGGCCACGGCGGCCGTTCTGATGGATTGTACAACACTCATGCTGAAAATGATTAATGCGAGTGGCAAAGATAGTCAATTAGCAGAAAGCATAAAGCTGTTCCCCTGAAATCGCAGATTTTACTATGCAGGAGAACAGCTTTATATCGTGTTGGGGTGGAAGTTAGAAAATATAGAACAGGTTGATCTGCGCTACGGAGTTTTTATTGCGGTAATCATCCGACTCATTCACATTGGTGAGGCCAAAGTTATACCGTGCGCCAAAGCCCAGGCCCATATCGAATTTATAGCCAAAGCCGAAGTTAATTCCAAAATCGGCTGTTTGGCGGCCGTCTTTAATGTCGGTGGTTGCCTTGCCTGTTTTTAATTGAGCGTTGGTTAAAAAACCTACCTGTGGACCGGCTTCCAGGTAAAACGCAGGTACAATATTATATTGTACCATTACCGGGATATTGATATAATCGTATTTTAAAGTAGTGGAAAATACCGCCAGACCATTGAAATAGCTGTCTTTTAGCTGGGTGCCCTGTGTGGAGTAAAGCAATTCTGGTTGTATAGACCAATCTTCGTTGATACTGAAATTCACGAGTCCGCCCGCGTTAAATCCAGCGAGTACCTTGGAATTGTTGTAAGAAGTGAGTTTGGAAATGTTTAATCCGCCTTTTACTCCAAATTTGACATTTTGTGCCTGTACTGTCAGTAGGGTACCTATCGCCAATACGCCAAACAGAATAAGTTTTTTCATGATATGTTTTTTTGTAAGGCCGTTATTGGCAATAAGCATGCCAGTAGTGCCACTACAAATCTTTCAACATCCAGCTATCACAGCCAAAATGACCGGTATCACCCATGGGGCCTGTCAGGTACCGGAATCCGAACTGTTCGTATACTTTTCTGGCCCGGGCCAGTTCCGGAGCTGTTTCCAGATAGCATTGCGTATAACCATTTTGTTTAGCGAATTCCAGACAGAGGGAAATAAGTTTGCCAGCCAGCCCTTTTCCACGGGCTTCAGGTAGCAGGTACATTTTCTGTAGTTCGCATACATGCGCAGCTCCGCCGTCCAGTGGGTGGATGCCGGCGCCACCAATGACCTGGCCATTTGTTTCGGCAACATAATAAATGGCGCGGGGAATATCGAACAGCTGGGATAAATGGTCGGTGGTAGGATCTGAAAATGCAGTTCCTGGTTTGTTCATGCCAAATTCTGTCAGGGTGCTTTTTACAATGTTGGCTACTACCGGGTCGTCTGTTGCTACGATAGTTCTAATGTTGATAGGTTCCATTAAATCGGGCTTATTGATGATCTTATTATTTGGATTTCTGTGGCAGCAAATATCCTGAATAATAATATAATCCCATAGCCCGATGATATTACTATCACTAAAGGAATCCTTCCATTTGCTGTTGCCGGTGGATAGCACCGGTTTTGAAGACGCCGGTTTCGTTAAATAATATATAAATATAGCATGATAGTACTAGATAGCGGTTGAGCTTGGCTTAACGCCAGAAAGTGAGGGGAACGGTTCAGGAATAAAATAGCCGGCATAGAAACCTAGACCAAAGGAAGGAAGGCGAGGCGATGAACAATTTAGGTTGTTGGGTTATTAGGTATATGGATGCACAACAGTAAACAGCAAAATAACAGTATATCCCATCGCTAAACATCGATATAGGGTACCTGACTGACATTATTTCATATTTTTTTGCTTGGCATAATCATTGACAACCCAACGACAAACACATTATATACTTACAACTAAAGGATAATCTTTTATACTATGGGAAAAATAATAGGCATTGACTTAGGAACTACCAATTCATGCGTTGCCGTTATGGAAGGTAACGAACCGGTAGTGATTGCCAATGATGAGGGAAGGAGAACAACCCCATCTGTAGTGGCTTTTTTAAAGAACGGAGAAAGGAAAGTAGGCGACCCCGCAAAGCGTCAGGCTATTACCAATCCTGTAAACACTATTATGTCAGTGAAACGTTTCATGGGCCGTCATTTTGACGAGGTTGCCAATGAGGTGAGCCATGTTACGTACAAAGTGACCAGAGGGGACAACAACACTACAAGAATTGATATAGAAGGCAGATTATATACGCCGCAGGAGATTTCAGCCATGATCCTGCAGAAAATGAAAAAAACGGCTGAAGATTATTTAGGTCAGGAAGTAACAGAAGCGGTAATCACCGTGCCTGCTTACTTTAACGATGCACAACGCCAGGCTACTAAAGAAGCCGGTGAAATCGCTGGTTTAACCGTTCGCCGTATCATCAACGAACCTACTGCCGCCGCGCTGGCATATGGCCTCGACAAAAAGCACGAAGACAGTAAAATCGCTGTATTTGACTTGGGTGGTGGTACCTTCGATATCTCTATCCTTGAGCTGGGCGACGGTGTATTTGAAGTAAAATCTACTAATGGTGATACTCACCTGGGTGGCGACGACTTTGATAAAGTGATCATGGATTGGCTGGCCGATGAGTTCAAAAAAGAAGAAGCAGTAGATTTACATAAAGATCCAATGTCTTGGCAGCGTTTGAAAGAAGCTGCTGAAAAGGCAAAAATCGAATTGTCTTCTTCCCAGGAAACTGAAATCAATCTCCCCTATATCACTGCTGTGGATGGCGTTCCCAAACACTTAGTGAAAAAATTGACCCGCGCGAAATTTGAGCAACTGAGCGACAGCCTGGTGGAAAGAACCCTGGAGCCTTGCCGTAAAGCCTTAAAAGACGCAGGTCTGAATACTTCTGAAATAGATGAAGTGATTTTGGTGGGCGGATCTACCCGTATCCCTAAGATCCAGGAAGTAGTAGAAAAATTCTTCGGTAAAAAACCTAACAGGGGTGTAAACCCGGATGAAGTAGTAGCTGTTGGTGCTGCTATTCAGGGTGGCGTACTCACCGGTGAAGTAAAAGACGTATTGTTACTGGACGTTACTCCACTGTCTCTCGGTATCGAAACCATGGGTGGTGTAATGACCAAACTGATCGAAGCCAATACCACGATTCCTACCAAGAAATCTGAAACTTTCTCTACCGCAGCAGATAACCAACCTAGCGTGGAAATCAATGTACTGCAGGGAGAAAGACCTATGGCTAACCAGAACAGAACACTGGGTCGCTTTATCTTAGGTGATATTCCTCCGGCTCCGCGCGGCGTACCTCAGATTGAAGTAATCTTTGATATCGATGCCAATGGTATCTTGCATGTAACTGCAAAAGATAAAGGCACCGGAAAAACACAGAATATTAAAATCGAAGCAGGTAGCGGCTTGAACAAAGATGAAATCGAGAAGATGAAAGCGGAAGCCAGAGCCAATGAATCTGCCGATAAAGAACAACGTGAAAGAATCGAAAAGCTGAACCAAGCAGATAGCCTCATCTTCCAAACTGAAAAACAGGTGAAAGAATATGGTGAAAAACTGCCTGCAGATAAAAAAGCAACGATCGAAACAGCGCTCAATAAACTGAAGGAAGCTCATAAATCCCAGGATATTGCACAGATAGATTCTGCTTCTGCAGAACTCTCTGCAGCCTGGAATGCGGCTTCTGAAGAGCTCTACAAAGCTTCTCAGGGTCAACCTGAAGGCGGACAGCCAAACGGTGGTCAGCAAGAGGGACAACCTAATGCTGCAAGTGATGGCGTAACAGATGCAGAATTTGAAGAAGTAAAATAAGCGGAAGTAATTCCAGTCATTTGGCGGAGAACGATGTGTATTTCTTACATCGCTCTCCGCCAATCTTTTTTATTCATACCTGTCTAATGCCTATTTTTTATTACTTTGTTCCGGCTTAGCCGGGACTAGATGAATTATAGATTACGTTTTTATCTCCGTTACCATACCTATTACGGACAGGATCTCTATCTGCTGGGGAATATACCTGCATTGGGGAATGAAGTGCCACATCAAGCACACCGTATGGAATGGCTTAATGAAAATTGGTGGTATACAGATATCCCTTTCACACCAGGAGAAACTTTTACCCTCCAATACCAATATATTTTAAGAGAGCTGGAAGATGCCATATATGAAGGAACGGTCAGGGAGTTTACTCTCCTACCAGGAGAGTACCGGGAAATTATTTTTACGGATACCTGGCAGGATGCTTCCGGCCCTGAAAGGGCCTTGCTCACTGCTCCTTTTTCCCGTGTTTTTTATAAAAGACCGGTAGCGGCGTTGGACAATCAGCTAACGGCCACGCATATATTCCGGATACAGGTGCCGCTGTTGGAAAGCCATAAAACCGTATGCCTTCTGGGCAGCCATTTACAGAACGGTAGTTGGAATATATTACAGCCGGTCTTGCTGCAATATGATAACCATGGCTGGTTTTCCGTTGCATTGGATCTTTCCGGCATTCCTATGCCGCTTTATTATAAGTATGGTATTTATGATCTGCAACAGCAGCAATTCGTACATTACGAAAACGGTGGTAACCGGGAAGTGCATACCGTTGCAGTGGCTAGCCGCCAGGTAGTTTTGCACGATGGGTTGTTCCGGAAGGAATATACCGCCTGGAAAGGCATTGGCGTAACCGTACCTGTATGTAGCTTGCGTAGTGAAGATAGCTTTGGCACCGGTGAGTTTGCCGACCTGCCCCGGTTGGCACAATGGGTGAAACAGAAAGGATGGCAGCTGATACAAGTACTGCCAGTAAACGATACCACTCAAACCAATACCTGGAAAGACGACACGCCTGTTTCTGCTTTTGCATTGCATCCGCAATACATCCGCCTGCAAGAGGTGGGAATACTGGCAGCCTCGCACCCGTTGCAAAAACAATTGGCCAGATTACGTCAATGGCTAAACGAAAAGGAAACGGTAGATTATGAAGCCGTGATGACTTTTAAGCAAGCTTACCTGAAAGCCCTGTACGAGCAGGAAGGAGAGAAATTGCAAACACGCGACTACTGGCAATGGTTTGCTTCCAATGAGCATTGGGTACTGCCCTATGCCATATATTGCTACCTGAGGGAGAAATTTGCTACAGGCGATTTTACCCAGTGGCCGGAATATAATTTATACGACTATACCGCTATTAATAAATTGGTGATAGCCGATGAAGCAGCGGCAGCAGCAGCACACTACCACTTCTTTGTACAATATCACCTGCACCGGCAATTACGATTGGCCGCGCAAAGTCTCCATGAGCAAGGCATAGCGCTGGAAGGGGCTGCTCCTGTTGGGATTGCCCGTTTTAGTGCGGATACCTGGATGCAGCCGGACGCGTACTATATGGACATGCAGGCGGGCGCCCCACCCGATAGCCTGGTTGCCGAAGGACAAAACTGGGGATTTCCTACCTATAATTGGCAACAGATGGCCAACGATGGGCTGGAATGGTGGCGGCAACGCTTGCGGCACATGTCTGTTTATTTTGATGCTGTCCGTATAGATTATTTGCCCGGTTTCTTCCGTATGTGGCAGATCCCTCGTAGTGCAATGCAAGGCATACTTGGTTATTTTCATCCAGCCGTTCCTGTTAGCCGTGAAGAACTATTGCAAAGAGGCATCGATTTTAATGAAGACCGGTATTGCCGTCCCTATATTACCGATACCATATTGGAAAATATATTTGGCAACTATGCCGGTATGATGAAGGATGAACTGCTGGAACCATTATCTGATGGGCGTTACAGGTTGCGGGAAGAGCTAGACTCGCAGCGTAAGGTATTTGAATCATCATTGCCAGAAGCGGTGAAAACGATACTGTATACCCTGATAGCAGATGTGTTGTTGATACCGGTAGCTGTGCATAACAGAACGTTGTACCATCCCCGTTACCACCTATATACTACCCGGTCATTTGCTGATTTATCTGCAGATATGCAGCAAAAAATGAAAGCTTTGTACCACGATTACTTTGTACGGCAGGAACATTGTTGGCATAAAGAAGCTATGCATAAGCTTCCTTTGCTGAAAAGGGCTTCCCATATGTTACTCTCCGGAGAAAACCTGGGTGAGGCGCCAGGTACGCCCGCTGTTACTGCTATGCCGGTACTGATCCGCGATATCATTCAAAGGTATCAACCGTCTCCGGATATGTGGCGCATCTTTCAGATACAGGATATTTTGGCGGCCGATGGTCATCACAGCCCACTCGCAGCTGAGGAAAACAAGAGCTATATCCCTGTTGTAGCGGCCCGCTACCGGCGTTACCGTATACCAGAGGTACCGTTGGACCAGGGCTAAAAATTCGTTTTTATCATAACGTATCGTAATTTACAGGAAAGGCATCTACATGAACCTGACACTATATCCTTTTGCGCTTAAATTCCGTTATACGTTCACGATTTCCCGCAAATCAAAAGATATACAGCCCTTGCTGGTGGTGAAGCTTGCCCAGCAGGGCCTCAGTGGCCTGGGTGAAACTGCGGATAACGCTTATTACCAGATGACGGTGCCCCGGCTGACGGAAGCCATTGAACAACACCGTGCATTTATTGAAAGCTATACTCTTACCACACCAGAAGTGTTTTGGCAAGATATGTATCCATTGCTGCAAGATAATTTGTTTGCCCTGTGCGCCCTGGATATAGCTGCCTGGGACCTTTATGCCAAACAACAACATAAAAAGCTATACGAAGTATGGGGGCTGGATATTTCCCATAACCCGCTTACCGATTACACAATTGGTATAGATACCATTGAACGGATGGTACGTAAGCTCAAGGAGTTTCCCTGGCCTATTTATAAGATCAAACTAGGCACCAGGGAAGATATTGCCATCATTACGGAACTGCGCAAGCATACCAATGCTGTTTTCCGGGTAGACGCCAATTGCGCCTGGGGAGTGGATGAAACCCTCCGCAATGCTATTGCCCTGAAAGCATTGGGTGTAGAGTTTATAGAACAACCTATGCCTGCTGATGATAAAGAAGGCATGAAGAAGGTATATGAACAGGTAGCGCTGCCTGTAATAGCAGATGAAAGCTGTATTGTAGAGCAAGATGTGGCACAGTGTATCGGCTACTTTCATGGTATCAACATAAAACTCACCAAATGCGGAGGGATTACTCCGGCTTTGCGTATGATTACCACCGCCCGGCGTGCAGGCATGAAGGTGATGACCGGCAGCATGAACGAAAGCATGGTAGGCACTTCTGCGGTAGCGCACTTATTGCCCCTGCTCGACTATGCAGACATGGACGGTCCGCTGCTGCTGGCAGAAGATACCGCCGATGGCATCAAAATAAATAATGGCCGTATTATTTATGCCGACCGGCCAGGTACTGGTGCAATACTACTTCATTGATACAGGCTGCTGCAGATCATATATCCGGAGTTCTCCGGATGTTTCCATCAGGGCCACATGCCCACGGGAAGGAACCGGTAGTACTGCACAGATAGCTGTTTCAGTAACGATCTGGTGGCTGTAAGTCATGGTATTTCCTTGCTGTAAGTATATTTGCCCTAAATTACCTCTGTAAGCCACAATAAATCCCCCTGTTATATACTTTACTGCAGTGCCTGGCCGGGCATCGTCTATTCTTTGCCATTGTGGTTCGCCTTTTAGGTGAGTACAGTTAATCCATACGATGCTGTTATCGGTAGCCGCCACCATGTTTAGGCTGCTACTGTTAGCATCTGCGCTGAACGATTGGATGGGGTCCATACCGAGAATAAGGCTCATCCTGCCATGAAGGTCGAGGCTATAAATATGATGTTGCACATACACATAGTATTTGTTATGCCAGTAAATGATTTCCTGGGGAGATGGTTCAAAGTAAGGATTCACCTGGAATAAGTCTCCATTCAGGATACAGGTTTTACTGCCTTCCAAGGCGCCTTCATAGGTATACCCGCTGAGTACCAGGGTATTGCTGGCTATGTGCAGGGTAATGATGTTTGTTTCAGTAAAGCAAGCGCCTACTAACTTTTCCGGTAGCCATTTACCTTCTCCGACAAGGATTTCGTGGTTGAAATCTTCTTGCCCGCTTTTGATTTTCAGTTTTTTGTTACGCAGGTCAAAAGACAAGGAGCTATGGATCAGCAGCCGGTTACTGTAACGGGCATCGCTGATGAGGGTAAACCTGGCACTGTCTGGCACACTGCCAGGCCATAGCGAGTATTCCCAACGGTTGATCAGGTTAAAACGCAACAGATATACGCCGTTACGTTTATTTCCAATAATCAGTGCCTGATTTTTTAATATGATGCCTGTTTTCCATTGTACATCTGCTGCAAACTTGAAATGGGCGGTAGGTTTATTGACGACCTGGGGTTTGGGCAGTTGATGGATGAACCGTTGCCAGTCGCCTTGCAACAGGTGGTCGCTGGGCTGAAACTCCTTTAGCTGGCGTAGTTGGCGATAGTTGCCGCCCAGCGATTGAGCGCCGATAATTTCATATGCAATGTCCTGTATGAGGAGGGTAATATTTTCTTCCGGGTGTTGACTGATGATATAGCGCAGTACTTCCAGAAAATTATTTTCCAATGCTTCTGGCAGGTGTTTTTGATAAACCGTTTGCAGGTCTGTTGCCAGTTGATCGGACAGCTGGAAGTAGTGGCGGAGGCAATCGTTGGCTTGTATTTGCAGGTTCCAGCCATCAAGCAGGTGTTTGCGGGCGGCAGCGGTATCGTTCAGTTTGTGCTGCAGTATTTTAGCGGCCAGGAGTATGTTATGATTGTTCAGGGCTGTTTGTACGGTTTTATTATAGAGCGGCATCGCTATTTCCGGCTGATTGATCTGTAGGTATAGGTCTGCTGCTTTTTCATATTGCTGTAGCAGGATGTACATATCAATGGCTTCCAGCAATAGGCCGCCTTTTTCCAGGCAGGCTGCTGCGGTAGCCGGATTGTTGAGATGTTGCTGATACAGGATAGCCGCTTCCCGGTAGTAGCCGCCTTGCTCCAGTACATTGGCGGCAGCGGCGAAGTTGCCTAACAGATGCGCATATATGTAAGCCGCTTTGTGATATTCACCAGCCTCCAGTGCTGCTTGTGCTAACTTTTCATAGTTTTGGGTAAGATGGGCGTTGTACCCGTAAGTATCCCAGACATCCACTGCTTTTCCACCTCCCAGGCCATTCAGGCTGAACCTGGGAGCACGTTCCTGCAGAGCGTCGCTTTGTTGCAAAGAAACGCCTCTACTGGCATAAGGGCTGTTTAACGGGATCGCATATCTTAATGCTGTATCTGCATCTTCTTCAAACATACGAAGTAACTTTTCCAATTCGCTTTTTCTTTTTTGCTCCAGTTCTTTAGGGGATTTTCCAGGAGGTATTTTCTGGGCGCCTTTTAAGAGCCGGGAGAGGTGGTTTAATAGTTGGTTAAAAAAGGAGCCTTCAGGTTTAGCTTTATTCGTTTCCGTTAATGCTGATAAAGGCTCGCTACCAATAATGCTGCTTATAGCGGCGAAGAAGTCCTCCGGATTGCTCTCTAGGCGGATGCTGCGTAACTTACTGGGTGGTTGCAGCCCGTTGCGGGCGTATTCCCAGTCACGTTCACGGGAAGGTGTATAAGACAGCAGATCGTTTACAGTGATTATATCCGCTTCTTCAAACCCAATAAATCCCAGGGTAGGGTGGAAGAGCTGCCAGGTCCATATCAATAGCGCTGATAGTTCACTGGCACTAACAGCGGGTGTTAGTTGAGCGGTAGCAGGAATAAATAATTTGCCGTTGATAGCCTGGTAAGGAAATCTGATCGTCGTAATATCCGGTTGCGATAAAACCGGAAAAATAACGAATAGGCCTGCTGGTAACACGGATTGCTTATTGGCGGGTATTGCCAATGCTTTGAGCTGGTTTAGTGGAAGCCCCCACCGGTTCATTTCCTGTAGCCAGGCGTAATGGTCTGTTCCTGGTATAAACGCTCCAGCAATAGACACTGGAGGTTGCTCTCTATATTGTATGCTGAGCGTTAATTTCATTTCAGTTTTTCGATGTATGGTTCAATGTAGTGATGGTAAAATGTAGTAGGCGGAATTACACGTGCCTCCTTGTTATGAATGAAGTATTGATTGCCGCAAACGGTATGATCCGATGCCCAGGCAGCCAGCGGAGTTTGTATAACAGTAATAATGGTTACTTCTGGCAGTTCATGGTAATGGCATTGCAGGTGCAGCAAGCCCCTGGAATCAGCGGTTATGGTTACGCCGTTGGCGTATTTATATTGTGTAAATATCACATGCGGATTATCAGGATGTTGTACTGTTTCTTGTGTTACGGTAATATCCTTTTTTTCAGTGATCTGGGAGAGGCCCAGCCAGAGCTGTTCTTCATTCAGTTGCAGTGGCCTGCTGCCCATATATAGTTGTGCTTTGTGATTGATAAAAATGTTTTGCAGTACTAGTGTGCTATAGCTATTGTTGATAAACCGGAAGAGGTTTGCCAGTTGTTGTTTGGATTTCTGTTGTTGTTGGGTGGCCAGTTCGCTGATAAGTTGGCTATTCATTGCTATACCTGTTTTACCGGTGAGCGCGGAAACGGCACATTCCCCACCGTTATAACGGATATGGAAGTAGTGATCCTGGTATGCTATTTCCTGTATTCTGGCCGGGGCAGCAGTGGAGAACTTATCATGAACGCCCTTTGATACCTGGAAGGTATGTATATACAGCATCGACGCTGTTGCTTCATGTACCAGTATGGAAACGGTGTCTTTCTCCACCCCGAAACAGTAGCTGCCTTTTTCGATTACAATACTTAGTTCAATAGCTCCCTGTGCTTTTTCTGGCCAATAAAGTACCCTGAGGTCGGAGGTGATACAGAGCGCTGAGCCAGGCCGCGATAGGCTGGCGGCTGTATAAAAATTCCGGTTTGCTAACCGTTTTAACCGCAATGCAGGTACGCGTAAAGGATAGGAGGATTGCAGGATAAAAGCAGGCACTTTGCCGGTAAAAGCATTTTTTACCGGATTTTTTCCTTGTACTGGCACCGACAATAATTCTTCCAGTGGGAGTAGGGCTGAGCTGCGCAGGTATTTTTGTCCGCGGCGGTATTCATAAAAGTTGAATTGTCCGTTGCGGTGAACCGTTATCAGATAATGCAACCGGTATTGCAGGCGTGCCAGGGTTTGTTGGAAAGATGGTTGCCGCATCACATCTTCCGAGGTGATGAGGAAACAGTCAGCCTTTTCGGGGTCTTCCTGTTGCAGTGCTTTTTCCAGGGCCTGGGCGCTATGGAGATGATGATCCAACACAGTGAGTGCCTGGATAATGCCGTTTACGCTGTTCAGGTCTGCCGGTATGGGAGTAGTGCCACTCAGGGTATATGCCTTAACAGGGATATGAGCTGCTGGCTGCTGGCTGCTGGCCAACGCTGCCGAGAGGGCAAATATGCGGGGGGCGCCCCACATTTTCAGGGAGGCGTCTGTTAATATTACCCTATACTTATCCGGTTGGGCAGGCAACGTTTCCCGCCGGTAATACAGGGCTTCCTGGTGGGCAATCCTGGCTGTCAGGATGGCGTCTTCTTGGGCCAGTTCACTAATCAGGAGGTGGTCGTAATTACCTTTATTGATGATGTCTGTAATGCCACCCAGGGGTTGATCACCGCGATGGATGGTATGTAGTGGTAGTTGCAGGGCAGACAGCAGGCGTTGTGCCAGCCGCCCTATACCTACCGTTTGTGGATGGTTGTATAATTGGGTGAACAGGTGCTGTTCGGTAAATGCCGGTAGTTTTTCCGGTTGTAGTATCGGCAGTTGCTCCAGGTTGGTACGCAGTTTCATTTCCAGGAAACGGCTGTTGGTTACTTGTCTGGCGGCAGCTATGAGGTATTGCAGATCTACGTTGAGCTGTTCATCTTTCTGTTTGTTGCCTGTAAATACCTGTGGGTAGAAAAAATGAAGTATCCTGTCGGCTTCGTCGCTGTTCACTACGGGAGTCACTCCTTCAAACAGGGTATTGATCAGCAGGGCCCTTTTTTTTCCGCTTCGTAGCTCTTTGGGTAACTGTTGGATGATTTCCAGCAGGCGGTTAATATGGAATAAACTGATCTTAAGATGTGCATGTAATTGTTGGTTAGTTGTTTTTTCGCCATGGGCGCGCAGTAGCGCGATCGTTTTGGTAAGATAACTCCTGTCGTCTTTACAACCGCAGAGTATTACGAGTATGCTTCCCAGTGAGGGCCAGCCCTGTGGGGCCAGCGTTGAGAGGATATCTTGTAGTTCTCCGGTATAGCATATGGTGAAGGTATCGGTAAGGTCTATCACATCGCCTTTATCCATCCACTGCCAGAAGTAATCGGGAGGGGTGCTGAAATAGGCAGACATATTATCCATTGTCTAGTTCTTTTTGGGTGAGTCTGATGGCGCTTCTACTGGCCGTTACAAAGGCGGTTTGAGGAATCCGTTCCCAGGCGCCGGTAGTATCAAAGAGCAGAAGGTCTTGCCCGGCAGGGTTGAGGTGGGCCGACACTATCGGAGCAATACCGGCAGGATCAAAACTATAACCGGCTGGTAGCAGCAGTTGGTGTTGTAGTATGTACTCCTTTCCGGGGATGGGTGGCAATGGATGCCCGATGATCAATACTTTATGGTCGGCGGCGGCGGCAAACGACAATGCTTTCAGCCGGGCCTCAGCCGCAGTGGTGCCATAGTTATACCAGGTTTGCCAGGTGGTTAGCAAGGCATAACTGCTTTGCGGCTGCAGGCAAGGTTGCAGTCGCAAGGGCAGGCAGTTGGGTAGTGCCGCCGGCATAGCGGATATGGGTAGCGTAATCGGCAATAGTTCGGGCAAGGGTTTCCAGCTCAGTTGTTTCAGGGTATTCACCGGGGTAAGGCCATTTAGGGGAAAGAGCCGGTTTTCTTTGTCCAACAGGTAAGTATGCATAGCGGGTAGCTGTTGGATCAGTGGGTCGGGTTTTTCCGGCCAGGGAATGCCCCTCAGCCAGAGCTGCTGGTCGTCCAGGGCTGCGCATAAGCCAGGCAGGTGACGTACGGTACCCAGAACAGCATAATTTTCCGCCTGCAATAATAAAATCATTTCTGTTTTTTTACCGCTCATTTTCCTGCAGTATTTTTTTCCATAATTGGTCTACTGGTTGCATTACGAACTGGCGTTGATCAGGGTTGGCAATCCATTCACAACGGCCGTTCAGGTAACGCAGCCGGTCTTTAATAGCTGCTTTATCGGCCTCACTGCTTTCGGGATTGTCCCAGCGGAATAGCATTTGGGTGAGCTCTGCATATAGTTCATCGGCGTCTGGCACACTGTTGATCCTGGCGCGTGGATGTTGGGCGGTAATTTCGTTATCGGTAGTGATAGCGGCGTTTACAATGCCGGAGATGATTTCCCTTTGTTCGGTGGTATCCCAGATGTATCTGAGCACCCACATATCGGAAGGTATGGCTACCATACGCTTGCACAGCAGGGCGCTGGCGGCGATAACACGTTGTAGTTTTACAGCCCTTCTGTCGGAGAGTTTAAGCCCTGCATTGCGTAATTGTTGTATCAACGCAATATAGATTGGGCGGATATGGTCAAGGTTTACCTGGTGGGTGAGCTGTTGCAGGTGTTGTACTTCTTCAGTGCTGATGCCTGCATGGCTGGCAATGGGCTGTTCCAGTTTCCATCCTGCCAACAGTACTTCCTGTAGATGTGCAGGGTCTGTGTTTTCGCAGGTTGCACGTAAAAGAAAGCGGTCGTATAGTGCTTGCAGCGCTTCTTCTTCCGGAAGATGGTTGCTGGCGCCTACTATCATAAGGGCGGGCAGGGGACGGGTTTCCTTGCCACGGCGAAAAATCCTTTCATTGAGTACCATCAGCAGGCTATTCAGGATAGCGCTGTTGGCGTTCAATAGTTCGTCGAGAAAAATAAAGGAGGCTTCCGGCAGCATGCCTTCTGTATTAGTGAGTAACTCGCCTTCCCGCAGTTTACGGATGTCGAACGGGCCAAATAATTCGTTAGGCTCTGTAAAGCGGGTGAGCAGGTATTCGAAGGTTTTTCCGTCTAACTGGTTGGCAAGTCCGCGTACCAGCGCACTTTTAGCCGTACCGGGAGGTCCTAGTAGGAACAGGTTTTCCCTGCTGGCCAGGCAGATGCCCATCAGGTCTATGATATCATCTTTGCTAACAAACACAGTTTTTAGGTGCTGTAAGATAACATGCAGCTTGTCTACCAGTGCTAACTCTTTCATGCGTAAAGTTTATAGGCGACGGTGGAATGGCGGTGCCGTCGGCTGTTATGATTAATTCGTTGTGTTTTTATATTCCGGCCAGAGCATGTTGGCATAATTGCCCAGGGAAGTATTGACGGTAGCCAGTACTGCTGGGATATTACATCTGCCCTGATCCCGGGATGCAATGATCCTGTCGGCATATGCCTGCAACAAAGATGGTGAAGCGATAATCATATCCGTATTACCGGTAGCTGGCAAATTCATGCCGGTGGAGGAAAAGGGCCATAGGGCTGCAGTTTTCCGGATATATTGTACCAGGGGGTCGTCTGGCGATAGTCCTTTGCTGAGGTGAAGCAGGTCTGGAAGGTATCTCAGGCACAGATCAGCGCTGTAGATACTGCTATCGGTAATATCGGCCGTGTAAGGTTGCATCCACTGGATAATAGCTTCCAGTCCCGATTCCCGTAATAGTGCCAGCTGTACAGTTCTATATACATACTGTGCAGCCCATAGGGCGGCGTCGGCGTTAAATATTGGTGCGGCGCCTGGCATTTCCAGTATATCATTATCATAGTATTCCTGTAATACAGTGGTGGTTTCCTTCAGCTCTCCGGGTGTGAACGGAACGAACTGATTTACCACTGCCACCTGTCCTTCACGTACAAGATGGTTAATAAACACAGATAGTTTCATAGGTCAGCATTTAGCCTTATGGTCAGGCAAAAAGCAAGGGATTCTTTCAACAACAAAGTAATAAAAAAAGCGGAGTCATCATATTAATATATTAATCTTCTACTTTCCAGGTTTGCACCAGGAAAACATAATCTTCAATAGCACCTGTAGCTACAATGGTTTTTCCGGCCAATGGCATTAAGGGATTCGGCATAAATGGATTGGCACTGGAGGGCCGTATCAGGTATTCGCCCTGATCTGTTACCAGGAAAACGCCGAGGTGCTCACTTTTGCTATGCCGGCCAAAGGTGCGCAATACCAGGCGTCCGGTGAGTGTAATAAAAGGGCTGTTTTTTGCCCCGTTGTTATTATCTGCTGACGTATTCACGATATCCCAGTATTTGGTTATTTTTTTCTTTCACGACAATGACTTTTGTTAAGGGAATTTCTCCATGGGAGATGGATTCCGAAAATACGTGAAATTTTACAGATGACCTGGAAGGAGGTCCCTGTTCTTGGTAGGTGGCTTTATTTTTTTTATTCACAAATACCTTAGGTATCCTTTTTTGGGCAAATTTTCTTTCATCCAGGAGTTGATGTATGGCAACGTGAAGTTCGGAGTTGATGTTATAGGTATCTTCTGAGGGATGCGGAACTGAGATGAAATCGTCTAACATTTTGCCCCGGGCCTCCAGGTTATCGCGCCTGTTTTGCAAGGTGTTCACAAAAGGCATTTTTTCACTGGTAGCGCTAGGGTCCTGGGTATTCACCACCGGCTGCCATGAGGGATCTCCGAGCAGGTAGAATTGGGCGGCTGTTTTTAGTTCGTAGGGGTCTAAAGTAGGGCCCATCTCATTTAGGAAGCGTTGCCGGGCTTCCAGCAATGCCCTGCCGGTAGAGGCGCCATTCAGCACGTTGATTATAAAATATTGGGTGAGCAGATCGGCCAGGCCTTGCCCAGTAGGTGGACCATAAGCAATATTGGAGCTGCCTATAAAGCAGAGGGCATGGTTTAACAGATAACTGTTGGCAATACTCATCCTTCTCCCGCTGTTCTTCTGCGGATCAAAT
This sequence comes from Chitinophaga sp. 30R24, assembly GCF_049056765.1. NCBI lineage: Bacteria > Pseudomonadati > Bacteroidota > Chitinophagia > Chitinophagales > Chitinophagaceae > Chitinophaga > Chitinophaga sp. 30R24. The sequence continues at coordinate 184,804 of NZ_JBJGXX010000003.1, forward strand.
AATTGACCGCCATAACAACATTCTGCCGCAACAAGGGTGCCGGGCGTAATTTTATTGTTGATTACGTCCGATCTCAGGGCTAGTGGAAAATCAGTCGCTTTTTGCCCGTAAAAACCGGGGTTATAAATAGCGCCATGGCAGTTGATGAAATGTGTTTTGGGTTGCAGTTGTTCGGCGGTCCAGTTACTGCCGGTGAGTGTGTCATCGCCTGGAAATACCTGCAAAGCATGGTGGTTGCCAAAAATATGTTGTAGGCTATTTTGGGTAGAATCTTGCCAGTCGTATGTGCTGATGGAAAAGTAAGGCAGGTATTCCGATGGTGGCGCAGGGCTGGCTGCTATAATATTGGAAATCAGCGTGTGCAAATAGCTGGCATCGGCTACTCCTGGGATGTCTGGCAGACGGCCTACTACCCTGGTAGGCGAAATAAATTTACCGGGATCAGTATCATAAGGAGCATCGCAGGCATAGGGAAGATCACTGGGAATGTAAGTATCCGGATCATTATCACCCGGTAACAGATTTTTTAACCGCTGGAAAGGGATGATATCCTGTGAGCCCAGCAGCAGGAGATAACCGGGAATATAGTAGCGATAAAGGTCATCAATAGCTTTTTTTTGTTGTGCTTCATCAGCTGCATCTGTTACCACTGCAGCCCCACAGGCTTGCATCTGCGTGGCGTCATCTATAAAAATGACGTGAGTGTCAAGTTGTCTGCCGTTATCGTGTGCCTGCAATTGGTGGAGAGCATTCAATATGAGCTGGATACTGTCTCCATACTTTCCTTGCAGCGCGGTTTTATTGGTAACAATGAGTTTCGTAGTTAGCATATGTGTATTGGGGGAAGCCATTTTTTCCATATTGTGGCGTCAAATGTATTGAAATAAAATTATCATTCCATTACGCAACGTATTTGCATAGTGAAAAGGTGAGCGGTATTTTCCGGCTGTTTATTGCATAGGAGGTTCCTGCTGTTGCCGGTCTTGTATCGTATATCCGTACTATGAGTGAATATATGTAAAATTTGTTAGGAGCATCATCGCTATTCGATGGTGGGTTGCATGCGTTGGTAAGGCAGGATGACTAATGATGGCGATGAACAGTAGGTAATGATTGTTAATTACGACGGATACATTTTGTAGTTTGTCACTTTTTTGTTTACTTAGCTGTCAATCACTAACAGTTATTATTACTAATAATTGTCAGGAGCTGGCTGCTAGCGACAATAATAAGCTGTATTAACCCTTAACCATTATCCTCATGAGTAAATCCAATAACCCTGTTCGTAAAGAAGACCCACCTTCCTGGGGAAGTGTAATTGCCGGGTTGCTGCTGGGTATAGCAGGTATTACATTGATATTTTACCGTTATAAACAGTTCTATCGCAGTACTGGCGATGAAAGCAGTCATATCACCAAAATCGAAATGCTGATTTATAAGGTAACGGGAGGAAACGTATGGGTGCTGATCACAGCCTATGCTATTATCGCATTGATTGGCCTTTACCTGGCCATCAGCAACTTCAATAAGCTAAGGTCAAAATAATACCATCTTCCTAAAAATTTCCCCATGAACAACCTTACGGAGTTGAAAGCCATATTGCTGAATATACATGAGAAGGATAAACAACAGATCATTCACGCCCTGATTACGGTAGAAGTGTGTATCATCCCGGTGTCTGGATTAATTGCCTACAGCATTTTTGTAGGTAAAAGCCATGAAACTCCAATGGAAGTATTGTTTATCCTGCTTTTGTTGCCCATAATGGTGCTGGTTCCTTATCTTTTTATGCTGATACAAGTAAAGCGGCGGCCCCGGAAGATCAGTGATTTTGTATACCGTCTGGAAAGAGGAGAGACGGTACATAACATTGATACTTATACGGATTATAAGCTGATGTTGCCATTCCGTATTATTCGGTTGCGCCTGTTTCCGATGGAGTATGGCCATGTTTGTATGGGCAATGGTCGCGCAATGTATAAGCTCCCTCTATCTGCCGAAAATGTGCAATCTTTTAAATCATTGGTTAGCCAGCCATTTACCAAGGGTGTGGTAAGTTTAGGTAGCAGTGCTAACTGGTCTTCTAACTGATAATAATATTTTTATGAAAACGATAAACGAACTGGATGCTTTTCTGGAGCAGCAGCTGCAACCAACATTGCATGAAATGGAGCAGCAACGTGTTGCCGCCCGTAACTGGGCGAGAGGTATATGGATAGTTTGCCTGATCCCCTTTGCTATATTGATGTTTTTGGTAGTCAGATTTTATAAACAGCCCCCTGTGGGAGTTCCGATAGGGCCAGGGCGGCAATTCCTGTTAATAGGAGGAATGGTTATGGCGTTTGCACTCGGAGGGTACTGCATTAGCTATTTTATGATGAAACGGAGAAGCGCTGCCGGAGGCAGTCAACAAGATTTTAAGAACAGGATTGTGAAGCCCCTGATCGGTTTTATTAACCCCGACTTCCATTATCAGCCTTCCAGCCATGCCAGCTACGAAGAGTTTATGGAGAGTGGCTTGTTTGCGCCGAAAGATTACCGGGTAAGCGGTAACGACCAGGTATATGGAAAAAATGGGGATATGCATTTCCAGTGCTGCGACTTATCGGTTGCCCACCTACCCCTGGCAACAGTGCGGGGTGAGGTGGCAGACACTATTTTTTGTGGCAGTTATTTTATTGGACAATTCCCCCGTTATTTCAGTACGCCCGTCTACATATTATCGCGTAGCAATAGTTGGTTCAGTTCTTCGGCTGCCGACAACAGCTATATCCAAACCTGGAACCTTGGACAAAAAGTATTGCCATCCGATCCTGCTTTCAATAAAATGTTTGTGGCTTATTCACCGGATACAAGTGAGGCGACCCAATTGTTAACTTCTTTATTGATGGAGCAACTGGTTCACTTACAGGAGCGTATGAAGGCCAGCCTATTTATTTCTTTCCGTAATAATCGTGTGTACGCGGGAATTGGCCATGGTAAGGATTATTTTGAAACCACGTTGCATCAATCCCTGAATAACCGCCAGATGCTCCGGGATTTTTACCTTGATTTCTTATCCTTGTTACAAATATCAGAAGGGTTAAAGGGTAATCATAGTATTTGGACCGCTCAGGATTTGTAAATATGTTTATTGTGATTAAGTAGGTTTCCTATCTTTTTATTCTATACTTTACTATGAAGTATAAACTTCTTTAAGTTGCCTGTAGTAGATGTTTTAGTGATGTTAGTTATAGGTTTTATTTAATTGTTCGTATTTTTTTTACCATGAAAACTATGTATAGGTTTTCGCCGTATCTTTATCATCTCTCCGGTTATCAGGATCTTGAAAAGCGTATAGGCATCATCCTGGTAAGTGCCAAAAAAGAATTGTAATTGTTAACCTTTTTTTGAAAAACCTGATACCATTCGATGACCCTGTCAGCATTAATTACATTTGGTTCGTCATGGCAAGCTGTTATCAGCATAGCAGCGGACATAGCTAAAGCATACCACCACCACCAGTATACGCCTGCGCATTTATTGCGCGCCTGCCTGCATCGGGAAACCGGGCTGGTAGAAAAATTGCACCAAATGGAACTGGATGTATATTATCTGGAAGAATGGGCGGACGTGCGGTTGGAGGGCATGAACAAAGTTTCCCGTTTGCCGGACGATCCGGAGCCGGATAACGCAGCGGCAGCCGTATTAAGTGAAGCCGTGTGTGTGGCAGAAGAACGGGAACTAAAAACAGTGAACGCAATGTGTTTGTTGATTGCTTTATGCACGCCGGGTATAGGCTTTACTGATGAACAATTAAAAACGTTTCCATTTACCCGTGAGCAATTGACGGGTATGGACAGAACGGCAAAACACTTAATCGATCCCGTTACTGGTATCGGTGATATGTTGACTACTGTATCCAAATACCTACACCGTATAACAGATCAATTGGGTTTAGCAAGCGGTTATCCGGTGGTAGGGCGCGATGGGGAAATCCGTAGTATCATGGAAGTGTTGATACGGAAAAACCGCCCTAATGTATTGATTATTGGAGAAGTAGGCACTGGGAAAACCGCTGTAGTAAATGGTTTGGCAAAAGCTATCGTAAATGGGCAAGTGCCTTCGCCCTTGCAGTTGTCTGATATTTATTTGTTGAATTATAGTGCTTTTATAGCAGGGGCCACCTATAGCAATGAGCTGGGAGACAGGCTATTGCAGATCATGCAACAACTGAAGCAAATGGGTAGGCATATACTATTTATTGATGACCTACATCGTCTGTTAGGTAAATCAACTAACAGCGGTATGGCTAATGTACTGAAAGCAGCCTTGGAAAGCGAGGAGGTTATTTTATTGGCTACTACCATCCCAGAAGGCTTCCATAAGCTGATAGAACCAGATATAACGCTCCGTCACCGTTTTGAAACAATATTGCTGCAGGAACCGGATGAAGCTCTGGCAACCCATATGATAGCGGCCGCAGCACCGGTATATGAACGTTTTTACCAATTGAAAATTCTGCCGGAGAGCATACAGGCTGCGATCCGTTTATCACGGCGTTATCTCCTGGAAAGGTGTTTGCCAGATAGCGCTATTAACTTATTGGATAGCACTTTGTCGGCTATACGTGCTATGCAGGATACCACCATGGGGCTATACACCAGCTTGCAGGAAGAATTGTTGCTGCTGAATGAAAAGGAGTTTTTACAAGTAGAAGAGTTGGAGTGGTTTTACCGCCAGGCAATAGCGCGTATGGGCGCTTTGTTGTTGGCCCGCCTGGCTGCACTACCGTTGGTGATAGAAAATGGCAGTATAGCAGCATGGCAATACTGTTTGCTCCAGTTATTGGAACAATTGGGTGCCATAGCCGCCGAAAGACAAGTGGCTGTTACACCGGTTGATCTGAGTACGATGGTTGCCACCATCACAGGTATTCCTTTGGGGAGAGTGCAATCCGGAGAACGGGAACGGCTCCTGAATATGGAAATGCAGCTACGTAAACGGGTAGTAGGGCAAGATCATGCCTTGAAGGTAGTAACAGATGCCATCCTGGAATCGAGGTTGGGCCTTGGTAAGGCCGGGCAACCGGTAGGCTCCTTCTTTTTCCTTGGTCCTACGGGTACGGGGAAAACGGAATTGGCCAAATCACTGGCCGATTTCTTGTTTCAGGACGAACGTAGCATGATCCGGTTTGATATGTCGGAGTTTAAAGAAGAGCATGCCATTGCCTTGTTATACGGTGCGCCTCCGGGATATGTAGGCTATGAAGCAGGAGGTTTGCTGGTCAACAAAATCCGGCAGCAACCATATGCTGTAGTATTGTTTGATGAAATTGAAAAAGCACATCCGTCGGTATTCGATATTTTTCTGCAGATCATGGATGAAGGCAAGTTACATGACCGCTTAGGTAAAACGGGCGACTTTTCCAATGCACTCATCTTGTTTACATCTAATATTGGCAGCAACATGGTGGCCAAGGCTTTTCAGCAGGGAATGGTTCCGGCACCGCAACAGCTGATGGAGCTAATGTCGCACCACTTCCGGCCCGAATTCCTGGGCCGGCTAACCGAAATAGTTCCTTTTAGCCCTATTCAGCCCGGCAACGTGGAAAAAATATTTGATATTCACCTGCAGCATTTGTTGTATACCCTGCAACAGCAACAGATCAGCCTGGAGGTAACATCATCGGCTAAACGATATTTGTCGCAGATGGGATATTCCCCACAATATGGCGCCCGCCCACTGCGGGAAGTGATCCGTGGCCAGTTGAGAAGGCCCTTATCGCGTTTCCTCATTGAAGGGGTATTGCAAAAAAATATGAAAGTAACCTTGGATATACAACAAGAAGGATTAAACTGGAAGATCAGCAGCGGATAAAATGAGGCTGTCTTAAAAGTGATTTGATGGGTATGAGAATCATTTAAACGAAAAATCTCTCCATCAGGTACCCGGATAAAACCCCTCATTTAAACAGACCGTTCATAATTGTACGCTCTATACATTTCAAAATTGAAAAACCTGTTATTACAATGAACAACAACTACGGAATTGGTGGCACAGAAGTAAAGCCAGACGCCAACGAAGCCATTGCAGAAATCTCGCATAACCGTACTTTGTTTGCAGAGAAGTTAACCCAGCAGACGCCTGTTAGGCCGGAAATAGTGGAAGGGCTCACCACTGTGGAAGCTGTTTTTGAGCATTTTAAGCCAGCAATGAATGTTGATTTCCATGATGCAGAGGGCCATCCCGTGCCAGAGAAATTACAGTTTCATCACCTGGGCGATTTTGGTGTGAAAGGAATTACTGGTCAAAGCGCCTTCCTGAATGATCTGGCTACAGAAAAAGAACAGTATCTGAAAATGATGAAGCAATTGAAAACGAATAAGATCCTGAAATCTGCGTTGGCAGATCCTGATGCCCGCCAGGCATTGCTGGGCGCTATCAGGGGCATGATAAATGATCTGAATACTAAATAATTAACAGTTCCCTACAGGGAATATAACCTCAACGACTATGGCAGCATTACAGCACAACCTGGAGTTGCGGCAAAATGAAGGAACTGCGCCAGCTCCCAGCCTGTCAGGAAATATAGAAGAATTGGCAAAATTTGGTGGCTTCGATCTGCTGGAAGCTACCGTGGAAGGCGCGCAAAACCTTAACCCCAACCGCAAGGCGCGCCGTAATATTTTTCTCACAGAAACCAGCAAAAAATCAGAAAGGGAAAAGCTGAAAAAGGTATTATCGCTTTGGGGAAAAATGTTATCCGGAACGGAGGCCTTACCCGACATGATCAACTATTGCACTTCGCATGCAGAGGAAGCTGAAAAGGTATTGTTTGCCAATCTCGCCGAAGCGGTGGAAGCTACCCGCGTATTGGAACAGTCGTATAGAAATGTAGCTTTTTTCTTTAAAAATACAGAGTCGGATAAGGTGAAGAATGTATCTTTTATCAACGTGGAATTGGAACAGTTGAAAGACCTTGATAATACCCGTTTTATAGATGCGATAAGCAGTGAGCTGGTGAATAATTACGATCGCCTCGATTTGCGTAATAATTATAGCCTCCTGGTGATCCCCGGTTACCTGGGTGCTAATAAAGTATTGGAAAAATGGTCGAAAATTGCGCATGAGAATAAAGCCATGCTGATCACTGATTTTGCCCACCTGGATGCGCCAGATGATGTTATGGAGATGTTTGAACTGGCTAACCTCACCGGTGGGGAGATACACCGTTCTAATGTGATCATGTCATGTAACTGGCTGGTAGGCCGTGGAAAATTTGATGAAGTGGGGGAAAAAGAGCATTTGTATGTTCCTCCTTCCGGTGCATTGGCAGGTAAAATATATCAAACACTGATGTCGCAGGTAACCGCCGGTAAAAAATTCGGGGGTATGAATGAAGTAGATGGCGTGAGATTTGAACTTAAAAAAAGTGAGATCGCCAGCTTGGAAAAAATAGGCTTGGTGCCGATGGTGAAGGAATATGGAAAGGTAATGGCCTTCAGCGCAAAAACATTGTTCAATGGCGATAACCTCGGACTGCAAACCTATTCTGTAGTACGTGTGTTCGATTTTGTTACTAAAGTGCTGATGGATTTCCTTAACCGTCGCGCTTTCGAAAATTTTAATGCCAATACCCGGAAAGACCTGATGAAACAGATCATCCGTTTCCTCGATGGTATTACCGGCCCCGATAAGCTTATTGAAGATTTTAATATCCGCCGCTTTGAACAAGACCCGATACAAAAAGACCGTATCTACCTGGATATTCATTTAAAACCATATTTTCCTGCTAAAAACTTCCTGATAAAAATGGAAGGACAAAAAGGAGAAGAAGCTACCGATTGGGATACTACTTATGAGCAGGACCACAAATAATGAATTTAAGGCAGTTTAAAAAGGTGATGTATGTGCGGTAAAGAGCCGGCGCTGTATAGCTAATAACAGGAGGCTGGTTGATTTTCATCAATTCAGGATTTGCTGGCTGTCAACTGTGTACCATTTAAGAATACCCGGAAAGGGAAGGTATTGCTGGATTTTTCTTCTAACTGTAATAACAGCTCTTCTTGCATGTAATGTAAGTGGGCGGCTGGGTAGTGTATGAGCGGCTGTTGCAGGTCGATATTTATATCAATGGTGCGGGCGTAACCTGCATTACCGCCAGGCTGTAATGTAATTCCTTTCGCCACTGTGACCAACTTCATCTCCCGGCCAAAAATGGTCCGGCATAGCGATTTAATATCTTCCGGGGTAACTATCCGGTTGTGTGATAATAAATACGACCGGTACTGGTTTATTTTTTCGTCGATATTGGGTCTGTCTTTTCCTCCTATTGTATTAGTAAGCAAAGTAATGCTATTGGGGAGTGTATGTATATTGCCATATTCCAGCAAACGGCTACCCATACGGATATTGTTGGCAACAGGCCCATTGGTGGAATAGAATTCTATGAAAAGGTATGCTGCGCTTTCTGTGGGTTTTACCATTATATAGGGGATAGTGCCTGTATTGATGGTGGGCTGTAATTGTTCTTCCAGGGAAGCGATGAGTTGATGCAGCTCCCGCATGCGTGTGGTGACAAAATCATTTTTCATTTCCTGAAAAAGAGCGCTTTCATCGCGGATCATTTCCACAAGGTAGGCAATCACTTCTTTGGCTTCGCGGGTATCAAAGCGACCAATGCCACTGCTGCGGATAATGAGTTCTCCTTCCTTCATTTGGCCGGCGGTAGAGAAATTACGTATATAATAATTAGTTCCTTCCAGGTCGTATACCCGTTTGAGGTCAAAAAAGGTGTCTGGTGTTTGCAGAGGAATGATATTTATATAAGGGTTTAGTTTTATTGACAGCTCGTTATTTTTTCTGTTGATAACCGGAAAACAGTTGATGTTACAAAAGAGGTCGTCGAGGAAGGTATGGTGTAATGCTTCCGGAAACATGATGCGCAACCAGTATACTTCTTTGTGCAGCCTGTTGGTACCAGCGCCAAATATCCGCAATAGTTCCTGTGGTAATCCGGTAGCAACAGCAGGAGTAGTATCCGTAACTGTCAGGAAATGCCGGCGGAAACGTTGAAGGATATGCTGACAATAGCGGGTATTATTATTTACGGCCACTTGTGTGGGAGATGCTGTTGCTGCTTCTTCCGCTGTGCAGCTTTGCAGGTAGCCGCATTTTACAGACAGCTCTTTGGCTCCATTAAAAATACGGGCCTGGGTGAGGTAATGATAAAACATTTCCTGTTGGTGGATATTGCGTAGGTCGAAGAACAGTGACATACCTTCCCAGGAAATAGGTAATTTTTCTGTGGATACTCCAATCCATATCTGGTTGGGCGCAATATCTGGCAGGGATTGTCCTTGCAGGATTTGTTCCTTAAACCAGTGGTCGCGGGTTTCGTATAGCCTGCTACCAATAGAAAGGTATTGTATGTGGCTGTGGAATAAACGGTGGGTGGTAACAGGTGAAAAGAACAGGTCTTTTGTATGATGACCGGAACGGACCGGGTAATAGAACTGGTGGTCTGCGTGGATATCGGTTACAGGCTCTGTTGAGGTGGCATGGAGGATACCATAGGCAGGTTGGCTGCTGGTAACAGGTTCTGGCATCATGATCTGTGCCAGTCGTTCCACCAGCCGTGCATGTGAAACGTCTATTTCTCCGGAAATTTTTTCCAGTTCACTGGCACAGGCTTCCAGCAATAATTGTACGATCGGATCAAAGGAAGTTTCTACTTCCGCGTCAGGATATCCCCACAGGCGGGCAGCTGTTTTCAGCATCCGGTCCTTTATTCTCTCTTTTTTCTCTTTCATGTAGCAATGATCAGTCGTAAGACAATGGGCTAATGAAAAAACAGCTGCAATACTGAAATGGATGGTTGTTTTTGCCGATGTTGCCAGTAACGGTAACCTGTATCTTCTTTTTCATTTGCCGCGTGTCTGCTAACAACAGTTCTTCCTGATTTACAGCTGCTGCTACTTTTATTTGAGTGATCCTTTTTTCGTAGCGTGTAATAGCGGCTTTTACGGCATTTTCAACTTGTTCTTTTACTTCGCTATTGGATGCTTTAATGTCGAAGTCGGTGTCCCACCACTCACAACCATAGTGCGGGTCGTCTTTGTTCTCTCCCAGCACGGTAGTAATCAGCAGATGGATATGTTGTTCTATGGAGTTTTCCAGTAGAATAGCGGGCATGTCTTTTTTTTGCAGTATCCGGGAAAAGTTGATGGGAATCTGATAATATTTTCCTTTCATGTTATCTGCTTAAAATATTCCCAATAATTTTTTGCGGTCGTACACGATCAGGATTTCTTTTACGCAACCATGTTCATCTTTGTTGAGATTCACCCTTTCTATTCTGAACTTCTTTTTACCGTAAATGCGGGAGCAAAAGTGGGTGAAATTATCTATGTTGTTTGAATTCAATATTACCCTTGCATTGAGATTACTACAGAAATATTGGACAAAATCAGCCGCTGTTTTTTGTTTTAGTATTACTTGGGTGAGCAGGTATCTGAATTCATCGTCTGAGATGGCCGGTACGTGCTTTTCCATTGCTGCTGCGGGTTGCTCTGGCGCCGGCATAACGGTGGCGGGGTTAAATGCCTGTTCCGGTTTGTTATCTGGTGTAGCTGGCCTGGGAGGGAACACCATGATATGTTTTAGTACCATATGGCTGCTATCACCGTTGATGATCAGAGACAACGTTTTTTCTCCGGGAGAGAAAAAAGTATAAGTAACGGTCGCTTTGGTATGTATTGCTGCGTTATCCTGCATCAGGCGCCAGTTCCAGGTGTTGGCGCCAGGAGTGGTATTACTGAAGGTAACAGGGCGGCCTTCAAATACTTCTGAAGGCCCATCTATGACGGGAAATATTGCTGCCTGGATTGTTGTGTTGGCAGGTGGTGGCATTGCTATCAGCACTTCTTGGGTCCAGCTGCAACTACCAGAACGAAGTGTTACCAGATAGCTACCGGCTTTATTAAAGGAATGGTATACTTGCAGGCCAGTGGCTTTGGTACCGGAGTCGCCGAAATCCCAGGTGTAACCGGCATCTTTTTTCGTGGCGGTTGCATTAAAAGTAATCACTTCACCTACCGTATAGGTGTTACCGTTGATATGCTGGGTGTGGCTTAATACAATATTGATATCGCTGCAGTATATCCGGCTATCCATCTGGAAGGCCAGTAATACCATACTGATCAGAAACAAGCCGAGAAAAGCCCAGCGTATCATAGGATCAACATGACTGGCAATTTTTCCAAAAGGTTTGAATGAGTTAACCTTGTGTTCATTCTTAGGTTGATGAGAGGGCATTGATGATGAGGTTTTTCAGGGTTTTACAATTTTAATGATTTTTTCAGAGAAAAATAAAAGATAGGTAACGCAAGGAATTTTTTTTTTGCATAAAAAATTTAGATCACAATAATACAGAATAATAAAATCAAACCCCTATTTTTGTTACTAAATTGTTAGCCCGGAAACCATATTAGAAAGATAGTTATACTAACAGTTGTTGGCTGAGGTAAGTAATGAGAAACCTAAATCAAACCTCGTGATAAATAATGCCCAGCAGACGATAATACTGGAAGATGCGATAGCGCAAGTCACTGCTTTGCTCTATGATGTGAGGGCCGAAGTTGTGGTCGGTGAGTTACTGGATCATCATATAAGGGAAGAAGAAGTGATGGTACAGTTGCAAAATGTATTTACCCGGTCTTTTACCACCGATATAATACAGGCAAAGCTAAACGATAGCCAACCTTATCAGCCCTTTATCAGTTTGGTTTTATCCCGGGATGGCATATACGACCGCTTGCCGCAGGGTATTTTTCATGAGTTTATCCAGGAGTCTGGCCATTTGCCAGGTATTGATACGATGGTGGCCCGCTACAAGCGGCAGCAGCAACAGCAGCAACAGGCCCGCCGTTTTTTTCAACCATTGGAGAATGAATTTTTTCTGCAACGGGTATATCTGGAGCAACGGGAAAAACATTTGCTGTTTGAAGTGTTTGGGAAGGAGGCAGCCCGGTTGTTGCATACGTTTTGGCAACTGCAGCCTGATTTGCCGCCGGCAGCAGCGAACCGATTGGAAGAGCTGTTGCCCCTTGTACACCGTATAGCTGGTAATGTACCATTGATGCAGCTTTGCCTGGAACAGATATTGGACGCGCCTGTGCATATTTGCCGAGATATACAGCCACGTATGGTAAGGATAGGTAACCATCCATGTTTGGGAGATGCCCGGTTAGGAATAGATATGATGGTGGGTATACAGTGTTACACAGATATGCCGGTGATGAATGTAGCCATTGGGCCGCTGAAACGCCAACGGTTATACGACTACCTCCCGCAGCAACCCTATGGTAAATTGCTGGACGCCTGTTATGGGTACCTGTTTCCTGTAGATGTAGAGATAAATACTTTATTGATGCCATTTGCAGAAGACAAGTATGTGGTTATGGACGATATGCAGCCGGAGCAGGCAATTATAGGCTATCATTTTTTTCTTTAACTGGAATGATCCTGTATTTGAAATCCTGTTTAAGTGTGAAAAACCTTGATATATCAACAGTATGATGAGATACACCACTGAATTTTATCTTATTCTGGCTGGCATCCTGGCACTGGGGTCTATTATAGTGGCCTTGCTCAGCAGATACATTAAGTATTTCAGCCGTTATAAAAAGAACGCATTGCTGTATTTGTGTGGTATGGCCCTGGTTTTTACTGTTATTAGCACTGTTCCTTTCTTTTTTACCCATCGAAGCCTGATGAAGCAGTATTTTTTTTGTGAAATGTGGTTTCTTAGCCTGGGCATTTTGCATGTTCATTTGATGTATACCCGGTTCTGGGCCAATGAAAATACGCTGGCCTCCGAACTATTGTTTATATTGATTATCTGGTTATTTGGAGGAGCAGGGTTTGTGTTGATGAACCGGTGGCTTGACCGGGATACTTTTTTGTATTATCCTATGTTGACCAGCATGTTTTCTTTTGTATTGCCCACTTTTGTATATAAAACATTTGAGCGAATGATGGCTATCCCGGTAAAATTACAGCAGTGGTGGCAATATCCTATGTATAAAGAGATACCCGAAGTAAATGAAGAAGAAATGCGTGACCTGATTGTGATAGGGCTGGAAATGGAGAAGGCTCCAAAAGATAAAAGCCGTACCTATTTCCGCGCCCGTACGCCGATTAAAATGGATTTGGGCGACCTATTTTATCATTTTATCAATGATTATAATGATCGTTATCCAGATATGCCCATTGATTTTGTAGATTCTACCGGACAGCCCTACGGGTGGGTATTTCATCTGAAGCCCCGTTGGTTTGGGAGCGCCAAAATGCTCGACCCTCAAAAAGCCGTATTCATGAACGGTATCAAGGAAAATAGTGTAATCATTTGCAATAGAATTATGTTATCCTAAATGCATAGCATTATGGCAGAACCACTGAAACATTTTCCCGTGAACTGGGTAGATGGCATGAAGATTAAAAGGCAACATTTCATAGATACGGAAAATGCATGGCAGGATCAGATAAGGGATACACTTGCCTGCAGCATTCACGGACTCAATTATGGACTGTTAACGCCCAAAAACGATAACAAAGAATCGTTGCGTTGCTGGTTTATGAGCGACAACCAGCAACAATGGTGGGTAAAGCTAACCGAATGCAGGGCTGTTACCCCCGGAGGTGCCCGCATAGAAGTGCCGGAGCATACCGTTCATGCTCTGAAATATGCCAGCACCTTTCCGGAAGCGGTATTTAATTTGAATCCGGATCATGCGGAGAATATCTATTATGTAATGGTGCAGGTAAACCCTTTTAACCGGCAGCCCAGCGGAGAGCCATTGTTGGAAGAAGATCCGCCCAGATTACCTTATGCAACCCCGGAATACCAGTTGTACATTTTGCCGGCTTCTCAGTTACCTTCCGGACAGCCAGGCAGTTACCAGATGGTGCTGGGCCGTATAGTTGTAACCAACGGTGTTCCTGCTTTAGACGACAATTATATACCTCCCTGCAGTACCGTAAGCGCGCATCCGGCATTGATAAACCTGTTTTATGAGCTGGATCAGTTCTTGGGGCAGCTGGAGCTTTACGGTGTGCATATTGTGCAGAAAATTTATGGCCGTAATCAGCATAACGACCTGGCCCTTGTAATACTTTATATCACTGAACGGATCGTGCAGTTCCTGGGTGCAGCTATCACGCAACTGCGTTGGTTGGCCTTACAACAGCCGCCTATTGCTATGCTTGAAGTAATAGCCGGGTTAGCCCGCACAATGAAGAATGCGATTGACCAACGCGCTGGCGCAGGCAGGGAAGAATTGCTCAACTATTTGTCTGAATGGTGTGAAATACGCCAGGGAGAACTGGAAATGCTGATAACTAATTGTGCTAATGTTAAATATAAACACCTGGACGTACGGGAATGTGTGCAACCCATGCTCCTCTTTGTATGTGCTGTCAGCAAGCTGTTTGAAAGCTTAAGCGGGCTCGATTACATTGGAAAACGGCAAGACGGCAATATCTTTGTAAAAGAAGAATCACAGGAAAACACAGCATACCTCAGAAAACATAAAGCCAAAAGATGGTTTTTCACAGATTAACGAATCATCTATGCTTTATTCCATCCTTTAGATTTAAAATTATCATACAATATGCAAGTATTAAACAGACAGGAAAGAAATATTTCCTTTGTATGGTTCCTGTTATTTTTTATCGTCACTGTATTCTTGTTTGTGGTAGCCGTTTTTTTTAATTATCAAGTGCCGGCGCAAGAAAATATTGTTCTCCGCAAGGCGTTGAATATCTTTAAGGAAGAACGGGCTTTCCAGGCAAAATTTTCGCAGCAGCTGCACCAGGTAAAGCATCACCTCGATTCTATTAACCTGCCTAATCAAAATGCAAACTACATGGATCAGGTGATTGCTGCTTCCCTGGCAGATATGCGTAATGCTATTCCTAAAGAGGTAGTTACCCACTACGGCTTATATGATGATATCGTACAGAATTGCCTGTTGCTCCAACAAACTAAGCAACAATTAAGAGAACTGCAGCATGTTCAGCAGAATATAGCCGGATTAAAAGAACAGGTGGCAGATTTGAATAGCAAGCTGGAAAGCAAAAGCCGGGATCTAGATAATTGTCGTCAGATGATGCTGCTGAATAGTAGGGTGCATTGATTTGTAAACCCAATCAGGTACTGATTACTTTTCTTTATTGTAACCTTAAAAATTAACCCAACATGTCTTTCAAAGCAAAATTTGAAACAGGCGGACAAGTGTACAATGTACAGCATGTGGCCTATGATCTCACACAGGAAACAGATGCTACAGGCCGCCCTTCGGCTATTACCCGTGGCGGACGTATTAAATTGACTGTAGAATCAACAGGTAAAACAGATCTCTTTGAGTGGATGGTGAACAACTTTGAGCGAAAAGATGGCGTTATCACTTTCTTCAAAAGAGATACAGATGCTAAGTTGAAAGCCCTGGAATTTAAAGAAGGGTATCTTGTAAAATTTGAAGAGTCTTTCGATTATGAAAACAAAAACCCGATGACTATTTCTTTCACCATTTCTGCTCGTGAAATTAGCATGGGCAACGCAAAACATGTTAATGAGTGGGTGTGATCAGGCCACCAACAGGTATCGAATAAAAAGAGGGTATATCAGGGCTTTTGATATACCCTCTGGTAAAAATAGTTGATTGGTAATGTTTATGTTTTCCGGAGTTGAATAGCTTGTACAAAGTGATGATGTCCTTTTTCCAGTATCAGGCTGGCACGGTAACGGGTGGGCGCAATATTTTGCTCCAGGTTAGGTTTGTTAATGTCTTCCCATATTTGCGTGGCCAGTTCAATGGTAGCAGTATCCGAGAGATGAGCATAGCGGTGGAAAAAAGAATTGGGGCTTTGAAATGCTGTTCTACGGAGCGATTCGAAGCGCGCAATGTACCATTTACGGATATCTTTTTCTGCAGCATCTACATAAATGCTGAAATCAAAGAAATCGGATACGAAAACGGCAGGATCTTTTTGTTGTTGGCGTGGTCTTACTTGTAATACGTTTACGCCTTCTACGATCACAATGTCCGGTTGCTCTATCCATTGCAGCTGGCCAGGCAGTATGTCGTACTCCAGATGGGAGTACAAAGGTGCCGCAACCCTTTCTTTGCCCGACTTAACATCTGCCAGAAAGTGGATGAGTCTTTTGATGTCATAACTTTCAGGAAAGCCTTTCCTGTTCATGATATTATTGGCTTCCAGTATTTTATTAGGGTACAGGAAACCATCGGTGGTAACCAGGTCTACTTTCGGATGATTGGGCCAGGCCTGGAGTAGTTTCTGCAGTACCCGGGCAGTGGTGCTTTTTCCCACGGCAACGCTACCGGCGATGCCTATAATGTAAGGTACCTTATGTACCTGGCTGCTGAGGAAGGCATTTGTGGCTTTATGCAGTTCCTGTGAAGCAGTAACATAGAGGTTCAGTAAATGCGCCAGCGGCAGATATACCTGTCTTATTTCTTCTAGCGTGAGTGGTTCGTTCATGCCATGCAGGGCCTCCAGGTCGTAGTCCTGGAGTTGCAACATAGCATCGCCGCTTCTTTCTGCCCATTCCTTACGGGTGAAACCGATATAGGGAGAGTAGCGGTCGCGTTTCAGAGAGGTGGTCATTCTTCTTAATAGTTAGCTGTTAGCCGTTAGCTGCTAGTTGTAGACAGCTAGCAGCTAACGGCTTTATGGTTGTATATAAACTGTTTTGATATTCAGAAATTCGTGTGTGCCTTCAAGTGATAACTCCCTGCCATAGCCAGATTCTTTTACACCGCCAAAAGGCAGGCGTGCATCAGAACGTACCATGGCATTGATAAACACATTGCCGCTTTCTATTTTTGTGGCCAGGAGAGCTGCTTTATCCAGGTCGCTGGTCCATAATGCTGCTCCCAGGCCAAATGGTGTTTCGTTGGCAAGGGCAATCGCATCATCTTCATTTTGTGCTTCTACAATAACGGCCAGTGGGCCAAATGTTTCTTCTTTAAAAGCAGTCATATCACTGGTAACCCCGGTAAGCAGGGTGGGTGCAAAGTTACAGCCTTCATGTATGCCACCCAACTCCAAGCGGGCGCCCTGCTGGATGCTGCTTTGCAGTTGTTTATTCAATTCTTCGGCCAGGTCCAGTCTGGCCATGGGTCCCATGGTAGTTTCTTCCAGGGTAGGATCACCTTGTTTTAATCCTAACAGGATGTTTCTTACTGCTGTTGTAAAGGTGGGAACTATTTCTTTTTCTACAATCCAGCGTTTGGCAGCAATACAGGATTGGCCGGCATTCTGCATACGCCCTATTACGGCTGTTTTAGCGGCGGCTTCCACGTCGGCATCTTTCAATACAATGAACGGATCACTACCGCCTAGCTCCAGCACTGTTTTCTTGATATATTTTCCTGCCAATGCGGCCACATTTTTCCCCGCAGGCGTGCTGCCGGTAATAGTTACGCCTTGTACACGGGGATCGGCCATAATGGGCTCCAGTTCTTTTGGCGTTACCAGCAGCGATTGGAAAGTACCTGCCGGGAAAGGGCTTTCTGTAAATATTTTTTCAATAGCTAATGCGCAACCGCTTACGTTGCTGGCATGTTTCAATAAACCGGTGTTGCCGGCCAATATGTTAGGAAGCGCAAAACGGAATACCTGCCAATAAGGGAAGTTCCACGGCATAATAGCCAGGATAATGCCTTTGGGTTCATAGGAAACGTAGCTTTTATAGGCATCGGAACGGATAATTCTGGGTTGTAGCATATCCGTAATATTTTCTGCATAATATTCGGCAGAAGTAGCGCATTTTAATACTTCCGCCCGGGCTTCTTTCAGGGTTTTGCCCATTTCCTGCGTAATCAGCGAAGCATGCAACTCTACATTGTCTTTTAGCGATTGGGCCACCTGCATGATCCACTGCCGGCGCTGTTCCAGTGATACTTTTCCCAATTCACGGTACGCATTGTAACCCAGTTCAAGTTTGTGCGCTATTTCCTGTTGTGTATGCGCTGTATATACAGCAATGGTTTCCTGTGTAAACGGATTAATGCTTGTAAACATAGCTAGTAGCTTTTTGCAGTGAAATGTTAGTAAATATTCACATCATTAGTAATACAAATTTACCGTTTTCCGCTAAAAGCCAACTCGTAAAAGCGAATTGCTATCTTTAGCCCTCAAAAAAAGCACGACTTTATGGCGCTTAGTAGATGGAATATTATGGTAATGGCCCTATGCACAGGCTTAATCGTTGCCAATATTTATTATAGCCAGCCTTTATTGGAATTGATCAGTAAAGAATTTGGGGTTACAGAAAGTAATGCAGGGCAGGTTACCTTTTTTACACAGGTAGGATATGCGTTGGGCCTGCTGTGCTGTGTGCCATTGGGTGATAAACTGGAGCGTAAAAAGCAAATCGTGGTAATGACGCTGGCTGCTGCCGTAGCCTTGGTTGCCGCTGCCAAATCGGTGAATATCAATATGTTGAAAATAACCGGTTTATTGATAGGGTTTACTTCGGTAGTGCCGCAGTTGGTATTACCGCTGGCTGCAAATCTCTCGGACCCTACTAATCGTGGTAAGGTAATCGGTACCATTATGAGCGGTTTATTGGTGGGCATTCTATTATCGCGTACCCTGAGTGGCATAGTAGGGCATCACTTCGGTTGGAGGGCGATGTTCTGGATTGCAGCAGGTATCAGTGCTTTACTGGCGGTGATTATGATGCTTTCTTTCCCTTCCAGCAACTCTACTTTCGGCGGCAGCTATGGGCAATTGATGAAATCCTTGTTCACTTTGATCCGCGAACAACCCGTATTGCGGGAGGCGTCTGCTATCAACGCTTGCTGCTTTGCTATGTTTGGCATGTTCTGGACTACGGTGGTGTTTTTATTGTCTGCCGCTCCTTTTCACTATACGAGTGCGCAAATAGGTCTTATGGGATTGGCAGCGGCCGCCGGTGCTTTGGGAGCTCCGCTTGTAGGCCGGATAGCAGACAAGAAAAATCCCCGTATTGCTATTGGCTATGGTATTCTCTTCTTATTCCTGGGATATTTCCTGTTTTATACTTTTCAGGCTAACGTTATTGGTATTATTCTGGGTATTGTGGCGATAGACCTGGGTTTACAAGGTATTCATGTGTCTAACCAAACCCGTATTTATACTTTGCTACCGGAAGCCAGGAACCGTTTAAACACCGTATTTATGACTGCCAGCTTTATTGGCACCTCGCTGGGCTCTGGTATCGGGTTATGGGTATGGTCTATAGCCCGGTGGAATGGGGTATGTATAGCTGGTACTGCATTGATCACGGCGGCTTTGCTGATCTACCTGGCTACGTATAAAAAAGCGAATGTCATCAATGCTTAATCCTGTTTAGGCTACTATTGATATAAACAGCAAAAAAGCTACTGCGGCACCAGGCTGCAGTAGCTTTTTTGTTAATTTTTTTAAGCTAAATACCAGGGGGATTAGCTCACCTTGGTAATCTTCAGCATATTTGTTGGCAGGTGTTCTTTAACAGGAGTGCTGCCCGTGTTTACGCAAACATCTCCTGGTCTGATGAAACCTCTTTCTTTCAGAATGTTGATCTGGTCGAACACGATATCATCCAGGCTTTCTTCTTCTTCATAGTAGAAAGCGCGTACGCCCCAGCTGAGGCTCAGCTGATTTACAAGCGATCTTTCTTTGGTGAAGATATAAAGTGGGCTGCGTGGACGGTAGCTGCTCAGCATAAAGCCGGTGTAACCGCTTTGTGTCATACCAATGAGTGCATCTGCATCCAGGTCTTCCGCAATTTTACATGCGTTGTAGCACAGTGCATCGCTGAGGAAGGTAGGGGAGTGGCGATGAGGGATCAGGTTACGGTTGTAGATGATCGCTTCTTTTTCCACTTCCTGGATGATCTTGTTCATGGTTTGGATGACCAGCTCAGGGAACATACCGGTAGCTGTTTCACCGCTCAGCATCACTGCGTCGGCGCCTTCCAGTACGGCGTTGGCCACGTCGGTGATCTCACTGCGGTTAGGGCGGGTGCGGTCCATCATGCTTTCCATCATTTGTGTAGCCACAATAACAGGTTTTGCACGGTGAATGCATTTGCGGATAATATCTTTCTGGATCATTGGAATCTGCTCTACTGGCAGTTCCACACCAAGGTCGCCACGGGCAATCATTACGCCATCGCTTTCCCAGATAATTTCTTTCAGATTTTGAATTGCTTCAGGTTTCTCAATTTTGGAGATCACCTTCATTTTGGAGTTGCGCGCTTCCAGGCGTTTACGCAGGTCGGAGAGGTCTTTTACGCTCCTTACAAAAGACAGCGCTACCCAGTCGCATTCCTGGTCGATAATGAATTCCAGATCAGCAATATCTTTCTCTGTTAGTGCAGGCAGGGAAATTTTTGTATCTGGCAGGTTGAAACCTTTTTTGGAAGAGAGCACACCTGGGAGGGCTACTTCAGCTTTGATTTCACCTTCGGCGGTGATTTCAGTTACGACAGTTTCAATTTTACCATCGTCCAGCAGGATTTTCTGGCCGGGTCTGAGATCTTTATACAGGTCGGGATAGGAAACATAAATTTTTTCCATGTTACCCACTACTTTCTGATTGATGAAAGTGAGGATATCACCTTTTTTCAGTGGAAGAGCGTTGTTCTCAATTTCACCTACGCGCAGCTTAGGTCCTTGCAGGTCGGCCAGGATAGCTACAGTATAAGGTTCAGTTTTGTTGATCTGGCGGATGTATTCAATAATCCGCAGTTTGTCTTCATGTGAGCCGTGTGAGAAGTTGAGACGGAACACGTTAACACCGGCTTTCACCAGCGCCAACAGTCCTTCATAGGTATCGCAGGCGGGCCCTACTGTGGCCACAATTTTTGTTTTGTGCGAAGAGTGTTCTCTACCCGCAGCGTTGTCCATCTGCTTGTGATAGTATTTCGAAAGATCCTTTGTACTCATAAGTCTGAAAATTTTTTAACTCGCAAGAATTTTAACAATCTTAAACCATTCGGGGTCAATTTCCTGTTTGGCCTTAACAGCTCTATCAAGAGGAGTGTAATGGATGCGGTCGTTTACTACGCCGATCATCACGTTGTGGATGCCTTCGAGCAGGGCGTCTACAGCTGCATAGCCCAGGCGGCTAGCTAAAATACGATCTGTGCAGGAGGGAGCACCACCACGCTGGATATGTCCGAGGATACTCACCCTGGTATCCAGTTGAGGGCATCTTTCTTTGATAATACGACCTACTTCATTGGCACCGCCGGTTTCGTCACCTTCGGCCACTACAATTAGGTTTACCAGTTTTCTGCGGCGTTCATTGGCCTGCAGTTCTTCAATAATGTCTTCTACTTCCGTTTTGCGTTCAGGCATCAAAATATGTTCCGCACCCGTAGCAATACCGCTATGTAAGGCAATGTAGCCCGCATCGCGGCCCATCACTTCAATTACAAATAAACGGTCGTGCGCATCAGCAGTGTCCCTGATTTTGTCTATTGCTTCCACTGCCGTATTTACTGCTGTGTCGAACCCAATAGTAGAATCAGTCCCCGCAATGTCCTTGTCAATAGTACCAGGCAAGCCTATACACGGAATGTCAAATTCCTGGCTGAACTTTTGCGCACCATTGAACGAGCCGTCACCACCGATTACTACAAGCCCGTCAATGTTGTGTTTTTTCAGATTCTCGTAAGCCTTTTTTCGCCCTTCATATTCATAGAACTCTTTGCACCGGGCGGTCTTCAATATGGTGCCTCCGCGCTGAATGATGTTGGCCACAGATTTAGACTCCATCGGGAATATCTCGTTCTCCAACATTCCCCGGTAGCCGTACATTATGCCGTACACATTCAGCTGATGATAAATGCCCGTTCTTACAACTGCACGAACTGCGGCGTTCATGCCGGGGGCATCCCCCCCCGAAGTAAGGACTGCAATGTTGTTCAGTTTTTTCATATAAATTGCTAAAAAAATATCTTAAAGGCGCACAAAAATAACATTTTGCAATTGTTTTCTAACTGTTATCTGATGAAATAACCTAAATTTTCAATTTCTATCAATCAAAGTAGCTTAATTTTTTAAAAAATATTACGCATGTCAAAAAAAAATAATGGGAGGTGGATCTTTATGAGTTTGAGTCTATTAGCCGGACAAGCAATGGCACAGCAAGAAGCTATCGTTTACCCCGAAACGAAAAAAGTGGATTCGGCGGACAATTATTATGGAGTAAAAATAGCAGATCCCTACCGCTGGTTGGAAAATGACCACAGCGCAGATACCAAAGAATGGGTAGACGCTGAGAATAAATTAACACAGGCTTATCTTTCGAGAATACCTTTTCGGGGAGAAATCCACAAACGCCTGGAAGAACTTTGGAATTATCCTAAAAATGGTGCTCCCGTTAAACAAGGTAAATATTATTACTTTTTTAAGAATAATGGTCTGCAGAACCAATCGGTTCTCTATCGCACTGCTACTTTAGACGGTACGCCGGAAGTATTTCTCGACCCCAACCAACTCTCGGCAGCCGGAACCACCGCTCTCGGCACAATGAGCTTTTCGAAAGATGGTAAATATGTGGCTTACCTCCTCGCCAAAGCCGGTTCCGACTGGCAGGAAGCTTTTGTGATGGATGTAGCCACCAAACAATTGCTGTCCGACAAACTTGAATGGGTGAAGTTCAGCGGCCTGTCATGGAGGGGAAATGGCTTTTATTATAGCCGCTACGATCAGCCAGATGAGCAACATAAGCTTTCCGGGAAAAATGAATTCCATAAAGTGTACTATCACCGGTTGGGCGATCCACAGGGAAAAGACCAATTGATCTATAAAGATGATACACATCCGCTACGTAACATAGGTGCGCAAGTAACGGAAGATGAAAGATTCCTGATCATCTCCTGCACAGAGGGCACTTCCGGAAGGGAACTGCTGTACAAAGACCTGCATAATCCTGCGCAGAAAGAATTTAACCTGTTGGTAAAGGGCTTCGACTATGAACCAGATGTTATCGACAACGATGGTGGCAAGCTGCTGGTGCGCACCAACCACCACGCACCTAATTACAGGGTAGTGCTTATTGATCCGGCCCACCCGGAAGAAGCCAACTGGCAGGTAATAGTGCCGGAGAAGCCAGAAGCCCTGCAAGAAGTAGGCATTGCCGGTGGCAGTATGTTCCTTTCTTACCTGAAAGATGCGGCTACCAGCGTACTCCAATATGATTACAAGGGGCAACTGCAACATGAAGTGAAATTGCCAGGTATTGGTACCGCTAGTGGCTTTGAAGGTAAAAAGGGAGATAAAGAACTTTTCTACTCCTATACTTCTTTTGTAACACCGCCTACAGTCTATAAATATGATATCGCTACGGGAAAGTCTACCTTATATAATAAGGCGGCGGTGAAGTTTAACCCAGACGATTATGAAACGAAGCAGATTTTCTTCAAAAGTAAGGATGGTACCAATGTGCCTATGTTCCTGTCGTATAAAAAAGGGATACGGTTGAATGGCAATAACCCGGTATTACTCTACGGGTATGGTGGATTCAATATTCCTATGACACCTTCTTTCAGTGTATCTAACCTCTACTTTATGGAACAGGGGGGTATATACGTAGTTGTGTCGCTCCGTGGCGGCAGTGAATATGGAGAAGTATGGCACAAGGGAGGCATGTTGGAAAAGAAACAAAATGTATTCGACGACTTTATCGGTGCTGCAGAACACCTGATCCAGGCTAAATATACCAATCCCGGTAAAATCGCTATCCGTGGTGGTTCTAATGGCGGGTTGCTTGTTGGCGCCTGTATGACCCAACGTCCGGAACTGTTTAAGGTAGCATTACCGGCAGTAGGCGTAATGGATATGCTGCGTTTCCAGAAGTTTACCATTGGCTGGGCGTGGGTAACTGAATATGGCAGCAGCGATAACCAGGAGCAGTTTAAATACCTGCTGGAATATTCTCCGCTGCACAACCTGAAACCTGGCGTTGCTTATCCGGCTACCTTGATCACTACCGCCGACCACGACGACCGCGTAGTGCCTGCACACTCCTTTAAGTTTGCCGCTACTTTGCAGGCCGACAATACGGGTCCCAACCCTGCATTGATCAGGATAGAAACCCAGGCTGGCCATGGTGCAGGTAAGCCTACTTCTAAGTTGATTGATGAGTCGACCGACATTTGGGCTTTTACCATGTATAACCTGGGCATGCACATTAAATAAAGATAAATGTTGCTGCAATGCAGTGAAAAAGAGGCTGCCTCCTATGTTTGCGAACAGGAGGCAGTCTCTTTTTATTGGGGTATCTTATAGCGTCATTTAAGTTATTGTTAGGCCCTTGATTTATTTTTGGTATCTCCTTTTTTATTAGGGTAGCTTACGCATTTCGCTTTAGGCTTTTTTTCTTATCTTTAAAGATAGCGTATTGAATATGGCTTTATGAAGGTACTTATCACTGGAAGTAACGGATTATTGGGACAGCATCTGATCCCACTTTTTCTGCAAGAAGGAAAATATGAAGTAATAGCTACTGGCCGGGGGCCCAACCGTTTTCCCCTAAGGGACAACTACACTTACGAGCCCGTAAATCTGCGTGACGCCGGCAGCGTGAAGCAGCTGGTGGAGAAACATCAACCAGATGTAATTATTCATGGCGGCGCTATGTCGCAGGTGGATGATTGCGAAAAAAACAAGGACGCCTGTTGGGATACCAATGTAGGTGCTACACGTTATCTGGTGCATGCGGCAGAAAGCTGTAACGCGTTCTTCATTTTTCTATCTACCGATTTTGTATTTGATGGTCTGCAAGGGCCGTATCCGGAAGAGGCTACGGTAAATCCCATCAATTATTATGGCGCCAGCAAGGCAGCGGCAGAGCGCTTAGTGATCAACAGCAAATTGCAGTGGGCTATTGTGCGTACCGTATTGGTATATGGCGTAGTGGCCGATCCGCATCGCAGTAATATGATCACCTGGGTGAAAAACAACTTGCAGCAAGGCAAGAAGGTAAAAGTGGTAGATGATCAATGGCGTACGCCCACCCTTTGCCACGACCTGGCAAAAGGTTGCTTACTGATCGCCAATAAACGTGCTACGGGCATTTTTAATATTTCCGGGAATGAAACTTTAACCCCTTATGATATGGCCATTAAAACGGCCGAATATTTTAAATTGGATCTTTCCCTGGTAGAAAAGATTAGCTCCAAAACACTCTCACAACCTGCTGCACGCCCGGTTAAAACAGGGCTGTTGATCAATAAGGCCGAAAAAGAACTGGGATATCAGCCCCGCAGTTTTGCAGAAGGGCTGGAAATTGTGGCGGCAGAAATTAAGGCTTGATCAAGGGAACTCCAGGTATACCTTTGTTTTAAATATATTAGAGATGGAATCACGCTGCTGCGTGGTATCCGAGGCCATGCCATGCAGTTCTAAAGCGGTTCTGAAAAGGCCGTCCCGTTTGTAGATGATGAGGCGCCCGCGTCCCCAGCTTTCCTGGTTTTTCTGATAGAGCCTGGCGGCACTGCTGTCTTTAAAAGTTTTAATGACCGTGTAGTAGGTAATTTCTTGTGAAGCTGGAACAACATTCGCCACACTATCTGTTGGCGCCGATTGTTGTAAGGTGTCTGTTGGCACGGGAGGAGCTACCTGTTGTGCTACGGTATCTGTGTGGATACTGGTAGTGGTGTCAGCTTGTGCTGGCACCGGCACCGGAGCATTTATTTTGGAAAGATACCACCAGGCAGAGAGTCCTACTACGATCATCGCAATAGGGATAGCTGCCCACCACCATTTGAAACCACCTTCTTCCGTTACGGCATCCAGTGTTTCTTCCACTTCTTCAGTCATAATAGGTTCCAAAGGGGCAATAGTGGATGCTTTATCCGTAGATGATGAAACCGGAGGCTTAGTATCATCACGTTCAATAGGCGTAATATCCAGGGTATCCATCTCCAATGGCAGTTCCTCTGCATGAAAGTGCACATTGCCGGCAAAATCCCCCTGTAATTTCCCGATGCCCGGTAATAACAATGGCTTACCAGCTTTCAGTTCAGCTTTCAGCTCTTCCAGGTATTTTTCAAATTTACGCTGTGCTACGGAAGGCACCAGGTTTTCTTTCAAGGCAATCCATTCTACACAAGAACCATCATCCTGCCAATGCTGGGTAAATATTACCTGGTCGCGGGGGGGCGTTAACGTTTGAGTAGCCGTATTATAATGTGCCGGAAAGTGCTGTACCGAAAATGTTCCCAATTGTGGTACTACACAAACCCGCTGTTTAAACAGTACTTCCTGAATGTATTGCTGGATCACCATAGGATGTGGTTAATTCGATGCTTTAGATGCGGTTAATTTGGATTGTTGTGATTGTCCTGGTAAGTGAAGTTAAAACAATTCGCTAATAATAAATCATCTCTTTACTTACCAGGACCATCAAATAGCCCACATTTAAAATTTAATCATAATTCCGCCCACAATATTAAATCCATAAGTAGGGTAGAGGTAATAGCGTTGATAGTGGGTATTGAAAATATTATTAGCATTAAGCCATAAACCGAAGTTCTTACCAATATCATAAGCAGCACCCGCATTCAGATCCCAGGCGCCTTTGGTTTTGCCGAAATCTTTATCGGGCAGGAGGTAATAGCTGCCGCTCAGGGCAAAGAGGTCGGCATTGAGATGGAGTTTATCGACAATAGTGTACTGTACATACAAATCGCCCTGGAATGCAGGCAGGTGCCAAGGTTTTACCTGTGTTTCCTGTTTGTTGTAGTTATACCAGTCGAAGCTTACGCGTGCCTGGAATTTTTCTTCTTCGATATAGCCTACTTCTCCATGCACCTGGAAGGCACGGAGCTTGGTTTCGTTGACGGTGGTAAATATTTTCGTATTGGCGCTATCGTTAATAAACAGCGGCATATTGTGCCAGGTAACAGCAGCAAGTTTGGTATTATAGTTAAAGTGACTGCCCAGCGTACCTTTGATACCGGTATATATTTCTTCTACGCGGGTATTCAGCATATTGCTCGGTAAACCGGCCAGGAAGGGGTTTTTGTTGGCAAGGTTACGGTAGGAATTCTTCTCGAAATAAGAAATCCATCCGCTGCTGAGGATCAGTTTTTTGTGTACTACGTGCAATTCGTTCACTAAGTCTGGTAGGGCGTAGAATTTACTGTCGCTCCAGGTTGGGTTTACGCCTACATGCAACACAAAGCGGGGTTTCATGACGTCGATTGCCGGACGGATTGCGACAATGTTATTGTTGATGGCGCGGTTGTGGGCTTCTTTGTAGGTAGACAGGTCCAATGCGCCTTCTACGCCTGCATAGATGTCTTCAAACAACTGTTTTCGCACAGGTACATTCAGGAGGAAGGTATTTTCGGTGCGTTTATAAGCATCGTTGAACAGCACAAATTTTACCAGTGGCTGAATGGTAAAGCCCCAGCCGTTTTGCGGCCTGTTCTGCATGCCCACGGTAGCGGTTAGTTGGTTAAAGGTTTGTGCTACATCTTTTTTCTTATAGTTGGCCGTATCGTGGTTGTAGCCATAATAATGAACGGTATTGCGGTCGTAGCCAATGCTGGCGTCGAATTTCAGTTTATCGAGCAGGTAACTGCCGGAAGCCAGTACATTCAGGTTGCTGTAGTTCTGGTCGGGAATATCTTTGCCCTGGGAGCCTGTATAGTTTACATACAGGCCGTAGTTATATTTATTTTGCCGTCCGCTGCCGAATCCTGCTTGTACAAAAGGCGTCTTGTAGTTGCCGTATCCCAGCTTTACAAAGTTATTTTGCAGGTAGGAGAGGGAGTCGCGGCCCAGTGCCAGTGGTTTCAGGGGCATTGCCTGGTACATGAAGTTCAGGTTCAGTGCCGGTATCTGGTATTTCAGGGAAGGCCGGTTGGTATCTATTGCTGGCAGGGAAGCAGTAAGATTGAGTTTATAGGCATCCCGCAGTTTAGGTTGATTGGTGGAAATAATATCAATCGTTTCCTCTTTCAATGCCTCTTGTGCGGCAGCGGTTTGTACAAACAGCAGTTTGGCGAAGCCCAGTGCTGTCAGGAGGAATAGGTGTTTGTTATATTTTGTTGGAATGTTCATGCTTTGTTGCGCTTAAATATCAGGATTCTTATTTCTTCGGCTTTTTGCCGGCTGCTTTTTCTGCTGCTTCTGCTTTTTCCAGTTTTTCTTTGGCTTCCTGTTTCAGTTCAGGAATGGTGCTGTTGGCAACGATACTCTGGTAAGTAGCTTTGGCGTTGAAGTAGTCTTGTTGGCGTGTATACACATCACCCAACAGGATATATGATTTAGCCACCCAGTATTCGTAGGAGGGCGTATTTTTTATCACATCAAAGCCTGCTTTTTCGGCCGCATCCAGGTCGTTTTGCTGCAGGTAGCAGTCGGCCATGTTGTAACGGGCTTCGGCGCCAGTTTCAGATTTGGTCATACCTGCCACGGTTTTAAACGCTGAGAGGGCGGCAGTGTAATCTTTGGCCTGTTGCAGCGCCTTACCCCGGTAGAAATGTGCGATGATCTGGTCGTCTGTGCTGATATTGGTGGTAGCCAGTAACATTTCCGCGTAGTTGGATACTTCATCCCAGCGTTTCAGCTGGTAGGTGCTGCGGAGCAATCCACGGGTGGCAGCCAGGCTGTTTTCCTTGCTGCTGGCCAGGTCTTGCAACTGCAGGTAATAGGTTCTGGCTTTAGTATAATTTTTTACTTGGTAGAAGTTAATGTTGGCAGCTTGCAGGGCAGATCTTTCTGCGTACAGGCTGTTGTTAAGAGACAATACAAATTCATAGGCCTGTAGGGCACTCGTATAGTCTTTGTTGTTATAGGCGCATTCTGCTTTATAGAAATTGGCTGGCAGGATAAATTGTCCGTTCGGGTATTTCTGTATATAGTTGTTGAAGCCGATGGTAGCGCCTGCACAGTCGTTGCTGGTAAACCTGGATTCGGCGGCGGCATAAGTGAGGGAGTCTTCTACTGAAGTGGTCACTGTTCTGCCGATAGCTTTCAGGAAGGCCAGGTAGTCGTCGGTTTTACCTTGACTTACATAGATGGCTTTCATGCTTTGCAGAGCCTCATTGGCCTCGGGAGAACCGGGGAATTTTTCCACTACCTGCCGGTAATAGGTTAGTGCTTTGTTGTCGTTGTCTTTATTGTAATAGCTCAATCCCAGTTTGAGCAGCGCCCTGGGCGCGTTAGGGCCGTTAGGCTGTTTCTGCAATACATTTTCCAGGTAGGGAATGGCTTCTGTATATTTTTCCTGGGAGAGATAGGTATTGGCAATTTCTATATCTGTTTCATTATTGAATCCAGAGGAAGGAAATTTATTGCCCAGTTGTTTGAGCAGGGCCAGCTTATCGTTTTGTTTGCCTTGTAAGCCAAGGATAACGGCTTTCTGGTAGGTAGCATAGTCGGCTCCGGGCTCGTTGTTGTTGATGATACGATCGTAGAGGGTCAGCGCTTTAGGGAACTGGCGCAGCATATAATAGCAGTCGGCGCTGCGGATAGCCGCATCGGTGGCAATGCGTTCCGCATTGGGGCCGCCAGATTTTTGTGCATTTTCAAAGTAAGGCAGGGCTTCTGAGTAGCGGTCTTGTTTCAGGAGGCTGTATCCCAGGTTGTAGCTGGCAGTTTGGGCGTTGGCTTCTCCGGAAATAGGCGGTTTGCCATTCAGATAGGCATTCAGTTGCGTGATCGCTGCGTCGGTTTTATTTTGGCGCAGGGCAATCTCTGCTTTCCAGAAGTAGGCCAGCTGTTTAATTTGCTGATCATAAGGGTTGTTGATCGCGATGTCTAACAGGCGGTCTGCTTCGGCCAGCTGCTGATCGTTGATCAATTGGGTGGCGCGGCCATAGGCTACTTTTTGGTAGGCTTTTAGTACAGCCGGGCTTTTATCGGCGATCATTTCGATAGTAGACAGGCCATCTTTGTAGTTATTGCTGTTCATGAAAATGTTCACGAGAATTTCCCGGGCTTCCTTGTTGTAGGTAGATTGCGGGTAAATTTTCACGAACTGCGTCAGCTCATTGAGGGCAGCATCCTGATAACCTAGTTCATAGGATAACTTACCATAGTTAAACCTGGAAATTTCCTGTTGCTGCGGATTGGAACTATTGTTGGCGCAGAAGGCGAAGGCATTGCGGGCATTTGCTTTCTGACCGGTACGCAGGTAGCAATCGCCGAGCAGGTACATGGAGTTTTGCCCCAGGGAATCTTTTGCGCTGCTCAGTTGCTTAAAGCCGTTGATGGCTTTGCTCAGGTTACCGGTTTGATAGTAGGCATACGATAATTCATAAATATCTTCGTTCCGTACTTCATCAGCATTATCCTGGAAGTCTTGCAGGTAAGGGAGCGCTTTTTGGTAATTCTTTTTTTCGAAATAAGCTTTACCGAGCAGCTGCTTCATTTCTGCTTCGTAGTACTGGCCGCCCTGTTGAAGCAAAGGCTCCGTGTAGGCGATCAGTTGATCTGTTTTACCCTGGAAGTAATAGATCTCCGCAATGTAGTACGGCACCACATGGCTGTATTTAGGCTCATTCACCACTTTCTGGAAACTGCTGAGCGCTTCGGCGTATTGGCGGTTATAGTAGCTGATGAAGCCATAGTAGTAGTTGGCAGGTATATTATATTTGCCGCTGATGTCTTTAATGGAGGCAAAAAGTGGCTGCGCTTTCTTAAAATCTTTTACATTGAAGTAAGCGTAGGCCAGCTCAAATTTTGCTTCAGCAATTTCTGTGTTGGAAAGGTTTTGGATATTAGCTTTCTCATACAAGGGGATTGCTTCCTTGAATTTATTTTGGCGGAAATAGTATTTAGCTAGCTGGTAGCTGACCAGTTCTTCCCGGGCATTGTTGTTGGCCAGTTTCAGGAAGGTGAGTGCTTCTTTTTCTGCATCGTCTTGTTGCAGTTTCAGCGCACAGATGGTATGATAATAGTACGCATCTGTTTTTATGAGATCGCGGTTTGATCCGTGAAAATAATCAATGTTATCGATAATTTGCCTGAAAAGCTGCATGGATACTGCATATTTTTCCTGTTGAAAATATTGCTGGGCATCCTTGAATACTTTTTCCGGGTCTGTATATTTGCGAGTTTGCTGCGCTTGTGCTGCAGGCAGCCCTGCCATCCCTGCGCCGGCAAAGGCCAGAAGCGATACGTACAGATGTCCGGGAATAAAAATTTTTCTTAAGAATTGCATGCTATAGCTGTTATATCTTGATATATGCGTTAAAAACGAATCTACAGGCAAAATATTTCCTGTTGGCTCACTTGGTTTGTTGCAGCGTTTTTGGTTTTCCATCGCTGCAACAACAAAATTACACGGTGTGAAACAAATATATAAGTTATATCTTTTCTTTTCCCGTTGCGTTGCTAACAATGTGGATAACTCTGCTGACAAGGCAAAACGTATTCAATTATCTTGCGTCAAATAATTTTTTTAGCACAGAAACCCTACCTACTATGAAAAAACTGTTTTCAACTGGCTATTCCAACGGTGCTGTAAATTTTTCTATGCTGATGCTCCGGTTGGTATTTGGTTGCCTGATTTTCCTGCATGGATGGCCCAAACTGATCAATTTTACTGCCAAAATGAATACTTTTCCCGATCCTTTGGGTATTGGGCATAAATTTTCCCTTGGATTAACCGTTTTTGCGGAAGTAGTTTGCGCAATGTTCCTGATCCTGGGATTACTCACCCGGTTGGCTACAAT
The DNA here is from genome assembly GCF_049056765.1 of Chitinophaga sp. 30R24. Taxonomy (NCBI): domain Bacteria; kingdom Pseudomonadati; phylum Bacteroidota; class Chitinophagia; order Chitinophagales; family Chitinophagaceae; genus Chitinophaga; species Chitinophaga sp. 30R24. The sequence continues at coordinate 216,542 of NZ_JBJGXX010000003.1, forward strand.
TCCGTTGATCATCTGTATGAGTGTAATTATCTTTGTTATTCACGGGCATCAACCTGTTGAAGAAAAAGAATTACCCCTACTGTTCCTGGCGGCATTTGTAACTTTATTGTTTGCAGGGCCTGGCAAGGTTTCGCTGGATGGGGCATTGGGGAATTAAAATTTTCAAGTAAACGTTTAGGGGTATAAATTAGTAGAGGAACCATGTTTATCAGTACAACAACGATCAGGGTACGTTATGGAGAAACAGACCAGATGGGCTATCTTTATTATGGCAATTATGGTTTGTATTATGAAGTAGGAAGGGCAGAAGCTATCCGGGAGCTGGGTTTTTCCTATAAGGAACTGGAAGAACAGGGCGTGATAATGCCGGTGGCCGAATTAAATGTAAAGTACCTGCGTCCGGCCTATTATGATGATCTTATAACAGTAAAGACTATACTGAAAGAACTGCCTAAGAGTTCTAAGATACAGTTTCACAGTGAGTTATATAACGAGAAGGGCGAATTGTTAAATGTAGGTGTGACTACATTGGTATTCATCAATGTGCAAACAAAATTAAAGGCAGGCTTGCCGGAAGAATTGAAACACAGGCTGGAAAAATTTTTCTAGCCATTAACTGTTAGTGGCTAATAGCTAACTTTAATTACCATTTTTGTATGGATAATAGAATCACCACTAGTATTGTCACTATAGGAGATGAGCTGCTGATAGGGCAAACAATAGATACCAATTCGGCCTGGATTGCCCAGCAGCTGAATGGGATGGGGATATGGGTACACCGTCGTGTAGCCATTGGGGATAGGAGACAGGATATCCTGGACGTGCTGAAACAGGAATCGGCCTTGTCGGATATTGTGTTGCTGACCGGAGGTTTGGGGCCAACGGCAGACGATATCACCAAGCCTACACTATGTGAATATTTCAATACCCGGCTGATACAAAATGAGGAGGCCTTGCAGCATGTGCTGCATATCTTTGAAAGCAGGGGATTGCCTTTGCTAAACCGTAATCTGGAACAGAGCATGGTGCCGGAAGCCTGTACCGTGATCCAGAATGCGCGAGGCTCGGCCCCGGGCATGTGGTTCGAAAAAGATGGGACAATTTATGTATCTATGCCTGGTGTGCCACACGAAATGCAGGGGATGATGGAAAGTTATGTATTGCCTCATCTGGCAGCACATTTTGAAACGCCGGCGGTAGTACATCAAACGCTGATTACCTCCGGGATGGGAGAATCTTTTGTGGCAGAGCGGCTGGTGGCTTTTGAAGCCCAATTGCCTTCTTATGTCAGCCTGGCTTATCTGCCCAATTTTAGTTTGCTCAAATTACGGTTGTCTGCTTTTGGCAGCGATAAACTGGCAGTAGCGGCCGAAGTGAGCATCCTTTTTCATGAGCTGAAAGCATTATTGGCAGATATTCTGGTAACAGACCGGGATATACCAATGGGACAAGTGCTGGGAGAACTGTTGTTGGAAAAAGGTAAAACGGTAGGTACTGCAGAAAGTTGTACTGGTGGCCTTATTGCCAGCTGGATCACCGCTATTCCCGGTAGTTCCGCTTATTTTAAGGGCAGCGTGGTAACTTATGCCAATGAAATGAAAATGAAGTTATTAGGCGTACAACAGGACACCCTGCAAAGGGAGGGGGCGGTGAGTGAAGCAGTAGTACGTGAAATGCTGGCAGGCGCCTTACAGCAGCTGAACACTGATTATGGCATCGCTGTTTCCGGTATCATGGGGCCCAGCGGCGGCACGCCGGAAAAACCAGTAGGCACTGTTTGGATAGCTGTAGGCAGCCGGGAAAAAGTAGTAACGGTAAAACATCACCTGCGGTACGACCGGGACCGGAATACACAAATGACCGCAGTATACGCCATGAACGAGTTGCGTAAACTCATACTGCAATAGGGATAATTCCCTTATTTTTGTCGTGCACTAAAGCTAAATTCAATCTTATGGCCATTGTAGAATTGGTAATGCCAAAAATGGGGGAGAGCATCATGGAAGCCACCATTTTGCGTTGGCATAAAAAGGCGGGGGATCATGTAAAAATAGATGAAACTGTCCTTGAAATTGCCACAGACAAAGTGGATAGCGAAGTCCCTTCTACTGCAGAAGGTGAGATCACAGAAGTGCTCTTTAATGAAAATGATGTAGTTTCTGTGGGAACCGTTATTGCCCGCATTAATACCAACGCGGACGTAACCACTGCGGCCGCACCCGTTGCACCGGCAGCACCAACTGCCAGCGAACCAAGGTTCACTTCGGCGCCGGCATATACCGCTGCACCAATAGCAGAAACAGGTACTTCCGGTAGCAGTACTAAATTTTATTCTCCACTGGTACTTACCATTGCCCAACAGGAAGGCGTTAGCTTTGCCGATCTGGAGAAGATTCCTGGCTCCGGTACAGATGGTCGGGTTACCAAAAAAGATATTTTGCAATATGTGTCAGACCGTAAGGAAGGAAAGGTAATTGCAGAGGTAACGCCAGCTGCTATTACCCAGCAACCGGTGGCAACTGCTGCTGCAGTAGCGTCTTCTACCTATAGCGGTAATGTAGAGATCATGGAAATGGACCGTATGCGTAAGCTGATTGCCAATCATATGGTGATGAGCAAACAAACCAGTCCGCATGTAACCAGTTTTGCAGAAGCAGATGTAACCAATATGGTGAAATGGCGTGATCGCGTGAAAGGTGACTTTGAAAAACGTGAAGGTGAAAAGCTGACTTTTACACCATTGTTCATAGAAGCAATCGTAAAGTGTATCAAGCGTTTCCCATTGATCAACTCTTCATTGGATGGCGATAAGATCATTATCAAAAAAGATATCAATATTGGCATGGCTACTGCTTTGCCTACCGGGAACCTCATTGTACCGGTTATTAAAAATGCAGATGTGTTAAATCTGGTAGGCCTCACTAAACAGGTAAATTCCCTGGCAAATGCCGCCCGTCAGAATAAGCTGAAACCGGAAGATACGCAGAGCGGTACTTTTACCCTGACCAATGTAGGCACCTTCGGTAGCTTGATGGGAACACCCATTATCAACCAGCCGCAGGTAGCCATCCTGGCAGTAGGGGCTATTAAAAAACGTCCTGTAGTGATTGAAACGCCAGAAGGAGATACGATTGGTATCCGGCATATGATGTACTTGTCGATGTCTTACGACCACCGTATTGTGGACGGTTCCCTGGGGTCTACTTTCCTGAGCGCTGTGGCCCAGGAATTAGAAAACTTTGATTCTAAGAAGAGTATTTGAAAAGATTTATAAAACATGAAAAGGCGCTCTTTAAGAGCGCCTTTTCTATTTCAAGAAAAAAAGATTTTCCTGAAAGGACTGTTTATGGAGCCGGCTTATGGATTTGCGGCTATCCCTTATGTCCCCGGTATTATCTGCAAAAAGGCGCTCTGAGAGCGCCTTTTTAAGTTCCTTGTGCCGAATAAGGGGATTAATAACGACGGTCGCGGGAACCATATCCTCCGCCGCCACGGTTGTTACCGCCACCTTTGAAATTATTATTCGGTTGTTTAGGTCTTGCTTCGTTTACCATTAGTTGTTTGCCTTCGATTTCGCTGCCATTCAAACTATCCATAGCCTTTGCGCCTTCTTCTTGATTAGGCATTTCCACAAAGCCAAAACCACGTGAGCGGCCTGTTTCGTGGTCTTTGATAACTTTAGCGGAGGTAACCTCTCCAAAATCGCTGAAAATCTGATGGAGATCCTCATCGTTCAACCTATAGTGCAGGTTGGCTACGTAAATGTTCATGATAACTGAAATTAAAAAAATGAAAAATAATATCTTGAAGTTAAGGAAATTAAGCTAATAAAAAAGTTGGCGTTGAAATATTTTTGATATTATTCACTTTTTTACTAAGAGATTACTATTCAGATCCGCTGCTATGAATAGTTTCATCAAAATAAATATTATTTCATTCTCCTGGGGCATCTTCCCCCAACCCCATCTGTTTATCGATTTTTTTTCGTAAATTAAAGGTATGATCCATTAAATTTAATTAATATGGGAGCTTTAAGTGAAACCTGGTTTGCAGACGGTTATATTGATTTTGAGCTAAAAAAATACACCCTATTAGCTTATTTACAGGACATCAATCATTATTTTACCCAAACCAGGTTATATCCGCAATTATCAGATATTATTTTCCACTATAATAACTTAGTGGCATTTCGCGACAATAAGCAATTTCTGCAGCAGCAGTTTCCTAAACGGCTGACGGCCGTTAATCTGCAGAAACTGGAACTGTTATATGAGCAATTGGTTACAGACGATGAGCTAATGGAAGAGTTGGAGAATATTATCAGGTATTCTTTGTCGCAGATGAACAATACGATTAAAGAAGGTACTGAAATTTATGAGTATGTGGCCGGGAACTTAAATATCTTTCCGGTAGGGCTGGTGCCGCTCGAAACAGCAGAAGGTTATATTTTACTCTGCGATGGCAATTGCCGCCAAACGCTCGTGTACGCTTATCGCCTTACGATATTTGAAAGGCATGATGAGAAATTCCGGGGTATACATACCCAGTTTATTCAGACCTATAAAAAAGACCTGATGCATACTATCGGGCACATCAAAACATTATTGATCCGGGAGCGGAATAACCTGCCTAATCCCGCGGTTTATTGCGTGGAAACACCATTGGTAGTGCCGATAGACGAAACGCTACTGCCGATTGCAAAGAGAAGCCTGGTAAGATATATTGCGCAGCAGGCAGCCTGATACCGTGTTCACTATTGCAATGCAGGCAATTTGTTATCATCGTTGAATTGTACTTCTAGCGTATGGTCTTTTAGGAAGGGAGCGTAGTATTGCTCCATTACCTTCCGTATTTTATCTTTGGACTGTTGTATGTAAACCGGGTTATTTTCCAATTGTCCACGGGAAGTTTTATACAGGGTTTTCTGTACCTCTGTATAGGTTTCATCGTTTTGGAAGAGCAGCCATCCTTTGCGATTGGAAGTCTCCATCCCGTCCATTTTTAGTTCGTAGCTAAGTAGGTGGGGAGTTGGTAAGCGGATAATGATCTTTTTAGCGGAGAGTTCCACTTTAAACATTTTCCCGTCTATATTCACCCCATATTTTGCTTCGTAGGGAATGGTGACCCATACAGTATTTTCCAGGAATGCTTTTTTCAGGTTATCTGTCCAGTCGCCGTTATTCTCAATATTACTTCTTTTGATACTGGCGGAGCCTTGTACATCGAGGCTGGAAAGTTCTGCGATTTCCTTTATAATGGTACTGTTGGAGATCACTTCCTGGCTGATATGGGTGGTGCCAAAATGCTTGCCCAGCAAGAATATCAGTACTACTGCTAACAGCAGCGCAACGAGGTAAATGATTTTTTTCATGTTTGTAATTTAGGAATGTTATAGTCGTTACCGTTAGTGGGTAAGACTGTCTATCAGCGTGGCATAGGCTGGATAGGCGGCCATGAGGGCGCCTTTTTCAGCTAGCTCAAAATCGGCAAAATCGAAGCCTGGCGCTACTGTGCAGCCGGTGAGCGCATAGCCACCAGGTACTTCCACGCGGGAGGCGAACCAGTTGCCGGCGGTGATGATCACTTGTAATTGCTCGCCATTTTGAATATCACGTCCTAATTTGTGTACCAGCAGGTGGCCACCAGGTGCTATTTCGTATATTGTTAAGGTGTTGCCATCATAGAAATGCCAGATCTCATCGGCTGCTATCCGGTGGAAGGCCGAAAACTCCCCTTCTTCCAATAAAAAATAAATGCAGGTGGAAGCATTCCTGTTGCCGCTCATGCCGGCGGGCAAGGTGGTCATATCCAATACCCATTCAGAGCGGTAAGTTTCCCGGAAGGCTCCTCCTTCTACATGGGACTGTAGTTGCAGTTGTTCGCGCCAAAAGGTTGCAGCTTTTTGCATAGGGTTACCTGTTATGCCGGTAAGTTAAATAAAAAGTGACACTATTCTGTTTTTTTCGTATATATATCAGGGTTATACAGGGTCATGAATTTTTCCGGATTGGGGATGGCGGTGAAACCAAATTGACTATATAATCCGTGGGCATCGGAGGTAACGAGCAGCCAACGCCTTAGGCCCTGTAACTCCGGATGCGTTAATAAGGCGCGCACCATTGCTTTAGACAATCCTTTGCCACGGTGTGGCGCAAGTATATATACATCAGCCAGGTAAGCGAAGGTAGCCCGGTCTGTAATAGCCCTGGCAAAGCCCACCTGGGCGGTGCCGTGGAATACCCCCACGCATACAGCGCCTTTCACCATTTTTGCTACTATATCTAAAGAGATATCTTTTGACCAATAGGATTCATGTGCCAGGTAATGGTGGATGGCATGTAGGTCGAACCGCGTTTTATCCGAGGTAATGGTATATTCCCCCGATGGTGTAGAAATGCTTTCCATGTAATCGGCTTGTTTTTTTACCGACTAAAGTAAAGCATTATTTTTTAACTGGCTACGGCTACCTGTGCATGACTGTTGGCTGGCATATGTGCAATGGTGGCTGCTGTTGCTGCAAAGTAGGCAGGCGTTTCGTGGTGAAAGCGCAGGTAATCCCTTATAAACATTGCTTGGTTATAATAGGGAGTGGTGGCTACGGGTAGCTGCCATGCTGGTAGCTGTAGTTGCTGCGAGGCATTCAATGCAGTTTTATACTGGATCATGCGGGCGTATAATTGTGGCGGAATGCCCACTATAGCGCTGAAAATACGCTCCAGTGTAGGGCGGGAAAGCTGGTGGCGCGCAGATAATTCTGCTATGCTAACGTTCCCTTGTTTGATCAGGAGATAATCCACCATATCATCCACTTCGTTTAAGTGGTTGGTGTGGCTATCAAGGGCTTGTAAACAGGCTTCATCCAGCAGGGATTCGATTTCATTGCCTTGCTTTATTGCCCGCAGGGCCGCCGGTAATTCGTTCCAGTGTAATTGCCCGGAGGCATTGAGAGTACGGTAGTAATTAGTGAAATTAGGTACGTCGAGGCCCAGCAAACGGTAGCATCCATAGGCATTCAACTGTATAATGGCTACTTTTACAGGGCCGTATACTTGCAGCTGACAGGCACAGGTGAGCTGTCCCAGTACTGTGTTGGCAGGTAAGGCAAATGCCTGGTAACTGGCCGGTTTTATTTCTGCTTTTCCTTCCAGTATAAATACCATGTACTGATCGCCCAACGCAAATAAACTTTGTGGTAGCTGGATCATGCCTCTAGTATCATCTTCCCAGTAATAATATTGTTTTACAAATGGCCGTAAGGCATCCGCCGGATGATAGATATGGAAGTTCATAGGTAAAATAATGTGGTGTTAATGGATATCGCAGCAGGTTACACCATTCACTAAAGTGGCGATGTTATTGTAAATATATGTTAAATATTTTATATCAAGAAAAATATTTATAGAAGACTGGCGGATGTTGGATAATCCGGCGGGGATATAAAAGAGGGCGTTTTTAAAGTTAAATGGAATTTGCAGAGAAGAACTCCATCAGGCATACGGGGTAAAAAAGAGGATGTGTCAAAAGTAATTTTACCTGATTTTATTCGGGTACCTGATGGAGAAAAATCTCGTTTACGCGATTCTCAAGCCTATCAAATTACTTTTGACACATCCTCTTTTTTATCGTAACGGTCTTATCTTAAAATAGCGCTACCCAAAAGTTAAGCTAATAGATAAACAGTCAAATTATTTCACCAGGTCCCAGCCCCAGTTGATGCCTTTCTCGGTAGCCGGCACGCCATTTTCTAGCCATTCCGGCGCCGGTGCGCCTTGCAGGAAGTGATCGAAGAACTGTTGTTCCCTGCGTTGGATATCTTTACGATTTTGGCGGAGTACCAGGTTATGCGCTTCGTTGTTGTAGTTCAGCAACCAAACGGGCTTGCCTAAACGGCGAAGACCCGTAAACATTTCAATGCCCTGGTACCAGGGTACTGCCCCATCTGCGTCGTTAGACATGATTACTACAGGTGTGGTAACGCGGGGAAGGTTGAAGAGCGGAGAGTTTTCGATGTACAGCTCTGGTTTGTCCCATAGGGTTGCGCCAATACGGCTCTGTGAGTGCTCGTATTGGAATTGCCTGTTCATACCGCTTTCCCAGCGTATACCGCCGTAGGCGCTGGTCATATTTGCAACAGGAGCGCCGGCCCATGCCGCTTTAAACAGGTTAGTTTGTGTAATCAGGTAAGCTACCTGGTAGCCTCCCCAGCTCTGGCCTTGTATCGCCATGTTTTTACCGTCTACCCATGTTTTTTTAGCCAGGTTCTCGGCGGCGCTTACAATATAATCATAGGCGCTTTTACCCGGATAGCCGTTCTCGTAGGTGATGTCTGGCGCAAACACCAGGTAACCACGGCTTACGAAAAAGGAGATATTGAGCCTGGAAGGAGTAGGCGCTGGCGCCTGGTAGCTGTATAATCCGTCGGTTAATTTCTCATAGAAATAGAAAATAACCGGGTATTTTTTAGTGCTATCAAAATTCTCTGGTTTGTACAGGATGCCTTCTGAAGGTTTTCCGCTGAAAGTGGTCCATTTGTAGAGCTCTGCCGTACCCCAGTTGTATTCCTGCTGTTGCGGGTTAGTATTACTGATCTGTGTAGCGGTAGCAATGTCGGTGCCGGTAAATATGTTAGGCGATTGTTCGTACCGGCTCCGGATGTAGGTATACACCGGCGCATTTTTGGCTTTCTGCAGCTCTGCATAGGTATGCGGGCCTAGTACCAGAGGAGTGGGCGCTTGTAGTTTGCCACTTTTGGGTGGCAGAGACAAGGTGTAGAAACCATTGTATTTAGTGTTTTCCTGGAAAGCGTTCAACACCAGTGTAGCACCGGGTGTAAAGGTTTTTTCGTCGGGGTTGAGACGGATGTAACGGAAACGTATCTTCTCTTTATGGCCCAGGCCCTGGGTAATATTTACCGGGGCTGTTTTGCCGGTAGGATCTACCTGCCAGATATCATAACGGTCGTAGATGTATACAAAGTCATCGTTGCGCATCCAGCCGGCGATGCCATAAGCATCCGGTACATCTGGATGGTCATCTTCTTCATCATATATTTTAGCAGGAATGCTTTTGCTAAGGCTTACCACCTGGGCGGTAGCGTTGTTATAAGCGTTCCATTCGCGGTTTACCAGGTCGTACCAGATCGTGTATTTCCCATCGGGGGAGAGAAAGAAGTTACCATCCAGTTTTTCTTTGATCAGCTTACGGGAACCATCATTGGTGCTTACGAGGTAGGCTGTTTTAAGGGTACGGCCAGTCCATTGCATGGCAACGCGTTCGCCTTTATCGGTATAGCCGAGTGCAAAAGGGCTGTTGCCATCTGTAGCAGTGATCACTGTTTCCAGGTTATCGCTGCCTAATTGGAGCAGCCGTTTAGTATCGGGATAGTATACGGCGGAATAGCTTCTTTTTAGTTCCTTGTCCGCGTTTTTCAACTGCATCGGCTGCAGGTAATCATCTTTATAATTCCAGATATCTACCTTGGCTACTTCAAAATCTACAATATTGGTATCTTTTACCGGCGGAACGGGGGCGGTGCCAAAGAACAGGCGTTTGCCGTCTTTGCTGAAGCGTATCAGGCTATTGGGGCTGAGCATCCAGCCGGCTGGTATGCCGCTGGTGTTTTTATCGGCTACTTCAACAGCGCTGTCATATCCGGGTTGGTAATAGTACAGTTGATAGAATTGTTGGAGTGCTTTGGAAGAATCGCGGGTGCCGAAATAGGCTGCTTTTTCTCCTTTTTCGTCGAAAGCAAATTGTTTATAATCATGGTGGCCTCTGCTCAGGGTATCAGCTTTCCGGTTGCCGGCATGCCAGAGCAATACGCTGTTGCAGGAGAGCGAATCTTTTTTCTCGATAGCAGTGGCTATCAATAGTTGGTTACCGGTTTTGCTGAAGGCATATTCTTTTACATTTTTCACTGTGTCCTGCGTGCCGGTTGCCAGCCGGAGGATCAGCAGGGTACCACTTTCAGTGTTGGTGGCAGCGGGTTTATCCTCATCTGCGCGATCTTCGTCTTCTGTTACTGCTTTATGGGGTTTACCGCCTTTTTTACCAGCATCTTCTGCTGGCTTCTCTTGCAGGTAAGCCAGAAAGCCACTGTCTTTTTCCGGTGTTTTGAATGATTTTACGGCAGGGAATTTCAGGATACCTGTTTTCCCAAGTGTAATGATGGCCATAGAATCTTTCGGCATTTCTGAGGCTTTTTTCTTTTTGATCTTCGCTTCACGGGTATCTTTAAAGAAAGGCTTGATACTGCAGATCACATAGCGGGAATCTGTAGTGATCACCGGGTTGCTGCCGCGGTGAATGTTGGTGGTTTGGCCTGTTTTGCGGTCGAAGATTACCAGATTGGCATCTCCTTCCTGGGGAGTAACGGTGTATACTACCCATTGTCCATTTTGGCTGATCAGTTTAGTCCCAATGCTTTGCCAGTTGTCGTACACACTGTGGTCTAGTGGTTTTTTGGCAGGTTGCTCTTGTGCATAGGTGAGTAGGGTAGATCCCAGGAGGGATAACCCCAAAATAATGTTTCTCATAAGCGCTAAAGTAATAATTACGCTGGTTAAAGTACAAATAAACAGCGTGATTTACCTGCGCTTTTTAGGATAAGCGGGCAAAAGTACATGTCCGGCGGTCAGGCAAGGGCTTTGCCCCTGGCTACGCGCAACATTTGCAGGCCCACCGAAAGTATGATACAGGCCAGGCCGGCATAGAAGGCGTTGTTCAAGAGCTTGTTTTCGTGAAAGATCACGAAGGCCAGGATAATGCTGTACACGGGCTCCAGGTTAAAGCACAGGTTCACTGTGAATGGAGATATTTTCTTCAGGGCGTTCATGGCCAGCAGGTACATCATAATGGTGCAGCACCAGGAGAGTATCAGCAGGTAAATGAGATCCATGGAAGAGGGTAGCAGGGAAGCTGTAGGGAAAGTATAGAGATACGCCGGCATCAGCAGGGTGAGCACTACAAAGCCGGTGGAAAGCTCATAAAATGTGATGTTGTAGGTGTCAAAGCGTTTGATCAGCCGCTTGTTGAAAACGGTAAACAGGGCCGCAAACATAGCGGAAATGATGCCCAGTATAATACCCGTTCGGTACTGGGTATCGAAATGAAAAATCAGGAGGATACCCAGTAAGGTGAGCATACTTAATAGCATTTCCCTGATATCGAAACGGCGCCGATTGATCAGCGGGTCAAAGATAGCGGTAAAAAGGCTGGTCAGTGAAAAACAAACTACCCCGATAGATACATTGGAATATTTAATACTGCCGTAAAAGAAGAGCCAGTGCAGGGCTACTATCACACCGGTGCTACCAATGGGCAGAATATCTTTCCAGGGAAGTTTTTTTAAGGAACCCTGTATGCGGAATAAAATCAGTAATGAAACAGAGGTGATCATTAAGCGGTACCATACCAGCAGCCCTTCATTTAAAGAGATCAGCTTACCGAGAATACCGGTAAAACCAGCCAGAAATACGGAGAGATGCAGCTGGAGCAATGCTTTTTTCATGCACAAGATTTTAGTTACCTGCTATTAGCCATGAGAGGCTAGCAGCAGGTAACTTATCAATTTTGCACTCTTCTTTTATAATTACGGAAGAGGCTTTGCCACTGTATTTTTATTACGCCCAATATTCCTTCTTTCACGATGCCCTTGCTCATTTTGGAATACCCTTCTTTTCTGTCTTTGAAGGTGATGGGTACTTCTTTTATTTTGAAGCCCAGTTTCCAGGCAGTGAACTTCATTTCGATCTGGAAGGCATAACCAACAAACTGTATCTGGTCGAGGTTAATCGCTTCCAGTACGGTATTTCGGTAACATACAAATCCTGCGGTAGGATCTTTTACGGGCATCCAGGTGATCATACCTACATATACGGAAGCGCCGTAAGATAATATAGCGCGGTCCCATGGCCAGTTTTCAGTTTTCCCGCCTTTTACATAGCGGGAACCCACTGCTACATCAGCTCCTGCTTTGGCGCAGGCATCATAGAGGCGGATCAGGTCTTTCGGATTATGTGAAAAGTCTGCATCCATCTCGAAGATGTACTGGTAATTATTGGCCAGCGCCCATTTGAAGCCATGGATATAAGCGGTGCCCAGTCCTTGTTTACCGGATCTTTCTTCCAGGAATAGCGCTTCAGGATAGAGCCGTTGCAATGATTTTACAATAGCACCGGTTCCATCCGGAGATCCATCATCCACAATGAGGATATGAAAGTTTTCCTGTAAGGAAAATACGGCGTCAATGATATTGCGGATATTATCCTTTTCATTGTACGTAGGAATGATGACAAGCTTTTCCAATTCAGCAGATGATATTTTTGGACTGCGAAAATAATTCAATTCCGGCGCAAGATATGATCTTCCAGATTAACATTATATTTTTTTTAACATCATATTATGGAAGATCTCTGTGAGCTTCTGTTTGGTATTGAGCGGGAAATCCGCTTTCATCATCCAGTCGTAATATTGTGGTTCTACCTTTAATACTTCTCTTACCGGACGGCCTTTATATTTACCGAAATTAAACACTTCTTGTCCGCCTTGCATCACGAGCCGGCGGGCAAAGTCGATATAGTCTTCTTCTTTAGTGAAAGCGGCCAGGGAGTCGATATCTTCCTGCAGCTGTTCGTACCGGCCCAGTTGGGCTTCCAGTATCTCGTAAGTGGCCAGGGCATCCGCTTCTGCACTGTGGGCGTTTTCGAGCTGTTTGTCGCAATAAAATTTATAGGCGGCAGCGAGCGTACGCTTTTCCATGAGGTGGAAAATCCGTTGTACGTCTACGAATTTGCGTTTTGTTACATCAAAATCGATTTCGGCACGGAGGAATTCCTCTACTAATAAAGGAATATCGAAGCGGTTAGAATTATATCCGGCCAGATCGCAGTTATCCATGAATTGTTTGAGCTCGCCAGCCAGCTGTTTGAATAAAGGAGCGTCTTTTACATCTTCGTCCTTGATGCCATGAATTGCTGTAGATCCTGCAGGGATCGGCATTCCGGGATTTATTCTTTTCACTTTGGACTGTGTGCTCTTGTCCGGGAATACTTTGATGATAGCAATTTCAATGATACGATCTGTCGCTACGTTTGTACCGGTAGTTTCCAAATCTATAACGGCCAGAGGCCTTTTGAGGAGCAAAGAAGGCATTATATAATGTTTAGAATTGTTTATTTAAATATGTTATTTGTTAGGTAATAAATCCTTCAATTTGCTGAAATCGAGGCCATCGTATGTGCCGGAACTCATCAGCAGCAGATTGGTATCCTGATAGTCTTGCGCTTGCAGGAAATGCTCGAGGTCTACCCGCTGATGGAATACCTGGAGGTTGTTGCGGCCGAAGCTTTCTTTGATTAGTTCGGGCGCCAGATCAGGCATTCTTTTAATTTCCAGGGCATGTTTACTGTAAAAAACCACTGCTGTATCTGCAGCATCCAGCGCGCCGGCGTATTGATCCAGGAAACCGGCATTCAGGCTGCTATAGGTGTGTAATTCCAGTACAGCGATCAGTTTCCTGCCGGGAAACTGCTGTCTGGTAGCTTCCATAGTGGCTTTTACTTTCGATGGGGCATGGGCAAAATCGCGGTATATGACACAATGTTCATTTTTTGCCACCAATTCCAGCCTTTTGGCAGCGCCTTTAAAGGTAGTAATGGCGGAGAGGAATGCTGCGTCGGAAAGGCCCAACTCCTGGCAAACCAGTTTGGCGGCATGGAGGTTCAGGAGGTTATGGTCTCCGAATATTTCCAGGTTAGCTTGCTGGTTGCCGAAATATATGGTGGTAATGCCTTCGGCGATGGTGTGTTGTGGCAACTGGTACGGGATCAGTTGCAGGTGCTGGCCGGTAGCTTTTACCAAGGTAGCCAGTGCTGTGTCTGTTTCGTTATAGATCAGCACCTGGCCAGGTTGCATCTGCCTGATAAAGATAGCAAATTGCTCTTTATAGATATCGTACGTAGGAAATACATTGATATGATCCCAGGCAATCCCTGTTAATACCGCTATCTGTGGATGCAGGAAATGGAATTTAGGTCTTTTCTCGATCGCAGAGGCAGGATATTCATCCGCTTCACAGATAATGACCGGGGCGTCTGTAATATTTACAGATTGGGAGAAGCCTTCCAGGCGGGCGCCTACGAGATAGTCGAAGGCCAGGTGGTTATGCTGTAATGCGTGCATAATCATAGCGGTGGTAGTGGTTTTACCATGACTACCGCCAACGGCTACCCGTGTTTTGTTTTTACTTTCCTGGTAGATATATTCGGGGAAAGAATATATTTTCAATTGTAATGCTTTCGCCCGGATTAGTTCCGGATTGTCTTCACGGGCATGCATACCCAGTATAACGGCGTCAATGTCCGGCGTAATGCGGGCAGCGTCCCATCCGGTATGGTCTGGTAATATGCCTGCCTGCCGGAGGTTGGAGAGGGCCGGTTCGAAGATCTCATCATCGCTGCCGGTTACCTGGTAACCTTTATTTTTAAGCGCAATGGCTAATTGGTGCATTACGCTGCCGCCTATGGCAATAAAATGTACTTTTGTCATAATACCCGGGCGTTATCAGATTGTAAGACCAGTCGCAGTATCAGGGAAAGTACTGATAGTTAAAAAAGACTGCGGAATCAAAAATCTGACAATTGCATTGTTGTTTTTTTTAATGTATTTTCTATATTTGCAAAATAACGTCACAAAAGACGATTAAAAAAGTTGTCGTATCATATTTCCTTTGAAAAAACGTTTTAAGTTTATATTTAAATCACCCACTATGCAATCTTATATAAGAATTTTGGGCTATGCTGCACTGGTTTGTATCTTTGCTGCATTTTTGACTTCTTGCGCAAGCCACCAGAAACTCGGATGCCCAATGAGAGGAATGGGGAAAGCTCCTGCGATAGAACATAGTAAAACATGCTAGATGAATTGGAAAACGTTAGCCAACGAAGAACAACTTGCTGAGATCAATAAGGCATCTGCGGATGCGCCGGTAGTTATTTTTAAGCACAGTACGCGGTGCTCTATCAGTTCCATGGCTAAGGCCAGGCTGGAGCGGGTAGCAGTACCTGAGGGGTTAACGTTTTACTATCTAGACCTGATCGCTCATCGTCCGATATCCAATAAAATAGCGGAAATGTACGATGTACCGCATGAATCTCCACAGATCCTGCTAATCCGTAACGGACAATGTATTTACAATGAAAGCCACACCGGTATTTTGATGGATGAAATTGTGGCCCAGGCTGGTGTATAACAGGCTTTATTTTCCTTCCTGTATACCGGCATTAGCCGGTAGTCTCATAAAGATCTGTTTTCCATAACAGATAATAGGCTAGCTTTGCGTAATCAATAGCCAGTCAAAATGAAACATCGTATAGTTGTAGCGGTTACCGGGGCGAGCGGCGCTATTTATGCCCGCCAGTTATTACAGAAACTGGAGGCAGTACAGTCGCAGCTAGACCAGGTAGCGGTAGTGATGACAGAGAACGCCAAAACCGTGTGGGAAACAGAGCTGAGGAATGAAGATTATAAGCAGCTGCCTTTCCGGTTTTATACCCAACAAGACTTCCATGCCCCCTTTGCTTCCGGTTCCGGACGCTTTAATACCATGATTATCTGCCCTTGTTCTATGGGTACGCTGGGGCGTATTGCTACCGGTATTTCCAATGATCTGATCACCCGGGCGGCCGATGTAGTGCTGAAAGAGCGGAGAAAACTGATCTGCGTGGTACGGGAAACGCCCTATAACCTGATACACATCAGGAATATGGAAGCCGTTACCATGGCGGGCGGGATTATTTGTCCAGCTACTCCTTCCTTTTATAGCTTACCCGCCAGCCTGGAAGACATGGCAGCTACGGTGGTAGACCGTATCATAGACCTGGCAGGTATCGAGCAGCAAACTTACCGTTGGGGCAGCGAGCATAAGGAAGATTAAGTAACTTAGTATTCATCATTTTATAACTATTGTCATGCAAATAGCTATTATTAACGGTCCTAATCTGAACCTGCTGGGTAAGCGTGAAACCGGCATCTATGGCAGTGAATCTTTCGAAAATTATTTTAAGCACCTGCAAAGGGAATTTCCGGAAGATACTTTTACCTATTATCAGAGTAATGTAGAAGGAGAGCTGGTGAACCATTTGCATGAAGTAGGATTTAGCTACGACGGCATCCTCCTTAATGCAGGCGCCTATACGCATACTTCTGTTGCCCTCCGCGATGCCATTGCCGGCATTAAAACGCCCGTGCTGGAAATACATATCAGCAATATATATGCAAGGGAAGAGTTCAGACACACTTCGCTGATAGCGCCTAAGTGCATAGGTAGTATCTGTGGCCTTGGGTTAAATGGTTACCAGGTGGGAGTGGAATATTTCCATATAGCGGCTAATTACTAGCATAAAAAATGCAGCGAAAATGAAAGCTCCGGGCTTCCTCTTCGCTGCATTTTGCCGGTAGCCAATGGCTAGCAGCTGATTGATTCTTTGAAAGCCTCTCTGGGTTTCAGTCCAAGCAGTTCAAACATCATATGGTCTTCCTCAAAAGAGGGATTACCTGTAGTCAATAATTTTTCTCCGGTAAATATAGAGTTGGCACCTGCCATAAAGCACAGGGCCTGGTCAGACATGCTCATTTCTGCGCGGCCAGCACTCAAACGTACCATGGCAGCCGGCATGAGGATACGGGCGGTGGCAATCATGCGCACCATATCCCAGAATTCCACTTTAGGAAGATGTTCCAGCGGTGTGCCTTTTACACGGGTAAGGGCGTTGATGGGAACGGAATCCGGATGTTCTGGCAGGTTGCTAAGGGTGTGTAACATGCCAATACGGTCTTCATGTGATTCTCCCAGGCCGATAATACCGCCACAACATACGCTGATACCTGCTTTTCTTACGTTATCGAGCGTTTGCAAGCGATCGTCGTAGGTACGGGTAGTGATAATTTCCCCGTAATGTTCGCGGGAGGTATCCAGGTTGTGGTTATAGGAGAATAAACCTGCATCAGACAGTTTCTGTGCCTGTTCTTCATTAAGCATACCCAGTGTGCAGCACACTTCCATACCCAGCTCATTAACGCCTTTCACCATATCCAGTACGCGGTCGAAGTCGCGGTTGTCGCGTACTTCACGCCATGCGGCGCCCATACAAAAGCGGGTGGAACCAGCTTCTTTTGCCTTTTGGGCATAACTCAGTACTTCCTCTTTTTTCAGGAGTCCATGCACATTGATGTCAGTATTATATCTGGCAGCCTGTGGGCAGTAAGCGCAATCTTCCGGGCATCCGCCTGTTTTGATAGACAGGAGGGTGCAAACCTGCACTTCCGCCGTGTCTTGGTATTGGCGGTGAATAGTGGCAGCACGATACACCAGTTCCATTAATGGAGTGTTGTAAATAGCTTTAATTTCTTCTAAAGTCCAGTCATGACGGATCATAGATCTGATTTTGTTTGAGTAGCAAACGTAGGAAATAATTATGAAATAAGAATTACCAATTACAATAGCATTTTTATATAAATTTTGATTTTTCTGCCTAAAAGTCATTTATTTGCCGGACTCAAATAATAATAACCATTAGTCACCAAAATCCAGAAAACCACTTTTATGAAACATTTCCCCTCTGGCAATTACCTGCTTGTTTATTTGCTATTTGCCGCTATTACATTTGCCGGGTGTAAGAAAGATGACAGTAACAATCCTGCTCCGGTTTACAACCTGAACCAGCTCTATGCACAGGCTGTAGATGACGCCATGGTAGCCGATAGCAGCGAAATATCCACTGCATTGTCACCTATCACTACGGACAACCCCGACCTGCAATGGAAAACAATTAATGGTCAGGCATATGTATTGCTGGCTACTTTTATGAAATATCCTAACAGCTATCCGGTGGGCGATTCCATTACGAATACCTGGGGGGAATCGTGGCTGTTTATTCCACAACAGATGAAAAGCCGTATAGCGGCTGGTTTTACGCCCACTTCCGATACGATTATGCGTATTTGCCAGTTGTTAGGATTGCCGCCGGCAAATACCAGCAGTAATACCCATATCGCCCAGATATGGGTAAAGGCGTCTAGCCTATACCGGCCAGCCGGCAACCCGGCTATTGACACCAAAACCAGCGGCCCGGTTTTGATCAGCAGTGTAACGCCGGATTATACCACCTGGTTCAATAACTATATTATCTATGCTTATTACCGACCGCTTACTTTGGCCACAGATGCGCATTATCCATGGACGAGGATGGGCTATACGTACGATTGGGCGCCAGGCGCCAGTAAGGTGGGAATGAGTGAGTATGTGCTACAGGCCAGTTCCGGGGCTTGGGTAGAACAGGTGAGCAGGGCGGCAGATTTCTTTAGATAGGATTTATTACTTTTTGATTGTTCTGATGAATAAAGATTTCAAGGAATATCATTTTCATTCATCAGAACAATCAAAAAAATATTAACCTCTTTTAGAGGTATTGGAAATTGGTTTTTGGCGTGATGTTCAGCAGGGTATTGTAAATAAGCTGAATGGTATTTTCCACGTCATCTTTCTTTACCATTTCCACCGTAGTATGCATATAGCGCAATGGTAGGCTGATCAGGGCAGACGGGGTACCTTCGTTGCTGTAGGCGAAAGCGTCGGTATCTGTGCCGGTGCTGCGGCTTACGGCATGCAGCTGGTAAGGGATATCGTTTTTCTTCGCTGTTTTGATGATCAGGTCGCGGAGGATGTTGTGTACAGCCGGGCCATAGGTAATGCTAGGGCCTCCGCCGCATTTGATTTCCCCTTCGATGTTTTTGTTGATCATCGGTGTGGTGGTATCGTGCGTTACGTCGGTAATAATAGCCACATTAGGTTTAATGCGTTTGGCAATCATTTCAGCACCGCGCAAACCTACTTCTTCCTGTACTGCATTAACGATATATAAACCGAAAGGTAATTCCTGTTTCTTTTCTTTCAGCAGCCGGGCTACTTCTGCGATCATAAAGCCACCGATGCGGTTGTCGATGGCACGGCAGATAAAGTAATCGTAGTTCAGTTCTTCAAAGCCATCCTGGAAAGTACATACGGTTCCTACGTGTATACCCAGGTCTTCTACTTCTTTACGGGAACGTGCGCCGCAATCGAGGAAAATGTTTTCTACTTTAGGTTGTGGCTCCTTACCATCTCCGCTACGGATGCGGGTATGAATAGCCGGCCAGCCGAAAACAGCTTTTACGATGCCATTGTCTGAATGTATGTTTACCCGCATGGAAGGCGCTATCTGCTGGTCTGAGCCTCCGTTGCGGATCACATAGATCAATCCTTCCGGAGAAATATAATTTACAAACCAGGAGATCTCATCCGCATGGGCTTCAATGACCACTTTGAATTCCGCTTTAGGGTTGATAACGCCTACTGCAGAGCCGTATGGGTCTACAAAATGCTCATCTATATACGGAGTCAGGTATTTTAACCAGAGCTTTTGTCCTTCTTTCTCGAAACCTGTAGGAGATGGGTTGTTCAGGTAGTTTTCCAGGAATGTCAATGATTCCTTGTTGAATATTGATTTCTGTTTCTTGGACATAATTAATGCAGATTGTGATCGGGCAAATGTAAGGAAAAGTAAGATACCGCCGGCTAACAGGCGGCTCCGGTAACTATAAGCTGGCTATCACCAGGTATATCACTGCAGATAATGCCATGAGGCCGTCGAGCACGAAATAGAACAAGTAGTCTGAGCTGCTTTGTTGGGCTTTACGTGTAATCATGGCAGTAGCCCCTACTGGAATAATCAGGGTAATGATGGCGGAGAACGGGATGAATGGTCCCATTAGCCCGGCCGATATGGCAGCGATCAGCAGTGAGAGGTAATAAAGCCGGTAGAGGCTTTTGCTGTCGAGATAGGTAATTAATGAGCGGATACCTTCTTTTTTATCAGATTCCAGATCGCGGTAATCGAACAGGATACAGATGGCATAAATGAAGCAGAAACGATAGAGCGTCAGTAATATTACCGCGCTGGTAATGGGGTTGTTGGCCACTAATGCGGGCAATAGGGTGGTTACATACGTCCACACAAAGGTGAGGAACAAGGTTTTTCCGACTGCTATTTTACTGAGCCATCTGAAAGCGGGATGAGGCACTTTAGGGGCAGAGTACAAAAAGGTGAGCACAACGCTGCCACTTAGTACCAGCCAGTGTTCCCGTAATTGCCAGAAGAACCATAGGGAGCCGGTCAGCCCAATGCCACAGAGCCATAACATCAGCGTACGGTGACGGTTGCCCCAGCGTATCCTTTCAGAAGAGGAGTAGGCAGTTGGAGTAAGGTACCAATGGAAGTTATAGCTACAGATGGTAGAAAAGAAAACAAACAGGTAAAACGTTTTTTCGCAGTAATCCAATGCCAGCAGTTGATTGGTTTGCCAGATCATCAGCAGGGCGCACAGCGAAATGTAGATCGATGTGAAAAGAAGGAAATTAAAAAAGTTCCGGAGCATAAACGAATAGCTATTTTTTAATATGGGTCTGCTATCGGATAAAAAAATCCGGTTTAACATAGCCGTTTTATCATTGGCGGCTTTATTAAACCGGATCTGGTGCTTAATTGGTTACAGCGGTATGTTGCCATGTTTTTTTCTTGGCATATTCACCACCTTATTTTCTAGCATTTTAAAGGCTTTGATCAGTTTTATCCTGGTTTGGTCTGGCGGGATTACTTCATCGATATAACCTTTTTCGGCTGCCAGGTAAGGGTTGGCAAATCGCTCTATATAATCGGCCACGAGTTCGTTCATGCGTGTTTCCGGATCAGCGGCGGCGTCAATTTCTTTTTTGTAGATGATTTCTACAGCTCCTTTGGCTCCCATAACGGCTATTTCTGCCTGTGGGAAGGCAAAATTGAGATCGGCGCCAATATGTTTGGAGTTCATTACGCAATAGGCGCCGCCGTATGCTTTGCGGGTAGTAACCGTTACTTTTGGAACGGTAGCTTCACTGAGCGCATATAGCAGTTTGGCGCCATTAGTGATAATGCCGTTCCATTCCTGGTCGGTACCGGGAAGGAAGCCAGGTACATCTACCAGTACCAGTAGCGGCACGTTAAAGGCGTCGCAGAAACGGGTGAAGCGGGCGCCTTTAACGGAAGCGTGTATGTCGAGTACGCCGGCCAGGTGGGCAGGTTG
Organism: Chitinophaga sp. 30R24; assembly: GCF_049056765.1. Classification (NCBI taxonomy): domain Bacteria; kingdom Pseudomonadati; phylum Bacteroidota; class Chitinophagia; order Chitinophagales; family Chitinophagaceae; genus Chitinophaga; species Chitinophaga sp. 30R24. The sequence continues at coordinate 237,698 of NZ_JBJGXX010000003.1, forward strand.
ATTAGCTACAATGCCAATACTTCTGCCTGCGATGCGGGCAAAGCCCACGATCATGTTTTCGGCGAAATTTTTATGTACTTCGAAGAAGCTGCCGGGATCTGTGATTTCGGCGATCGCTTCTTTCATATCATAAGGTTGGTTAGGGTGCGCTGGTATCAGGGAGTTGAGGGCAGTCCTCAACTCATCGCCAGGCGTATAGGGGTATACGGGAGCTGTTTCTTCGCAGTTTTGCGGAACATAGCCCAGCAGTTGTTTGATATATTGTATACACTCTATTTCGTTGCTACAGGCAAAGTGAGTTACCCCGCTTTTGGCCGCATGGGTTTGGGCGCCGCCTAATTCTTCGGCGGTTACTTCTTCATGGGTAACGGTTTTTACCACATTAGGGCCTGTAACGAACATATAAGACGTTTGCTCCACCATCATAATAAAATCGGTGATAGCGGGAGAGTATACGGCGCCGCCGGCGCAGGGTCCCATAATAGCAGAAATCTGGGGGATTACGCCGGAAGCCCTGGTATTGCGATAGAAGATGTCTGCATAACCGCCCAGGCTTACTACGCCTTCCTGTATACGTGCGCCGCCGCTATCGTTCAACCCTATAATGGGCGCGCCATTCTGCATGGCGAGGTCCATGATCTTGCAGATTTTGCGGGCATGTGGTTCAGACAAGCTACCGCCGTATACGGTGAAGTCTTGAGAGAATACATAGGTCAAACGGCCATTGATGGTGCCATAGCCGGTTACTACGCCATCGCCGGGAAACTGCTCCTGGTCGGTGGTGATGCCCCTGTTCCGGTTGGTCACCAGCATATCCAGTTCTTCAAAAGAACCGGCGTCCATGAGCAGTTGTATGCGCTCGCGGGCAGTAAGTTTACCCTTCTTATGCTGGGAGGCTATACGTACTTCCCCGCCGCCGAGCATGGCTTCGGCGATCCTGGCCTGTAACTCTTCTATTTTGTCCATATGCTAAAAATGAGTGATAAAGCTAAAATAAAAAAGGATTCCTTTTATGAAAGGAATCCCTGGTATTTGTAAATGTAAGTTATTTTATTATTGACTTTGATAGGGGATTTTAGGGGTAACGATGGTATCGCTGTAATTGCCGGCGTTGTCGCGAACAAATATTTTAAAGTGGATACTATCGTTTACACCGCTTTGATGGAATTTTAAGTCTGTTCCGGAAAGCAGCACACTTACTTCCCCTGTCACCTTGCTGCCTTTGTTGGCGCCTATAGATGGCATTTTCTTGGGATAATAGGTACTGTCGTAGTCGCCCCGCTCAAAGAAAGAAGCTACCCATATCGAGTCTTCAATATCCCCGTTACCATCTTTTATATTCAGCACTATTTCCATTGCTTCGGTCTCCGGAGCAACGCTGTCTGTAGAATATTGTTTAAAGGAGATAAATGGCTTAGCACCTATACTTTCCTTCTTACAAGCATAAAACAATCCGGCGACCAGGAATAAAAACAGAATTTTCTTCATAAAACAAACCTACATTAATTTAGGAAATATACAAATATTCAGTTATCTCAATTCTTCCTAATCCAAAACGTTTTTTTAATACAATTGTTACTATCTGTGGCCAGATTTATTCTTCTCCCTAACTTTGTGCGATTTTAAAGCAGGATAAAATGAGCGCCGTATCACCGGAATATATATTTTCATTGCAGGCAGATGGCCTGGAAGCAGCAGCACTGGAGCTATTCCGGTATCAGTACTGGGGAAATGAGTTGTACCGGGCTTATACTGATGCGCTGCACATACTACCGGCTTCGGTACAGCGGATGGAAGACATTCCCTACCTGCCCATACAGTTTTTTAAGACCCACCGGGTAGTATGCGGTGATTTTGAGCCTGAGCTGGTGTTTGAAAGCAGCGGTACCACCCAAACGGTGAACAGCCGCCACCTGGTAAAGGAGTCTGCCATTTATACCCAGAGTTTCATGACCGCCTTTGAGCAGTTTTATGGCCCCGTAGGCGATTATGTTATTGTAGGTTTACTGCCTTCCTACCTGGAACGGCAACATTCCTCGCTGGTAAGGATGGTACAGGAGATGACAGCGCGCAGCGGCCACGCAGAGAGTGGCTTTTACCTGTATGAACATGATAAGTTGTTCCAGCAATTGCAGGAGCTGGATGCCCGTAAGCAGAAGGTATTGTTGATTGGCGTTACTTTCGGGCTGCTGGATTTTGCAGAGAAATACACCTTGCAGTTAAAACACACCATAGTCATGGAAACGGGTGGCATGAAAGGACGGCGGGAAGAATGGACCCGGGAGGAAGTGCATGGCTTCCTCAAAGAACGCTTAGGCGTTCCTACTATTCATGCCGAATATGGGATGACAGAGTTGTTGTCGCAGGCTTATTCTAAAGGCAACGGCCTTTTTATGACCCCGCCCTGGATGAAGGTATTGTTGCGCGACGAGAATGATCCTTTCCAGGTGAGTGCTGGCAGAGGAGCTGGCGTGATCAATGTTATTGACCTGGCCAATATTTATTCCTGCGCTTTTATTGCCACGGAAGATATTGGTAAGATCCATGAGGATGGCGGGTTTGAAGTACTGGGCCGGTTAGATCACTCTGCATTGAGGGGATGTAGCCTGATGGTCAGCTAATCATGAGGCTTCCATGGCAGCCATCCGCAGCAGCGCCGGGAGTTTTCCCGGTTCTTGCTGGATAGCCGTAATAGCTGGCATATAAGGAAAGGAGTAATGATCCATCCCGAATTTATGCAGGAGATACACATCCAGTTGTTCTATCGCGCTGTTACCCTGTATATAATCGCCCAAATAAAACAGAAAACGTTGCTTTTCCTTTTCAGCCAATAGTACCAGCGCTACCTTTTCTTTCAGGCTGTTGTGTGGTTCCGATTGAAATATTTTCAGCGCCTGCTGGTACTGCGCGGTAGTGAGCATGGCGCCATAGGCCGGTAATAGCTGGGTACAAAAGTAGTCTACAGCAATGTCGTTGAAAAAACTGACACCATTGGTGTCGCCGGGTTCGTTATGCCAGGTAGCCCATTGCAGCAGTTGTTCGGTGGTGATTTGACCATCCAGCATGGCTTGCAGTTGATGGATTACACCTTCCCGGGTAGGAGCGGTATCAGTGGCATGGGAAAGGGCTGTCACAATTTCCTGATAATAGGCTTCATTAATTTCGGCGGCAGCCCGGAATAAGAGTCTACTCACTTCTGTGTGTGTGTCTTCGTTTTTCAGCGGCAGGGAAATCATGCTATGCAAATCCTCAATAACTTCCTGTCTTGTTTTATTACCCCGTAAGTATGCCTTTAACAGGGTAACAAAGTAAACGGATGTTACAGGTGACATTTCATTTTTCATGAGCAGCGTTTATTTCGTATTTCATTGGGTACAGATCAAAAATAGTATAAAATGCTGAATCCCAGCCATACTGCTGTTGCCATCTGCCTTTATCAACTTGCCGCTGAGCCGCATTTAACATTTTTTTGGGGCTGGGAAGAAAACTAAAATGGGCCAATTTCCGTATGCTTCTACAGCGACTATGAAAAATAACCACATGCAGCCAGCGGCTCCTCATTCAGGCATACCCTCAATAACTACCTGTAATCCGGCAGAGTGGGTACAGTTATATGCAGATGAATTGTTTACGTTTGCTTGCATGAAGGTATTGGATCAGGGCGTGGCACAGGATCTGGTACAAGATACTTTCCTCAGCGCCCTGCAGGCCAGGGAACAGTTTCGGGGCGAAAGCAGCGAGAAAACCTGGTTATTGGCTATCCTGAAAAATAAAATCATTGATCATTTCCGCAGATCAAATAAAAACAGGATCATACTCAGCATCGATGAAGGACACTCGGGAGATTCCGATCCCCGTCATTTCTTTTTCCATGAAAATGGTCACTGGAGAAAAGAAATGGCCCCACAACCCTGGGTACAGGATAGCAGTTATAAGCAAGAGCAGGCCGATTTTATGAATATATTGCGCGCCTGCATACGTAAATTAAGTGGCATCGGTAAAACGGTTATTCATCAAAAATATCTTGAGGAAAAAAGAACGGCAGACATTTGTAATGAACTTTCCATTACATCGTCTAATTATTGGGTAATCATTCACCGGGCCAAGCTGCAATTGAGAGCCTGTCTCGAAAAAAAATGGTTCAGTAATTGATGACAGAAAAACACTTACATACCTTGCTACCTTGTTGTAAAGAAGCTACCATGCTGGCAGAAAAGCAGCTACAACAGCCATTGTCGGGATTGCAACGGATTGGTTTAAGACTGCATCTGATGTACTGTACTTTTTGTAGAAGATATGTAAAACAAAGCGGGGCTATAGACCGCTACCTGCATGACTATATGCAACAACCAGAAAAAGTAACCCTGGAGGAAACCATAAAACTACAATGGAAAGCGTTGATTGCAGAAAAGCTGAAGCCGTAACAAACGTCAGCTTTGGTGACTATTAAAGCGGGTCTTAAATTTCCCCTTTCATCTCCTTCATAACAGCCATTATTATCACATTCCAGCGTTTAGTACTTGTTATATATAAAAATATATAATGTAATTATGTAAATTGATTATCAATTTATTATATTCTATATTTTCCCTGCTTTGCCTACTTTCTTTTATATTCTGTGAATATTAATTGTTATCCCTTTTGCTTATCTATTTTTTTGATGGGTGATTGATTCACTTCCACTATCATGATTAATTCCTTTGTTATGAAAAATGACTACTACCCGCACATTTGCAGGAAGCCATTATGCTTACTGCTGTTTATGTTGTTCCTGTTTATACGGTTTACCTATGCACAGGACAAATCTGTTACCGGTAAGGTAACCAATGAAAAGAATGAGCCCCTTCCCGGTGCCTCTATTACGGTAAAGGGAACTACGAAAGGGGTAATATCAGATGCTACCGGCAACTTCCAGATGGCCATACCCGGGGGCAGTAATACCCTGGTGATTTCCTTTATGGGATACAAAGCGCAGGAAGTGGCATTGAAAGGCCGTAGTGTGATTAATGTATCCCTACAGTTAAACAACACGGTGATGGACGAACTGGTAGTAATAGGCTACGGTTCACAGCGAAAGAAAGATGTAACTGGTTCAGTGGGTTCTGTAAAAGGCGCTGCCATCAAGAACGTACCGGCTACTAATGTAAGCGAAGCCCTGCAAGGCCGGATGGCCGGCGTGGAAGTAGTGAAAAGCTCCGGCGCTCCAGACGCCTCTGCTAATGTGATCATCCGGGGTGTGTCTTCTCTGAATCAACCCCAACCCCTTTACGTGGTGGATGGGGTAAGGCAAACCAGCGGCGATAACATTAACCTGCAAGATATTGCCAGCATAGACGTATTGAAAGATGCCGCTGCTGCCGCTATTTACGGATCTGCCGCCGCGGGTGGCGTTATTGTGATCACTACTAAAAAAGGACAGGGAAATGGCGCTGCCCCCCTGGTAAATTTTAACGCCCGCTTTGGTAGTACCCAACCCCAGTTGATACACCTGCTCGATAAGGCTGACTGGCTTAAATTGATCAATATTACCAGACCCACTCTTTTTGCCGGTATAAATACAGATACCCTGCCTAATACTGATTGGGTAAATGAATTATACGGTAATGCCACAGAGCAAAACTATAGTTTGTCTGTTGCCGGTTCTACGCCTAACGTGAACTACCTCTTCTCCGGCTTCTATAACGCCCAGAAAGGTATCTATATTAACAACTATTCAAACATTGCCGGCATACGTGTAAATACCGATTATAATCTGGGAAAACGGATCAAGATCGGAGAACAACTTTTCCTGACCCAGCGTAAAACTTCTCCGCCTATTGGTAGTGAAGCCCAGTTACATAATGCTCCCTTCCGTACTATCCCCATTATGGCGGTATATGATAAAGACGGTAGCTTCGGCAAAAATCCTCCCGGATTTGCGGGGCCGAATCCTGTAGGCGCTGCACTCAATGCTAATGCATTAAACTATAAGAACAACCTGCAGGGAAACGTTTTTGCAGCAATACAACTCCCCCTGCACCTTAATTTCAGAACCACTTTTGGCTATACCTATAATAATGAAACCCAAGACTACTTCCAGAATTCTTATAACTATGGAGAAGTAAAAAGCGCTGATAATAGTTTAACCAAGTATGCTACTGAGAATAAAACCCTGCTGAGCAACTATGTGCTGACTTATGACCAGGCCTTTTCTCGGCATCACATCAATGCAGTAGCAGGTTATGAGCAGATCTCCAGCAATTATAACAACCTCAATGTAATGGGCACTAACGTGGGCTTGCCTACTTATTCCTTTATCCAAACCTCTAATACCGCTTTTACTGTACTGGGGGTAAATGATCCCAATGGATTGGTAAAATCTGTATTCGGGCGCTTGAACTATAATTACGATAACCGGTATTATATTTCCGGCTCTATCCGGAGAGATGCCAACTTTACGGTGTTTGGCCCTGGTAAGCAGGCGGGCGTGTTCCCAGCGGCTTCTATAGGATGGAATCTCAGTGATGAATCTTTCTTTAGTAGTATCAAGCCAGCGGTGAACCTGTTGAAATTAAGAGGTAGTTATGGCTCACTGGGTAACAGTAATATTCCCGGCTATCTTTTTCTTTCTACGTATAGCCGTATAGGTATGCAGAACTTTGCGCCTAATGCCAACCCCTCTATTTCCAACAGTATTAACTTTATTCCCAATCCCAATATTCACTGGGAAACATTATACGAAACTAATGTGGGAGTAGATGGAGAAGCGTTGAACGGTAAGTTGTATTTCACGGTGGAATGGTATAATAAAACTACCAGGAATATGTTATACGCCCTGCCTATTTCTACAAGTTCAGGCATCACCAGTTCCTATTATACCAACATTGGCGCTGTCAGGAACAGGGGATTAGATGTATTGGCAGGCTACCGCGATAAATTTGGTAAAGTAGGTTTCGACGTAAGCGTTACTGCAGGCTTCAACAAAAATAAGGTATTGAACCTGGATGGTATTAATACCAATGCTATCCTGGACGGTTATAACTTTTACAGCAATGGAGACGCGGCTTTCAGCATGATGCCCAGTCAAACGATTACAGCTACTAAAGCAGGCCTGCCTTTCGGCCAGTTCTATGGCTATAAGGTACTTGGACTTTTTAAAACGGACAAGGATGCCCAGGAAAGCCCCCAGAAGGCCACTGCCCATGCCGGCGACCTGATCTTCGAAGATTATAACCATGATGGTAAAATCAATTCAGACGACAGGCAGGTGATCGGTAACCCTAATCCTAAAGTGGTATATGGCATCAACCTGCATGTGAATTACAAAGGTTTTGATGTGAGCGCATTATTTAACGGAGTGGCTGGAGTAGATATTTTTAATGGTGTAAAAGCCTATGAAATGTCACCTTTCTCTGATGGTAATACCACCTCTAAAATATGGGGTGATTCCTATCTGAATGGCAACGGACTTACGTCGCAACCGCGTCTGGGAGTACAGAATACAGATGGTTCCTTCACGTTGGACCCTAACGGTAACTACACTACGGTGAGCAGCTACTTTGTTGAAAACGGCAGTTACCTGAAATTGAAAAACCTGCAGGTGGGTTATACTTTTGGTAATAACCTGTTACAGCAAATCAAGATCAGCCAGCTCCGTTTATTTGTAATGGCGAACAACTTGTTTACCATTACCAAGTATTCCGGCCTAGACCCTGAACTGGGTAGCTCCTTTACTACACAGTCTTTCCAAGGCACCACAACCCGCGGAGTAGATGCTGTTTCTGCCTACCCGCACACCCGGATCTATTCCCTGGGCCTCGATGTGACCTTTTAATTATCCACCACAAATCTTACTATTATGTACAAGAAAATATATGTGCTGCTTTTCTCCCTGCTGTTAATGGCCAGCTGCACCAAAGATCCTTCCAGTGTAAGTCGTACCGACCAATATACTTCTGCCAACTACCCGGCTACCATGGATGATCTGTTGAGCGTTTTATCCGGCTGTTATGCCAACCTGCGTAACGATCGCCTCTATGGTTTTGAGCTAAATGCGCATTCTCTTTCGAATCTTACTCATACCGCAGATTGTACTTATGGCGGCGACCAGGGTTGGAATGAAATGAGCGCCACCAGCCTCACGGTGAATAACTCTTATGTAGGTTTTACCTGGACCTTCCTGTATGTGGGTGTGAAAAACTGTAATGCTTTCCTGGCAGCGGCAGATTTTTACGAGAAAACTTTTGCCAAAGGTGGCGATAAACAGATGATCAATTATATGCGTGGAGAAGCATATTTCTTGCGCGCTTTTTATTATTACCATCTCGAATGCCTATACGGAGAAGCTTATATCCATAATGGCGCTGGCGGAGATAAAAAAGGAGTACCCTTGTATACACAGGTAGCTCCTAATGTAGACAGCACCCAGAAGCCCCGTAGCAGCGTAAAAGCTACCTGGGACCTGATTATTTCAGATTTTCAGCAAGCGGCTACCTTGTTGAAAGGACAGGAGTGGACCGGTGATAACAGAGGCCGTATCTCTGAATGGGCGGCCAAAGGTATGTTGGGTAAGGCCTATGTTTTCACGGAAGATTGGGAGAATGCCAGAACAGTATTACAGGATGTAATAGCCCACAGCGGTAAATCGCTGATGCCTTTCGCTAAATACCAGGACGCTTTCCTGGGTAATGCAGATAATGAGTTTAATGAAGAGTCTTTATTTGAACTGAACGTAGATCAGAACTCCAGGGGCAGCTATGGTACCTTTGGTGGTCAGAATACCACCACCAGTAACGGTTTGATCTGGGCGCCATTTGTAGTGGGGGATGATGGCCGTGAAGCCAGCGGTGGTGCGTTGGGCTATGGAAATGAGTATGTACATGACCGTAATATCAAACGGTTTGGATTTCAATTAGGATTGCTTACCATGCAGGATAATCCGGCTTATGACCCTGGTAAACCGGAATCTGTGAAGAATCCCAAAAAGACCCTGGATAGTACTTATTACAAACAATCCCTGGATATACGGAAAAACAAGACCGCTGATCCGCGTTTGTATGTAAACGCTTCCCAGCCATTCGTTGATTCTGCCAAAGCAGATGGTATGAACTGGAAATTGATCAGCAGGTCTACCGCCATCGCTTCTTCCCAGTTATCTAATTATTATGCCTGGTCTTTCCGCAAGTATGCGCCATTGTATAACAGCATGGGTAACGTAGGGCAGGCAGATGCTGCCAATCTTTATTTCTTGCGCCTGGCAGAAGTGTTTTTGTTGTATGCAGAAGCTAATATACACGGTGGCGACAATGCAGTGGCCCTGGAGTATCTCAACAAAGTAAAACGCAGGGCTTACAGCCTGCCGGTGGATGTGCCTTCCGCTATTGATTACCAGTCGCTGACCGCCGCCACCAGCGCTGGTAACGATCCGGTATTAGGCCATAATCCCTTGTACTACGAGCGTTGGGCAGAATTATTCAATGAAGGCCAGTGGTGGTTTGATGTATGCAGATGGCGTATAGGCGCCGCAGAAGCAGCGGTTTACCAAACAGCCCAGAACGTAGCTGGCGGATTGAAGTGGCCGTCAGACGACCGGTCATACAGTTGGCCTATTCCTACCAGTGAACTGAATTCTAATGCTAAAATAGGCGCGAATAATCCCGGCTATTAATCAATCTTCAATTTATGATATGCAGAAACATCTGTACTTTCCTGTTGTTACTGGCTATGCAGCAGGGAAGTGCACAAGAACTTACGGCACAGCAGGATAAAACAAAGCTGATCTTTTCGCTGGATCACCAAGGAACACCACAGTATGCGGTGTACCTGGGAGAAAAAACTATCGTGAAGCCTTCTTCCATGGGATTTGTATTACAGGAAGACAGTACTTTTTACAAAGGCTTTAAGATATTGGGTAGTGAAAAGAAGGATATTGACGAAACCTGGAATCCTGTGTGGGGTGAAGTAAGCCATATCCGTAACCACTACGAGCAACTCACTGTGCACTTGCAACGGAACATACGGCTGCTCGATATTGTTTTCCGGGTATTTGCCGACGGTGTAGGCTTTCGTTATGAATTTCCGCAACAGCCCTCCCTCGATTATTTTGTGGTGAAAGAAGAGCGTACTGCTTTTGCCATGGCAGGCGACCATACTGCTTTCTGGATACCTGGCGATTATGATACTAACGAGTATGAATATACAACTTCTAAGTTGAGCGCCATCGACAACCGTAACATCGTGGCTTCGTCTACTGCCATTGCCGTGCGTGTAGCGCCGGATGCTCAGGCAGTACAAACGCCATTGATGCTGAAAACCAACGATGGTCTTTATATTAACCTCCATGAAGCCGCCCTGGTAAATTATGCGGCCATGCAGTTGCATGTAGACCGCCAGCAGCTTGTATTCAGCTCCCACCTGGTGCCGGATGCTGTAGGTAATGCGGCCTATATGCATACTCCTTGTCAAACTCCATGGAGAACGGTTATTGTATCGGATAAAGCCACGGATATCCTCAGCAGTAAAATGATCCTTAACCTGAATGATCCCTCCGCTATTGTACAAACAGATTGGATAAAGCCAATGAAATATGTGGGGATATGGTGGGAAATGCAAACAGGTAAAAGCACTTGGAGTTATGCTACCGATGAACGGCATACTGCCCCCAGCGGCCAGCACGGCGCTACTACCGCCAATGTAAAAAGGTATATCGACTTTGCCGCTGCTAATCAGATCCCAGGCGTGCTCATAGAAGGATGGAACACTGGTTGGGAAAGTTGGTTTGGCAATTGGAAAGAAAATGTGTTTGACTTTGTAACGCCCTATCCCGATTTTGACGTGGCGGGTCTGCAGCAATACGCTGCCAATAAGGGTGTGCAGCTGATCATGCACAACGAAACTTCCGGCGCCGCCGCCGATTACGACCGCCAGCTGGATACCGCTTTCCGTTTTATGACACGTTATGGTTATCCTGCCGTGAAAACGGGCTACGTAGGCAAGATCATTCCCCGGGGAGAACATCACGACGGGCAATGGATGATCAATCACTATCAGCGGGTAGTTGCCAAGGCCGCTCAGTATCATATAATGGTAGATGCCCACGAACCGGCAAGACCCACAGGCTTGCAGCGTACCTGGCCTAATTGGATGGCCTGTGAAGCCAGCCGTGGAAATGAATATAATGCGTTTGCTAACGGCAACCGGCCAGAACATGAAACCATCCTCCCTTTTACCCGGCTGATAGGTGGCCCGATGGATTATACCCCTGGTATTTTTAAACTGTCTGGTTATGGTGCAGATACCAGCAAAAGGGTACATACTACACTGGCTAAACAATTGGCGCTGTATGTAACCTTATATTCCCCACTGCAAATGGCCGCCGACCTGCCCGAGAATTACGCCCTATACCCCGATGCTTTCCGCTTTATCCGTGAAGTGCCGGTAGATTGGGATGACACCCGTATACTGGCCGCAGAACCAGGTGATTATATTAGTATTGCCCGTAAAGGCAAAGGGAGTAATAATTGGTACCTGGGCGCCATTACAGATGAGAACAGCCGTAATCTGGAAACCAGCCTTTCTTTCCTCGACGAAGGAAAGCAATACCTGGTAACCCTTTATGCAGATGCTCCTGGCGCTGATTGGTATAGTAACCCGGAGGCTTATACGATCCGGTCGTTTATTGCCAACAGCCATACTATACTCCAACTGAAACTGGCTAACGGGGGAGGAGCCGCCCTTACCATGGTTCCGGCTACAGCCCAGGACCTGAAAATGGTAAAACCTTACCATAAGTAAAATCCAGTATATTTTCGGGAGTTGGAAATCTGGAATTTTGTTTCTATAATACAGTGAAATTGACTGGTTACAGAAACAAAATTCCAGATTTCAGCATTTGAAAATCCCTACTTTCCAAATGAAAAAAATAGTGCTGTTCCACGTAGTATGCCTTTTATTGTGGATAAAGGCATACGGGCAATCCCCTAAGGCTTCCTTGGCTGATCTTAACTTAGCCATCCGGGAGGCTGCTGTATATGATAAAGCTAAACAGCATGAGATAGACAGTTTACAATCGGTAGCAGCCAGATTGTCTGGAGAGCCGAACCTGCACAAACATTATCGCCTCTATACTGCTTTGTTTGATGCCTATAAGATCTATAAATATGACTCGGCCTGCAGTTACGCGAGGAAAATGAATGAAACGGCCATAGCGTTGCAGGATGATACGCTGCTGATGGAAACACGCCTGAAACTGTCTTTTACACTGCTTTCCTCCGGAATGTATAAAGAAACAGCGGAAACCCTGTCCAGTATAAAAGTAGCCTCGTTGCCAGATAGCAGCAAAGCAAACTATTACGCGCTTATGGGCCGGTTTTATTACGACCTGGGCGACTATAATAAAGATACTTTTTACACACCTCCTTATACGGTAAAAGCGAATAGCTATATTGATTCTGCCCTGGCTTTATGGCCGGCTAACAGTTACGACTATATTTATTTTTCCGGCTTAAAAGCTTTGAAAACAGGTCTTAACGATACCGCCTTACAGTATTTTCGATCGTTGCTGGACCACAAGAAATTGTCGCTGCACGAAATCGCTGTTACCGCCTCTACCCTCAGCGTATTATATACCAACCAGGGAGATAGCAATCAAGCAATCGACCTGCTTATCCTGGCTGCCATTGCCGATATTAAAACTTCTACCAAAGAAACATCTGCCACGTTTATCCTGGCTAATCTCCTATACCGTAAAAATGATGTGAAAAATGCTTCAGTATGTATTGAACAAGCCATCGCGGAGGCTACCTTCTATGGCGCCAGGCAACGGAAGGTGCAGGTAAGCGCTATCCTGCCCCTGATTGAAGCTGAGAAAGTAAGTATTGTAGAAAGCCAGAAAGTGATCCTGGTACGTTATGCCGTTACCGTTACCTTGTTGTTGCTGTTGGTAATTGGATTGGGCTTTATCATCTATAAACAGGTAAAGCGCCTGAAAGCTGCACAGCTGGTAATTTATACTGCGCACGAAAAAGAGCAGGCGATTAACCGCCAATTGGCAGAAGCCAACGAAAAATTATCGGACGCCAATAAAATCAAAGAGCAATACATCGGCTACTTTTTTAATCTTAATGCAGCCTTTTATGAGAAGATCGAAAAATTTAAAAAGTCTATCGATAAAAAAATTGCCGACCGTAAGCTCGATGATATACGGCAACTCACTAATACCATCAACCTGAAAAATGAAAAACAAGAACTGCTGAAACATTTTGATCACGCCTTCCTGAAATTATTTCCCCACTTCATCACCACTTTTAATGCTTTGTTCAGGGAAGAAGACCATATCGTATTGGAAGACGATGAGCTCATGAATACCGACTTGCGCATTTTTGCATTAATACGTATGGGTATTCATGATACCGATAAAATTGCGCATATATTGCAGTATTCTGTGAACACCATTAATACCTATAAAACACGGGTGAAAAATAAATCCATTGTAGTGAACGAAGAGTTTGAAAAAAGAATTATGGAAATTAAAGCAGTGTAAACCGCAGTCGTATTATTTTTAAAAATAATTACAAAAAAACTATGAAAAATCCTTTTCGCTGTTTACATTTGGATAGTAGTGTTAATAAACAACCAGAATTTAAAATAAGCATCGATAGTATAGATGAGCAGTAACCCCTTTGGAAGCGCGTGGTATATTGACTGTTCATTTATAGGTAGCAGCATTGGAAATGCCAGCATCAATCCATTTCAAAAATTTCACGTTAATTAATTCTTAGTACATGATTCAACACTCACCACCTGTAAAGGACATGCATTGTCCCTGATTGCCCGTACGCGCTATATTTCCGCAGTAAACATACGGTATTGCCCTGTAGGTGCTGTTATTAGCATACTGCAAGAAAATGATGTGCTGTAGTGAAGCTATGGCGTGCCAATTTTTGTTTGTACCAACATTTTCCTGCCAGGGGAACAGGATTCCCTTTGTTGTTAATGTCTGAATAAATCTATTGCTGGCGTAAAGCTGCTTTTACGCCATGGGATACTCATTCCTAAACATTGCACGTATGAAAAGCATTTACTTTTTTCTTCGCCGGAGTATTTATTTTTTTGCAGCATGGGGGCTGTTATGTGCAATACCTGCACAGGCCCAGCGTATGTTGGTTAAAACGAGTAAAGATACCGGGAGTGTAAGTATTGACTCACTCGCTTTTGCAAAAATATCTGTCAGCAAAAGAGATTCGGCCGGATACCTGCCCAATAATGAAATTTTCCTGCAACCTGCCAGGAATGGCGCTATTTCCCCGCTCAATATGATGGAAGTAAAGAAGCTTCCTTATACCAGTATCGATCAGATGTTGATCGGAAGGGTAACGGGGGTGGATGTACGGATACCTACTGCAGAACCGGGTAAGCGTACCAGTGTTTTTGTAAGGGGAACATCTTCCTTATTGCTTGGCAACCGGGATATGTTTTACGCCCAGCCTACTTATGTGGTAGATGGTGTGCCACTGATAATGGATCATGCTTTTGCCTATGATATCCAGCGGTTTGATTTCAACCGGTTAGGAACAGAAACGAACCTGTTATCTTACCTGGATGTAAATGACATTGAAAGCATTGAGGTGCTAAAGGATTTCAGCGCCAGCGCCCAATATGGTCCCAATGCAGCCAATGGCGTAATCAGCATTAAAACAAAGGGCCCAAGGGTAGGTAAAATGCAGGTATCTGTAAATGCTTATACCGGTTTATCCATTAAGCCTGCTGTAGATGTGATCAATGGAAAATATGAGAGCGATTTCCGTTTACCCTTTTACGAAAAGTACGCCAATGAAACACAGTGGCGCAACTTTCCCCGTTACCTAGCTGATTCTTCACAGGGCCGTTATTTCGGGCCAGCCAATTGGGATGATCTTTTTTACCGGAATGGTTTTACGGATGGCATACAGGCCGCAGTAAGCGGAGGTACGCCCTATGCCAGTTTCCGTTTTAGCATCGGGCAGTCTTCCCAACAAGGTGTGTACGATAAAACAGGCATCAAACGGTATGATGTGAACTTTGGGATCAATATACAGCCAGTGCGCAACCTCGTATTTACCACCTATGTTAGCGTGGCTAGCCTTAACCGTAAACGGAATGAATTTGTCCGCGACCGTGCCGGAGATGAAGGCTATCTGTTTAATTACGATGCGCCATTGTCGCCCAACAAAGCTTATCTGCAGCAATACTACAACGATCTGGGAAATACCATTAACAGGAACAAGAACAATTCCGCCCGTATCATTGCCAATGTACAATACAGCTTCTTATCGCATTTTACCTGGAATACCCGGTTTGCGATCGACTACGGCCAAAATTTCCGCGACTTTTTTGTGCCTACCTCGCTTGGAGAGGGCAATAGCTTCGTATCTGATTTTGACGGCTTGAACAGGCGCCTGGTATTGGATAATTCCTTAAGATATGAAAACAATTTCTCCGGTGGGCATCAGTTGGAAATCACCCTGGGGCAATATGCCCAATGGGATAAATGGCGTTACGACTATGGCCAGGCTTACAAAGGGACGAGCGATTATGTGAAGATCTATCAACCTGGTAACGACGATAATAAACAGAACAGATTTGGCAATTTCCGCCTGATGTTTAATACCAAAGATTTTACGCAATCCAGGCTTGCTTCTTTTTATACAAACATTGGTTATAATTACAGACAAAAATATTTTGTATCCCTGTATGTAAGAAGGGATGGTACTTCTTATCTCGATGCCCGTCACCAATGGTTGGTATCACCCACCTTATCGGCTTCCTGGAAAATTTCCAATGAAGAATTTATGAAAGGAAGTAGCGGATTGACCAACCTCCTGCTACGGGCCAGTTGGGGACGTGTAGGCCGCCTGCTGATGGATGAAATGTACCGGGGTGGCCCCATATACAACGTGGATGCGGGATGGAATGGTATCCCCAATATTTCTACCTATAACGCCTTCCCATCCATCAATGCAAGCTATAGTACCGGGTATATAGTGCCGGGTACTTCCTGGCCAGTGGTAGCGCAATGGAATGGCGGTATAGACATTGGCTTGTTCCACGACCGTTTAAGGGCTTCGTTGGATGTATATGCCAAAACAGATCGCAATCTTATATTGAAGATCCCTACTTCGGAAGAGGAAGGATATACCGGTATCGTAAAAAACGGTATGGATATACGTAATTATGGTTATGAACTGTCTATAGACGCCGATATCGTAAAAGGCAAACAATTCCAGTGGACCAGCGGTATCAGTATCTATACCAATCAAACAAAACTGCTGGCGATGCCTGATGGTATTACCGACCTAGTGATCAACAACCGGCGTTTCCTGGTAGGTAAGCCGGTAGACCGTTATTGGTTGCTGGTCAACGACGGTATTTACAATTCCGAGAATGAAGTTCCTGTAAATCCTGCTACCGGTAAAAAAATGTCTTATCAGGGCGTTCCCCTCCATAAAGGAGACCCAAAATGGAAAGACCTGGATGGTAACTACGATATCAACGATAATGACCGGGTAATGACCGGCCGTTTATCGCCTGCCGCCACCGGAGGTTTTAGCAATACCTTCCACTATAAAGAATGGGAAATAAACGTGCTGATAAATTATGCCCTGGGCCGGAAAATCATTAATCAGGCGCTGGCAGACCGCTTCGACTTTGTTAACCGGGAAGGTATCGATGATCCCAAGGCGATCAAGGAAATCAGCTGGTGGTCTAAGGTACCTGGCGATTACAGCAAAATTCCGTTATACAACCCCTGGAGCGCGGTATATGCCTATCAGCCTAACCAGACGTTGTTCCTGGAAAATGGTGCCTATATGAAGCTGCGTGCGCTTACTATAGCGTATAATATGCATGCTGCCTGGATGAAAAGGTCCGGAATCGAATACCTGCGCATTTATGCCACCGGTAATAACCTGCTTACCTGGACAAAGTACAAGGGTGGAGATCCGGAAGCGGTGAGCTATTTCGGCTACGACGAAGGCTACTACAATTGGGCGGCGCCGCGTACCTATACATTGGGTTTTAATTTTCAATTCTGATGTTAAAAAACAAGATTATGAGAAATATAACTATCAGCATATGCTGCCTGCTGACAGTAAGTATGCTTTCCTGTAAAAAAATGCTGGATGTTCCCTCTCATCGTGCTTTAACAGAAGAGAACATGTGGCAAACAAAAAATGATGCGCGTGCAGGGTTATCGTCTTGTTATGCTTTAATGAGGGCGGCTATGTGTAATGAGAATGCGCATTGGATCTATGGAGATCTGAGAGGCGGCGATTTTCAGGCCACCCGCCGCGGCGATATACAAGCCGTAGTAGAGAGCAACCTCAATGCAAGTTTTGCTACTATGGATGAATGGCGTGATTGGCGCAGGTTTTACAGTGCTATTGCACAGTGTAACCTAACTATCGCCAAATTGCCACAGGTAACGCAAACAGACTACCGTTATTCACAAAACGACATGCGGCTGGACCTTTCACAGGCTGTTTACATCCGTGCTTTCCTGTATTATTATATAGTAAGGATCTGGGGAGATGTGCCGCTGGTAACAGCGCCCTCAGATGGGGTGGTTAAAAGGATGGCCCGGGAGGATTGGAGAAAAGTACTCGATTTCGCCGCCAGCGAAGCGTTATCCTGCATAGATGGCCTGCCTTGGAAGTACAATGGGCAGTCGCCCGAGCAGCAGGGAGATTACCGCGGACAGGGTGAAGGCCATCATACCTCTATCACCATTACTAAAGGAATGGCTTATACGTTACTGGCGCATATTTATTCCTGGAAAGAAGATTATACCAAAGCCCTGCAGTACGCCAATACTGTGATCGATAACCAGTCTAATACCGGATATGACTTTGTGAGCCTCAATGACCTTACCCGCTTGGATGGTAGTTTCCGGGGCCGTACTTCCGATAATATTTTTCAGGTAGACATGAATTTCGACCACGCCGAAATCTCTACTACCGGCCAATTGGAAGATTGGACCTTGCGCACGCCTTATATTCCCCGGGCACAATCAGAGATCTATGTACCTAAGGATAGCGTATTGCAGATATATGGGGAACCACACGAACAGCGGCCGGATTTCTTTTTTACCAAAATGGAAGACGCGTATCCTATCTTTTTCAAGATGAAACAGATCAATAGTGCTGTAACCGACCCGGTACTGAAATTATTTGCTTCCTGTATCATCGTATTCCGTTATGAAGAACTGTACCTATTAAGGGCCGAAGCCAAAGCGAGGTTAGGCATGGCAGATGCGCAAACAGATCTGAACCAGGTACGCAACCGTCGTTCACTGAAAAATATTAATGCAACACTTAGCGGTGAAGACTTGCTGGACGCCATTCTGTTGGAACGCCGCAGGGAATTGATAGGAGAGGGTTGGTACTGGTATGATTTGATGCACTTTAAACGTATACCGCAGTTTACGCACCTTACGCAGGCAGACGTAGAGAAGGGCGCCGCCTACTGGCCTTTGTCGCAGGAAGCGCTTTCCAACAATCCTTCCCTGACACAAAATAGTTTCTGGAAATAATACATTGTTACCATGAGAAAAATATTATTACTACTGTCGCTTACCGCCTTGTTTGCATGCAAGAAAGGCATGGAGCAGTACCGTAATGCCAGGCCAGTGTCGGAGGTATCTGTAAGCACCTACGACTTCCTGCGGCAACAAGGTGCCTTGTATGATACTTTGTTACGCTTAATAGATGCAGTACATCTCACAGATACCCTTAAAAATCAACAGGTCACTTTTTTTGTACCGCAAGATGTGAGTATAGAAACGGCCATGAAAAATTTAAACTTCGCCCGCGAACGCCTGGGAGAACCGGGTAACTGGACATTGGACAGCGTTCCTCTTGCTGTGTGGGACAGCCTTTTGCGCCGTTATATTGTACGTGGTATAGTAGATGCCGATTCCCTGAGATATGCCGATGGTAGCGACTTAATTTCCCTGTATGGACATGAAATGAATGGCAAAACCAGTTCTACCAATGCTTCCGGAGCAGTTGGTGGTGGTACACAACTGTTGGTATACAGCGATAAGAACGATTCCCGCTTTACCAAAGACTGGTCTACCGCACTCACACAGAATGTAGATATCCATTCCAAGAACGGATTGATGCACATCCTGGAAAGTCAGCATGTATTTGGCTTTACCTCTTTTGTGGGAAAAGCTTATCCCCGGTCGCTGGAGCCCATCCAAGGCCCCTACCTGGGTTACCCGATTGAAATTCCGGGTATACTGAATGCCGCTGACTACGACGAAGGTCCTAAAGAAATAGCTTATCACTATAAAAATCCAGATGGCGGTAAAGCATACCGCAACGATGATCCAGGTACTGAAAATTGCTCGGAAGGCGATAACCTCATAAGTCCTGGCGGCCGCTATAATATAGGCTGGATCAGCGATGGTGATTGGGTGCGCTACACTGTGGATATTAAAGATACCGGGAAGTATAAATTGGAGTTAAGAATAGCTGGTAATGGTGGTGGTATCGTCTATTTGTTGATAGATGACATACCTGTTAGCGATGAAATTGCCGTACCCAATACCGGTGGATGGCAAAATTGGCAGTCGGTTTTTGGTACAGCCGATCTACCCGAAGGCAAGCACCTCATGAAAGTGGTCTTCAAAAAAGCTAACCTTAACCTTCACCGGATCATTTTTACTAAACTATAAACCAGTTAGCTATGAACAGGCCATTGCGTAAATATTTGTTTTCCTGTGTGCTGGTAACTATGATGACCAGTTGCTACAAGGAGCTGCTGCCCAAAGAAAAAGACCATTTCAGTAACAACTGTAATTTCAATAGCGATACCTATACGGCTAATTTAGGACGCACCAATGTGTTCTATGGTATTTTTAATCCGGATTATTCAACCCAACCACTCACTTTTGCCTTACAGGATATCTTCCATCCAGATGGCACTCCGGCGCCAGAATTGCAGGAACAGGTGAATACCTGGCAATGGAAAGAATATTATAGCGGTGCGGAAAAAAGCATTGCCGAAATTGAGGCGAAGCGCATACAAGTAAAAAGACCGGTATTTGATATCCGTGTTAACTCCGGCGACCTGGTATTATGGAATACCGATACCACCAAAATAAAACCTGGTATACATATTTTTAACGTACTGGTAAAGAATGGAGGAGGACAGAAGCTGTTCCAGAAAATAAAACTCGATATCCGTCGCCCTAAACCATACGATCCTTATGAGTTTGACGATATAACAGGTTTGCAGTTAGACCCTGCGAAGGGAGGGATTATACATCCGGCTTTATCAGGTATGGAGGATCAGTTGAATAATGCCTTGAATCCGGAAGATGTAATAGTGTACTTCCGGAAAACGGATACCAAGAATAATACATTGTCGTTTAAATTTTATGATAAGGATTCCTTACCTATAAGATTATCTTCTTTTAATATTACCCAGTGGGATAGCCTTCGCTATAGAAGCAATACCATAGAGCAAAATGTGTTTTTTGGATTTAACAGGCGTATGCAGCAAGACAGTACCATTGTTACCTGGGATATTACCAGTCCCTTTCCTGTACTGGCAGATGTAGGCGTAAATGAAAGGGCGACGATCTCATTTGCATATGATCGTGTATCCTACGGAATGCGTAAACAGGCCGGATTGGCGCTTACCTTCGCCATTTTTGAACCGGGTAGCTGGGAGGTGATCATAAAGTTCAGGGTGAATCCAAAATTCGCGAACGATTAACGGTAACTGTATTCTGAAAATATTAAAATTTCCACGACATGAATAAACGGTACATCATCTTACTGCTGATCAGTTGCCTGTACCTGGCAGGTAGCCGGCTATACGCCCAGCAGGCTGTTACTATTAATGGTAGGGTAACAGATGCGGTGACCAAAGAGGGCATACCTGGCGTTACGATCATCGATCTAAAAAATAATAAAGGGTTAGGGGTAACCAATCCTGATGGGCATTTCACGATTAATACCACCACTAATATTTCTGTACAGTTCCGTTATATCGGTTACCGCTTTGAAACCATTAAAACAGGTACTGTTACTACCTTGAATATTTCGCTTACGCCAGAAAATAAATCGCTTAAGGAAGCGGTAGTAGTAGGTTACCAGAAAAGGACCAAAGAAACGGTATCCGGTTCGGTTGCGGTGATCTCCGGCAAAGAATTGCAGGATGTGCCGGTGTCTAACATCCAGGAATTATTGCAGGGTAAAGTTGCGGGTTTAAACATTCAAAACAATAGCGGGGCTCCCGGTTTCCGTGGTACTATGTCTATCAGGGGAATTTCGCAGCTCGATGTAAGTGGTGGTGGCGATCAGGCCTATCTTACGAGCAATAACCCTTTATTGGTGATTGATAATGTACCGGTGGATTTCGATGGGGGGATTTCCCAGTCGATGTTGCAGCCAGGCGCTGCTACTGGTCCGTTAGCATTGATTCCGCCGGAAGATGTGCAGTCGATCGAGATTATGAAGGATGCACAGGCCACTGCTTTGTATGGTTCCAGGGGCGCCAATGGTGTAATTGTGGTTACTACCAAACGGGGTAATTCTCCCACACCTATTATTGATGTGAACAGTAGTTTGTTTGTAAACCTACCTCCCAGGTTGCGGCCTACCATTGGCGGTAATGCCGAACGCTTGTACCGTATCAACTCTATCCTGGCCAATTCCATCGATGAGCAGGATGCCCGTTATAAACTATCGCTCTTAGATAGTCAGTTTCTGACAGATAGCCTGAATGCTTTCTATAATAATTCTACCGACTGGCAGGGCTTATTTTACCAAACTACGCTCAATACCAACAATAATGTGCAGATCAGCGGAGGGAACGTGAAAATGAATTACAAAGCTAATTTTGCTTACCAGATGAACCAGGGGGTTTTGAAGAATACCGGTTTCAATAAGTATAGTTTAAACATGCAGTTGAATATCCAGCCCAACAAAAGGCTGCGTATAGGCGCCCAGTTGTTCAGTGCCCTCGGTCAAAAGCAGCGGGGCAACGGTGGCGGTTTAACCAACAATGGCGCCGGTAATTCTTTTTCTTCTTCCCTCTTGCCCGGTCCTTCTACTTTTGTAGGAAATCCTCAACTTGATGGCTATACGAATAATGTAGATGATAATAATACCCTCAACATCAGGGGTTTTCTGGACATAGATTATGAGATCATTAACAACCTGCGGATTAACTCCACTACTTCTTACGATTATTACACTGATACCAGGGACCGTTTTCAGCAATCGTTTTCCAATAATAATGCAACGGCCCTTTATGGTTTTGTTGGCCGGCACGATGAGCTGAACACCCGTAACGGCGTTAACTATACGTTTAGTACAAATAAGTCGAGCGCAGAGAAAGGGCATAATATTTATGCCAGTGTATTCAGTGAAATAAATATTAAGGCAGACGACCAGCATGTAAGGGATATACGCAATGGCCCTAATGATTATTACTGGGGCCCCAGGGGTTATTCTCCCCGTTTTTATCCGGGTAACCCCTGGAATAACCCGGATGAAGTGAATGTAAACGGCACCCCGGTGTCTTATGTGTATCATGCTGCGTCGTGGGCAGGTTTCCTATCGTATAACTTCCGTACAAAGTACAGTATAGACCTGGCCTATCGCCTGGATGGCAACTCTTCAGCAGGTATCAATAACCCCTATACGAAAAACCCCTCTGTAGGTTTCCGTTGGAATTTCAATAAAGAAAATATCCTGCGCCGCATTAACTGGTTGGATTATGGTTCTGTGCGTGTAACCTATGGCGTAAATAGCCGGCCCACTGCAACGATACTGAATTCCTTGGGCGCCTATAAATCTTCCGGCACTTATAACAATGGAGTAGGCATTATTCCGGACAATTCCGTAATGCCCAATCCTAATATGGAGCCGGAGAAATCATCACAATTCAACTTCGGTGTGGATCTGGGTTTATTCAAGGGCCGTATAGAGATCATTTATGATACTTATTTTAAACGTAATTATAACCTGGTACGGGATTATTTGCTACCTAACTCTACCGGCTATGGCAAAATGCAGATCAATGGCGGCGCCATGGTCAATTATGGGCATGAATGGTCTATTACAGCAAGGCCGGTGATGCATGCGAATCCGGCAGGGTTCCAGTGGGCGGTAACGCTGAATGGTGCGCTTAATAAGGGTGTGCTTACGGCTTTACCGGGCGGTTCACAGTTTTTCCTCAGTGTAGACCAGACTACGTGGCAGTCTATTGCCTTGAAGGTAGGCAGAAATCCTATCAGCAATTTCATCTATCAAACTGATGGTGTATATAAAACCAATGCCGATGTACCAGTAGACCCTGTGAGGGGCGTGCGTTACAAGGCGTATTCTGGTCCTGGCGCCCAGTTTTTCCAGGCGGGAGACCCTATCTGGCGCGACCTGAATGGCGATTACTCGTTGAGCGACGCCGACTATGTGATTATGGGTAATCCTGACCCATTGGTAACCGGTGGTTTCAATAATACCTTTAGTTACAAAAATGTTTCCCTGAGCATTTTCTGTAGTTACCTGCTCGATCGTAGCATATTGAATAATGCCATTGGGGCCAGGATCTGGCGCCTCCAGTACCCGGAGAAGCTGAATAACAACGATGGTACTGCCAACGGGCCTATCAACCTCTTCGACATCAACCTGATCAACTACTGGAAGAATCCGGGCGACAATGCCACACATCCCGCTATTGTGGGCTCGTTTTACCACGATAACCTGGTAAAGCCCAACCGGTTGGATCAGAGCCTGTACATGGAAGATGGTTCCTATTTCAAGATCAACCAGATCACGCTGGCTTACCAGTTCCGTGATTTTGATTTCATGAAGAAATTGAAATTGCGCGTGCTGCGCGCTTATTTAACAGCGTATAATGTGGCCATTTTTTCCAAGTACAGTGGTCCTAACCCCGAAACGGTTACCTCATTAGGCAGAGACGACATCAATGGGTATCCGGCGGCCAGCAGTTTCACCTTTGGCATAGGCGCTCAATTTTAATGACGTTTAAATTATTCTCTTATGAGAACATGGTATAAAATAGGCCTGTTGCTATGCCTCCTGGCAGCAATAGGTTCCTGCAAAAAATTTCTGGCGGTAAAGCCTCTCGATACGCTTTCCGGTAATGATTTCTGGAAAACAAAAACAGATGCGCAAAAAGCGGTGACCGGCGTTTATGCCATACTGTTAGGTAAATTTACCAGAGGTATCTTATACAATGCCGGCGATTTCCGGGCTGGCAACTGGAATTGGTATGATAAAACCAATCTGAAAATGTTGGGCACCAACCGCATGTTAGAAACCTCCAATGGCGATGGCGCGGAAGATCCCCGTAACTGGACTGAATTTTACCAGGCCATTGCTGCCGCCAACCTGTGCATAGACAGGATACCAGGCATCCAGGACCCGGCTTTCAGCGACCGGGATAAAAAAGCGCTGGTAGCAGAGGCGAAGTTTATACGTACGTTCATTTATTTTTATATGGTAAGATTGTATGGAGATGTGCCCTTACAGTTAAGCCCCTACGATAAAGACCTGCGGCCGCGGGAAAAGATGCTTACAGTATTGGAGGTATGTCGGAAAGACCTGGCTGCTGCAAAAGATGATTTGCCAGTGGCCTACGAAGATCCTACTAACCGCGCAGTAAGAGGAACCAAAGGCGCTGCCCTGGCGCTGATGGCGCATATGAACATGTGGTCGGCAGGTTTTGATAAAGCCAATCAGCAGCAATATTGGACCGCCACCGCCGCCCTCATTAAAGAATTGATGGACCTTCACCAATATATATTACTGCCTTATACAAAAGAAACCTTTAAGAGCATATTCAAAGGCCGTTCTGAGGAAGGTATTTTTGAACTGTCGTTAGATGCCAACTACGGTGGTCAGTTCCATCAGCTGATCTGCCAGTGGACTTTGCACGAACCCTATATCCGGAGTGGGGGAGATGGCTACTTCAGTGAAATTACTCCCATCATAAAACACCTGGACCGGATGTATCCGCGCGGAGAATCTGACAAACGCTTTGATCTGTGGTTCGATGATCCCTATAGTACCCGCAACGGCCAGTCGGCAATGTTCCTGAAATTTTCGGCGATTACTAATCCTGTGTCTAGGGACTATGATGCTAATCTTATTTTCTTCCGGTATGCCGATGTGATTCTCCTGAGGGCGGAAGCTTTGGCCTACCTGGGACAAAATGCAGAAGCCGTTAACATGCTAAACATGGTACGTGACCGGGCCGGCGCCAAAGAATATA
Source organism: Chitinophaga sp. 30R24 (assembly GCF_049056765.1). Classification (NCBI taxonomy): domain Bacteria; kingdom Pseudomonadati; phylum Bacteroidota; class Chitinophagia; order Chitinophagales; family Chitinophagaceae; genus Chitinophaga; species Chitinophaga sp. 30R24. Next base: position 262,967 of record NZ_JBJGXX010000003.1, read on the forward strand.
ATGGCGGTGGCGGTGTAGCCCTGCAGGATGCCATTTTTGTTGAAAGGGAGAAGGAAATGATGGGAGAAGGACACTTGTACTATGACTTGCTGCGCACTGGCCGCATCATGGATAAAAATGTGACAGAGAACCCGTTGACAGCCGACCAGATGGAGAAAAGGGCCTGGACCTGGCCGATCTCGGACGACGCAGTGAAAAACAATCCGCTGGTGACCAAAAATCAATATTGGATCCAATAATTGTTAAAAATGTTTACGATGCAAAAGTTATTACAAATAGTTATGGTGTTATTATGTACAGGCTTGCTTTTTACTGCCTGTAAGAAAGATTATTATGTAGATAGCGGGCTTGCTAATCTCTACTACAATGGCACCATCTACGACTACCTGGCGAAGAACCCCTTCCTGTTTGATACCATGGCCTACATCGTGGAAAAAGCCGGGTTAAAAGAAACCTTACAAAAGGATTCCGTTACCTTTTTTTGTCCTACAGACCAAAGCATTCGTGGAGTTATGAACCAGCTGAATGCTTACCGTTATTCGATGGTAGAAGACAGCGTTCACCTGGAGGATATTCCCGGAGAGGTATGGCGGTTGTTCCTGCAGCGTTACCTGCTGAAAGGTAAATACCTGGCGAAGCGGTTTGCCCGTATAGATCCGGTAAACGTATACGCCTATCCCGGTATCAATTATGTGATGGATAATGGCTATATCATGAACATAGGCCTTATTTACCAGGATTATAATGGAGTAGAAGCAGTGGGCGCGCGTATCCTGCGGCTAACGGATATTACATATGATCCGCAAACCTTCTCTAACAATCCTTATGTAATTGTAGCCACATCAGATATACAGCCGGTGAATGGCATTTTACATGTGTTGAATATTGAACACACTTTTGGCTTCCGGGCAAACGATTTTTTGAGAACTGCCGAACAGGCGCTTCGGAACCGATAACCTCATAACGACTGTTGTATGAAAAGATATATTTGTTTAATTGTTTTCCTGGTTGGCCTGGCAGCTTGTAAAAAGGAAGCCGTGAGTACCAGGGGAAAAGACCCTTACCAGGAACCCGTATTGCCGGCTATCCTGATCAATAAGAATGGTATTAATCCTGCCAGCGCACATGTGGGGGAAGAAGTGGAAATTAGCGGCAAAGGATTTCAACAGCACAAAGATCAATTATCTATTCTTTTTAATGGGGAAAAAGCGCAGATCATTGCACTAACAGACACTACTATACGTGTAAAGGTGCCCGTAGGTGCTGCCACCGGCAATGTGGCTGCACAGGTAGACCAGCAATACTTTTTTGGTCCTTTCTTCCGTGTGATCGGTGTTTTTGAAATGGATACCCTTTTCCCCAGTAAAACGGGCGCCAATAATAATATCAATGATGTACTGCCGGTAGAAAATGGGAAATATCTTATTGTAGGAGATTTTACCAATTATAACAATAATCCTTCGGCCAGTGGTGTGAACAGGGTAACCCGGATTAACCATGATGGTACGCTGGATAATGATTTTAATACCGGTGAGAAGAACGGGACCAATACTTCCGTATATGCTGCAGCGATGTTGCCTGGCGCTGGTAACCGGTATGTGGTAGCCGGTGCATTTAATAATTATGAAGGCGTAAGTAATGTGAATAGCATAGCCATACTGAATAATAATGGCACCTTGGCCAGAGATAAGATATTTACGCCTTCCGGCCGGGATGTGGCGGTATCTATTTTAAAAGGCGGTGTATCCGGGCAGGCCACTGCAGTGTTGCCACAGGAAGATGGCCGGATCATCCTTACAGGATATTTCCGCTTTTATGTGCAACCGAATTACCAGCTCACTAATTCGGTAGGGCTAGACTCTATCCACCTTGATTCTATACAGGTAAATGGTATTATCCGGCTCATGGCAGATGGTGGCATAGACAGTACTTATAATTACGATCTCTCGAAGCATATGGGGAAAGAGGGGCCCAATGGTTATATTAACCGGTCTATATTATTGCCCGATGGGAAATTACTGATTGTGGGTTCTTTTACAAAATATAATGGGCAGCCCGCTAACCGTATTGCCCGCCTTAATATAGATGGTTCGCTGGACCCTACATTTACGCCTGGTGTTGGTCCTGATCAGAGCATCAATACATTAGAAAGGCAGGCAGACGGGAAGCTGATATTGGTAGGCTCGTTTAATAGTTATGGAGGTTTGCAGGCTCCCGGCATTGTACGTATCAACGAAAATGGTGTAGTAGATCCATCCTTTAATGCTGGCAATGGCTCAAATGGTTATGTGTATAGCCTGGGTATTATGCCAGGCGGGGAAGTGATCGTAGGGGGTATTTTCAGCCAGTTTAGCAATGCCCGGTGCAATAATATAATCGTACTTAATCCGGATGGATCGGTGCATCCTGCCTTTAACAGCGGAGGGGGTATTACGCTCAGCGATTATGCGGTGAGTGGCGCCATTAATAAGGTGATACAGCAGAAAGACGAGAAGGGGATATTAATAGTAGGCTCCTTTACGAAATTTGATTTTCGTACGGCCAACAGGATTGTAAGGATTACCTATCCATAATGCGGTAACGGCTATCTATTATAAGTCATAACTCTATCCCGGTATACACAGGGATAGAGTTACGTATGCAGCATCTCAAAATATCCCTATCCGGGTGAAGTATAAAAGAGCCAGGAGCATTATTACATGGCCAATAACACAGCTACATAATGGCAAACAGCCGCAGCCAGTACAAACAAGTGCCAGATAGCATGGGTATAAGTATATTTGTCCCATATATAAAAAATAACGCCTATCGTATACAACCCTCCGCCAATGGCTAACATTATCATCCCTGGCAGGGGAATGGCGTCAAAGAACCTGCGCCCGCCAGCTACCATGATCCATCCCATCAACAAGTAAATGATGGTAGAGATAATATCATACTTCCCTGTGAACCGTATCTTGAAGAAAACGCCGATCAGCGTCAGGCCCCAGAGTACCGATAATAGCGTGATTCCAAATGCATTATTCAGGTAAACCAGTAAAAAAGGAGTGTAGGTGCCTGCTATCAAAAAATAGATACTAATATGATCGAATACCAGGAACAGCTTTTTGATAACAATATCCCGTGATATATGATAAATGGTGGAGCTGCAGAAAAGCAATAGAAAACAGAAGCTGTAGATACTGGCGCCTACTATACCAGGTGTGTTGCCATGAGTGGCGGCGATGCCCGATAACATAGGTAAGGCGCTTACGCCGAATATGATACCCAGCCCATGTATAAGGGCATTAACAATTTCCTGTTTACGGTTATAGCCGGTTTGATTCCTGATGACTGCCATACGCGCTGATTTTCTTCATTTAGTCATGCTGTGAGCATATCAATTGTCTTTACAAAAGTAGGACAATATTTAAAAGGCCTGCCATCAAGTTTATTTATCCCCGTATTAAATAAAGGGAACGTTCAATGAATTTTGCAGGTGTAGCATATTCGGGACCTTTTTGTATATTGGCCCGGGTAGGGGAACATTTTTCCCGGTTATTATAGCTTATCTGCAATTTTTAGGCCTGATGGGGTACGACGAGGTAATACCAGCATTTTCAATAGAAGCATTTCGGCAAGGGGAGGAAAGTGCCTTCCAATTGGTATTCCGGTATTTTTTTAGCGCTATCCTGTTTTTTAACAAGTCTATACTTCAAAATGATCCTGCTGCCGCAGAAGAAATTACAGAAGATGTATTTATAAAATTGTGGCAGATTTGCTCCCGTTTCGATTCTGTATCTAAAATAAAGGCATTTCTATACATCGCATCCCGGAATGCTTGCAGGAACCATATAAAACAAGAACGCCGCCGTAGTAAAAAGCAGGATTTCCTGTTTAGGAATAGTGAGTTTGATACAGATGTTGACCATGCTATTATCAAGGAAGAAGTCCTGAGGGAAATAGCCCTTGCCATTGAAGAATTGCCGCCTCAGTGCCGTAATGTGATGATGATGGCTTATTTACAAGGGTTTAAGCCGGCTGAAATAGCTGAGAAAATGAACGTTTCCCTGAGTACAATACGCAATCAACAGGCCAGGGGCATTAGCCTGCTACGTAAAAAGCTGAATAGCAGGCAATTTTCGATGCTCTTGGCAATTTTACAGGTGGGTGGGTTTTAATTTCAAATTTTTTTCTTCTTCCTTTAGATTTTTTTGAGGAGATGTTGTTTCTATTATAACGGGGCAATTTTTTCAAGGGAATTAACACGGGTCTTTTTTTTCAAGAATTATAACAATGGCGGCAGCACCTTTAGACTTTCCTTTTCATATTGCAGACCTTATCCGGCGTCATATTACCGGCGGGTTATCTGCGATGGAGCAGGAGGAACTGGATAACTGGATAGCCAGTAGTCCGCGTAACCAGTTGTTGTTCAGGGAACTAACTGATCATCAAAAACAGCGGCAGGCATTGGAAGAACGCCAGGCGCCAGATGTAGCGGCGTATTTTTTGAAGGTCCGGATAAAACGCCAGCAACAGCAGAACAGGCAACGCCGTGCCAGACTTTATTACCTGGCAGCAGCAGCTATTATTTTATTAGTATTTACTGCTATTTGGCATTTTGATGCCAGGGAAATCAGGAACAACAAGGCCGGAACGAATACCGGTAACGCCTATACGGTAGATATGCAACCAGGAGGAAAAAAGGCGCAATTAATATTGGCAGGGGGACATACCATTACTTTAAACGGCAACGTTGATACAAGTTTATTGCAGGGAGCCGTAACAATCCGGCGTGGTACGATTGCGTATAATAACAGTCAAGAGGAAGTACAGTACAACACACTGATTGTTCCCAGGGGAGGAGAGTACCAACTCCATCTGGAAGACGGAACAAATGTTTGGATGAATGCTGCATCTTCTATACGGTTTCCATCCAGGTTCACCGGCGCTTACAGGACAGTGGAAGTGACAGGGGAAGCATATTTTGAGGTAGCCCGTAAGGCTGGCACCCCCTTTAGGGTAACTGTAAAGGGAACAACCATTGAGGTGTTAGGAACTGCTTTTAACGTACATGGTTTTCCGGAGGAGCAGCAGGTATATACCACGCTGATAACAGGAGCTGTTAAGGTGCAAAACGGGATAAAAGCGGTTATACTTCGGCCAGGTAAAACAAGTATTTCTGCCGGCAATGATTTTATTGTTGAAGATGCAGATACCGCGTTGGTAACTGCATGGAAAAACAACCTGTTTATTTTTAAAGATGCACCGGTTACCGTGTTAATGAAAAGCTTGGAACGGTGGTACGATATTAAAGTGGAATATAGCGTTGGATTTCATACAGACGCTACTTTTACCGGAGAAATAAGTAGAGACGTGCCAATCAGTAAAGTATTAGGCATGTTGGAAAAAATAGGAATAGCAAAATTTCAGATTGTCAACAACACAGTGATAGTACTACCATAAATTATAAAAATCAACCAAATTCCCGGCCGGGGAGTATTTTTTGCACTAGAGGCTAATGCTCACAGAGCCAGCCTTCCAAATTCAAGACATGATGCACATTAAAAATCCTTGCAGAAGCAAGGGAATGGGAGGGTATTGTCTGAACCGTAGACGACTGCTTGTACTGCTACTTGTTTTTTTGTCCGTAAAAAGTTATGCCTTTCAGGCTGTGGTGCCCGAAGGTATAACCCTACGGCTAAACCAGGTAACGATTGAACAGGTATTCAATGAAATACGTCAACAAACAGGCTATAAGATACTTTACAATAGTAAAGCCGTAAAAAGTATACCGCGATTTGATATATCAGTTAGCAAGGCCACCGTGGCTGAGGTGTTGGATAGATGCCTGAAATCAACAGGGTTTACCTATGAGATTGAAGACAAAACAATTCTTATCAGCAAAAAATCACCGGAAAAAATACAGGTAATGGGAAGCATCGTGCGGCCAGGAGAGGCGCATGGAAGCATTACCGATCAAAAAGGTATCCGCTTGCCGTCTATTACTGTAATGTCGAAGACCAACCATCGCGTCACTGTAAGTAATGAACAAGGCGAGTTCCATTTGCCAGATGTTAGCAATGCGGATACCCTTATGTTTAGCAGTCTGAATTATGAAACAGTATCTGTGGTAGCTAATACGATGGGTGAGATGATAATTATGATGCGGCCTCAGATTACTTCGTTATCTGCAGTAACCGTGTATAATACCGGTTATCAGCAGCTGAGCAGGGAGAGGGCAACAGGTGCTTTTGGCAAGCCGGATATGGAAACGTTCCAGAACCGGGTGGCTACTAACGATATTATTGACCGGCTGGATGGCCAGGTGGCTGGTGTTACTGTTGTGCACAACTATGTGGCGGTATCGGGACAGCAAAGCAAAACTAACAGTAGCCTTATCCGGGGTACCAGTTCAGTTGCGCTTAGCACAGAGCCGCTGTATGTAGTGAACGGTGTTGTGGTAACAGATTTCACCACGGTAAACCCGCAGGATATTGATGATATTACCGTGCTGAAAGATGCCGCAGCAGCGGCTATTTATGGAGCAAGGGCCGCTAATGGGATTATTGTTGTGCATACCAAAGAAGCCAGAAAAGGTAGTAAGTTACAGGTATCTTACAATGGTTCATTGAATTTCCAGGGTAAGCCGGATGTTGGTTATCAGCCGTGGATGAATAGCCGTCAACTTATTGAAGTAGTAAAGGAAACCTTTAATCCGGATCTGTTTCCTTATAGTGCGCTTACTTATGCAACAATCCCACCTCACGAAAAGATCCTTTACGACATTTACCAGGGCGCTGTTTCTCCGGCACAGGGTAGTAAAAGCTTAGATAGTTTAGCTGGTATCGATAACAGGTCGCAGATCAAAGACCTTTTTTACACCAATGCGCTCCTGACCAATCATACGGTATCCGTATCTGCAGGCAATAATATATATGGCGTATATGCGTCGCTGGGTTATACCGGTAGTCAGGCCAGTATAGCCGGCAATTACAGCAACAGCTATAAGTTGAATCTTACGCAAACAATAAATGCCAACAACTGTGTTAGGTTGGTATTGAATACTTCGTTGGTGAATACAGTAGTGAAAGGCAACGGCAATAAAGGAGTAGATCCAGGCTTTTTGCCTTACCAATTATTCAAAGACCCGTCAGGCAATAACATGGATATTCCTTACCTGGCGGGTTATTCCGACTCTATGCGGCATGATTACGAAACCAGGAGCGGCATAAACCTGAACTATAATCCACTCAACGAGATAAATTATGGTCATAGTAAGGAAAATGACCTAAGCGTAAATGTAACAGCGGAAGCCACTGTGAAATTGTGGAAGGGCCTTAGCTTCCGGGGTAATTACGGCTATGTGAAAAGTCCCGGAACTTCAGAAACATATACAGATCACCAGTCGTTGGAGCAACGTTTTAATTTGTTGAATTTCACGGTAGTACCGGTAGACGGTGTTCCACAATATTACCTGCCTTTAACTGGCGGCCATTACATTAAAACCAATACAGAGCAACGTAACTGGACAGTACGTAACCAGTTCGTATATACAGCTGCTCCCCGGCAGAGCAGGGACCTGTTTTCGTTACAGGTAGGCCAGGAAGCCCAGGAGGCTTATGATTACAGCGATAACGCCGAATTATATGGGTACGACGAAGCACGGGGTACTTATCCACTGATAGATTATTTATCATTGACTAACGGGATTAATGGCATCCTGGGATATGGTGCGCTCAGCGGTGGTCCGTATAAGATCACAAGGAAAAATATATCACGTTATAGTTCTTATTTCGCCCTGGGTACTTACACCTACAATCATAAATATAGCCTTGATATTAGCTGGCGTACAGATCACAGTAACCTATTTGGCAGCGATGTGTCTGCACAGAATAAACCTGCCTGGAGTGTAGGCGGTAAATGGCAAATTATCCAGGAGCCATTTATGCAAGCGGTAAATTGGGTAAATGACCTGGGATTGAGGGCTACTTACGGTATTACCGGTAACTCACCTTATGTAGGCCAGGCTTCTTCTAATGATATCTTGTTGATTGTGTCGCAGGGATATGGCAGTATTGCCGGTGATTATTTATCCGTTAATAGCCCGGCTAACAGAGGTCTGGTTTGGGAAACCACCAAAACAATGAATCTGGGAATTGATTTTTCTTTGTTTAAAAGAAGGGTGAGTGGTGCGGTAAATGCGTATAGCAAATCCACTACTAATATGATTGGCTCAGTGCCGCTCAATCCTTTTACCGGTTTTCAGACAATCACTGGTAACCAGGGAAAAATGATCAATAAAGGCATTGAATTAACCCTGAATACAAATAATATCCAGGGGCAAACCTTTAGCTGGTCAACCAGCTTTATATTCAGTTACAATAAAAATGAGCTGGTATCTTACGGGCCTTCCTATAATGTGGCTGCGCAAGCATATTATTATCTGCTCAGTGGCTTGCCAGTTGCAGGATATGCTATGAGTCCTTTATTTGCTTACAGGTTTGCGGGATTGGATGATCTGGGCGATCCGCAGATCAAGTTATCGGATAAATCGGTTAGTAAAGATCCTAACCTGGCTATAAAAGGAGAAGATCTTGTATATAAAGGAACGATGGTCCCCGTTTTTAACGGCGGTCTTACCAATACATTCCGGTATAAAGGAATTTCGCTGGCTGTAAATATGATCTATAATCTGGGGCATGTGATGCGCAGGGACATTAATACTTATTATACCGACATGGTGCCTACCAGTCCTCAATTAGGGCTTGATAATATTACTACCTATTTTTTTGACCGCTGGAAGCAGCCAGGAGATGAAAAGAAGACCAACGTTCCTTCTTATGTAGCTGATTATTATACTTCCAGCAGTCGCAGGAACATTAACTATTACCGTAGCGGAGATATAAATGTGGTGAGCGCTTCTTATATAAAAGTGCGGGATCTCACACTTTCTTATGGATTGTCACCAACTATATTGCAGGCTTTGAAAGTGCAGCGGATCAATGTATATGTACAGGCCACCAACTTCATGGTATGGAAAGCCAACCATGATCATATTGACCCGGAATTCCAGGATTTCGGCAATGGCATCCGGGGATTGCCGCCTTATAAGCATAGTTATAGTATAGGCCTTAACGTTACCCTTTAATTTATTTTTAAAATTAGCAGGCTGATGAAAAAAATATATCCACTTATTTATATAGCTCTTTTCGCCTCATTGATTTCCTGCCGGAAAAGTTTTCTGGAAATAGTGCCGCTGGGCAACCTGATTGCTACTACTACAAACGATTACGATCAGTTAATGAATGATGTAAGGTTCTATTTGCCAGGATACGGTACTTATGGCGGATGGCAAGAACCGGTTCTCATGGGAGATGAAGCTGCTGCTTTATCTGTATATTTTGACCAGGGGTATCCTCCGCCTGTGCTTACGGGCAGGTTGTTCCGGTGGGAAGATATTATTTACCAACAGGGAGATCCGGTGCAGTTTTCTCCTCAGTTCCTCACCTTAAGTATGGGCGACCTATATGCGCTAAATAAGATCATTAATGAAGTAATGGGTTCTTCCGGAGGCACAACGGCGCAAAAATCAAGTATTCGTGGAGAAGCGCTGGCTACGCGGGCCTTTATAAATTTTGAATTGATCAATTACTATGCAAAGCCTTACGTATCCGCTACGGCAGCTACCGATCCTGGGTTCCCGATAATAGATAAAGCAGATGTAAATGCTGTGAAGTTTGACAGGGGAAGTGTACAAGGGATGTACGATTTTATTATCAGAGACATTACAGAGGCCATCAAGGTATTACCCATAAGGCAGGTATCACCCACCCGTATGTCTAAAGCTGCTGCAGAAGGGTTATTAGCCAAGGTATACCTCTTCATGGGACGGTATAATGATGCTTTACCCTTGTTAAATGCCGCTTTCAGTGACCTGGCGCCAGGTGGTATAAGGCTATATGATTATAACCTCGAATTTGCGCCCGGAGGGTCTTTTTTACCAATAGATCCTGTTAATGGTCCTAATAGCCCTGGCAACAACCGCAACGATATGACAGAAGCCATTGTTTCCAAGGTATTTTATAATGCCAGTTTTAATCCATCTTATCCCACCAAGGGACTGGTGCTTGCTCCGCAAGTGGCGGCGCTTTACGACGCACAGGACCTGCGTTTGAAGTTATATACTTCTACGGGAACAGACGGCGTTGCCCAGCCCGAAGGATTGCTCAGGAAATACGTTACCTATTCCCGCTTCGGATTGCAGCTTCCGGAACTGTACTTGCTTAGCGCAGAGTGCAAAGCCCGGTTGAATGACCTCGGCGGTGCAAAAACAGATATAGAAACTTTGCGCAGGCACCGCATGCCCGTAGAGGCAGCAGTAGTGCCGCCGGCGATAGCAGGCGATCAAACTGCCCTGGTTAAATTTGTTATTGATGAACGAACCCGTGAGTTTGCGATGGAAGGCTACCGTTGGTTTGATATGCGCAGGCTTTCTGTAGACCCCATTTTCGCAGGGCTAACCTTTACGCATATATTTTATAATGCAGATGGCAGCACTACAGTATACACGCTAGATCAATCCAAACGATTGGTATTGCAGCTACCGCTCACCTTTATCCAGGCTAATCCGGGAATGCAAAATAATCCATAACTCTTTTTTAAACAGACATATCATATGAACAGTATTGTAAAGCTGGAGCATTTGTCGCATAAATATGCCAGTTCCTGGGCGATCCGTGATATTAACATGGAGATCAATCAAACTGGTATTGTGGGCTTGCTGGGTTCCAATGGAGCTGGTAAATCCACTACGATGAATATCCTTTGTGGCACTTTGAACCAAACGGAAGGTAAAGTATATATAAACGGGATTGATATGCGTGAGCATCCCGAGCTAGCTAAACAAGAGATCGGATTTTTGCCGCAGCATGCGCCGTTGTACATGGATCTGACGGTAGATGAATATTTGAAGTATTGTGCTGAACTGAGGCAGATGCCAAAAGATAAGATCGGATTGGCGGTAAAGGAAGTGAAAGAGCGCTGTGGTATCGGTCATTTTAGTGAAAGACTTATCCGGAATCTGTCTGGCGGTTATCGCCAACGGGTAGGCATTGCGCAGGCGATTGTTCATAAACCCCGGTTGGTGGTGCTCGATGAGCCTACCAATGGGCTTGATCCTAATCAGATCATAGAAGTAAGATCGCTGATCAAGGATATTGCTAAAGATAAAGCAGTGATCTTTTCTTCGCATATACTATCTGAAGTACAGGTGCTTTGCAAGGAGATCAAGATGATAGAAGGTGGGCGGATCGTATTCTCCGATACCATGGATGCGTTCAATAACTATATAGCGCCGCAAAGCCTGCTGATGAACATGGAAAATCCGCCGTCAGCAACGGCATTGCTGGCAATAGGTGGAGTTACCAAAGCGGAGTTTATTACTGAGAGACTGGCCAGGGTATATTTCAATGGTGACCAGGAAATAGCTGAAAAGCTCATTGAAGCCAGCGTATATAACGGTTGGCGCCTCCGGGAGATCAATCTGGATAAAAGCTCATTGAATGAAACTTTCAAACAACTTTCCAATCAATCATTTCAATAACATTAACGGATAAATGAAGACGGTATTTAAAATTGCGAAAACAGAGCTCCGGTTGCTGTTTTATTCGCCTATTGCCTGGTTTTTAATGATTGTATTCCTGGTTCAATGTGCGCTAACCTATGTTAATGGGCTGGATACCCTTGCCAGATCACAGGAAGGCGGTTCGCTGGCAATGAGGATGGTAAATATGAGAGACTTTACATTACAGATCTTTGGCCGTGGAAACGGGGTGTTCAGCAGTGTAATGGAAAAATTATATTTCTACATCCCCTTGCTTACCATGGGGCTCATTAGCCGGGAAACGAACAGCGGTACTATTAAATTATTATACTCTTCTCCAGTGAAAGTATGGGAGATGGTACTGGGAAAATATGTTTCCATGATGGTTTACAGTTTACTGATGATCGGGATACTGGGCATTTTTTTCGTAGCCGCCCTGTTTAATATCAAATCAGTTGACATGGGGATATTACTGTCTGGCGCTTTGGGGTTTTACCTGCTTTTATGCGCTTATTCAGCCATTGGTCTTTTTATGTCTTGTCTTACTTCTTATCAGGTAGTAGCAGCAGTGTGTTCCTTTGTGATGATCGGTTTTCTGAGCTACGTTGGTACCCTGTGGCAACAAATTGATTTTGTAAGGGACCTTACTTATTTTCTCTCGCTGTCGGGGCGCACAGAGCATATGCTCATGGGACTGATCACCAGTAAAGATGTATTGTATTTTGTGATCATTACCGGTATTTTTCTGGGGCTTAGTATCTGCAAATTGAAGGCCGGCCGGGAATCGAAGCCCGCGATGGTAAGCCTGGTAAGGTATACCGCCGTTATTGCTGTTGCGTTATTGGTGGGTTATATCAGTTCACTACCGCGTTTTACAGGTTATTATGATAGTACTGCCAATAAAGCAAGAACATTAACGCCGAACGCCCAACGTGTTATTAAAGAATTGGGGGACGCGCCACTGGAAATAATTACGTACAACAATTTATTGAGCAGTTACTACTTCCTGGGTTTGCCGGATAAGCGTAATATGTTGTTGAACGAATTCTGGGAACCTTATGTGAGGTTCAAGCCAGACATTAGTTTTAAATTTGTGAATTATTACGACAGTGCCTTTGGCGGGTTACAAATGGCAATGATGCAAACAGGGAGCGATGGTCATGTGCTAACCCTTAAAGAATCTGCAGAAAGACTAGCCAGAAGTGTAAACCTGAAAATGTCTACGATTAAAACACCGGAAGAGATACACCGGACCATTGATTTGAAACCTGAAATGAATCGTTTTGTGATGTTATTGAAATACAAAGGCAACACCACTTATCTGCGGGTATTCGATGATATGATGATGCTGCCCGGTGAGACAGAGGTTTCGGCTGCATTTAAGCGGCTGCTCCAGGCAAAGCTGCCTAAAATCGCTTACCTGAACGGCCATCTGGAACGCAGTGTTTATAAAGCCGGCGACCGGGAATACCAGGGGCTTACTAATATAAAAAGCTCCCGCTTTTCATTGATCAACCAGGGATTTGATGTAGATAGCCTTTCTCTTGATACACAAGATATACCGGCAGATGTTTCCACATTGGTTATCGCAGATCCTAAAACAAACCTGCAAGAGGCAACCTTATTGAAGGTGCGGAAGTATATTGATCAGGGAGGCAATATATTGATAGCTGGTGAACCGGGAAAACAAGGGGTTATAAATCCGTTGCTGCAACAGCTGGGCGTGCAATTAATGGATGGTATTATTGTGCAGCAAAGTAAAGAGTATGCACCAGACCTGGCTTTGCCTGTTCGTACAGCAGCAACAAATGATATATCTGCGTTGTCTAAAGCATTCCAGGATAGCTCCCGCATATCTATGCCCGGCGCCACGGGGCTTACCTATACATCAGACAGTAGCTTTCAGGTGCAGCCGTTGTTAATGACCGATGGGCAACAAAGCTGGCTCAGAAAGGATAAACTGGTAACTGATTCCGGGGAGGTATTTTTTTCTGCGGCCAATGGCGACAATAGAGGCCCCATTCCTGTGATGTTAAGTTTAACCCGGAAGAGAAATGGAAAAGAGCAACGGATCATTGTATCAGGAGATGCCGATTTTATGAGTAATGTTGAATTGAATAGAGGAGGGGTTGGCAATAATATACGTACAGATAATTTTTTATTTAGCACTGCATTATTCGGTTGGTTAAATAATGGCGAATTTCCAATTGATACCAGGCGTCCGCAAGGGGCAGACGACCGGATCAATACCAGCAGCGACAACATTGCTTTGCTTCGTATCCTGTTGGTATGGGTGCTGCCAGGCATACTGGCTGTTTTTGCCATTATTTTATTGATCAGGCGTAAAAGAAAGTAACCAGCATGTTATTTACAACGGATAATCAAACATTAGAAGACCTGAGTATTTTTGGCAGGCAGGAAGAAGACTCCGTATATGGTATCTTTCATCATACGTATACACGAGGGGGAACAGTATTGTTGGAAGAAATGTTCCGGTATCCGTTATCAGATGAGGCAGCCATTAACCGGCGTAGTGGCATTATTCAATATTTTGCTGCCAACGGTACGGTATTCCCATTTTCTCCGGTTCTTTTGGATGCTGCCGAAAGTTACCTGGCCAACGTGGATGAGCGTAGCCAGCTAACGGATACGCCCGATACAATCGGTAAAAAAATTAGCCAGCTGATTGCTTCGGACGGCGATACTGTTTTTATTTATAAAGGGATCAATGCTTTAGTGGAGCTGTTACATGGTATGCGTGATTTTATCGGTTCACTGAGCATACCGGAGGGGCATGGTTATCAGGCAGACAAGGAGGCAATATGGGCACTCTTATCAGCACCCGATCTTGTGCCGGTACTAACGCCAACGCATAAGGGTAAACCACCGCATGCTGTAATGGTGGAATATGATGGACTATTTCGCTTCAGGTGCCGAAAAATAATGCAGGCGCTATTACGCCATATTTATTATATAGATGTATACCTTGCTGTAGCAAAGGTGGCATTGGAGCGGGGATTTTCTTTTCCGGCAGCACAGCCCCGCCACCAACATATGGTGAAGTTAGAAGGTGTATATCACCCACTGTTAAAACAGGCAGTGGCTAACACAATAGAGATAACACCCGGTAATAATGTAATATTTCTTACCGGCGCTAATATGGCGGGCAAGTCTACCTTTATGAAATCGCTGAGTATTGCGTTATACCTGGCGCATATGGGGTTTCCAGTGCCTGCGGCGCATATGGTTTTTTCTGTGCTGGATGGCATTTACACCACTATTAACTTGCCGGATAACCTGGGTATGGGCGCCAGCCATTTTTATGCAGAGGTACTGCGGGTAAAAAAGATCGCGAACGAACTTAGCCAGGGCAAAAGTCTTTTTGTTCTTTTTGACGAGCTTTTCAGGGGAACTAATGTGAAAGATGCCTACGAAGCTACGGTAGCCATTACACGCGCATTTGCCAACAAACGTAATAGTTTGTTCGTTGTTTCCACACATATCATGGAAGCGGGTGAAGCATTACGGCAGCATTGCAGTAATGTGCGCTTTGTATACTTACCTACACGCATGAACGGAAATACGCCTGTATATACCTACCTGTTAGAAAATGGTATTACCGATGATCGCCATGGCATGGTCATTATTAACCAGGAAGGTATATTGGAGATCTTGAAATCAGGAATTGCAAACACCACTAAATAATAAGCGCATGAGTTTTACGGCGGATAAGCAAACGTTAGATGACCTGAACTTACTGGGCAAATTTAAATCCCATTCTATATATAGCCTGTTCAATAAGGTTTGTACTGCTGGTGGAGAAAGATTATTAGAGGAAATGTTCCGTTATCCTTTAACGGAGCCGGAAGCTATTAACAGCCGTAGCCGAACTTTCCGCTATTTCCAGGAAAAGGCCCTGGTATTTCCATTTTCCAGGGAAGCGTTCCAGCAGGTAGCCTCTTATTTGAGCATGGATGCAAACCCTCATTACCTGGTGGGAATAGGAAGTGTATTGCGTAAAAAAGCTTTGGACGTTCTTTTGAGGGATGAGCAATACAATACCATATACAATGGGTTACGGGCTTCTATAGTGGCGTTGGGTACGTTGCGGGCTTTTTTACGCCAATTGGAAATAGCAGCAGACCATCCCTTAGGAAAACAGGTGGAGGCTATTCAGATGTTATTGAAAGACCATCGTCTGGAACAGGTGTTAGCGACGCAGTCTATACCATCCCTGTCTGTTATGGCAGTAGCCAGGTACGATTATCTCTTGCGGGGTACACTTCGTTCGGCTATGCAGATGATCCTGGAAACCATTTATCATATAGATGTATACATAGCCGTGACAGATGTAGCCAGGGCCAGGAATTTTGCATATGCAAAGGCCCTGCCTAAGGAAGAAAACCTGATGCATATTACTGCGTTGCGGCACCCTGGGTTGGAGAAAGCTGTGTCTAACCAGCTTTTCCTTGGTAAGGAATCCAACTTGCTTTTTCTTACTGGCGCTAATATGGCGGGAAAGTCTACTTTCATGAAATCATTCGGTATTGCCGTATACCTGGCTCACATGGGATTTCCGGTAGCAGCGGAAGAGATGATTTTTTCTGTAAAAGATGGATTGTATTCGTCTATTAATGTACCGGATAACCTGAACATGGGTTATAGCCATTTCTATGCGGAGGTACTGCGTGTAAAAACAATCGCCCAGGCAGTCAGCCAGGGGAAAAACCTGGTGGTTATATTCGACGAATTATTTAAAGGCACTAATGTAAAAGATGCTTACGATGCTACGTTATCTGTTACCGCTGCTTTTTCCGCTTACCGGCATTGCTTTTTTATTATTTCCACACATATCATTGAAGTAGGAGAAGCCTTACAGCGGGAATATAGTCATCTGCAGTTTGCCTATTTACCTACAGTAATGCAAGGTACTGTACCACGCTATACCTATACGCTTACGGAAGGCATTTCCAGCGACCGGCATGGTATAATGATCATTGAACAGGAGAAGATACTGGAGCTATTACAAGTGTAAGCCGGCGCCGTTGTTGGCTACTCCCAATATCTGTCTCCTGTATCAAGACTATTACAAAATTCAGAGAATTACATGAAAAGAGAGGCGTAATCTTTCGCAAAGTGCTGGAAATCGCGGGGAGCTTTACCAGTAACGTCCTGTATGGCAGTAGACACGGCGGCAGCTTCTCCACGGGCGTAGTGGGCATAATCTTCTATGAGCCCGTCGGCTTGCCATTGAGGAAATCCTACCTGGAGGAGAGCTTGTCGCATTTCTTCCGGGGAAACATCTATATAGGTGATACTGCGGTTCAGCGCTTTACTGAGATAGGCGGCCATTTGGGGATGGGTGAGGGCTTCCGGGCCTGTAATATCGTAGATCTGGCCGGTGTGACCAGGGGCGGTGAGGGATATGGCAGCTACGGTAGCAATGTCGCGGATGTCTACTATGCTTATGGCGGCATCGCCTACAGCAGCAAAGAACTTATTTAGTTTAACGATAGGATCGCGGAAGCCAAGTAAGCCTTGCATGAAGAGATTAGGGCGCAGGAAGGTGTATTGAAGACCGGACAGGCGGATCTTTTCTTCTACGGCAGCGTGGTAGCGCAGGAAGCGTACCGGAGAACCCGCCGCAGCATGTAGTTGGGAGAGCTTTACGATATGCTGTACGCCTGCCGCTATGGCTGTGTCCACAAAATTTGTCTGGAGCTCTTCAGCTTGTTCGGAGGAATTGGTGAGCAGAAACGCTTTTTCGATGCCTTTTAATGCGCGGGTAATACTGTGAGGATCTGTGAAGTCGGCAGTTACAATTTCTGCTCCGGGCAGCGCTGCCAGGGAATTGGATTTGCTATCTGACTTACGTACCATGGCCCGGAATGGAATGCCTTGGGCTGCCAATTGTTGGGCCAGTTCAGCACCTATATTGCCGGTAGCGCCAGTAATGAGAATGTTTGTTGCTGTCATTGTAGTATATTTTAATACCCCAAAATTCTATCTTCATACAAACCTGTCATTGTAAGAAAACGAAACAGCCTTTCAGAATGTTGACTATGATAACTTTATTTGATAGTTGACAGGATTTCATCTTGTACCTGAAAATAGGGCTGACCAGCACTTTTAGGTCAGCCCTAACATAAAGTCAGCTTATTTCAAGCGTAAGTCCCTCACGCCTGCTACTTCTGTAGAGGTTTCTCCTAACCATCCGGCTTCTGCACGGATAGCGCTGTATACCTTAATAAAATCAATTCCTTTCAGTTTTACAGGCTTCCCGTTTTTGTCTACCGCCCAATCCAGTTTGGTTTTAGCGTCGTTGTCGTCGTTAGACTTATTATCTACATACCCCCAGGAGAAAGCAGGCAATATCCAGTAAGGGCTGTCCGGATCGGTAGAAGTGTTTACGATCTGGTCGTTGGAGAGCTGGTTGCCGGTAAAGGTAATGCTCTCGCCTTTCCACTGTGGATAGTAAGGTTGCGAATGGAATACATTCCGTGACAGGTAGCCGGATTTTCCCTGATTGTCTTCCCAGCGTATATACGTGTTATCGTTCAGGAATACATCATTAGGGTCTTGTGTTTGTGTTTTTTCTTCATTCGGTTTATAGTAAGTAATCTGGTAGTTTTTGATGGTTTTAGCGCTATTGTACTCAGAGCCCGTAATTTCGTACCACTCGTCGTCTGGTAAGCCATTGCCATTAACGTCGGAAGATACCATGATAATACCAGGTTCGGCCGAATTAGGGAAGGCGTTGCCCAATACAAGGAACGAATATTGGCCAGGTTTGTTGATGATGGTATGGTCAAACCCCATCACGATATAACCGCCGAAGCCGCCCAGGGAAACCATATCTTCTTTACTCACTGCTGTTAATGCTCCTGCTGCCATTTGCTGGTCGGAATAACCGGTGTTCCATTCCGGCATAGTATTGATAAACTGCCCGGGTGCAGGGAAGTATTCAAATACTTTAGTGACGTGGTTGGCATAGTTAAGAGAAGAGTCGGTTACCTTAACGGTTATATTTTTTGTACTGAAATCGATACTGGTTTTTACTGTAAACTGCAGGGTGAAAGTACCGGTAGTATCAAATACATATTGCAGGTTTTGAGAGGTAGACAGGGTATCTTTCCCCCAGGTCCACAGGTATTGCGCATTGGTGGCCTGTACTTGCGAATTGATCCTCACCCATTTCAGATTTGCGGTGGCTACCTGGTCTGGTACAGTGATCTGGATTGTGCTGCCAGCAGGTACCGGTAGCTCTTTGTCGTTTTTAGAACAACTGCCAGCGATGGCAGCGATGCCCATCATCATAAAGAGTAAATGTCTGCTTTTCATATGCTGTGTTTAGGTGTGAACTATTTATTGCCGGAAACAAAAACGATATGCGCCGGAATTTCTCCGGTAGCAACCGACCATTTTTTTATACCTGTTTTGTCAAAGCAGAACAAGGTACCAGAGGATACATAATCCCTGGCGTCTGTTACAAATATTTCCTTGGTGGCGGGATTTACTGCAATGCCATAAGGCATTTTGATGGATCGTTCTGTGCCATCTGTGATGAAGTTGGTATTTAAAACCGTTTGGGTGTTTACATTGATCATGTTGTAAGAGATCTTCCAGGTATTGGTGGTATAGTTAAACTGTGAGCCATATACGTAGGCAGTATCGCCAGAGATGCAAATATTGCTGGCGGCAACGCCAAACTTCCTGGTAACCTGGTCTGTTTTGGTATCAATTACGTATAAGTCGGATGGAACGCTATAATAGTCGCCCCGGGAAGTAACATAGATATTGCCGTGATCATCGGCTTTCAGGCGGTCGAGGTTAATGGCCACGTTAATTTTTTTGATTTCGGTAAATGTGTTCAGGTCTATTACCGAAACTGTACTATCGTAATTGGGCACCCGGTATCCCCCTGAATTGGCCACGTACAGGCGATCGCCTACTACGGCCATTTCTTCCGGCTGATAGCCAACATTTACTTTGCGTGTAATTTGTAAAGTGGCAGTATCTATTTCTGCTACAAAGCCAATAGGTGATTTAGGATCTATTTTTACTGGGCCTGCGTAAGAACTAATATAGCCTTTACCGTTAGCGAAGGTAATGTAACGGCAATTGAGGATGTTGATCTGCTGGATACGTTTGGTAGTAGCTGCCTCCATTACTTCTACTTTGTTGGATACGTTGATCACGGCGTATAGTTTAGTTCCATATACCTGTATATCGTTGCCTACATCGCCGAGGTCTTTCACGGCGGTAGGATTGGAGGTGCCATAAATATTTTTGCTGTAGGTGCCGGTGGTATAATCGTAGTAATCCAGCGAAGCTTTATTGCTGCCCATATTCCCTTCATTTAACAGGTAAATGCCATTGTAGGGCGCATGCGGATTAGCAGTATCCACAGGGGTAACCACCGGCGGCACAATCTTATCTCCTTTCCTGCAACCGGTTATCAGCAAGAGCGCCAGCAGGAAGGAGGCTCCTATTATCTTTAATGGTTTCATCATACTTACACTGTTAAATATTTATCATAAATACCAATTTATAATTCCGGCCAGGCATCGGATAACTTTGCACTACTTCGTAGTATTGATTAAAAAAGTTATTCACCTGTGCTGTAACATGAAAGTTGGTATGTTTATAATGAAAGCGTTTACCCAGGGAAAAATCACTGGTGTACCAGGGTTCTACGTAATTAACCGGCGTGTTCTCTTTACCGTTATACCTCTCACCAGTATATATGAAACTGTAATTCGCTTCCCACTGTTTATAATCGGCGCCAAGTATCAACGAGCCACTATGGCGCGGGATATAAACGATCTGGTCGCCGTAGTAGCTGTCGGAAGGATCTGTGAAATCCTGCGCGCGTTGGAACGTATAGGTTAGCTTGCTGGTAAATCTTACTGCCTTTATTAGCCATACTGCTTTTGCTTTTGCATCTATTCCTTTGATCTTTACAAAGCCCAGGTTTTCCATCTTCCATTTGAACATGCTTTGGCCGGGAACAGCTACTATTTTATTGGTGACGGCATTGTAATAAGCATCTGCTTCAATGCCGGTTTCCTGTAACCATCTACCGGTGAAGGTTTTGGTCCAGGTAATCCCAAGATCGTATTGCGTGGCAAATTCGGGTTTCAGGAAAGTGTTGCCAATATCAGTATAATATAGATCATTGAAAGTAGGCATGCGGAATATCCTTTTATAAAATCCCTTCAGCCTGAAATCGGGTGTGGGGAAAGGTTGCCAGGAAACGTATGCAGCTGGTGTATATTTCCGTTGTGGGGCGAAGCCTGCATTCTTTTTCACATTTTCATTCAGGATAGTGGCCAGCATACTTGCTTCTGCACTGAATCGCTTGAAGTAAACGGAAGTGGCGGCGGCTACCAGCGTGGTATAACGGGTAGGGTAGGAGAAGTTGACCAGGTCTGCCTCCAATTTATTCCACTGGAAGTCGCCGGAAAGGCCCAGGGTCCACCAGTCTGTGAGCGTAAACTGATTGGCGACAGACATATAAGCTTCGCGTTGATGAAAGTGATTGTCTACATATAATTGTGCTGTATCGGGTGCCAGGTAACGCGTATAGTCGTAGGCGTATTTTCCGTTCAGCATCAGGCTATAGCGTTTGTCGATGTCTTTACGGAAAGCAGATTGCACAAAGAAATTGCGGTCCCATTGGCGGTCGATGTGGCCGAATACGTTGTTTACGATAAACCCTGGTAATCCCCTTTCGGAAGTATAGTAATAAACTTTGGTGTTCCATTCACCACCATTCATAATGCCGTTAACAGCGCCTTCTATGCGTATAGCGTTAATGTCTCCGTTTTTGCGCCAGGCAGTGGTATCGTTGGCGATCTTGCCGGTGCTATCGAGTTTGGTGTAACGGAACTTATATCTGCCGGTGGCATTGGTCCATTCGGTGCTGAAAGTAGTGGATACTTTATCATTAATTTTTTGCTGCCATAATAGGGAAGGGTTGAACAAGCCGAAGGAGCCGGTTTTAATAGTGCCTCTCAGGTGTGTTTGTTCTCCAGGTGTAAATCTTGGTTTGATAGTGGAGAGGTAGATAGCTCCTGCTGAGGCAAAGTCTTTGGCAGGTTGGAAGATATTACTTTTTTGACCGTTGTAAAGGGTAATTTCCTCCATGTTATCGAGTGAGAACTTGCCCAGGTCTACCTGTCCGTTTTGTGCATTGCCTAATTGTATGCCATCGTAGAAAACGCCGGTTTGATTGGTGCCGAGGCTGCGTACATCCACCGTTTTAAGGCCGCCTACGCCGCCATAATCTTTTATTTGCACGCCAGCGAAGAAGCGGATAGCATCCGCTACAGAATTGCTGTTCAGCCTTTCCAGGTCTTTGGCAGATAATTTTTGTCCCGGGCTTACTTCTTTGCCAGTACGGGGCGCTGTCACGGATACTTCTTTAAGTGCTTTGGTGGTGATACTGTCGGACTGTTGTGCGGTGGCAGAACGGGTCATACAGGTGATCATTGCCAGCATTAAGTATGCCAGTGTACAGGTAGTTTCAAGGAAACGCATATTTTCTAACCTGTTAATATTACATCAACAGCTTCCGACAACTAAAAATAGGAAAGTGCCAAAATGCGGAAACCGCAGATTGAAAGTAATCCTAAGCTTCATTCCACGAAAGCTCAAAAATTGAAAGGTATGGCAGGTATTCTGACTTATCTCTGCTTACGGCGGCCTTCCCATTCATAGCGAACAGTGACCAGATGTATTGCCGTAGCATATTGTATGAGACTTACAGCAGCGGGACTGTCTGGGATTTACACCCATGTTCCCTTTTAATCATTCCACACCAAGGCAAGGGTGTAGAACAAACCATGACGACGCAAAAGTAAGGTATTATTTTGTGGATACAAAAACAAGGGCTTAGTGATCCATTACTACTACATGGCCTGTTGTTTTCTTTTTGTTGGAAGCGATGAGCAGTAGTGGTAGAGTTGCCAGGAATATAAGGCCACCAAAGAATTATCTGCCATTGTTAATGGCCTGCAGGGCAGCAGCAGGGGAATCTGAGCGCATCAGTTGATAGAGTTGGGCTGTGCCGCCTACATGGATCTCGTATTCATTTTTTTCCAGTGCCAGGAGGAATTCCGTGGCTACCTGCTGCGGTGGGATGCCTTTACTGCCGCCAATTTCCTGGGAGAATGCGGTATTTACCAGGGGAGGCATCAACTCAAAAACATGTATAGGCGCTACCGTTAGCCTTAGCGATTGGGTGTAGGAATGAAGGGCTGCCTTGCTGGCAGCATAGGTAGGAGCGCCGGCAAAGGGGGCGAAGGCAAGCACAGAGGAAACATTTACAATAGCAGCTTCCGGCTGTTGGTTTAATTGGGGCAGCAACCTTTCCGTCAGATGTATTACAGACAGGTAGTTAGTCAGCATTTCATCTGCTGCTTTTTCAAAGGCCTGGGCTTTGTCTGTTAACCGGTAGGCATATGCCTTTCCGGCGTTGTTGATGAGTATGTTCAGCGTTGGGAAATCCCTTTCCAGGATCTGTATCAGGTTGGTAACGTCTTTGTCTTTTGTTACATCGCAAGCGATGGCGTTGATACCAGGAATAGCGGCGGCTGCCTGTTCCAGCCTTTCTTTATCCCTGCCGGTGATAATTACCCGGTTGCCTTGTTGGGATAATATCCTGGCTAGTTCCAGTCCGATGCCTGCGCTGCCGCCAGTGATCAATATGGTATTGTTGGATGTTTTCATGATATTTATTTTATACCGATTGGTATATTTGTGAAGAAAAAATAGTTCCTTAGAGTGTATTGATTAATTTTTCGACAGACTGCATGATAGCATTCCGGTAATGCATTTTGCCGGTTAGTTTGGCAATCATGATGCAGCCTTCAATGGTGGCAATCATAGTAAGGGCGATTTGTTCAGCGTTTGTTTTTTTGCTGAATTCGCCGTTAAGAATGCCTTTTTCTATGATAGCGATAATCCGGTCTTTCCAAGCCATTACAGCGTCAGCTGCTCTTTTTTTAAGGGCCGGATGGGTGTCGTCTGCTTCGGTAGCTGTATTCAGCATCGGGCAGCCTCCAGCGGGGAAAGGGTGTTTAAGGAAATTCTCATATACATGCACATATACCAGCAGCTTGTCCCGGTAAGTGTCTTTCTTATCCATTTCCTGTTGGATGATATGAGTCACCTTTTTCAGGTTATAATCGAAAGCAGCCAGGGCTACTTCATCTTTATTGGCGAAGTTGCCATAGATACTGCCTTTGGTTAAACCGGTTGCATTGGTTATATCTGTCAGAGAAGTGCCGGAATAACCTTTCTCATTAAATACCGGAGCAGTCATTTCCACGATAAACAGTTTAGTTTTTTCTGCTTTGCTCATTTCCCGTGATTTGATACCGCAAAAATATACCATTTGGTATAAAAATGAAAAAATATTTTGAGAATGTAGCATCATATAAAGCAGTGGGATGCGTACAGTACGTTTCTGTTGGTGGCAGCCAGCGTTGCCTGCTTTAAACCGCTTTATGTCCGGCTCCTTATCCTTCCACTGTTGTACTTATTGCGTGAGGCAGATATTTGCAGGTTATAAGAAATAGCTGAATTTTATGTTTTCCGATAAAACTATATTACGTGCCTTGTTAAAACTGGCTCTTCCTACCATGGGCGTACAGCTTCTGCAAACTGGATATCAACTTACAGATGCTTACTGGGTGGGTCGGTTAGGAGCCAATGCAGTAGCGGCGGTGGCTGTAAATTTTCCGGTCAACTTTTTATTTCTTTCATTGGGCTCCGGCTTTGCCGTGGCGGGTTCTATATTAGTAGCCCAAAATGTGGGAGCAGGGAAACGGCAAATGGTAGACCATGTGACCACCCAAACTTTTACGATGATCGTATTGGTTTCCTTGTTGCTCACAGTGGTTTCCTGCTGTTTATCTGCGCCTATTCTCTCTCTTTTAGGTGTAAGTGCCACTATTTTTCCGGATGCCCTGTTGTTTTTAAGGATTACGTTATTAGGGATTCCGCTTACTTTTATTTTCATCTTATTCCAATCAGTAATGAGAGGCGTAGGGAAAGTAAGCGTGCCGTTGGTGATTAATGTAATCACAGTGGTATTGAATTTTTTGTTAGATCCATTATTTATCTATGGCTGGGGGCCTATAGCGGCGCACGGCGTAGCAGGAGCTGCTATAGCAACCCTGATTACACAGTTATTGTCTGCTATTGCTGGCGTATACTTGCTCCTGGATGGGAAACAAGGAATCAAACTTAAATGGCGAGAGCTGGCGCCCGACTGGCCGCTGATCCGCAAGGCATTCAAGTTGGGTTTACCCTCCTCTGTGGAGCTGTCTGTAAGGTCGTTGGGATTAAACGTAATGGTTTTATTGGTTACCGGATATGGTACTGCTATATTGGCGGTATATGGCATAGGGGTAAGACTGCTGACCTTAATAGTGATCCCGGCAATGGGCATGTCTATGGCCAGTTCTACACTGGTAGGGCAGAGTATTGGCGCTAACCTTCCGGAGCGGGCAGAAAAAATATCCAGGTTGGCATTGATGATCACTTTTATATTCCTCTCGGGAATAGGTATCCTGTGTTACATATTTGCCCCCATTGTGGTTGGCTTTTTTGTAAAAGGAAATGAATACGTAATGCAGGAAGCAGTAGCGTATATACATGTTGGCGCTTTGTTCTTTGGTTTTTTAGGATTGCAACAAGTACTGGGTGGTATATTTAAAGGCGCCGGAGATACGGTTAAGAGTATGTTGTTGAGTATCATCAACGGATGGGTCATTCAATTTCCCGCTGCGTTGGTCTTGTCGCGGTTATTTCATTTTGGATACCTGGGCGTATGGATGGCCTCTCCCTTATCGAACGTGTTCACTGCTATGATTGCTTTATACTGGTACCAGAAAGGCCGTTGGAAGAGTAAAAGGCTGGTATTGTAAATGATAAAGTTGTACTTTGTGTAGCCTAGCAGCGTTATTATGCTATTGCCCTTTTGATAGAGATGGTTAACTGGCCTTTTAGCAGAGGCCAAGTGGATAGATACTATAAGAGTAGATGGGATCACTTTTTCGTCGGACAGGTGGATGTTAACTTCCGGGCAAGGATGGAGTGTTAATTTGCCACTGAAAAAGAGTTTTACACGTCTAAAAAAACAATGAAGAAAAAATTGCATTATTTATTGTTGCAGGCGTTACTGCAATGTTTTCTTTTTATCAAGCCAAGGCTGATATTGAAACAAGAGATGGTAGCATTCAGGATTAACTGTAATTCTCTGTTGATAGTTTAACAGAAGAGGGATGAAATAATAGTAACCGGCCATTATTTATTTCTTGATTTTTACAAAAAAATATCCATAAGAATTTACAATTGAACTTTACTTACAACAAAGGGGCGTGTCTGATATATTGATAGCTTGTATCGATAACCTAAAAGGCTTGGCAGAGGCGATTTCCAGTATTTATCCCAAAACAGAAGTCCAAAGTTGTGTAGTTCATCAGATTCGTAACTCTTTAAAATATGTAGCCAGTAAAGATCAAAAGGCTTTTATGGCTGATCTTAAACCCGTTTATCAGGCTATTACCAGAGAGGAAGCTGGTGACAAGCTGGCGACTCTTGATGATAAATGGGGTAAAAAGTATCCTATTGTTATTGATTCCTGGCAACGCAACTGGTCGAAGCTTAGTACTTATTTTGATTATTCTGAGGCCATACGAAGATTAATCTACACAGCAAATACCATTGAAGGCTTCCACCGGCAAATCTGCAAAGTCACTAAAACTAAAGGTGCTTTTACATCGGATATGGCATTGCTAAAGTTAATCTACCTGGCAACTCAGAACATCCAGGAAAAATGGACACAACCGCTCCACAACTGGAGTTTGACGGTATCTCAATTATCTATTAGATTTGGTGATCGACTGAAACTAAATCTCATTATCAAACGATGTTTTTTTCAGAATCTGTTACGCTTTTCAACAGTACCAGAAAAATATCGTTTAATAATGAGATCAGTTTAATAATGCATAAGTTATTTTGACAAAGTTTATTTTACACTCCCCAAAGATGGAAATTTAGTTAAAGCGATTGAAAATTTAGAATGGTTAAATTGCTATATCCCTAATCGTTTTAGCGTAAAATTCGACTTATTAACTTATATATAAAACAAGGCAATCTTACTAAGGCAAAAGAGGTGGCTACTGTTATTCTTCATATGCCTGTTAAGGTTCCCTCCTATGAAGTAGACTTTATTAAAAATGACCCCCAAAAAATTATACTGACGTGATAATTTTTCCTCTCATTGTTTTCCTGTTTGTTAACAATTGGGCACTAGAATAGTTGTTGTGATTTATTGTGATTTATTTCATCTATAATGTTTATTTTGTAATAAGTCTGATCCAGTAATTCCCAACCAAAATTTAAAATAGGTTATGCCCAAACATTATTTCAATAGATTGGAAAAAATAGATAGCCTCATACGGATTAAAGGCATTGGTACTCCTCAAAATCTCTCTAATAGATTAGGTATTAGTAAAAGAACTGTTTACGAGTACCTTGATATTTTAAAATCCCTTGGAGCCGGTATCCAATATTGTAAAGAGCGTAGATCTTACGAGGAGGATGGATGTTTTGATTTTCGTTTCAGAAGAAGTAATAAATTTACTGTATAACCATTTGCTAAATTGTTTTTTTTAGAAGTATAACCATTTATTTTTCATTTGTAAGAATAAATAAGACCGGACTGTAGCTAATGAGTTGATCAAGTGTTGCCGTTACATGGTTGCCAACCGGATATTTGAACAATCCCAAGCCTTTTATGAGTAATAATATTACCACGCTCTTGTTTTTGATTAGCTGTCTGGGTACAGTTGGTTGCAAACAAAATACTCCTGTTACAAAAGAAGTACTAAAGCAGTATTACAAAGACGATATATTAAAGCAACAGGCAGCAACCTTCCTGTTGGAGAATATAACAGATCACCACACGATCACCTATCGTTGGGAAGATATGCAACATAAAGATCAAACGATTTTCCTTGCCTCTTATGCGGGGCCGAAGTTGGATTATCAATTAATGGACAGTATGGGTGTTACGTTAAAGCAGGATACCATTAGCGATAATGTGCAGGTGGACCTTGAAAGGTTGGAAGCATACGTTAACAATGCAATGGAATCTAAGAAGATATGTCCGGTTAAAGTGCCAATAAGGTTTAATGATTTTTGCGAATTTGTACTGCCCTATCGTATAGGAACGGAAAATTTAATGGACTGGCAGTCTTATTTCAGGAACCATTATTTACCATTGCTAAAGGCCAATTTTGGTGATTCGCTTACAGTAAAAAGATTTATCACTTATATTAATAACGAAACAGAGGGTTGGTTTACACCTTCTCCTACCAACGCGATTGCCCCAGCAGCAACTCTGGATATGAAAATGATTATAAACATAAAGTATGCCTGGAGTTGTGTTGACCGTGCGGTATTAAAAATTTTTATTGCCAGGTCTTTAGGTATTCCTACTGCTTATGAGTTTATTCCAATATTTGCGAAATTTAACGGATGGCATGTAGAACCGGCATTGCTGCATGAAAATGGAAAATACTATCCCTGTACCAGTGATGAAGACCATTTTAAATATCAGATAGCCAAAATGTATCGCACCACTTTCTCAAAACAGGTTAATCAATTTCAGAAAATTATAGAGATGGGTGAGCAGGCGTCTGATGTCCCTGTTTATTTTGATGATAACCATCGCGTTGATATTACTGAAGAAAGAACGCCAGTATCAGATATAGTGCTAAAAGCACCAGATACTACCTGTAACGTGTATTATTTATGTATTTATAATGATGGGGAATGGAAGCCAGTGGCATGGACATCCCGGAAAGAGAAAGAGCATCTGCTTATATTTAAAAACATGGGTAGAAAAATACTGTACCATCTTTTGACCATACATGATGGTGTATATACGCTTCACCAGGCGCCATTTACACTGGATACGCTTGGAATAGTACATTATCTCAATCATCCATCTATGGTAAAAGAGACCATAGCGATTCGTCAATATGATAGAAACATAAATATTGTTAAAGGAGAATTATACATACTTAGCCAATGGAATGAGCAAAAGCAATTATGGGAAACAATTGGGAGTTATACAGGCGGTGAAAAATGGTTGGATATTGATAGTGGTTTATTTTCCGGAAAGTTATACCGGCTACTCCCGTCGGAGGAGTCTATATCTCCTGTCAGACCATTTACGCTAAACGATAAAGGTAATCAGATATGGTGGTGAAACAGAAAATAATGAATGCTAATCATATTATTTATATCCTGGCACTAAGTGCCCTGCTGTATGGATGCGGAAGGATTACCCGCGATAATATGAAGGTGCCTCCGGCATTATACACGTTGGCCGCCACCAATAAGGAAATAGCAGAAATGATCAGGTACAGTAAAAAAATTGCCGATCCGGAAAAGAGCATATTAGCGGTACAACTATTGGAACAAGTAAATGAGGGGTATGCATTAACGCTTAATACGCCTATAAGTGATCGGCGTATATTATTGCCGGAGCCACCAGCTGATATTCCGCTATCGGTTATTAAAATGGATACTATATGGGATAGAGATGTAATGACAGCTGATTATTTTATCAGGAACCTTGAGCTCTCTTATTATACACGGAAAAACTATCCCTGGACGGTCAAATTATCACTCGATGATTTTTGCCGTTATGTTTTGCCATATCGGGCTTCTACGGAACCATTGAGTGAATGGAAACAATTTTTCCATGATAAATACAATGCTTTTATTCGGCAGATACCTCACGCCAATATGGATTCCCTTAGAGATATTGTTAGTTATGTAGATGGAGAGATTATAGGCTGGAAAAACAAATTTACGATTCAAAACATTGTTTGGCAAAGTAGTTCGCTGGACAGTATAAAAAAACAGGCCGCATTAACAGATGCAGAAGATCTTGCCGTAATTAAACTAAATGCCTTGAGAGCTGTAGGGATTGCCAGCAGTATGGAAGTGATCCCCTGTATAAGAGGGAAGGGAGAAAGTGCTTTTTTTGTATTTAAATATCCTTCCAGTGAAGTTTTTCAGTTATTTAACCGGTACCAGCAGATTTACTATGCCAGGGTACCTAAGGTATGGAGGAAAGCTATAGCAAAGGATGGTGGATTCAATCCGGTTTTTACACTCTCGCAGGAGCGAGGGTCAATGGATGATATTCCCTTGGTGCTTAATCTGCCAGGTTATATCGATGTTACTTGTGAAAGAACGTCTACCTCCGATTTGATCGTACCTAGCCCCGACAGTAGTGATGCTTGTGGTAAAAAGATGTATATCACCACTTATGATCTGGGTGCCTGGCGCATTGTTGATATAGGACTGCGGAAAGGTAAAGAGGTGATATTTTCCCAGATGGGTCATGATATTATATATCATCTGGCCTATTATGAAAACAAATCCATTCAACTTATAGGTTCTCCTTTTCTTTTTGATGGGCAAGGAAAGGTGATCGCTATTTCCCAGGATCATGAACTTATTCCATTGATGAAAGTGACTGAATGTAACCAATGGAAAAATATTATGCCAGATAGTACATATACCTGTTTTTATTGGCATACCCAAAAACATAAGTGGATGAAAAATAATATCATAAAAGCCGGAGATAATTTTCTGGAGATACGGCAAATGCCTTACAACACGCTTTATAAAATAGAGACATCCAATAAAAATGAATCAGTGCATTTTTTCCAGTTTAAAAATAACAAACAAATATGGAATTAATATTCATGTTGCATCACTTCCGGCAATATTATTAACCAAGACGGCAGCTGCATATAATACTATTTAACCGCTATCATCTAACTACTTAACTATGAATATAGATAGTTTACCAATTAAAAATTCAGTACGAATGTTGCCTGGAAAAATTTTGGTACCTGATCAAAACATGATTTATATAGTATCCCATACTTCAATTTTATTCTTCAAATCAGATAATTATTATTCTCATGTTTATTTATCGGATGGAAGAAATTACTTGCTGGTAAAAACCCTTTCAAAAGTTGAAAAAGAAATACAGGAAGGATCTTTTATAAGAATTAGTCAATCTTTTCTGGTAAATATCAATTTTATTACCAGTATTGATAAAAAGAAAAAAGTAATCTGCTTGTCGGATCAGCATTTACTTCCATTTACGGTACCTGTAAAGAAACTAACGGAGCTTATTCTGAATACAAATGTGTCTTTATTGAAATAGCGGTTAATGCTTTATTCTTCTTAACTAGTACAAAGAAAGGGGGAAGTAGATTTATTGGGGGAGCATAACACTGGAGACAAAATATATTAACGCTTTATAGAAGAAAAGAAGTGATTTTGCAAAAAATTATATGAAAAGCAGGCTGTCTGTTTGAACAGCCTACTTTGAGCAGTTTATCGCTTTGGCTGACATTGGGAGTAGAAATCATTGATATAAGTACATACAGCACCACTTTCGCAGGTGGTAGGTCCAGTCCAACCTATGCCTCCACATTGGCCCCAAAGAGGTGCAGTAGGAACAGCTAATTGAAATGATTGATTATCAAAAAATGTTAATTTATTCATAAACCTCACCCTGTAGCGATAATATTCTCATTGGCTCATACTTCGAATTACTGTGCACATAAATATCTTTGCTAAAAGTGCCTTTTTCAGTTGCATGAAACACGCCTGTAATTTTTCCTTTTTCATTTGGTTTAACAGGATATCGTGGCCAATTTAATTGTACACAGGAACAAGCGTGTTCTGCTTTCCTAATTGTAATCGGGTCGGTTCCCTGATTGATAAATTCGTAGCTGAAAAAGTAGTCATTCTTAAATTTAACTTTCGCGCCAGCTATCGTATCCGGGTTGAAAATAAGATCCTGCGCACTATGCTTCCCGGTATTGGCCTGGTGATCTATTCCATATTTGTCAAACAGGGACATATATAGATAGCTGTCATTAAGCGTATAATTGTCTTTTATTTGCGCTATATAAGCTGTATTGGCACTATCTAATCCTAACTTGGCAGTGAATCGGTATCCTAAATACAAATTATATGGATAAACACCGAAAGACATAGACTGCTTGGCTATGGCATATCCTTTTTCTATATCATCCTTGCCGGACGAGGCATTATTTAAAAGCAGGTATGATTTTAAAGCCGCAGATACCATCTTTTTATAAACAGGTATGCTAATGGGTAAAAGGAATAATTCATGGAAGCGGTCTTCCTCTATAAATATTTTAGAGAGATCACGAATATCGTATTTAGGGCTGTTGGGAAAACCAAATGCTTCGAGATTACCATCTGCATCAAAAAAATAAGGAAATGGAAAAGACGGGCATTTCAGTATTTGTCCTGCTTCTTTTTGCTGAGGATTACTCATATCTATCTTACAGGCAATATATTGATCCTGCAGTATAGCAACAGTGCTTTTTTGTGTATTTAAAAAATTAACGAATGAATTACATTTTCCACATTTTTCATCTGAAATCAATAGAAATACTTTCTTGTTATTTTTCTTTGCTTCAGCGAATACTGTAGACAAGTTTGCCGATGTATACTTTATACTTGGGGAGCTACAGGCATTTATCAAGCATAGGAAGAAAACTGCTACGCCAAGGTTTTTAATTAATCTATAAATCATTTCGATTTAAAAAGAGGTTGAGTTAATTAGGTAAAATACTTTAGGGTTTAGATCTGTTTCCGGTAAAAATAGATAAGAAAATGCAGAGTGGATACTAAATAGACTAATATTCAGAATTTGACGGATATTATCAGAATCTTAGTGAAATATTACAGTAATTGTAGACAAGATGCGAAGTAAAAACATATTCTCCTTCATTCAGGATAAGTTGCATTGATCTGGTCAGTTTTTGCAGGTTCATTTCTCCGGGCATGACTATATTAAATTGAGTGCCTGAAATAGCTTAGTGAGAAGATACCATAAATAAGCTGCATGGTGAAGCAATGAAAATAGATTTAAAAGGAATTGGAGCAATTCTAAATTAAATAGATGGTTTGATCTTAAAAATAATAAAGGGGAAGCTGATGGTAAGTATGTGACAGCTCGCTCTGCTGGCAATTGTTAGCGGGATATAATGGCGGAACTGATAGATATTTTGGTAAGGGTAACGCATCAAACAGGGGTGTATCAAAAGTCTGATACACCCCTGTTTGGTTCAGGTGCTTATTGAATGCCTTTGTACTTATTGTTGATGTAGTTCAGGTCAAAATCACCGAGATTTTTGAAATAATGTTGGGTCAGGTTAGCGGGGTCGGTAGCAATTTCACCAGATCCTGGTTTGTCATCATGATCATCCCATGCCCAAGGTGCATTAGCGTTACCACTACCATAGCTGCTCTTGATTCCACCGCCAGCATCATAGAAGAAATCGGTGTTAAAGCGTTGATCCCACATACCACCGTTGCTGAAAATGTCTACCAGTTTATACTGTACATTTCTGTCGTCGGCGCTGGTAGGTAAGCCTGCAGTGGTGAGCGATGGCCAGTAGATGATACCATCACCTACGATGTCGTTGTAAGGCCATGCTTTCAGATCATGCCCTTTAGCTGATTGTGCAGTTACTGGGTGTGGGTAATTCGACCAGGTCAGGAATTTCAGGGTGCCGTCTACACTTTCTTCGTTGCCCTGCAATGGGCTGCCGTCTGGTACGTAAGAATAGAAGTCGCTGTGTACTACTGTTACAATGCCCAGCAAGGTACCATACAGGTTGGCGTCCTTCTTAATAATGAACATGGCGCCTTCCATGTCGTTTTCATGCTGATCGAGGTAGTAAGCCAACGGGTTGTCGGTCCAGTCGCGGCCATGGTAAAATCCATAGGTGATGAACCAATGGGTACGGGTTTCCACAACGGAATAGTAACCATGTGCATAGGCGGGGTAAGCACTGTTAGCCAGGTTGTTCCAATTGTTAGTAGCGATCCAGTCGTTGTCGAAGTTTACATTGGTAATGTAATCCGACTTACCGCTGATGCTATAAGTACCGGTCACATCTACATCCTGGTAGTGTACAGGAGCCCAACGCAACGCCAGGTCAGCATAGGAAGGGGAAGATGTTTGTTGGGCGTTTACAGCAGCTCGTTGGTTGCCATTTACGGGGTTGATGCCGTTAGTTGGGGTAGCGCCATCCTTTTTGCAGGAGGTAAAAGCAGTAGCGGCCATGAGTGCAAGCAGCATGGCATAATTGGTAGCTACATTTTTCATGATATGTGTGGTTTATGGTGAAATTTAAACAGCGATGTTATGCGCCGTCTGTTCACAGGTTGCATAAGCTTTCGATTTTAACTATATAAATTCAGGGATTAACAATTCGGTAATAATGGACAAAATTTTTTAAAGCGGGATTCTTTATTTACTTTGTTGCCCGAGATGTTAAATACTTATATGGAATATCACCCAGGCTTACATTTGCTGACCACTTTGTACAGCCAACGAAAGGATCTTTTGCATGTCAGCGGTCAATGGAAAACGTTTATACAATCGCAGATTGCTATACATGGGCTTACGGAAGTAGGCAACTGTGTTCATGATTTTCCCGACGGCGGATATACTGCAGTGCACTGTCTAACGGAATCGCATATATCTATACATACCTGGCCGGAATATGGCTTGTGTACCTGTGATGTATACTTGTCTAACTTCAGAAAGAATAATGATGTTATTACCACTGCAATAATGGAGCAGATAAAATTATTTTTTGAAATTACCCATGAAGAGATGCATAGTCTCCGGAGATAAATTGTGTTATGCCTTCATTGCCAGCTATTTTTAATTGCCTTACATGTGGTGAGCAGCACGTCTTATTTAATGCCAGCTCCACTGTTGTATATGTTTGCGGTCAATGTAATGGAGTCATTACGCAGAATGCCAATGGTTGGCATTCTACCTCTGTTTTAAAACCAGCTAAGGGCAAGTTGTTGATAACACCTGGCGCTACAGGTGTTTTAAGAGGTAAGCAATATATAGTGGTTACTGCAACTGAACGTTACGAAACGGCTTCGACTGATTATTGGACGGAATATACCTTAATGCGAAAGGAAGACCACGCATTGGCTTTTCTCTCTACGTACAATGGGCATTGGAACCTGATGGAACCACTGGAAGAAAAAATGCTGCCAACAGACTTAATTGAAAATCCGGACCAGCCAACGGTTGTCTGGAATGGGAAAAAGTTTGAACGGTTTAGCCGCTATTATGCGAAATATCAATATGCAAATGGGGAATTTCATTGGGAGAATAATATGCAGCGAGGGGTACAATGTGTGGAGTATATCCATCCTCCCTACCTATTGGTAATAGAATATGAAAAGAAGGCAGGGGGAGAGAAAGATATTTTCGGAGGTGAATATATATCCCGGAAAGAGGTGAGTGATGCTTTTTGCAACGGTATAACCCTTCCTGCCCGCACTGGCGTGGCGCCAGCGCAACCTTTTCCCCTGCCAGCAGAACCACGAAGGTTCCTTGTTGGCACACTGGTATTTTGTATACTGGCTTTTATTATACAATCAATTTATAATCATCATCAGGAGCAGCGGCAGGTATTTAGCCAACAATTTTTTATTGACGACAGTACTGCTAATAAGCCCATTGTAACGCCTTCTTTTACCCTAAACGACCGTACTTCCAATATGGAGGTAACTATCAACAGTGATGTAAACAACAACTGGTGCGAAGCGGCAATTAGCCTGGTAAATGAGCAAAACGGTAAAGAAGCAGCTTTTGAAGTAGGTGCTTCCTATTACAGTGGCGTATCTGATGGCGATTATTGGTCGGAAGGAGAAAAGGTACAGAAGGAATTTGTTTGCAGCGTGCCACCAGGCACGTATCATTTTGTGATAACACCTACTAAGGAGGCTACCGGCCCGCCGGTAAGCTTTAATATCATTGTATATTGGGATGTACCAACCTTCTGGAATGCTGTGGTATTATCACTCGTGCTGGCAGTATTGGCAGCCGTTCTTTATTGGGCTAAAAGAAGTTTTGAACAACAACGTTGGGAAGAAAGTAATGTGAACAATAATTTTGTTATCTAGCAATATGTATAAGATGAAGGAAATAGCCAGGCAATTATGGCAGCGGGATAAACTTACTATTTGTATTGTTACGGGGTTCCTGGCGGCGCTGTTATTAAGCAATTATTATGGCTACCGTATCTGTAATTGCACCAGTACTGAAAAGTGGGAACCGGGTATGGTACATTCTTCCAGCCCTCATGGTGGCGGAGTGCGTTATTTTTATCACAAATAATATTTATTATATGGATGCTTTGCAATTTAAATACATTTTCTCTTCTGTCGTGTATGCATTATTGGGAGTGATTATTTTGGTTGTGGCCTTTTGGTTGGTAGACCGCTTTACACCGGAAAATACTTGGAAGGAAATCGTACAAAATAAAAATATTGCACTGGCTATTGTAGTAGCCGCTTTTATTATTGCCATTGGGTTGATTATCAGTTCAGCAATTCATGGTTAAACGTTAGAGAGGTGGAAGTTCTTTTATTATTTTCGGTGTTTGTGATTGCCACCTGCGGCCTTATCTATGAGTTAGTGGCTGGCACATTAGCGAGCTATTTGTTGGGGGATTCTGTTACGCAATTTTCCACGATCATAGGTGCTTATTTGTTCTCGATGGGTATCGGGGCCTATTTGTCACGTTTCTTTAAAAAGGAGTTATTGGGTTGGTTTATCCAGTTGGAAATACTGGTGGGGCTTATTGGAGGTATCAGTTCTGCGTTGTTGTTCCTGTTGTTTGAACATGCAGCATCTTTCAGATTGATCTTGTACCTGCTGGTAGGATTAACGGGTATTTTGGTGGGATTGGAATTGCCATTGCTGATGAGCATTCTGAAAAACCGCTATGAGTTTCGTGACCTTGTTTCGAGAGTATTTACTTTTGACTATATCGGTGCTTTGCTGGCTTCTATTGTATTCCCTTTGATGTTGGTACCTTACTTCGGATTGATTCGTACTTCCTGTTTTTTTGGTATCCTGAATGTAGTGGTGGCAGTTATTGTTTGTACGCGGTTCCGGACAGAAATTAAATGGGCCGCCTATCTGAAAGTAAAGGCGGTGGCAGTGATGCTGCTGCTGTGTGGTATTTTTTGGTGGGCTAATGATATCATGTCTTTCTCCGAAACGCAAGTATTCCGTGATCCGGTTATCTTCTCCCATTCTTCGCCTTATCAGCGTATTGTGCTTACGCGCAGTAAAACGGACCTGCGTTTGTATCTCAATGGCAACCTGCAATTTAGTTCTATGGATGAATACCGGTATCATGAAGCGCTTGTGCACCCGGTAATGATGTATAGCCCGCGGCATAGTAGGGTATTGATATTAGGTGGAGGAGATGGTATGGCCGCCAGGGAAATATTGAAGTATCCGGATGTGACAGAGGTAACGTTGGTAGATCTGGACCCTGCTATGACAAAGCTTTTCCGGCAAAACTACTTATTAACAAAATTAAACAATTATTCCTTGTTGTCGCCGAAATTACAAGTTGTGAATGCAGATGCTTTTCAATGGTTGAAAGAGAATAAAACGGTGTACGACTTGGTCATAGTAGATTTTCCAGACCCCAGTAATTATGCAGTCGGAAAATTATATACCACCGCTTTTTACCGGCAGTTGCAGCATGCGCTTACCGATAGTAGTGTGTTGGTAGTACAGTCTACCTCTCCCTTTGTAGCGCCCAAAGCTTTTTGGTGTGTAAATGCTACCTTGCTATCCTGTGGTTATCAAACTATCCCGTACCATACTTATGTGCCTTCTTTTGGAGAATGGGGATATGTAATGGCTTCTCCCAGAGGTTTGCAAGTGCAGCATACCATGTTGCCGGAGGGATTGCGTTATTTCTCTGCTGCGGTGTTTCCGCAAATGTGTTTATTTACGGCAGATATGGATAAAAGACGGGTACAGGTTAATCATTTAAACAACCAGGTATTGGTGCAATATTTTGAAGATGAATGGGGAAAATACCAGGAATAAAACGTTAAGCAGAAAGGATTTCCTGCGCTATATGGCTATTGTTGCAGGCGCCACGGTAACGGCAGTACAATATATTGCTTGCAGCAATAGAAGGAATAAATATGCCCATATTGGTGGTAGGATTCACGGCGCTTCTGCGGCCATTGGACACCAGCTGCGTAATGGGCATTTTGCCGCGCCGGCCACTACGGAACGGGTTGATGTAGTGATTGTAGGCAGTGGAGTAGCGGGCTTGTCGGCTGCGAGAAAGCTCCGCCAGCAAGGTGATATTTCCTTTAAAGTATTGGAACTGGAAACGCGTGTTGGCGGTAATGCAGCTTATGGGGAAAATGCATATAGCCATTATCCGTTAGGTGCACATTACTTGCCTTTGCCGAATCTGAGTAACCGGCCTTTGCTGGATTTATTAGAGGAAGCGGGGATATTAACGGGTTATAATGAAGCGGGATGGCCGGTTTATAATGAAACAGACTTGTGCTTTGATCCTGAAGAACGTTTATTCATTCATGGTCGTTGGCAGGAAGGACTGGTGCCGCAATTTGGTGTACCGGCAATTGACCTGGCGGAGATCCGGCGTTTTTTTGCGGAGATGGAACGGCTACGCTGGCAGCGGGGAGCAGACGGTTTGTATGCCTTTGATATTCCCTTGGCTAATAGTTCAAAAGACGCAGTATATACTGCATTAGATAACATCAGTATGAAAGATTACCTGCAACAGGAAGGTTACGTATCGGAAGCGTTGCATTGGTACCTTGATTATTGCTGCCGGGATGATTATGGTGCTGGCACAGCGGTGATCAGCGCCTGGGCAGGTATCCATTATTTTGCGGGCCGTAAAGGCAAGGCTGCCAATGCAGATAGCTCCCAGGTACTTACCTGGCCCCAAGGCAATGGCCGGTTGGTAGAGCATCTGCGGCAATTCAGCGAAGGGCATATACAGCCACATTGCCTGGCTTACCGGGTAACGCCGGTAGGAAACCAGGTGTATGTGGATTACCTGGAGGTAACCAGTGGGCATACGCATCGGTTAGTAGCTAATAGTTGTATACTGGCAGTGCCGCAGTTTGTAGCCAGGCGTTTATTACCTGCTTCGACTCTATACCAGCCGCAGCATTTCGTATATTCTCCCTGGTTAGTAGCGAATATCACCCTTGATCAGGTGCCTGATTCCCAGGGCTATCCATTATGCTGGGATAACGTAATGTACAAAGGACGTTCACTGGGATATGTAAACGCCCAACAGCAACAGCTTAGTCAACAAAAAAACGGTAAACAGGTGATCACCTGGTACCTTCCATTGGATCATATGGAGCCAGTGGCTTCCCGTGAATACGCTTTAGGGCTGCAACATCCGCATTGGGTAAAGTTGATCGCCGACGATTTGGAAGCCATGCATCCTGGTATCCACCGCATGATTAACATCATAGATGTTTGGATATGGGGACATGGTATGATTCGTCCACGTGCGGGATTTATTACCAGTTCGGAGTTGGTGGCGGCACGGCAAAGTGGTTATCCGAATATTTTTTATGCCCACTCAGATCTGAGTGGCGTTTCTATTTTTGAAGAAGCTTTTTACTATGGTAACCAGGCTGCTACTGCATTGTTGGCCAGTACCGGACATGCAGTGTCTTAACCCTTATACTCTGGTCAATTACTATACCAACCATCTTTCCCGTAAGAAGAAAGTTCGATTATTTTTTTTACTTTGTTATTGCTGACGGTTGGCTACAACTACTCGTCATATACGCGTATTTCATTCTTTACTACAATGATGCTTCCTGTTTTTTATACTACCTACGAGTCTCCTATAGCACTACAATCGTTTGAATACTTGTTAGCAACAGTGCCTGTTACCATTCAAAATAAAGTTCGGTGGTACAAGAGATGGCAGGATGCACACGCTTGTTTGTTGGGAAAACATCTATTGCGTTATGGCCTCTTGCAAATGGGCTATCATACAATGCTTGAGGAACTGGCATATACT
This sequence comes from Chitinophaga sp. 30R24, assembly GCF_049056765.1. Lineage (NCBI taxonomy): Bacteria > Pseudomonadati > Bacteroidota > Chitinophagia > Chitinophagales > Chitinophagaceae > Chitinophaga > Chitinophaga sp. 30R24. The sequence continues at coordinate 302,582 of NZ_JBJGXX010000003.1, forward strand.
ACGTATGGCCGTCCGTATTTGAAAGGGCTTCCGGATTTTAATATATCGCATTCTGGTAGTATGGTTATCTGTGCGATAAGCCCACACGGAAGAATCGGAATAGATATAGAGCACAGAATGGCAATAAACGTTCGCGATTATTTGGAGCTTTTCTCACCATTGGAATGGCATAATATTCTCAATGAGCAGCCGGGGCAGCAATTGTTTTATGAGTACTGGACCAGAAAAGAGGCAATACTCAAAGCAGATGGCAGAGGCATTTCAGAGGAATTACGTAGGTTGGAAGTAGTCAACAGGCAGGAAGTGATGTTGGACCATGTTACCTGGTACCTATCTAGTGTTGCCTCTTTTGATGAATATGCCTGTTGTTTTGCCAGTGATTTAAAATATACAGGATACCATTTACAACGTATACACGTTGATGATATCCTGCGTAGCATAAAACAGGCTCCTGTTTAAAATGTATAACCTCTGCTATTCTTCTTTATGCTTCTTTTGGAATCTTTTGCTCAACAGTAGACTGATCGCAGCAATGCCGATAAATAACGTTACTATAGTAGCGGGTTCCTCACTACTGACATGGCCACGCTTAGCCAGCACATAGCCTATCATCAGATTAAACAGTGCCCAGAGCACATTGGTAGTAGGAGATGATAGTCCGACGCCGCGTGGTTTGGAAAAAACAGTAGGAAACTTATTCCCTGAAATGCCATGCACAAAATGAGGGACTGCATTCGCTAAAAATATTCCTGCAAAAAAATCGGCAAGTAATTGCTGCCATTCCATATAATAATGTTTTTGTAAGGTAATTCAATAGACTTTATAAAGGTCCGAACAAATCGGGGAAAGTGCAAGCACGGATATAATGAAACGGGCAAAAAAAGGAGAGAAGCGGTCCTGCCTTCTAATATGTTAGCGCTATCTGCTTTAAGTAAAGCTATAGTAATCCTTTTCTTCTGTACTTAAGAATAGCATAAAAACTATGTAATAGAAAATGAAGAAGGCTAATTACAAGTTAAAGCCGATTAAAAATGCTCCTCCTCAAGTAAATGCTCCTTTGAGCCATAAGAATAAACGAAGAGTCAATAGGTATTAGTTCTATTTTCTCTGAAAAATTCATTTTTGACGGAATCAATTACCGAACCGCCTGGGTGAGTGAATGTGTGTTAAGGTTAACTTTTCAACTTGATCCTTAATATATGGTGTGGAAAGGGCTTTTCCCAAAAATAAAAAAGGACAAACCAAGATCAATCTCGATTTGTCCTTTCTAGTGCCCAGAACTGGATTCGAACCAGCACACCCTTGCAGGCGCTGCGACCTGAACACAGTGCGTCTACCAATTTCGCCATCTGGGCAACTGATATTGTGTCAGGGGTTGCAAATATAAGCACACAAATTATTTTGCCAAATTTTTTTTAACTCGTGGGATTATTTTCCTTTATCCAAGGCCATTTTCAGGGCTAATCCGCTGAAAACGGAGGCCATAAACCATTGCTGCATACGCATCCAGGTGGGGTTAGCAGAGAACAAGTGCCTTACTTTGGCCGCAGATAATACGATCATGGTATTTACGGTACAGCTTACACTGATTTGTATGAAGCCCAGCAAAAAGCTTTGTGCCAGTATGGGGCCGTAGGCCGGTTTTATGAATTGAGGAAAAAAAGAAAGGTAAAAAACGGCCACTTTAGGATTCAGCACGTTGGTGAACAGGCCCATACTGAATAGTTTGAGCGGTTTGTCGGGGGGTAGTTGTTTATTGGTTTCAAAGAGGCCTTTGCTACCTGGTTTAATGGCTTGCCAGGCCAGGTATAGCAGGTATACCGATCCCGCTGTTTTTAGCGCCATATAGGCAAAAGGCACGGCCATTAATACGGCGGTTAACCCAAAGCATACCAGGGTAATATGGAACAGGAAGCCACATACAACACCGGAGAGGGAGATAAGGCCAGCTTTTTTACCTTGGGTAACAGACCGGGTGATCAGATAGATCATATTGGGCCCGGGTACTAATACCATGAGAAAGGCTGTAAAGGCGAATAGTAAAAGTTGATTGATGGGTAGCATATATCAAGGATTAAATGTCCATAAATTCCCAGGCACTTTGGTAAGCATTTTTGTTTTCGGTGTAGCTGATAAAACCGGCATAAAACCCGGATTGTGACAAGGTGGCGCTATCGCCGATTACTACCAGCTTTTTACGGGCTCTAGTCATGGCCACGTTCATACGACGGATATCGGAGAGGAAACCAATTTTGTTGTCGGTATTGCTTCGGGTCATGCTGATATATACGATGTCCCGTTCCTGGCCTTGGAAGCTGTCGATGGTATTGATGGTAATTTTGGCAGCATAGGGTTGTAGGGCAGGGGCATGTTCCATTAGCTCCCTTAATAAGGCTATTTGTTGCTTATAAGGAGAGATAATGCCGATAGATGGAAAGTTGCCGGGTTGGCAATGTTCTTGGAGTACGGCCACCAATTGGGTGAGGTGCTTAAACAAAAAAGCAGCTTCTTCCGGGTTGGTGGTGCTGGTGCCGGAAGTTTTTTCATCGAATCCGCAGCCTGCGGTATCAATAAAAGAGAGCGGCATGTCTGCGGAAAACAGTAAGTGGCTGGCAACAGAAGTATGCGCTTTTAGTTTGTCATCGTAAAAGATACCGGAAGAATAGCCCATGATGTCGGCGTGCATGCGGTATTGTTCTTCCAGCAAGGTTACCGCTTCGGGATGCAGTCTTACATTTTTTTCCAGCAAAGTATCGCTCAGTCCGTTATGGGCAGCTTCTTCCGATTTAATGGTAGGGGGCAGCTGGCAATGATCTCCTGCCAGTATTACCTTTTGTGCTTTGAGGATGGGAATCCAGCAGGCAGGCTCCAGGGCTTGACCGGCTTCATCAATTACAACGGTGCCGTATTGCAATTGCTGAACGGTATAATGGTTGGCGCCTACCAGGGTGGCGGTGATCACTTGCGCTTTCGAAATCAGGTCGTCGATGATGTATTGTTCGGTGTTGGCCACCTCTTTCATGATTTTGCGGGCTTCATCGAAGAGTGCCTTGCGTTGTTCCCTTTCTGCTTTGCCAAAGTTGCGTTTGTATTTATGCGCCATATCCCTGAACTCATTGGCTTGTTTTTTCAGCCGTTTTATCTCCTTATTGCTGCTATGGGCAGCTACTTTGCTGTCGAGAGTGAGCGACATCAATTGCTCGGAAACACGGGCGGGGTTGCCTACCCGTAGTACATTGAGTCCTTCTCCAGATAATTTTTCGCTGAGCAGGTCTACTGCGGCATTGCTTGGTGCTACTACCAGTATCTGTTGCTGTTCCTGGCTGATCAATGCTTTGATGGCTTGCACCAGCGTGGTGGTTTTGCCGGTTCCCGGCGGGCCATGAACGATGGCCAGGTCGCTGGCGGCCAGTATATTGGAAACAGCTGCTTGCTGGGATACGTTCAGCCGGGGATTGGTGTAGGGGGGAAGGTCGTCCCGGAACGAGGGCGACTGTTGGCCGGTAAGGATCTTAATAAGCCGGCCTTGCGGTTGTTGGTCCTGTTTTTCGTCGGCTTGTTTCAGCGCTTGCTGCATTTCATTGTAGCTATTGTCGTCGAAGAGCAGGTCTATGCCAAGCTTTCCGTCGCTGGCCCATTCGGGTAGCTCATCGGTGCGCAGGGTGATTTTTAGGCGGTTGCCACTTTGATAAGAGATCGTGCCCTCCAGGTGGTCCTGTTGGGGATTATGGTTGGAGAATAACACGGCAGATGCGCCAAAGCGAAGCTGGTGGGGAATATCCTGGTGAGTAGTGCGTTCTGCTTCTACGGTCAGGTAATCGCCCCGGCTCATTTCAGAGCCCCTGATGGCGATAGGGTACCAGGTAAGTCCATTGGCCCTGCGGTCTGCAACGGAAGCGGCTGCTGTCATCTCCTGGTAAGATTTCCGGTCTTCTTCCCTTTCCGTTTTGAGTAACGCCAGTTGCTTTTTGAAATAATCCATGCCTGCAAAGGTAAGATGTTCTCTTCTTTGTCGCAATCAGCCACGGAGAATGTATGTTTGTCATGGCAATTCCGGAATAAATACCTGTAAAGATGGATATCTGGAGTAAGTATTTAGATGAAATTTAATGTAATAGGGATGTCCGGAAATACGCTATGGTAGCCCATTTTGCCGGCAAGTTCGAAATAGCCCCACCTGTTGGTAGAAAAAATTCCTTTTTGCGTAAATCATTTTCCCGATTGGTAGATAAGTTGACTTGTTATCGTTGCAATTTTGCACATCGAAATTGATGCTTAAATAAACGATAATATAATTAAATAAACGATAATATAATAATGATAAGGTTATATCTGTTGATCGCATTTCTCATAGGCTGTTTCTCCTTTACTTATGCCGCTAATCCGGATGATGGAGCCAATAATACCATCCATGGAGTAGTACTTACTTCCGATGGAAGCCCGGCTCCCAATGTTACAGTGTTATTGAAAGGCATTGCCAAAGGAACAATCACTAATGAGAGTGGTGAATTCCAGTTCCGGAATATTCCGGACGGGAAGTATGAGTTGGAAGTATCTATGGTGGGATTTGAAACAATTAAAAAGACGATATCCGTTGAGAATGGCAGAAGCACAAAACTGCAGATTGTCATAAAAACGTCTTCCCAAAACCTTGAGGAAGTAGTCGTAGCCAGTGGTGGTAACCGTTTTGCTAAAAAAGAGAGTGAAGATGTATCCAAACTGCCGCTTAAAAATCTGGAAAATCCACAGGTATATAGCGTAGTGGGTAAAGAGTTGATGAAAGAGCAGCTGGTAACAGATTACAACAGTGCGTTTAAAAATATTCCTGGCGCCGGTATTCCTATTGTGTATAACCAAGGTAGAAGTTCTGCGCTTTCACGTGGTTTCACTACTGCGAACCTGGTGCGTAATGGGGTGGGTAGCTTTGTGTATACCAACGTAGACCCGGCCAACCTGGAGCGTATTGAAGTAATTAAAGGGCCCTCTGCTACTTTGTTTGGCAGCACCTTATCTTCTTATGGCGGGTTATTTAACCGCGTTACCAAGAAGCCTTTTGAAACATTTAAGGGAGAAGTTTCTTATTCCGGTGGTAGCTGGGACCTGAACCGCTTAACCCTTGATATCAATACGCCGGTAAATGAGCAAAAAACGGCCCTTTTCCGCTTTAATGGCGCAATAAGTAGTGAACATAGTTTCCAGGATGCTGGTTTCAGCAAAAATTACCTGCTGGCGCCAAGCTTTTCCTATAAAGTAAACGACAGGCTTACCCTGTTACTGGATGTGGAAATGAGTGGTTATAAAGCTACTTCGCCTATGAGAATGAATCCTTATACTAAAGGAAAAGCGCATAGCATTGAGGAATTAGACCTGCCTTACAACCTGTCATTTGCCAATAATACGATCAGCTACAACAGCCAGCAGTTAAATGTATTTGGCCAGGCTAAATATAAGATATCCAACAACTGGACTTCCCAGACCGTATTTTCCCGTACCCGTTCTACCTCCGATGGCTTTACCACTGCGGTAAATGTGGTGAGCGACAGTACCCTGTCGCAGGCGGTTACCTCTCAAACCTACCCTTACTATGGTACCGATATTCAGCAGAATTTTATTGGAGACTTCCATATCGGTACGTTACGTAACCGGTTGGTGGTAGGAGCAGATTTCTATAGCCTGAGAGCTTCCCGTAATGATGCTACTGTAAACATGCCGGCTATTAATTATAAGAAGCCAGGTGCGGCCTATAATAACTTTAACAAGGATATTGTAGCGCCTATGTTTGCCAAAGTACCTTTTCAGATATTCGACAGCAACCGGGAAAATACCTATAGCGCTTATTTTTCTGATGTAATTAATATTACCAGCCAGTTATTGGTAATGGCTAGCTTAAGGTTAGATAATTATCATAACCTGGGTGCTTATTACCCTAACCTTGATTCTACCGCTGGCGCCTATACGCAAACTGCGCTTTCTCCGAAGTTCGGCCTTGTGTATCAGGTAGTGAAAGACAGGTTATCCCTGTTTGCCAACTATATGAACGGATTCCAAAATCAGTCTGGTTCTGATTACAATGGCAACACCTTTAAGCCGCAACAGGCTAATCAGATAGAAGCGGGTGTTAAGGTAGACCTGTTCAATGAGAAACTGAACGCTACCCTGAGCTATTACGATATTTCTGTTACCAACTCTACCTACGACGACCCGGATCATGCTGGTTTCTCCCTGCAGGATGGAACACAGCTGAGTAAAGGTTTTGAGGCGGAAGTAATCGCTAATCCTATACCAGGACTGAACGTGATTGCTGGTTATACTTACAATGAGAGTAAAATGGATAAGGCTGCTCCGAAGCTTCAGGGCCTACGCCCAAGTTCAGCAGGACCCGCTTCCATGGCTAACCTCTGGGTGAGCTACCGTATGGTAAAAGGGACGATGAAAGGCCTGGGTCTCGCTTTGGGCGGTAACTATGGTAGTCAGTCTTACCAAACCAACACCAGCACCTTCGTGTTCACTATTCCTTCCTATACTGTATTGGATGCTTCCCTGTTTTACGACAGACCGGCATATCGTATAGGCGTAAAAGTAGATAACCTCACGAATGAGAAATATTGGTCTAACCGTTTAGCGGCCCAAAACCCTACTAAAGTAACCTGTAACCTGACGGTTAAGTTTTAAGATAAAATTATTATAAAATAGGGTGTATCAAACTTTTGATACACCCTATTTTATTTTGGGAGTACCCAATGGAGGCGGGAGTTAGTTTAGGCGCCTTATTTATTTTTTGATATATACCTGCTGGGAAATCCTTATGGCGTCACTTAGCCAGTGAGGATATTAACATACCTTATGCACTTTTGTTGTTGGTTGCTTTAAGGCTGCTGCACTGAATGATTATTAATATCATTAGATATAATGAATAAATTTATGTATATATTTATGTGAATAATTATAATATTTAACTGACTTTTGCATCCGATTCATAGGACAGCCGGTTAAATATTGCCGGTTCGCATAAAATAATAGCTGTTATTAAGCACACATCAGGGAAATCATTAGCAACGTACAATGATAGATGAAGATGTAATCAGTGTGGATAGCTGGTTACAGCAGTATAAATTTCAGTCATGCTTGTTTATTTATAACCTGCCGTAAAGAATTTTTTCCTTTCTCTCTTCTTTTGGAAAGCCTCACGATCAACGTTATTTTATTTACATAGCCCGGAGAGGGCCTGTTTTTTATTGAACTTATATATATGTTAGTTTAAGTATTTATTCTATTCATATGTAATTTGATTTATCTGAATTTTTATATTAACTACCCTATATCGTTATAGATGAAAGTCTTATACCGCAGTGCCCTATTAGTATGCCTAATACTGTTGATGGCCAATTGTCTGAGTGCTCAGAATTGTACAATTAATGCTGGTGTGCCTACCTCAGTATGTCCCGGTCAACCATTCCAGTTGGTGGGTAAAACAGGTGGTAGTTTAAGTGCAATAGCCGTTTGGTCGCAGGTGGGAGGACCTGCCGTTACAATTGTAAATCCACGTAATCTTACTACTAACGTTACAGGATATACGTCTGGACAGGTATATAAATTCCGTTTGTCTACTACTTGTACGGATGGTTCACTGATTTATGATGAAGTTACTTACAACACCTTTGCGGCCACTGTGGCTAATCTGGGGCCGGATATTAACGTATGCCCGGGTAATTCGTTGTTGTTGGCCAATGCTCCCGGCGCCAATGAAAGTGGCCTGTGGATGGTAGTAGGCACTGGCAACAGCGTTACGTTTGCGGGTACCGACAAGAGTAAGTCTTCACTGCCTATCAATGTTTCTGCTACCCAGGCAGGAGCTACGCAATTTAGCTGGACGATCACCAACAGTAACGGTTGTATTTCCTCCGATACTATTAAGTTAACCAACGGTGGAGGAGTTACTCCGGTAACTGCTGGTGCAGACGCCGCACTGAATAACTGTTTTACCACTACTCAACAATATAAGCTGAATGCTTCTTACGGCGGAGACAATACTAATGGACAACAAGGCACCTGGTCGGTACTCAGCGGTCCTAATTCCCCACGGTTCGATAATATTCATGCCAATACTGCTACTGTTTCCAACCTTGTGGAAGGTACTTACCGCCTCCGCTGGACAGTGAGCGGTCCTTGTGTGAACGGTACTGCTGAAATAACGTTGACGGTACCTGCTCCAACCCAGTCGGTGACCATTGCTACCAACGCCAGCGCTACTTATTGCGACAACCGTACTTCAGCGATTATTTCCGGGCTGGCGCCAACGTATTCTGGTGAAACACTGACCTGGACGCGTACACAAGGTACAGGTAATATTACTTCGCCGGGTTTGCCGGTATCGGAAGTAACAGGATTAACGCCTGGCGTGAAAAGTGTGTTTACATATGAAATACAGAATTACGCCGGTTGCAAATCTGCCGGTACCTATACGATTAATTATACAACACCACCCACTATCACGGCTGTTTCTCCAATCATTCCCGGCTGTGATGAAACCAGTGTAACAATTCCTTTTACTACAAATGGGGGAGATCAAACACAATGGGCGCTAATCAGTGCTCCGTCGGGCTCTCAGCTGGGAGGCAGCAGCGGCACCACCGCTTTTGCTAATACTTCCAGTCCACTGGTATTAAATGGGCTCACGGTGTCTGGCACTTACCTGATCCGCTTTAAACGCACTACTAATAATGGTAATGGTGGTTGTCAGGATGCATATGCCGATGTATACGTACAGATTTCCAAAAAGCCAACGGCTGCCAATGCTGGTACAAAACAAATATTAGCTTGCTCGGTGTATGAAACTCACCTGGCCGGTAACGTACCTGCATCAGGTAATGGTAGTTGGTCGCAAGTGGCCGGTCCTAATAACGCCCACATCGCTGATAAATCTGATCCTACTACATTAATCGATCAGTTAACGAATGGCATTTATACTTTCCGTTGGATCATTACCGGTAATGCAGGATGTCCTAATCAGCAGTCCGATGTACAGGTAGTAGTGGCTAATGCTACACCTACTGCTGCGGCTGCAGGTTCAGACGAAACGATCTGTAATAGTACACCATATCGTTTGCAGGGGAATCAGCCTGCGCTGAATGAAACAGGTACCTGGACAGTGACGCCGGCAAGCGGTATTACTTTCTCCGATACGCATGATCCTCATGCCATTGTTACCGGTATGGCGGCCAACACTACTTATACTTTTAAATGGGAAATTAAAAATGCCTGTGAAAGTGCCACCGCAATGGTAAAAATTACTACTTCAGGAACTGCTGGGCCTAAACAGGCCGATGCAGGGCCAGACCGTTGTTTGACTGGCGGTACTACTTCTTTTACGTTGGCGGGTAATGCACCTGCTGCCAGGGAAAATGGCGCTTGGCGAATGATCTCAGGGCCTAATAATCCTACGTTTGCAGATGCTGCGAAAAATAATACGAATGTTTCAAGAGCAATAAACGGTACCTATTTATTGGAATGGAGCCTGGCTGCCGGTGGTTGCCCTGCTACCCTGGATACCGTAATGATTACTATTTCCAATCCCGTAACAACTGCGGCGGCAGGCGCCGATGCGAAAATATGCGGCGGAGGCACGCTGACTTTGAACGGAAATCAACCTGTTACCGGCACCGGTACCTGGACGCAGACGCAGGGTCCGGGAGGTCTTAGTATCGTCAATCCCAATCTTTATAATACTACAGTAACCAACGTGGCAGATGGCCGGTATACTTTTCAATGGACTATCAGCAATGGCGCTTGTGCCAGCAGTGCCAGCCAGGTAAACTATACTATTTCTTCTGCACCCACTATAGCCAATGCCGGGCCAGACCAAACAGTATGTGGTGGCACTGCTACTACATTGGCAGCTAATACCATCAGTAATGGCGTGGGCACCTGGAGTATTGTGAATGGGCCTTCTAATCCAACTTTTGCGAATCCGGTTGATCCGCATACACAAGTAACCGGATTGCAAATGGGTACTTATACATTGCGTTGGACAGCCGCTGGTAGCCTGGATTGTCCGGTGAGTACCGCTGATATGAAAATTGTGGTAACGCAAAACGCCAAAGTAGCCATTGCTACACAGAATCTTTGTAATGCTTCCACAGCACTGATCAGTGGTAATGAGGGCAGTACCGGCACCTGGACGGATATCACAACCCCAAATCCATATCCGGCCACTATTGTGCCCAACTCCGGTAATACTGCATTGGTAAAGAACCTGAGGGCAGGCATTACGTATAAATTTCAATATGCGCTGGCAGCGGTAGGCAGTTGTCCGGCTACCAGCGATATCGCGACCATCATTGTAAGCGGACCTGCTACTGGTGTAGATGCAGGACCAGACCAATCTTTGTGTATAATGAATCCTGCGACTGATATAACTGCCGTTTTCAACGCGCAAGTACCCGGTGCAGGTACCGGTACCTGGTCATTGGATACAAAACCATCTGGAGCGCCTAATCCTAATATAGTAGCGCCAGGTTCTCCTACTTCTTCCATAACGGGCCTGGTACCCGGTTCATATATTTTCAATTGGAATGTAGTAAATGGCAGCTGTCCGGCTTATAAAGATGTACTGCGTATCAATGTGGCGGCAGAACCTTCTGCTGCCAATGCGGGCGCTACACAGCCAGATGGTTGCAGTGGTAATATTATACTCACCGGCAATGCACCGGCTGTAGGAGTGGGCACCTGGACGATGGTAAGTGGTCAGAACACACCTACGATCGATGCCGTGAATGCTAATACCACCGCTGTTTATAATACGGTAAAAGGTGATTATCTGTTCCGTTGGACTATTGCTAACGGTAGCTGCGTTGCGAAGTACGCCGACGTAGCAGTGAAAGTTACCTCTCTGCCAGGAACAGTGGCCAATGCTAACGTAGGCGGTACTACGCCTGCACAGATATGTAATACAAGTGGCGCTACCGGTATAACAGTAGCGATGCACGGTAATGCGCCGGCTGCCGGAGAAACCGGTAAATGGAGCATGCTTAGTCCTGCCGGCAGCACAGCTGTATTTACAGACCCTACTGTTCCCACTACTGATATTACGGGGCTTACTGCAGGTACCTACACCTTGCAATGGGCGATTAATTCCGGCAGTTGCCAGAGTGCCAGCACAATACAGATCCGGGTAGATGATCCACCTACAGTAGCCAGCACAGGGCCGTTGCAAAATATCTGTTTGTATTCTCCGCTTACATTGACCGCTAATACGCCGGTTGTTGGTATTGGCGCCTGGTCGGTGACCGGAGGCCCAGGAACACCGGTATTCAGCGATTTGCATGCAGCAAATGCAGTGGTAACCGGTTTGCAATCGGGCGCCTATACTTTCCGCTGGACTACCAGTAATGGAGTGTGCGCGGTTAGTATTGCAGACCTGCAGGCGAAAGTAGAAGATTGCCGTATACAGGTAGTGAAAACAGCCAGTACGCCAGTAATGAATGCCGATGGAACTTATACGATAACGTTTCGCTTTACGGTAACCAATCCTGGTGCAGATATTACAATCAATAATGTACAAGTGGTAGACAACCTCAGTGCAGCGTTGCCTGCACCGGCTACTTTTTCAGTAGTCTCATTGGATGCCACCGGTCCGTTATCAGGTAAAACAGCCGCTTCTTTTAATGGCACCAGCCAGCAACAACTGTTAAATACAACAGACGTGAGCCTTGCTCCCGGTGCAACGGCAAATATTATACTGACAGTAAACGTAAAACTGAATTAGTGGCTACCCTTATACCTATAAAAATGACTCACCCTATAAAATTCATGCTCCCGTTGCTGATGGTGGTGCTGATGGTAACCGGTATCAAAGCGCAGACAGCAAAATTTGGCCCTTTTAGGAATACTACTGGCGCTTCGGCTACAGCCGCTGTAGATGGCACCAGCCTCTCTGACCTGTCTGGCGTTGCATTCAGCTTTCCCTCTATTGGTTTGGGTAAGGTAGTGGCAGCGCCTGTGATTCAAACAGATGGCAGCTATCTGGTTACTTATACGTTTACCGTAAAGAACTATGGCAACCTGCCACTCAGCAATGTACAGGTTACAGACGTGCTAACGAGTACCTTTCCCGCTCCACTGACCTTTAGTGTATTGTCGGTAACGGCAACGGGCACACTAAAACCGGCGACAACCTATAGCGGTGATGGTGTACAAACAGGGCTATTGAATCCAACCCTTAGTACTTTACCGGTAAACGCACAGGAAACGATCACACTTCAGCTGAAAATACAGAACAACGACACCTACGGTGTTTTTAACAATACCGCCAATGCTATTGCGGCTACCAGCGATGGCACGCCTTTGTTTGACCAGTCAAATAACAGTAGCATACCCGATGCCAACGGCAATGGTAACCCTTTTGATGATGCTGCTCCAACGCCTCTTATCTTAAACCGTCCGGATATAGAGATAAAGAAAACGGTGGACCTAGCCTCCCAATACACCGGCGAGATGGTTACTTTTACCGTTACGGCAAAAAATATCGGTACAGGAGATGCTGCTGGTGTAACAGTAAACGACCTGCTTCCCAACGGTTTTACCTTTGTAAGCGCTACGCCTTCCAAAGGAAGCTATAACCCCACGTCGGGTTTATGGACTATCGATATACTGACTGCCAATGCATCCGCTACATTGCAGGTGAAGGCAATAATGAAAAATATGGGCAGTCATAGTAATACTGCCAGCAGCAATACCTCCGGAGATACCAATACAGCAAATAACCAGGCCACCGCGGATGTGCAGTTATTGCACGTGGCAGATCTGGGTATTACAAAAAGTGTAGACTACATTTCACCTTATATGGGAGCCGATGTAACCTTTACACTTAGTGTAAAGAATGCGGGTCCGGATGATGCTACTAATGCGGTAGTGACAGACATTTTGCCGGCAGGCTTCACCTGGAAATCCACTTTATCTCCAGGGGTCACCTATAGTGCGGCTAACCGTACTATTACCTGGAATATAGGCGCCCTTAGCAATGGCAATACAACAACAGCCACCTTTACGGCCAGGGTAGAACCGGACCTGTTACCTGCGGATTATAAAAATACTGCCCAGGTAACCGGACCAGAAAAGGACCCGCAAACAATTGATAACAGTAATGCAGTGATACTGACGCCACTCGGATCAGCAGACTTGAACGTAGAGAAAACCCTTGTTACGCCAGGAACATTATACCCAGGCGACACAGCAACATTTAAAGTAGTGGTTACCAATAATGGTCCGGGCAGAGCCTATGGAGTAAACGTACAAGACGTGCTCCAGAACGGTTATGTTTTTGTTACTGCAAGTGGTATTTATAATGACGGTGTGTGGAGCATTGACACATTGGAGGCAGAAGCACAGATGACGTTTACATTAAAAGCAGTTATTCAGCCTACTGGTGTATATGATAATACCGCTAAGGTTACAAGTGCTACTTATGATAAGAATTTGACTGATAATAATTCCACGGTAACGCCAACGGTATGGCCCAAAGCAGACCTGTCTTTGAATAAAAGCGTAGACAACGCCACCGCAGATGTGGGTGATACCGTGCATTTTACGCTTGTAGCCACCAATAATGGCCCTAATGCAGCTACTGGCGTAAAAGTAATAGAATCGTTACCCGCTGGTTATACTTTTGTGGGCGCTACGCCTGCCGGTTACGATAAGGTTACCCAAACCTGGACTATAGGAAACCTCGCTAATGGCGCCAGCGCTACACTGGTAATCGATGCCTTGGTAAATGCCAGCGGCAATTATACCAACACGGCAGTGGTAAGCGGAAATGAATATGATGCCATAATTACTAACAACACTGCTAGGGCCACGGTAATGCCGGTAGCAGTGGCAGATGTGGAAGTACTGAAAATAGTAGATAATCCTACGCCAGATGTAGGCGGCCAGGTAACCTTTACGATTAAGGCGGTGAACCATGGCCCCAGCAATGCTACTGGTGTAACGGTAGTGGACATACTCCCTACAGGGTATACGTTGGTGGAAACAACCAGCAGCCAGGGTAACTATGTAGGCAACACCTGGGCGATTGGTGCGATTCATAACGGTAACGATGCTACGCTCACTATAGTAGCTACTGTAAATGCTGCTGGCGGCTATACGAATACCGCTACCATCAGTGCAGTAGAGAAAGATAAAACACCGGCTAATAATATGGCAACAGCCACGTCAACACCGGTACCGGTAGTAGATATAAGTATACAGAAAACCATTAGCAACACTACGCCGGATGTAGGAACCGAAGTTTCTTTTACCATTATGGCCACTAATAATGGCCCCAGCAATGCAACCGGGGTGAGTGTACACGATTTGCTGCAGAGCGGTTATACTTACCTGCACAGCAATGCTACCCATGGTGTTTACGATCCCGTTACCGGTATCTGGAATATCGGCAACCAGCGCTGTCTCGCTATTGATTCCCTGACCATTGTAGCTAAAGTAAACGCTACTGGCGTATATGGCAATACTGCTACGGTCGGCGTTAATGAAAAGCAAACCAACACCGATAATGATAGCGCCAGTATTGCTATGCCAGTGGTGCGGCCAATAATAGACCTGGCCATCAGTCAGGTGGTAGACCATCCTGCACCAGATGCAGGTACTACCGTGCATTTTACGCTTACTGCCAGCAACAATGGCCCTAGCGACGCTACCGGAACCAAGGTAATAGATGTGCTGCCTGCCGGTTATACCTTTGTGGGAGCTACTCCTGCCGGTTACGATCTTGCCTCCAACACCTGGGCGATTGGTAACCTGGCTAACGGCGCCAACACTACGCTGGTGATAGAGGCAATGGTTAATGCTGCCGGAGATTATAATAATAGGGCTACCATCAGTGGTAATGAACAGGAGGATAATATGACCAACAATACTGCCGTTGCTTCGGTAACGCCGGTAGCAGTGGCAGATGTGGAAGTACTGAAAACAGTAGATAACACTACGCCAGATGTAGGCAGCCAGGTAACCTTTACGATTAAGGCGGTGAACCATGGCCCCAGCATCGCTACTGGTGTAACGGTACTGGATATACTCCCTACAGGTTATACATTGGTGGGCACAACAAGCAGCCAGGGTAGCTATGCAGGTAATAGCTGGACAGTAGGTTCGCTGAATAACGGTAACGACGCTACGCTTACTGTAGTGGCTACTGTAAATGCCACTGGCGACTATACGAATACCGCTACTATCAGTGCAACAGAGAAAGATAAAATGCCGGATAATAATATGGCAACAGCCACGTCAACACCAGTGCCGGTAGCAGATGTGAGCATACAGAAAACCATTAGCAACACTACGCCAGACGTAGGAACCGAAGTATCCTTTACTATTACGGCTACTAATAATGGCCCAAGCACAGCTACTAATGTTGTGGTAACAGACCTGTTGGCAAGTGGATATCAGTTTGCCGGTACCAGTGATCACAACTATGACCCAGTTACCGGTAAATGGACAATTGGTGAGCTCTCCAACGGAGCAAGTGTTGCCATCAACATCACCGCCAGGGTAAACGCTACTGGCGATTACAACAACACTGCTGTAATTGCTGCCCTGGAAAAAGACGCCCATCCGGAAAATAACCAGGTGGCGATCAGTACACCGGCCCCTGTACCTGTAATGGATCTGGAGATACAACAAGAGGTAGATAATGCTGTACCGATAGTAACAGACATAGTTACCTTTACTATTACAGTGAGCAACTATGGTCCCAGCAAAGCTACCGAGGTAGCGGTAACGGATATACTTCCTGCTGGCTATACTTATGTAAGTGCTTCTCCTGGAAAGGGTAGTTATGATCCGGCTACAGGTAAATGGAGCATCGGAACAATAGAAAAGGATGAAGTTGAGGTGATCCGGATCAAAGCCCTTGTTAATAATACAGGCAGCTATACGAATATAGCCACGGTGGCAGGTAAAGAAAAAGAAACCACCATGGCCAATAATAACAGTGAGGCCACAACTATACCTATACATGCCGCAGATCTGAAAGTAGTTAAAACAGTATCTATAGATGTGCCATTGGTAGGAACCGATGTTACCTTTACCCTCGCCGCTACCAACGATGGCCCGATAGACGCTACTGGCGTACAGGTGATAGACCTGCTTCAAAGTGCTTATCAGTATAAGAGTGCTGTTGCTGGTCAGGGTAACTATGATGTTGCTACTGGCATATGGACGATCGGTGATTTGCCGGTACACCACACAGTGACGCTTTCCATTACGGCTACGGTACTGCCAATAGATGATTATCATAATACCGCTGTAATCAGTGGTAATGAAACAGACTTGCAACCAGAAAATAATACCAGCACAGTTGTTACCGTGCCGCAATTCCTGGTGGCTGTGGATGATTATGGCGCTACCGAAGAACCAGACCCCGTAACCCTCAACCTGATCAGCAATGATACATATGGAAATACAGGCCACACCGTAGTGTTACAGGATATGCCGTTGCATGGTACGGTAAAGGATAATCGTGATGGCACGGTGACGTATGTACCGGATGATGGTTATGGTGGTACGGATAGTTTTACTTATGCTATTACCGATGTTAATGGCTATGTATCCAATGTAGCTACTGTAACAATAGATGTCACCAGGCACCCGGTAGATCTGTCTGTTAATAAAGTGATAGTTACTGCTCTTGCAGATATAGCGGTGGGAAAGACGATCACTTTTGAAATCACCGTTACTAATAATAGTCCGAAGGGAGCGAGTGGTGTTGTAGTAGAAGATATACTGGAGCCAAATATTGATAATGTGGTGAAACTGCAAACAGCCGCAGGTACTGCTACTTACGATGCAGCTGCAAGGAAGATCAGTTGGAACATTGGTGCAGTGGCGGGTAAGCAATCTGTGAAGCTGCAGCTTACTACCCAGGTAATCAGCGGTGGCCCGATCAAAAATACAGCTACCGTGAAAGGCGCCGATGAAGATCCGGATATGAACAACAATACCGCTACGGTATTGGGAGCAGAAACTGGTAAGGCAGACGTATTCATTCCAAATGTATTTACACCGAACGGCGATGGTAAAAACGACAAGTTTGTGATTCTGGGTATTGAACGTTACCCGGGTGCTATACTGATAGTGTTTAACCGTTGGGGTAATGTAGTGTATAGATCATCGAATTACCTGAACAACTGGGATGGATCTCAATTGAATGAAGGTACTTACTATTATGAGCTTACCTGTCCAACAGCCACTGGCAAAAAAACATATAAAGGATGGCTGCAGTTAATGCGATGAGCAGGTGTATAAATCTCTATTATCTTGAAACAGTTAATTATGAATAAAATCCTGATAGCCCTGTTTTTTATCCTGTGCGGAGTTTCCGTCTCTGCACAGCAGGATGCGCAGTTCAGTCAATATATGTTTAATGGGATTTACGTGAACCCCGCTTATGCTGGTTACCGTGAACAGTGGAATATCCATGCTTTTTACCGCAACCAATGGACCAACTACCCTGGCGCACCCAAAACGTTTTCGGTTGCTGCAGATGGCGCGGTGAGTGACGGGCGTGTAGGTTTGGGGTTTCAGGCGATGAACGATCAACTAGGGGCTTCTAATAATACTTCTTGGTATGCTACCTATGCTTACCGTATTCCGTTGGATGAAGCAGGCGCTTCCCGCCTTTCATTAGGTATTAGCGGTGGTTTTATACAGCAACATATGAATATCTCTGCGTTGCAGGCTTCTTCTGTAGATATAGACCCTGTAATATTGAATGGCCGTAAGGATGCCTTGCTGCCGGATGCCAGGTTCGGGGTGTACTATAATAGGGAGCGCTTCTTCGCAGGACTCTCTGCCAATAATTTACTCACGCATACTTTTCAGAAATCGGATGCTCTGAAGGAATATTTACCGATGAAACCGCACTTTTATTTTACTGCAGGTGGACTCGTACCTATGTCTGAACAGTTGGTATTAAAGCCTTCCATATTGATCAAAGAAGACCGGGCAGGCCCTACCAGCGTAGACCTGAATGCTTTTTTGCTGATCAATGAAAAGTTATGGTTGGGTGGATCATATCGTACGGCTTTCCTGAAAAAGTCTAACTTGAAGGAGGGTTTAACCAAACCTGCTGCTATTGCACTGATGGCTGAATTTTTTGTGAATGAAAAGTTGCGTATTGGCTATGCTTATGATCTAACACTGAACAGTACTGTTGCTAACAATTATCCTACTAACGAAATATCGCTTAGCTATTTCTTTAAGCATCCTAAGGCGAGAATGTTGTCGCCCCGCTATTTCTAGGTTGGTATATCATTCATTATTGTACATTTTTTAATATATGCTATTCATGCGTTTTCGTATCCTGCTTCGTTTTTTTATCCTGTTGATATCGTTGGGTATATATCAGCAAAGAGCACAGGCGCAATATGTGCTTACCGAAGCTGTTAATGCATATAACCTGTATGATTTCGAAGCGGCGAAGCCTTTGTTTGTGAAGGCATTTAACAAGAAGGCTACCGCAAAAGCAGCTAGGGGAGCCGCTGAAAGCTACCGTCTTACTAAAGATTATGGTATTGCCGAAACCTGGTATGCGCAATTATGGACAGTAAAAGGCTATACGCTCCAGGATGAGCTGAATTATGCGGCGGTGCTCATGAACAATGCAAAATATAGTGAAGCAGTAACGCATTTGAATAATTATCTGCTCGCAATGCCTAACGACAGGAGGGCACATAATATGCTGAAAGGTTGTGATTCTATTGCCTACTGGACCGCCCGCCCGCTTGCAGGCCGGCTCGAAAATATGGAGGCGCTCAACTCCCCATATTCAGATTGGAGTATCGCATCCACCGGTAATAAATTCGTTTTTGCATCCGACCGCCCGTATAAAACCGGGTTTGCTGCTGGCGGTTATATCAACAAACGTTACTACAGTTGGACCGGACAAAGCTATCTTCATTTATATGAAAGTGAGGGTATAGATGCTAATAAAATAAGGCTATTTAACCAGCCATTTGTAAATGGAGATTACCACAGTGCTAGCGCCAGTTATACGGCAGATGGCAAGAATATGTTTCTGTCGGTGACTAACCTGGTAAAGAAACGGGGACGTTTGATCGGAAAAGACACTGTTTATACTTTAAATATTGAAGTAAAGCAGCTAGTGCAAGATGGTGCACAACATTGGACATTGGCGCCGGATTTACCTTTTAATGAGATCCTGCAATATTCTGTGGGCGATCCCTGGATTAATGCCAGCGGTGATACATTATATTTTGTATCTAGCCAGGGGCCTGGTCAGCAGGGAGGCACAGATATTTATTACAGCACGAAAAATCAAGATAAATGGAGTACACCGGTAAATATGGGTCCGGTTATCAATACAGAAGGAAACGAGCGCACGCCTTACTTCGATACAGCGGGGCATTTTTACTTTGCCAGTGATGGCCATCCAGGTATGGGCGGATTGGATATTTTTACCGCCATGCCCACAGCAGGCCATAGTTGGATGGTGATTAATATGGGCGTGCCGGTTAATACGCCGCACGATGATTTCGCTCCGGCCGTTATAGACCATATGTTTTATCTTTCTTCCAATAGGGCCATGGGTAAAGGTAGCGACGATATATACCGTTTTGCTGCCGCATTGCCTGTAATAGCACTGGTTCCCGTAGAAAGGGCGCAGCCGCCAGTAGGTGATTTTGATGTGCCGGTGCTCACGTTAAAAAGCAGGCCTGTGGTGAAAGAAAATCCGGACGTGCCGGTTTCTTTATATTTCTTATCGGGTGTGCTCCTCGATAAAGAGGATCATCTCCCGTTGGCCAATGCCCTGATTAAGTTACGTGACAACGCTACTGGTACACAACTCACTACCCATACAGATACAACAGGGCATTATATCATCATGCTGGATGGCAAGAAGGATTATCAACTGCGGTTCGAGAAAAAAGACTATACGAATATCAACCCTGTGCCAATCTCTATCCGGACTGCAAAGTTGGTGACGATCAATCAGGACCTGGAACGGGAGAAAACGGTATACAACAAACCTTTCCGTATCGACAACTTGTATTTTGATACTGGTAAATCGGATATCCGTCTGGATGCGGCGAAAGAGTTAGACAAACTGGTGGAGCTGTTCCGCGAAAATCCTACCTGGAGAATAGAGCTGTCATCACATACTGATTCCAGGTCGAGTGACGCCTTTAATATGGCGCTTTCACAACGGCGTGCTGCAGCTACCAAAGATTATCTGGTAAAACATGGTATACCAGCCAGCCAGTTGATCGCCAAAGGATATGGAGAAACACGATTGTTGAATAAATGTGCCAATGGGGTACCCTGTACAGAGGCTGAGCATCAGCTGAACAGACGTTCGGAGTTTACGATCCTTAAATAAAGAAATACAATTGAAAGGGAAGCATAAGTATCGATACTGATACTTATGCTTTTTTTATTATACGTATTGCTTAACTTTAATTTAACACTTCAGGCTTTCTATCTAACGATATATTTGTGGCTTATGCATGCTATTGGGGATACAGATAAATTATTACTGGCTGCTTTACGGAAAGGTGACGAGTCGGCGTTCAAAGTGCTATATGAACGCTATTGGACCGAACTGTATACAATGACCTACCGTAGGCTTGGAGATGAAGAAGCAGCTAAGGACATTGTGCAGAATATATTTGTAAACCTCTGGACATCCAGGAAAGAGATCTTTATCGAACACTCGCTGGCCCCTTATTTAAACCGGGCAGTAAGAAATAAAACGATCAGCTTTTACAAAAAAAACCTGGCGGATATGTCGAGAGAGGCCCGGTACCAATATGAACAAGGGCAATATGCTGTTGAATCAAATTTGGAAGCTAAAGAGCTGGAAGATTTTATCAACGACGAATTGGCCAATATGTCGGATACCATGCGCAAAGCCTTTATCCTTAGCCGGGATGAAAATAAATCGATTAAAGAAATAGCAGCAGAACTTTCCTTGTCTGAACAAACCATAAAAAATAATATCTCCCAAGCCCTGCACCGCTTAAGGAAGAAGACCCAACTCTTCTATGCAGATCCTGTTAATCTATTAACGCTTATTTTATTGTTGTTAACATAATGCTAACCTGTAGGTAACAATTCGTTAAAGTACTTTTTGACTTTGGCGGAGATGAGTTATTATATGGGTAACAAAAATAAATTCCTGCAACATCGTCAGGTGAACGATGAAGCTAATGACTGGTACGATCAGGTACAGGATGAAGTACCATTTGATGCCTTCGGCAATTTGGAAAATCAAATGCGTATCGGTCATGAGATTTATACCAATATCTGGCAACAGATAGGGCATAAAAAAAGGGTTCCCTTCCTTTATCTGAAAGTAGCTGCAGCATTGCTCGTACTTCTCGTTTCCAGCATTTTTGCATTCAGATATATTACCAGGCCTTTATCAGGTAAAAGCCGCTCTGAATGGACGATTGTAAGTGCCGGTCCGGACGAATATAAAAAGATCACATTACCAGATAGTTCAGTGATTAAGCTGCACGCAGCTTCCCGTATACGTTTTGCCAGCGCTTTCAATAATATGGCTACACGTAGTATCTACCTGGAAGAGGGAGCAGCTTTTTTTGAAGTGAGCAAAAATGCCAGCCGGCCCTTCATTGTACACACTAAAGGATTTAGTGTAAAAGTATTAGGTACCTCTTTCAATATATCTGCCTATAGCCAGCAGCCAGATTTTAAGGTGGCAGTGTTGAGTGGGAAAATTATGGTAGAACAACAGGAAACATCCGGGCAGATAAAAGTGCTGGCAGCAGAAATGACCCAAGGCCAATGCCTGACCGTAAATCTGGCCACTACTGCATATAAAATAGAAGAGACGAAACCAGCAGCACCTCCGGTAGATGCTCCCCAACCAGACATCAGGTCCCTGACGCTTTCACAGATTGCAAAGGAACTGGGAGATAAATTTAACCTGTTTGTACAATTGAATAATCCAGAGAATGATACAACAATTTACCAGGTGAATTTTAATCAATCGCTCGACGACATTCTTACAACACTATCCGCGAAAACCGGTTTTGATTATACCATCGTAAAACATCAACACTTGATTATTAATCCTAAAACATTATAACCTATGTAACAGTACCACTAAAAACAAAGCAAAGGTGGTGACACACCTTTGCTCATGGACAACAGCCATTATATGGCTCATCATTTTAATTAACTATTAGACGAAGTAAATTAATTAAAACATTACAAGATGCATTTTTTTCTGCAAAGAATAAGAAAAATATCGGAGAATTTTACGCAGGCACCGGCCTTGCTCACCAAATTGCTGTTTACTTTTTGCTTCCTGAATATAGGAATCAATAGCTATGCACAGTCTACAGACGCTTCCATTTCCGGAAAAATTACCAATAAAGAAGGGAAAGTGATACCTGGAGTTACCATTACTGTCCGTAACGAGTCAACAGGTTTCCAGTCAGTGTCTATTACCAACAAAGAAGGAAAATACGCTTTCATTCAGCTGCCTTTAGGCCGTCCTTACACAGTGAAAGCCGCTTTTGTAGGGTTAACTACTCAGATCAAGAACCAACTGGCCGTAAACCAGGGAGATAACCTGATAGTGGATTTTGTAATGAGTGAATCTGTAAGTAACCTGAAAGAGATTACTGTTAATTCTAATACGCTGAATAAAAGGATTGACCGTTTGGGTGCCAGTACAGCTATTACTGCCCAGAACATCCAACAGATTCCAGCCCAGAACCGTAACTTTAATAACCTTTCAGCGTTGGCGCCTACTACTAACGGAACAAATATCGGCGGACAGCGTGCTTCTTCTACCAACTTTCTGATCGATGGTGCCAGTGCAAGGAATAACCTTACCTCCGGTGCGCTGGGAAGTGGTCCTTACTCACTTTCCCTGGAAGCTATCAGGGAGTTTGAAGTAATTTCCAACGTATATGACGTAACCCAGGGCCGTCAGGGTGGCGGCGCCATTAGCGTGGTTACTAAATCTGGTACTAATACATTAACCGGAAGCGTGTTCGATTATTACCGTTCCGATTTTTTGGCCAGCAATTATGATATCCGCGGAAATAAAAGACAGCAGCAATTTACCACTAACCAGTATGGATTCAGCCTGGGTGGTCCTATTATCAAGGATAAGCTGCACTTCTTTGTTGCTTTAGACAGACAGGATGAAAAACTGCCGTTCTATATCGCGGACCTGAAAAACGATAACGATATGATCACCAACCGTATCAGCAGAGCGGTATTGGACAGCGTTATCAACATTGCCAGAACTAAGTATGGCTTGGGTAATCACCAGCAGGTGGGAGAATTCCAACGTAAAACATTGGCTAATACCGTGTTTGCACGTATCGACTGGCAAATCAACGACAAAAACCGTTTAACTATCCGTAATAACTTCAGTAATTGGGACAACCCTACCAGCAACAGCGATAACTCTAATATCCACCTGTATGAGGTATGGGGTAATTTCCAATCACGTGAAAACAGCACCCTGGCTTCCTTGCGTACCCAGTTCAAACCGAATTTTCTGAATGAGCTGAAAATCCAGTACCAGTCTGCTACCAGGAACTATTTGCCTAACAGCGAATTGCCATCAGCAAATATTCCTAGGGCTATTGTAACTGTGCGTTCAGAGCTTCCCAATGGTACAACAGGAAGTACTACCGTACAATTAGGTGGTCAGCGTTTTACGCCAGAGAAAAATCTGGAAAACCAGGTACAGTTGGTGAATACTTCTTATCTCACAAAAGGTAAATACCGTTTTACCTTCGGTACAGATAATACATTAACTTATCTGGATACTTATATTTCCAATGAACAGAACGGCCGTTTTATTTTTAACAGCCTGAAAGAGTTCGATGATCTGAATCCATCCAGATATGTAAGGGAAGTGCCGTTAAAAGGAATTCCTGCTGTACAGCAATACGTACTGAATGCTTCCCTTTTTGGTCAGATGCAGTTTGAAGTGCTGAAAAATGTAGAAGCTTTGGTAGGTTTAAGATGGGATTTAACAGGTTACCTGAGCCAGGCTGACTATAACCCATTAGTAGATAAAGCTTTCGGTTTGCGTACCGACAGTAAAATAACAGACGCTGGAAAAATTCAGCCTCGCTTGCAGTTGACTTGGGATGTAAAGGGTAATAAAACAGATATCATCCGTTTAGGTGGTGGTTTGTTCTCTGCCTACCCAGTAAACTATGCACAGGTGAACAATATACAGAACAGTGGTACCATGGTAGGATCTATCGATGTAACCCGTCCGGCTAACGGCGACAACCTCGTACCTGTACCGGATTTTCCATCTTATAGAAACGATCCTTCTACCGTTCCTGGTTTGATTCCTGGCGTACCTATGGTTTCTACCATCAACCTGAATGACCCTCACCTGAAAATGCCTTCCATTTTCAAAAGCAATGTGAGCTACAACAAAATATTTGGCGACTGGATGAGGGTAGGTGTAAACTTCCTGTATTCTTATACCAAGAATAACTACGTTTATGTAGATAAAAACATGGTGGACGAACCTTACTTCCGCCTGGCAAACGAAGAAAACCGTGCTGTATTTGTACCTGCCAATACGATTACTTCTGCTGGTATTACCAACAACGTATTAGGTAGAAAAACACAGGAAGTAGGTAGAACGCTGATGCTCACCAATGGTGCTAAGCTGAGGCAGATGGCTATGATCGTAGATGCAAGCTTCAGATACTTTAAAGATGGTTATTTTAACGTAAGCTATACCCTGAACGACGCTAAAGATAATTCTTCCTATAACGGTAACGTAGCTAACACGTCTACTTTCAGACCTGTTAAATCTGATCCGCGTGATTTCAGCGAAATGAGCTATTCAGATAACCATTTCCGTCATAAAGTGGTACTGTACGGTGCTACTCCTAGCTGGAAAGGATTTGTATTCAGCGGTACTTTCAGAGGTTTGGCGGGTACCCGTTATTCCCTGACTGTAGATGCCGATATTAATGGAGACTTTGTGGGTGGACCAGGTAACGACAATGACCTGGCATTTGTATTCGATCCGAAGAACCCATCTACCAGCGCCAGCGTAAAAACGTCTATGGAAAAAGTATTGAACAATCCGGATAACCGCGCTAAAAAATACATCCTGCAGAGTTTAGGAAAGATTGCAGACCGTAACGGAGGCGTAAATCCTTTTTCCGGTACTTTTGACGTGAGACTGCAAAAAACTTTCAAAACATTTAAAACACAAGGTTTAACTTTTAGTGTAGACGTGTTTAACTTTGCTAACCTGTTAAATAAAAATTGGGGCGTAAACTATAACCTGGGTGATCAGAGTCTGCTGACTGTAAGTGGCTTCGACCAGGCTACCAAACAATATATTTACCGTGTTAATGAAAACGTAGGGGTAACCAATAAAAATGGTACGCCTTATCAAGTACAGTTAGGTGCACGGTATTCTTTCTAATGGTAATATGAAGTAATATGGATACTCGGAGAGATTTTTTAAAAAAGGCAGCACTGTTATCGGGCAGTGCTGCCCTTACTAATATGCTGCCGCCAGCTATACAAAAGGCTTTAGCAATAAATCCTGCGCTGGGCAGTACCTTTTATGATGCAGAACATGTGGTTTTCCTGATGCAGGAAAACCGTTCTTTTGATCACCTTTTTGGTTCGCTGAAAGGGGTACGTGGTTTTAATGACCCACGCGCCATCCAACTGAGCAACCAGAATAAGGTTTGGCTCCAGTCTAACAAAGAAGGACAAACCTATGTGCCTTTCCGGCTCAATACCAAGGATACTAAAATTCCTTGGATGGGCTCTACGCCGCATAACTGGACCGATCAGACAGATGCCAGGAATAAAGGGAAGTATGATAAATGGCTGGACGTAAAGAAAGCTTTTAACAAGGAATACGCAAAATTACCACTCACCCTGGGTTATTGCGATCGTGCAGATTTTCCCTTCTATTATTCGTTGGCAGATGCCTTTACCGTTTGCGACCAGAATTTTTGTTCCAGCATTACCGGTACGCACCCTAACCGTCATTACTGGATGACCGGAACTGTGCGGGAGCACAATACACCGGAAGGGGTAGCGCATTTATGGAATGTGAGCAATTATAATACGCCGGAACTGGATTGGAAAACTTATCCCGAACGCCTGGAAGAAAATGGCATCTCCTGGAAAGTATACCAGAATGAGCTCACTATGGGCTATGGATTGAAGGGAGAAGAAAGTGGCTGGCTCAGTAACTTCGGTACAAACGTATTAGAGTATTATAAGCAATACAATGTGCGTTTGCATCCCGGAAGTATTGCCAATCTCGATATTAAAAAGGCCAACATCCTGACCGAGATTGCTGCATTGGAGAAAGAACCGGCTACAGATGAAATAAAACAAAAACTGGCTGCAGCCAGAAAGGTGCTGGATGGCATAGAAAAAGACAAACAACAATACACCACCGAAGCCTATCGCCAATTATCACCGGAAACGAAAAGCCTGAATCAACACGCTTTCACCATAAACAGCAATGATCCGGATTTCCACGAGCTAACTGCTTTGACCTATGATGATAACGGTACCGAACGTACGTTGAATGTGCCTAAGGGTGATATTCTACATCAGTTCCGTGAAGATGTGAAAAATGGGACTTTGCCTACCGTATCCTGGTTGATGCCTCCTGCTAATTTTTCAGATCATCCTGGCGTACCTTGGTTTGGTCCTTGGTATGTGAATGAGGTGATGGAAATATTATTGCAAAATCCGGAAGTATGGAAGAAAACCATCTTTATCCTCACGTACGATGAAAATGATGGTTTCTTTGATCACGTGCCTCCTTATGCAGTGCCTAATCCTTACGCAGCGCATACTGGTAAAGTATCCAAAGATATAGATCCCCGCATGGATTTTGTTACCAAAGATCAACAAACTAATCCTTCTGCAATGGCCGACCGTATCCGGGAAAGCTCTATCGGACTGGGATACAGGGTGCCTATGATCATCGCTTCTCCCTGGACACGCGGTGGCTTTGTAAATTCTGAGTTATTTGATCATACTTCTTCATTACAATTCCTGGAAAATTTCCTTGAGAAGAAGTTCAATAAGAAGATCAAAGAAGAGAATGTTACAGAGTGGAGACGGGCTATTTGCGGTGACTTGACCAGTGTTTTCAGACCTTATAACGGCGAGAAAATTGAGCGTCCGCAGTTCCTGAATAAAGTGGAGTTTATGGAAGATATCCATAAATCAAAATTCAAGCAAATACCTAGCAACTTTAAGGCGCTGTCACAAAGTGAAATAGATCAGATCAACCAGGATCATCTGCAGTCGCCTTATTTCCCGAAACAGGAAAAAGGTACTAAGCCTGCTTGTGCGGTGCCATACGAGTTGAATGTAAACGGTAGTTATAATAAAGAAGGCGTATACCGTATCCATTTCCAGGCAGGAAATACGGTTTTTGGTAAGCGTTCGGCAGGCGCTCCTTTCATGGTGTATGCCATGAAGCCTTATGAACAGGAAATGTTACGCACCTGGGAATACGCTGTAGCGCCGGGAGATACTTTACAGGATGATTGGCAGGTCCCTGCATTTGAAAATGGCAATTACCATCTCCGGGTATATGCACCTAATGGTTTCTACCGCGAATTCGCAGGAAATAACAATAATCCGTTAATACAGATTACCTGCAATTACGAAACTAATAAGCAGCGTCCTTCGGAATTAACCGGGAATATTGTATTGACAATTGTTAATAACGACGCCAAAGCCCATAGCTGTGAGATTCTTGATAATAGCTATAAAAACAGCCTGCTGAATAAAACTGTTCCGGCGCACGAAACAGTAAAGGTGGTGCTGAACCTGTCTAAGAACAGCAACTGGTACGACTTTAAGGTAAGCGTTAAAGGTACTGCCATGTTTGAGTGTTTTGCAGGCCATGTGGAAACAGGAAAGATCAGCAAAACAGATCCATTGATGGGAGGAGAGGTGTAAGTACCTTACGAATAATGAAAATGAAAAAGCCCTTTTGCGAAACAATATTTATCTTGTTTCGCAAAAGGGCTTTTTCATTTGATATTTTATTGAAGAATGAATAAAACGATTATCTTTGTTTTAGCAAAATTGTTTTTAACCTGAATAGATAAGTACCTTCTATGGAATAATCAAGTGTTCTCTTTTTACTGCTTGCCTATTTCGAACCCGAGGCCTGAAAGTCTTTCACGGTAACGCCTATACGATGTGAGTGAAATAATAATTATATGAAAAAATCAATCTTAACCTTATTCCTGCTCGGTAGCGGGTTATATTCTTTTTCCCAGAACAAAGTGATTTGGGGGGTAGATGACTCAAGGACTGAACAAAGGGAAGATGCCGGTTTGCAAGGTGCAACATCCGGTTTTTTTGAAGCGAATAACCCGGTTAATTTTCCTCCATGGGCTACTTCCTGGTGGCATTTACTGGATACCCGGCATAGTAGCCCGGCTAATAATTATGCCATGCAGTTTGCCGGTAGTTTTTTTGACCAGCAATTATATTTCAGAAAAACAAATAATGATCCGGCTCAGCCTTGGTCGAGGGTAATACTGGAAACGAGTGGAAGAGTAGGTATTCATAACGATTATCCCAGGGCATTCCTGGATGTGGGGGTAACCGACTTGGATACTTTGTCTAGTGTGTTTGCCAGGTTGCCGGAGGGGGATAGTGAGGGAGAAGGTACTTACCTGGGCGTTCGTACGCATAGTACACAACCGGTTAACGCTAATTCATTTTCCATTGAGCATCGGTTTTTTGGTGCATTAAATAGTGCTATCACCTTTAGCAGGGGCACGTCGAGAAGTGATGGTTTTATGACCTTTTCAACGGCTAATGGGTTAGAGCGAATGCGTATTGATGTTGAAGGTAACATTGGTATAGGAACAGCCAGTCCGCAGTCAAAACTGGCAGTGGCAGGTACAATCACAGCGCAGCGCGTAAAAGTTACCGCTACTGGATGGCCCGATTATGTATTCCATGAACATTATGCTTTGCCTTCCTTGGAAGAGCTTGAGCAATACGTTCGGGAGCATAAGCACCTGCCGGGTATTCCTGCTGCAGTGGAAGTAGAGAAAAATGGTATGGATGTAGGAGATATGAATAAACAGCTCTTGCAGAAAGTAGAAGAGTTGACTTTGTATATTATTGAATTGAAAAAGGACGTAGAAGCATTGAAAAGTGCTTCCCAGAAATAAGATTTTGAACCTTATTTTATAATTAGCGCTTTGCCGCTGTTGATGGACTTACTTCGGGAAGCGGTAGCATTAAAGCTTTTCACCAACGTAAAAGGACAAACCTATATCTATTAGGTTTGTCCTTTTAGCATTTTAAGTAGCATGAATGACCTTGTTCGGAAAGCAGGGTTACACCAGTCTCATCAGGCTTTTTAAGCGCTCATTTTAGATAATGTGCACAATAGCTATTGTTTAATATTTCTTTAGACCAACATTTTAATAAAGAAGAATGTTACTCTAGTGGTGATTGTTTCATTGAAAACTTTTAATTATATGAGTACACATACTGTAAAGAGTACACATTCGGTAAGGGAAGTGAAAAAATCAACAGAAGTAACTGTGGCAGAATTTCTGGGTATAATTTTTTCCTTTAACAGCAGCTTGAAACTCATCCATTGGGATATACAGGGAAAAGGTAGCTATGCTGCCCACATCGCATTGGATCAGGCTGCTGATACATTGCGGCATGTTACAGACCGGTTGGTGGAAACTACAATTGCAATCAAAGGCGATCTCGACATCGTTATTCCGGAAACAAAACGCCCTAAAGATTACATTAGCTACATTGAAGGTTTTTATATTGTGGTTGATGCAAAGAGAGAACTGTTTCCCGAACGGTTTACGCAATCAATAATCGACGATTATCAGGAAGGGATTAAACAATTACTTTTCCGGTTGAAACGGTTGCAATAGCGGGAAACTATTTTACTTAACCATTCACCTTGTTTTTAATGCAAAAACAAGGTGAATGACCATTGTGTTTTAATGATGACGTTTATTGTTATCGAAGAAATTGGTTTATGCTTAAATAGATTGCCCCTGTTTTATATTTATAAGTTTGTACTGGTAACAGCCTTTCAAAAAAATAATCATGAAAAAAGTCTTAAAATTTATATTGTACATCATCATTTTATTGATCATTATAATTGCGTCCCTTGAAATCTTTAGTTCATATAAACCTGCTATAGGTATCAATCAAAATGCGCCGGTTAAAACAACTCAAAGCATTAGGATAAATGCTCCGGTAGCAACAGTATATAACATATTTACCGACGTAGATAATTGGCCGAGCTGGCAAAAAGAAATTTCGGCAGCTAAAATAAATGGTCAATTACAAGTTGGCGCTACCATCGATTGGAAAACAGGCGGGTTAACCATTCATTCCACATTAAAAACAGTGGTGCCAGATAGTGTGGTAGGCTGGTCGGGTAAAGCTTTTGGTGCATTTGCTAATCACGTTTGGCAATTTGAACAACATGAAGGCTACACTATTGTAACAGTCAATGAAAGTATGGAAGGTTGGCTGGTAAGTTTGTTAAAAGGG
This sequence comes from Chitinophaga sp. 30R24, assembly GCF_049056765.1. Classification (NCBI taxonomy): domain Bacteria; kingdom Pseudomonadati; phylum Bacteroidota; class Chitinophagia; order Chitinophagales; family Chitinophagaceae; genus Chitinophaga; species Chitinophaga sp. 30R24. The sequence continues at coordinate 333,173 of NZ_JBJGXX010000003.1, forward strand.
TACTTTCAATCTCATCTGGAATTGGCTACAAAAAATTGGTTGGAGTATTTAAAGGCTCAATCTGAGAAGCAACATTAAGGACTTTGCTTCAGATCTTGATCTCCGTAAGGTACTGTTAGCATGTGAAATGATCGAACTGCCCGACTCAACGAAGCGGCTCCGTTAATATATGCGCTGGACGCGGGGCTTCCCTAAAATAAAAATGGACAAACCAAGATAAATCTCGATTTGTCCACTTTAGTGCACCGGGGTGTACTTTTCTCGAACCACTTTTTAACTGATTTAGAACGGCTTGCAAGTATTTTGGTTTAAAAAACCAATGCTTGTAAGCCGTTTTTCTATTGTACATAATTATTGTGAACCTGAAAACGTGTATATGAAAAATTTAATGTGTGCAGAGGCAAAGCAAATTGATCTTGTAGATTATTTGGCCTCATTGGGCCACCAACCCCAAAAGGTAAGAAATCAAGATTATTGGTATCTATCCCCGTTACGGGATGAAAAAACGCCATCCTTCAAAGTAAACAGGCAGTTAAACGTCTGGTATGATCATGGAACCGGGAAGGGGGGCAATCTGGTGGACTTTGGAACACTTTATTTTAATTGTAGTGTGGCAGACTTACTACAACGCTTATCGCAAAACCGACCCGCCCCGGCTTTTTCTTTTCACCCGCCTACCTCTTTGGGTAGCCAGCATCCGGCCCCCACTTCTTTTGCTGGTGAAAAGAAAGATACCCCCGACAGCAAAATTGTTATTCTGGACGCTCGCTCTCTTAAAGAACAATCCCTGCTGGACTACTTGCAAAAAAGATGTATCCCGGTGGAAATTGCCAGCCGTTTTGCAAAGAGGTGGATTTTCTTTTGTATGGGAAGAAGCATACCGTGATCGGTTTTCCCAATAATGCCGGAGGGTACGAACTGCACTTTGATCCTTTCTTTTGTCCAAAATCCATCCGGCGCATTTCTATGAACAATAAACCTGGGGAGAACTTTTACTCTACCATAATTTGAAACAATTAAATCCCCATCAAAACCGGGCACTTCTCGCCATATTTCACCCTTCATATCTTTTAAGGACTTGTTTTGGTAGGGCCACTGATTTTCTAGCGTTGTCATTTTAAAGAGGTTTAATTGTTCTGTCAGCAAGTAAGATATTAGTTCCTAAAGAAGTTCCACCATGTTTTCCTCTGTTCTATTTTCTTCGGAAAAAATCCTTCTGGGGTATCTCCATCAAAGTGCATATCATTAACGGTTGTGTAGATATAGGCAAATAATTCATCTTCTCGTCCATTCTGTATTCGTTTAATAACCCTTTGAACAGGCCATATGACTATATTATTGGCTGATATGAGAGAAATATTTATTTCCCCATCGTTGTCCGTATCGTCAACCTGCCATTTCGCTGCCTTAGAATTTCTAATTACAACTTCTCCTATGTAAGATCCAATTGCAAAACATTTATATCCGAACAGATTGGTGAAAAGTCCTCCCGGAATCGGCTGACCATCCTTGATTTCATGGTCGAGCAAATCATCGATTAATTTCACGCTTTCTACCGAATAATTAAGTTCTTTATGCAGTTCTTTGAATGCTTTGATCAACCAATTTGAACTTTTACCAATATCATTAATTAATATACCCATAGTTAAATTTCTGCTTCTTTCAACCGGAAATTAGTAACACCTTACAATGAACAATATAACATCTACGACATTTTCAATAAGTTCTTTTGGATAATCAGCTTACACTTTTAGTTCCAATTTCTGGCCATATTAATTTAAGTCGATTCATTTCCTCTTTGCAATTATCCGGCATGTCGCGTTCGATAATTAAGTCACTATATATAGAAAACAATTTATCAGCTTCAGGGCTATTGTTCAGTTTAGCTGCAATTAAGCCCTTAATAAACCGATATATATCATTACTCATATGAACACAGTATTCATATGGGTCCTTATTCAACAGTTCATCTACTCTCGCAATTGTGCTATTTGAAAGCATATAAGGGAATACAGTTTCCTTAAAATGCTTCATTAGCTCCCATGATACATAAGGAATATTTTCTTCATCAAAAATGAATAAGTCGAGACTTTGATTTCTTTTCCTATTAATTCCGTCAGGATTCGCATTTAGATTTGCAATACTATTCCCTAGTGTCACGAAGTCTGTCTCTTTTTTAAGCTCAGTGTTCTGCGTAATTTCCCTATAAATATTTTCTATGTCCTTTACATTTATCCATGCGTAAGGCTCAATTTGAAACCCCTTTTCTCCTGTTTTTATAATTGTTCGGTCATATATCAGAAACTGATACGTAAATATTGATTGCTTTTGTTTCCTTATAAAGTACTGTTCACCAATGCTAGGGGTAAAATCATATACCTTCATTTCATTTTTTAATGTTTCGAAAACACTCCTAAGGACACTTTTTTTTGTCATATATGAATTTATTGAATCCTGAAAAAACCAGTACTTGAGTTCCAATTAAATACTCCAGTTTGAATTTTTGATGGATCTACCTGAACTCCACGTAAATTGATCGGTGCGTTGCTACCTGTTAATGTGCCGATATCCTTGTCATTAAAGAATAACTTTTGCCCATTTGATAAAGTACCACCGTCTACTTTTGATTCAAATACTCCAAGTACTTTTCCATCCTTAACTACGACAAAATCGGCTCTCATTGTGGCACCATCCATTTTGATGGTTACTTGTTCTAATATTTCCGCACCTTTAAATTGAGATGATAATATATCCTTTGTTAGCAACTCTCCAACTGCTCCCTTCATAACTGGTGTCAATCCCTCGGCAAAAGGAGTCGCTTTAGCAGCGCCCATGGATATTCTTCCTAACGCCGAACCCAAAGCGCCTAGTCCTTCCGCTGCTTTTGCCCCTGCATATTCCCAGGCGGCTACTTCTACCGCTGACTTAACAATATTGAAAGATGCTCCGTTCTGGCTCTCCCAAAGTTGACGTTGATTTTCTTTTTCCTGGGCTATTTCCCGCGCGATCACTTTACATTGCGGGCAGTCCATTGTTTCGCGAATCGTTGGCTGCCTAGGGTCTGGCGGAGGAGCATTCCTTGCTTGTTCTGTCTGTGCTGCCGTATATAGCCCGCGCTTATTCATTACGGCAGGGTCATAAGGCCCTGATATCCCCTTCGCTAAACTCCCATCTCTAGTGTACCAGGGTTCCAGACCGTCAATATCTGTAGCATTAGGAAATTCATTACCTGCAAACTGATAAGTAGAATAATATGGAAACTTATCAGCAAGCGGGTCTACGGCAAAAAAGCGCCCAAGTTGTTGATCGTAGAAGCGGTTTTTGTAATCATACCATTCAATTCCTGATCCATCTGCAAACTCTTTATTCTGCAATTCTTTACCGTGAAACTTCATCTTGTTTTCAGGATAATTTTTCCCTTTAAGTACATTTGAAGAGATTCCGGCCATCGTTAGGCCCGCGGGATAATAATGTGTTTCCTCCAGTACTTTCCCTGTTGCCTGTGTTACAACAATATTGTCAAAGAACACATCCTGCGGACTTTCGTTACTAGTATAAATGTATAAGAAGCCACTTTTTTCGATGGGCATCTTGTCCTGGGCAAGAGTTTGTAACTGGTCAGGCTCTCCATTTACTTGCTTTACACCACTGTTTGCGTCCACTAAGTTAAACTGATCATCGAAAAGCACAAAATTCAGATAGGCTTTAGGTTTGTCCTGCCTGTTCTGATTTGGGTCTTTTTCTTTTAGTTTTCTATAGTCGTTATTATAGAAATTAGTGTTGAATGGGATTGGATTATTAGAAGCGCCTACATTATGATTTGATGAGCTAATGGTATTACCTCCAAACGCCTGTATCAGATCGGCCAACATGTTTTCGGTTGGCGATTCCGTAGATTGTTTGTCTGATGGACCAGTAGATTTATAAAATGCGTTTGTACCAATCTGGATGGTATCACCTCTCATAACCCTGAGTACTATAGAAGGGCCAATTTTCCGACCTTCGTCTTTAACGTTAAGCTTTGCTACAGATTTGTTATCGTCGGAACTGCCGTCCGAAGGATAACCTACTGGTTTGGGAGTTCGGGTGGCATCTATGTTGCTGAACAATGTATTCTCTTTGGCGGCTAACGGCGCTTCCATTGTCGCGGTATATACAGAAAGGTCGGACTGCTCGGTAAGTACTAAACGAACGTTGCCCAGGCGGTCTTTCACAAAATAGTCGTACACATATTGCGGGGCCTGTCCCGCTTTTAGGAACAATCTTACGCGACCTTCATCATGCGCCATATATAACAAAGTGTCATTCTGATATACAAATCCACTGATATAATTGATAGTCGTAGTTTTGGCGGGTGATTTTGTATAATCTGTGATTTCCTTTTTCAGTTTGTTGCCTACCGCGTCATATTGAAAGCGAACGATGCCCTTACTGCCAAAATCTACTTGTGTAGGAAGATTTAAATGATTATAACTAATAGTCGATATTGATTTGTTGAGGTCCTTTGACAGGTTACCATTCGGGTCGTAACTGTAGTCATTACCCGTTTTATTACCGTCTTTGAAGTCGCCAAGAGGACTTGACACTGCACTAGTATCAAAAACAGCAGATAACTTATTGCTATTAGGGGAGTAACTATATGCCAGCTGGTCCATTGGCACAATATTGATTCCATCCATCCCTTTCTGCGACATTTTTGTTATGTTGCCATTGGCATCGTAATTTATCCAGGGAACGGTAAAATCCATTTTATCCTGTGTCCACTGGCTACCGCTTGTGTTTTGTTGGGTGAAATATGCCTGGGTCAGGCGGTTAACTTTGTCATAACTGTATCCATAAGCTCTTGGCAGTGGGTCATTCCATCCCTTCCAGCGGGTACCTGCTAAATTGCCATTGTAATTTCTTCCAGTAAAGCCATAGTCATAGTTCAGTTCCTCGCCAAAGTGAGAGAGAATACTCCCACTATTGAGATAATCCTTGTTCAAACTTTTAAGCCAGCCACGAATATTATACTCATATGATAACTGTTCTATAGCCTGATTGTTAGCCTGTAAACCCAGTGCTTGGGTCTTTAACTGCCCTAATTCATCATATTCATTCGTGGCGATAGTTCTTTCAAGATTTACATTGTCATTAAGCCTTTTCTTTAGACTAATTATCCTTCCTGCCTGGTCATATTCTTTCATAGTAAGTACAGTCGTTTGGGGACTGACGCCGCTACGGGGATTCGTATGCCGCTGATAAGTACTTAATACTTTTCCGCTGAAATCATACAATGTTGTGGTAATATCTTTACCACCTGCAATGTTATCACTGACGACGTGTATTATTCTACCTTTATCATTGTACCAGGTAGTAGTGGTCAACCATTGGTCGGTATCTAAAATACGGACCTTAGTGCCAGTGACTAATCCCTTCGTCATGGAGCTGGTACTCGTCACCGGCTCAGCATATGGGTTATTACCCACCTGCGGTTTAGGGAAATCCCCCGAAGTAGGACTTTGTACTCCGGGATAGCTATAGTTGTCGTAAAAAGTATAAGTTAACGGGGAGAGTGCAGTTGAAGGAATATTAGGTAGTGGGTTCGATACTGTTAAATTAATAAGGTCTCCTTTTAAATTAGGGTCTATATATACGTCTCTGGTATTTCCACTACCACTATCAAAGCCGTTTTCCAGTGTTACTGAATTAGTTGCTACATAAGTGCTTCTATCATCGGTGGCTACTACCAAATCTGTAATGCCTGGAATTTGATAGGAAGTACTACCAGTACCAGTGGAACTATTCAAACTCGTTTGTAAAGCATCTCTGGTCGCAGATGAATTATATAAAGCAGTTTCAATAGGTCTATTAAGTCCATCGTAAAAGGTTACCTGCCATTGATTACGTGCCGTCAGGTTACCATCCCGTGAAAAAACCAACCTGTCGCGCTGGTCATACACCATTTCAGCAAGACTTGCACCTGGCACTTTCTTTTCGATCATGCGATTGCGCCCATCAAAACGATATTGAAAGCACAATTCATCTGCCACTAAGGATAAACTCCAATTGCCGGAAATTTTTTCCACCGCCAAAGGAGGGATTACAAAACGTAAATTGCCTAAGTCATCATATACATAGTAAGTAGATAGCCACCCAATATGTGCCGTGCCTGGTAGGTCAGATAGTTGCGTTTTCTTTAATACCAGGTGATTCTCCTTGTCTTTATATTCTATAGTCTGATTACCGCTTTCATCAATCATTACATTTTTATGAAGTTGCCCCGCGTCATAAATGCGTGTGCTAGTAGGCATCGGATCAGACATATCCCATATCCTTACGGAATCACTTATATTATTTACCAGATATTGGTGTTTTACCGGGTGATTTCCACCTGTTTTGGACCAGCTATTGCCAGCAGCATAAGTACTAAGAACACGATTCAATGGCGATGGTTCAAAGTCAACCTGACTGTAAAAAATACTTTCGTCTTTAACACCAGGATTTAGACTGTTATCTTGATAAAACGCTTTCTGTACAGTGAATGGGTCTGTTTTAAATTTACCATCGCTGGTATTGCCTGTCTGTGGCACATAAGGTAGATATTTATATGCTTCTCTACCAAAATCGTCATAAATATTTGTTGTTACCAAATCCTTTCCTGAAGTGCTTACCCCTTTGACTACAACTTGCAGAGGTCTACCCAGTCCATCAAAGTATTGTGTTGATTGTTTTACCTCGTTTATCGTGCGAGTGGGGTCGCTTGCAACGGCGGGATCACTGGTAGGCATAGATGGTTCCCAGGTGCGTATGTAGTTGATAGTAGCAGTAGAATATGGCACCGGGAGCCCCACGGGTGTAGCAGGTGGTCTGGTATTATTTATTGGAGTACTCTGTGCATTGGCATGGCTTATACAAAACAGTATCAGTATTACACTAACCAACTTCATATAGGTACTAGGGGGAAAAGGATACATATGGATTATTTTGGGTCCAGGTTAAAAACCTTCTGATAAAAAATAAATAATAAGAAATATTTCAGTTAACAGATCTACAGGTAATAGGCAGTTTACTCGATCATCCACAGGGTTGCTACAGGGGGACCAGTACCTAAAGACAGTCATCAACAAACTAATACTCAAATAAACAAAATCCTATTGAAAGATAGTTATTTTTCGTAAAAAAGTCACCAATGAGAAGGGGCATAAAACGTTTAATAGATAGTACCTACATTAAAAGCGGGCGGGCTGAATAGCCTGCCCGCTTGCGTTTGAATATTCTTATAGGTAGTGTTACTTTCCACCTTTTTTTTCGTTCAGTAGCTTCTCCAGCATTTCTACCTTTTCCCGTTCCGTCTGCAACAGGCGCTCATATAACTTTTTATTTTCATCCATCGCCTCCAGCCATTTGTCCATCGGGTTAATCGTGCATTTATAGTTAACTGTAGGACCGCCGTGTATTACAGAGCCTTCATAGTTATTCTGAATATTATGAATGGCTGTTTCCTCATCAAAATTCTTGATAGCCTCAGCGGGAACTTTTAGAGCCTTTGCCACTTGTTCGAGAATTTCAGGGTCTACTGTTTCCTTGCTTTCCAGCAAGGAAATTTTCTTTTGATTCCAATCCTCACCTAGTTCAAACGCCAGAGCGTCTTCCATTGGATTTGACTATCACCAATTACCCACCAAGCTATTAACAGTATTAACAGACAGCGGAGGCCGTATTATGACCGCATTTCCGGGCTGCCTGAAGGCTCAAACCTCTATTCAAAATCTTTAATTCCGTAACCATGTATTTTGATGCTCCTCGTGCATGGGATAACCTTCCTTTGCGCCTTTCGACCGAAGAAATAGCCAATCCCTTTGAGATTATTCATAGTTTCTTTTCAGCGCATGAAAAGTGCCGCTGTTCGCTTATTCTCGAACGTTGGCTGCAATCTGTATGTGAAAACAAAAAATGTAAAGAAAGCCCTTCCAGCCTATTATTTTTTTACGATAGGTTATCAGAGCTGATTGAAGCAGCCTTTTTAATTTCACAGTTAGACAATACCCGAAGAAAGTCTGTTCTATTAGCTGAAAGTGAGAAAGAGGATTTCTGTATAATGGCTCCAACCCTTTACTGCGCTTGGAGTTCTTCTAAATTTGCAGAAAATAAATCTAATCTGCTGTGGATGGATTTTCCGCGAAACCTTAATCGTAGGGAGTTTATAAGTCCATATCATGTATTTAAAAAAATGTTCAAATTTTATAAGTTAGGCCAGTGGCGGCATGAACTTCACTACCTCTTTAACATTGCACTATCAAAGGAAGGTTTATTAGATGACGCTTTTGATACAGATATTCTAAGTGTAAGAAAGCACTTGCATAAACTGATTGATGCTGCGCACCTTATAGATATTAGGGAATTTAGGTTAGAGTACATCACAAGTATAAATGGTGGTGAAAACGAAGAAATTGACAAATAAACGACTAAGAATTATAAAAATATACTATATATAATAATAAATACAACTAACTATATGGGGCATACTCATAATGAGCGTGTATTAGGTAATAACAGCGACACGGCTTTGACAAAAGCATTAAAGTTATATGTTCAGATGTTGTTGAATAAAAGTGAATGGACAAAACAACTGATTGAAGAATTACGGAACGAACTGGGGCCAGACAGGCAGCAACTTTTAACTGAAATCATTCGATTGCCATGAAAGCGCGCACAAAGATATGGAAGTGTTAAAATGTGTGCTGTAACGAGTTTACACACAAGGAGCGATTGAAATTTCAATCGCTCCTTGTGTGTAAACAGGTGCTTGCAGTCGCATACTATTTGGCATCTTTCCTTAGATGATCCAGCCATTTATTCACCTGTTCCATTACCTCTTTTAAATCTATATTGGGATAATATTTCTGTAGATAGTCTGCAAACTGGGCTTTTGTTTTTTCATCTTCCCATTCCAGTACAGTAAGGCTTAACATTGGCCATTTCTTTGTTTGCTGCATGAAGCCGTATAGTGGCAGGTATGGCGGGGCATAATAAAACGAATTTTCTACCAATTCATCATACAAGGGCTTATTAAATGCCCTTTTCATATCCCGTACCACATCATAGACAATACGACATCTGCTACCTTGCTGTACCATGACGGCGAATGCCGGCATTCCCTTATCTTGAAAAAAGACGTACATATAATCAATAAAACCTTCTTCCGTTACGTCACATAGATCTTTGCTATAGTAGCCATATTCCTGTTTAAACAGGTCTAAAGAAAAGTCTGATAGGTTTTTGTCAATAATGAAATCAATTAACGAATTTTCTTTTTTAATAATATCTTCAATAGACGGACCACCCGTCAAACCCGCTACAGATAAAAAATACCGGGGTTTAGAAAATAGTTCAAAATAATAGCTCTTAAAAAAGATCGTCTTTCTGTCAAATGTTACCTGTATGTACAGCGGATAGGTAAGTTTTCCATGAAAGGACACTTGTTTAAGCCGTTCATTGAAATATGTTTTATAGCTAACCTTATAGGTTTTAGTCATTTTTATTCGATTTTATACTTACTTGCTTGTGTACAAATGCATAACTATCATTTCGCAATCATTGTTTTACAATACAAAGGGTATCAAAACATACTATTTCTTACCAACATTAGTAAAGATCGATAAAATTTGATAAAATTTATAAAAAAGTTTAGGTAAAACATAAAATAACAAAACAAAATACTTATATTCGTTATGAAGAAGTATTTCCCTCCATAGTTTTTTGTGAAACTGATTAATGTGATGGTGTAAAATGGAGACAATTACCCCCGAAAGAATAGTAGAAATACTAGGAAAACATGGTACGCATGTAACAATAGAAGAAGCTAAGATTATTCTGGAATTTATGTACAAACTGGCTAATATAGCCATAAACACGTATTTAGGAAGATGAAGGCAGATTTATACATCGTGTAAGCACTGATGAGCAGGCAGACAAGGGTTTTTCCCAAAGAGACCAGGAGGAAAGGTTACGCAAATATTGCCATAATAACCAAATATCAATCCGTAAGGTGATTTTTGAAGATCATTCGGCCAAGACCTTTGAACGCCCTGAGTGGCGTAGTGAGATTATAGACCTGAAAAAGCGGAAAGGCCAAATTGATATTATCCTATTCACAAAATGGGATAGATTTAGCCGTAATGCCGGGGATGCCTACCAAATGATTAACACCCTTCGCAGGTTGGGGGTAGAGCCACAGGCAATAGAACAACCGTTAGATATGGCCGTTCCGGAGAATAAAATAATGCTGGCGGTATATCTGGCCGCCCCGGAAGTAGAGAATGATCGGAGAGCATTAAATGTATTACACGGAATGCGCAGGGCTAAAAAAGAAGGCCGTTGGATGGGGCCTGCTCCGGTAGGATATGCCAATAAGATAACGGAGGACATGCGTAAGTACATAGCCCCTGTAGAACCATATGCCAGCATTATGAAGTGGGTATTTAACATGATGGTAACGGGCCAATATCAAGTAGAGCAGCTTTATAGGGAAGCCCGCCTGAAAGGGATTAGGTGCTGTAAAACTAATTTCTGGAACCTCCTTATAAACCCAGTTTACTGTGGGAAGATTTATTTATCTGCCTACAAGGACGAGCCAAGTACACATGTACCCGGTCTACATGAGCCGATTATTTCAGAATCGTTATTCTATGAAGTACAGGACTTGCTGGACGGCAAGAAAAAGAACTACCGTACTAAAGTAGGGTCACAGGAAATCATGCAACTTCGTGGCCACCTACTTTGCCCTAAATGTGGTCATCTATTAACGGGTAGCGCTTCGCGCGGCAGGAACGGGATTTATTATTACTATCATTGTAAATCATCATGCGGCGCACGTTTCAAAGCAGAAGCGGCAAATGATCTTTTTTCAAAAGAGTTGCGCAAATTTGTTCCCTGCGCAGGCATGGCAGAATCATACAAAGTGGTAGTTAATTCAGCGTATAAAGCCCAAGTGAAAGGCCATCGTAGTGAAGCAAAGGAAATTACCGATCAATTAAATGAAGCACAAAATGATATAGCAAAAGCAAGGAAATTGCTATTAAAAGAAGAAATTGATGCTTCCGACTATAAGGCAATCAAAGCCGAGAGCGAAAAAGAATTATGCTACTGGAAGCCAAATTAATGGAGGCCACAAAGAACACAAATAATATAGAATCCTTGTTGGATAATGCGGTAAAATCCCTTGTAACCCTTGACCAGCTTTATAAAGATGGAGATGTGAAGAAGAAGCGGCAAATTATTGGTTCGATTTTCCCTGAAAAACTCACTTTTGACGGAAGCGATTATCGAACCGCCCGACTCAATGAAGCCGTCAAGCTAATATACGCGCTGGACACGGGTTTTGACAAAAATAAAAATGGACAAACCGAAGCAATTTTCGATTTGTCCACTTTAGTGCCCAGAACTGGATTCGAACCAGCACACCCTTGCAGGCGCTGCGACCTGAACACAGTGCGTCTACCAATTTCGCCATCTGGGCATCCAGGTCCTTGTAAAAGGGATTGCAAAGGTAAGCGCTTTTTTAAATTCACCAAATTTTTTTCTAGGAAATAAAAAAGCGCTTACTGTATGATTATACCGCTACGCTAAATTCGCGCAGGGTATCGTTCAAACTTGTTTTCAGATCTGTAGAGGCTTTACGCTGACCAATAATCAATGCGCAGGATACCTGGTATTCGCCTGCAGGGAATTTTTTGGTGTAGGTACCTGGAATCACCACGCTGCGGGCAGGTACACGGCCTTTGTATTCTTTAGGTTCGCTGCCGCTTACGTCGATGATCTTGGTAGACTGTGTCAGTACTACGTTAGCGCCTAATACTGCTTCTTTTTCTACTACTACGCCTTCTACTACAATGCAGCGGGAGCCTAAGAAGCAACCGTCTTCGATGATAACGGGACTTGCCTGTAAAGGTTCCAGTACGCCTCCGATGCCTACGCCGCCGCTCAGGTGCACGTGCTTGCCAATTTGGGCGCAGGAGCCTACAGTAGCCCAGGTGTCTACCATGGTGCCTTCATCTACAAAGGCGCCAATGTTTACGTAAGATGGCATCAGGATACAGCCCTTTGCAATGTAAGCGCCATAACGGGCTACCGCATGTGGTACTGCTCTTACGCCCAGGTCTTTATAGTTGGACTTCAATTTCATTTTATCATAAAACTCGAATGGAGGCAGTTCCATCGTTTCCATAGGCTGGATAGTAAAATATAGCAGAATCGCCTGTTTTACCCATTCGTTTACTTGCCAGCCATTTTCTGTGGGCGTCGCAACTCTCAGATGACCTTTGTCTACTGCTTCTATTACCGCTTTAACTGCATCTGTGTACTGTGTCTCCTGTAACAGGCTGCGATCAGCCCAGGCAGCCAGTATTTGTTGTTGTAAATCCATTTTTTTATTTTTTGCAAACTTAATACCTGTAAACTAAAATTACGAATCAGGAAGCCGGATTTCCGGAAATCTTGTCAGATATGCGTAATTCGCGATCTGTAATTCGTAATTTTGACATTTCGTCAGAAGAAACAACTTTATGAAAATAGGATTCGATGCCAAGCGCGCGTTCCAAAATGATACTGGTTTAGGAAATTATAGCCGTACCCTTATCTCTTCCCTGGCAAAGGGCTTCCCGGAAGATACATATTACCTGTTTGCACCTAAGCAAACAAATAGGTATGTATTGAACGGCCTTCCAGACCTTAAAGTGGTAGTGCCGGCAAAGCCTGTGCACCGCTGGTTACGTTCGGCCTGGCGTAGCCGCTTTGTGGTAAGTGACCTGCAACGTTACCAGATCAATCTTTACCATGGCCTTAGCCACGAGTTGCCTTTCGGTATCCATAAAAGCGGTATCAGGTCGGTTGTTACAATGCACGATCTTATTTTCGAAAGATACCCGGAGCAGTATAATCCTATAGATGTGCTAACCTATCGGAGAAAGGCGAAGTATGCCTGCCGCTATGCCGATAGGGTAGTGGCCATCAGTGAGCAAACGAAACAAGACCTCATTACCTATTACAATACGCCGGCAGAGAAAATCTCCGTGGTATATCAGAGCTGTGATCCTATTTTTGAACAACAGTGGTCGGATCAGGACATCGCTGCCCTGCGTAGCAGGTACCAGTTGCCGGAGCAATATTTCCTGTACGTAGGATCTTTGATAGAACGTAAAAACCTGTTGGGCGTTGTAACGGCCATGAATATACTGAAAGGGTCATTAGATTTGCCCCTGGTAGTATTGGGTAATGGTAGCGGGTATAAGAAAAAGGTGAAAGCTTACCTGGAAGCCAACGGGCTTACCCAACGGGTGATTTTCCTTAATGAGCAAGTGCGCCTCGAAAACAAGGAATTGCCCTTATTGTACCAGGGGGCTGCTGCCTTGGTTTACCCCTCTGTTTTTGAAGGTTTTGGTATCCCCATCCTGGAAGCGCTATGGAGTGGTACGCCGGTAATCACTTCCCACGGCTCCTGTTTTGCTGAAACGGCTGGGGAAGCGGCATTGTACGTAGATCCGCTGGTGCCGGCATCTATTGCAGATGCCATGAAGCTGGTGGTGGAAAACCCTGCCCTGGCACAGCAGCTGCGGGAGAAAGGGCGGCAACATGCGCAACTTTTTACACCGGAAAAATGCGCCGCCGCTATGATGAATGTATACAGGGAACTTACTCAATAAATAATGAACACAGATAATTTCGAAGTGGATCTCAGCGCCGCGTTGCCTGTGTTGCGCAATGGCGGATTGATCTTGTATCCTACAGATACTATCTGGGGAATTGGCTGCGATGCCACCAACGAAGCGGCTGTGCAACGGGTGTTTTCCCTCAAAAAGCGTAGCGAGAGCAAAAGCCTGGTGGTATTATTGGCAGATGTAAAGGACTTGCTGACGTATGTGGCCAACCCCCGTCCGGATATAGCGGATGTGATAGCGGGCTTCGACCGCCCAACTACTGTGATCTATGAGGGTGCACTAGGCCTGGCGCCCAATGTGATCAGTGACGATGGCAGCGTAGCGATCCGTATCGTGAAAGATACTTTTTGCCGCCACCTGATCAAACGGCTGCGCAAGCCCCTGGTGTCTACTTCTGCGAATATCAGCGGCGCTCCGTCGCCGGCTCGTTTCAATGAGGTGTCTGAAGAGATCAGGAACGGAGTGGATTATGTGGTGAAATACCGCCAGGAAGAAGCCGCCTCCACTACCGCTTCCCGTATCGTCAGGATAGGGAAAGACGGATCAATAGCGATTATCCGGGATTAAAATCGTTTATTTATTACCTTTGCGCCCTGCGAAAGGAACAAGTTTAACAGGAATTTTTTTATATGATCAGCAGTAAACCGTTAGATATACCCTGCTCCCTGCAGGAAAGAAAAGTACTGGAAAAGATAGCATTGGCTGCCCACGAGCTGGGAGTGCCTGCTTATCTGATCGGTGGCTTTGTGCGGGATAAACTGTTGGGAAGGAAAACAAAAGACATGGACATTGTGTGCGTTGGCGATGGAATCGCGCTCGCACATAAAGTAGCAGCCAGCTTTGGTGACAACGTTCCCGTTAGTTTCTTCAAAACTTATGGCACTGCCCAGGTAAAATGGAACGACCTCGAAATAGAATTTGTTGGCGCCCGGAAAGAAAGCTATCGCCAGGAATCCAGAAATCCCGAAGTATCTGTAGGTACACTGCAAGACGACCAGAATCGCCGCGATTTTACGATCAATGCAATGGCTATCAGCCTTAAAGACGAAGATTATGGCTCCCTGATGGACCCGTTCGACGGACTCGGTGACCTGGAAAGAAAGATAATACGCACTCCATTGGAGCCAGCACAAACCTTTAGCGACGATCCACTCCGTATGATGCGGGCTATCCGGTTTGCTTCACAACTGCAATTTACCATTATCCCAGACGCTTTTAAGGCCATCCAGGAAAATGCAGAACGTATCCGGATTATTTCCCAAGAAAGAATTACGGATGAGCTCAATAAAATAATGCTCTCCGCTAAACCCTCTGTAGGACTGGATCTACTATATAAAGCAGGCCTGCTTAAGATCATTTTTCCCCAAATGACCGACCTGGTAGGTGTAGAGATGTATGAAGGGAAAGGCCATAAAGATAATTTTTATCATACCTTGCAGGTAATAGATAATATATCTCAAAATACCCGTGATTTGTGGCTTCGTTGGGCAGCACTGTTACACGATATCGGAAAGCCGGCAACAAAAAAGTTTGAACCGGGCCATGGTTGGACTTTTCATGGTCATGATGCAGTGGGAGGTAAAATGGTGCCCCGTATATTCACCCGCCTCAAACTGCCGATGAATGATAAGATGAAGTTGGTGAAGAAATTGGTAGAATTGCATTTACGGCCCATCAGCCTAACCAAAGAGAATATCACCGATTCGGCTATCCGTAGATTGTTGTTTGATGCAGGAGATGATATCGACGGTCTGATGATGCTGTGTGAAGCGGACATCACTTCAAAAAATAAAGCCAAGGTAAAACGCTACCTGGAAAATTTTGAATTGGTGCGTAATAGGTTGAAAGAAGTGGAAGAAAGCGACCGGATACGTAATTGGCAACCTCCTGTTACCGGCGAAATGATCATGGAAACCTTTGGGCTGAAACCAGGCAGGATTGTTGGTGATCTCAAAAATGCCATCCGGGAAGCTATTCTCGACGGCGAAATCCCAAACACCTACGACGCGGCATACGCTTATTTGTTGGAAAAAGCGGGCGCATTGAATCTTAGCCCGGTTAAATAAAATTGGTAATTTTACGTCACCAATAATCGCAACCACCAGCATTTGTAATCAATCGCTAATAGCGGACCTGTTTAATCATTATATAACTTATAACCTTTTTGTCATGCCGGTTTTGAAATTCAGAGTTTACTGGGAAGAAGATGAAAGTGTCTATAGAGACATTGCCATTAAGCCGAATCAGACGTTTTTAGCATTTCACCAAGCCATTTTGCAAGCATTCGAATTTGATTCAAAGCATAAAGCTACCTTTTTCCGTAGCAATGATAACTGGCAACGCGGCCGGGAAATCATCCTGGAACCAGATAACCAACCCCGTAAGGCAGAGCCTTTACTGATGGCAGATACTATGATTGCTGCTGCAGTTAAAGACCCTAACCAGAAATTCATTTATCTCTACGATTTCGCAAAAAACTGGTCTTTCCTCGTAGAACTGATCGGCGTATCTAAAGATGAAAATAGCAAAATAACTTATCCTGCCTGCGTACGCAAAGAAGGATTGGCGCCTAGTCAATATGGTACCAAAGGCCTGGTAGGGGATAAGCTGGTGGAAATGGAAGAAAAATATGACCTCAACAAGGAAGGAATGGATGCCGACGGCTTCGGAGAAGAAGGAGAAGAAGGAGAAGGAGAAGAAAACGATGCAATGGGTGGGGAAGATTTCGCAGGCGAAGAAGAGAATAATTATTAATACGTCCGTAAAAAGGTGAAATGCATAAAAGGACGCAAAGGAGCAGGATCACTTCCCTTTGCGTCCTTTCCTATCTTTCTGCCTTTATGGGCCATCATACACCATGCAAAAAACTATTATCATCATCGCCGGACCTACTGCTTCCGGTAAAACAGCGCTCTCTGTAAAAATGGCGCAGCTGTTTAATACAGCAGTAATCTCTGCAGACTCCCGGCAATGCTACCGGGAAATCAGCATAGGTACTGCAAAGCCTTCTCCGGAAGAACTCTCGGCAGTGCCTCATTATTTCATCAACTCTCATAGTATCCGGGAAGAAGTAAATGCAGGCATCTACGAAAAATTAGCCCTGCAATACGCTGCAGCAATATTTGAACAGCACGATGTAGCGGTGATGTGCGGTGGTACGGGCCTGTATATACGGGCTTTTGCAGAAGGTATCGATGATATGCCCGATATTTCTCCCGGCATCCGCGCACACCTTAATGAGCAATATGCCCTGCATGGTTTGCACTGGTTGCAACAACAGCTGCAGGAACGCGATCCCGGTTTTTATGCAACTGCCGAAATACAAAACCCTCAGCGCCTGATCCGTGCCCTGGAAGTGCTGGAGGCCACCGGAAAGTCTATCACCGCCTTTCGCAGCGCTACCCGCGTGCAACGGGATTTCAATATCATAAAAATTGGTATCACACTGCCTAAAGAATTGTTGCACCATAATATCCATTACCGCGTAGATCAGATGATCGCTGCCGGCCTGGTGGAAGAAGTGCGCGCTGTTAACCCTTACCGAGAGCATAACGCCCTGCGTACCGTTGGTTATCAGGAAATCTTCCAGTTCCTGGACGGCCACCTTTCCCTGGAACAGGCGATTGAAGATATTAAAACACATACCCGCCAATATGCCAAACGGCAACTGACCTGGTTCCGGAAAGACAAAGCCTTCCAATGGTTTGATCCCCGCGATACCGGTAATATCCTGGAATATGTGCAACAAAAACTGCAGTAGGCGGCTTATTTCCTGGGCGTAAAAACAAACAGGGCCGGCCATGCTGCCCAGCCCTGTTAGCTATGATTCAGTAAATATTCTATTAAAACTTAAACCCTACTGTTAGCAGAATATTGCTCCGGTTATAATCTATTGTTGCAGGAGGAGGAGTTATGCTGGCATCTTCAGTCACGTAAGGACGGTAGTTACTGGTTAACTGGGCGTAACTGTAGGTAAGATCTGCATAGATACCTTTGGACCGTATACCCAGCCCACCGCTGTATACTTTACTGGAAGCGTCTGCGCCGGCGTTGTAAGCGTCGTTGCTGTATGGGTTGCCATAAGCGGCGAAGCCTGCACGGACAGCGTATAAGCTGGCAAATTTCAGCTCGGCGCCTACCCGCACATTAGATACGGAAGTATATATTGCACTGATATTACTGTTCAGCGCACGCTCATATGCCCGGTCGTCGCTCATTTTAAATTTGGCAGACGACTGGTTTACATATTCGTAATCGGCAGTGATGAAACCCTGTAATTTTTTAGGATTGGTGATATCGCCAAAAAAATAGGAGGCGCCACCTAATAAGCGGAGAGGCGTTACATAATTATAATCATATAATTTGGGTCCGCCGTCTTCGGTCAGCTGATTTGAGTTAACGTATACTTCGCCGCCAAAATCTTCTGTGTTGGCGGTGATATCGGCAGCGTAACTATCATGCAGGCTATAATAGGTAGGTGTATGGAAAGCGCCGCCTAATCTGAACCGGTCGGAAATTTTGTAGATAATCCCGATTTTGGCCCCGATCCCAATACCATTGCGTTTCAGGTAATTATTATAATCGAAATAACCGAACTGGTTGTTATGATTAGTTTCTTGCCTGTCGTCTTCCGACCAGGAAAAGGTTTCTTTATAGTTGATGCTGGGAATAGTAATGGTAGCTCCTATATACAACCGGTCGCCGTAATTGGCGCCCATCGCAAAGGCATATTCGTTGAGCCCCCCTTCTTTGGTAAGTGTACCCCGCTGGGTAATGCCATCTGGCATAGGACTGGTGCCAGGCGCATTTCTACGTGGGTCCGCAAAGCTTAAACCGCCAAAGCCTTTTGAGGTAGTGAGTGTATCTATCAGGAAGGATTGATAACCCAAACTGGCGCCGGTTTCATCTCCATATGAAAAATATTTAAGAGACTGGCCTTGTAATTGGTCTACCCAGATATTGCTGTAAGATGAGTTGAGGTTTACGCCGGCGATGGCTATTTTACTATTATAGTTAGCCATTCTGTTCATTCCCAGGGAAAAGGTGAAATTGTTCCAGCTGCTGGCGCCGCTGGCCCTGTTGTTAGCGAAAACTACGCCTATATTGGGAAGTTGAAAATTAGTTTTATTACCGGTATTGTCTGCTGAACCGTTGCCGAGATAGGTAGAAGAAGTGTTGGTGATACCTACACCAGCGGTAAAGAAAAATTCTCCTGTTTTAAACATCCCGATTCCTGCCGGATTTATGTGGGCGGATGAATAATCTCCGCCAAGGCCTACTCCTGCTCCGCCCAGGGCCTGGGTTCTTGCAGTTCCGTAAGGCTGCATAGGAGAATAAAGTAAAGCATCGTTGGAGCTCTGGGCTGCAGCTGTTATAGATACGAACAACCCACCTAAAAGAGGATAAAGTCTTTTAATCATAATTTCTTAGTCTATAAATGATATTTACTTTGCAGGCAATGGTACAGTTGCTAGCGTGTTTGGCAATTTGTATAACGTGAGATATGGGCAAAACGTGTGGCCTGATAAAAAATAAGCGTAGGTTTTTAGGCTACGCTTATCTTGTAAACTTTTTGATATGCTTATCAACGGCCTCCTCTGCTAGGACGAGAGTAACCACCTCCGCCGCCTCCGCCACCTACACGACCGCTACCAGAGCTGGGAGTGTAGCTAGGGGTAGAAGAAGGAGTAGGGGTAGGTCTGCTATATTCCGTTCTTTGTGGGCGGGAATAGCCGTTGTTATTATTGTTGTTCTGGTAGTTGTTATTAGTTGGTCTGGTTACTGGTCTTTCAGAACCGGACTGCTGGAATATCCTGCGTGGTCTGTTATTGGACGCATTGCTCGGATTTACATATCCGCCGTTGCCGCCGCCATTAACCGGTTGCAGGGTGGCATTTCTTACCGGACGGGTGTAACCGCCGCCGCCTACACTGCCGCTATTGCTGTAGGAACCGGTTCTGATAGGACGCTCGTTGGCTGCTCTGGATGGACCATAGGAAGGACGGTAATAGCCGTAACTGCCATGTCCGTAATAACCGCCATGTCCGCCGTAGTAACCGCCGCCATAATAAGAATAAGGATAGTAATAAGGTGTATAATAAGGCCAGTAGCTGGCATATGGATAACCCCAACCACCATAAGCACCACTATACCAAGGGCTATAGAACCCGCCACCGAAGCCCCAACCCAGGCCAATGCCCAGAGAAGGACCATAAAAGCTGCTATAAGGGCTGTAAGCCAGTCCAAAACCGCTCATCCCCATACCATAATAGCTGCTCATATACATGCTGGAAGCTGCATTATAGCCATCCCAGTAATCACCTGAATAAGTGTTGCCAGTGCTGCCGAAACGGTTGATACGGCGTTGATAATCACCCTGGTCGTCGTCCTGATAAGTTACATAATTACCGTCGCCTTCAGCACCTTGTACGTAGTTGGCATCATTTTCATCCTGACGGCTGTTGCCGTTTGAACCGTTGCTGGAGGCATAGGCGCGCTGCTGCTGACGTGGAGAATAATAAACATCGTCCGGTGTCTGAGCCGTTTTATAGGTACTGGAACAAGCTCCCAGTGCGAGCGATGCAGCCAGTCCAATATATAATATAGGCTTCATTTGAAATATATTTTAAGCGTGATTCGTGTAGTAAATTTACTTCTTTTTAACGTATTAAACAGTGCTAAAGTTACAATAACACATTTTACCTTATATTATTTTATGATAACTGTTTGCACAGTTATGTTTTTCATCTATGTTTGTGGCATTTTCTTCTTTCATACGAGGACAAATATTAAGCCAATTCATCCTTTAGCAATAGCTTGAACCGGTTTATTTTATCAGGATAATTTTAAGTAGCATTAGTTTTAAACTAAGGAGATATAAATAAGTAATATTTTTATGAGTAAAGAGATTACAGCACGTTCGAAAGACTATTCACAATGGTATAACGACTTGGTATTGAAAGGCGGTCTGGCAGATTATTCTGCTGTAAGAGGTTGTATGGTGATCAAACCATACGGTTTTGCGTTATGGGAAGCCATGCGCGACGTACTCGACCGTAAATTTAAAGACACCGGCCATCAGAATGCGTATTTCCCGCTGTTCATCCCTAAAAGCTTTTTAAGCAAGGAAGCCGCCCACGTGGAAGGCTTCGCTAAAGAATGTGCAGTAGTTACCCATTATCGCCTGAAAAACGACCCCAACGGGGGGGGCGTAGTGGTAGACCCCGAAGCAAAACTGGAAGAAGAACTCATTGTTCGCCCTACCTCTGAAACAATTATCTGGAATACTTATAAAGATTGGATACAGTCTTACCGCGATCTGCCATTGCTCATTAACCAGTGGGCCAACGTAGTACGCTGGGAAATGCGTACCCGCCTCTTCCTGCGCACAGCCGAATTTCTCTGGCAGGAAGGCCATACGGCCCATGCTACCGCAGAAGAAGCCATTGCAGAAACACGGCAGATGCTCGATATATATGCCGACTTTGCAGAAAACTATATGGCTGTTCCTGTAGTACGCGGCGTGAAATCACCCAGCGAAAGGTTTGCTGGTGCAGTGGATACCTATTGCGTGGAAGCGCTCATGCAAGACGGAAAAGCCCTGCAGGCAGGTACTTCCCACTTCCTCGGACAAAACTTTGCCAAAGCGTTCGACGTACAGTTCTCCAATAAAGAAAATAAACTCGACTATGTTTGGGCTACTTCCTGGGGAGTATCTACCCGCCTCATCGGTGCGCTTATTATGGTGCATAGCGACGACGAGGGATTGGTGCTGCCGCCTAAAATTGCCCCTGTTCAGGTAGTGATTGTGCCTATATATAAAGGACCCGACCAAAAAGCAGGGCTCGATGAAAAGGTAAATGTGATCGTAAAAGAGCTCAGGGATGCCGGTATCCGCGTAAAATACGACGATTCCGACAATAACCGCCCAGGTTGGAAATTTGCTGAATACGAAATGAAAGGTGTACCCGTTCGTATCGCTATTGGCGCCAGAGATCTGGAAAACAACGTGGCAGAAGTAGCCCGCAGGGATACCAAAGAAAAAATGAGCCTGTCGCTCGATGGCTTATCAGCCCGTGTACAAGCCCTGCTGGAAGAAATACAGCTCAATCTTTTTAATAAAGCTGCCACTTACCGCGATAGCCATATCACCCGTGCAGATACCTTCGAAGAGTTCGTGAAGGTATTGGATGAAAAAGGCGGATTTGTATCTGCCCATTGGGATGGTACTGCCGAAACAGAAGAACAGATCAAGGAACGCACAAAAGCGACCATCCGCTGTATCCCGCTGAACAATCCGCAGGAAGATGGTACTTGTATCCTAACTGGCAAGCCATCCAAAGAACGGGTGCTGTTTGCAAGAGCATACTAGAATTTTATCCTGTTATTTAGTGAATGGATTATTTTGTTGGCAACTCCTGTAAAATACCCAGTCACTAAATAACAGGACCTTAGCTTAGCATTGTCCCTATTGGAGATTAAACCATCAAATGATCTAATGCCCTTAATGCGTTACATAATGATATGGGGGCTGGTTTTCTTTTGCACTGTTACTACCACCCTTGCCCAAGGGCTGATGATCCGTAACTATAATGTGAAGGATGGCTTGTCCAACGCTACTGTTTATGCTGCGGTGCAGGATAAAGATGGGTTTATTTGGTTTGCCACCCCAACAGGCGTTAGTAAATTTGATGGAAAAAGGTTCAGGAATTACGCTAAAAAAGATGGCCTCACGGATAACGAGGTGGTAAAACTGGCCGCCGACTCTAAGGGCAGGGTATGGTTTTTTACCCTCAATGGTAAGCCTTCGTTCTACGATAAAACCGTGATCCATAGCGAAGAAAATGATTCTTCCCTCGGCTTTAACAGCCGTAGCCACTATATGCAATATGCTTTTGAGGGCAAAGGCGGTTATATCTGGTTCCTCAATACCAATAACCGCATTGTTCAGTACAATGGCAAAAAAATCGTTTATGATAAACTCGGCGCTTCAGGGTCCGATCTTTTTTTCCTGATGCGCAACGACAGCATCTTTCATCCCCTGCAAGCTTCCTTTCACCTGGAAAGCGTAACAGATCCGAATAACCCTTCTCAGAAAATATTTCCAGTTTGCCCATACCCGTTAAACGACCCGGCATTGCGTACCCGCGTAAATAATAATGCCAATGTGATTATCCGCAATACCGTATATTCTTACACGTCTAAAGATGCGATCTGCTTTTTTAATGGGGTAGATTGGGGCATCCACGATGATATCAGTCATATTTGTATAGATAAAGATAACCTCTGGGTAGGTACCCAACGGGCGCTTTACTTCCTTAAAGGCTACTTTAAGAATGAACATAAGGTAATCCGCCTGTTAGACAACCATTTTATTACCTCTCTGCTCAAAGACCGCGACGGTAATATCTGGATCACTACTTTTGGCGATGGGGTATATAACATCCCCAGTAAGAATTTCTATTTCAGTTACCTCGATAATACCAACGGCCTGGTTTCACACTCCATTTTCAGCATCAGTAAGGATAATAAGAACGACCTGCTGTTGATTGGCCAGAATGCAGGCATACTTAATACCATAGATGCGGAAAACAATATCCGCGCTTTTACCCTTGATACTTCTTCCGGCCGTAACAGCGTACTTACCATCCTGCCGCATGGCGATGATAACGTGTTAGTAGGTACCGATAACGGACTATATAATTTCAATACCGTTGCCAAAAGATCGTCGCTCCTTACCGCTGTGAAAATGCTGAAGGATGTAGATATTGCCCCATCTGGTAAAATACGTATAGCCGCTAAAAACCAGGTAATTGCCCTCAATGACTATACCATCGCCGACCTGGATATGTTGGTAACGTCTATTGCCAGTATCAACGATTCAGCTTATTATGTAGGCACCAACAATGGATTGTATTTCTGTACAGACAGCGATCGCCAGCTGGTGCCCGCCGGTGAGGATACTTTGCGGAAGGTAAGTATCAAAGACCTGAAATGGATTGATGGCTCCCTGTGGATAGGTACCAGCGATCAGGGCATCTACGTAATGCACCACGATACGGTGGTAAAACATCTCTCTACCGCCAATAACCTCGCCAGCGATATTTGCCAGCAATTGTATTACAATGCTGCCGGACATTTATATGTGGCCACCAATCACGGTGTATCGGAGATAGATGTGAAAAAACAGGTCATTACCCGCAATATCACTTCTAATGATGGTTTGATGTCGGATGATATCCGGGGAGTATATACTGATGGAGATATCTTGTATATCGCCACTTCCAACGGATTATGTTATTTCAATGCCGATCATATTCCGGTAGATACAGTGCCGCCGGTTATCTACCTGAATAATATCCGCTACGGCGACAGTACTTTTCTGGCCATGAACGATTTTGTGCACCTGTACAAGCGGAAAGCGTCCTTTGAAGCCGAATTCGGCACCATTGTGTTCGATTTGCCAGACCTGGTAGAATACCAGTATAATTTTTCGGGAGATACTACCAATGGTTGGGTGACTACCATGTCTAATATCATTCCCTTCCCCGACCTGCAGCCGGGCGACTATAAATTAATGGTGAGAGCCCGTAAGTATAAAAGCGACTGGTCCAATACCCTTACCCTGAGCGTAAATATAATGCCCCGCTGGTACCAGCAATGGTGGGCCAGGGGTATCTTGCTGCTGGCTGGCCTGTTATTGGTTTTGGTTGTGCTGCGCTATATCATCCGCCGGATTAAACAGGCAGAGAAACGGAAAACAGAATACAATCGCCGTATTGCCGAGCTGGAAGCCAAAGCGCTTACTAACCAGATGAACCCGCACTTTATTTTTAATTCCCTTAATTCTGTGCAGCACCTCATCCTGGAAAAAGAAGAAAAGCAAGCACTGAACTTCCTGGCAGATTTTGCGACCCTTATGCGGCAAATGCTCAACAACTCCCGTAAATCCTATATTTCACTGGAAGAAGAGATCGCATTCCTGACCCGTTACCTCGAACTAGAAAAGATCCGGTTTGCACATTCTTTTACTTACCACTTCACAATGGAAGAAGCATTGAAGGACTATACCATCTATATTCCTCCTATGATTATTCAGCCAATCGTGGAAAACGCCATTAAACATGGCCTGGCGCCTAAAAATATCAGCGGTTATATGGAAATCCGGTTGGAAATGGTGGATGATTTACTATATTGTTCCGTGGATGACGACGGTATAGGTTGGGATAAGTCAAATAGCATTAAAAGTTCACGCCTCATTAAGCACGAGTCGACTGCACTTAGCGTGATTAAAGAGCGTTTGCAGATTATAAAATCTTTTAATGGAAGTGTTGGAAAGTTAGAAATTATTGATAAATTTAAATCTGATTTCGGCAATAAGGAAGGTACCTTAGTTGAAATACTGATTCCCATTGTTAAGATGTTATGAGTAATATTAAAGCTGCCATTGTAGACGATGAAGTCCGCAACATCCATATTTTACGCAATATACTGGAGAACTACTGTAAAGATGTAACAGTTGTTGGTGAAGCGCAAAATATTAATGAGGCGGCAGAAATGATTAAGAATAACCCCATTGATGTTCTGTTTCTTGATATTGAGATGCCACCACACAATGGGTTTCAGCTATTGGAAATGTTTCCGATATTGAATTTTGAAGTCATTTTTATCACCGCATTTCAGGAATACGCGTTGCAGGCTATTAAGTTTGCAGCGTTGGACTATCTGTTGAAACCAATTAAGGTAAGTGAGGTAGAAGACGCCCTCGAAAAGGTAAAAAAGAGCAAAAAAGGCAGGCTCAATGAATTAGCTTCTATCCTCAAAGACTACGTAAAAAATAACGATAACGCTTTCTCCAAAATAGTTATACCCGTAAATGACGGGTATAATGTAATTGACCTGAAAGATATTATCTATTGCGAAGCCTTTGATAGCTATACGAAAATCCAGCTGATTAATAACGTTTCACACCTGATCTCGAAATCGCTGAAAGAATACGAGGAAATGCTCTCCGATAAAGGATTTTACCGGGTGCATAAATCTTTCCTCATCAATATCCATCATATTGTGAAGATTATTAAAGGGCTGGGAACTGCCGTAGTAATGAGCGATCAAAAAAACATCCCCATTTCTTCCCGTAAAAAAGACGAATTCTTTACCCAGTTGAAAGGAGTCATCAACCTGTAATGTTTAATGTACTGATATAATTGAAAAGGCTGTCTCAAATGTATGAGATAGCCTTTTTAGTCGCGTACCTGCCACCCAAAACACTGCTTATTGCCTGGCAAAAGCCCGGTTTTTCATTTACGCTCACCCCCGCTTTTCTAGCTTTCCCTAAGTGAATCTATTCTTTCGCGGAATATTGGAAAGTAATGCCATATACTTATATTATTTTCATCATGGGTTTTCATAGATATGGCTAATTGCATGTTCCGCCTGTTCAGGCATTACGTGTATGACTTAATGGAAAAAGTCCCGCACCGGTAATTCGGATGCGGGACTTTTATTTAAAGAGAAGTTTAGCTTAGAGGTTCTCTGAGCTGCTTCCGGAAGTTGAAATATTATAATAATAGATATTGCTGCCTTTTTCGGGATAGAAGCCTATCAGTTTCAGGCTTTTTTGTTTTTCTACGGCATTGCTTAAAGCGTCGATAGAAGTAACCTGTGTGTTGCCGGCTTTCAGGATAACAAAGCCTGGCGCCATGGTGGTTTGTTTTTTCAGGATACCGTTACCGATATCATTTACGATCACCCCACCGTTAATGCCTAAACGGGCCGCTTCGTCTTTGTTTAACTCAGACAGATCGGCTCCCAGGCGGTCCAATGCGGTTACTTTTACCACATCGGTATTGCCTTTCAGGTTTTTCATGATTACGTTGTCTACGGTCACTTCTTTATTATCCCGTACATACGTCAGAGAAACCTTGTCGCCTGGTTTATAGCGGGCTACCTGTTCGCTCAGCTGGGAGGTACCTGGGATTCTTACGCCATTTACGGCGGTGATCACATCGCCTGCACGGAGGCCTGCCGCAGAGGCAGAGCTATTCGGCATTACTTCGGTGATCTGTACGCCATTTACATCCCTTTTAATGCCGGCGTCTTTCAGCTGCTCGTCGCTCATATTGGCGATCAGCGAAGAAGGGGCATATTTAACGCCCAGGTAGGCACGTTGTACGTTACCGTATTTCAGGATATCATTTACTACCTTTTTGATCAGGTTTACCGGGATCGCGTAGGAATAACCAGCGTAAGAACCTGTAGGAGAAGCAATAGCGGAGTTGATCCCGATCAGTTCACCGGCAGTATTTACCAGTGCGCCACCGCTGTTACCCTGGTTTACCGCTGCATCGGTTTGTATGAAAGACTCAATGGCGCTGTTTACCCTGCCACCACTTTTGTTGATCCCGATAGAGCGGGACTTGGCGCTTACAATACCAGCGGTAACGGTAGCGTCCAGGTTCAACGGATAACCGATAGCCAGCACCCATTGGCCGATTTCTACGTTGTCGGAGTTGCCATAAAGTAAGTAAGGCAAGCCTTCAGCGTCTATTTTAATGACGGCCAGGTCGGTGCTTGGGTCGGCGCCTATCAGTTTGGCCTTGAAAACCCTATTGCTGTTGCTGAGCGAAACTGTGATTTCGTCGGCATCGGCAATTACGTGATTGTTGGTAACGATGTAACCGTCTGCTGCGATCAGTACACCGGAGCCGGAAGCCATTTGGCCAGGGATGTAATACCTGCGGCCATCTCCGCCACCATTGAATTCATCGCCAAAAAAATCATCACCAAAAAGGTCTTGCAGGATACTGCGTCTTTGCAAGTTGTTACCATTGGTTACCTGTCGGGGATTGATCTTTGTTTTGATATGAACAACGCCGGGAACTGCTGTTTTTGCCGCCGTGGTAAAGTCTGATGGGGGGGTAGCATTCGCGTTCCCTTCTGTACCGGGCATGTAACGCGCATAATTAACAGGAATTTCCGTACCGTTCTGGAATACAATAGGCTGCCTTTTCTGGAAGTATTTGCCATACACAAATATGGAGGCAGCTGCCGTTACAGTACTGATGAGGACAGTCGTAACAATTTGCTTGAATTTCATATTGTAGTGTGTTTGCGTGATAACTAAATAAATAAATAAGATAATAACACCGGCATATAATCAATAAACATGCCCTTGCTACAAATTTAATTTTCCTGATGAGTGAAACACAACTGGATCGGTTTACTTTAACACATTTTTATCGAAATCGTTAAACGCGGCTTAATATCTTATTCTAGCAAAGGGGCAGTTTGTATGTCAATATAACAAGGAAATGCGACAAAATGTTAGGTAAACGGAGTGCTGTAGAATGGGAACAGGCTTGCCGGAACACATTTCCGGCAAGCCCGCAGTTAGTTCCCTGGGGGGATTATAGGGCCAGTAAAAACTTCATAGTGTCTACGCCGTCTGCATAATCACTAAGGGAAGGTTGCTGTGCATAGCCAAAAGGAGTAAAATCCTTGCCTACCAGGCATTGCAAGATCTCTTCCCCGGAAAGCTCCTGCTGCAGCTGGGCCATATCTATATAAAAACTATAGTGCAGCACGCTGAGCGGTGAAAACAGGGAGGTAGCCTCCTGCAAGAGGATACTACCGTTAGACATATACGGACTGTTGTTTAACAGCAGTAAGGCCAGGTTATAATCGTAGTTGTTTTTGTATTTGTGGTAATCCATCAGGTAGCTATACTTTTCCAGGGCTTTGAGCAATGGTGCAAAATCGTAGTTTACCGGTGTATACACTTTAGTCACATTCCGGCACCCCAAGCCAAAGTACATCATCACATCGTCTGCCAGGGCAGACAGTTCTTCCGCAGATTCTTTTCCGGTGAGGATAGCGGCGGAAGTACGGTTATGTCGAATAATATGCGGATATTTAGAAAAGTAATAGTGGAAATAGCGGGCGGAATTATTGCTGCCAGTGGCAATATAGGCATCACAGTGCTTTAGCATGTCCTGGATTTCCGTTTGATGGGCTTCTTCAGGATACCATTCACCTATTTTTTCCAGGATGTGCTTCATCAGGATTTCATCTTTGCTGGAAAGTTTCATTTTTACCCGGTGTCCGCTCATAAAGCCGCAAAGCCAGTCGTGGAAGCCCACCAGGGGAATATTGCCGGCGGAAACAATGCCTACTGTTTTAGGCGTGCGTGCCGCTGCTATCGTAGGATAGCCTTCCAGCCATTGTTGTAAGGGGGCCGGCGACAGGAAGTACCGGGTAATATTCTCCAAGGCATTGTCTATAAAAGAGGGAATAAACCAGCCATTGGCATTATAAGCGCGCTCTTTCACTGCTTCCAATTCAGGGCCCTTTGCTGCCAGATACTGCCCCAGGCGTACCAACGCGGCTTCTTTTTCTGCTATGTTCATGAAACTATATAAATAATTGACTTAATTAAACCGGGAAAATTTTATTTTTGTCGCACAAAATTAATGGCTTACTACTTAACCAAAAAGTTTACACTATGGCAATTAAGATAACAGACGAATGTATAAATTGTGGCGCCTGCGAGCCAGAATGCCCCAACAATGCGATATATGAAGGTGGTGTAGAATGGGCGTTAGCCGATGGTACAACCGTTAAAGGCTCCTATACATTGATGGACGGTAGTGTAATGGATGCTGACCAGCGTAATGCGCCACTCAGCGTTGATACCTACTATATCGTGCCCAACAAATGTACTGAATGCCAGGGATTTCATGAAGAACCACAATGTGCTGCCGTTTGTCCGGTAGATTGCTGTGTTCCTGATGAAATGTACCAGGAAACCGTTAATGAGCTGATGGCTAAGAAGGAAAAACTGCATATTTAATATATTTTTCAAGGAAGCTTAATAACCGTTCCCGCTCTGTCCGGGACGGTTTTTTTATGTTATTTGACGGACCAGGCCATGGCTCTTGACAATTAATAAATAACCTTTAACTTTACCCGCTTATTGTAAAACATCTTATGAAGAAGAACATAGCTTTGGTAGCCGGCGGCTATTCCGGTGAATATGTGATATCTGTGCAAAGTGCTGTAACCATAGAGAATAACCTGGATAGCAGTAAATACAATGTTTATAAGATCATCATCACAAAAGAAAGCTGGAGCTATACCAGCGCAGATGGCCTGGTAACTGAGGTGGATAAAAATGATTTTTCTTTAACCATCAATGGTGGCAAAATCAGGTTTGACGCAGTATTTATAGGAATTCATGGCACCCCGGGTGAAGATGGCCGTTTGCAAGGGTACTTCGAAATGCTGGGCATTCCCTTTACCAGTTGCGGAATGGTAACTTCTGCCCTCACATTCAACAAAAGCTATTGCAATAAAGTAGTAGATGCTTTTAAGGTGGTAAACGTATCTAAATCTGTTCATATATTTAGCAACCAGCCTTACAACACAACGGAAATATTGCAGCAGCTGCGTTTACCCGTGTTTGTAAAACCGGCAGAAGGCGGCAGCAGTATCGGTATGTCTAAGGTGAAAACAGCAGAGGAGCTGCAACCCGCTATTGATAAGGCATTTAAAGAAGATGCACAAATACTGATCGAAGAATTTATCCAGGGCCGGGAACTTACCATAGGT
Source organism: Chitinophaga sp. 30R24 (assembly GCF_049056765.1). Classification (NCBI taxonomy): domain Bacteria; kingdom Pseudomonadati; phylum Bacteroidota; class Chitinophagia; order Chitinophagales; family Chitinophagaceae; genus Chitinophaga; species Chitinophaga sp. 30R24. The sequence goes on from NZ_JBJGXX010000003.1 coordinate 363,478, forward strand.
CTTTACCGTAGTAATGGCGCTATTACCGTGTTGCCCATTACAGAAATAGTAAGCACTAAAGAGTTTTTCGATTACGAAGCAAAATATACACCCGGCGTTTCCAACGAAATTACCCCGGCGCCTGTGTCAGATGACATTACGCGCCAGGTACAGGAAACCGCTACCACTATTTATCATAAACTGAATTGTAAGGGAATTGTGCGTATAGATTTTATATACGAAGAAGCTGCCGGAAAACTGTTTTTCCTGGAAGTGAACACCATGCCTGGCCAATCAGAAAACAGCCTGGTACCCCAACAGGTAAGGGCTGCGGGTAAAACCCTGCAAGAATTTTATGGCCTGCTTTTAGAAGAAAGCCTGCGATAAAGATTATCACACTTAATATCATTACCGTGTTCGACTTTATTACCAAGCGCTCATTTGGAATTAACCTGTTAGCAGTTATTATTATGTTTTTTGCCCTGGCATTGCTCTTTTTCGGCTTGTTGGGCGTTATTACGAAGCATGGCCAACAGTTGGTAGTTCCTGATGTGCGCGGAAAAAATGTAAAGGAGGCTATCGACTTGCTGGAAAAAGCAGGTTTTGAGGCAGATGTAAGGGATTCTATCTACATCGACTCTATCCCTCCATTGGCAGTGTATGCGCAAACACCTGATAAAGGCGCACAGGTGAAGGTAGGCAGAACCATTTATCTGACCATTAATAAGATAGTAGCCCCTATGGTAAGCATGCCGGATCTCGAAGGGTTGACTTTCCGCAGCGCGGAAATGATGCTAAAAAGCATGCGGCTCAACGTAGGCGATACTATTTACAAACCTGATTTTGCCCAGAACACGGTATTGCAGCAGCTATTGAACGGTAAACTTATCAAGCCAGGCACTCCGGTGGCGGAGGGTAGCAATATTACCTTGATACTGAGTAGCGGCACAGGCAGCATCGAAAACCCGGTGCCTAACTTTGTAGGACTCACCTACGCAGAGGCCCGCGAAACCCTTAGCGCCAGCAACCTCAACGTAGGAACTATTATTATTGATCCTAATGTAACGGATACTGCAAATGCCTATATCATCAAACAGGTGCCTGCCCGTAAGAACGATATTGGTGATTTTAATATGGTGAAAGCAGGAGAAACAGTAGATTTCTGGCTGTCGGCTACCAAACCTGTAACAGACAGTACGGTTATGGGCGCTCAGCCGACAGACAGCAACAAGCGATAGCAGAAAATAATGTAACTTGATACTAAATTCTTTATAACTATGCAAAATATTACGGCAGAAGAGCTGAAAAAGCGTATAGATGATGGTGAAACACTCAATTTGCTGGATGTGAGAGAACCTCATGAACGTGCAGCGTTTAACATAGGCGGTGAACACATTCCGTTAGGCGCTATCCAAACAATGCAGGTGGATGGTATTGAAGACTGGAAAGACCAGGAAGTGATTGTTTATTGCCGTAGCGGTAACCGCAGCGGACAGGCAGCTATGATCCTGGAAACCATGGGCTTCGGTAATGTGAAAAACCTGGCAGGTGGTATGTTGAAATGGGAAGAGCTGTACGGCAACAAATAATAAAAAGGTAAGTCCGGTGTATACACCGGACTATAAGTTATTAAAGCTATTGACGCACTGGATTATCCTGTTGTTTCAATAGCTTATTTTTTTGCAGTATCCTTACGAGGATTGATGCTTTCTCCGCAATGATGGCAGTAACTCAATTTCCACTAGGTATAGCGGGAGCAATCAATTGGCTTACTTCTATCATGGTGGTGGCCGGTTTAATGTTTTTTAGGGTGTGCCGGTTGTTTCTTCTGAAGGTGGCGGGGCAGACCTGAACTTTACGACTTTTCCCAGCAGATCGAACCAGAAAGGAGCCCCCAGGGAAATGGCCAGTGCCGTAATGCACCAGCCGCCCAGTACCAGCCATCCGTTTTGCTGAAGCGGATGTGTAAACCCCCAGTATATGTTATGAGGCTGCTGGCAGCTGTCTGTAGCGCAGCCCCGGCTAATGCCCAGTACGTTGGCGGCATCCCCGGCATCGTTGCGGAGCATGGCGTACACGCTTATCAGGGAAGTATCATTCACGAATATACGTATCGAAGTATCGGCCCGGTAAAAGGCGCTGTCTTTATGCAATATATTTTTTAGTATCAACGTGTCGGTGATAGCGGTGAAGGATGGAGCCCGGCTGGCGGCCAATTGTACCAGTTGTGTTCTTACATTTTTGTCTTTCATTAAAATACGGGCAATAGCAATGGAGTCTACATTGAAGATAGCAGCAATAGCGATACCAATGAGGAGTAGCCAGGTTTGTGTTTGTTTGCGGTACCAGCCACTGGTGCGGGTCATGGTTTCGTTGAACCAATCCTCCAGGTTTTTACGGAAGCTGTCTATGTTATCGTGGGCGTCTTCCAATAATTGTAAGAGGTGCTCGCCGGCGTCTGGCGCTAGCTGCAGGGAATTATGGACCAGTGCCGTTTTGATGTAGAGAGCTTCTTTACAGCCATTATCCGTTTCGGAGGCAGGCAGGTCTGGCATAAGCCTGTCTGTAATGCTTGAACCGGATATGAATGTTTGGGTGGCAACCGTTTCCAATATAGGCTTTTCCGTGGCCATTGCGGTTATTGGCGATGGTATAGGTGAAGGGTCAAGATATTGCCTGCCGCTACTCCGTAGCAAGTGTACCATTGTTTGTGAAAATACACGTGGACTGATATAAGCCGGCCGGGAAGAGGCGCTGTTTTCACCTAGCCGCCGGATAGCAGGGGCATGATAAAACCGTTTCAAGAAAGGGGCTTCCCGGAAGGGATTAAAAAAATAGACGAGGCTACGGCCCCATTCATAGATGCGGTTAAAGAAAGTAAACCGGCGAAATCCATAAGTGTAGATGCGGTGGTCATCTGCCAGCATTCTCCGCAAACCTTTGGCGAGCAAACGGGCACGGGAATTGAAGGCTCTGGCTAGCAGTTCCTGTACAACAGAAGCCAGGAGACTGTACAACAGATAAATGAAAATAAGGCCCAAGGCTACATCTATGGCCAGATTATTAAACATAGAAACAGGGAATTAGTGTTAACACATGAGCGTAAATGTAAATATTATTAGCAAGATAGCACGGGGCTACGCAATCTATTTGCTCACTGTTCGTTATCTTTCAGACAGTTCATAAATAGTTACCTGGCAATAACAGTATAGACTACACGGAAAAAGATTTTCAGACATTATATATTTGCGTATATTTTAATTCATATGAAATTGAGAAATTTATCCTTGTGCGTATGGCTGGTAGCGGCTTCCAGTGCTTCTGCCCAAATTAATTACAGGGACACGGAGAAGAAGCCAATTTTAATACCTTACGACAGCAGCATGGCTTTTCAACACCTCACGGCAGATGTAGCCCCGCTTACATTGGTAGGGCAGGAGATTACCTTTCTGAAACTTAACCCTAAACGGTTGGTTAAAAACAAGGAAGACTCTTTGCTGGATAATATTAAGGTGAAAGGAATGGTGGAAGTGCCTTATAAAAGCGTGCTTAAAGGCGGGCACCTGTATACGCCGTACAAGGCAGTGGAGAATAAAACGTTCACCATTGCAGACTACGACCGTAAAACGCTTGAAGGAGGCGCTGTTATGCTCACCTTTACGCTGCGGGATGCCGACCGCAAACTGTTGGTATACCAATTGCCGGCAGAAAACCTGGGCGGCGCACCAGTGATCATCAACAGCAACTACGAGTGGCTGAAAAGGAAGTACATTGGCAAGCAATTGCATCTCCGGAAAACAAGCTATAAAACAGAAAACTTATTAGATGGCAATAAGGAAATAACGCTGAAGAATGATGAGGTGCTTTCCTGTACAGATATCGCTGTACTTTTTGGCAGTAAACAAAAATTCGGACTACCTTTCCTGATCGTGAAGAACAACGCTAACGAGGAATTTGCCATCGGCATAGGTAAAAAGAGCGAATATGCCAACGGGCCGTTAATTGAAGATTTTGATTTATAATATCCCTAGTAACAGGGCTGGCTAAAAATCATTTTTTAACCTGTCCTGTTACATTAATCTTGCTCAAAGAAGCAGCAGCTACCGCCTACCCAGGTATCATTATTATTGAAGCCTACTCCGATCATCTTGCCTTTACTGATACGCGCCAGATTATGTACCAATACCGGGCGTGCAGCGCCATCGGCCCACACGTAAATCATTCTGATCTCACAAATAGCTGGTCCGGTAGGAGTAACGATAACGGGTGCATATTTTACTTTGTGTTGCAGTATCCAGTTTTCCGGATCTACTATCTGGTCTATGTCTGCGGAGGTAACATCTATTAATACGCCTTGGCCGGCAAAGGAAAAGAGCGGTTTTAAAACATAGTTTTCCAGGTCGGTAGGCAGTACCGGTATTTCATGCAGGAACCAGCTTTTTGGCACATATTCACTATGTATGAAAGGCATGATATACTTACTGATACGGTAAAACCAGTTGGGATGCGTAATCCACTCCACTTCCAGGTCCTGAAAGATGTTCACGTACTCATCCAGTGTATCAGCCTGTTGTTGCAGGTCATCAAAGATGATACGGTTGTAAATCCGTTGGATGGGTGTTTTTACCCCATTCCGCATATAAAATAACTTTTTCCCTTCTTGTATCAGGGCAGTGAGGCAAACGGTGGAAATACCCAGTTTTTTTTCGGTGCTATGAAAGTCGATCCGGGTTTTTTGTTCTTCCGGTTTTATATCCAGCAGTACTACTTCTTCCGGCGGTACGTTGCCTACAATGATTTCTTTTAACAGTTGATAGTAAGAGGTTTCATTATGGCCATTGAAGAAGTTACTGAAAGAAGCGGGAATATCGAAATGCTGCTTAAAGCGGCGGGCCATTACTTCCTGGAAAGACAGCATAGTGGGGAATCCTTGCAGTTCTATCAGTTGAGGTACAAGCCCCTCAGCTGTTTCACATATGGCAAAATCAATCACAATAAAGTGGGGGTGCTCATTTTCATGCGGTACTTTCAGGGCAGAAGGAATGGCATCCTGTGTGATGGTTTTGAAATCGGGGCGCAGCAATACGTCTACGATCTCTTCACAGGTTTGTACGAGTTTATTACGCAGGTCTACCGGTACAAACACCGGGGTTTCTGCAATCCTGAAAGACGGTGCTATGCCTGCGTCTGCTGCAATACCTTCCAGGAAGGCCTGGTATTGTTCGTAGGTAAACCGTTGATTATAGGATGTTCTTATATCTGGGATCATGATGTTTGTAATTATTAGAAGAACGAATGTTCTTTGTCTGTATGGGTGGCTATTTGTACCAGCCGTTCTATAGCAGCCAGCCTTTCGGAGAGCTGGCCATAGATGGCATAGTCCAGAAATGCCGTAATAAGCCGGTCGTGTGTTAGCATAATTTTATCAGGGTCGGTGAGTTGACTGATCATGCTGTTGTATTTCTCCAGGCTATGGTTATTGATGACTTGTTTTTTCTTTTCTTCTTGCAAAAGGTACATATGCATACCTGCTGCATCTGCTTCAGGATGGAACTGGGTACCGATAAAATGTTCGTTGAACCGTATTGCCATAGTAGCGCGTTCCAAAGGAACATGCGGCCTTTCTTTTTCCAGGGCGAGTACATGACCGCCCATCGCCTGCAGGTTGGCGTAATTAAGCCCTATTACCTGCCAGTCGCGGCTATCCACGATATAAAAAGGATCTGGCAATGCGCTGAATACTTTTTCCCGCATACCTGCGGCGGTTTTGTGTACTGGAAATACCCCAAATGCAGGTGATTTTCGTTTACACACATTTCCCAACTGATAATACCGGCACATGATCTGGTAAGAATGACAAATAAAAAAGGCCGGTTTTTTTATATCCTGTGTGCGGTTCCATTCCAGCAGCTCATTGATGAGGGAAAAATAGGCTGTTTCCCAGGCGCTGCCTTCACTGTCTACCGGGCTGCCAGGGCCCCCCGTAGAAATGTAAATATCATAGGAAGTATCGGGTACCTGTATCTGTTGTCTTACTTCAAATTCATCAAATTGCAGGTCCAATGCATGCATACTGGCATATTTTGCCAGTATTTCCCGGATACAGCGCATCCCTTCATTGGGAACACCCTCGTACATATCCAGCACGGCTACCTTCCAGTGTTGTTTAATCGGATACATCATGCAAAGTTACGAAAAATGCCGCGGAAAGCGGGAGCGCCACCAGCTGTTAGCATAGGGTTAAAAGTTATCTATGCAAAGAGAGTCTGCTTTCTAGGTGTGGTTAGCCGCCAGTAGCAAAGCGTTAAAATATATGAAGAGAGTTTGCTTTCTTTCCTTTTTTACAATTAACAGTTAATATCAGCAACCCAATAAAAATTGCCCTTGAATAAAATCAGTAACTGCAATAAGATCGTTGGTAACAGCATAAACTTCTAGTTGTTTATCTGCCCCGGTGCCGGTTTCCAGCAAGCGGGTAGTGGCGGCAATTACTTCACGGCTGTCCAGTTCATCTACTACATCATCAATGAAATCAAGTAATTCATAAATAAGTGCCCGGGTATTTACTTCCATTTCTTTGCCGAAATCGATCAGGTAACCATCTATGCCATAGCGGGAAGCCCTCCATTTATTTTCATTGATGAGTGCCCGGTTGTAACTGATGAAGTTCAGGTTTTGCATGCGTAGCTTGTATATTTTGGCACATACGGCCTGGAAAAGACCAGCAATGGTAATGGTATCTTCAAGGGTGAGCGGTACGTCGCATACCCGGAATTCTACAGTGTTGAAGAAAGGATGTACGCGAAGGTCCCACCATACTTTTCTGGCGTTATCAATGCAGTTGGTTTTTACCAATAGCTTGATGTAGTTATCATATTCTTCTATGCTCGCAAAGTAGTCTGGGATGCCGGTGCGGGGAAATTTATCAAATACCTTGGTGCGAAAGGATTTAAAACCGGTGTTACGGCCTTCCCAGAACGGGGAGTTGGTGCTGAGCGCAAAGATATGTGGCAGGAAATACCGCACGGAATTGGCGATATGGATGGCCATTTCCCGGTTTTCCATGCCTACATGCACGTGAAGGCCAAAGATCAGGTTTGAGCGGGCGGCATCCTGCATCTCATTAACGATTTCAAAATACCGTGGATGGTCTGTAATGAGCTGTTTTTCCCACTTACTGAAGGGATGTGTGCCGGAAGCGCCGATATGGAAGCCCAGGTCGCCTGCTATTTGTGCAATGGTGCGCCGAAGGAAGGCCACATCTTCCCTTGCTTCCTGAACATTGGCACAAATACGGGTGCCTACTTCTACTACTGCCTGGTGGAATTCAGCTTTTACCTGGTCGTTGATCACCTTATGGGCCTGTTCCACTATTTTTTGTTCATGCGATTTTAGCTCCCGGGTAACGGGATCTATTACCATGTACTCTTCTTCAATACCCAGCGTAAACGCCTTAAACATACTTTTTAGCTTTATGCTTTTAGTTACTAGTAGCTAAGTTGACAGACGTTGGCTCTTTTTAGTCTGGCTGGTCAACTGCCTTGTTTGCCGGGCGCAGATGAATGGTTGTTCGTCTACCCCGGCCGGTCAGCGGTTGGCCGCTAATAGCATTACAAATGTAGCGGTATCATTTTTCTTTTTGTGCTTTTTTAGCAGGGCTTTTTTTAACCGTAGTTTTAGGTGCTTTGGTGGGAGCCGCTTTTTTTTCCGTTGCCGGCGTAGCTTTTAATGTTTTTACGGGTGTCGCTTTCTTTTTAACGGGTTTGCTGGTATTGTCGGCCACCGGTTTAACTTTAGCGATGCTTGGATGCATGTATTTCCCCCAGGTAAGGTTATCTTTTCCGGGTTTTTGGGCGATAGCCCTTTCAATGGCATAACGGGCGCTGTTTTCTACAACCCATTCAAAATGCGCCTCCCCGATAGTCTGCTGGTCGGCGTCTGGAGCGGGATTGCAAAAATCTATGGCAAAGGGGATGTCGCCGCGCACAGCTATTTCCACGGTATTAAAGTCGTAACCCAGGTGCTGGTTCAATGTCAGCACCATTTCGGTGATTTGTGCGGCAAGGGTAGGGGTAGGCTCATGTGTTGCCTGGTAACGGAGATGGTGCGGTTGCCGCGGATTATAGGCCATGATCCGTACTTCCCGGCCGCCAATGCAAAAGCAACGGTAATATTGATTGAAATCAATTTCTTCCTGTAACATCATCACCAGCTGACCTGTTTCACTATGTTTCCGGAAGAAGTCTTCCTTATCTTCCACCTGGTATACATGTTTCCACCCACCATTGGCATAAGGTTTCATATAAGCCGGAAAGCCAATATAGTCGAAGATGGTATTCCAGTCGAACGGATATATCAGGTTGCGGAAAGATTTGTCGGTGGTATTGTCCGGTAGTTGGTTGGATGGCAGTAACACGGTACGGGGCACGTTTATGCCAAGCTTTTCTGCCAGTGTATTATTGAAGAACTTATCGTCTGCGCTCCACCAGAAAGGATTGTTGATCACTGCTGTGCCTGCGGCAGCGGCGTTTTTCAGGTACGACCGGTAAAAGGGTACATCCTGGGAAATACGGTCTACTATTACTGCGTAACCGGTATCTTCTCCTTGTATTACCTTGTCGATAGTAACAAATTCGGCAAAGATGCCGGGAGGATTGATTCGGTTAATGCGGTCTACAAATGCTTGCGGAAAAGTGTTTTCCTGTCCGAAAAGGATACCGATTTTTTTCATACAACTACTTGATGAGTGATAGATAATAAGGCAGCATTTCCCGCCATGCAGGCCAGTCGTGCGTGCTATGCGGCCGTATATCCAGCCAGTGGGATATGTTTTTGTTGGTTAGTATACTAGACAAGCGTTCATTTTGTGGCCGCGTAACATCCTTATCTGCTGCCCCCAGTATAATACCCATGCGCCATAGGTCAGTATGCTGGTTGTCTGGTATATAGTCGGCAGGGCTGTTAAAATAAACGTTATCGTCGTAGTAGCCGTCCATGCGGTTTTTGATATCGAAAGTGCCGCTCAGGCTAAACAGGTAGGATACACGCTCCGGATGCCGGAAAGCAAAATTGGCAGCATGGTAGCCACCGAAACTGCAACCGGCGGCCACAATGCGTTCGCGTCCTGTTTCTGCGGAGATGCGGGGCAGGATTTCTTCCATCAGCATTTTATCGTAACAGAGATGGTTATACGCTCTTTGCCGTGGAGGGATATGTTTATTGTACCAGCTGATGGCGTCGATGCTGTCTGGGCAGTATACCTTAATTCTTCCTTCTTTGATAAACCAGCTGATAGCAGCTATCAGGCCAAAATCCTTGCTTTCATAGTAACGTCCCATAGAGGTAGGAAAGAGTAATAACGGATATCCGCGCTCGCCGAATACCAACATCTCAAATTCCTTTCCCAAGCTGGGAGAATGCCATTTCAGATAGTTTTCAGTCACTGGAAAGTGTTTAGATAAATTTAAAAAAGATTCCTGGTTTATCATTAAATTGTTATGTGCATACTCATCAACATTCGGTTAATTCCGTTTACTTGCAACGGGAAGTGTTGCTGGACACGTATTTCACAGGAAGCTTCCCTACCGTATTATTATTAGTGAACGACGGGCAGGAGCTCTTACCATTATTGCCTTCCCTGCCGGCTACGGTAATGGTGGCCGGGATTTAGCCGGTGCATTGCGGCGGGCAGAATATGGCACTGCCGGCGTGCCGGATTATATGGGGCAGGGACAGCTGGCAGAGCGCTATACCCAGTTCATTATACAGGAGCTGTTGCCTTACCTCCAACAGCGGTACCCAACGTTTCCGCTTACACGCCGCGCTTTTGCGGGATGGTCGCTGGGGGGCTTATCCGCTTTGGACATTGTTTGGCGCTATCCGTCGTTCTTCCAATTGGCCGGCATTTTTTCTGGTTCACTGTGGTGGCGCAGTAAGCCTTTGGGAGCAGATTATCGCGATGATCGTGATCGCATTATGCATCAACTTATCCGGGTGGGGAACTTTCATCCCGGCCAACAGTTTTTCTTTGAATGCGGTACTGCCGATGAAACGGCCGACCGGAACATGACTCTGCTACCTGGAAAACGGCCATGGCTAAATTTTTACAACTTTTCTTCTTCTTTTCGTAACCAGGTTGTGGGGCACCGCTGCGCAGATGTGAAAACCATGCTGGGATAGGGAGAGATAACGGCAATGGGGTAAGAAAAGGTATAAAAAAAGCTCCTGCCAATTGGCAGGAGCTTTTTAGTATAGTGATAAGTTATTGGATTAGAAGCTGTATTTCGCACCCAATTGCATACCCCAGGTACTGTAGTTGGTACGTACGTCCTGGTAAGGAGTGGTAATGAGTGAAGAACCGCTGGTAGCCCAGTTGTAGGTTACAACGCCGTTAGCATCTACCCCTTTGCTGGCCAGAGGGTTGTTGATAATATACTGTTGTCTTACACCCCAGTTTTTGCTCAGGAGGTTAGGCAGGTTGGTCATATCCACGCTGAATTGCAGGGTATGGCGTGTACCGCCTTTGGTAGTAATAAAGAATTCCTGCAGGAAGCGGGCATCCAGCCTGTTATACCAAGGGATCAGCGCACCGTTTCTTCCAGCATATTCACCTTTATGTTTTTTCAGGTATTTGCTGTTGCTGATGAACTGATCGTAAGCAGCCGCCTGGTCTGCCGCGGAATAAGTTTTACCGCCGGTAGTATATGGTATAAAGTTAACGTCTGAACCTTTAGCGTAGATGTACATCAGGTCAGTGGAACCGTTACCGTCGCCGTCGATATCACCATTCACTACATAGCTTACTCTGCCAAGGCTCATGCCTTCGTAGAACAGAGACAGGGTAGAAGCGAAGTGTTTTGCATATTCCTTACGGTAAGAAAGGTTTGCTACTACACGGTGAGGAATACCATACTGGGAATTGTACAGTTCTTCTGCATTGGAAGTACCCACGTTCGGGTTGCTTTGCCAGATAGAAGCTGCCTGGCTACCAGGGTTACCGGTTACGTCTTTCGCGTTGGTATAGGTATACGCTACGGAACCATAGAAGCCGTTAGAGAATACTTTAGCCAATTGTGCGCTTATGTTGAAAGAGTGTCCTTTGGAAGTATTCTTCATCAGGATGGCACTGTTCACATTAGAGAAAGCGTATTTAGGTGTTCCAGGTGGGTACCAAGGTCTGGTATCGCCATTGGCGTTCAGGTGACCGGTTGGATCCAGGAGATTTACGTTGATCATTCTAACCGCATTGATGTCTTTAGTGTACATCGCGTCAATGCTAGCTGTCAAACCCCAGCCCAAGGCTTTATCGATACCGATGTTAGTTCTCCAGATCTGAGGGAATCTGAAGTCACGGTCCAGTACGGTGAAGCCTTTTGGTGGATTTTTATCATCCGGTGTAACGGGGAACAGACCTTTATATGCATTCGGGTCTGGATTAAACGTCAGGCCAGCCAGCTGAGCAGGTTGGTTGATGATCGCCTGGTTCTGATACATACCACTGTTAGTAGGCATGTTGGTCAGGTATACAAAAGGTATTTTACCTGTGAAGATACCAGTTCCACCGCGCAGGATGAGGGATTTATCACCCAATGCATCCCATCTGAAACCAACTCTTGGCGACAGTAGTATGCGGGATTTAGGCCATTCTCCAGTGTTGTACTGTGCTCCGTTCGGGAATTTCAGTGCAGTGATGGTCGGATTTTCGAGCGGACTCTGTAAGTAAATAGGGAGGTCTGCACGCAGGCCGTAAGTCAGTTTGAAGTTATTGCTTACGTTAAATTCATCCTGGATATACGCGCCCAACTGACCGATTTTTAACTCAGCAGAATATACTCTGGGTTCTCCGGGTACAAGAGAATAAGTATAGGCAAAGAAAGCAGGTGGCTTGTCTGCCATAAAATCCGCCAGTGAGTTGTACATGTAGTAGCTCTGGGAACCAGACATGAACATGTTACCTACTTTTTGGTATTCGAAGGTAAGACCCGCAGTAATGGTGTGCTTACCGGCATAGTAGGTATAGTTGTCGGTTACAGAGAAGATGTTGTTGATAACATCGTTATTGTAAGTGAACGGATCGGTACCAGTACTCATGTAGTTGTTACCATCATTGTTGAAGATATCGATCGTTGGGAACACTTGTCCGCCCGGAATAGTACGGGTATCGCGGATTTTGGTGTAGGTCAACAGGAACTGGTTCGACATTCTGTTGGAGAAGCTACTGTTCAGTTCCAGGTTGGCGCTTCTTACAATGTGGTCTGTTCCGTAGTTGGAATTAGAGAACGACATTGATTTAGGACCAAAACGGTTGTTAGGCAAACGGGTGTTGCTGTAAGTACCGGTACCGCTTATAACAGTATAACCGCCGGCAGTGGTGTTTGGAATACTGGTTGCATTTTCAACGGTCATGTCAGAACCTTTGAAATCACTGTATTTCAAGGTCAGTCTGTGTACGCTGTTGATGTTCCAGTCTACTCTGGCCAGGATCTTATGGTTCTTGGTTTCCAGAGCCGGGAAGTCGTTGTAGCTGCCTGCTTCATATCCGTATTTGGACAGCAGGAAGTCGTGCAGTTTCTTCAGTGAATCTGCAGAAGTAGACGACATGTTTGAACCAGAAGGAGTTGCACCTGATGGAGTAGGGATATAAGCTACGCCAGGAGAGTGGGAGTTTTCAAATTCAGCGTTGGCGAAGAAGAACAGTTTGTTCTTTACGATAGCGCCGCCAAAAGTACCACCGATTATTCTGTTATCGGTTTTAGAAACGGGCAGGGTGTAATCATGGATCTTTTTACCGTTGAAACTTTGGTCACGGTAATAGCCATAAGCGCTACCATGAAATTCGTTGGTACCGCTTTTGGTAACCGCGTTAATACCAGCGCCGGTGAAACCTGATTGTCTCACGTCGTAAGGCGCGATATTAACCGAAATTTGGTCGTAAGCATCCAGTGAAATTGGAGAGGCGCCACCACCGGGGAGTGGGTCGTTGCTCAAACCGAAGTTGTTATTCAGGTTTGCGCCATCTACCTGCAAATTGTTGTAACGGCCATCGCGACCGCCAAAGTTGTTACCGTTCGCCTGTGGAGTGAGGCGGGTGAAATCGGTAATGCTACGAGATACAGAAGGGAGGGTGTTTAACTGCCTGTTGTTGATAACGGTTGAGGCGCCGGTCTTGTTCAGGCTCAGTTTGGCCGATTGTGCGCCTACAATGTTTACCGTTTGCAGTTGTTGTCCGGATATCAGCTTTTCGTTGATCACGAAAGGCTCACCCAGACTTAAGGAAATTCCTTCCAATACCTTGGTTTCGAACCCGATATAGGAAATTTCTACTTTGTACGGGCCGCCAATGCGCATGCCCGGAATGGTGTAGTAACCATCGGCTCTTGTTACGGTGCCATACACAGTTCCGGAAGGTATGTGTGTAGCTTTAACGGTGGCTCCTACCAGTCCTTCACCTTTATCGTCCCGAACACTTCCTGTCATACTGGAAGTAGTTACCTGCGCAAAAGTGAAAATGGAGATGAGCAACAAACAAAACGTTGCGAGTAATTTTTTTAACCCCATGTTAACGGATTTTGATTTCATGGCGCAAAGTTGCTTAATTTTCTGTTTCAAAATTTAACTCGAAATTAACAAATTGTTAAGTACACTGTGGATATCTCAAACCACTGCATTATACTTCGAAATATTTCATGTAAATGCCCGTAAACATTGACTTTCTTCAAGTTATCTACTAAAATTTATGATTTGTCAAATTGTACTTATCGATAATAAGTTAAATCCTTACCCAGACTCAATTCTAAAGGACATTTTTATTTTGCAACATATGTATTGTTAAATATTTATATATGTTAAAAAAAATTGTATAATTAACATTACTACAACATTTTTTTAACAAAAATTAGCGACTGAACCGGCTCAACTTTTCACAGGTATATGTTGTAACTTTGCGGCATTCAATATTACTGACCCGGAGGAAATATTTATATGTTAGACACAATAGCAGCAGCAATAGAAGATATAAAAAACGGTAAACTAGTGATCGTAGTAGACGACGAAGACCGTGAAAATGAAGGTGACTTTATCACTGCCGCCCGCAATGTAACACCGGAAATCATCAACTTTATGAGCACCCATGGCCGTGGCCTTATCTGTGCACCACTTGTAGAAGAGCGTTGCGAAGAATTGGGCCTCGAACTAATGGTACGCGACAATACTGCCCTACACCAGACTCCTTTTACCGTATCCGTAGATTTGCTCGGTCACGGCTGTACCACCGGCATTTCTGCCCACGACAGGGCTAAAACGATACAGGCCCTGATCGATCCTAATACTAAACCGGAGCACCTGGGCAAGCCCGGGCATATTTTCCCGCTGAAAGCCAAGAGAGGCGGTGTATTACGCCGCTCCGGCCATACAGAAGCCACCATCGACCTGGCCAGACTGGCTGGTTTTGAACCTGCCGGCGTACTGGTGGAAATCATGAACGAAGATGGCTCTATGGCCCGCCTGCCGGAACTGCGCGAAATTGCTACCAAATTCGACCTGAAACTGATCTCTATTAAAGACCTGATCTCTTATCTGCTCAGTACCGAAACACTGATCGAAGAAGGGGTGAAAGTACAGATGCCTACCAAATATGGCAATTTTGAACTGATCGCATTTAAGCAGGTGAATTCCGGTGAAATCCACATGGCCCTCAAAAAAGGCGAATGGGAAAAAGGTGAACCGGTACTGGTACGTGTACACTCTTCCTGCGTAACAGGAGATATACTCCATTCCCTGCGTTGTGATTGTGGCGAACAGCTGCACGCTGCTATGCAGATGGTGGAAAAAGAAGGTAAAGGCCTTATACTATACATGAACCAGGAAGGAAGAGGTATTGGCCTGATGAACAAACTGAAAGCCTATAAGCTGCAGGAAGAAGGGCTAGATACTGTAGAAGCCAACCTGGAACTGGGCTTTAAAATGGATGAACGCGATTATGGCGTAGGTGCACAAATACTCCGTCATCTCAATATTTCCAAGCTCCGCCTTATCACCAACAATCCGCGCAAACGCGCCGGTTTAAGTGGATATGGCCTGGAAGTAGTGGAAAATGTGCCGATCGAGATCCATCCCAACCCTCACAACGAAAATTACCTGAGAACTAAACGGGACAAATTAGGACATGATATCCTGAAAGGATAAATGAATATAGCAGGCTGCCCCGGCAAGCCAGCAAAGCGAAAAGGAGTAAAGCTTGTATTGCACAGGTTTTACTCCTTTTCGCTTTACTAGGTATAGCGCTTAGAGATGGAAGGCTTGCCCTATTGCTGTAGAGTCTATTCTCCCTTTCAGGGAATCTTCCTTCATCATACCTGCTTTGCGCAGGGAATCCGGCAAGAGCAGGCGTTTACGCCGGTTAGCATTAAACAGTTCATTGAAGCGGTTGTATTCTCTGATATAGGAAATACCGATACCAGACTTTGTACGGTTGTTCAGGTTATATACGTCGTAATCCGTTTTACTGAAGGCATTGATACGGAAACGGCCATCCGGCGTAAGCAGATATTCAAGGCGGAAGTCGCCGGCCAGGCGGTTGGTACTGGCAGAAGTTGCTGTTTTCCCCCAGTCGTAGTCTCCACCGGCATACAATCGGAACCGGTTATTGAATAAGGTGCTGGTGATACCGGCGCTCACCTGGTTACGGTCTACGGAAGAGTTGTCTTGCGGACCGCCTACATTGTAAGCCCGGTAGTTGACATTCACCCCGATGCCGCTGCCTTTGAGGAGGGCGCCGGTAATGTTATTCAAAATGGCTTGCGCTTGTGCGGATAAGGCTTGTCCTACGCTGTTTTTGCCGGTAATACCCACATTGGCCGCCGCCGAGGTGGTAGCGTCGTCGGGTAGGAATTGGTTGGAGAACAGTAATCCCCACACCTGGAATAATGCTTTATTCTGATCGCTGTTGATTTCTTTCAGATGGGCAGCTACTCCGCTTTCATAAGCGAGGCTACCTACATCCGGTAATTCAATGGAATACGTAATATCCGGTTTTAACAGAGCGCCGCGCAGGTTAATCAATACATCCACCTTTTCTGTGCGGGTAGCCAGTTTGTCGCTGCTGATATTGGTGCCTTGCCCTACCAGGTTATACAGGCTTACTTTGGGCAATGAGTATTTGGCCATAATGTTTACTTTGGCCTCAGACGGATCGCCGTTCCAGATGATGGAGCTGTTTTTCTCTATATCAAACTTCCAGCTGGTAAGGCGTTGAAAGGTGAAGTTATAAGATCCGTTGTTGATTTCGTAGTTGCCAAACATCGTAAAGTCGCCTTCTGTGTTCACGGTAATCTGCAGATTGCCGGTGCCATTGGCAGAAATAATATCGCCGGTGGTGGCATCCAGGATAACATCTATCTGGGCATCAGGATTGGCGGCGATGTCCAGTTTTACGGTCAGTTTAGTGTTGTCTTTTTTCTTTTTCTTTTCTACGATGTCTGTACCGTAGGTTTTGAAGGTGATGTAGTCGTATTTCCCGATATCCTTACTGTCGGTCATCGGCAAATAAAAATGTGTGCCTTTAATAGGGCGCGCAATGATGTGCATTTGCATATCGTTGAGCGGACCGGAAAAGTATACCTTACCGTCGGCGATCACATCTCCATAAAACAGGTCATTGTCGGTGGCATTGGTATTCAGGAAAAGGAACTTCCGGCCGGTAACGTCGAAATCGAAGTTGAGTTTATCGAAGTGGTCATGGCTGATATAGCCGCTGGCGGTACCTTGGGTATTGTATTTATCAATAAGTACGAAGTTGCCGAACTCAATCAGGTTATCATCTACGTTAATGTTTAGCTTGGGAATGCGGTAATGCGTGCCCAGGTAATCTACGGTAACGCCTACTGTATCCAATACGAGCGTGCCTCTTACAGAAGGTAGCTGGGTAGTGCCGCCAACAATCAGATCGCCGGTAACGGAACCGGTGAGATGAGATACATAACCTACCACGTATTTATTCAGTAGGCTGATGGAAGTGCCATTTACTTTTACATGGGCGTCGATGCCATTGTTGCTGGCAGATAAACCTACCTTTCCCTGCGCTAGGAAGAATTTGCCTTCGTTATCTGATTGTACGCTAAAAGTAGCGGTGCCAGACTCATGATGATAGCTGCCATCTACATTCAAGGCGCCAATGGAATCGTTATCTATACGCAAGTCGCGCGTTCTCAGC
The DNA here is from genome assembly GCF_049056765.1 of Chitinophaga sp. 30R24. Classification (NCBI taxonomy): domain Bacteria; kingdom Pseudomonadati; phylum Bacteroidota; class Chitinophagia; order Chitinophagales; family Chitinophagaceae; genus Chitinophaga; species Chitinophaga sp. 30R24. Next base: position 380,666 of record NZ_JBJGXX010000003.1, read on the forward strand.
GCGGCATTCACTTCCAGGTTTTGCGTAGGGTCTGATATATTGATGATACCATCAGTGATGCCTTCAACCCGGGTGGTAATGAGCTGCGACGGAATTACATCTGCCAGGTTCAGGTTTTTCAAGGTGATGGTAAACTTTGATTCATCGGGATTGAATTCGTTGGTTTCTACCGTAATGCGCTGGTCGTTGCGGGTGATCCGCAGATTTTTTACGGTAAGGAAATGCTTGCTCCAATAGATCTCATTACCGGGAGTTACATTCCATTGCCGTTCGTTAACGGTAAAGGCGCTGTTGAGGAAATTAATCTTTACGCCTTGCGGCACGGTAATTATACGGGCATAAAAACCATCCAGAGATGTAGAGTCGTCTGCTGAGAGGTCTACTTTTACGAAAGAGGTATCATGCCCGGAACTGGCCAGTATCAGCGGACTTTCCAGCACGGTATTTTTGCCGGACAGTACTTTGCCGATGCTGGTACTGATATTCACTTTATTGAAATTACCGCCTCCTTTTACCTGCAGGTCTTGTACCTGGTAGTCGAGATAAGCGGCTTCGGGTATGTTGATGTCTAGCTGTAGGTTACCGCCGTTATTGGTATTGAGTGCGCCGTCTACAGTAGTGTTGTTGAAGCCGGAAAACTGTTTGGTAAAGCCTTTCAGCAATTTATCCACTTCTCCCAGCCGGAAGGCGAAGGTGAAGTTTTGGTTGATGTTCATGTTTTGCGGCGCATTGAAAAAGCTGGGGTAGTATTTATAGAGTAGCAGTTGGAAAGCATCCGGCAGTTGCAGGAAGCTGTAGGCTCCTTTTACAAATCCGCTGATCTCACTGCCTGTAAATTCTAGTACCTTCTCGTTGTTGATCTGGTGGGAAGATACGTAGAGGGAATCAAATTCCAGGCGCCGTTTATCTTTAAATACAGATACTTCGTACATCCGTGCTGTGCCATCGAAGTTATCGATGTTACTACCGGCGAAATTAAGGTCCAGTTTGGCCTGCAGTGTAACGGAGTCGGAAGTGAGGTGCAAGGCTTTGAGATCGCTCTTGCGGATTTCTGAATTAAACCGGAAAACAGGCAGGGCTTCATTGAAGTCGATGGTACCGGCAAAGTTCATATCCAGGTTAGGATCGTTGGCGGTGAGGGAGCCGTTGAAAAATTTGCGGCTCATATCTCCTTTTGTTTTAATGTTGTGATAATTGTACCCGAGCAGCGCTATTTCCTGGATATTAGCATCTACGCTGGCCCGTAGTGTTTTAAAGTTGAACCCGGCCCCCTTCACTTTTGCGTCGAGGGAGATAGTAGAAAGGTTGCTGTTATCAAACAGGCTGCCAATATCGAAGTTGGCGGCGGTAAGGCTACCGGAATACACCGGCACATCGCTGTTGGTTTTGAAATTGAGATCGGAACTCAGTTTACCGAGATTGGTTTGAAACTGGCCATAAGCCACAAAGTCGTTGATAAAGCCGGTATAGCTTCCCTGGAAGCGGATGGAGGAAAGGCGGTCTATACGCACGGTGCTTATTATCTCTTTCACTATTGGCATAATCTGCATGACGTCTGCCCCGGTGGTCACCAGGTCGTCTGTATGGAAGTCGATGTAAGTTTCGTTGATATCCGGCAACCCGCGCAATTCCAGGGAACCTTTCAAACGGGTAGTATTGCCTGCTTCCAGGGCTATATCCGTTGCTTTCAGGTTACTCACAGGGCCACGGGCCTTTCCGCTCACGGTGATCTCTTTTTTCCAGGAGGATAACGGCGGCGCAAAAAAGGCGATATCATCGGAAGATACTTTCGTGTTCTTAAAATGGGCCTGCATCAGTACATCGTTCACATAATCGTTCATGTCGCTGATGTCGTTATACTGCATGGTATAATAATCGCCGATATGACTACGGTTGGTTTCCAGATCCAGTTGGGAGAACTCCATTTCTACGGGCGACATTTTGAAACGGCAGGTCAGCTTTTTTACATCGAAGCCGCAACGTTCTTTGGTATGCAGGGTAAGGTCGCCGAAGATGCTGTCCTTTACCAGGCTGGTATTGGTGAGGGAGAGATTAATTTCATTGAAACGGATATGGTTGGGCGCAAAATAGCCCGGTACCACTTTGGAGGAATCATCCGGATCATCTACCCCGAAGGTGCCGTTTTTGATATTGAGTTCTTTGACGATCAGTTTCCAGTTATTATTGTTCCATCGCAACTGGCTGGTGTCATATACAGGACGGTTGGCAGCAACACGCCTTCTGCGCCGCAGCGGGGAAGAATGGTAATTGCTGATGATGTAATCAGGTGCTGTAAGGGTGAGCTCCTGTATATCTATATTATGCTTTTGAAGGTCGAAGTTTTTAGCATCCAGATAAATGCGTTTGGCAGTTACCCGCATATCTTCCCCTATCCAGGCGTCTACCTGGTTAAAGCGGATGTTACGGAGGTCTATTTTTTTAAGGTCCAGCGAAACGCCTTTAGAGGGCTGGTGGCTGGTATCCGGTGCAGCACCGAATGCTTTTTCTAGGAAATCATAGTTCCAGGTCGAGTCTTGCTGGGAACGCAACAGGTTTACCTGCGCATTTTCCAGTTTAATGTATTTGATCACTGGCTTGTCCTGGAAAAAGAACCAATCTGTAACGCGCACCTGGAGCATGCCGGCGTATAGGAGCGTATCGTGGTGCTGATCTTCAATGAGTGCGCCTTCCAGTTGCATGCTGTTAAATAGCCGGAAGCTTACCCGGTCTATTTCAACCCGTGTTTTTAATTGTTGCGACAGCCGGCTGGTCACTTCATGAACAAGGAAGTTTTGTACCACGGGAATGTTTACCAGTATTCCAATCAGAATAACAAGGCCTAACAAACATAGCAACACGACAGACAATATTTTCCGTACTTTTTTCAGGCGGTAAAGTTTATCCGGCAAAAATAATTAATAGTTGCCAGTCAATATCAATCGGCCGATAAATAAGGTGTATTTACCTGTTAACCGGCAATGGTAAAGGATAATTGAGTCGTTGATTTTTGTTGGTCTTCGGGAGATGATTACCTTGTAAGATTGATATTTTGTATTTTGGTTAACTACAATTAGTTGATATTCAAAATATAATAGGCTTATTTAGTCATTTATCATTTTTCGGCTCTACAACCCACTACAGGTTATTTTGTAGTTGTTGATGTAGCACCAATATATCTTCCTGCAGGTGCAGGGCAGATATTACTGCCCTGTTGAGTGGCTGGCTATGTGGAAACGGATAGGGGAAGTGGGAGATAATAATGTCCTTGCTGGCCAATTGTGCGGCGAGGTGGGGAGTGGAGGGCAAAAGGAATGCGGGTAACCCGTGAGGGTTATGTACAGGTGTATTTGCCGATAAGTGGAGCAGATAGGCGATATTTTGTTGCAGGGAGTAGCGCATCTTAGAGATCAGCGCTCCACTATGTAGCCATGTGTAGGCGTTAGCAGGCGCCATGGGGGTGCTGGCGGTGAAGATGGGGAGCCTTTTCACTGCTGCGATATCTGCTGCATGCCCGGCTACTACGCCGCCTTGCAAGCTATAAGCTTTGGCCAGGGAAGAAGTGAGCAGGTAGCGTACATAAGGGCTCGAAGGCAAAAAGTGGCTGCTGCCTTGTCCTTCCGGGCCAAGAATGCCGATGCCATGGGAATCGTCTGCTACTACCAACACTTTGCGTTGTAGCTCCTGCAGCCAGTGAAAAGGGTGGATGGTGCTGCTGAGCGGATTTACGGTATCAGTAACGATCACAAAGTGATGATCCGGATGGGTGTTTATTTGGGTGATGGTTTGCAGTATCCATTCTTCCCGGCTAATAGGCGGGAGCGTGGGTTGCAGGAACCATAGGGAGGGATGCGCATCGGGGGCATACAGCAGCTGGCCGCAGCTGTGCGCATATTGCACGGCTGCCTGTGAGGCCAGATAGCCGGAAGAAAACAGGGCTGCCGCCTGTTGCTGTAACAATACGGACAAGGCATGTTCCATTTCCTCGTATATAGATAACCGTAGGTTGGCTGCCCGTGAAGATGGAAAGAGAGCGCCATATTTTGCCATTCCTGTGGTCTGCAATGTCTTGAAAGCAGGGTGCTGGTGCAGACCCAGATAGGCAAAACCCGAAAAGAACAGGCAGCTGCGTCCTTCCAGCAACACTGTTCTTCCCGGGGTATTATCTGTATACAAAGCCATTTGCTATTCCTTTTTAGTACATAAGATAAACTGGAAATCGGTAGAAGTCACCTTCATATCGAAATAATCAGCGGTAAGCCGGGTAATAGTAACCAGGTTTTCTACTCGCCGGTCGCCATTGGAGGCCGTTACAGAGATCATGGCCCCGTTGCTGAGGATGAAATATTTCCCGGTATCTGCCTTGCCTCCAATAGTGGCTACAAATACATTATGATCAAGAAACTGGTAATAGGCATCCCGGTAATAGGTTTTTTTAAGGTCTTCTGCCTGTATGTACTGTGTATTGCTGATTGGGGCGTCGGGTGGAATTTTTACATCATATACCCGCCACTTTTTATTCATTAGCAGCTCATTATTCTTTTTACCTTGACAGGCGCTTATCAGCAATATGGTGCTGATAGCGCTTAAAATGATACGTATGTTCATGGATTATTGATTCCCCGTTTTGGCTTTGTTATAAGCGGCCGAACCGCCTTTAGGTATAGAAAGGCTTTGCCATTTGTCTTTCAGCAGCATTTTGCCAATATATACGATTTGTCCTACGTGATAGGGAACGTGCGCCAGTTGCCGGTTAATGGCATCTATTACGGCATGTGGCTCGCTGCGGATATACACTGTTTTTTCCAGGTCTTCTTCCCGCAGGTGATGGATAGCCTGCATCAGGCAATCCCAGCCCTCGTTCCATTGTTGCACGATCTGTTCATAGGTGAGGGAGGATGTTTCAAATTCCTGGTCGCGGTTGCGGTTAGGTTTTTCTCCGTCGGCGGTAAGGAAATCGGTCCAGCGCGACAACATATTGCCATGAAGATGTTGTACGATCACGGCAATGCTGTTGGGTTCCCCTTCCGGTTGCCAGTTCAGTTGTTCGGTATTGAGCCGTTCTATGGTTTTGATGCCTAGTTGCCGGTACATTTCAAACCGTTGCAATATGCTTTTCAGATACGTTTCAGAAAATGACATGGTTTGGTATGTTTTAGTGTTAATATCCTGCTGCGCTGTCATCGCCACGTTTATCCCCGGCAGCTTCCAGGAAGCGGCTGGCGGCTGCCCGTTTAATAATTTCAGTGCGGCCAATAGCGCCGCGTTCTACGATCTTATACCCCATTTGCTGCAGGGCCTGGATAGTGCTGTCTGGGAAGTTTTGCTCCACAGCGATATTATCGGGCCGCCACTGGTGATGGAATTTAGGTTGGTTAATGGCTGCCGAAGGCGAAAGCCCAAATTCCAGGGTATTCATTAACGTTTGGAATACAGACGTAATAATAGTGGCGCCGCCGGGTGTACCCAGTGAATACAATACCTGTCCCTTTTGTAATACAAGGGTAGGGGTCATGGAACTGAGCATGCGCTTGGCTGGTGCAATGGCGTTAGCTTCGGCGCCTACCAGTCCATACATATTGGGTACGCCGGGTTTTACGCTGAAATCGTCCATTTCGTTGTTGAGCAGGAAACCTGCTTTGCCTACCACTGTTCTGCTGCCATAGTGGCCATTGAGTGTGGTGGTAACGGCAATTGCGTTGCCTTCAGCATCAATGATGCTGAGGTGGGTGGTTTCTTCACTCTCCGGGAAAATGCCGGCCTGGGTGATATCACTGGAGCCGGCTTTGCCGGGTGTATAGTTTTGTATGCGGGCGGTCAGGTATCGTTTATCGGTCAACTGCACTACCGGCACTTTAACAAAGTCGGGATCACCCAGAAATTTGGCCCGGTCGGCGTAGGCCCGTCTTTCTGCTTCCACCATCAGCTGTACGGCCTGTGGCGACAGAAATCCCCATTGTGCGATGGGGTAGTTTTCTACCATGCCCATGAGCTGTTGTAAACAGATGCCGCCGCTGGAGGGGAGCGGCATGGTTACAATCGTATAGCCTTTATAGTTAAACACCACCGGCGTACGCTCTTTGGCTTTATAGTTTTTGAGGTCTTGCAAAGTAATGATGCCTTGGCCCCGTTGCATTTCTGCTACGATGTTATTGGCGGTTTCCCCTTGGTAAAATCCGGCAGCCTTTTTATTGCGTATAAGGGTTAACGTATGTGCCAGCTCTTTTTGTATAAGGGTGTCTCCGGCTTTCCAGGGTTGTTCTTTTACAAATGCTGTTTTAGTAGTGTTGAATTTTTCGAAATCGGCTTTATAAGCATTTAAGCCATCGGCTTCCGCTTCGGTAATGGCAAAGCCTTTGTCTGCCAGGCTTATGGCGGGATCTATCAGTTTAGCGAAGGGCAGCCGGGCATATTTCATGGCGGCAAACAGGCCGGCCACGGTGCCGGGTACACCCGCTGCCAGGTGGCCGTTGAGGCTCAGCTGGGGGATAGGTTGCCCGAGAGCGTCGAGGTACATATTGCGTTGGGCTTTGGCAGGCGCTGTTTCCCGGTAATCGATCGCGATATGCTGCCCATTTTTCAGATGCCCCACAAGGAACCCTCCGCCCCCAATATTACCGGCGCCGGGGTATACCACGGCTAGCGCCAGTTGGGTAGCAATGGCTGCATCTACTGCATTACCGCCCTGCCGTAAGATCATGGCGCCTACGCGGCTGGCTAATGGATGGGCAGATACTACTGCACCATGTAATACCTGAATATCTTTCTCAATGGTATAATCATAAGGATGTAGTTCATCCGCTATTTGTTGGGCACAAGCGATGTGCCACGTACATACCGTAATTCCGAGCAATATCAGGAAACGCATGGGCATCGTGTTTGGGACTAAATTAAGACTTGTATAGGAAATATATCAGAAAGCAGCTAACTTTCAGGAGATAGACAATATAATTCCCTGACTATGAAACGTCTTTACCAATTAACGCTCCTGGGCCTGTTCTGGGTATGGTGAACTCGTGTGCGTTGCATTCGTTCAAAAACAATTCCTAACTTACAAGCTACAATTATAGGCTTTCTATGCGCAAATATCTGATATTGGCTTTCGCTTTGCTGGGCTTTCTCCCTATACAGGCCCAGGTGCCAACACCTGATCAGTTCCTGGGATATCCTCTGGGAACGCAGTTTACACCGCACTACCGGGTAATCGATTATTTTAAAGCAGTGGCCGCAGCTACCAGTAATATGAAGCTGGAACAATATGGCGTTACTTACGAAGGCCGCCCATTGATGATGGCGATTGTGGCATCGGCGGAGAACATAGGCCATTTGGAAGACATCCGCCAGCGCAGCCTGGATATGTCTAATGCAAATGGGAACGGTGGTAGTCATCAACCGGTGATTGTATGGCTAAGTTACAACGTACATGGCAACGAGGCCGTATCTACTGAAGCTGCTATGAAAACGCTCTATGAGCTGGTAAATAATGATAATGCACAAACGCAGCAGTGGCTAAAGAATACAGTGGTGATTATTGACCCTTGCCTTAATCCCGACGGAAGGGAAAGGTATGTGAATTACTATAATACCACCCGTTCCCTCAAACCTAACGTATACCGCTTTACGCGGGAACATAATGAACCGTGGCCCGGAGGCAGGGCTAATCACTATTATTTTGATCTTAACCGCGATTGGGCCTGGCAAACACAGAAAGAATCGCAGGAGCGGATGGCTAAGTATAGCCAGTGGATGCCACAGCTGCACGTGGATTTTCATGAACAGGAAATTGAAGCGCCTTATTATTTTGCGCCGGCGGCAGCGCCTTTCCACGATGCAATTACTCCCTGGCAGCGTCAATTGCAGGTAATGATCGGAAAGAATAATGCAAAGTATTTCGATCAGCAGGGATGGTTGTACTTTACCAAAGAAAGATTTGACCTTTTTTATCCCAGTTACGGAGATACCTATCCCATGTATAACGGGGCTATTGGTATGACCTTTGAACAAGGCGGCGGTGGTCGGGCCGGTATAGCGGTATTAAAAAGGGATGGAGACACGCTCACCCTTTCTGAGCGCATTGCGCACCACTTTACTACGGGTATGTCTACTATCGAAATTGCTTCGCAAAATGCCGGCAAGATCATCACTGAATATGCACAGTATTTTGATGCGGCTAAAAAAGACCCTCAGGGAGGAAATAAATCCTATGTGGTAAAAGCAGGTGGTAATACTGAGAAGCTGAATACGCTGGCAGAACTGTTGCATAAAAATAATATCACTTTTGGCTATGGCGCTACTGTTGCTGCCAGCAGCGGTTTCAATTACTTTACCGGTAAAGTGGAAGCATTCACTATTGATAAGGAAGATATGGTGATCAATGCATATCAGCCACGTTCTAATATACTACGGGTATTATTTGAACCGGTATCGCATTTAACGGATTCTGTTACCTACGATATTACTGCTTGGGCTTTGCCTTATGTATACGGCCTTACTTCCTATGCGGTAAAGCAGCCACTTGTGCCTAAAGCAGAGATGCCAGTGATCAAAAATAATACGCCACTGGTAGCACAGCATCCTTACGCTTACCTGGCCCAATGGAACAGCATCCGTGATGTGAAGTTTCTGTCGGCCCTGCTTCAAAACGATATCAAAGTGCGTTTTACCGAAACGCCGTTCACCACAGCGGGAAAAGATTTTCCGGCGGGTACGCTCATTATTGCCCGTTCTGGTAATACCAGTAAAGGAGCATTGTTTGATCAGTTTATCACTACGCAGGCCAACCGCTTCAATATTAGCCTGGATGCAGTAGCCAGTGGTTTTGTGGATAAGGGCACCGATTTCGGTTCCGGTAAGATCCGGTATATTAAAAAGCCCAATATTGTATTGCTGGCTGGCGATGGTGTTTCTTCCCTGGGCATGGGAGAGATCTGGCATTTCTTTGAGCAACAGCTGGATTTTCCGGTATCGGTAGTCAATGAAAGGGACCTGGCAGATGTGAACTGGGAACAGCAGGATGTACTGATCCTGCCAGACGGCGAGTATAAGTTATTTTCCGACAAAGCGGTAACAGACCGCCTGAAGGATTGGGTGAACAATGGCGGTAAACTGATTGCCCTGGAAGGCGCCAGTGCCCAGGTGGCAGGAGCAGATTTTGGGATCAAACTAAAGAGAGACGAAGATGACAAAGAGGCTAAAGAAAAGGCATTGGCCATCAATCCTTATAATATGCTAAAACCCTATGCCAATAGGGAAAGAGAAAGTATAAAACAGTTTATCCCTGGTGCTATTTATAAGGTACAAATGGATACCACCCATCCACTGGCCTTTGGTTATACTGCTTTTTACTATACCCTGAAACAGGATGCCCGTTTATTTGAATTCATTGAAAACAATGGTTGGAATGTGGGCATACTGAAAAAAGACAATTATCTCAGCGGATTTGTGGGCGCGGAAACCCGGCAACAACTGAAAGATGGCCTGTTGTTCGGGGTAAAAGATATGGGTAACGGGGAAGTAGTGGTGCTCGCAGATAACCCACTGTTCAGAAGCTTTTGGGAAAACGGTAAACTGCTGTTTAGTAATGCCGTGTTTTTAGTAGGGCAATAGCTCATTTTGTTGCAATGTGAGCCGCTATATTCTTCTCTTAATATTGCATCCCAGGCTATTGGCGGTGTTGGTGGTAACGTTTTTTCCTGCCAGCATTTCGCTGATGGCATTTTGCAATAAACGTGTTTTTACTGCTTCAGCATTTCCCGGACTATCATCGATACCGCCTTTATAGATGAGCCAGTTGTTGTTGTCGAACAGGAAGCATTCTGGCGTATGGTTGGCATCAAATGCATCTGCCAGCAGGGCGTTTTTGTCGAGGATATAATACCAGGTAAATTGTTGTTGGGAAGCAAATTCTTTCATCTCGTCCAAAGACTCTCCTACGTTGCGGGCGGCTTCATTAGAGTTGACCATTACCACGCCGATATTGTTTTGGGCGGCCAGGGCGCAGATATTGTGTATACGTTCCTGGTTACGTTGCATATAGGGGCAGCGATTGCCGCCAAATATAACAAGCAGGCCATTGCTGCCTTTGGCGGTATTCAATGAAATTTCTTTTCCGGAAATATCTTGCCAGGTAAGTTCTGATTTAGGTAACGGGGATCCAGGTTCCAGTTCTGGTAGCGTTTCTTTTACCGGTGAAAAGGCAGTAAGTAAAACAGTACAGGATAAATAAAAGGTGGCCTTTATCATAACAGATAGTTTTCAGGTCCGGAACTAAATATAGTAAAACGCAGCAGTTGTTTTGTTCTTTCTCAGGACAAAAAACCATGTTAAGATATGATAAAAAATAATAAAATAAAAATATTTAATAAGTGTTCTGCCCAGTGGCGGGTTGTTGTGCTTTTTTTCCTTCTTGCCTTGCATCACTGAGCGTACGGATACTGGCATTGAGCTCAAAGCCTACCAATAAGATAAATGAGTTGAGGAATATCCAGAGCATCAACACCAGGATAGTACCAATAGAGCCATAGATCTTGTTATAGTTACCGAAGTTGTTAACAAACCATGAAAAGCCGATTGTTACCAAGATCATACAAATGGTAGCTACCGTAGCCCCGGCTGTAATGAACTTCCATTTGCGGGTAGTAGCGGCGCCTATACGGTACAGTACTGCATTAACAGAATAAAAAAGCATGACGATCACTACCCAGCGTGACATGTCAATTAAATTGATGAAGAAGGCGCTTTTAACGCCGATCAGGTGGAATATCCAGCGCAGGGTAGCTCCCTGGGCAATAATCAGGGCTACAGTGATCAATAGCAATAGTACGAGGATAGCGGTTAACTGCAGGGCGATCAACCGGTTCTGCCACCATTTCCTTTTACGGAAACCAGGGCCTTGCAGCTTGCTGAAAGAACGTAAAATGCCCATTACGCCATTAGAAGAATAGAAAAAACCCATTAGAAAGGCGATGGACAATAATCCGTTACGATGGGTGTAGAGGAAATCATGGATCATTCCCCGTACAATCATATAGGTGTTATAGTTAGGTGTGAGGTCTTCGGCCAGGTCGTAGAGGGTAGGCTCTATATGCTTCATGGGAATATAGGGCACGAGGGTAAACAGGAAGATGAAAAACGGAGGAATCGCCAGCAAGAAGTTGAATGAAATAGCCCTGGCACGGTCTCCCAGTCCCCGGTTTTTAGTTTCCTGTCCGAAATGTTTCAGCACATCATACAACGGCAGGCCTTCAAAACCAGGTGGAAAGGTTTTTTTTGTTTTTTCCACCAACCGACGGTAAGGCCGGGAGTGTAAGATGATGTTTTCGGGTTTGAATGCCAATATGATTACGTGATTTAATTGATGATAATGATCTGATGAAGCCTGATTTTCCGGTGTGCTGTGAAAGACGCACTGTTGCGTCTCTCACAGCAACATTAATATCCTCTTTTATTTAATTCTGCCTGGTATTTTCTGGCATTTTCCAGGTGTTCTGCATAGGTGGCTGCAAAAGCATGATAGCCGGAAAAATCGGATCTGGCGCAGAAATAAAGGTAATCCGTTTCCGGAGTATTTAAAACGGCGTTTAAAGTTTTTTCGGAAGGCGTACAAATAGGGCCGGGAGGCAACCCTTCATAATGGTAAGTATTATACGGAGAATCATACAAGGTGTGATTTTCCCGTATCCTTTTTAGGCCAAAATCCTGTAATGCAAACTTCACTGTTGGGTCTGCCTGCAAACGCATGCCTTTCCGGTACCGGTTTAGGTAAACGCTGGAAATCAATGGTTTTTCATCATTTTTATTGGTTTCTTCTTCTACAATAGAAGCCAGAATGGTTACCTGATTCTTGGATAGGCCCAGTTGGGCCGCTTTTTCTTTGCGTTCCGGGGTCCAGAAATCTTCTCTGGCTTTTTCCAGTTTTTTAAAGACTGCTTCAGCACCGGTATTCCAGTAAAATTCATAAGTGTCCGGTACTACCGCGCACATCACAGTATTGGTATCTATGCCGTATTGCCGCAGGTATACCGGGTCTTTCATGAGCGCGCGCAACACATTGGAATCGGCTTCCAGGTTAAGGCATATCTTCCTTACAAAATCGTCTTTGGTCCTTAACTTATTGATAACGAGGTTTACCGGTGATTGCTTGCCAGAACGTAACATTTTGGCAATATCGAAATTGCTCATCCCCCTGGCAATTTTATAACGGCCCGCTTTTACCCGGGAAGGGTAGTCGAGCCGCTGGGCTACCCAGTTGAAGCTGCTACGGTTACGTATAATTCCTTGTTCTTCTAGTCCGTACAGCACATCGTTATAAGTGCTGTTAGTGCGTACATAAAAGTATTTAGTGTCGCCAAAAGCCCTGGTATTGGGACCGAAAACGCGGTAGGTGATATATACCAGCACGCCGGCAGCCAAACAGCCGGCCATTACCAGTAACCGTTTTAACCAGACAGACTTAGGGCTGGATTGCTTACTTCTTTTAGCCATAGATAGTATCGGAAATTATGAGCTGGCGCGGTTTTTCAATATAAGCTGGTTAATGCCAGCAGTTTAGTCGCCATTAAAAAAACCTCGCTTTTCAGGGCGAGGCTTTTCAAAGCTTTTTATGGTTAGCCTTTAGCTGCTAAGTAAATGCCTCAGACGCTAAGGGCTAAAGCTAATATTTTTTAATTTATTATTTGGTAGGCTGAGGAGCTGGCTGAGCTGGTGGAACCGGAGCTGTAGGCACTGGCTGGCCGGCAGAAGCTTTTTCTACAGCGCTGGGAGCGATAGTTTGTGCTTTGCTGGTTTTGCCAATGAAAAATGGCGCAGTCAGGCATAATACGGCAATAATTACTGCCAGTATCCAGGTACCTTTTTCTAATACGTCAGTAGTTTGACGCACCCCGATCACCTGATTACCAACGCCGCCAAGTGCACCGGAAAGACCGCCACCTTTGGGGTTCTGGATCAGCACGAAAAAGCCTAACAACACAGAGGCTAATATGATCAGGATACCGAAAATTATCAACATAGATTACTATTTATTTTTGTCTTTTAGTGTCTTTAGTTCTAATATCTTTTGCGCAAAATAAGCGTTTTTGTCGGGATTAAGCAAACTTAATTTTTGATATATCTTAATGGCGTTCCCGTATTGTTGCTGATGTACCCAGATTTCAGCCAAGGTTTCAGAAACGATGTCGTTATTGAAAGTGATGGATGCTATAGCCATTTTTTCCACGGTTTCAGATACTTCCGGCTCATTGTCTTCTTCATACAAACGGTGCAATTGCTGATGATACCAATCTTTAGTGCTTTTGCCGGCAAAGTTATCCTTTATCTGCCGCAGCCAGGAGGTAAAGCTTTTCATTTCGGCAGCGCCTTGTTCATTCAACTGATCCGCCTCATCGGGATTTTTAAGCCGGTTATAGGCAAAATAATCATCGGAATATAAGGGCTGGAAGGTCAATTCTGTTTCTTCTGCGGCGATAGATAAATTCAAAGGGAATATTTTGATAGGTCCGGAAGCCGCTGCATCGCCAGGCGCAGTAACGTGAATAGCGATGTTGTCGTGGGCCGCTACCGGGCTGGTTACAGGTGTTTCAGCCTCTGCAGCAGGTAATGGGGCTTCAGACGTTGTTAAATGAGAAAAACTATCGGCAGTAGCGCTTTCAGGCAGCTCATCTTCCGGAATTACGGGCGCTAACCGGTCTTCCTGTACGGATAGGATTACCGGGAATGTATCTGGTAGGCTATCTTCCGGAATTACGGGTGCTAATTGGTCTTCTACCACTGGTAATACCTGTTCTTCTTCCAGGGCAGCGCCAATAGGAGCATCCTGGGTAGTAGCTGCTATTGGTAGGCTATCTTCCGGAATTACGGGTGCTAATTGGTCTTCTACCACGGGTAATACCTGTTCTTCTTCCAGGGCAGCGCCAATAGGAGCATCCTGGGTAGTAGCTGCTATTGGCAGGCTATCTTCCGGAATTACGGGTTCCAGGCGGTCTTCTGCCATTGGCAATACCTGTTCTTCTTCCAGTTCTGCCGCAATGCTTTTCCCATTGTCTGGAGCTACAGGTGGCTGGAAGTTTTCCGGCAGCACTGGCATTTCAGTGATCAGCTGGTAGGCGTAATGATGTTGGTGGGTATAGAGCAGTGCTTTTTTCACGGCGTTGCTATGCAGGTCACCGGTTTGCTGATATACCTTCTGTGCCAGTAATAACCGGGCGGCAGAGAAATAAGGGTGATCTGCTACCAGCTTTTCCATCACAGCTTCATCTACCTGTTGCAGGGATGGTTGTAGAAACACGTGTGCTATAATCCTGTTTGCAGTCATAGGATACTAATGTAGTAAAAAATGGATGATGTACTACCAATTTGCAAAGGCCCTGTTGAAGATATCATCCGTGATACCGGGAATGATATTGTTATCCAACAGGTTATTTTCTACAGTACTAGGAAGCTGTGAGGCCGAAAAGTCGGCAGACCGGGTAAAGGATTGAGAAAATCCTTTTTTATCGCCCACCCGTTTAATGAAGGTAACGTTTACGGTAACATTCAAGCGGGAGGTGGCTGCCTTGTCTACGTTGGTAACGGCGGCATTGGAAAAGGAGTAGCCGGTGATAGTCGCTTTAAACTCATAGTCGGCCCTGGGTTCATTTTCATTCACCTGGGTAAGCCGGGTCTGGGAGGTGATCTTGTCCCGCAGCCTTTGGGTCAGTCGTTGACTTAAGGTAGGGTTGTTGATCGGCGCTTTGTTAATGATAAAGCGCACATTCACCGTTTTGGCATCCTGGTCTATACTGGCGCCGGTAGCAGAGTATTTTACGCTGCATCCGGCCAGCATGGCCAATATGGTTATAGAGATGAATAATTTGATGTTGCGGATCATTGTGGTGCAGAGATTAGAATTCGTTTATTCGGCGATGTTATATTCTTTCAATTTACGGTAAAGTGTTCTTTCAGAAATGCCCAGATCCAGCGCGGCATCTTTGCGTTTGCCTTTATGTTTTTTCAGCGCTTTTACAATGAGTTCTTTCTCTTTATCGGCGATAGAAAGGGTTTCTTCCACTTCTTCGTGATGATCAATTTTATTGTCGGCCAATATGATGGGCTGGGCTGGGGCCAGGCCGGTACCGGAAGGCGTAGGCATTTCCGGTGCTGCCGGGTAGCTGTGCAGGATATGGTTGTCTGCATGGAAATCTGCAGTATGGGCCATATTGGGATTCTGCAGGATATCGAAGAACATTTTCTTTACTTCGGTCACATCTTTTTTCATGTCGAAGAAAAGTTTGTAGAGGATATCCCTTTCGCTGTTGAAATCGCTGTTCTGGTGCGGAGCCGCCAGCATAGGGAGGCGGTTAATTTCCGGTTGTTCGGGCAGGAAGCGTTTCAGGTCGTTGGCGGTTACCAGCTTATCTGTTGATAATACAGAGATTTGTTCTGCTATATTTTTAAGTTCGCGGATATTACCTCTCCAGGGATAATTGACCAGGATATTCCTGGCTTCTTCATCCAGTTGTATGGAGGGGGTTTTATATTTTTCCGAGAAATCCACAGAGAATTTCCGGAACAGTAAGGGAATATCTTCTTTGCGGTCGCGGAGGGCAGGCACGCGGATAGGTACTGTATTGAGCCGGTAGTAGAGGTCTTCCCGGAATTTGCCTTGTTGGGTGCGTTCCAGTAAGTCGCGGTTAGTAGCGGCTACTACGCGTACGTCTGTTTTTTGTACTTTGGAGGAGCCTACGCGGATATACTCTCCTGTTTCCAGTACACGTAGCAGGCGGGCCTGGGTGCCCATGGGCATTTCCCCGATTTCATCAAGGAAGATAGTGCCACCATTCACAGTTTCGAAGTAGCCCTTACGGCTGTCTACAGCTCCGGTAAACGACCCTTTTTCGTGGCCAAATAGCTCGGAGTCGATAGTGCCTTCGGGTATGGCGCCGCAGTTAACGGCAATGAAAGGATTATGTTTACGTGCGCTTAGGGCATGGATGATCTGTGAAAAAACTTCTTTACCAACACCACTTTCCCCGTTTATCAGTACGGTGAGGTCGGTATTGGCTACCTGTACAGCCACCTGCAATGCATAGTTCAGTGCAGGGCTACTTCCAATAATGCCAAATCTGTTTTTTATAGCCTGTATGTCCATAAGCGGTTATTCCTGTTAGATGGTTAAAAATTTTAATCGCCGGCTAGTGTACTGCTTTTCCAATCAATGTTCCGGATGTACAGCTTTCTACTTTTACCATAACATAATCGCCCTTTTTAAAGTTTTCTTTTGGGAAAACGATGGCTTTGTTTTGGTCGTTGCGTCCCATTAGTTGTTCATCGGAACGTTTGGAAGGACCTTCCACCAGCACTTTAAACGTTTTGCCGACTTCTTTTGCCATGCTTTCCTGCGAATGCCTGCGGTACAGCTCTACTACTTCAGCCAGTCTTCTTTTCTTCACTTCTTCCGGTACATCGTCTTTATAACGGCGTTCCGCCAGGGTGCCAGGGCGTTCGGAGTAAAAATACATATAAGCCAGGTCATAGTGGGCAAATTCCATCAGGCTCAGGGTATCCTGGTGGTCATCTTCTGTTTCTGTGCAGAAACCGCAGATGATGTCGGTAGAAAGACCGCAATCGGGCAGTATTTCCCGGATACGCTCTACTTTCTTGATATACCATTCGCGGGTATAGGTACGGTTCATCAATTGCAGTATACGGGAGCTGCCACTTTGCACCGGCAGGTGAATATAATTGCAGATGTTTTCGTATTTCCGCATGGTAAAGAGCACCTCGTCGGTAATATCTTTAGGATGGGAGGTGCTGAAACGTACGCGCAGCAGGGGATGAATGAGCGCTACTTTTTCGAGCAGCATGGCGAAAGTAATGGTTTCGCTGTTATCTGCGTTGGTCCAGTAGTAGGAGTCTACGTTTTGCCCCAGCAAGGTTACTTCGCGGTAGCCATGCTCAAACAGCTCGGTTGCCTCTTTTACAATGGAATAGGCGTCGCGGCTGCGTTCCCGCCCCCTGGTAAATGGTACTACGCAAAAGGTACACATGTTATTACAGCCCCGCATAATGGATACAAAGGAGCTGACGCCGTTTTGATCCAGCCTCACCGGGCTGATGTCGCCATAGGTTTCTTCCCTGCTCAACAGCACATTCACGGATTTCTGTCCTGTTTCTGCCTCTGCTATAAGGGCGGGCAGGCTGCGATAAGCGTCGGGACCCACTACCAGGTCTACCAGTTTCTCTTCTTCCAGGAGTTTACCCTTGATGCGTTCTGCCATGCAACCTAATACGCCTACCAGCATACCAGGGGTTTGCTGTTTGATTTTTTTAAATTCGGTAAGACGTTTACGTACGGTTTGCTCAGCTTTTTCGCGGATAGAACAGGTATTCAGAAGGATCAGGTTGGCTTCTTCCGCATTGCGGGTAGGGCCATAGCCTTCTCCTCCCAGTATGGAAGCAACAATTTCACTGTCGTTGAAATTCATTGCACAGCCATAGCTTTCAATATAAAATTTTTTAGTATATGTTTGGTTGCCAGCCGCTGCAGGAGTATATGCTTCTCCTTGACGACTTTCATCATGCACTTTAGTATCCAGATCAAGCATCCTGACAAAATTTAGGAAGGCAAAAATAGGGAATAAAAATCAAAAATGACAGAATGGCAGAAAGGAAGCTGTTAATCCTTTGCCTGGGCTGTGTTCAGGGACAGTTTTTTAGCTATCCAGCTGTCTTTCAGCGGCAACAACCATTTGGTGTCCAGTTCTTCTTTTGTAAGCACGGTATTATTCAGATAGATGGTATTTTCATCGATATAGCCTTTTTCCAGGGCATAGGCTACCTGAGCCATTGGTAACAGCTGTACTTTATCTTTTACGATGAAACCCAGCAGTAGGCGATCGAACATATTTACCTCGTACTGTTTTTCTATGCTTTTAATTATGCGCACGGAGCTATCTGTGCTACAACCACTTACGGTGGTGTCGGTTTCATCTGCTATCAGCACGATCACCTGGTTAAGCACTACTTGTCCCCAACCTTTTACTGGATCGCCATGGGCGCTCCATTGGGCGGTGAACTGGTGCAGTTGCTCATTAATCTCCCATACTTCCCGTTCGTTGAATGGTCTGTTGCTCTGGTATATCCAAACCCTGGAAGCTGGAGAAAAGCCTGCAGGGAAGATGTTATTCGTATTCATACCACAAAAATAAGGATCATTCCCGAATCCTTTTCTATTTCATGCTGGCAGCGATCAATTCTGCAATATCCAGCACCTTTACGTCTTCTTCTTTACCCGCTTCTTTTACGCCATCTGTTAGCATGGTCATACAAAATGGGCAATTAGAGGCGATTACGGAAGCCCCGGTTGCTACCGCTTCCCGGCCCCGTTCGAAGTTCACCCGCGTAGTGCCTTTTTCTTCTTCTTTGAACATCTGCGCGCCACCAGCCCCACAGCAAAGTCCTTTACTACGGCAACGTTTCATTTCCACGAGTTCCACATCCAGTGTTTCCAGTACTTTTCTGGGCGCTTCATATATATTATTGGCCCTGCCCAGATAGCAGGAGTCATGGTAAGTGATTTTTTTACCTTTAAAAGCGCCGCCTTCCTGCAACGTTATCTTACCTTCATCAATCAGTGATTGCAGGAAAGTGGTATGATGGATTACTTCATAACTACCGCCAAGGGCAGGATATTCATTTTTTAGTGTATTGAAACAATGGGGGCAGGCAGTAACGATCTTCTTAATTTCGTACATATTTAACAGTTGTACATTATTCTGGGCCATCATCTGAAAAATAAATTCATTGCCCGCTCTTCTGGCCGGATCGCCGGTGCAGGTTTCTTCTTTTCCCAGAACAGCAAAACGAACGCCTACTTTGTCTAATATAGTCGCAAACGCCCGGGTTATTTTTTGCGCACGCTGATCAAAGCTGCCAGCACAACCCACCCAGAAAAGCACTTCAGGCGCTTCACCGTTTGCGGTATATTCTGCCATTGTTTTTATATGCATTCTATATTTTTTAAATTAAAAACGGATAATAATTGCATGTTATCATGTTAAAAACACAAAAAGTCATACAACTGTCTAAAATTTTGGTGTGTCCTTTAAATTTTCATACTTGGATACTATCATTACTGTTTATATCTTTAAGACGCGAAATTCAATATAAAGATAAAAAATAGAACTGCACAAAATTTAAATCCGACCGAGTTGTACGCCAACCTGAATGATAAGGAGTTATGGACGAAGGTAATGGAAGGGGATAGAGATGCCTTGTCTTTCATTTACACGCAGCATTTTCCTGCCCTATATAATTATGGAATGAAGATTCATGCGGATGAAACTGTGGTGAAGGACTGTATCCATGATCTATTTGTGACGCTTTGGTTCAGCCGGGAACGTATTACCATTACCGATACTATCCGGTATTATCTGCTGGCGAGTCTGAAGAGGAATATTCACCGGAGCATGCGTCCATTATATATGCCGCAGTTATTCGATCCAACGATAGAGCATGCAGATTTTACTTATTCACCGGAGCAACGGATCATTGGGGATGAAGCGGAACGGGAGCAGCAGCAGAAATTGGTGCGGGTGATCAACCAATTGCCTAAACGCCAGCAGGAAGTGGTACACCTGCGTTACTTTCAAGGGCTGGATACCCGGGAGGCGGCCGCCCTGATGTCGCTTAGTGTTAATGCCACCTATGTATTGTTATCACAGGCGTTGCGCTTTTTGAAAAAGCACAGTGATAAGCTAATGACCATCCTTTTTGTGGTGATAAAACAATTCTTAACCAATCCTTAAAAAAAATTTAAAAAAAAGTTGTTGTAGACGCTAAGATTTTGTTAATAGTCTACTTTACTTTATAAGTAACAATGATGAAATTCAGGGAATTCACTATTTCAGATTTTTTGGAAGAGCCATCTTTTCGCAGTTGGGTGTTGGAAAACGACGTCCATGCCGCTGCTTTCTGGGAAGAATGGATGCAACATAATCCGGATAAAGTGGACACCGTGAGGCAGGCCCGTCAATGGTTACAAGTATTGGGTAGTGCTACCTATACGCCTGCCCCGGAAGATGGTCCGGCTATTTGGTCACGTATCCTGGGTACGATTGAAAGAGCAGCATTGCAAGGGGGAAAGGGCAATTTGTTTGCTATTCCGCCGGCCGCTGCCAGGGTCCGTAACCGTCGCTGGCTGCCCTATACCGCGATCTTAACAGGCATGGCTATATCATATACCGCTGCTGTTTTACTGTTTGCCCGGCCAAAGGTAGAACAACAGGCTACGGCGAAGAGAGAAATGAAAACAGTTTTCTTGCCGGATAGCTCTGAAGTGAAGCTGAATGTGAATTCTACCCTTCGGTATGCTAAAGCCTGGGACGCTATTGCACCGCGTGAAGTATGGATTAGCGGGGAGGCCTTCTTTACCGTTACCCATAAATATAATAATCAGCGTTTTGTGGTACATACGCCAGATATGGATGTACAGGTAACCGGTACAGCCTTTAATGTAAATACCAGACGCGTTAAAACACAGGTAGTATTAGATAATGGCGTTGTGAAGCTGGCATTGCGCCAGCACGAATCTGCTATGCCTATTATTATGAAACCTGGAGATATGGTTACTTATTCTGTTAAAACAAATGAGCTGACCAACACCAGAGTAAACCCGGAAGTGTATTCTTCCTGGCAAAGAAAGAAATTATTGTTTACGGATACGCCTATATCAGAAGTCATTAAATCATTGCAGGATAATCTGGGTATTACGATAGCATTGCAGGATGAAAGTTTGGGTGATCAAACATTTACCGGCGCCATACCTATGGATAATATAGAAGTGTTTTTCAAGATATTGTCTAAATCGTTGCATGTTACCGTTACAAAAACGGGAACGGATACTTATAGGATCAGCCAACAGTAACTAATAAAATTGAGAGAAAAATAATAGTGAAGCTTATGCCTGCCATAACAGGAGGAATATTTATGTATCGAAGAATTTATAATCAGCCATAATAAAACAGGGTTTCTATTATTCAACCAACCTAAAGTATAGCTATGACAGAATTTTACGCCAGGCGTATTGGCGGTAGCGTGGCTGTGGCCTTGCTGATGCAACTGTATGCATTACCAGGTGTTGCGGCTTATCAGCCACCACAGCAAGATGTACTGTATGCTACCATACGTCAGCAACAGTTGCCGATGAAAGAAGTGCTAACGATGCTGGAAGCACGCTATAAGGTCCGCATCAACTATACCGGTAACACGATTAAAGACCTGCGCACTACTGTGCCCACAGCTAAAGCTGCTTCAGGTAAGATGTTGGACTACCTGCGTAGTTTTCTGTCGCCCTTTAACCTGGAAGCAGAAGAAGCTGGTCAGGATAATTATTTTATTTACCGAAAAGATGTGCCTGCGGCTCCTCCTTCTTCAACGCCAGCTCCCCGTCAACAGGAAGTAGTAGCGGATAAAGAGGAGACAGCCCCTGTAATGGAAACCCCTGAACAAGAAGTTCCGCAGCATCCGCCAGTAAAAGGACAAGTGCTCCAGGAAGACGGGGTGCCTGTTCCCGGTGCAACTGTAGTGGTAAAGGGTACGCAGAATGGCGTACATACAAATGCAGATGGCCGTTTTGAACTGAAGAACGTACCGGAAAGTGCCGTACTGGTGATCAGTTATATGGGCTTTAAAACACAAGAAGTAAAAGTAAGTAAACGTGCCCTGGCCGTTACCTTACACACCAATACACAATCGTTGAAAGATGTGGTGGTAAACGGTTATCAGAGTATCAAAAAAGATAACTTCACCGGATCTGCTGTAACGATTACCGGAGAGGAGCTAAAACGATTCAACCCACAGAATATACTGGCTTCCGTTCAATCATTTGACCCCTCTTTTAAACTGGTAGAGAACAACATCATGGGTTCCAATCCCAATGCGTTGCCTAACATCAACGTAAGAGGTACTACCGCTTTGCCTAGTGGCGATAATAAAGCCCTTAGCCGTAACCAATTGAGCAGTGCAACCAACCTGCCACTGTTTGTAATAGATGGTTACCCGGTGCCGGTGCAAACGGTGTATGACCTAGACCCTAACAGGATTGCAGCAATCACCCTGCTGAAAGATGCTGCTGCTACTGCCGTTTACGGTTCCCGCGCAGCTAATGGCGTACTGGTAATCACTACCCGCCCGCCTAAGGAAGGAAAATTGGCCCTCACCTATGGTTATGAGCTGAATGTAAGTACCCCGGACCTGACTGCATACCACCTGTTGGATGCTTCCCAGAAACTGGAATACGAAAAGCTGGCCGGTGTATATAAAAGCGCTCTCGGACAAAATCCGGATGAAGTGGAAGCACAGTATTACGCTAAGCGCAGGAACGTACTGGCTGGTGTAAATACCTACTGGCTCGCTCAACCACTGTCTACCGACTTCGGACATAAACATTCCGTGTCTCTGGAAGGCGGTTCACAGTCATTTAAATATATCATCGATGGCCGCTACCAAACCAATGCGGGTGTGATGAAAGGTTCCGGGCGTGACCGTTATAGCCTGGCCACTAATCTGCAGTACAACCTGAAAAATAATAAGGTGCTCTTCCGCAACCAGTTTACTGTGTCTCAGATCAACGGCAAGGAATCGCCTTACCGGGATTTCTCCAACTATGCGAGAATGAACCCTTACTTCCCTAAAACCGATTCTACTGGCCGCTTGCTGCGCGAACTGGACAAATGGAATGCTGGCTACGACAATAACAGCAGCACCGGTTATAAGGTAAACAATGTATTGAACCCCCTGTACGAGGCTACCCTTGGCAGCTTCAATAAATCGGAATACTTGGAATTTGTGGATGCCTTTTCTGCGGAATACAATGTCACCCCAGCATTAAGACTGCGGGCAGATATGAGCTTAACCAAAAGAAAAACAACCACAGATCAGTTTATTTCCCCTTACAGCAATGATTTCTTTGATAAAACAGGAGACGATCTGAAAGACCGTGGTACTTATGATTTCGCCTTCCAGGATGAAATGCAGTTTAATACCAATCTGGTACTGAACTATAATAAAGGCGTTGGAGATCACTTCTTCAATAGCTCCCTGGGTATCAATATGCAGGATGCTAAAACCGGACTGAAAGCCTTTTCAGCGCAAGGGTTTCCTAACGACCGCTTCACTGATATCACTTTTGCTAGAACTTACAAACCAAATGCTGCACCTACCGGTACTACTTATGAAGAACGCCTGGCTGGTGCTTTTGGAAGCGTTAACTACTCTTACATGAACCGCTTCCTGATGGATGCAACCTTACGTATAGACGGTTCTTCCAAATTTGGTGCAAATTCACGGATGGCACCTTTCTGGTCATACGGATTGGGATGGAACATGCAAAACGAAGAGTTCCTGCGTAATACCGCTGTTTCACAACTGAAGCTGAGAGCTACTACCGGTTTAACCGGGGAAGTATCTTTCCCTGCTTATTTATCTAATACTACTTATGAGTATTACGTTGGCGACTGGTATTCTACCGGCGTAGGCGCTCACTTTAAAGCTTACGGTAACGACAGGCTTAAATGGCAGCGCACCCATAACTACGATCTGGGTATGGAACTGGGACTGTTCCACGACCGCTTGTATTTTGCTCCCCGTTACTACTATAAGCTCACTAAAGACTTACTGGCAGACATCAACGTAGCACCTTCCACCGGTTTCTATCAATATAAAGAGAACCTGGGAGAAATGGTGAACAAGGGATATGAGTTCAACCTCCGGGGAAATATATACCGTACCCGCAACCTGTCGGTGAACCTGAATGCTAACATGGTGCACAATACTAACGTGATCACCAAAATCTCCAATGCACTCAAAGCGCACAACGACGACATCAATAAACAACAGAACGACAACGACGACCTGAAGTCAGTAGCCTTGCTGCGTTACCAGGAAGGACAGTCTATGAACACTATTTATGCAGTGAAATCGTTGGGTATTGACCCTGAAACTGGAAAAGAGATCTTCCTGAATAAAGATGGTTCCAAAACTTACATCTATGATGTAAAGAATACGGTACCGGTAGGCGATCAAACGCCTAAGTTGGAAGGTTACTTCGGCGGTAATGTGATCTATAAGAGCTTTATGCTGGAAGTGAGCTTCTACACCAAATTCGGTGGCGATTATTACAACCAGACCCTGCTGGACCGTGTAGAGAATGCAGATCCGAGATATAACGTAGATGCACGTGTGTTATCAGACAGATGGAGAAACCCTGGAGATATCACCTTCTATAAAAATATTGCCGACCAATCGATCACCCGGGCTTCCAGCCGCTTTGTGCAGAAAGAAAACAGATTAGAGTTTAAATCGGTGTATTTCTCTTATGATGCGCCAGAGTCGCTGTACAAGCGTCTGAAAATGCAAAGTCTGCGTTTCTCTCTGAACATGAACGATATTGGCTACTGGTCTACTATAGAGGCAGAAAGGGGTATTGATTATCCTTTCGCCAGGAGCTTCACTTTTTCCCTTCAAACAAGGTTTTAAAATCATTCGCTATGAAGAAGTATTTAGTTCTGATCTCACTGCTTGCCCTGGTTACTTCCTGTAAGAAATGGTTGGATATAAAGCCTATTTCGGAGGTATCTGGTGATGAGCTGTTTGAAACTGAGGATGGCTTTAAAGACGCTATAAACGGACTTTACAGCCTTTCTATAGAAGAAGACCTGTATGGTAGAGAATTAATGGGTGGTTTACCTGATGTATTGGCACAGAATTATTCATTGCCAACCAACAGCGACTATCGTCAAGCAGCTATGTACAATTATAAAGACCAGACACTGATCAATAAAAAGGATCTGGCCTGGAAAAGATTGTACGAAGTGATTGCCAACAGTAATATTATCCTGTCTAAGGTAGATGTTAAAAGATCTGTTTTATCCGGAGTTAATTATGGCTTGGTTAAAGGGGAAGCGTTGGCAATGCGTGCCTGGTGCCATTTTGATGCGCTTCGTTTGTTTGCGCCATCTTTCGCAGTAGATCCGAATGCCAAAGGCGTACCTTATGTAACCGCGTTCACTAAGGATGCACAGACTATGCAAACCGTAAAAGGTTTGCTGGATTCTGTGATCAAAGACTTGACTGCCGCAAAAGAGTTGCTGCGTACTGTAGATCCTATCCTGCAACCTGGCTATAAAGTAGGTTATATGATCAAGGACTCCTCTAATGAAAGTGGAGGAGAGCTGTTTGCTCAGCAGCGTCGCCACCGTCTTAACTATTATGCAGTTTGCGGTGAGCTGGCCAGGGTATACCTGTACAAAAATGATAAGGCCAATGCGTTGAAAGAGGCGCTGGAAGTTATTAACGCCAATAAATTCCCTTGGACCCGCCAAGAAGATTTTATGAGCGGCGATGATAGCAAAAAAGACCGCATCCTTTATAAAGAGCTGATATTCGGCTTCTATATGCCTAACCGTAAAGACGCGTTGAGTTATGTGTTCCGCCAAGGTGGTGGTAATGGTCTTTACATCTCTACTACCGAGGGAAGGAATATTTATGAAGTAGCTGGTGTAGGAGGAGAGGATTTCCGCTTTAAACAGTGGTTCTCTGAGCAATCTATCCCATCCGGCACCTACCTGCAACTGGAAAAATATAAGAGAGGGGATGCAAACCTGCATTACCTGATGGGCCCTGCCCTGCGTTTGAGCGAGATATACTATATCGCAGCGGAATCCGCTTACGAGCAAGATCCACAAAAGGCTTGGGGGTATTTCAACGAAGTACGTTTGCATAGAGGTATAGCGCCTTATAGCGGGCAGGACGACGCCACCTCTTTTTATTCGGAGCTGCTGAAGGAAGCGAGAAAGGAAATGTATGGAGAAGGACAGATCTTTTATATGTATAAACGTTTGAATAAGGCGATCAGCGGACCTGGAGGTAAGCCAATACCGGCTTCCAACGGTATTTTCGTACTGCCGCTCCCTGACGATGAAATTGCATACGGTAACCGATAAAATATCAACCATGAAAAAATTGATCGCTATAAGCCTGGTTAGTTGGGTACTGTTGATGGCTTGTAAAAAGCAAGATAACCCGCTGTTCCAGCAACCGCATGATAATATTTATTTTGATTTTACGGATGACGAAAAGAGTACCAGGATAGATAGTTTCTTTTATTCTTTTGCCCTTTACCCGGAGAAGTCGACCGATACCATAATGCTGCCCGTAAAGGTTTCCGGTAGCCGCGTGCATTACGACAGGTGGTTTAAGGTAAAGGTGATAGACAGCGCCACTACAGCGCAGCCAGGCCTGCACTATAAGGCACTGGACACTGCTTATAAGATTCCTGCCGATTCCGGCGGGGGCTTTTTGCCGATCATTATGTATGTTGCAGATCCTGCCCTGATCGACCGTTCTGTTACCATTAAGCTGCAATTGATCAGCAGTAGCCAGCTGAGTAACGATTTTCCAGCTTTTGATACAGCGAAAATCACATTCTCCAACCGGTTGGAGGAGCCAGTTTGGTGGGCAGTATGGATAGGTGAGCTAGGTGTGTATTCCCGTGTAAAGCACGAGTTGTTTATTCGTACTTCCGGTACCACAGAGCTGCAAACAGATATGTCTGATTGGCAATCCACCCCTCTAACCCTGTTCTATATCCGGCAGTTCCGGGCCTTTATGATGGACCCTATCGGCCGTACGCCCGATTATAAGGATAAGGGCTACGCTATTGGCCAGCAGGATGACGGTACTTATTATTTCTATAATACTGGCAACCCGGACAAGAAATATCCATTGGAATTCAACTCTGCAGATGGCAGGTATTATTTCCATGACGAGAACGGTAACCGCATTGTACCACAATGATCAAATCATTTAACATGAAACACGCATTTCTATATATCATTGGCGGGTTGCTGATCCTCACGGCCTGCTATAAAGATAAGGGCAACTACGATTATCATCCGATAGGCGAACCGGTAGTCTCTAACCTCGATACCGCTTATAATGCGATGGTAGGCGATAGTTTTATTATATCGCCCAAAGTAGTGTTGGCATCCGGTAATAAGAAATACCTGGGACACTGGCAGATCCAGATACCCGGCCAGATGTACACAGAAGACTATGATGGGCAGGAACTGCGCATTGTATTCGGTTTAGGCGCTTCCCGTTACCCTGCTTTATTCACGGTATACGACAGTATCACAGATATGAAGTACTACTACAAATTTGTGATTAATGGTTCTGCTGCCTTTACCCGCGGCGCTATCGTATTGAGTGAGGATGCTGCGGGATCAAAGATCTCTTTTGTGAAAGAAGATGGCACCGTGCAACCAGATGTATATACCAGCATTAACCACGATACACTGCCTGCACATGCCCAGCAGTTGTCTGTTATGAAAAATGCGAATTATGGTAACCTGATCACCGGTTACTGGGCAACTTTTAGTAACGGCGGCGTGTTTATTGATCCTAATAACCTGCAGAAAATCCGTACGCTGGCACAGAATTTTTATTCTGATCCGGGCCCATTGCAAGTGCAAACATTTATGGAAGTATCAATGGGGGTACCTACTGCTATTATCAATAAAAAATTATACCGGGGCGCTACCGAAACAGCTCCTTTTGCTACCTACTACGGTTATTTAGGGGTGCCTTTTGACGGCGATTATAGCCTGGCTTCCACTATTATCTGCAGTGCGCCGGAGAATGGCGGTTACTTCCTGGGTTTTGAAGAAACCAAGCGCAGGCTGGTAAGGATGGATTGGGGCAATTATCTTGATACGAACTATGTGTTGAGAGATTCTGCTTTCTTCCCCCAAAATCTTAAAATGAATGTATGGCATCTGGGAAGATTCTCAGATAATAGTTGCTATGCTTTCTGCGATAGCGCCGGACAAATCCGCGAATTACGTTTCGGAATGGATGTGCAACCAGGCAAGGACCCTATTTTCCATGCTTATGAAAAACGGGTACCGGTAATTGCAGACAAGATCAGCGCTACCACCCTGTGGACAGAATCTCCGATCGGCGTGTTTTATTTTAGCCAGGGTAACAAGGTATACCGCTATAATCCGTTGAATAAAGACGTGAAGGAGCTAAATACCAGTTTTGGTAGCGAGGTAACTATGCTGAAGCTGCTAAACAATGGCGATCTGTTGATCGTGGGGGTAAATGGCAGCCTCGTTTACCTGGATGTAAGTACAGGTCATACGGGCGACAAAATAAAGCAGGTGGATGGTATTCCCGGTACACCGAAAGATATTATTGTAAGAGCCAATTAAGTAATAAAAGACATCTCATAAAAAAAGAACCGGAATGCGTAAGCTTCCGGTTCTTTTTTTATGGGTATAAAATTATTCGTTGATCCATTTGTCCCTGTCATCCATACTGAACTTCCAGGGCGCCATGTTGTTTTCGATATTGCTGAACATAGCCGTCCATTCTGGCGGTGCACTGGATTCTTCCATTACGAGGTGGCGGCGCAGCTGCAGGATGATATCGAGAGGATTGATGCTTACCGGGCATTCCTGAACGCAGGCATTGCAGGTGGTACAGGCCCGTAGTTCTTCTTCCGAAATGTAATCTCTCAACAATGCCCTGCTGTCGTCTTTAAAAGCCCCATTGATCTTGATATTATGGCCCACTTCCTCCAGGCGGTCGCGTGTATCCATCATAATTTTGCGGGGCGACAACAATTTCCCGGTCAGGTTTGCCGGACAGGCGGCACTACAACGGCCACATTCTGTGCAACTGTAGGCATCCAGCAGATTTTTCCAGGTAAGGTCCATTACGTCTTTAGCGCCAAATTTAGGTATGATATCGGGAGCAGGCGTATTGGCGGCTAGTTCCGGTTGTAGCATGAGTTGTACTTCCTGTTGCACTGCCGGCATGTTTTCCATTTCTCCATTGGGCAGCAAATTGGCGTAATAAGCATTGGGAAATGCCAGTATGATATGGAGGTGTTTGGAGTAAGGGAGATAGTTCAAGAATACCAGCACGCCAGCAATATGCAGCCACCAGCAGCTCCGTTCCAGTACTTCCAGCGATCCGTCAGACAAACCGCTGAACAGGGGAGCAAAAGCCCCGGAAA
Organism: Chitinophaga sp. 30R24; assembly: GCF_049056765.1. Classification (NCBI taxonomy): domain Bacteria; kingdom Pseudomonadati; phylum Bacteroidota; class Chitinophagia; order Chitinophagales; family Chitinophagaceae; genus Chitinophaga; species Chitinophaga sp. 30R24. The sequence goes on from NZ_JBJGXX010000003.1 coordinate 409,722, forward strand.
TCCAAAAGGGGCCGGTAGCAATGTAATGTTCCACTCCTTTGCCCTGTAAAGACTGGTCGGCAGTATTCATGGTCAGAAACAGCAGCATCAGCGCTATTTCGGTGGCAAGAATATAGTTGGCATCGGAACGTGGCCATCCATCCAGGTCGTGGCTTGTAAAGCGTTTGAGCTTTATAATGTTCCTGCGGACGAGGAACACGGCGCAGCCGATGATCACCAATACTGCCAGCACTTCAAATAAACCGATGAGCACCGGGTACAAATTACCTAATACGGGTGCGAATAAACGATGTGTGCCAAGTATCCCATCCAGTATGATCTCCAGTATTTCGATGTTGATGATCAAAAATCCAGCATATACAAAAAAGTGGAGTACGGCAACCAATGGATTACGGAACATCTTTTTCTGGCCGAAGGCCAATAGCAGTACATTCTTCCATCGCTCCGGAGAGTGGTCGCTCAGGTCTTTATCGCGCCCCAGTAGGATGTTTTTCCTTATCTGTTTCACTTTCCCGGTAAAAAGATAAACGGCCATCCCAAAGAGGACCACAAATAATAATTCTTGTACAATTTGCATGGGTGGATCAGATTTGACTCCCTAATTTAGGGGATTTTTTGGGAAAACCGCCGGCTGCTGCTGGCAAGCTCCCAGCCGCTAACAGTTTTAGCGACTAGCTGTAAAAAGCATACACGGTTTTTACTTATTTTTGCCATATGCAAAGTAACAATATCATTCTTACGCAAGATATCATTCAAAAGAAAATAGAGCGTATCGCATACGAAATCTATGAGTTGAACAGCGATGGCACAGAGATCATTTTAGCAGGTATCTGGGACAGAGGGGTGATTATTGCCCACAAGATCGCAGCTATCCTGGAGCAGATTTCGCCTTTGAAGACACATATCATTGAATTGCGGTTAGACAAGCAAAAACCAGGAAAAGTAACCGTGTCAGAAGATATTGACTTCAATGACAAAGTAATTGTGGTGGTAGATGATGTGGCCAATTCCGGCCGTACTATGTTATATGCGCTGAAGCCTTTGCTGGAATATCTCCCTAAAAAAATACAAACAGCTGTACTGGTAGACCGCAAGCATAAGTCATTTCCCTTGTCGGTGGATTTCGTGGGTTACTCCCTGGCCACTACGTTACAGGATATGGTGTTGGTAGAGATGAAGGGAGAAGAAATTATTGCCGCCTATTTTGAATAGAGGGTTAAAAGTAGAGGGCACGTATTTTTGTGCGGCCTTTTGAAGTGATCTCAAAAGTGGGTGCAGGAAATTTCATCATATTCAATACCTGGAACAATACTTTAACCGCTTTTTTGTGCGTGTGGATTTTGGTGAAGTCTACGTCGGGCGACAGGTAGAACTGCCTGGTGCGCGCCAGGTGGCTATAGTCCCGGTCTATTCCGTGTTTGTCTGTCCAGGTGTTATCAGTGCCGCCGATCATGCCCTGTGCGCCATATCCCACGGCAATATTTAACCATTCGGGAAGGTGGCTGTCTTTATAGAAAGAATGAAGGTTTACAGACAGCCAGTAGGTTTGTCCGTTATAATCTTTCAACGTTCTTTCCCAGAAAGCCTTGCCGAAGAGTTCCGTTGTTTTTTCCGCCAGTATCTGGTCATCGTTGTAATGTTCGGGGTGGGCGGAGAATTTAAGTTGTATGCGTTGTTCGTTCCAGGCCAGTTCCTGGCTGATCAACAGGGCGGAGCCGATAGCATTGGCGCCCATATCGCCCCAGGAAAACCCCCATTCCGAAGAGTAGCCATCCAGTATTTCGATTACTGATTGGAACACAAAACCGCTCATTCCGCCGACCCAGATTTGTTCTTTCCTGGGAATACCCGACCAGCGCCACATCTCCCGGCTATATTTTCCTATAAAATAAGCGCTGAAAATATGTCCGGCTTTATCCATTTGTTTCCATTCGTTCATGTCGCTAAAGAAATGGAAGTTTGATTTAGGGTAATCTCTATACCAGGCTGTGTTGAGTACTGCCAGGCTAACGCCATATGCCGCTACCGTAGTGCCGCTTAACAGCCATACCCTGGAACGGATGGTGGTATCAGGAATAGTAGTAAAGGACACTTTACTTTGTGCCCTGCTGCACAAGCTATGCAGTAGCAATAGGAAGATAAGCAGGGTTCTTTTCATGTAAGAGAAAGTTGCCGGATGATACCGGCTAGCTACTGCTAGCCGGTATCATTACTACAGCTTCATATCCTTGATGATACGTTGTATTTTTTCGTCCAGTTCAGCAGTTACTTTGTCGTAGTCGGCCACACTTTGTAATGGCGCATTTACGCTGAAATAGAATTTGATTTTTGGCTCGGTACCGGAAGGACGGGCAGAAATTTTACTGCCATCTGCCAATAGAAACTGCAGTACATTGGATTTGGGTAGGTCCAGTGTTTTAATTTCACCGGTTTTAATATCCCTGATCTGTTGCAGTTGGTAGTCGTACAGGGTTACTACCGGAGAGCCGTTGATGGCTGCTGGTGGATTTTCGCGGTAGCTACGCATCATATCAGCAATTTCTTCGGCGCCCTTCATGCCTTTTTTGGTGATAGACAGGAGGCTTTCTTTATAATAACCGTAACGGATATAGATATCAATTAGTTCTTCGAACAGCGTTTTGCCATGGTTGCGGGCAACGGCAGCCATTTCACAGATCATGGCAACGGAAGAGATAGCGTCTTTATCGCGCACATTGTTACCGATCATATAGCCATAGGATTCTTCTCCGCCGCAGATAAAATTTTCCTCCGGTTCTTTGCGGCGGATCAGGTCGGCGATCCATTTAAAGCCGGTCAGCACGTTGTAGCAGGTAATATTGTTTTTGGCAGCAAATACATCGATCAGGTCGGAAGTAACCACCGTTTTTGCGATGAAATCGTTTGGTTTAGCCAAACCGTTACGTTTGCGGGCTTCCACGATGTAGTTAAACAGCAGTACCCCGGTTTGGTTACCGTTCAGCAGTATCCATTCACCTTTGAGGTCTTTTACTGCCACACCTACACGATCAGCGTCGGGGTCGGTACCCAGTAGGATATCGGCATCCAGTTCTTTGGCCTTTTTGAGCCCCAGGCTCATGGCTTCCGCTTCTTCCGGATTAGGGTATACTACTGTTGGAAAGTTGCCATCCGGAGTGGCTTGTTCGTTTACAACGGTAACATTATCGAAGCCGTATAGTTTCAATAGTTCCGGTACTTGAGTGATGCCGGTGCCATGGATAGGCGTATATACAATTTTAAGGTCGTGTTGTTGTTGATTGATCTCCGGGTTAATGGACAGGCTGAGCAGCTCTTTGCGGTAAGCTTCATCCAATTCGTTGCCGATGAGGGTAATGTTGGCTTCTCCGCCGCTCCATTTCACCTCATCGATAGAGGCGATATTTTCTACTTCACGGATTACATTGCTGTCGTGTGGAGGCACCAGCTGGGCGCCATCGTTCCAGTAAGCTTTATAGCCGCTGTATTCTTTGGGATTGTGGGAGGCGGTAAGTACTACGCCGCCATTACATTGAAGGTAGCGGATAGTGAAAGACAGTTCTGGCGTAGGGCGCAGGCTTTCAAAGAGAAATACCTTGATTCCGTTGGCCGCAAAAACGTTGGCCACGGTTTCCGCAAAAAAGCGGGCATTATTACGGCTATCGTGGGCAATGGCCACGCTGATTTCACCTGTGAAGGCCTTTTTGAGGTAATTGGCAAACCCTTGGGTTGCCATACCAACGGTATATTTATTCATGCGATTGGTACCTACCCCCATGATACCCCGGAGGCCACCGGTTCCAAATTCGAGGTTACGGTAAAAAGCATCGGTGAGATCATCGGGGTTACCTTCCTGCATTTTCTTTAACGTGGCAACGGTTTCAGCATCATAGTTTCCGTTGAGCCATTGCGCTACTTTGTTTTGAATATTTATATCCATGGTGTTTTTTTTATAAGCCGTAATTGCTTAATATAGGTTGTAAAATAAAAATAAAAAACTGAATGTGTGAAATTCCCCTTGCCAAAAAACATTGAAAATCGTCTGTAATGGTTAATTTTGCGGCTATGAGGCGGTATGAAGATACTTATAAACAAAAAGGATTACGCAGACAGTTAGTAGATAGTATACGTCAGAAGGGGATTACAGATGAGAACGTACTGGCGGCTATCGGTAATATTCCCCGGCATTTCTTCCTTGATACGGCATTTGAAAGTATAGCATATGATGATAGGGCCTTCCCGATAGGGGAGGGACAAACAATTTCGCAGCCCTACACCGTAGCCTATCAAACGCAGTTGCTGGAAGTAAAACCCTACGAAAAAGTCCTTGAAATCGGTACCGGCAGTGCCTATCAGGCCTGCGTGCTAGCCGAATTGAAAGCTAATGTATTTACTATTGAACGGCAGCGTAAGCTGTTCGACCAGGTGAAGGCCTTTCCTTTTAAGGCGCAATACCCGAATTTACGTTTCTTTTATGGAGATGGCTATGAAGGCCTGTCTACTTATGCCCCTTTCGATAAAATACTGGTTACTGCCGCTGCGCCGTATATCCCTGAAAAATTAGTGCAGCAGTTGAAGCCGGGCGGCAAAATGGTAATCCCCGTTGGTGGGCATGAAGTGCAGCGCATGTTACGGATTACCCGCGTTAGTGAAACGGAAACGGAACAAGAGATTTTTGATAACTTTTCCTTTGTACCGATGCTGGCTGGCAAACAATAAGGTTATTTCATATAATTTTTTGGATTGTCCTGATACGTTTCAAGTATCAGGACAATCACTTCTATAATCGGCCGTTGTTTTCTTTAGGCTTGTCTTTGTCTTCTTCTTTATCTTTATCGTCGTCGTCCTGTTGTTTTTTCTTCTTAAACAGGTTAGGGTCCATTTTGCCGAAACGGTAGCGGATACTCAACCGGACAAAGCGGGTTGTTCTTTTGCGGTCGTAATCCTGGATAAAGGTACTGGTTGCATAATGGGAGCTGAATTGTTGGGAGTTGAGTATATCCGAAACACTCAGAGAGGCTACCAGGGCCTTTGTTTTAAGGAACTCCTTACGGATGCCTAGGTCCATGCCATTCATGGCTTTAAAGGTCCCCTGGGGCTGTATCCTGGGTGAACGGAAATGTCCGCTGAGCTCTACACTAAACCTGGCGGGCAAACGAAGCTGGGTATTACCGTTTAAACCATAGCTGAAATTTTCATTATTAATAGTCGCCCCGGTAAGACGGTTGTATTCCAGGTTGAGGTTGGCCCATACTTTCCATCGCTTGGTAATATTCAGGCTGTAAGACATATTGGCGCCCACATTCTGCTGGGTTGCCAGGTTCATGGGCTTGGTAGTGGTAATGCCAGATGCTGTATCCAGCGTACTGATACGGTCGATGTTATCGTTGGTTTGTGCGTAATAAGTGCTGGTGCTCAGGTAATTATTGGAAGAGGGATAATATACCGAATAACTGAGCTCGAATTTATGGGACAACGCAGGTTTTAGATCCGGGTTACCAGTGCGGATGTTCTGTGGGTCTGAGTTGTTGATATAAGGTAGCAATTGATCAAAACCAGGACGGTCTACCCGGGTAGAGTAATTGAACACCAGGCTCTGGTTCTGGTTTTTGGGCATATTATATTTCAGGAATACGCTGGGAAAAAGATTAAAGTAGTGGTTGTTTACCGTTGTGTCTTGCGTAATGGAGTAGCCTTTCAGCTGCGATTGTTCTGCGCGTACGCCTACCTGATAGCCCAGGTTACCGAAAGCATTGGCAAAGTTTACATAACCGGCGTAAATATCTTCTTCATAATTATATTGGTTAGACAGGGTAGGACTGATCACGAAATCTTTTTGGGTCCAGTCAAAAAGGGATGCCGTATAGTCGTTGTCGATATACCGCAACGTGGTTTTTACGCCTGCTTCCAGTTTACCTTTTTTACCAACAGGAGAGGTATAGTCCGACTGTATATTCCAGAAGCGGTTACCGTTTTTACCGGCATTGTTTTGCCTGTTTGCATTAGGCAGTGTATCTATTCCTACGATGTGATATTGGGTATTATAATTACTGCTACTGATGCTGCTATTGTTACTGTAACTGATATAGGCTGTTAGCTCCTGGTTCTGTTTATTAAAAGTATGTTTATAGTTTAGGTTAGTGTTGTTATTATTATTTTGACTGCGGCCGCTGTTATTACGGTCGCCATAGCGAAGGGTTTGTTTTTTATTGTCCATGTAGTTGAGGTAGATGTTATCTCCGTTGCTACTATGATTATAATTAAGGCCCTGAGAAACCGTGAAGGTATTATGGTCGTTGAGGAAGTAGTCGAAGCCCCACTTGGCGCCGTTGTTACCATTATTGTTCTGGTTGCGGTTCGACTGCGAAAAGTATTGTGTGTTAGTACTGTCTGGTACCAGGTTCTGGCGGTAGCTGAAACCGCTGCCGGTAATATGTTCATACCGTCCGTTGTAGTTGCCGAAAAAGTTAAAGCGTTTGAGGCGTAGGTTGGCGTTGATGCCGCCGCTGGCCTCCCCGCGGGTGGCGGCACCCATGTTAACCATTACATTATACCCGATAGCTTTGTCTTTTTTCAGTACGATGTTGATGATACCACCGCTGCCATTGGCTTCATATTTTGCAGAGGGGTTATTGATTACTTCTACCCGGTCTATACTTTCTGCCGGGATCATCTGCAGCGCTGTTTTAGCATCTCCGAAGGGAGAAGGTTTGCCATCCACATAGATGGTAACGCTTTTGCCGCGGAGGGTAATGTTATCATCGATATCTACATCTACGCTGGGAATATTTTTTAGTACATCCGTTCCCGTTCCTCCTGCTGCATTGATCATGCTGCCGGCGTCAAATACCTGGCGGTCTATCTGCATAGAGAAGGCAGGTTTCTCTGCTTTTATTTCTACTGTGTTTAATACTTTGCCTGCGGCCTGCAGGTGCAAAGTGCCCGCGAAGGTATTTTTCCCTTCTGTTACCCGGACAGCTTTCTGCGATTTTTCATATCCCATGAAAGTAACGCGCAATACGTAAATGCCGGGAGCGATATTATTAAAGGTAAAAGCGCCGGCGGGAGTAGTATATGCGCCGGTTACCATGGAAGAATCTGTTTGTTTGAGTAATACTACAGAAGCGTATTCAATAGGTTTTCCGGAGGCAACATCTGCTACTTTTCCCGTAATACTAGGGGGAACAGATGTTGTCGTTTGTGCGTTAACGTTATATAACGACGTAACAAACAACACGGCCATGAGTGAAAGATAATTTCGCATGCGTGGATATAGCAACTTAATGATTCAGTGATACAACAACAGCATAAAAGTAATGGGCAGATGTTTAAACATTCACGAATTATGATGAGTGGTAGCTAAAAAAACATGGCCGGCAGAAGTGCAGTAGCACTTCTAACCGGCCCGTGGTTTGCATTCACCTTCTTCAGTATGCTTTTAGAAAGGTTGCATGGGATCGCCCATTTGCATGTCGTTATTACCCTGGTCTTTCTTTTTCTTTTTAAACAGTGCAGTATCGAACTTACCGAAGCGGTAGCTGAAATTCAGTTTCAGCACACGGGATTCACGTTTACGGATATAGTCCTGTGCGAACTCCGGAGATGCCTGATTTAGCTCGTACTGGCGGGTATTGAAGATGTCGGACAGGCTGAGTGTAAGCGAGGCCGCTTTGTTTTTCAGGAAGTCTTTTTTTACTGCGATATCTACCGTGCTGAATCCTTTGATAGTACCCTGGGCAGAGGAAGGGATCTGGTTAAATCCGCCGCCGCCGCCGCTACCACGACCGCCACCGCCGTTACCGCTGGATGCTGGCAGTGCAATGGTAGGCGCCTGGTAGGTACCATTTATTTGCACGGTGAAATTGGCAGGTAGCTTGGTTTCTGAGTTGATTTTAGCAAACCAGCTGAAGCCATTGTTATCAAAGTTTTGCCCGTTTGCGTTCACCTTCATATCTGTTTGATACAGGTTTACGTTGGTGGTGAGATCCCATCCTTTGATGATCTGGTTTTTCATCGTGAGCTCTGCACCATAGGAGTTGCTTCTGTTAGCGTTGATATACTGTGTGAGCAGTGTATCTGCACCAATTGGCGTGCTGATGGTAGAGATCATATTATTAGTATTCCGGAAGTAAACACTACCCAGGAAATTGCTGTTAGCCCAGTTTTTTACGTAAGAGAACTCAAGACTGTTGGTGTATTCCGGTTTCAGGTTAGGATTGCCTTCTTTCTGGTTCTGTGGATCGCTGTAATCGCGGTACGGGATCAGTTGGAAGAAGTTTGGCCGGTTTACCCTGCGGGAATAGTTCAGTTGAAGTTCCTGGTCGTGTTTCAATTTTTCTGAGAGGAACAGGCTGGGGAACAGGCCAGGTACTGCTTTGGTAGGCTTGTACTTGGCGCCTTCATTTTCTCCGGAATAAACATATTGTTCAACTCTTAACCCGCCTTGATAACCAAAGTTGCCGATAGTGCTGGCAAAGTTGGCATAACCGGCATATATTTCTTCGTTGTATTTGTAGTTGTTAGAGAGTTGTGGGTTGAAGATATAATTACCGCCGATGGTATCTTTATCGTATACATTATAGATGCTGGTGTAGTCGCGCAAAGTAGCTTTGGCGCCCAGTTCCAGTTTACCGTTCTTTCCAATGGGATTGGCGTAATCTGTCTGGAACGTCACAAAGGTGGTTTTGCCGTCGGTGGTATTATTTTGCCGCGTTGGTTGTCCGAGTGCAACGCCCAGTGGGCTTTGAGCCTGTGTGATGTAATCGCCGCTACGGTTATTATCGCTTTTGTTATAGTTAACATCGGCAGTCCACTCTTTGTTAGGTTTCGCATAGCTATGCTTGAAACTCAGGGTGGTGGTATAGTTGTGGAAGCTAAAGTTGTTATTGTTCAGGCGGTCGCTATTACCGGTCACCTCGTGGTTTTTATCAGAGAAGGTGCTGGCCAGGTCTTCACTGTTTTTGAAATCGCCGGCTACAATACTTTGGGCCACAGAAATGGTGTTCCGGTTGTCGATCATATAATCGAATCCGAAGCGGCCAAACTGGAACAGTGGTTGAGTTTTGCTGTTGCTGCGCTGGAACAGGTAGTTAGTATCTGCCAAGGCGCCATCACGATAGTTGCTGCGGTTGGTGGTACCATCTGCCCAATTGTGGTTGGAGTTGATGTTGTAGTTGGCAAATACATTGAATTTACCTTGGCGGATGTTGATGTTGCCGCCGCCATTATATTTGCTGCCAGTGCCTATACCTGCGTTCACGGCGCCATTGAAGCCTGCTTTACGGTTTTTCTTCAATACAATGTTCAGGATACCGGACATGCCTTCAGCATCATATTTAGCAGAAGGGTTGGTCACCAGTTCAATACTTTCAATCGCATCGGCTGGTATCTGGTCCAGGGTGAGGGTAGACGGTTTACCATCTACAAAGATGTTAGGAGAAGCATTGCGTACGGTAACGTTACCATCCAGGTCTACGTTTACTGCAGGCACGCTTTTCAATACGTCTTGTGCTGTTCCGCCTACGCTGCTGAGATTTCTGTCTACGTTAAACACCTTCTTGTCGATGCCCATCTGGAAGGCGCTTTTCTGTCCGGTGATTTCTACGCTGTTCAGTGTTTTTACGTTCTGTTGTAGTTTGATGTTACCAAGGTCTTGTTCCATGGTTTGACCTGTAATCATCACTTTTTTCTGCACACTCGTATAGCCCATGAAGTTAATGCGTAGTATCATTGGGCCAAACGGAAGATTTTCCAGGCTGAAATCACCATTGGATTTAGTGAGAATACCTGTTACCAGTGAGGAATCGCGTTGCTTTAATAAAGTGACGGAAGCATATTCGATCGGTTTACCGGTTTGGGCATCTATTAATTTGCCATATAGGTGGCCGATTTGCGGTATGTTGGGTCTTCCCTGTTGTCCTTGTCCCTGCCTGGGGCTTGGTGTTGTTGGCGCCTGCGCATGGGTATGTATCTGCCACAGGAGCAAACCGGCAAGAACGGCGTAGCATTTTTTCATCCTTATTGTTTTTTATCCGGACTTTCTAATCAGATTGGGACAAATGTACCAGAGAGTAGGTATGAATGGTTTAGGATTGTGATGAGTGGAGTTATTATCCAGAGGAAATTACAAATATGAGCGCTAAGAGGTCTTAACAGTAGTTAACAGAGTTGACTTTAGAAACCTATTTAACAGTAGTTAACAAGGATACTACTGTTAAATAGTGATGACGAATTTGTGTTTTAAAATTGTTTTTAGGATAACAGGGCAATCACCATGGCCACTATGCCGGTAATAAATCCAGTGGCGGCGCCTAGTAGCTTAAACTGCCTTAACTCCTGGTGGAACAATTGATGGGCGTGCGCGTCGAGCTTTTCTGCAGCAATGCCGGCTATCTTTTCTGCCACTATTTTTTCCAGGTCCAGGTCTTGCTGTACCTCATCAAGGTATTTGCTGATTATTTCAGGGAAGAGGCTATCCAGTTCTGTTACCAGATGGGATTTGATCTGATTAATGGTACTGTCGCCAATAAACATGGAGAGCACCGGCATGGCTTTAGGTAACCGTTCCCGCAGAAAGCTGTCGAGATGGGCTTCTACCAGCGGGATAATATTTTTGATCTTTTGGGGATCGGTCAGTTTGGTTTTGATGGCTTCAAAAGAAAATAACTCACGGCCCACCAGTGCTCCCAGTGCCTTTGCCAGCGCTGCTTGCCTTTTGGGCAGGATGCCTTGAATGGAAATAAAGCCTAACCTGACGGGTTTATATGGACGGAATAGCAAAGTAATGGCTAAACTATTGAGTAACCAACCAATGGCGGCAGCAAAGAAGGGAAGCAAAAAGAACATTGTGTATGGGTAAATTTTTACAAATGTAGAAATTCACATGTCAAATCTTATATTTTCATTATTTTAATAAGATAAGGGATATATCCTATTTCTCACAGAAAAGTTCAACTCTTATTGGAGCAGTAGTATCTGAAAACAAAAAAGGCTTCTTGTTACAGAAGCCTTTTTTGTTTTTGGGTGACTGAGGGGTCTCGAACCCCCGACCCTCAGAACCACAATCTGATGCTCTAACCAACTGAGCTACAGTCACCGTTTAGTCCCCGTTTTTTGGGAGTGCAAATATAAGAGAAAGTTTTGTTAACAAAGAAATTTTTTATGAAGTATTTTTTAAGTGAGATTTTAGATGAGGTTGATGTGATGGCCAGGCTAATTTTTGTAACCAGTTTGCAGGATTATTGTAAAAAACGAAAAGGCTTCTTATTACAGAAGCCTTTTCGTTTTTTGGGTGACTGAGGGGTCTCGAACCCCCGACCCTCAGAACCACAATCTGATGCTCTAACCAACTGAGCTACAGTCACCGTTTTATCTTTATTAGTGTGTAAAGATCCTTTGTTGGGAGTGCAAAGATAAGTGAAACTAGTTTTAAATTCCAAATACTTGCAAGAAAAATTTCAATATATTATATATAAATAGTTTTCTACAGATGAAAAATATACCTTACCATAAGATAATCGGTCTGTTCCGTGCCTAACAAGCCATTACCTTCACAGGAAATTGTGGTATCAAGAAGCATCAGCTTTTAAACATGCCTGGTGCTTGTACAGAAACTATCGAAGCACCAGGCATAATCGGGGGATATTAACACATCACTACGCGGTATGCCATTCCTCAACCGTCAGCACATCGGCCTGACGCGGAAAAACTTTGGTGGTCAGTACGCGGTGCACTTCCTCATCGCCGTCTGCGCAGCAGTCGGCCAGTACGGTTAAGCGATAATCCTTATCGGCAGCTTCCCGCAAGGTGGATAAAACTACTCCGCTGGTAGCTATACCTGTCATAACCAAGTGCTGAATGCCGTAAGCTCGTAAAACAACTTCCAGGTCGCTGCCGGTAAATGCGCTGACACGCCGCTTGGTAACCACAATTTCATCAGCTTGCGGTTTTAAATCTTCATGAACCTTCATAAATTCAGCCATGTTAACGCTTGCGAATCGTTCCTTACCGGCGGCGAAAGCTTTATTGCTCAGACTGAGTTCTGGTGCACCCTGCCGGAAACCAACCACTACGTAGATAATCGCAATTTTCTGGTCGCGCGCTTTCGCAATAGCTTTGGCTGTATTGTTCAGGATAGTTGCTGCGTCGGGCAACATGGCTACGATACCCACCTGCATGTCCATAATTAGGAGGGCCGTGTTATTCTGTTGTTCCATGTGGTTAATTTATTTTAGTGATGAAAAAGGGGGTGTTGCTGTAATGGGGTATTCAGGCTTACTTTTATACAACAGCTTGCCAAATAATACGGCGATTAATACCGCTAAGATGCCTTGGCCAAGCATGGTGAGTGGGGCGCCTATTTTCTGAGAGATGGTGCCAATCAGCAAGCTGCCCAGCGGCATCATGCCGAAATATGCCATCGCCACGTAGCTCATAACCCGACCCCGCATGTGGGTAGCGGTTTCCGTTTGGATGATAGTAATACTAGCCGACATGGGCGTGAGGGATCCCAAACCGACTATAATGGCCAACGGCAGTGCAAGCGGGAAAGAGGTGGCGCGTGAAAACAGCACTAGTCCCGTGCCCAGCACAACAATACTGCCCAGCAGGAACTTCCGGAGATCAGCGCCTCTTTTGGTTGAAGCCAGAAAAAAAGTACCGCCCAGTGCACCCAGCCCGATAGCGCCGGTAATATAGCCATACGTAGCGGCATTGCCTTCAAAAATGGCTTTGGCAAAAACCGGCACCAGGGTGTCATAAGGTAAAATCAGCAAGCTAAGGCATACCAGCAAGATAATCAGCATGGCAATACCGCGGGTTTGTTTCAGATAGTGGAAGCCTTCAGCCAGTTCGGCAGTAGCCTTTTTCTTTACCGCCGATGGTACGAAAGGAGGAAAGTGCATCAGTAGCAGGGATGTGATGACCGCCAAAAAGCTCATGGCGTTGATGGTAAAACAAATGCCGGCGCCAAATTGCTGCAGAACGATACCCGATAAAGCCGGGCCAACCAGCCGGGCCAGGTTTACCATAGCGGAATTGAGTGAAATGGCATTAGCCAGATCTTCTTTATTGTTGACCATCTCGTGCACCATCGGCTGCCGGGCCGGGACGTCGAAGGCGTTGATAATGCCTAAAACGGCGCCCAGCGAGAGTATTTCCCAAATAACATAGTGACCGCTCAGTACCAAGACTGCCAGCAAAATGGCCTGCAACATGGAGGCGGTTTGCGTAATCAGCAATATTCTGTAACGACTGTAACGATCGGCAACTACGCCCCCTGCCAACGATAGCAAAAAAGAGGGGAACTGCTGCGCAAACATGGCAAGGCCGATCATGGCGGCAGAATGGGTTAACGAGTAGATAACCCAGATAATGGCCGTCCGTTGCATCCAGGTACCGATTTGGGAAACAGACTGCCCGGCAAAAAACAAAGCATAGTTCCGGTTCCGGAATGCGCGGAAAGTATCTCTGGTTCGTTCGTTTTTCATATTTTCGTTTAGACAATATTGTCATTTTGTCGAAATAGGGCTAAAAAAATTAATGCTTTAGCCCGTACATGGCCATGCGGGTAAACGTATTTACTGCAGGCACAACCTTTTCAGAATCACTTTCCAAATCCAGTTCGCGCTTTAATCCACGCAGGCTGCTAAGCAGTACCAAGATGAGCACCTCCAGTTCTGAAGCTGACATCTTACGCAGTTCGCCTTTGTTCATGCCATCCGTGAGCAATTGCTCCAGCAAAGTGCTTTCCTGCCGGATAATCAGATGATGATGAACAACCTTAGTTTTATTGAAATTGGATAGGGCCTCAGCATCCATACCTACGTCGAGCATCTTAAAAAAAGCTCTTTTTTCACGAAGTACCTCCAGTTTGGTGAGAAAGAAAGCACGAAGTTTTTGTTCAATGCCGGATGCCTGATCAACAGCGTGGGTCATTGCTGTCAGCATTTCACGAATTTCTATCATTACAACCGCATCGAAAATTTCATCCTTACTTTTATAATAGTAATAAAGTGAGCTCCGGCCTTTGCCGATTGCTTTAGCTATATCATCCATCGTCACCTTAGCTAAGCCATATAGCTGGAACAAGCGTTTAGCCACCGCCAGAATCTGTTGCTGCATTAAATCTTCTTTAGTATACATGCTCGCCGGCATAAGGGAGGAATTTTAGTAATACAAGAGTAGGTTATTTTAGACAATTGAACAAAAAATGTTGAAACGTTTTCTATTGATATGATTTTATTTTTACAATTCCGTTTTTAGTTGCAGAGTTGGGCGACGGGATTGCATGCCCGCAATCACAAGTTGTATATGAACTGTTCTTAGATAGCCTCTTAGATATTATTTAGGATGCCTATCTTTATTGCTGCTATAAGGAGTTTGCTTTTACAGGCATTGGACTTTTTACATTAAAATAAATAAAGGCCTACTTGAAATTGTTTGGTTTCCTGTCTGAATCTACTATTATGGCCTCTTTAACGGCTGTAATAAATACGATTTTTAAAATGAAATTAGCACTTAAGCGGCCGCTGCCAACGGCCTGATAACAGGCTTTATTATCTTTGAAAAAAGAAGTTTCAAAATTCTTTGTGGGTTTTGTTCAGGTGTGGAAAAGATGTATCTTTGCGGACTTTCCCATTCCATTCCCAGTTTTATAATTGTTTGATTATCAGTTGAATGTTGTTTAGGACGGCGCCTTAACTGGGCTGTTTTAGTGTGTTTTAATGCTTTAGAGAGAGGAAATGTTAACCAATACGAAATATTAACAATTAGCGATTACTGCCAACGAATATTTATTATAAGTATTTAATTTTAATTGTGTATACATTATGGATCAGCTTAAACTGAAATTGCAGGAGTATTATCAGCGTTACCAACAAATGGATCAACGGGTGAAGCCTGGAAAGGAGGAGCCTGGCTTTGAGGACGTGATGGACATGGAAAATGATATTTTATCACAGTTTGGATTACCTACCTCACGGCGTTTTGTGCAAATTTTGCACGATTTTGTGCATCATGGCCACGTAAGCGATCAGTTGTTGGACTATGTGAGTAAAAAGCTGCGTGCAGCCGCCCGTAAATACCTGCTTGCCCCAGTTATGTCCGATATCGATCTTTTGGAAAGTGCCCGTGAGCAGAAACGTAGCCCTTATGATGTATTGCCAGAGTTGGGGTATCCTGCGCAGGAATATGCACTTTTTCTATTGGGAGAGCTCTTCTACAAACGGAATATGGCAGCCGGAGATATATTGGATGAACTAAAAAAGATGCAGCATTTTGATAGTTGGAATGATCTGATGCTGTTAAGTAAAATACATAACCATACTACGCATGAGCTGTATGCCAAGCTGAAAAAGCAAGAGCTGCGCTTTATTGATGAGTTTATACCATTTACCCGCCGCCAGGAACCGGATAGGTTGGTTAACAAACGGGCTACCCCTCTGGAAGAAGGGTATACCCCTAATTATAAAACGATTACGAAAGTACAAGTAGAAGACATCATTTTTGATGAACAAACTACTCCTAGTTTATTCGGAAAAATTAAGAGTGGTAGAGGATACTCCCGTATTACTATCAGCCTTGAGTTTTCTGAGCTTAACCAAATACTGATGAGCAGCGATGAACTGGGTATGGAAATCAGTAACCATATCAAAAAGCGCCTCGCTAACCCTTCTGCAGAAAAGCCAACAGTGATAGATATACGGGCAGAGTTCGGCGACGTATTAAAGCTAGACAACTGTTACCTGGAAGTTTATAAACCACAGCACCGTAAAGGCAATAAATGGGTGGAAGACAAGGATAATTTCTATTTTGTAGATAAGATCCTTACCAAGAAAGAATTTGAAAAACGGACCAAAGAAGCGGAAGTAAAACGTAAAATACAAGAATGCCTGGAACTGATAGGCGGATCTTATGTTTATTATCAACGTTTACGCCGCTTAGGCATTACAGATGATGAAGCCAAGCTGCGCGCTGGTTTACAGGATGAATTGCTGTTTAAATTGTCTTACTTTTTGAATAAGGTGAAAGAATAAATCTGGGATTTAGTTATTTTGTTACCTGGTTATATTATCGCAATAACCAGGTAACAAAATATCAAATCTCTTTTTATCATGGAAGAACTTTCACTCGGCGTTGGCTCCAGAGTACAGCACGCACATTTTGGTCCCGGTGTAATTGTAGCGGTTAAATATGCCCAATACCGGGTTACCTTTATGGATCATGGCATTAAAATGATCGACAAAACAGATCCCCTCTTTGAAGTATTGGTAGCAGAAAATACCACCCCCGAAGTAGAAACAGCGTCTGATGTAGAAACCTCTTTGTTAAAGATCCTGCGACTGTGGGGAGGCATTACAGAAGTAGTATCCTTAGGCGATCGCTGGAAAAATGGCACCCTGATTCTGCAACCCGGAGATCCTGCATTAAAGCCCAAGGAACTGCCTATAGACACTTTCTTTCATAAAATTGTGATGCTGCGTGACCGGCTTCGTGTGCTTGAACAAAACATCAATAGCCATAAGGTGCTTACAGATGAAGAAAAGATCAACCTCCAACAGTACATTACCCGCATTTATGGCTCACTGACCACTTTCAACGTATTGTTCAGGGATAAAGAACATTGGTTTACCGGAGAGAAAAGCGGCAACGACTAATATGCGTTTATCTGGTAGATCTGTTCCAGCTCCCAGCGGTATGCTTCCAGTGAGTGGTGCAGGAAAATGTTTTTACCATCGAAAATAAATTTTTCGTCGTATCCCTTTACTGGATAGAGTACTACCGGCGTACCTGCCGGAGTATAGTTATGGCTGGGAGCAAATGAAGGCCGTTGATACTCCGGCAATATCTTTTTTACGCGTTTGTAGGCTACCTTGCCCAATATCTTTTGCATACGCCGCGCAGCTATCCGGGGAGGGCGGTTTAAACGGCTGTACATATACCCCAAGGCGGTACGTACGGGCCATTTTTGGTGCTTAAGGGTACCCTTTACATGAGCGAAGGGATTAATGGACGGGAAGTCTTTCGAGGTTTGCAGGGAGAAGGGCGTTTCCGGTACCCAGTCGCGGGTATTTACAATGCGCATAGCCCAGCCGCCCCGGTTCAGGTAATCAAAATCATAAGCGTAGTTTGTGTTACCGGGCTTGGGTGCGGCACTGGCATACGTTTTAAACACCAGGTCTTTAGGCAGCTCCGGTGTATACGCCAGGTAAGAGCGTAACAACAGGCTGATTGCGCCGCCCTGGCTATGACCAAAGATGATATATTCGTGTATCCCCTGGCGATAATATTCTTTTATTTTCCGGATGATTTCCGGGCCAATTGCAGCTACCCCCAGCATCCAACCGGCATGCACATACGCCAGGGTGTCTGCTGCTACTTTATAGGGTACTATGGTACTGTCGTTGAGATGTACAACACCATAGGCCGGGATCATACCAGCATAAAAATTTTCCAGCCATGAGGTAGCAGTGCCATTAGTGCCCCGGATTACGATAATGCCAACGCTATCCTGTCGTTGCCACAGGTCCCAGCGGTTTTGTAAACCGGTTTCTTTAGAGCGGTAAATGAGCGAGTAACTGATTGGCAACTTACTTTTTACTTTCGTCCAGGGGGTATCTGCCAATCGTTCGGCTAATTTTAATAGTTCACTATACTCTTGAGGGTTGAAATTAGGGGAAAGATGTTGGGCATGGGAATTATTTCTTCCGAAAAAGAAAATTAGAAAACACATTAGTGAAATACGAATCGCCATAGATAAAAAACAATTGCTAGCCATGAATGATAAATGAAATGCAAGTAAAACGGTTTCATGTTATGATAAAATAAAACAATTCGTCTTGTTGCATTGTTTTAAATCCGTTTAACTTTCAAGCCTAAATTACTTTAAATATGGCAAAGAGAATTGAGCACGATTTCCTTGGAGAGAAGGAAATACCACAAGATGTTTATTACGGCATCCAAACCTTGCGTGCAATTGAAAACTTTCATATTACCGGTATTCAGCTGAAAGAAGAACCTATATTCGTACAGGCATTGGGTTATGTAAAGAAAGGAGCAGCTATGGCTAACCGCGACCTGGGCGTACTGGATAAAAATATTGCAGCATATATCATTAAGGCTTGCGACCGCGTAATTGCCGGCGAATTCAATGATCAGTTTCCGAGCGACCTGATTCAAGGTGGAGCCGGTACTTCTGTAAACATGAATGCCAACGAAGTGATTGCCAATGTAGCACTTGAAATGATGGGCAAGGAGAAGGGACAGTACGAATTTTGCCATCCGAACAACCATGTTAATTGTTCTCAGTCTACCAACGATGCTTACCCTACTGCTTTTCGTATAGCCCTGATCAATAAGCTCACGGGTTATAAGGCTACGCTGGGAGAATTGGCAGATGCCTTTGGTGCTAAGGGGGAAGAATTTAAAGACGTACTGAAAATGGGACGTACCCAGTTACAGGATGCAGTGCCTATGAGTATGGGCGACGAGTTCAAGGCTTTTGCTACCAATCTCAATGAAGAATTAGCAAGGGTGGAAGAAAGTAAAAGGTTGATCTCAGAAATAAACATGGGTGCTACTGCTATTGGAACCGGTGTAAATGCCCCGGAAAGTTATTCACTGCTAGTAACAAAATACCTGGCAGAGATTACTGGTTTAGACCTGGTGCTGGCAAGGGATTTAATTGAAGCCACCTATGATGCCGGCGCTTATGTACAACTATCTGGCGTACTTAAACGTACCGCCGTGAAAGTATCCAAGATCTGTAATGATTTACGTTTATTGTCCTCAGGGCCACGGGCAGGACTAAACGAAATTAATTTGCCGTCTATGCAGCCCGGGTCTTCTATTATGCCGGGAAAGGTAAATCCTGTGATACCTGAGCTAGTTAATCAAACTGCCTTTTATGTAATTGGCGCAGACCTTACCGTTACCATGGCAGCAGAGGCAGGACAGCTGCAACTCAATGTAATGGAGCCGGTATTGGCTTTTGCGTTGTTCACTTCTATCACTTACATGAACAATGCGTGCAAAACATTAAAGGATAAATGTGTGGTGGGTATTACCGCTAATGCAGAACATACTAAATCAATGGTGATGCAAAGCATTGGCATAGTAACCCAGTTAAATCCTATTATTGGTTACGAAAAATGTTCTGCCATTGCCCGCGAAGCCCTACAAACGGGTAAGTCGGTGCATGACCTGGCTGTAAAGGAAAAGAAATGGGTAACACAGGAAAAGTGGGATGAGATCTACACCTTCGACAACCTTATCAGACCAAAGTTTATCCAATAAAATATATGCGTTCAGGTAGCCATGGTTACCTGAACGCGTGCTCGCCCATCCCCAAGGCGCCATCAGTTTGCTGAATCCTGGCAGTAATCTACTACTGTAGGTTTTACAACTGGTATTCATTATCTTCCGGTATACTTTTCTTCATATGATCTGGTTACAATTCGCAATTTTGCTGGGAGCTATCCTGTTAGGGGCCCGCATGAAGGGCATAGGGTTAGGTGTGATGGGTATGGTGGCATTGGCTATTTATATTTTTGTTTTCAGGATGCGTCCTGCGGAGCCACCTATAGATGTAATGCTGATCATCCTGGCGGTAGTTACTACCGCGGCTACTTTGCAGGCTGCCGGCGGTATGGATTATCTAGTGAGGCTGGCAGAGAAAATCCTGCGTAGCAAACCTGCCCTCATTGTATTGTTAGGCCCTTTAGTGACTTACATTTTTACGTTATTTGCAGGCACTGCACATATTACCTATTCCTTATTGCCTATTATTTCTGAAGTATCTATCAAGAAACGTATCCGTCCTGAAAGGGCATTAAGTATCTCTGTAATAGCTTCCCACCTGGCCATAACGGCCAGCCCTATTTCTGCCGCTACTGCGGCTATGTTAACTATTTTAAACGGTAAGATAACGTTGTTGAATATATTAAAAGTATGTGTTCCTGCCACGTTGGTGGGGGTATTGGCAGGTGTAGTGGTATGTTGGAAAAAGGGAAAAGACTTGAATAAAGATCCACAGTTCCTGGAGAAGATGAAAGACCCGGAATTCGCTGAAAGTATTAATGCCGATGTGACATCTACACAGGCGCCGTTGTTGCCCGGTGCTAAAACTTCTGTACTTATTTTTGCCTTGGCCGTATTGTTTATCGTACTGGTTGGTGCCTTTCCTGCTATAGTACCTTCCTTTGGCCAAGGTGCTGGCAACCTGGCTGTAGATGCCTCAGGGCATATTAAAATGGCTGCTGTTATTGAACTGGTAATGCTGGCCGCTGCCGCCGCCATTATTCTTTGTTGTAAAACTACCACTACGGCTGTTGCCAAAGCCAGCTTATTTACTTCCGGAGGACAAGCGGTTGTATCTATTTTTGGTGTGGTATGGATGAGCGCCACTTTTATGCAGACCAACACAAGTATGATAGAACATACATTAGGTGACATGGTACGTTCTGCTCCCTGGACTTTTGCAATTGCGCTTTTTCTCCTGAGCATCCTGCTTTTCAGCCAGGCTGCTACTACCAAGGCGTTGATGCCGCTGGGCGTTTCATTAGGTATTATTCCGCCACATCTCGTGGCCATGTTCCCTGCCGTTAATGGTGATTTTGTGTTGCCTGGTTATCCTACACTGCTGGCAGCTATTAACTTTGATCGTACTGGGAGCACTCATATAGGTAGGTTTTTGGTGAACCATAGCTTTATGATACCAGGGCTGGTGAGTGTAGCCGTTGCCGTGGCAACAGGATTTTGGCTGATTGGAGTTTTAGGGTAGTAACAATATTATGGAATTGGGATAGCAGCAAATAAAATGGTGGCTGTGTGAATAGGAATGCTTAACCATTATATTTATACCACCTTTATTTATTTGTAAAAATATATATAGTATTGTTGTAAATTAATTTATAGGTAATATCTTTAACCTTCGTAAGTATAAAACTAAATTGTTAAGTTAATTCAAAATATGCCTATATCTATAATCATGTGATAATTTTATGCTGTTTTCTTTTAGTTACTCTCTGAAAGAAGATATCTAAAGAAAGTTTTGTAAAATACCTATATCATGAGTACACGCTAGTAAGTGTAGCTTTTTATCCTGCTTCGTTTTTCGTAAAGCGGATCGTCGGTGAGTGTCTGAGTTCAGACAAGCAAAGAATAAAAATTGTTACAATAATTTAATGGGTGATACAGTGGTCATCCGGAATAGCATTATATGCTGAATAGCTTAACGAAGTTACCCTAAAGTAGTCCTTTTGAGAAGTAATGTCCTCATATTAGTAATATTATCCTTCATCCTATCAATTGATAGTAAGGCACAATTGCATTTACCAGATAACAATGGCAGGGTGTCTGATACAGGCTTTTACTATATACGCACGGGATGTAAGATGAAATTGCCTGTATTGGTAGTATTATATGCTGCTCCATCAGGAGATACACATGCTCAAGTGATAAGGCGTAAGCATTATGATACATTGCCAGCAGCAGTAAGTTACAAACCGATATTGACGATACATGGCAATGTTACTTACGATGGATATTACCAGTCAAATGTAGATACACCATTCCTGGAACGGGATATTTATCAACATACTTTACAAACTACGCTGGATATTACGATGAAGGAACAATATCCCCTTCATCTGTCGTTCAGCACCAGTAAAGGGAATTCCCAGTTGTTCCGTAATATTACAGGTATCAACTTTCAATATACTAACCGGGATTTTAAAAATATATTGCTAACCAAAGCAAGGAATTGGGATGCGGGTAAATTAAAACAAAAAATAGCCCTGGATCAATGGAAGAATAAATTAGATACAGATTGGAATGAGCTTAATAAATTGCAATCCTGGTTTACTGCGCCGGCGCAACTGCAGAAAATGGCAGAGATGAAGGAGAGAGAAGCATTAGTAGGTCTTCCAGAAGGCGCCTCCTTGTATAAAGATAGCTTGTTGACACTCTTCCGAAAGGAATATGAAGAGAAAAAGATATTGCTCGACTCTTTGCAGCAATTATATGTTAAGAATGAATATACATTCCATCAGAAAGAGAAATCTTATGGCGCCCGTAAGGGTTCTTTAATGGATGCTTTGCAACATAGCCGTAATGATCAGGAGCTTATAGATAAGCTGGAATACTTAAACCTGCCAGATTCCATTTTGCCAAAGGGGTATAAAACTATGTTGGCATTAAAGTCTTTAGGGTTGGGCCGGACTATGGTGGATTATTCTGAGCTCACGGCGAAAAACATTAGTATTATGGGAGTGCAGGCAGAAGTGAACCCTTCCTGGTATGTAGCTTTTGCTACGGGAGAGGTAGATTACCGTTTTCGGGATTTTGTTGTGAATGACAACCGTATCCGTCAATATATGAATATGATCCGTGTAGGTACAGGTATGAAAGAAGGGAACCACGTAATCCTTTCTTATTATATAGGTAAAAAACAGATCTACAATTTCAATACTGATTCGCCGGTTGGAGGTAATGTGGAGTCCCCGGACTATAATATAATGGGAGTATCTCTTGAAGGACGGTGGCAGTTGGGTAAGAACAATTATCTGTCAGGAGAAGTAGCTAAGTCTTCATTACCTTATTATGCCCGTAATATACAACATCAAGGATTAGGAAGTAGCATGCTTGGGTTTAGCGATCATAGTAACGAAGCTTATGCCATAAGTGGCTTTTCGTTTATACCATTAACTACTACACGGATTAATGGTATGTACAAAAGAATGGGGGCCAATTTTCAATCATTTAGCCTGTATGCCACTGGTGCAGCGCAAGATGCCTGGATGTTACAGGTAACACAACCTTTTTTTAAGCAACAAGTAACGCTTATAGGTAGTGTGAGACAAAATGTATACACTAGTGTTTTTGATAACGCCAATTACAGGAGTAATACTATTTTCAAAAGTATACAAGCCGCTTTCCGTCGCAGGAAATGGCCAGTACTCTCGTTGGGGTATTTTCCTTCTTCACAGCTCATGAAACTGAGTGAGGGTAAATATATGGAGAATCTTTATTACACGCTAGTGGCTACAGGAAGCTACTTCTACCAGTTTAGGGGTATTAATATGAATACTATTTTCTCCGCAACAAGATTTTATAACCACCAGTCTGATAGCAACTTTGTGTATTTCAATAGTACTAATTTATTGATGAACCAAACGCTTTTCCTGGACAAGCTCACACTCAATGGAGGGCTATCATCTGCTACCACTACCGATTATATAGTATATGGGGCAGATGCTAACCTGCAATATAAGCTATGTTCCTGGCTGGAAGCAGGAGGAGGAATAAAGTATAATTATCAAACTGAATTTGAAGTGCGTCAGCTTGGTTATGCGGTCAATACAAGGATTAGCATAGGGAAATTCGGAGGGATAACTGTATCCGGAGATAAAGGTTTTGTGCCTGGCGTAAATAAACAACTCGTACCCAATAAAACGGGACGATTAACCTATACCAAAGTATTTTAAGAACTGTATATGAAGAAATCCCTATTTCTGGTATTGTTACTGTGTTGCTTTCGTACGTTCGCACAGGTTAGTATGACAATACAATTACCGCCAGCAGGTGTGTTGCTGAAGGCGCAGTTGTGGAATATTGTATTGGTATCAGCTTCTAATGCTACTGTAAATGTACGGATCACCATGCGTTTAACAGATGCGCATACCAATCAGCCGGTGCTCACAGGGATTACCCGCACTATCGTAATGAATAAAGGAGCCCGGCAATTACAGGCATCTGATTTTATGCCGGTACAATACGAGTACCTTTCGCCGGTAATAGACCGGAGTGTGAATGGTTTTTTGTCAGCAGGTAATTACCTGGCCTGTTATAGCCTGATCGTAGAAGGGGATAAATCAGGTTATCAGCCGGGAGAAGATTGTATTCCTTTTACTATTGAGCCGGTAAGTCCGCCATTGCTGAATAGCCCGGCCAATCAGAGTGAGTTGCAAATTGCATCGCCACAGTTTACCTGGTTGCCGCCTGCACCTATAAATATGTTCAGTGACCTGAATTACGAAATGATCCTGGCAGAGGTTCATGGCAATCAATCTCCGGAAGAGGCAGTACAGCAAAATATACCAGTGCTAAGATCTCCTGCCCTGCGAAACATATTTATGAACTATCCATCCGGCGCTACTCCGTTGGATACCGCTACTACGTATGCCTGGACAGTAATAGCACGTAATGGTAATTTGTTTGCCGCTCAAACGGAAACATGGACGTTCCGGGTAAAAGGCATTACTAATACAGCTGCTAGCCTGGAGGGCGCTTATGTACAGTTAAGAAAAGAATTGGATGGCGCCGTGGTACGTTGTGGTGAGGAAATAAAGGTGGGCTATAATAATGAAACCGGAGATACTACTGCGCGCTATGAACTGTTGTTGCAGGATAATACAAATAAAATTGTTTTTACAGGCACCCTGGCATTAAAGCGGGGTAACAACTATCTGGATATACCCATGGGAAAGAAGAAAGGACTAAGAAGTGACAAAGTATATCTATTTCGGCTATTGAATGGAAGAAATGAATACTGGCAGATGAAGTTTATTTGCATCAAATAGAATTAACCCTGAAAAGAATAAAACAGATAACACCTTATACCTATAAAATAAAGTGAGATGATACTTGCGCTTGTTGCAAAAAGGAAGAAATTGACGGCGAGTATAATGCTTTCCCTGATCTATTTTGAAATGGTGATCCCTACTTATGCCGTTGGGAAGCCAGGAGGGTACCATTATAGCATGCCAGCTATAGTACCTGTTACAACTGTATTGCCTGTAAGTGCCGGAATAAAAAAACAAGGGATAAGTCCGTCAGTGGACTTCTCTGAAAGGGCGCTTAAAGCAGATCACCAGGAAGGAGGGCCTACCCAGCCAGAAACAGAAGCTTTTCATTCTGTAAACAGCGATAAGATGGTGAATCTTTTCAGCGGTGATTTTTCCTATAGCATTCCGTTAATAGATGTGGGAGGATATCCTATTGCCATTGGTTACAACAGCGGTATAACGATGGATCAGGAGGCCAGCTGGACAGGTTTAGGCTGGAACATTAATCCAGGTTCCATTACCCGGAATGTGAGAGGCTTACCGGACGATTTTAATGGTAAAGATTCGATAGAGAAAACCATGTATGTAAAGACGAATCGAACCATCGGTGTAGATGGTAGCTTCGGTGCGAAGATTTCAGGTACTCCTATTAATTTTACCGCCAATGTGGGATTGTTTTATAATAATTACCGCGGATGGGGAATGGAACAGGGGATTAATGCCACTATCCGTAGCGGGTCTCAATCAGATGGTCCTTTAACAGCTAGCCTGGGGATTTCACAGAGTAGCCAGGGTGGAACTACCATTAATCCCAGCCTGGGTTTTTCATTTTTCTCTAAGATAAAAAATGATGATGGCGGATTTGGCGGCAGTATCACTGTTGGCCAGCCTTTTAACAGCAGGGGTGGTATGAAAGCGCTGCAATTTTCAGCAGGAGTTCAAGGGTATCAGCATTTTGAAAAGCTTACTAAGAATTTAAGCGTAAACGGTTATGCCTCTCTGGGTATTTCCGGTGAGGTGAGTTTTGTTTCTCCCACTTATACGCCTACTATTAGTATGCCATATACCAGTGAGAGCTATACGGGTAAATTCAGTTTAGGGGGAGAGTTATTTAGCTTATACCCGAATTATGGTTTAAGCGGATATGTGACCTCACAATATATTGCGAATCCGGATACATTGCAGCGGTTGCCGGCTTATGGGTATCTCAACCTTTATAGTGGCGCTGTAAAAATGAATGCTTTACTGGACTATAACCGGGAAAAGGAAATTCCTGTACAGGCAGGTAATCGTAGCATTGCATTACCCTATTACACCTACGATGCTTTTTCTATTACCGGCGAGGGTACCGGTGGTATGTTCAGGGGATATAGAAATGATATAGGTTATGTATTTGATCATCCGATGCGGACCCGTGATAAATCCTTGAGCGGAAGTGTGGAGTTGGGAGCTGGGAATCTCTTTCATGCGGGCGCTGATTTTAATCAGACGCATTCTTATTCAGTAAACGGACCGTGGGTAGATGATAACCCATTAGCGAAGAATATCAATTTTACTACTATTGACAAGGATTATGAGCCGGTATACTTCCGTAACCCAGGTGAAATGGCAATTAATAACAGTCGTTTTTATGAAACAATAGGAGAAGATGATATAGTAGTGCCTGAAATTACAGGAAACCAGACTAAACATATCGCTACTACAGGGAATCTGCTCAGGTACCGTGGAGGTAAAATTACAGATAAGCTTCCATTAACGGCTACAAATACACGTAAAATAGACCGGGATAAACGTACACAATTAATTACCTATCTGACAGCGGCGGAAGCCGGTGAGGTTGGACTGTCTAAGTTTATAGAAAACTATAAGCTCAATCAATATACCCTGAACAGCTGCGAGGTAAGTATGCCCGATAACCTTGAGAATAAACAGGGATTTTGGGGTGATCTGTATAATAATCGTGGTTTTGCCCCGGAAAACCAGTTTGCAGGCGTTACTTTCAGTGATATTAACTTTGACTTTTTAAGGGACCTATGGGCAAGGTCAAATCCCGCAATATTTACCACCGGTCCTAAAGAAGTATCGCTTTATATCCGGTTTTTCTCCCGTCTTAAAGCGCCACTAACAGGTAAGTACACGATCAATACTATTAACAACGATAGATTCAGGCTGTATATTAATGATAGTTTGTTTATGGAGAAGTGGGATAAGGATTATGGTTATGAACATCATACCGGAACTGTAAACCTGGAGGCTGGGAAGATGTATAATATTAAGATAGAGTACTATAATGGATCCAAAGATGGGGTATTTAAAATGGATTGGCGATGTAATGGAATGCCTGTATCGATAGACAATTTCTATTTGCCGGAAACTATAGACACTTTATCCCAGGGGGCTTTTTCGCTGGAAAGAAGAGTGAATGATTTCCGTAAACCTCATCATATATCAGAAATAGACGTATTAAATCCGGATGGACAAAAATACGTATATGGATTACCGGTATATAACTTGTTACAGCGGGATGCCACTTTTTCTGTAAACCATGAGGATGGTAATACAGAGGAAGGTACTGCCAATTATACACCTGGCATCGATAACACTACACTAAATAGGAAAGGAAATGACAATTATTTGAGCAAAGAGAAAATGCCTGCTTATGCGCATACTTTCCTACTTACTGGTATTGTATCTCCTGATTATGTGGATCTTACCGGTAATGGTATATCAGATGATGACCCCGGCAACGCAGTGAAATTTAATTATTCAAAAACTGCCGGAAATGCTTATGCCTATAAGTGGAGAACGCCTTATAGTAATAAAGTGAGCTTTAATGAAGGTGTGAAAGCTAATTTTAAAGATGATAAGGGAAGTTATGTGTATGGAGAGAAAGAATTGTGGTACCTCAATTCTATTGTATCTAAAAATATGGTGGCCACCTTTAAAGTGAGCGACCGGGCAGATTTATTGCCGATCACAGAGGGCGGGGTGAAAATAAATGGTAGTGGCTTGCCTAAAAAACTGGATGAAATCAACTTATATACCAAGGCAGATTTTCTCAAATATGGCCAAAAAGCGGTGCCTATTAAAACGGTCCATTTCGATTACACCTATGAGTTATGTAGGGGCATTAATGCGCCAGTAAATGACAGCGGTAAGCTGACCCTGAAGCGGATCTGGTTTTCCTATAATGGTAATCTAAGTAAGAATCCGGACCGGGCAAGGCAGAATAGCTATGTGTTTTATTATAACAGCAAAAATCCTTCGTATAATGGAAAGTCGTTCGATCGTTGGGGAAACTATAAAGATCCGTTACAGAATCCTGGCTCTTCCCGCCAACATCTGATCACTAATCCAGAATATCCTTATTCTTTACAGGATAGTTCAGTGATGGCGGCTAATGCCGCTGCCTGGACATTGGATTCTATTAAGCTTCCTTCCGGCGGGCGTATGAAGATCAATTACGAGAGTGATGATTATGCTTATGTGCAAAACCGCCGTGCGGCACAGATGACGCCCATTGCAGGGCTTTCTAAAGACCGGCCATCCTCTTTAGGAGACCTTTCCAATAGCCTTTATTCCAGAGCGCCGGGTGCTATACATGATTACCTGTATGTATCTTTTAATGTGCCTAAGCCGGTAACTTCCAAACAAGAAGTATATAATACCTATCTCGAGGGACTGCATGATACCCTGTTTTTCCGGCTCAATGTGCAAATGCCCATAGAAACATCCCGGCCAGATAATGGATCAGAGTATATCCCCTGTTACGCTTTTCTGGACAGCAGTGATTATGGGTTTTACAATAATGGCAACACCATTTATGTAAAGGTGAAACCGGTGGAGCTAGACGGAGATGAAGGCTGGAAATTTAGCCCGTTGGCTAATGCGGCTATACAATACCTGAAAGTAAATCTGCCTTTCAAAGCTTATCCTGGTTCAGAAGTAGGGAATGATCTTACGGGCGAAGCGGCTATTAGGATGTTGAGCACATTGGTAACATCTATTCATGGCGAATTGCAGGGTTTTCCTGCTAATGCCAGGAAACGTGGTGCCGCAAGAGACCTCGACCTGAGCCGCTCTTTTGCACGTCTTAATGAGCCGTTTTATAAAAAATATGGCGGCGGTTTGCGGGTTAAAAGCATATTGATTTATGACAACTGGAATGCTATGACAGGCCAGAAGGAATCTTTATATGGCACCGTTTATAGTTATACCACCACTAAGGTGATAAATGGTAAACCCACGGAGATCAGCAGTGGAGTAGCTGCTTATGAGCCTATTCTGGGTGGCGAGGATAATCCCTGGCGCACTCCTTTGATATATAAAGAGCAGATTGGGAAACTGATCCCGGATGTAAGCAGTTATGTGGAAACCCCACTCGGTGAATCCCTGTTTCCTGCCGCCTCGGTGGGATATAGTAAAGTACGGAGCCGTTCTATCCATACAAAGAATACCAGGTCTGCCAATGGTTATGAAGAAACCTGTTTTTATACGGCCTACGACTTTCCCACTTTTGTAACTGCCTCCGAATTCGACGGCAATACCCGTATGAATTATACCCCCAGGTTAGGTAATATCTTAAAGGTAAATGCAGCGAATCACCTGGTAATGAGTCAGGGTTTTGTGGTGGAACTGAATGATATGAACGGTAAAATGAAGTCGCAGGCAGTGTATGCTGAAGGAGGAGCGGAGCCAATTTCTTCTACAACTAATTATTACCGGGTAGCAGACCAAAACAGTGAATTCAAGCATTTGGATAACCGGGTATTGTCCATAAACGCACAAGGAGTAATCAATAACAATGCTATCATTGGATTGGATGCTGAATTGATGATGGATATGAGAGAACAGGTATCCAAAACAGAGGGGATGAGTTATAGTGCAGGTACGGACGGATTTTTTGCGGGGCTATTATCTACAACAGGATTTGGCCTGGTGTTTCCGCAGAACGAAGAAAAGAAATTCCGTTCTTCTTCTGCCACCAAAGTGCTTTACCGCCATGGCATACTGGATAGTGTAGTGGTTACCAATAAAGGAAGTAAGGTTACTACACGGAATCTGCTATTCGACAGTGAAACGGGTAGTGTATTGCTGACTGCCACCCAAAATGAATTTGGAGACGCTATCTATCAGTTCACTTATCCTGCAGCCTGGGCATACGATGGTATGAGTGGGGCTTACAAAAATATCAATACCACTTTGGAACATATCAATATAAAGGCAGGCAAGCTGTTAAATAATTTGTCTCCCGCCACTGTGTCTGATTATTTCACCTCTGGCGATGAAATTATTATGTATAGCAGAATACAGGTAGATACAGCAGCTTGTGCTACAGAATTGGCCAGCTTCCCCGGAAGTTCAAAGATATGGGCGGTAGACGCGAATGCGCTCAATGGAGGGACGCCCAATATTTATTTCATGAATAAGGATGGTTCGCCGGTAACAGGTAATGATATTACGATGAAAGTGATACGTTCTGGCAGAAGAAATATCGGCGCTGCCATTGGTACGGTAACCATGATGAAAAATCCTTTAGAAAAAACGGTGAATGGTTATTCCCTGGTTATTGATAAACATAAGCATATTATTAACGCATCTATGGTAGAGTATAAGCAAAACTGGCATGTGGAGGATGCTAAAAAATCTATTACTAACTGCGTTTATCAGTGATGTTTTAATTTAAAATAAAAGTTATGAGTATCCGGAATATTGTATTTATACTATTGATGTTAACTGGGGTAGGTGTTGTTGCCCAGCAACCTGTAGCGAACGATGTAAGACTGAAAGGAGAATGGCAGATCAGGCGTGTGTCGATGGAAGTATATCATATGCAACAGGGCAATCTGTTACAAACAAAAGAGATCACTTCTGCTGATTCTATTGCTGCAATTAATGGAATGGTATTTCTGAACATGGTGTTTTCAGATGATGATTGTTTGATTAAACGGCGTTATAGCCGGGAAGGTTGGCACTATACGCAAATGGATGCCGGTTTACTGGAGTTAAAGCAAACGCCTTTAAACCCGGCTAAGCAGCAGGAAGAAGGGCCAGTATTAAGATGGTATTATTCATTTGACAAGAATGGTCAATTGTCTGCCGGCCCACTGGTGGCAGGGTATACAGACCTGGCTACAGGCACGCCGGTAAAAATAAAATATATCTGCCATTATACAAGGATCAATTAAGCCCGAAACAAATTGTTAAAGCGTATTACCCAATATAAAAGATGGGACAATTTATTAAATGGAATAAGATAGCTGGTGGGATGTTGTTGTTGCTATTGATGTTTATCGGTAATAGCAGCCGGAGTCAATGCAGTAACTGGAGTATTGCAGCAGTGATAGACAGTGCAACGTGTGCGGGCAATGGAAGAATCGCCGTATCCATTAAAGGACCGGATGCTGCTAGCCTGGATAGTGTCCACTATAGCCTGACGCCATTGTTTGCAGGTGGAAATATTATTTATCAAAGTACTACGCCTATATTGGAAAATCTGAAGGCGGGTCCTTACCGGATAACGATAGAAGCTTTGTGTAATCATCAGCCGGTTTCCCAGGTTGCAGATGTGACAGTGGCCGGGAACTATAAGGAGCTGACGGCTTCAATAACTATTGCCAGGGATGCTTTAAAAAGTTGTCATACCGGCAGGATCAGAACAGAAATGAAATTAGGGAAATTGCCTTATCGCATCACATTAACTGCATATCCTGGCACCTATCTGGGTAATAGATATTTTGTAACAAGTGATTCCAGCTTTGTTATTGACAGTCTTCCAACTGGTAATTATACTGTGTCTATCACAGATGCTTGTTCTACTACGCCGGCTATTACAACGGTTCAGGTGAAGGAGTTGAATACACAGTTGTCTTCCAGTGCCCGGTTGCAACTTATCAACCTGAATAGTTGTAACAGTTTTGCAGTTTATTGCAACCTTTTTACCAATGACTTTCCAGGATATAGAGGCGATGATTGCCCATTTGTGTACAGTGTTTCATTAGATGGAGGCCCAAGGTCTCCTGTAAAAAAAGTGGATCAATTATACCTGAGTTATGATACAATCATGCTTCCCCCTGGGAAAACGATAAATGATTATTATAATAAGAATATTACATTTTATGTAAGCGGTGGTTGCCAAAGTGAAGTAGCAAATGTTTATAAAATACAGAATCTCGGATTTTGGTATTCTGTTTTCAGAGATTGCACTGCCGGGTTTAAGATCAGTGCTACCTATTCGTTGGGATATATCTTTTGTAATCCAGTAACATTATCTCTGTTGAACAAAGAAACAGGGGAGTTGCTGACAGATGTAAATACTTATACTCCGGGTCCCATAGTTGATTCAAGATTATTTCCTTTTGGCCGTTATAGTTTAAAAGTAATTTCAGGAGATGGAGCCGTGCTATACAGTGACACTGCTTTTAATGTGATTGCTCCCGATACGCTGAATCCTTATTCTATCATTACTGCATTTACTACTTCTGCTCTTAGCGGTAAGAGCGGAGTAGGTGGGTTTACCGTCATTTCCAATAACGGGAACTTTTCTGCTGGCACTACTATAAAAATGATAAATCCTGTCTCGTCCAGAACTTGGTCCACCTCTGAGTATTCAAATACAGTATCTATTCAGAATATGAATGGTTTCGATTATATAGAGCCAGGGTATTATGTGTTTCGAATAACAGATCCCTGTTTAGGGAAGTCGTTCGATCTTCCTATTTTCCTCAGTGATGACGACGTTTTTTGGTATAACTGGAGCTACTCGTTGGAAAGGACTTGCTTGGGGATGAAAGTTACACCAGCAGGTACTGTAAGACAGGCAAATAACATTACAGGTGGACGGTATAAAGTAATGTCAGGTACCAGTACTTTTCCAGGTAACCAGTTTTCAGAGGGGGAGTCAATTGTATTACCTTTTGCAGGCACATACAAGATTACTATGGGAGGAAGGGGAGGAATCTCAGATTATGGAGAAAATTCCCAAATGATCACTTTTGAAGATAGCCCCCTCAAAGTAAGGAACGATAGCACCCTGGGATGGGTATGTCCGGGCGACCCCGACAATAATGGACATATTAAGATCCGGGCGGCAGATGGTAATAGCAGCAGCCAGCATTATCTGTATAAATTGGCAGCAGATGGAAAAGGGGAAACAGGCCCTTATCTGGATAGTAACTATACGGGCAATTTTAGCAGTACAGGCGCTTACCAATTAACCAGGAACATAAATTATCAGGTAAAGATCATTGATGATTGTAATGCCTCCATTGTACAAAGGATTACCATACTGGATTTTGCCAACTACCAGGTAGTAACTTCAGACAAACCTTTGTTTTGTGTAAATGACGATATTTATTTGAAGGCCTTCAATCTGCCTACTACCGCGAAAACATATTATTGGACAGGTCCCAATAATTTTACCAGCACTGCACAGAATATTGTCTTGCCCAAGGTAAAACCTGCCCAGGAAGGCCTGTACCGTGTAACCATTAGTTCCGATATGTGCGCCAGGCCCATAGAAGGCAGCGTGAACATCCGGTTGGCGCCTTATATTACCTATTGTTTTAGCGCGGTAACCGATACCAGCGTAAACCCTTATACCTATGGCATGCTGGGTAACTGGCATCCTTCCCGTACGTATACCTATTACGGCGCCCGTGCCCAATCCAGTACTGCAGAAGCCACCAATATCCGTTCAGATGGGGCCTTTAACGATTTCGCAGTTTTTTGGAAACAGCAAACCAAGGGATGGGCAAAGGATACCAATTACGATACTACTGCCTGGGTATGGAATGCAGAAAGCACCATATTTAATAAGAAAGGATTTGAGCTGGAGAATAAAGACCCGTTGGGCCGGTATAATGCAGGGTTGTATGGTTATGACAATGCCATTCCTGTAGCTATTGTGCAAAATAGTCGTTACCGGGAAGCTGCTTTCGACGGATTTGAAGATTATGGTTTTATCAGTGGTAAATGTGAGGATGGTGCATGCCCGGTTGACCGGCGTTTCGATTTCAGCAACTATATTTCCCAACTGGATAGTACGCAACATCATACCGGCCGTTATAGTTTACGGGTGAATGGGCATGATACTGTGCAGATGAAAGTGCCGGTAGTAGCTTCAGAGTTACCTATTGAAGCACCTTCCTTTAATGTGGGCGGCAGCACTTGTACCCCCTATGAGGTATTAAGGAATGTAAAGGTGAACAGTAGTATATTATTGCCTCCTTTTTCTCCGGTGGCAGGTAAAAAAATGTTGTTCAGCGTATGGGTAAAGGAAGAACAGGACTGTAAATGCACTACTTATACTAATAATAAGATCACTTTGTTTGTAGCAGGAGACACGCGTATTACCTCAGAAGTACAACCAACCGGTAGTATCATTGATGGCTGGCAACGTTATGAACAAGTAGTGGAGCTGCCTAAGGGGAGTACAGGGTTAAGTGTGGTGATGGTAGCCACAGGAAGCACCAAAGTGTATTTTGATGACCTACGCTTCCATCCTTATAACGCGAATATGAAATCCTTCGTGTACGACCCGCAGAACCTGCGAATGCTGGCAGAACTGGATGAAAATAATTATGCCACATTTTACGAATATGACGACGATGGTGCGCTGATCCGTGTGAAGAAAGAAACCGAACGTGGTATTAAAACGATTAAAGAAACCAGGAATGGTTTCATAAAAGAAGAAGGAAATGTACAATAGCCGCATACCCACGGTAGTTTGCTATATCCTGTTACTGCTGATGCTGGGCAACTTCCGGCTAATAGCCCAATCTTCGGATACCGCCAAATTGGTGGCCGAACTGAGGAAAATGCAGCTGGATGCTAAAAGCCGCCCGGTATCTTACGATATCCGTATTACTTATACGAGGTCTGGTACAGCGGATGATACTGCTGATACCTTGTATGGAAACATGAATATTTCCGGTGCCCGGATGCATTACTCCCTGAATGATGTGGAGACTATAGTAAACGAGCATTATACGATAGTGCTGTTTAAAAATAATAAAAGTATGTATCTGACCCAAACCGTATTGACCGGTGAAATTGGTTTTACAGGAGACCTATCTGTTCCGAAGATAGCGGCGGATATGCTGGATTGGTCGGTGAGCATACAAGGAAAACAAAAAATATTATTGGTCAGGTATCAACCAGGGGCACCATATAATCGCACTACGTTTGTTGCAGATGTGAGTAGCGGTTTCCTGATAGGTATCCGTATTATCATGAATGTTCCTCCGCAAAATGTTGATGAAAAGGAAAAGGATGCTATGCCAACTATAGAGATATATTCCCATTTCACCAATTATAAACCGTTACCAGCAGCTTATCGCGGTTTCGATGAAAGTATTTATTTTATCAGGGATGAAGGTACTTTCAAAACAACACCGGCTTACCGGGACTATCAAATTTTTAAAGCATCGCCGAACCTATAGAAATATATGAAACCTTATTGGCTGAAAGTACCCTATACCTTATTACTGTTGCTTGGTTGTATACTGTTGCCGGGATTGTCAGGCTGGGCCCAGCAAAAAAAAGGCATCCTGATCAAAAGGGTGCTGGATGGCGCCAAAGGGCAGCTGGCAAAAGACACTGCGGTAAATGTGCAGGACAGTATTTATTTTGATGCTGCCATCAAGAACAAACTGGATACCCCCTATCTGGTAAGGAACAGTGTTACGCTACGTATCAATGAACATTCCGGTTTATACTTGCCGGCTACTTTCAGCGCCACGGTGAATGTCCGCGTTTTCTATACAGCCCCTAACCTGAATACTTATACTACTGATCAAACGCTTACAGTAGACTATGATACTACGCAGCCTTATAAACTGCGTAGCAGTTTCGTATTTGCCAATGCCCACCAGGTAAAGGTGCAAATATTGAGTGTTACTACTAACGCGTCCCGGGATATTTTACCTGCATTACAGCTTGAAAATGAAATGGAAGTGCATCCTGTTTACAAGTTAAACAGTATAGCAGATGCGATCAGAAGTATCTCTTCCAATAATCCGGAAAATACTGATTCTACAGATGAAATAGTGGTGAGCTGGCCGGCAGTAATAGGTGCGGATGTATATGACCTGGAATGGGCCTATATTGATTCCAGCGCCTTGGATGTTAATCGTTATGGTATGCCAGTTAACCCGCAGTTGGTTTTTGAAAATAATACTACCCGGGTAACGATTACTGGTAATAGTTATACCATTCCGCTATTATATGATAAAGTAGGGGTGTTGTTTTACCGGGTAAGGGCTGTGCAGGAGAAGGATAATGATGTAAGGATAACAACGGCTTGGAGTGCTGATTTCCCTGGAGGAATGGGGCATTATACTTTTAATGGGCACCAGCGCCATTTAAACTGGCAGTCGAGTATTTCCTTTGCTGAAGATGGCAAACGTAAAGTAGTGGTGCAGTATTACGACGGAAGTTTGCGTAACAGGCAAACTGTCACAAAAGATAATACTACCAATCAAACCGTTGTTGCTTCTTCCCTGTACGATTACCAGGGCCGTCCTGTTATACAGGTGTTGCCCGCGCCTACGTTAAGCAACGTACTGAAATATACCCGCAACCTCAATGCTGCGATCAATGGAGGGGAATATGATAAGCACAAGTATGATCATCTGGATCAGCCTTCCGATCTACTTACTGCCGGCGCGGCTCCTATGGACATTACCTCTGGCGCCAGCCAATATTATTCTGTTGCCAATCCAGAAAAAAATACCGGCGTAAATCAATATATCCCTGATGCTAAAGGTTATGCTTTTGTAGAAACTGTTTATACGCCGGATAATACAGGACGTGTGAGTAAACAAGGAGGAGTAGGACCTGTTGCTAAAATTGGGAGTAACCACGAAGTAAAATACTATTATGGTGATGCCGAGCAGGAGAACCTGGATGCATTGTTTGGAACGGAAGTAGGGCAAAGCAGCCATTATTCCAAAAATATTGTGGAAGATGCCAATGGTCAGCTATCCGTGAGCTATGTAGATATGCATGGCCGTACGATTGCTACTGCGCTGGCCGGAGAGGTAGCTAATAAAAGTTTGGCAGATGTACCGGACAAAGAAATAATAACGGTAACAGATTCATTGTCCGGCCTGGATAATACTACTATCCGGGACCAGGCGCTGGTAACCCATCATGCAACAACTGCATTGATGGATGGTACCTATACTTTCCGGTACGAACTGGACCCTCCGGTGTTGAAGAAGATAGGTTGTAATAAGGATACCACAGCCTACATTAGTTTGTATGACCTTCAGGTGCATATTACAGATGATGTTTGGAACCAGCACCTGGGGGGCGCTCCATTTGATACAGTGCTGCACAATTACACGCCGGATCTGCAGGTGACCAACAACGGTAAGTTATCATTGTCGTTTTCTCTTTACCTGGTAAAAGGTACTTATGAGATTACTAAAACCTTGTCTGTAAGCCATGTAGCGCTGAACTATTACCGCGACAGCATCTACCTGAAGAATAATATTTGCACTACGCTGGAAGCTATTATGGAAGAGCAGCTTGCGATACAGCATAAGCAGCTTTGTGAACCTGTTTGTAGTGATTGTGAAGACGCTTTACATACAACGGGGGATGATATCCGTAATATGATGTTACTGGATATGAGCCCTCCATCGGGGCAATATGCTTTATTGGATGACAGTGTAACAACGGATTATTCTATCTTTTATAACAAAGGGTCTGCTATCCCTACGTACAAACGTAATGATATCAAGTACCTGGACGCTAATGGTAATCCAGCAACGGTATTAGATGTAGAAACGAATACCTACGTTATACCCCAGCAGTTAACCGCCGCACAATTTGCAGCATCGTTCCAACCTTCCTGGGCGGTGGCATTATTGCCGCTTCATCCAGAATACTGTAAGCTGGGTTTTTTACAGCAGCTTAAGAATGCTGAGCTGTGGGAGAAAGATTTTTCTGCTACAGACACCTACTATGGCGCTAAACAGAAGGGTTATCTGTTGCCTACCGGCGGTAATAACCCAGATCCTCTTGTTTCACAGAGAAGAACAGTGCTGGAGAGTGCAATGAAGAAATATAAGTCACCTTCTGGCCGTCAGATGAGCTTGTGGTCTGCAGCGGTGGCCTTTGTGAAATGTGATCAGGGAGCTGCCTGTCTTGATAGTTACAGTTCCCTTACTACTGATGAAGCAGAGCGTACGATGTGCGGTGCAGATCTGGATATGGCCTGGCGTAATTTCCAGTCGCTTTACCTGAACATTCACCAGACAGAGGTGACTAATTATATTAACAGTAACTGTACCGCTGCCCGTGCGTCTGCAGGGACTATCCTGACAGCGGGCAAGCAACCTCAGTTTAATACGCCAGACCAGTTACTGCAACAATCTGGGGCTGTTAAAGTAATCAATGGTATAGTGAATGCTTCCGATAAAGGAAAAGCGGCCCAGGATGCGATTAACCAGGTTTATTACAATAATATTGACAGTTTAGCCAACACCTGGTTGAGGCAATTGGCGCCTTGTAAATATGACGCTGCGGCCTTGTCGGAGATTAAAACGAAGTTGCTGGCTTTGTGCAAAGCCAGTGCGGATGCAGATCATCCATATGGTGCCAGCACATTAAAGCCAGGTGTTATAGGGGCATATAAGAGTTTTCAGGAAATCCTGACGGCGTATAATAACCGCCGTGGGATCACAGATCCGTTGGTGTGCAACAATGAGTTGATCACTTTCCCCCCAGCGTATAATAACCAACCCGTTTACAGTGATAACTTCAGTTACAAAAAACCTAAAGATTGTGAGTGTAATAACCTGAGTGCTTTAAATGAAGAATACAAACAGAATAAAAAGCCGGAGGATATAAATCTATCAGCTTATCTGCAGCGTAAACGTGGCGTTAAAATAGTACAATCGGATCTGGATGACTTACTGGCTGCGTGCAGTGGCAATGGAGCAACAGGTTGTGATTATTTACCGAAGCCTGTGAAGATACCAGCTTTGATCCAGTGTAATGTAGCGCCTCCTTGTGTGAACTGTGACGTTACAGATAGTCTTTATAACGCATTTGTGGCTATTTATCCTGGAGTGGTGCCTGCTTATGATGAGACAGATCCGATACAACAGCAGGGAAATAGGCTGTTTGAGGCGTTTATGAACAACCGCTTAGGTTTCAATGAAAAGACGGCGGCTTACCTTGATTTTCTGGATAGCTGCCATCATTCTGCCCGTAACGGTAACCGTGTATGCATCAAGGTGAGCGGCACCCAGCATATGGTGAATACCTATTCCAATGGTGGCAATGATATGATTGCGGATGTAAGGGCCACGGCGAATGGCTATATTATGGCCGGGTCTACAACAGGCGGTAATGCCGGTAAGAAAGATGCCTATATTATCAAGACAGACGCGCGTGGGTTGTTGCAATGGTCTAAAACTTACGGAGGTGAAGAAGATGAAGAGTTCCGACGATTGATTCCCACTACAGATGGCGGTTATATTGCTATTGGTACTACCCGCTCTTTTTGCTTCCCGCAAGGAGCGATGCTGGTGGTTAAAGTAGATGCCACCGGTACAGTTGAGTGGAATAAAACCGTTGATTTTGGCGACAGTTATGGAGCTAAAGGGAGTGATATTGTGCAAACACAAGGCGGCAACTATGCCATCGCTGGTTTGCGCACGACTAATGGTATCAATACCGAATGGATTACCGGAGTATTAAGTTCCAACGGCGACCTGGTATGGCTCAAACAAACAGGTTCCGTGGATGGGAAAGATATGATCAGTTTGGTGGTGAGTAACGATACCCTGGTAGCAGCTACTACTATGGCGGGTCCATCTCAGACAAGCGCACCGGTATTGTTTAAACAGGATCTGAAAACAGGGGCAGAGTTATTTATGTTGCAATATCAACCGGGCAACATGGGTAATTGTGTGGTGAATAATTTATTTAAAACAGGAACGGGTTACAAATTGGTAGTGGGTGGCAGCTCCACAGTTGCAGGTGAATTAATTGATATTGACAATAGTGGATATGTATCCATAGGTAAGCAACTGCTGGGCATACCCTCGGCCTCTCCACAAAGTTGGTCGGGTTCCATTACATCAGACGGCGGCGTTATTACTTCCAGCGCTAACCAGGATGTTTGGTGGAGTAAATGGGGGGCAGATAACACCCTTGAATGGACTAACCACGTACAATTGCCAGGTGATGATAAGTTATACAAAGTAGTACAAAGTGCTGATGGCTCTTTTGCCGGCGGGGGTATTTACAACGGACAGGCGATGTTAATGCTGGCCAGCAAGGAAGGTAGAAGTGGATGCGATGATAAAATGGAAAACCTGTCAGGCAGGGCCGATTATCCCAGCCTGATACAAATGGCGGCCCAGGCAGTGCTGTATCTGTCGGGTAATAATATCAATACAGTAGCGATTAATGAAAAAAGCTGTAACCCGGTGTTAACTACGGTGAATTGTCCGGGTATTGACAGTTGTTTCTTTGTTTATGATGGGCTATTATGTGGTAATGCGTCAGCTGTATATACCGCCGATCCACTGATACCGGTAACCGGATGTGCTGACAGTCTTGCTATTGCAGATAATAAAGCCCGTGAGATATACAATGCGCTCCGTGATGCTGTTATCAACGACTTTGAGCGGAGCTATATCAGTAAATCCCTGGAGGCTGCCTCTCAGGAACGTTTTTCAGTTACCTATAATACGGGGGAATATCATTATACCCTGTACTATTATGACCAGGCTGGCAACCTCGTTAAAACTGTGCCTCCGGCCGGGGTGGTGAAGAATCGCTCCCGTGATTGGCTGGACCGTGTGAGGGCTGCCCGTCGTCAGGGTATAGCGCTCACGCCTGAGCATAGGCTCACTACCGAGTACAGGTATAATACTATCAATGGGGTAGTGGCGCAAAGATCTCCTGATGCGGGCGTTTCGTATTTCTGGTACGATCGTTTAGGCAGGTTAGTTGTTTCACAGAATGCGAAACAAAGGGGTAGCAGCGCTTATAGTTACACGCTCTATGATGAACTTGGCCGTATTACGGAGGTAGGTGAGCTTAGCAGCAGCATGCCTATGACAGACGCTGTGAGCCGCAATGCAGTGGCACTTTCTTCCTGGATGTTGGCAGCAGGCTCCAGTCGTGAACAGATTACCCGTACGGTGTATGATCAGCCCTATGGTTTTATTGAAGGCATGGATTGGAAGGCCAGCAACCTGCGTAACCGTGTATCCTGGAGTGCAGTATATAATCACATTGCCGATACACTTCCAGGTAAGCAGGCGTCAGCTACTTATTACAGCTATGATATTCACGGCAATGTAAAAACGTTGTTACAGGATTACAACCCTGCTACGGCGATCAATGTGGGTAACCGTTTCAAGAAGATCGGCTATACCTATGATCTTGTTAGTGGTAAAGTGAACACGGTAAGCTATCAGCCAGGTAAGGTAGATGCTTTCTATCACCGTTACAGCTATGATGCAGAGAATAAGCTAACGAATGTAGAAACGAGTCAGGACAGCCTCTACTGGGAAAATGAAGCTTATTACCAATATTACAAACATGGCCCACTTGCCCGAACTATTATAGGTCAAGCGCAGGTACAGGGTATAGATTACGCTTATACGCTGCAGGGATGGTTGAAGGGCGTAAACAGCAGTTCCCTTACAGTGAGTAGCGATATGGGGCATGATGGCGGGGCTAATAGTATTACAGCCCGTGACGTATATGGCTACAGCTTGCATTACTTTGGAGATGACGACTATAGCGCTGTTACTTCCCTGCGTCCATTTGCAGGAGCAGGCAGCACCTTAAAGCCGTTATATAACGGGAACATCGGGGCTATGACGGTGAATCTACCTAAAGCAGGAGAGCCGCTGCTATACGCATATAAATACGATGTACTGAACCGGTTAATAGGTATGAATGCCCACCGTGGGTTAGATCAAACTACGAACACCTGGACGCCTATATCCGTTGATGACTTTAAAGAGGACATCACTTATGATCCCAATGGAAATATATTAACGTATAACCGGCATGGTAATAA
Organism: Chitinophaga sp. 30R24; assembly: GCF_049056765.1. Lineage (NCBI taxonomy): Bacteria > Pseudomonadati > Bacteroidota > Chitinophagia > Chitinophagales > Chitinophagaceae > Chitinophaga > Chitinophaga sp. 30R24. The sequence continues at coordinate 451,338 of NZ_JBJGXX010000003.1, forward strand.
TACGTGGGCTCATAAGTCCCAACTGATGGATCAGCTGACTTACCACTACCAGGCAGGGACCAATAAATTGTCCTGGATACATGATGAGGTGGGAGCCGGTGAATATGACAATGACATAGATCCACAGACATCCGGCAACTATCAGTACGATTCCATAGGTAATCTGATTGCGGACAGGGATGGTCATTTGGATAGCATAGTATGGAATGTATATGGTAAAATCAGCCGGATTAAAAAGACTGATGGTAGCCAGATTAGTTATAGTTACGATGTAAGCGGTAACAGAATCAGCAAACTGGTTGGAAATACGGAAACCCGCTATGTGCGTGATGCAACAGGTAATGTGATGAGTGTATACGTAAGCGGCGATCCGGCTATCAGCAACGGTTTGTTAAGCCAAACAGAAACAGGTCTTTATGGCAGCACCCGATTAGGCCTGAATACCCGTATTACCCCTGTACAAAATGATGAGTATCCGGAAATTTTTAGATTGGAAGGAATAGGAGCAGGAAGATTTATTAACTTTATGCGTGGGTATAAGCTCTTTGAACTAAATAATCATCTGGGGAATGTATTAGCTACTGTATCCGACGAAAAGCTGGGTATTTCCCTTGATGGCAATAGCATAGATCACTATGAGGCCAGGGTGGTATCAGCGCAGGATTATGCACCATTCGGGATGGGGTTGATTGGCAGAGGTTTTAATGGAGGTGGGTATAGATATGGGTTTAACGGGCAAGAGAAATCAGATGAGATTAAGGGGGAAGGGAATAGTTATACAGCACAGTTCTGGGAGTATGATCCGAAGATAGGAAGGAGATGGAATTTAGATCCGAAACCAACTACTGGGATAAGTGAATATTCTGCATTTAATAATAGCCCCATTTCTTTAGCAGATCCTTTTGGTGATACATCGAGTTTAGGAACAAGAGTTGTAGGAGGGCTAAAGGGCGTAGGTGGGTTACTTGAAATGGGAGTTGGTGCTGTTGGTGGGGTAGCTACTTCATGGACAGGAGTAGGGGGTCTTCTGGGAGTAGCGGCTGTTGTTCATGGTGCGGATGGAGCATCACACGGCTTAAGCCAAATGATTACCGGAGAAGAAACGAAAAGTTACACCGAGAGTTTAATTAGTAATAGTCTGTTGGCTGCTGGTGTTTCACAAGGTACAGCTGATCGCTCGGCTGGGCTTATTGATTTTACCTTGAGTGCTGCATTTTCAGCAGGAGCAGGTGCGGGTGGGAAGGCACCAGGAGGATTTTCGATGCTTCTTAAGGGTGGGGCAGAAGGAGGAAGTCTTTCAAAAGAAGCAGGTACAGGTGGGCAAGGGATGCTTAAAATGGCAGCAAAATCAGGAGGAGGTAGCAAGATCCCTTTACCGTTAAATCCAGCAGAAGCGAAGCAAATTTTAAATGGTTGCGAGGCTGTAGCCGCAAAAGTTCATAAAGTTATTGGTGGAGAGTTTTTACAGGTACTTCCTAGGATTGGGAATCAGTTAGGTGCCGTGACTTATGCTAAGGGAGCAGCTCCCTTTTGGGCCCACCATGTTGCTGTAATAAAAGAAGGGATGGTTTATGATATGATGACGGGTTCAAGGGGAATGCCATTAAATGATTATAAAGCCATGTTTGAATATGCTGATGATTTATTATTCGAGATCGTACCTAAAATAACAGTTAAATAGTTCTTATGGATAAAACATCCAAAATATTAGAGTGGATAGATGTTTTGAGGCGCAGACCATTGATGATATTATCAGATACGAGTTTTTTTTCGTTACGAGGTTATATAGAAGGATACATTGATGCATTGGGTCTTGCATATGATATACCTAAGTTTACTCTACGTATAAGTTTGTGGTATCAGCAGAAAGTAGGCATGCAATCAGATGTACTTTGGATAAATCAGATTGTTAGTTATAATAGCGACAAGTCAGATGAAGAGTTGAAGTTAATGGTATTGCAATTATTGACAGATTTTTTTGAGGAGAATCCGGAGTGGTACAAACCGGAATACTGGAGTTAGTTGAAGTTTAGAGTAATGATATAAATAGAAGGAGTTGGCCCTTAGGGTTAGCTCCTTCTGTTTATCAATGAGTATATGTTTGTTTAGTTTTAACATCCCTGATAAAGGCAGCGATAACCCTAAGTAATGCTGCTTTATCTTCTCCTGGTAGCGTCTCAATCTCTTTAAAATACCTGATCACTTCTGCATCATGGAGTGCAGCGCTGGCTTTGTCAGTAGAGCTACCGAAAATTAAATAATCCACAGAGGTATCCAGTGCCTCGGCAATCTTCCTTATTACTTCTGCGGGAGGTTGCGCACCTTTAGTCTCATAGCGTCCTATCTGGGCGTATGAAATATCTACTTTATCAGCAAGTTCTGATTGTGACCAGCCTTTGGCTTTACGGAGTTCAAGAATACGGTTACCGAGATTGTTTTTTTGAGACATAATAGTCTGTTTAGGTTAACAAAAATAGCTGATCTGTAGCAGTTTTGGTGTGTTTTTGATACTGATGGGGGCTAATGTGCGAAAAATAAGTTTGTTTGTGTGCTACATAAACGTTTATTCTGCTGCATAAATGTAGCAATAAAATATTTTTCCACAACATTCTATTGAGTTAACTAAAAATGCTTTTTATGTTGATCAGCAATAACAGACAAATCAAATTGCAACCTAAACACCGGGATCAATCAGGGAATCATACAGTAGTGCCGTGGCTCAATATCAGCGGTGTGTGGTTGGATGAGTTGGGTTTTAAAGTGGGAGATATGGTAAAGATTGCCACCCGTGACAGGCTGCTGATCATAGAACCACTGGAAGGCACAGAGCAGGCAGTGCATGAGTATAAATCTGCCTTACAGGAAATGAAGCAAACGCTGAAAAAGCTGGCGCAATGAATATGCAGGAGATCAAGCAGCAGCTGACATTATCTTCCGTATTGCAGCATTACGGGCTCAAACCTGATAAGCACCTGCGTTTACACTGCCCGTTCCATGATGATAAGACGCCGAGCCTGCAGGTGTATTATAAAACACATACCTGTTATTGTTTTAGTTCTAACTGCAAAACACACGGCAAGGCATTGGATATAATTGATTTTGTTATGCATAAGGATAGTTGCAGCAAACATGAAGCTATCGAGAAGTGCAAACAGTTAATCGGTGGCGCTGCCACTCAAAGGCCCCTTCCCTCACCGCCTGGTATAGATATACTGGGCAGCATGTTTATCTATTTTAAGAATGCGGTTCATCACAGCAAACCAGCCCAGGAGTATATAAGAGGTCGTGGGCTGGATGCTACCTGTCTGGAGATCGGTTATAATACGGCACAGTTCCATCATGGCAATCGCAGAGATGAAACCTTTATCCGCTGCTGTGTAGATGTAGGGTTACTATCGCCGTGGGGAACCAATAACCGGGATGGTGGGCAGGCTTATAAACCTTTTGCCAAGTACTGTATAGTGTTCGCGTTACGTGACCGGCGTAACCAGGTGTGTGGTCTGTACTTCCGCAGTACGATTAATGATGAAGATCAGAAGCACTTTTATTTAAAAGAGCGTCGGGGTCTGTATCCTGGCTATCCTAAAGCTGAAACTGAGCGTTTAATCCTTACCGAAGCGATTATAGATGCTGCCACTTTGCTACAACAATCCGCTATTACAAAGGATTACAGCGTATTATCCTGCTATGGAACCAATGGTTTTACACAGGAACACTGGGCGGCAGTTAAATCCTGGCCAGCCTTAAAGGAAATCATTTTTGCCTTTGATGGTGATGAGGCAGGAAGTAAGGCGGTCGCTAAATATGCGGCAGCGCTGCGTGAGCAGCTGCCGCATATTGTTATTACAACACTTACCGTTCCTGCTGGCGAAGATGTAAACAGCATGGGCTTATCCCATGAACCGGATATTTTTGTTCACCTGCTTAGTGAACGGAAAGATTTTTTTCTTTCATCTGAAAGTAAAACACCGGAACCCGCTACGGTGGCTGTTGAAAAGAAGCCATTACCTGATGGTCTGGATACTACGAATCCTTATAAACTATACTATAGTACGGAGGGTATATCTTATTATGTGCAGGGTGGCATCAGCAAGCAGTTGGATAGTATGAAAGTAACACTAGTGATAGAACGGAAGGATAACAGCCAGAAAAGCCGTAACAAGCTGGACCTGTATGAAGATAAGCAGGTAGATAAACTGAGCAGAGAGGTGAGCGAAAAACTATTGCTTGATAAATCCTTGTTGGATAGAGATTTATACCGGTTAACGGATCTGCTGGACGAATACCGGGAAAAGGCTCTTATTAAACCGGGTGGGGATACCGGGTCTGTTACAGGTGTATATCCCCTTACGCTACAGGAATGTACAGCGACCGAAAGTTTTTTGAAGGCACGGGATCTGATAAAAAGATTAAATGATCTGTTAGGGCAGGCAGGTATAGTAGGAGAGGAAACGAACCGTTTATTTTTACTGCTGATCGCCATCAGTTATAAGATGCCCGAAACCCTGCACGCGCTGATACAAGGTAGTAGCGGTAGTGGCAAGACCCGGTTGTTAAAACAAATATCTGATTGTATCCCGCAGGAGAAAGTCACCAAGTTAACCCGCGTTAGTGATAAGGTATTGTATAACTATCCTGAGTATTACTTTATCAACCGGTTGTTATGCCTGGAGGATATAGATGGGTTAAGCGAAGAGGCGGAGTTCGCGTTCCGGGAGTTGCAGAGCAATGGAGAGCTAAACAGTGCTACCAGTATCAAGCTGGATAACGGGCAGATCACCAGCGGCCAGAAAACAGTAAAAGGTCCTATTGCCTCTCTGGCCTGTACTACGCGGGGAGAGATCTATGAGGACAATATGAGCCGTGTGTTCCTGCTGGCAGTGGATGAAAGCGGAGATCAGACCAACCGTATTATTAACTACCAGAATAGTAAAGCATCCGGAGAGATCGACGGTAAGAAGGAGCAGGAAACAAAACAGTTTATACAAAATCTTGTACGGTGTTTACAGTCGTGCCAGGTGATTAATCCCTATGCCAGCAAGTTACAGTTACCACAGGATGCACATAAGATCAGGCGTTTAAATGATCTGTTTTTAAACTTTGTAAAAATGGTAACACTGGTACATCAGTACCAAAGGAAAAAAGATAGTAAGGGTCGTTTAATTGCAGAAATATCCGATCTTGAAACGGCGGTAGTTATTATGTTCGATAGTATTGTGCTGAAGGTGGACGAGTTGGATGGTAGTCTGCGGCAATTTTTTGAGCAGCTGAAGTGCTGGCTACGTAAGGAGTACAGCGAAAATTATAAAACGGCTGTTTTTAGCCTGCGGGAAGTTCGTCAGGGAATGCGGTGTAGTAAAATGCAGGTGTTCCGTTGTTTTAGCGATCTTGGACGCCTTGAATATGTACGTCAGCAGGGCGGCCATGCTAACCGGGGGTTTACCTATCAGGTCATCTACTGGGATAATTACGAAGCCTTACGGGCAAGGGTGAAACAGCACCTGCAAACGCAAATCGACCTGCTTAGAAATGTTACACCAGACCCCTCTATGTTACACCAGTGAAACACCAGAGAAACGCCAGAATCGGCTGCCATAGCCCAAATGTGCGCTGGCGTAACGGGTAACAAAAAAGTGTTCAAGCCCCCTTTTAGAAAAGCATCATACCTATACCGGAATCACCGTATCGTTAGCCCTTCCTTTTATTTTATCACAAAATAATATCATTAGTTATGTACCCGATCGTAGATAGCTTTAAAAGCTATCTGTCTGTACTGGGATACAGCAGCACTACGCAAAGTATGCTGCCTGCGTGTATCCGTGACTTTTTGGAGTACGGGCAGTATAGCAGTATAGGAGAGATCCAGCCAGTTGATATCAGTATGTTTTATGAATGGTTGCATGAACGGCCTTTAAAGCGTGGTGAAGGGGGCGCCTTGAGCGAAATGATGATCAGTCATTACGTGTATGCGTTAAAGGTATTTTTTAGCTGGCAGCTTGAAACCGGAGGCATTGCCAGTAATCCGGTTAGTGTATTGAAATTTAAAAGTCCAGGACGCGGCCACCGGGAGCCCTTAACAGTGGGGGAAATAGAAACCTTGTTTGCTGCGGCAGTCACCTGCAGGGAACATGCTATGTTACATCTGTTTTATAGTTGCGGGCTAAGACGTAGTGAAGCTGTACGGTTACAGTTATCCGATGTTCACCTCCGGCAGCGTTTACTGTATGTAAGATCAGGCAAGGGTGACAGGCGGCGTGTGATCCCCTTAACGGGCAAGGTTGCGGTTAGTCTGGAGCAATATGTATTACAGGAGCGGGGTAGGGCCAGGTACACGGGTACTGCATTTATGCTTAATAACATGGGTAGGGCTATGCGTGGTGATAGTTATGCGACCCTGCTCAAGTCTTTACTGCGCAAAGCAGGTATGCGTAAGTGTATCAGCCTGCATTATCTGCGCCATAGTATAGCTACCCATCTTTTACAAAGTGGTATGAGTATGGAATATGTACGTGACTTTTTAGGTCATAAATGCCTTGAATCCACGCAGATCTATGCGCGGCCCGGATCACATCAATTACAAGCCTTATGACATTATATGAGTATCTCGAAAAGCACTACACGCCTGCTACGGTGGAAGGTTATCACCGTGAAATAACCATCTTCTTAAGCAGTTACCCAGCTGCCCCCCTGGCTGGTTATGCAGAGTTGATCAGCTACTTAAGTGTTTTACGTGAGCGTTATAATAATACAGCTACTTTAAATCGCATCCTGTGCAGTATTAAGGTTTACTATGATTATTTATGTAGCACCGGTACCCGTAATGATCATCCTGGCCGTTCTATCCTGCTCAGAGATCAGCGTAGCCGTGATGTACAGTTGCAGGACCTGTTTATTCCTGATGAACTGGAAAGGTTACTGGATCGTAAAGAGCGTTATCAGGCGTTATATTACCGTAACCGGGTGTTAATGGGGCTATTAGTCTACCAGGGATTAAAGCCGCAGGAAATGGCCTTAATATGCGTTACAGACGTTAACCTGGAAGCGGGCAGCATCTACATAAAATTTACGCATACCACTAACAGCCGTACCCTATCGTTAAAGCCTGTTCAGATTATGTTGTTATATACCTGGCTGCAGCAGGTGCGTCCGCGGTTGTTAAAGGGTGCTGATAGTGATGCGCTGCTGATCGGCCACAGAGGAAAGCCTATGAGCGCTGATGATATAGTAAAGCATGTAATCAGGAGTTATAAAGATACTTATCCCGGACGGAGAGTAACGGCGCAGGCAATACGCGGCAGCGTGATCGCTAATCTGTTACGGCAGGGTCATGATATAAGCGTGGTGCAGCAGTTCGCGGGGCATAAGTATCCATCGAGTACAGAACGTTATAAACAAAGCGGGGTAGAAACGCTGAAAGCCGCGATAGAACAGTATCATCCGATGAGATAAACCCGGTTGCTACTGATATGCAATGATGCTTCTAATCATTGTAAAGCCTTTATGTTGAAGGAAAAAAGGTCTCACTACGGGCTAGGTCGGCAAAAAGGCGCGCCAGTCCTACGCTTGCCCCTTGCGCTGCGCTACAGGGGCTGCGCTTCGTCCTGTCACGCTTTTTGCGCTCCCGTCGCCCTTCGTTCGGCCAGCTCCCGGTCTGGCTAAGGGCAGTTTTTAATCATGGTCGTTTTAATGCCCGCCATCCCTACGCTGTCCATTTTGTCCGCCCCCCGCCGTCCCACCTGGCCTTCCATTTTTGATTTTGCCGTCCGCTGGCGCTCCCGGCGAGATATAGGTCGAAGGCGCGGCTGGCTGTGGCTCGCCCTCGCTTGGCCCTTCCGCTGCGCTACAGGGCCTGCGCTCAGGCTGCCGCCACAGCAGCCAGGTGGGAATGGCGGTGTGGGGCGGCAGCCCGTATGTTAGGGCGACAGGATATAGCCATCAGCGTTATACCGCTGACCCGACACCCGGAGAGTAAGACTGCGCGAACACCAGCGTCAGTACCCTGATCAGCTGTAGTGCTATCTTGCTTCCGTCCCGGTAGACAGATGATGTGATCAGCTGTAGAACATAGGCTGGACGTTAGTTCTGTGACCATCGGCAGCATATAACATCAGCAGCAGTAACACATCATCTATCTACCAGGACGGTTGCCTGCCTTTTACCCGCTTATATTTTTTTCTTTCAGTTGAAAAAAACAGATGAAATAAAAAGTAATATATTTATAGGAGTTCTTTGAGTAGATGCCAGGTTGTGGATGGGAGGTGAGGCCGTGGAGCCCGGGTGAGTGGTGGTTTATAGATATGGGTTTAATGGGAAGGAGAATGACAATGAGGTGAAGGGGGAGGGGAACCAGCAGGATTATGGAATGAGGGTGTATGATCCGAGGATTGGGAGGTTCTTTTCTGTCGATCCACTGGCAAACAAATATCCAACTCAATCTACATATTCCTTTGCAGCTAATAATCCAATAATGTTAGTCGATGTAAATGGGATGGGGCCAGGAGATCCTTTAAAACATACTGTGGCTAAAGGAGAGTCTTTGGCAGATGTGTCAAAAAAGTATGGTGTTTCTGTTGAAGATATTTCTAAGATGAATAATATTAAAGATGGGAATTTAGTCGTTGGCCAAGTTTTAAATGTAAACCCGGAGGCGAATTTTTCCCAAAATCCACGTGGGGGCTATCAAAATCCTAACAACGCTGTTGGTGTAGAAACACCATATAATGATATTGCTAATGTCGGATTGAATTATGTAGCAGGGACTGGGGCAGAAAATACAATAATAACAGGCGGAACTGCTTTGGCTTCTGTACAGAACTGGGCTGAAGTAAGAAGTAAATTGTCATATTTGGTGGACCTTGTAATGTTAGATGGTAAAGCAGTCCCCGGAGAGGCTTATGTGGCTAGCTTTCGTCCAGGTAGTTTACTTAAAAACGTCAAGAAGGGTGTAGGAGAAGCATGGGGTAAGATCAAACAGTTTGAAGATCCTTGGAGAGATAATAGCCAGAATTCGCCTATTCATGTGCTAGGTTCATTTAGTATCTCAATACGCGTGAATGCAAACGGAACTACAGCAACAATATGTGTGTATGATTCAAAAACTACTAGTTCTTTTAGTGATAATAAGGCAGGTGGAAATGTAAATAGAGGTAGACAGGGAAGTCATTTTTTACCATTAACCAGTACTTATCAACGTTATTTGTGGAATATAGACTTTGCTCCTCCTCAAGTACCGTTACAAGAAGCGGTTGAAAGCAGCTGGGATGGAATTTTAAGATTTTGATAATAATTTAATCATATAATTAATGAAGAGGTGTTTTATTGGGCTACTACTTATGCTTACGGGGTGTGCTTACACAGAAAGTAATAAAGTGATCTATGAAAAGAATGTCTTAGGGAATATAAAATTGTTTAGAGATGAGAATATGCCGAGCGTTGATTTAGTTATTGCTCCAGATGAAGAAAGTATGTTTACAATAGTAGAAGATTGTAATCAGGTTGCAGTGGATACAGGCAACTTGAAAATATTAATTTCAGTAAGAGTTAATGACTATCAAAATGATTTTTTTGAAGTAAGGGTCTTGGATAAGTTTAGTCAAAGTCCAGTGGGAGCCTTCGATAAGAAGCATATTGATGAAAAGTTATTTGACTCTTTATCACAAAAAAGTATATTAATTTATAAGAGGCCGTGATAGGATTGATTGATATCACTAACCTATAATGTAAAGCCTTTCTGGGGCTTTTGCATTATAGGTTAATGAAGACGGACTGTACCTCGTATCTATTTATGGTAGGTGTGCCTTGCTATAGCATCACGAATAAACATGTCCAGTAGTTTAAAGGCATCAGCTTTATCCTGGTCGTTTAATTTTTGTATATAAAATCTACTCATACTACTAACAGCCGTACTTTATCCTTAAAGTCCAGTCAGATATTGTTATTACATACCTGGTTGCAGCAGGTGCGCCCGCAGTTATTAAAGGGTGCTGATAGTGATATCTTGTTGATCGGCCATAGAGGCCGCCCCATGAGTGCGGACGATATAGTAAAGCATGTAATCAGGAGTTACAAAAATGCTTATTGTCTTGTCCTGAAATAGGTTTACACAAAACGTGTAAAAAATGAAGAAAATCGTTAAACCAGAAAATGGTTATTATTTAGAAGCTGACAAGCACCTTATCATTAAGGCTTATTTGAGTTCAAATAGAACGAAGCAGTCTGTCTTGTCCTGAAATAGGTTTACACAAAACGTGTAAAAAATGAAGAAAATCATTAAACCAGAAAATGGTTATTATTTAGAAACTGACAAGCACCTTATCATTGAGGCTTATTTGAGTTCAAATAGAACAAAACAGTCCATCTGGAAAGAGTACACAGTGGATTTGCAACAAAAAATAGACAACTTATTAAGCTGCTTTATTTAGAATAGATTTACTAAATTGTAATAGTCAATATTTAATCTGACAGACAGCTAATTTTGGGCCCAACGAATCAGCTGTAAATCTATGAATATTTTATCCACTAAAAAATTTGCAGAGCTACCCGCTCATTGTGACTCTGCAAATTTTAGTGGATAAAGCATCAGGAAGTTACTTCGGCATCTAAATACCAGTCTGTAATACGCTTTCTCTTAGCCAATCCAATACTGTCTGTAAATGTCTCCAGGGGAGTCTTCCCAAAACAATACTTTCCACTGTGGGTTCTTTGTCCATTATAATAGTTCATCCAATCATCTAAATCTGATTGCATAGA
>NZ_JBJGXX010000004.1:0-303995 GCF_049056765.1 Chitinophaga sp. 30R24
TATGATTTAGTGGGTTTCTTTTTCTTCTTTTTTGAAATCGTCCCATTCTTCTTTTTGCCATCTACCAAAACCAGATCTGCAGCGGTTGCTGAGTTGTTCTCTCATTTTCTCCCGTTCTTCCGGTGTCATAGTGGCCATTTTTTCTTTAAAGCGGGCTTTCCATTCCCGGCCGCGGTTCCATTTATCGCCCCAGGAGCGTTGATGGTGGTTCCAGCCAAAAAGTAGCTTACCCAGTAACAGGAGGCCTAAAGCCTGCCAGAAGGAAATTTGCGGACCATGGAACAGGTCTGGGATAAGGCAATTCCACAGTTGCATCGTTACAAATCCTATCACAGCAATAAACAAAGCTCCCAGTAGCAGGAATTTAATTACGTGCAGGCCTTTTCTGCGGCCATATTCGTTGTTCATATTTTTAATAATTTGATCAGTCGTTTAATAATTCGCTGTACAATTCAGACAGACGTTCGCGCAAATATAATATTGCGTAGCGCTTGCGGGATAATAAGGTATTGATGCTGGTCCCCGTTTCTTCACTCATTTCTTTGAACGATTTGCCTTCCAGTTCGTGTTGTATAAACACCCGTTTCTGGTCGGTGGGCAACTCGTCGATGGCTTCCAGTATGGCTTCAGACAACATTTTCTTTACCATGGGGGCATCTGCTTCCAGGTTTTTATCCGACAACAATTCGGGAAGCAATAATACTTCTTCGCCCTCTATTTCACGCGTAAAATCGGCAAAGGGAGTTTCTTTCTTCTTTCGGAACCAGTCGGTAATTTTATTGCGCGTTACAGCAAACAGCCATCCTGTGATAGAATCTATCTGGCTGCCCAGCCGAAGGTATTCGGTAAATTGATAAAAAACATCCTGCAAAATATCTTCTGCATCAGACGCATTATTTACCCGTTGCCGGATAAAGTGCAACAATCGCTTGCGTTCTTGCTTTACGGTTGCCTGTATGCGTTCATTCTGCTCTAAGGCCATAATGTTATTTGTGAGGACCAGCTGTTTCATCTTATAAAGGAAGACGAAGCAGCTATTGGGATATTTTATTGTCTGGGAAAAAAACTTCTTAAATTACATATCTGGAAACTATACCGTATGCATGATCACGCTCACGCCCATACGCCTGTTATTAATAATGCCCAGGTAAACCGGGCTTTCATATGGGGCATTTCATTGAATCTGGCCTTTGTTGGAACGGAGTTTCTGGCAGGCCTTTTAACCCATTCACTGGCGCTTATGGCCGATGCGGGGCATAACCTCAGTGATGTGGCCAGCCTGGCCTTGTCGCTCCTGGGCTTCCGTCTTGCTAAAATTACTTCCAATCCAGGATATACCTACGGATACCGCAAAAGTACAATTCTTATTTCCCTCTTTAACGCTATGCTTTTATTAGTGGTGGTAGGGGTAATTGGTTATGAGGCTGTACAGCGCTTTTCCCAGCCTTATGCAGTGCCTGGGAAGCCTATTGCCATTGTGGCCGGTATCGGTATTTTTATCAATGCTTTTACGGCCTGGTTGTTTTTCAAGGATAAGGAAAAAGACCTCAACGTTAAAGGCGCCTACCTGCATCTGGCTGCAGATGCTCTAGTGTCCCTGGCCACGGTAGGGGCCGGTATTGTTATCGTTTATACCCAATGGTATTGGCTAGACCCTTTGCTCTGTATCATTGTAATGGTGGTGATTATTATAGGTACCTGGGGCCTGCTGCGTGATAGTTTACGTTTATCTATGGATGGTATTCCTCCCGGTATAGATTTGCAGGAGGTACGGAAAGTAGCGCTAACAGTGAATGGGGTAAAAGATATTTACCATATCCACGTATGGGCGATCAGTACCACAGAAAATGCCCTCACCGCCCAGGTAAAAGTAGATCCCCAACTGAATGTTACAGCAACCGAAGCTGTAAAAAAAGCACTTCGGCATGAATTGGAGCACCTGGGTATACGGCATACTACGCTGGAGATTAATAGTTAGGAACTATTGCTTTGTTGAGTAGTTAGCCCACAATTCCGGTATCCAGGTAAATTTAGCTATCCAGTGTTTTGTTACCCATGTGCTGGCTGCTAATAGTAGCTAGCACATGGGTAAGCTACTATTAGCAGCCAGCACATGAGCATCAGCTTTTCGCCATTACAATAAATTTTTCCTGGAAACTTTCTTCTGGGAAGATATCATAAATCTTTACCAATCTGGGCTTTAAGCCGCTGTCGGATATTTCCTGTGCAAGGTCGCCTCCTTTCAGGCAGATCAGCCCTTTTTCGAACTGCTTGCCCGGAACGGCAGACTTTTTGAGCACGGGTTTGCTCCAGCGCCATAGATCGGCCAGTGGAGCTACTGCCCGGGAAACTACGATGTCAAATTTTCTGTTTTTGATGTCTTCCACACGGCTGTGCGTAGCCGTTACATTTTTCAACTGCAAGGCTTCTGCTACTCCCTGCACTACTTTGATCTTTTTACCGATGGAATCTACCAATAGGAACTCCACTTCAGGAAAGAAGATGGCCAGGGGAATACCCGGGAAGCCACCACCAGTGCCGAGATCCAGTATCTGGGTGCCAGATTGGAAGTCGGCAATAGCCGCTATGCTGAGAGAATGCAATACATGCTTTTCGTATAGGGAGTCTATATCTTTACGTGATATTACATTGATCTTTTCATTCCACTCCTGGTATAGCCCTTGTAAAGCCTCCAGTTGAGATAACTGCTTGGGTGTAAAGTCACTGAAATACTTTAAAATAATTTCCATGCCGCAAAAATAGCTTTTCGCTGCTAGCTTTCAGCACTCAGCTGTTACAAAATACTGATTTTTACCACCTGTTTTTAGACTTAAACAGCAATGCTGGCGTAAAGATAATATAGTACAATACCATGAAGATATCCATCAGCCAGCTGAGTTTGAAGAGATCGCTTTCATCCAGTTTACGCATGGCTGAATAAGTGATCACAGATTGTATCAGCACTTTCAGACCAAAAATGCCCAGCACATACCAAAGAAGAGGAGGCGGGAATAAGAGGCCGATAATAAAGGCGGGATAGAAAAGGAAATGTGTCAGGGAAAACAGACCCAATACAAACTTATGCCCAAAACGGTAATGCTTGCCGGTAGACATATGCCGGGTTTTCTGGCGAAACCAGCTTTTCCAGCTCTGTTTGGGCTCTGAATAGGTAAAGGCTTGTTTATCAATCACCACGCCTACGTTTTTGCGGGTGGCCGCTGCATTTACAAACAGATCATCATCGCCGCTGGCCAGGTGCTGATGGCTGGTAAAGCCCTTTTGTTTGAAGAACAAAGCAGTTTTATAGGCCAGGTTGCGGCCAACACCCATATAAGGCATTCCGCTCATGGCAAAAGACAGGTATTGCAGCGCGCCGAAGAAAGTTTCATAACGGATCACCTTGTTCAGAAAACCAGGTTTTTTATGGTAAGCGCCATATCCTAATACAATCTCTTTATCGCCTTCAAACCCCTGGCTCATAATCGACAGCCAGTAGGTGCTGCTAGGCTTACAATCGGCGTCTGTAAGCAATACATTGTCGTACTGCGCGCCTTTCAGCCCTATAGATAAAGGATATTTTTTGCCGGGGATAAATTTGGCGGGTTGCTTGATCTCTATATGCCTGTAATGAGGATAACCAGGCTCTATGGAGCGCAGGTAATATTTAGTGTCGTCTTCAGAGTTGTCGTTCACTACAATCACCTCATATCCTGGTTTCATGTGATGATGATAGCGTTGTTGCAGTACACCCGGCAGATTTTTCTGCAGGTTTAATTCTTCATCTTTTGCACAGATGATCACCGAAAATGCCCCGTCCGGTGTACGGTCCAGGTTAAATTTACGGCGATAGAAAGCCACCCTGGAAAAGATAAACAGGTAATAAAATATCTGTATCCCTGCAACGGCAGCAAAAAAGTATAAGGCAATTTCACCTAGATAGTCTAGCATAATGGTCGCAAAAATATAATATTTTTATTATCTGTAAAATAATAATCTTTTTCCGTTTCCCGGCCTGATTTTTATTGTTGCCAGCTGGATCGTTTCCCGGCTACAGGATTGCAGCTCCTGAAATTCGTGTTAAAAAGCGGTCTGATAATGCCAGAAACCGGAATTCCCCGAATCATTCAATATCTTTGCGGCCTGAAATTTTTTGTTGAGTGAATTTTGAACTGATACATACAGACAACGGCAGTAAAGCCAGGGCAGGAAAGATTACTACTGCGCACGGCGTTATAGAAACACCCATTTTTATGCCGGTGGGTACGGTAGGCAGCGTAAAAGCAGTAACACAGGAGCAATTGCGTCATGATGTACATGCGCAAATTATCCTGGGCAACACCTATCATTTGTACCTGAGGCCCGGATTGGAAGTATTATCGCTCGCCGGCGGACTGCACAAGTTCAATGGTTGGGACCGCCCTATTCTTACAGACAGTGGCGGTTACCAGGTATTTTCCCTGGCAGCCAACCGCAAAATCAAGGAAGAAGGCGTGGTGTTCCAGTCGCATATCGATGGCTCCCGCCACCTGTTCACGCCTGAAAATGTGATGGATATCCAGCGCACCATCGGGGCCGATATTATAATGGCCTTCGATGAATGTCCGCCTTATCCCTCTGAATACCGTTATGCGCGGAAATCGATGGAGCTCACGCATCGTTGGCTCGACCGCTGTATCCAGCGTTTAAGCGACACGCAGCCTGCTTACGGGCATGAACAAACGTTGTTTCCTATTGTACAGGGCAGCACCTATAAAGACTTGCGTAAGGCTTCTGCCGAATTCATTGCCTCCCGCAATGCAGCCGGCAATGCCATTGGCGGCCTCAGTGTAGGGGAGCCGGAAAACGAAATGTACGAAATGTGCGGGCTGGTATGTGAAGTACTGCCTGTAGATAAGCCCCGTTACCTGATGGGAGTGGGCACACCGTGGAACATCCTGGAAAACATAGCCTTGGGTGTAGACATGTTCGATTGCGTAATGCCTACCCGCAACGGCCGTAATGGTATGTTGTTTACCTGGAATGGTGTTATGAATATCCGCAATAAGAAATGGGCCACCGATTTCAATCCGATTGATGAAAACAGCCCTTGTTTTGCTACTAACAATTATTCCAGGGCCTATCTGCGGCATTTGTTTGTTTCCGGAGAAATCCTGGGAATGACGTTGGCCAGTATCCATAACCTGGCATTTTACCTGGAGCTGGTGCAGGAAGCCCGCAAACAAATACTGGCTGGTACCTTTGCTACCTGGAAAACCAGTATGGTTAACCAATTGAAAACACGCCTGTAAAAAGTTCGGACTATAAAATAAACTAATATCTTTGGGGATATGATTACTAAGATTGATTGGTACATTTTACGAAAGCTGATAGGTACTTTCATTTATTCCCTAATGATATTCCTATTGATTTCTGTAGTGATAGATATCACAGAAAAGGTGGATGACTTTATGAAACACCATCTGTCACTGCACGAAATTGTAGTAGATTATTACTTCGGCTTTATTCCGCATATCCTGGCTTTATTATTCCCACTGTTCATATTTTTGTCGGTGATATTTTTTACGTCCAAGATGGCATACCGTTCAGAGATCATCGCCATCCTGGCGTCTGGAGTAAGCTTCCGCCGTTTCCTGCGGCCTTATTGGATGGGGGCTTTCCTCTTTGGCGGCATCCTCTGGCTGGCAAACTACTGGGTAGTGCCCAATGCCAACCGTATCCGTACTTCTTTCGAAAATAAATACCTCCATAGTCACGATGATGAGAAGTCGCAATACGACCGTAGTACCCGTATCGACAGCTTTAATTACGTAACTTTTGGCACCTACGACCCCAACTATAAAAGCGGTAGCAACTTTGTGCTAACTACCGTTGATAAACAGAACATTATCTTCAAGCTGAAAGCAGACCGTATTACGTGGGACTCCACTTCCGAGAAGTGGCGTCTGGATTACGTTACTATGCGTACCATTAGTGGGATGAAAGAGCATTGGAGCAGCCGGCAGGATACCCTGATCAAGCTGGCCCTGCACCCGAAAGACCTGGTAGAAACTAAGAATATCCAGGAAGCTATGACTACGCCAAACCTGCGGAAATTTATACAGCGAGAAACTATCCGCGGCTCGGAAGGGTTGAATACCTTTTGGGTAGAGTATTATAGAAGAACGGCTGCCGCTTTCGCCGTAGTAGTGCTTACGATGATCGGAGGCATTATCGCCGCTAAAAAAGTAAGGGGAGGAAGTGGTTTGCACCTGGCTTTGGGTATTGTGATCAGCGCCAGCTATATTATATTCCTGCAATTTGCCACTGTGTTTTCTGTGAAGGCAGACCTGAACCCGTTACTGGCAGTGTGGATACCTAATATGATTTTCGGCGGTTTGGCTTTTTACCTGTACAGAAGAGCACCTAAATGACCTGGTGGTAGGTTATTTACTTCCGGATGCTTTCATTAAATTTCAAAAGAATTATTATTTTGTTAAAATTGTTTTCATTTATTCAAATGGAAGGGTTATCTTTATGAACTCCGCATAGGGGTATTGTTTTTATAAATTCCACAAAGGTCATCTTGCCTTTATAAATTCCAACAGAGTTGCCCTTATAAATTCCTCGTGGAATGGCCCCGTTAGTAATTGTCTTTATAAATTCCAGGTAGTTTTATAGCCGGATGCTTTTATAAATTCCACCCTCTCTATTTACTTATTAGCATAATTTTTTTATTATTTACCTGAACCGGAAAAATTGTCAAAGACAATGAACATTTCACTGGTTCTCGAAATTTTTCTTTCAATATTTTCAATTCATTCTGAAAAATTTACATTTCTTTAACGTCCATTTATGCTATAAATATATATAATGTATAATTGTTTGATTTTAAGATTAAAAAAGCACTTCATTGTAGCTTAATTGCTTATTTTAAGCGCACGGGGAACGTTGTTAATTTGGCATTAAATACCACTAAATGATGGTAACTTCGTTAACAAATCATTACTTTTGACTATTGATCGATTTAGTTTTTATTACATAACAATAGCTGTAAAATGGGGTACATAAAAGAGAAATTCAAGGTTAAAGCAGATGAACTTAACGTTGAAGTAAAAGATCTGGTAAAGAATCATGGCACTAAGAAGATTGAGGATGTAACATTAGCTCAGGTATATCAGGGAATGCGCGGTATTACCGGTCTGGTAACAGAAACTTCCTTACTGGATGCCAATGAAGGAATTCGTTTCCGTGGTTATTCCATTCCGGAATTAAGGGACCATTTACCTAAAGCGCCGGGCGGTGCTGAACCGTTACCGGAGGGATTGTTTTACCTGATGTTAATAGGAGAATTGCCGGGAGAAGCAGATGTACAATATCTTTCCAGCATGTGGGGGCGCCGTTCTCATGTACCTAACCACGTTTTCGACGCTATTGAAGCGCTGCCTATTACCACTCACCCGATGACTATGTTCACCGTAGGTATTATGGCGCTTCAAACAGAATCTTCTTTTGCGCAGGCTTATTCAGAAGGTATTAATAAGAAAGATTACTGGAACTATACTTATGAGGATACAATGAACCTCATTGCACGTTTGCCCCGGATCGCTGCTTATATCTACCGCCGCAAATATAAAGGAGGTCAGCATATCCAGCCTAACGGCATGCTCGACTGGGCGGGTAACTTTGCGCATATGCTGGGTTATTCCGATGAAGGATTCAAAGAACTGATGCGTTTATATATGGTGATCCACGCAGATCACGAAGGTGGTAACGTAAGTGCTCACACTACCCATCTGGTAGGCTCTGCCCTGAGCGATGCCTACCTCTCTTTCTCCGCTGGTATGAACGGTCTCGCAGGTCCGTTGCACGGTCTTGCTAACCAGGAGGTGATCAAATGGATTCTGCAAATGCGCGAAGAACTGGGTGGCGGCATGCCAACCAAAGAACAGGTTGATGCTTATGTACGCAAAACTTTATCTGAAGGTAAAGTAGTGCCAGGATATGGTCATGCTGTATTGCGTAAAACAGATCCCCGTTTCACTGCTCAGATGGAGTTTGCTAAGAAACATCTGCCTAACGATGAACTGGTGAAGATTGTATGGACTGTGTACGACACTGTTCCTGGCATTTTGCAGGAACTGGGCAAGGTGAAAAACCCATGGCCTAATGTAGATGCTCATTCAGGTGCGCTGCTGGTACATTACGGATTGGTAGAATATGAATTCTATACCGTATTGTTTGGTGTATCCCGTGCATTAGGCGTACTGGCTTCCCTCTGCTGGGACAGAGCGCTCGGCCTTTCCCTGGAAAGACCAAAATCTGTTACTACCGAATGGATGAAACAGTTCGTGGAAGGTAAAGTGGATGCAATAGCCGAATAGTTATAATTGTTTTTTATTAAAAAAGGCAAGTGGTGATTTTTACCATTTGCCTTTTTTATTTTTGTTCCTCATTAAAAAGAAATAACATTTCAACATTTACCGCCATATTATCTAATCCGATAGAGTACCTGAAAGGTGTAGGACCGCAGAAAGGAGAACTGTTGCGCAAGGAAATAAAAGTGCACACCTTTGGCGATCTGTTGAACTACTTTCCTTTCCGGTATGTAGACCGTACTCGGATTGATAAGATCGCTTCCCTAAGTGGATATGAAGATTTTGTTCAGATACGGGGAAAGATCATCCGGATGACGGTGATGGGTGAAAACCGCTCTAAACGGTTGGTAGCCACTTTTAAAGACGAAACGGGGACCATCGACCTGGTTTGGTTTCAGGGCTGGCAGTGGATGGAGAAATCTTTGCGGGAAAATGTGGCTTATCTGGTATTTGGCCGTATCTCTATATTCAACGGTGTGGCCCAACTGGCACATCCCGAAATGGATCTGCTCACAGAAGAAATAGCCACCGGCAAACAGTTCCTGGAACCAGTATATTATACTACTGAAAAACTAAAGGCCCGCGGACTAACGGCAAAGGCTATAGGGAAACTGACCAAAAATTTGTTGGAGCAACTGGCTCCGCAAGAGATCAGGGAAAATATACCGGTAGAGGTATTACAGCAATATCGGTTGATGCCCCGGTCGATGGCCTACTTCCGCATACACTTACCCGGTAGTGAAGAAGATGCCCGCCAGGCGCAACGCCGCCTTAAATTCGAAGAGCTGTTCATCGCGCAAATACGCATTTGCCGCCTGAAGCTAAAAAGGCATAAATTATCGCATGGCTACGTGTTTGGCGCCGTAGGACAATCTTTTAATGAATTCTACAATCACCACCTTCCGTTTTCTTTAACTGGCGCACAAAAGAGAGTGCTAAAAGAAATACGTACAGACACTATACATGGCCGGCAAATGAACCGGTTATTACAGGGAGATGTGGGCAGCGGTAAAACCATGGTGGCACTGCTGTCTATGCTACTGGCAAAAGACAATGGTTTCCAGGCATGTTTGATGGCGCCCACGGAAATCCTTTCCCAGCAACACTTTAAAGGTATCGCCGGGCTGCTGGAAAAGATGGAAGTAAAAGTAGCCCTGCTTACAGGCAGCATCAAAGGAAAGGCCCGCCGGCAAATACTGGAAGGGGCTTTAGACGGTAGCATCGATATCCTGGTGGGTACCCATGCCCTGTTGGAAAAAGAAGTGCAGTTCAAGAACCTGGGCATGGCCATCGTAGACGAACAACATCGCTTCGGTGTGGCGCAACGGGCAAGACTATGGGAAAAGAATGCTATTCCGCCACATATCCTGGTAATGACAGCTACGCCTATACCCAGAACCCTGGCGATGACCATCTATGGCGATCTGGATGTATCCGTTATTGATGAAATGCCTCCTGGCCGTAAACCTATTACCACTGTGCACCGCAACGAATATCAACGTCCACAGGTAATGGATTTTATCAAGGAAGAAGTGAAAAAGGGCAGGCAGGCGTATATCGTGTATCCTTTGATAGAAGATTCCGAAAAACTCGACTATGAAAACCTGATGAAAGGATATGAGGAAGTGAAAGCCTTTTTCCCGGAACCGCAATACTATATCAGCATGGTTCATGGCCGGCAGCCGGCAGACCAACGCCAGACCAATATGCAGCGTTTTGTGGCCGGCGACACCCATATTATGGTGGCTACCACTGTTATTGAAGTAGGCGTAAACGTGCCCAATGCTTCCGTGATGGTGATTGAAAGCACTGAGCGATTTGGGTTGTCGCAATTACATCAGCTTCGTGGTAGGGTAGGCAGGGGCGCCGAGCAATCTTTTTGTATTCTCATGACAGGCAATAAGTTAAGCCAGGACTCCAAAGAGCGTATTAACGTGATGGTACAAACGAACGATGGTTTCCTGATCTCTGAAAAAGACATGGAATTGAGAGGCCCCGGAGATATTGAAGGCACCCGGCAAAGCGGCATACTGGATTTTAAACTGGCGGATATTATTGCCGATAAGCCAATTCTGGATGCAGCAAGAGCCAGCGCTGAAAAAATATTATCAGAAGATACAGATCTGCTATTACCTGAAAATCAGGCCTTGAAAGAATTTTTAGCCGCTCAGCGAAGTAAATCCGCATGGAGCAAAATTTCCTGACGTTTTTAACGTTTATAATAATAGATGGAAGACAAATAAAAAAGCAATAAACCTTTGAACGAGATATATCCTTTGTTTCCCATTTAACCTATTTTTTCTCCGCTTCAGAAGTTGGCTGCTTTTCCAAGGACCGTAACAATTTGACAGGCTTCTGCGTTTATAGTGTTATATTTAGTTATTACGTTTAAAATAAATCTTATCCCGTTGAAATTTACCTTTCCGACAGGCCTTATTGGATGGATGATTTGCTTTTTGTTTACCGGGTATTTTGCCCAGGCACAACAGCAGTATGTGAACTACTCGCCTTTGAATTTTATTGAGAATAAAGGACAGTGGAATAAGGAAATCATTTACAAAACAGAACTTGATGGCGCTGCTATCTTCCTGAAAAAAACGGGATTTACTTTTTTGATGTACAGTCAGGACGATCTGTATGCACTAAACGAATATGTGCACGGACATGCGCATCGCGGTGATTCTATCACCATTCCGAAATATGTAAGAAAGGATGATAACGTAGGGAGTAGTCCTACAGGCCCCGGTTCCGGTGGCCAGTTGCCTACCAGACCCGATAAAATGCCGGATGTAAAAGGGCATGCGTACAACGTTACTTTCCTGAACGCCAGTACGAACACACAGATAGTCCCCGAAAAAGAACAAGAAACGGTTACCAATTACTTTATTGGTAACGATCGTTCCAAATGGGCTGCTAATGTAAAATCTTACCAGGGTATCAATTACAATTCCGTATATCCGGGGATCGATGCACATATTTATTCTGATGCATCCCAATTGAAATACGATATGATTATCCATCCGGGGGCTAACCCGGATAATATACAGTTGCTGTATGAAGGGGCTACAGGGATGGAGGTGAAAAAAGGACAGCTGTATGTGCATACTTCCGTAGGGGATGTGATCGAACAACTGCCTTTTGCTTATCAGTATATCAACAATCAGCGTGTACCCGTAAAGGTATCCTATAAGTTGGATGGTAATAAGCTGGGTTTTAAGATTTCAGGAGAATATAACCGTAGCTATACACTGATCATTGATCCTGTATACGTGTTTTCCACTGTATCCGGCTCCCGCTCAGACAACTGGGGCTTTACGGCTACTTATGACGACGCCGGCAATTTTTATGGCGGAGGTATTGTATTTGGCGCTGGTTACCCGGTTACGCCAGGTGCGGTAGGCAGCGTATTCCGTGGGGGTAAATTTGATATCGGCATTTCAAAATTTAATCCCACAGGTACTAAATTGATTTATGCCACCTATATAGGGGGCAATGGCTCCGAACAGCCACATAGCTTATTTGTGGATGCTCAAGGTAACCTGATCATTTCCGGTAGAACCACTTCCTCCGACTATCCGGCCGATTCTGTGGTAGGTACCGCCAGGGGAGGATGGGATATTGCCATCACCAAATTGAATGCTACCGGTACAGGTATGATCGGTTCGCTGATCATTGCTGGTTCTGCAGACGATGGCGTAAATATGCGGGAAGACCGTGAAGGAGGTGATTGGATACTATTGCGTAACTATGGCGATGATGCCCGTAGCGAGGTAGTGGTGGATGATGCCGGCTATATATACGTAGCCAGTTGTACCCGCTCTACCGATTTTCCTATTACCCCGGGCGTTTTCCAGGAAAAGAACAACGGTTTACAGGATGGGGTGATCATGAAAATAAATCCGCTCTGTAAAGGTCTTGTGTGGGCCAGTTATATAGGAGGCGCTAAAGAAGACGCTGCCTATGTAATTGCATTGAACGGGCTAAATACCCTGTATGTAGCCGGTGGTACTGCCAGCTCCGATTTCCCGATCAAAGGAACGCCACTCTATCCTGCTTACCGCGGCGGCGTGTGCGATGGTTTTATTGCTCATATTTCCAACGATGGTAAAACGATCCTGCAAAGTACTTTCATTGGCGCCGATAATCCTGCTGCCGACCAGGTATATGGTATCCAGTTAGACAAAAACGGTTTTGTATATGTAACCGGTACCACAGAAGGTGCTTGGCCCATTAAATTGTTGGACCCCAGTTACTACAATGCTAACGGTTTACAGTTTATCTCTAAATTACAACCTGATCTCTCCGCTTTCGTATATTCTACCACGTTTGGAAAGAACAGGAACCTGGTGAGCACTCCCAATATTTCCACCACCGCCTTCCTGGTAGACCGTTGTGAGAACGTGTATGTATCAGGGTGGGGAGGAGGTATCAATACTTCTCTTAAGTACCCTAATTCAGGTACATCCGGATTGTACACCTCTTCCGATGCATTGCAGCGCAGTACCGACGGGATGGACTTCTACTTCTTTGTATTACAGCGCGATGGTGTAGCGCCGCTCTATGGCAGCTATTTTGGCGGCTCTGGTTTGTATGAACACGTAGATGGCGGCACCAGCCGGTTTGATAAAAATGGTATTATTTACCAGGGCATTTGCGCCTGGTGTAATGTGAGCAACAATGGTTCCAAACCCCGTTATCCGACTACGCCCGGAGCTTATTCCAGTACGCCGCCTGCTTCCTGTAACTTCGGCGCCCTGAAGATCGCTTTTAACCTCGACGGTGTAAAGGCCGGTATTAAAACCATCGACCGCCGTAAGAACTACTGCGCGCCCGGAGATATTACTTTTGTAGATACTACGCTGCGTCCGGGTAAAACCTATGAATGGTCGTTTGGCGATGGTTCGCCTTTGCTGACCGGTGGCCCGGAACTGGACACGGTAACGCATACTTTCCAGAACGTAGGTACCTACACTGTCCGGATGGTTAAATTCGATCCCAGCAGCTGTAATGGCTCCGATACTGCTTATGTGGAAGTGAAGCTGGGCTCTAATGCCGCTACCCTGGATTTTGATGCAAAAAGACAAGATCCCTGCGACAGCCTGAAATATCAGTTTACCAATAGCTCTGTGGCAGCAGCAGGTCAGTTTGGAGATAGTTCCTTTATCCTGGACTATGGGGATGGCACACCGCCATTCTATGTAGGGATAGATACTTTCCCATTGTACCACTATTACAAGGCTGCCGGCACCTATAACGCCACCCTAACCCTGGTAGATTCCAACTTCTGCAATGCACCGCAAACCCTTACTAAGTCGTTGCGTGTAGCCATTAATGTGGTAGCTGCTTTTACACTGCCAGATACCGTGTGTGTAGGTACAGAAATACAGCTGGATAATTCCTCCCTGGGTGGGGAAACTTTTACCTGGACCTTCCAGGATGATGGTACTACTTCCACAGACCCTTATCCGCTGCATACTTTCAAGCAATCGGGAAGTTGGGCTGTTTCATTGCGGGTAGATGATCCGAATACCTGTAACAAGGAAGATTCCACTACGAAGAATGTACTGGTGGCGCCGCCACCTTCCGCTGATTTTGATTTTTCGCCTCTGAAGCCGATAGAAAACACACCGGTGCAATTCGTAAATATGTCTGTAGGCGCAGATCATTATCTTTGGAACTTCGGCGATGGAGATACTACTTCCGCGGTAAATCCAACACATCAATACCTGAAATCAGGTAGCTATAATGTGTGTCTTACTTCCGGTAACATCGAAGGTTGTACTGCCACCGCCTGTAAAGAGGTAAGCGCTATCGTAGTACCGTTATTTGACATACCCAATGCATTTGCGCCTAATGGAAAGAATAATATGTTTCTGGTGAAATCTTTTGGCGCCACCAAATTCAATCTTAAAATATATAATCGCTGGGGACAATTGGTTTTTGAAAGCTCTGATCCTAACATTGGTTGGGACGGAAGGTATAAGGGAAATATTCAACCCATGGATGCTTACGCCTATGTGGTAAACATCCAGTTTACAGATGGCACAAAAGCCAGCAGATCAGGTAGTGTAACCCTATTAAGATGATGAGTCATGAATCAGATCGTTAAATTTTCAACATGTCTGGCAATTATATTGATAGTTGCTTTGGGAGGCTTTGCGCAAGACCTTCATTTTTCACAGTTTTTCAATTCGCCTTTAACGACTAATCCGGCCAATACGGGCTTTATTCCGGATGGAAATTACCGTATTGGTGTTAACTACCGTGATCAGTGGGCCAGTATTCCGGTGCCTTACCGCACAATGTCGGCATTTGGTGATTTCCAATTGTTCCGTGAACAGCTGGTATACGGATGGGTAGGCGTTGGCGGTGTATTATTGCGGGATGCAGCAGGTAGCGGTAATCTCATTTCTACCAAAGGATATGCATCTATCGCTTATCATCAGCTGCTGGGGGAAAGCAGTTTGTTATCGCTTGGGTTCAATGCCGGTTCTGCTGGGAAAAGGGTGGATATTACCAAGCTTACTTTCGGCGATCAGTGGAATGGAAAGTTCTTTGATTCGCACATACCTACTGGCGAACCGATCACCCAGAGCAGCGTGAATTATTTCGACCTGCAGGCAGGGATGAACTATGCTTATTTTCCTACTGATAACATCTACGTTAATGCAGGCTTTTCTGTACAACATATTAATACGCCTAGGGAAACCTTTTATGCAGGCAACAACGAAGTACCACGCCGGTATATCGGCTTCCTGAACGCCAGTCTTAAAGCCAGCGATAAGGTGATCCTGAACCCGGCGGCCTATTATGCTACGCAGGTAGGCGCCCACGAATTTATGCTAGGCGCCAATGTTGCCTATAATCTTTCGGGCGATGGCGCTCAGCAGTTGTATGGTGGTATTTACTACCGTGGCAATGATGCGGCGATTTTCCTGGTGGGCTATCAGCTCAATAATATCAAGATGATGTTTAACTACGATATTACTACTTCCGGATTATCTGCAGCCAACAACCGCAGGGGTGCATATGAAATAGGAGTTGTATACACCGGCTTATATACGAACCGTGCTTTTTCCAATGCCAAAAGGGCCACTATCTGCCCCTCTTTTTAACATACTGGACATGAACACCTAACCGGCTTTATGATTATTTTTGTTGTATGACAACGTTTAATAAAGTAACTGCCGCTCATATAGCGGCATTACGCGAAATAGCCGGAGCTTCCTATGTATTGGCCGATGAAGAAGGTTTGGCCCGTTATGCACAGGATGAAACAGAAGATCTGCACTATTTACCAGAAGTGGTAGTGAAACCGGATACCACTGAACAGGTAAGCCGTATCATGCAGCTATGTAACCAGGAAGTGTTACCGGTAACCCCGCGCGGCGGAGGTACCGGTCTTAGCGGAGGTGCATTGGCGCAATATGGCGGCGTACTCATTTCTATGGAACGTTTTAACCGTATTCCGCTCATCGATGAACGGAACCTCCAGGTGGTTACGGAGCCGGGTGTAATCACGGAAGAATTGCAGAACGCTGTGAAAGAGAAGGGCTTGTTCTACCCTCCAGACCCCAGCAGTCGGGGAACTTGTTTTATTGGCGGTAATATTGCAGAGAATGCCGGCGGTCCCAAGGCGGTAAAGTACGGTGTAGTAAAGGATTATGTATTGAATCTGGAAATGGTGCTGCCCAATGGGGAAGTGATCTGGACCGGCGCCAACGTATTAAAAAATGCTACTGGCTATAATCTTACCCAGCTGGTAGTAGGTAGTGAAGGTACCTTAGGTATTGTTACTAAAATAGTATTGCGGCTTATCCCGCTTCCCAAAACCGATTTACTAATGCTGGTACCTTTCCGTTCTGCGGAAAGCGCCTGCGCAGCAGTAAGCGCTATATTCCGGGCCGGGTATACACCTTCCGCTATGGAATTTATGGAAAGAGATGCGCTAGAGTGGGTAACCCGTTATGTGCAAAGCAGCGCTGTTAAAATAGCAGACGACATACAGGCCCATCTGCTCATAGAAGTAGACGGTAATTATCCGGAAATGCTGATGCAGGAAATGGAAGGTATTGCCGGTATAGTGGAGGGCTTTGATATTGGGGAAATATTGTTTGCAGAAGATGCCCAGCAAAAAGAAGAGCTCTGGAAATTGCGTCGCCGTGTAGCCGAAGCAGTGAAAGCCAATTCTATATATAAGGAAGAAGATACGGTAGTGCCCCGGGCAGAATTGCCTGTATTATTGAAAGGCGTAAAAGAGATCGGCCGGAAATATGGATTTCATTCTGTTTGTTATGGTCATGCAGGGGATGGAAATCTGCATGTAAACATTATCCGTGGTACACTTACGGAAGAACAGTGGACGGGTACACTGGTACAAGGTATCCGCGAAATATTTGAATTGGTGAAATCCCTGGGAGGAACTATCTCTGGAGAACATGGCATCGGGTTGGTGCAGAAAAGCTATATGGATATCATTTTTGATCAAACATCTATGCAGCTCATGAAGCAAATAAAACAGATATTTGATCCGAAAAATATTTTGAACCGGGGTAAAATTTTTGATTGTTAAACCTTTGTTCCGGGAAACAGTTAAACTTAATAAATCTGAACATGAAACGTATTCTGGTATGTTTTTTCTTTTTGGTAACCGTGCAACTGGCGCATGCTCAATTTTATAAAACGGATACGATGTCTCATAAAGGTTGGGACCCTTCCCGCCTGGTAGTGGGAGGTTCCCTGGGAATGGTATTCGGCGATTATACTAATGTAGATGTTTCCCCACTGGTAGGTTACCGTTTTTCGCAATATATTGCTGCCGGTATAAATATTAACGCACAATACGGACAGTTCAGATCACGGGATTATTTTGGTAATACCCTGCAAAGGGATAAGTACACCATTTTTGGTGGCGGCGTATGGGGACGTGTATATCCGTTGCCGATGTTGTTTGTACATGTGCAACCGGAATATAATTTTATCAGCCAGTCCAGTACTTTGTACGACAATAGTGGCAACAAGCAAATCTATAAAACCGATTATGCTGTTCCCAGTTTATTGTTGGGCGCTGGTTATTCACAAAGTGTAGGTGGCCGCGTAGGTCTTGGTTTTTCTATTTTGTACGATGTATTACAGGATGACCGTTCCCCTTATCGTAACAGCCTGATTTACCGGGTGGGCGCCGGATTGGGGTTCTAAGCCTGCGAAGCGTATAAGCTATTATCCGAAACTAACTAACGGGAAAACAGAAATCGTTTTTTCCGGCAGTAAATGTGACGGTAGTAAACGGTTTGGGTAGTGTAGGAATGACGCACTCTTTCGGCTTGGCCGAAGCGGTGGTGAATGGTTGGAATAGTTTTCAATAAATATTGCTTGTTTTAAATGCCAGCATTAGCAACGTTTTCTGGGGCGAAGTGTTAACAGACATCGCTGCATGTTTATAACGTGTTAAGTGTAAAGCGGGTTGCTATACAGTTACCCGCTTTTTTATTGGGTGGTGCAGTCCTGTTAAACCAATTATTATATAAATTACACCTTACATCGTTCCGAGTGCTTGCATGAGGAAAGTGTTTCATGGCATTATAAAACAGCAATCGCATGAACAGCAGTATTAAGAATTTTAAAGATAGAGACTGGACGGAAACAAGGGCGCATTCCAGCTGGCAGATATTCAAAATTATGGCTGAGTTTGTTGAGGGTTTTGAGAAACTGGCAAAAATAGGTCCCTGTATTTCTATATTCGGTTCTGCCAGAACAAAGCCTGGCAACCGCTATTACGATATTGCCCTGGAAATAGCCACCAAGTTGGCAGAGGAAGGCTTTGGCATCATCACGGGCGGAGGCCCCGGAGTAATGGAAGCCGCCAACAAAGGAGCGCAATCGGCACGCGGGAAGTCGGTTGGCGCCAATATCTCGTTGCCACATGAACAGCACCCTAACGAATATATTGATCCTGAAAATAGCCTGAATTTCGACTACTTTTTTGTGAGAAAAGTAATGTTCACTAAATATTCGCAGGGCTTTGTTATGATGCCCGGCGGTTTTGGTACCATGGATGAATTTTTCGAAGTGGCCACGCTGATCCAAACCCGGAAGATGGAGGAAACCCCCATGGTGCTGGTAGGGCGTGAATATTGGAGTGGCCTGCTGGAATGGATACGCACCGTTATGATGGAGAAGGAAAGCAATATTAACCCCGCAGACCTCGACCTGTTGCAGCTCTTTGATACTGCAGAGGAAGTGGTAGAGTATTTCCGCGTATTTTATACTACCAATAAATTAAGACCCAATTTCTAATAGTTTCCTGGCTTTTAGCTATTGGTTGCCAGTAGCTGAAAGCCAGTACCTTGTTCCTTCCTACGCAGAATAAAAGCGGTAGAATAACGTTTAAGAATATATTTCTTTGTCATGAATAGCTTTTTTGCTCATCGCTAAAAGCTACGCTGGAATCTCTTTTTCCTTAGCTTTGCAGAAATTATAATATATATATGGAGCTCATACCGGCAGCAGTGGAAGCCTTTTCAGAAAAATATACCACCCAGGAAAGTGCATTGATGCATCAACTGAACCGGGAAACGCATCTGAAAGTGGAGCTGCCGCATATGTTGAGCGGTCAGGTACAAGGGCAGTTCCT
Source organism: Chitinophaga sp. 30R24 (assembly GCF_049056765.1). NCBI lineage: Bacteria > Pseudomonadati > Bacteroidota > Chitinophagia > Chitinophagales > Chitinophagaceae > Chitinophaga > Chitinophaga sp. 30R24. The sequence continues at coordinate 18,988 of NZ_JBJGXX010000004.1, forward strand.
AAGTATGGTAAGCCATATGATACGGCCAACACGCATCCTGGAATTAGGCACTTATACCGGATATTCCGCAATCTGTTTGGCTGCGGGCCTTACTGCCGGCGGCCTACTCCATACTGTAGATATCAACGAAGAACTGGAAACCCTTTGTCAGCAGTACTTTGAGGCAAGCGGGAATGCCCACCGGATAAAAATGCACATTGGTAAGGCTGCCGATATTATCATACAATTGGACGAAGTATTTGATCTTGTGTTCATTGACGCAGATAAAGCGGGTTATGAACATTATTACGACCTGGTTTGGGATAAACTCCGTCCGGGCGGATTTATCCTTGCAGATAATGTATTGTACCACGGTCAGGTGCTGGCGCCTGAAGCGGAACAAGGCCGCCAGGCTAAGGCGATGATCAGATTTTGTGAGAAAGTATTGGCAGATGACCGCGCAGAACAAGTATTATTAACTATCCGGGATGGTTTACTGATGATCAGAAAGAAATAAAGCGCCCATTAAATCCTATCATACATGCAAGTAAGAAAATCCTTTTTGTCAGTCAGTTTTCTTATTGGCTTTGTTACAGTACTGCATGCGCAGAAAATGACTACGCAGCAGTATATTATTACCTATAAAAACATAGCCATAGAGGAAATGCGCCGTTCCGGCGTGCCTGCTGCCATTACCCTGGCACAGGGAGTAGTAGAAAGCCAGTCCGGCAACGGTACGCTGTGTTTACAGTCTAACAACCACTTCGGTATCAAATGTAAGAATAACTGGACCGGCAAAACGGTCAGGTACGATGACGATGCCGCACAGGAATGCTTCCGGGTATATGAAACGTCCCGCGATTCTTACCGCGACCATTCCGATTTTTTGCGTAGCAACCCACGGTATGCTTTTCTTTTCCAATTTGATGGAGATGACTATAAATCATGGGCATTTGGGTTAAAACAGGCGGGATATGCTACTAATCCTACTTACCCCCAACAGTTGATCAAGATCATTGAGGACAATAACCTGCAGCAATACACGCTGATTGCTATGGGTAAGGCCCCGGATGCGTCTGGTGCTGCTACAGACAAGACTTTGTACGCAGAAGTGGATGCCAAAGGGGAAAGCAATGGTTCCGGAAAGAATAGCCACCATACTACCAAACCGTCTGCCGGCGGTGTGCCGAAAGGCATTATTGAAATCAACGGTCGTAAGGCCGTGTATGTAAAAGCCGGTACCTCCCTGATACAGGTAGCGGATCAGTATAATAAGCGTTTACGCAAACTGGTGCGCTTCAATGACCTGGAAAATGATAATCCGCCGGCAAAAGATATGATCATCTTCCTCCAGAAGAAAAGCAAGCGGGGCAGTAAAGAATTCCATCCCGTAGCCAATGGAGAAACCATGCACGATGTAGCACAGGCAGAAGGTATACAGCTCCGGTGGCTGCGTCGCCGCAATAAAATGAATGAAGGGGAAGAACCAGCCGCTGGCCAGCGTTTAACGCTCGATGGGTTTGCCGGCAATGCCCCTAAATTGGCTCAAAATAAAGAGCAGGAGTTCCTGGACTTTCCTTCGCGTAATGTTGCAATGGACGATAAAAAAGAAGGGGTAAAGAAACCTGCGGTTCCCGATACCAAACCAGCTACCTCTTCACAGAGCGGTATTCCGGCAGAAATGATAGAAGATCTTAAAAAAGCAGGTACGGTTACCACTTCCGGCGGCGCCTCTGGTCCTAAAGCAGCCATGCCGCAGCCTGCTGCTACCCAGCCAGCCCCATCTCCTGCTGCTCCTAAGCCTGTGCCTGTGCCGCAGAAGCTAGGTACGCTCCGGTATCATGATGTACAGCCCAAAGAAACTTTGTATGGCATTGCGAAAATGTACAATAAATCTATTACGCAATTGCAGGAATGGAATAACCTGGAGGGTTTTGATATCAAGATCGGACAACGTTTGCTGGTAGATAAATAACCAGTGATCTTTCTTACGTTGATAATTGTTAAACAAGGAAATATTAGAAGTATTATGTCAGTAATCAAGGTGCACGATAAACAGTTCCAACCATATATTCCCGCTGCGGAGTTGCAACAGCGCATCAAGGAAATGGCGGAGCAAATCAATAAAGATCTGAAGGGAGAGCGCCCTTTGTTTATTGCTATTTTGAACGGATCTTTTATGTTTGCGGCAGATATGTTCAAATATGTGAACATTGAAGCAGAGATTTCCTTTATCAAACTGGCCTCCTATAAAGGCACTAAATCAACCGGTAACGTAGTTACTGCTATTGGCCTGGATGAGGACTTGTTTGGCCGTACAGTGGTAATCCTGGAAGATATTGTGGATACCGGCAAAACACTGAGCCAGTTCCTGCCACAGCTGGAGCATCAGCAGCCTAAAAAATTGTTGGTAGCCTCTCTGCTCACCAAGCCGGATGCAATGGTGCATCCCATAAAAATTGATTATTTGGGCTTTTCCGTCCCCAATAAGTTCCTGCTGGGTTATGGGCTCGACTATGATGGACTGGGTAGAAACCTGCCGGAGATCTATCAGCTGGTAGAGTAGGCATTTCAGTACAAATAAATATGTATAAAGGCACAAGATCCATCACTAAGATGGATCTTGTGCCTTTATGGCTTAATAAATTCGCCCCTTTCTACAAGAAAAAGCACGCACGCCGGAAAAAATTCCTTAACTTAATACATGCCTAGGTTCCTTGTACTCATACTGTTATGGGGAGGAGGACTGCAAGCGCAAACCAGCTGGGTATCGGGAGCGGTAGAAGACAGTATTTCCCACCGTCCCCTCTCCGGCGTGGTAGTGAAGGTGATGGATGACACAGCTACTGTGGTCACAAACGCTTTCGGTCTTTTTAAAATTATCATCCCTTCGGCATCAGCCGTTTTAACGTTTACACATAACGCTTATCTCCCCCGGCAGATAGCGGTACATACCACCAACCAGTTGTTGATAACGCTATCGTCTATACGAAAAGATATAGATCCGGTGGCATTAGCCAAGGCCCGCGCCAAAATGTTGCACAGTAGTAATCCCAATTACAGTAATACCGGTATGGGCACTCATGCCTTTTACAATGAAACATACGGCGCTACCTATGAAAACAACTTTGTGCATGCAGACGCGCATCCGTTGTCTACTTTTGCTATGGATGTAGACCGTGCTGCCTATAGTAACATCCGTCGCTTTTTACGGCAAAAGGAGGTAGTGCCAGTGGAAGCCGTGCGGATAGAAGAAATGATCAATTATTTCCACTACGATTATCCACCACCGGCTGGAGAGAAGATCATGGCATTGTACAGCCAGTATACCACCTGTCCATGGAAGGCTGGGCATCAACTGTTGGAAATTGCCATCAGGGCCCGCTCTCTGGCAACAGACAGTTTGCCGCCAAGTAACCTGGTATTTCTGATAGATGTTTCTGGTTCTATGGGGGCGCCTAACAAATTGCCTTTATTGCAAGCCGCTTTCCATATCCTGGTAGATAATCTTCGCCCGGTAGATAAAGTAGCCATAGTGGCTTATGCAGGAGAGCCTGGCATCATATTGCCGGCCACTTCCGGCGATCAGAAAGCGAAGATCCTTAATGCCATCGACCACCTTAATGCAGGTGGTACCACTGCCGGAGAAGCCGCCATTAAAATGGCTTACCAGATTGCAGCTGCACAATTTATCCCCCGGGGAAATAACCGCGTGATACTGGCTACAGACGGTGACTTTAATGTAGGCCTTAGCAGTGATGAAGAAATGGAGCAACTAATCCTGCAACAGAAAAAAAGTGGTATACTGCTTACCTGTTTGGGAGTAGGAATGAAGAATTATAAAGATTCTAAGCTACAATCCTTGTCTAGTAAGGGTAATGGCAATTTTGCCTATATAGATAACCTGGAAGAAGCCAATAAAATATTTGCCCGGGAATTTGGTAGTACCTTGTTTACCCTGGCCCGCGACGTACAATCAGAAGTATGGTTTAACCCGGCGCTGGTAAAATCGTATAGGCTAATAGGTTATGAGAACAAGGTGCTGCCGGTAGACACCACCATTAAAAATGAATATGGCGGAGGGATTATTGGCAGTGGGCATTGTGCGGTGGCCATCTATGAAATAACTCCCGTAGCGGAATCGGTATCAGATACATTATTGGCTACTGTGAGGGTCACTTATCGCGCTCCCCAGGATACGGTGGTGCAATATATTACGGGTACAGTGCCAGGCACTGTTATTCCTTTTAACGATGCCTCAAATGATTACCGCTTTGCTGCTGCAGTAGCCCTGTTTGGCATGGTGCTGCGTAAATCGGCATATTGTGGCGATGGCAATACAGATATGGTATTGCATATTGCTGGTAAAGCGATAGGCCCGGAAAAAGACAGCTACCGCCAGGAGTTGTTGAAGTTGGTGAAAATGGTGAAGAAAAATAAACGTTAGTGTTTATTATTTAATCAGCCGGTAACATTTCCGGATCATCTTCTGTTGAAAATCAAAAGGCAAAGTTTGGTTGGTGATATCCTTGATGCTCGATGCCTCAATTTGATCGGCATCCAGGGCAAACCTCCGGTAATTGTTACTAAAGTATACTACACCATCTTTTTTGGTGGTCAGCAGTACTTTATTCAGCAATGCCACATGGTCGCGTTGTATATCCAGGAAATCCTTCATCCGCTTGCTGTTGGAGAAAGTGGGAGGGTCTATGATCACCAGGTCGTAGGTGTTCAGTTTCAGGGTATCCAGGTATTGGAGTACATCTGCATGTACAAAAGTATAGTTGGGATTATGGAAGCCATTGAGTTGCATATTCTCTTCCGCCCAGGATAAATAAGTTTTGGAAAGGTCTACAGACGTAATAGCCGCGGCGCCGCCTGCGGCAGCATATACTGAGAAGGAGCCGGTATAGCAGAAAAGATTTAATACTTTTTTGTTTTTCGCTTCTTCCCTTACCATGCTGCGGGTAATGCGGTGGTCGAGGAACAGGCCTGTATCCAGATAGTCGGAGAGGTTTACTTTAAATTGTAGGCCGGCTTCGTGGGCGGTCATCACATGACTTTCTCCACTCAGTTTTTCATATTGGCTTTTCCTGTTTTCTTTACGTTGCCGTTGTTTTACCCATACTTTTTCGGGGGGTACTTCCAGTACTTTGCTGATTAGCTCCAGGCAGGTATCCAGCCAGGTTTCGTGGGTTTCCTCGTCCATGCCATGTTTGCGGTTATATTCCGCAATGTATACATGGTCTTCATACATTTCTATACTGAAGGGAAATTCAGGAATATCGTCATCATATATCCGGTAGCAGGTGATGTGTTGCCGCCGGGCGAGTTTGGAAATATGCCGGAATACTTTGGTGAGCCGGTTTTCGAACATCTGCAGTTTATCCTCCATGGTACAATCTTTTACAGGGTAGCAATTAAAAAGCTATTGTAGCAGGGTTGCGATAATCCGCTACAATAGCTTTTGTATGATACTTTCAAGTGTTATCTGATCAACTAAAAATATCCCTTACTTTTTCAAAAAATCCTTTTTCTGATTTTTCGGGATTGGGTTTAAAGTTATCGGAAGCCTGTAATTTATCGAGCATGGCTTTTTCTTCTGAGGTCACTGTTTGCGGTGTCCATACATTTACATGTATCAGCTGATCTCCTTTTTCATAGGAGTTCACAGAAGGGAATCCTTTGCCTTTGAGTCGGAATATTTTACCGCTTTGCGTACCGGCAGGGATTTTAATTTTGGCTTTACCGTCGATGGTAGGTACTTCCAGGGAGGTGCCATATACAGCGTCTGGGAAGGAAATATGCAGGTCATAAGCTACATTGAGTCCATCGCGTTGCAGTTCTGGATGTGGTTCTTCTTCGATCAGGATGAGCAGATCGCCGGGAGCGCCGCCTCTTTCGCCGGCATTTCCTTTACCGCTCATGCTCAGTTGCATGCCTTCCTGTACACCTGCCGGGATGTCGATACTTACCATTTCTTCGCCATACATACGGCCTTCACCTTTACAGTGGCCGCATTTGCTGGTGATGATCTGGCCTTCACCATGACAGGTAGGGCAAGTAGTAACGGTTTGCATTTGTCCGAGAAAAGTTTGGGTAACTTTTCTTACCTGGCCGGAACCGCCGCAAGTATTACAGGATTGGAACGCATTTTTATCTTTTGCACCCAATCCGCCGCAATGCTGGCAGGGAACGTATTTCTTTACTTTGATCTTTTTGTTGGCGCCCTTTGCTATTTCTTCATAGGTGAGACGGATCTTTACCCGCAGGTTAGAGCCCCGGGTACCGCGTCCACGACGGTTTCCACCGCCGCTGCGCGCACCGCCGCCGCCAAAGAAGCTGCCGAAAATATCATCGTTACCGAAAATGTCACCGAAGTTGGAGAAGATGTCGTCCATGTTCATACCACCGCCACCATATCCACCACCACCACGATTGCCATTCATGCCAGCATGGCCAAAGCGGTCGTATTGCGCTCTCTTATCAGGATCGCTCAGTACTTCATAAGCTTCAGCTGCTTCTTTGAATTTTTCTTCCGCCTCTTTATTATTTGGGTTGCGGTCAGGGTGATATTGCATCGCCACCTTGCGGTAAGCTTTCTTTATTTCATCCTGGGAGGAAGTTTTGGCAACAACCAGTATTTCGTAATAATCTCTCTTGGTAGACATTATAAAAATCACTTATCACCAGTGCAAGGCACTGGATTTTGTTTCGGTAAATAATATTTATTCAGCAATCAGCATAGGCAATTATTAGAGATTATGCCACATCGTCATCTTACTTGCCTACTATTACCTTTGCATGACGTATCAATTTGTCATTCAAGTAGTAGCCAGGTTGCAGCACATCTACTACTTTTCCTACCAGTTCCGGCGAAGGAGCGGGTATCTCAGTAATAGCATCATGCAGGTCCGGATCAAATGAGGTGTGTATACTCTCCATTGGCTTCAGCCCTTTGGCTTGCAGGGTACTTCTCAATTTATTGAACACCAGCATTACGCCATCTTTAACAGCATCAATATCTGTGGTGCTCTCCAATTGTTTAATTGCCCTTTCTGTATCGTCCAGTACGTCCAGCAAAGATATGATAACTTCTTTATTAGCCGTTTGCATAAGTTCAATGCGTTCTTTGGCGGTACGTTTACGGTAGTTGTCAAATTCGGCCTGTAACCGGAGGTACTTATCACGTATTTCGCTAATTTCCCTGTCTTTCTTCTCCAATTCTGATGTTTCGCTTGCCTCACTCTCTGTATTCACACTATCGCTTATATTTTCGGCTGGCATGCTTTGTTCGTTTTCGTTACCAGGATTAGCCTGTCCGTTTGTCTGCATGTCTTTTTCGTTTTCTGTCATAATAAGTAATAATTGTCTGCTCGGGTAAGCAGTCAATTTCTTTGCCAATAGCGGTTTTGCGTCAAAAAGGCAGGAAAATCCTCCGTTGAAAGGGAAAGGCTGAAAGCTAGCCGCTAAATCTTACCTTTGCCCCTCGAAATATAATAAATGACAAAAGTTTTTTTAAAGAAGCAGATACAGAACCGGGTTTTACAAGGTCATCCATGGATTTTTGGAAATGAAGTGGGAGAAATAAAAGGCGACGTAAATCCCGGCGATATTGTAGATGTTTATACACATAAAGGGTTCTTTCTGGGACGCGGATACATCAATCCGCAGTCGCAGATCCTGGTACGCCTGCTTACCCGTGATAAAAATGAGGAAATCAATGCAGAATTCTTTTATCAACGGCTGCTCAAATGCTGGGAATACCGGCAAAAGATCGGCTATGTAGAAAATTGCCGCCTGGTTTTCGGAGAAGCAGACGATTTGCCTGCCCTGGTTATTGATAAGTTCAATGATTACTTTGTATTGCAAACGTTGGCCCTGGGTATGGAAAAGTGGAAAGGCGCTATTGTGGATGCCTTAAACCGTATCTTTTCTCCTAAAGGCATTTACGAAAGGAACGATGTACCGGTACGTGAACTGGAAGGAATGGCCCAGCAAAAGGGATTCCTGAGCGCCCCTTTCGATACTAATATCATTATTAATGAAAATGGCCTTCGTTTCCACGTAGATATTGTGAATGGCCAGAAAACGGGCTATTTCCTGGATCAACAGGATAACCGCCGGGAAATCAGGCACATAGTGAAAGGCGCCGACGTACTGGAAGCTTTCTGCTATACGGGTACTTTCTCTTGCCATGCTGGTTTTTACGGCGCCAAAAGTGTATTAGGACTGGATATTTCCGAAACCGCTGTAAACACTGCCCGTAGAAATGCGGAGCTAAACAACCTGCAGGACGTTTGTAGCTTCCAGGCAGTAAATGCTTTCGACCAGCTGAAACAATGGACCCGGGAAGAAAAGAAATTTGACGTGGTAATACTGGACCCTCCTGCTTTTACCAAAAGCCGGGAAAATATCCAGAAAGCTGTTACCGGTTATAAAGAGATCAACCTGCGGGGCATGAAGTTATTAAAGCCAGGTGGTTTCCTGGTAACTGCTTCCTGCACTAACCTGGTGGCGCCCGACCTCTTCCTGCAAACGGTGGATGCGGCGGCAAAGGATGCTAAAAAGCGGTTACGGCAGGTAACCTTCCAAACCCAAGCCCAAGACCATCCTATCCTCAGAAATATAGAAAATACTACCTACCTGAAATTTTTGATCGTAGAAGTAGTTTAAGGTATAAAAAAGGAAAAAGTCACGATGTAAATCGTGACTTTTTCCTTTTTTATTTGATGCCAGATATGATCTGTTACTTGACTACGTTAAATTTCCCCGATTCTATTAAGTTTCCCCGCTGATCCCGTAATTGAAAAATATATAAACCGTTGTAATAATTATCCAGGTTTACACTGGTACGGTTACCCACTCCTTTTAATTGATCAATTTTCTTTCCCAGGAAATTATATACAATAAGATCGTATAAGTGGTCGTTATTATGCTGATCTATCACAAAATTGATAATGGTAGTAGCAGGATTGGGATATAATTTCACAATTTTGCTACCCCCGTCAGGATTGGGTTGGGTTTTCTCGCTCTGTGCCTTGCCAATTAAGGACAAAAGGCTAAAAGCTGTTATAAGAATAAGGGTAGAGGTTTTCCACATAGTATTATAAAAATAAAATTTTTTTCAAATATTTCCTAATTATTGTTTGATAAATTCAGTGCATCTAAGCCACAATGCCTATATAAAAATAACAAACCATAGGCCATTTTGTTAGCAGTCTCCTTTTTTTTATGTAAATTTTAACGCTTGAAAAGCTTACGTATAAAGCCTTGATTTATAGATTTTTAGAACCTAGGGCAATTAACGCTTTCCAATGTAGAGTTCCTACTGTTCAGGAACCCTTTGAATACCAATGAGATTTCGAAGCCGCCAAAGCTCTTACTGGCAGTTCTCAACTGGGAAATATTGGTATCATAGCTCATGCCTATTTCGTACTTGTCCATATCAATTTTGATGGTCGGAATCACCGCATCGTTCCATCTGAGAAAAAGACCGCCATAAATAGCCCGGGTAGATTCCAGCCCCTGGTCCATCAGCCCGTATCCGATCATGGCGCCGCCAATGTATTCGGAATAAGTGCCCTGGTGTAATTGGTTGTACTGGGCAATTACTTTTACCCGTTCTTCTACCGGTATGGTGATCCCTGCGTTAATAGTTAATTTAGGGTCCATTTCGATGTTCTGGTTGTTATAGAACGAAATTTTTGCCCGGTTGAAATGATAATAGCCTACGCCAAAATAATAGTTCACATCTTCTCCGATTACGCTATTGTAGCTGAGGCCTACACCAGCATCCAGGTAACTGTACCCTTTATACGCCAGTTTGCCTTCTTCACCGGTGGGTGCTGTAGGGTCGAAGCGGCCGCTGGTATACTGGTTATTGAATGTCATGTTGGCAAGATCAAACTGTCTTTGTGTTAATCCGCCTGTAAATCCCAGCGATAAAAAGCTGGTTTTATATTCACTGAGTGATTTATGGTAGTTGATAGCGGGGAATATCTGCGTGGATTGCAGTTTAGAAGTACCTGCCCGGTCGTAAGTAAGTTGCAGGCCGGTGGTAACGTAGTCATTGCTGCGTCCTACCGGAAACTTGATCTCTCCGCTTAAGGTACCGGTTTGATAGGGAATGGTAACGCTGTTCCACTGGTTACGGTAAACAGCCTGTACGCGTACATCCCCATTAAAGATGCCGATCAGAGCGGGGTTGCGCAGAATGGGCGTTTCATAGAACTGAGAGAGGTGTATATCCTGTGCGTACAGCTGTACTGCAGCCGTCATGCAGAGAACCGTTGTCAGTAATATGCGGTATATGGTTTTCATGTTAGCCAGGTTAAATATTTATCTGAGTAATGTTACGTTGCCTTTCAGCTGGAAAAATTCGTTGGTATCGCAATATGCTTCGATAAAGTAGATGTATACGTCTGCCGGCTGTGGTTTGCCGTTGAAATTGCCGTTCCAGCCAGTGTTAATATCATCTATGTTGATGCGTTCCCGGTGGTGTACTTCCTGTCCCCAACGGTTAAATACGCGGAACGACTTGATCATACTTACGCCTTTACCCCGTGGATAAAAAATATCATTTTGTCCGTCGCCATTGGGCGTAAAGGTGTTAGGTACAAAAACCACGTTGGTGTTACAGATCAGATCAACGTTTACAATATCTGTTTTTGAGCAGCCGTATTCGTTAGTACCGGTAATGCTATAGGTAATAGGTTTACGTACTGTTGCGGTTACATAGGGAGAAGCAGGATTGTCCAGGTAATCGGATGGTTTCCATTGCCATCTGATGATGTCTGCACTACCACTTGCCATTAGCCTTACCACATCGCCTACGGTAACGGTTTGATCTTTACCTGCATATACTTGTGGCGCTTGTTTTACAGACACTTTTACGGATAATGGTGCACTCATAGGGCACATGGCATCGTTGGTGCCGGTTACCTGGTAGGTAATGTCTTCGATAGGCGTAGTTAGCGGATCTGCAATCGTGTTGTTTGTTAAACCGGTTACTGGTGTCCAGTTGTAAAGGGTGGCGCCAGAGGCCCTTAACTGGATAGAGCTGCCGTAACAGGCAATAGTGTCTTTACTGACAGTAAGATTTACTTTAGGGACTACGGTAACGTCGGTAGAATCTAATACCGTACAACCATAAACGTTAGTTGCCTGTACCAGATAGCGTGTATTGATTTGCGGAGTAGCCACGGGATCATTACAGAATATACAGCTAAGGCCGGGAGCGGATAGCCATTGCACTGTGCCGTCTGATAGGGCATTGAGTGTTACACTATTGCCCTCACATATTTTCGGTTGTTGTGCCGAAGCTTTCACATAAGGGGTAGGATGTATGTTGATGGTATGTACTACAGAGTCCATGCAATTGCGTGCATCTTTTATTACCAGTTTTACGGATTGGTTGCCGGAAGTGGTATACTCGATACCTGGCGGAGTTTGGGCAGTGGAAACTTGGCCATTGCCAAAGTTCCAGTTCCAGTTGGTGATCGGGATATTCGGTGATGTAATGGTATTATTGATCAGGCTTACCGACTGGCCGGCGCAAGTGAGCGGCCCTACGCTGAAATCGGCTTTGGGAGCCAGGATGTTGATATTAGCGCTTTTAAATACAATATCATCACAGTAGGCCGGATCATTATAATGAATGGTCAACTGGTCATCGAAACTGCCGGCGGTAGCCCAGGTTTTTACAAAGCTCTGGTTGGTGGTGGTGTATTGAGTGCCATCGCCCAGTAGCCAGGTATAACTGCTTACCAGGTTTAGTGGCACATTCAGTACCTGATAGGTAGCTGTAGTACCGCGGCAGATGGAGCTAACGCCGGTAGTGAAATCTGCCTTGAAATAATATATTGTCTGGAAGCTGCTATGGTGGCAATTGTTGCCGTTTTCTCCAATAGTAAGGCGTACGGTATAGTTACCTGGCGTGGTGTAATTATGTACAGCATCCTGTGTGTATACTAGTGGTGAGTTATCTCCGAAATCCCATTCAAAAGTAGTGTTGGAGGTAATACCAATGGAATTGTTGGTGAAGGTGAATTTACTTTTATCCGTGCAATCCCTTAATACGCTGAAGCGGGAAACAGGCCCGGTTACCAATATTGTGGCCGGAGGCGCTTGGGTGAAACAGCCATTGCTACCGGCTTTCATCTGTATGGTGAGGGTGCCGTTGGCGTTAAATCCATGTCTGATATCGTTGCTACTGCCTGTTTGCGTAGTTCCGTCTCCAAAGTCCCAGCTATAGGTATCTGCGTGGTTGGCGTTGGCCAGTAATCTAACGGGATCGCCTACACAGGTATTGTCGGGTGTTACGGTAAAACTTACACTGGAGGGTGGATTACCGGTATGAATATATTTATCGAACGATTGGGTGATCACACATTGGCTGCGTGTGGTAATAGTAACACCTACATTGTAAGTACCTGTTTGCGGATAGGTATGGTTTACATTGCCATTGCTGGTGGTTTGGGTATTGCCATCGCCGAAATCCCAGGCCCAGGATACTACTGGATCATTAACATCGTTGGTAGCGGTGGCAGACAAAGCTGCATTAAAGGGTACGCAACCGGATAAGGCTTCCGGTAGTGTGATTTCCGGTAAGGAAAGATCTATATAAGCCGCTTTTTTTAAGGTAGCCGTACAGCCATTTACGTTGGTAACGGTAAGGGTAACATCGTATTTGCCTGCTTTGGTGTAGCTGTGTGATATATAGGCGTTGCTGGTAGTTACCACTGTACCATCGCCGAAATCCCAGGTACGGGTGGCCGCCCCGGGCGTGGCGTCTGTAAAGTTGGCTGTGAACACTTTACAGCTTTTGGTGACATCTGCGGAAAAGGCAATCTGCGGTGTGGCGCCTATTACCAAATCACGCCAGTAAGTGCTGGTGGTTACGCCGCCGCTTACCCGGTATTGCGCAGTTAAAGTGATTTTAACAGGGCCACCGCCTGTATAGGTTACCTGTGGGTCGGATTCATGGGAGGTTCTGCCATCGCCCAAATCCCAGCTGTACGAAATAGGATTGCCTGTGCTGGTGTTTTTTAAAATAATGGTAACAGGTGTACACAAACTACCCGGATTGGCTGTATAGGTGAAGTCTGCTTTTTGCGCCAATAAACTATTCGCTTGCAGCAGGAATATTAGGAGCAGCCATGGTTTTAAGCATTTTGCTTCTAGGTATTTCATAGGTACACAGGTTTTCCATTATCTAAATAATTTCGCAAATTACCAAAAATAACATATATAATTTTTTGATTTTTTGAATTTAATATATGTGATTGAAGATGACCGGTTTTGCGTGAATATTGCCAGTGCTTACGGCTGTTTTTATGTTATAGCGTGCGCTGCTGTAAGATGGGTTAGTGGGCTTGCTATCGTCAGCTGTTTAGCAGACCACTCACCCATCTGCAATTACCGGATCAGCGTAACGTTTCCTTTCAGCAAGTTTGCTCCGCCTTTATCACAAATTACTTCTACATAGTATACAAATACATCCGGATTCACCGGTACGCCTTTGAACCGCCCATCCCAACCGGAGGCGGGGTCGTTAGTGCTGCCGCCTGCCCGCTCAAATACCAATTGGCCCCAACGGTTAAAGATGCGGAACATGCGGATGGCTTGCATACCGTTCCCCCGTACATAAAACACATCGTTCTGCCCATCTCCGTTAGGGGAGAAAGTATTGGGAATAAAGATATTTCCGTTATCGCATACCAGTTTAATGGTAATGTCATCTTTCGCTTCACAACCAAACCGGTTGGTCACTTTCACATGATAAGTAATGTCGTCTGCTGGGTTAGCCGTTGGCGTTAGACAGTCGTAGCAGCTAAGACCGGTTATCGGCGTCCAGGTAATGTCGATGATATCTTCACTGCCGGTAACAGGTAATGGTATAACCGATCCTATAGATACAACCATATCCGGGCCGGCATTTACTACCGGCGCCGCACGTACGTATATTTTAGCCAATGCTGTGTCAGTGAAACAGGTGCTGTTGTTATAGCCCACTACCTGATAGGTGATATTGTCATTCGGAGTAGCTATTGGGTTGGAGATATCGCTGCGGTTCAGTCCCCGGGAAGGAATCCATTGATAACGTAAAGCTCCGCCCGCCTGCATTTGTACGCTTTCGCCGGCACAAATCTCCTGGTCGAGGGCATATATTTTAAATGGTTGTGCCACCGTTACCGGTACTGCAGCTTCGTTCGTACAGCCGAATTCGTTAGTAGCTATTACGCTATATACTGTATCCATATCCGGCTTTACTACTGGCGATATGCTACTGGCATCTGAAATATTATAGTCGGTCCACTGCACACTTACATTGTTGGTGGTATTGGCTTGCAATTGCAAGGACGCACCAAGGCAAATAGCTGCTTTAGTAGGGGACGGACTTAATGCCGGTATTGGATTTACCACCACACTGGCTGTTGCTGTAGCGGGACAGGAGCCATCGGGGTTAGTGAGTGTTAAGGTAACGGGAATAGTACCAGGTTTGTTGAGTGTAATTTCAGGCGGCGTTTGCTGGTCGTACGTTTTGTCGGTATCTACCTGCCAAAGCCATTTAGGGGATGGTACTTGATTGTTATCGCTGCCTGAAAGCTGGATCTTACCGGATGCACACAATGGCAATACCGGCGCTATCACTGGTTCTGGTTGTGGAGGGATCACTACTGGCAGTGTTTTTTCATCTATACAGCCATAAGCGCTGGTAACGGTGAGCTTTACATTAGTTGTTCCTGGTTGCGGATAATTAAATGAGCCATTCGCCGTGTTGGCGGTATTATCCGGGCTGCCAGGTACGCCAAAATCCCATGCGTTGGTGAAATCCAGCTCCAGTGAGTCTTTGGTTAGTGTTTGACTTTTATTTTCAAAGCTTACCAGTCCGCCGCCACAAGCTTTTATATCATCTGAAGAAAAATCTGCAGTGGCTTTATCCACAATGATCTTATCATTTCCCTCTGCTTTTACGCTGCAGCCCTCGTCGTCTTGTAGGGATACCCTGGGGTAATAAATACCGGCTTTGGTATAAGTATGTGTCGGAGAAACAGGCGTATTGGTAACGATAACGGTGCCATCGTCGAAATCCCACATGTAATTGCTGGTTTTAAGCGCGGTGGCGCTGAGGTTAACGTCTAACGGCACGCAACCTTGCGTAGGCGTAGTTGTCATGGTACCATCCGGGCCATTGATAGTAATAGGTAATGTGGAAGTGCTGGTACAGCCACCTTCCGAATATATGGTGAGTACTACGTTATAGGTTTTGGCGCGTGCATAGATATGTTCGTCGGGGTCGTTTTTGTTGGACGTGCCATTGTCTCCGAAATCCCAGTTAGCGTTTACATAGTCTGTGGAGGTATTGGTAAACAGTACTTTTACCGGCGGACAAAGGTCAAGGTTGTCTGGAATGGTAAAAGATGCTTTAGGATCCGGTACAGTTACTATGCTTGTTTTGCTGATCTGGTCTGTACAGCCTGCGGTGGTCACAATGTTGAGCGTTATATCATATTTGCCGGGTGCATTGTATATTTTATTTGGTCTATTTCCACTACCGGTTGTTCCATCGCCAAAATCCCAGATATAGCTTTGGACATCCCCGTCTGACTGGTCTACGAACGTAAATGTTTTGTCCAGACAGGCAATATTGGAAGGCACCATAAAGTCGGCCTTTACTTTATCGAAGTGAATGGTTTTTTGCGCGCTGGCTACGCAATTAAATTTGTCTGTAACGGTGAGTATAACCGTATAGTCGTTATTGTTAGTATACTGATGTTTGATGTTCAGTGGTTGGGAAGTATAGTTTTCTTTACTGGTTTGATCCCCGAAATCCCATTCCCAGTTCAAAATCTGGTTACCGCTGTTGGCAGTGGATCTATCAGTGAATGTGAATGTTTCATTCTTACAGCTTTTACCAATATAGTTAAAATCAGGATCAGGTCCGTTCACCTCAATAACGATAGGAGCCGCTTCCCGGGTACAACCGTTTTTATCTACAATAGTTAGTTTGATGGTATAGGTACTGGCCTGGTTGTATTGGTGGAAGATGCCGTTGGCCGGATCATAATTGTAGGCGGGTATTGTTTGTACAGGGCCACCTTCACCCCAATCCCAGTCATATTCGTTAATGTTACCATTGTTCACTGCTCCGGGAGTTACCTGCAGCTGGTCGCCTTTACACAACAGTTTCTTGTCGGGTGTGATCACCGGCAGTTCATCGATAATATTAATAGATTGGGTAAAAGTGGACGTACAGATACCGTTATCAATGGTTAGCCTTACTTGTTTAATACCGGACGTGGTATAGGTGAAATCCGGGCTTTGATCGGTAGAAGTAGCGCCGCTTTCACCGAATTCCCAAAACCAGGTTTGCACGGGTGTGGGGATAGGGCCAAAGGTGGAATTATCAGTGAACGTCCGGTGGTATGGGTTCACGCAATCCGGCACGGTAGTAAACCTGGCAATGGGTGGTATGATCTCGATGTAATCCTTTTTGATCAATTGCTCACGACAACCATTGTTGTTTACTTCCAAAATAATATCGTGACTTCCGATTTCATTGAACTGGTGATTGGGATTTTCTTCCTGGCTGGTGCTGTTGTCTTGTACAAAGGTCCAGTTCCAGGAGGTACCGCGGGGAGAAGATAAGTTGGTGAATTGTATCGGATCTTTAGCACATGATTTCAGCGGTGTGGCGATGAAGTCCACTACGGGTCGTATACCGGTACGGATAATAGTGGTAGCGGTAGCTGTACATCCAGTGGTGGTGGTAATGGTTACTGTTACGTAAAAGGTGCCTTCCTGGGTGAAAATATGAGTAGGCCGGGCATCGGTGGAAATACTGCCGTCACCAAAGTCCCAGCTATAACTGGCAATAGGATCGGCAATATCCAGCTCGGTGTAAAAGTCGACTGGCAAGGGAATACACCCTTCCGCTATGCTGCGGTAAATAGTAACATTTGGTTTTGCGATGTTGATATAATTCCGTTTATCAACTGTGGTGTTACAGCCTGCTGTATTGGTTGCTGTAAGCCGGATGGAATAGGTGCCTTCCCGTGTATAGGTATGGGAAGGGTTTTCGAGTGTAGACGTGGTACCATCTCCAAAATCCCACAGCCAGGAAACAGCGCCAACAGATTGTGCATTGAATTGTGTGGTAAACGGCAGGCTGCAGCTCTTTTGCGGAGCGGCTACCGGATCAATCTCTGGGGAAGGATCTACGTGTATGGTTTGCTGTATTTCTTCCATACAATCGCCCAGGCCAGCCTGCATCTTAACGATATAATCGCCTGGTGTTGTAAATGCTTTGACAGCATTAAGCGTATTTTGCGTACTGCCATCCGGAAATGCCCATATTACCTGTTCTGGCGTAGGTTGCGTGGTATTGGTGAAAATGATGTTCTGTCCTGCACAAGCGCTGGAAAAAGTGAAACCCGGCTTTACTTTTTCAATGACGATATAATCAGTTTTGGTGAGTGGGGCAGAGCAGTTACCAGTAGTTGTAGCGGTGAGTTTTACCGTATATCTTCCTTCTTTCGTGTAGGTATGCTGGTTATCCTGCCCGGTGGTGCCATCGCCATAATCCCAGGTATAGGTAACCGGGTCTGGAGAATTATTTACGGTAGTGTTATAAAAATTTACCGTGAGCGGCGCCGTGCAGCTTTGTGTTTTATCGGCTATAAATGAAGGCGTAGGCGCCATTTGTACTTTAATAGGTACCGGGTCGCCGGAGCTGGAACATTTCATGGAATTGGTGACCACGCTGATCACATTATAGGTGCCGGGTTGAGTGAAAGTATGGGTAACGTAAGCGCCGGTAGCGCCGCCGCCGTCGCCAAAATCCCAGGTGATATTGTCAATGCTGCCATCGCCAGGAACGGATTGGTCTGTGAAAACCGCCATGTAAGGAGCGCAGCCCGTGGTGTTAGGCGTAGTAAATTTTACGGTGGGCTTATCATACACCTGCACATCCAATAGTTTTACAATTACATTGGTGGCGCTGTAGGTAGCTGTAAGCTTTACGTGATAAATGCCTGGTGTCTGGAAAGTTTTGGAAGGCGTGAGGTCGTTGGTAACATTGGCTCCCAGCCCGAAATCCCATTCTATTTTTTGATAGCCGCCATCCAGCGTAGCCGTAAAATTAACGAGGAAAGGTGGGCATCCTGCCGTTTTATCGGCTTTAATACTAACCGATTGCCCATTGGCTGAAGCAGCCATGGCAATAATGGGAATCAGGTAATAAGAAATTTGTCTTATGACAATCTGTAGATAATATCGTAGGCTTTTCATGGCAAAGGGTTGGCCGTAAGGCCGGTTCATAGGTGTACTTTCAAAGTATAAAAATAATAATAATGTTTGGAAAACCGATGTATTTATGTATGTGGTTGAATGGCTGTAACTTAGCATAAAAGAAAAGGAAGATGGATAGTCAGTTCTGGAACGAACGATATATCAGTGGAGAAACCGGTTGGGATATGGGCGAAGTGTCTCCTCCCCTGAAAGCATATATAGATCAAATTACGGACCGGGATCTTCGTATACTCATTCCCGGTGGTGGCAATAGTTATGAAGCGGCCTATCTGGCAGGGCAGGCGTTCAGTGACGTTACAGTGCTGGATATTGCCCCTATACTGGTATCGCGGTTGAAGGAAAAATTTGCCCGTACCCGGGTGAAAGTGCTGGAGGAAGATTTTTTCAATCATCAAGGTAGCTACGACTTGGTATTGGAGCAAACTTTTTTTTGTGCTATAGATCCTTCCCGCCGGCCAGATTATGTAAAGCATATGTATGAGTTGATAAAACCCGGCGGTCACCTGGCAGGTGTATTGTTCAATCGTCCGTTTCCCAAAGCCGGCCCACCATTTGGCGGAACGGAAGAAGAATACCGGAAGTTGTTCACTCCTTATTTTGATATAAAAACCTTACAGGGCTGTTATAATTCACATCCGGCCAGACAAGGATATGAGTTGTTTATTAACTTTATGCCGAAACTTAAAACTTTATGCGAAGATTTTTATTAGCAGCATGGGTGATGCTGATAGGGAGTTCACTGATGGCACAGAACAGGCAGGCAGAAGATGCCGCAGCTTTCGAGAAGGATATCCAACAACCTGGTATACAGGTGTTTGACGTGCGTACAGCAGATGAATTCAATACCGGGCATTTACCTCATGCCTTACAGGCCGACTTTACGAAAAGAGACGAATTCAAAGACCGTGTGCAGTACCTGGACAAAAATAAGCCGGTGTATATTTATTGTCTCAGTGGTGGCCGTAGTACTGCTGCTGCCAAATGGATGAGGGAAAATGGCTTTAACAAAGTAGTAGAGCTCACAGGTGGTATTAATGCTTGGAAACAGGCAGGGAAGCCTCTGGAAGGTGTGGCCGATAATCAACCGCAGTTAAGTATGGAAGATTACACCAGGGCGGTTAATGTAAAAGGTTGGGTGCTGACGGATGTAGGCGCATCCTGGTGTCCTCCGTGTAAACAAATGGAGCCTGTGCTGGAAAAATTCTTCCAGGATCATAAACAGGTAAAAAAGGTACAGGTAGATGGCGGTAAAGACCAGGAAGTAATGAAGGCTATCAGCGCCAATGTTTTACCTACTTTTATTTTGTATAAAGACGGAAAAGAAGTAGCAAGAAAGCAAGGGGTAATAGCGTTGGCTGAGTTAGAAATGGGCTTGAAATAATCAGGTGGTTTTAAGCCTGATGGTATAAATAGATAAATGCTTAGCAGAGACAGGTGATGCCTGGTTGCTGCTAAGCATTTTAGTTTATGTTTCTGCCGATGTTTTATTTTACAGTAAATCACCCGATATATTTAGCACGGGCATAATCCAGGAATTTCCCGAATTCCAGTGGCTTTCCGGTTACTTTCTCGCATAATTCATTTGATGTATAATATCTGCCATAGCTATGAATATGGGTACGCAACCATTGCAGTAAAGGTTGGTAGTTACCTGTAGCAATTTGCCCATCAAGTGCCGGTATCTGTTGCTGGGCGGCTGCATAGAATTGCGCGGCGTAGAAGCTACCCAGGGAATAGGTGGGGAAGTAGCCGAAGCTGCCATGCGACCAATGGATATCCTGTAGCACACCCTGTACATCATCTGGTACATTTACGTATAGGTATTGCCGGTAGTATTCGTTCCAGATGTGTTTCAGGTCTTTTACAGAGATACTGCCATCTATCAATCCTTTTTCAATTTCATAGCGGATCATGATATGGAAATGATAGGTAAGCTCGTCTGCTTCCGTGCGGATAAGGGAAGTGTGTACTTTGTTGATCGCTTTATAGAAACTTTCCAGCGAAATGGCGCCCAGGTTTTGTGGAAAGAGTTGTTGCAGGCGTGGATAATGATGTTGCCAGAAAATGAGGCTGCGGCCTACATTGTTTTCCCACAATCTGGATTGGGATTCGTGGATGCCCAGGCTGGCGGCTTCTCCGCAAGGCAGGCCATATTCGGCAGTAGGCAGCCCTTGTTCATAGAGGGCATGACCACCTTCATGGATGCAACTCCAGGTCATGTTGCCAAAATCATTTTCATCTATGCGGGTGGTTACCCTTACATCCAATGGATTAAAACTGGTAGTAAAAGGGTGTTCAGAAATATCCTGTCGTCCGGCTTTGAGGTCGTAGCCCATATTTTCCAATATAGAAAGTCCAAATTGCCATTGGGTATCCCGATCGTAGTGCAGGTGCAGGAAATCTTTATCAACGGGTGGTTGTTGTGCTATCTGCGCCAACAGGGGGGGGAGGTTGACTTTTACTTCATCGAAAATAGTATCCAGCATACCGGTGTGGGCGCCTTTTTCGTATTCATTGAGCAGTGCGTTATATGGGTGGTCTTCATATCCGAGGAGGTCGGCTTCCTGCTTTTTGAGCTCAACCATTTTGGAGAGGGCTGGCGCAAAAAGTTGGAAGTCGTTGGCTTTGCGGGCTTTTATCCATGCATGGTAGCTTTCATTGGTTACTTTCGACATTTCAGCGACAAAAGCGATGGGATATTTCTTGTTTTTTTCCACATCTTCAGCAGAGAGAAGAATGTTTTTTCTTTCTACAGGTGATAGTTCCGTATTATCTTTTAGCGTTTGCAGCACTGTTTCCAATGCCGGAGCGGTAAACATTTCATGGGCAATGGTGCTGAGCGTGGTAAGTTGCTGTCCGCGGAACTCCGCGCCTTTTTCCGGTAGGTAGGTTTCCTGGTCCCAGCCGAGTACAGCCATGGCATTTCTTACATCTGCAATTTTTTGCATTTTTATTTTGTAATCGGCATATTGTTCTGCTGTAGATTTGCTTCCGGACATAAAAAATTAGTTTTTTGCAAATGTAGTTGATGCCGGCAATGAACCATTAATTTTTGCAGCTATGAAAATAAAAGAGATTATACAGGCCATTGAGCAGTTTGCCCCTTTACAGTACCAGGAAAGCTATGATAATGCGGGGCTTATTTTTGGCAGGGCAGAGCAGGAGGTAACCAATGTTTTGCTTACGCTAGACGCCACAGAGGCAGTGATTGATGAGGCTATTTCCCGGGGATGTAACCTGGTGATTGCCCATCATCCTATCGTGTTTGGCGGGTTAAAAAAGATCAATGGGAATAACTATGTAGAGCGGGTAGCCATTAAAGCGATAAAGCATGATATTGCCGTATATGCCGCCCATACTAATTTAGACAATGTGCATAACGGGGTATGCGCCGTTATGGCCAACCGGCTGGGGCTGGAGCAGTGCCGGGTGTTACAGCCTAAACGGGGATTATTGAAAAAGTTATTCACATTTGTGCCGGAAGCAGATGTAGAGAAAGTGAGGGCAGCCTTGTTTGCTGCGGGCGCCGGACATATTGGCAATTATAGCGAATGCAGCTTCAATGGCGCAGGCGAAGGCACTTTTAAGGGCGATAAGGGAACTGATCCGTATGTAGGAACACCGGGAAAAAGACATTTTGAGGCAGAAATAAAGTTGGAAGTAATTTTTCCGGTATATTTGGAAGGCAAAATAGTGCAGACCTTGTTAGGTCACCATCCTTACGAAGAGGTGGCTTACGACATAGTGAGCCTGGACAATGCCTACCAGCAAGTAGGTTCGGGATTGATAGGCATATTGCCGGAGGCTATGGACGAGATGCAGTTTTTACAATATGTAAAAACACAGTTTCAGACAGGTTGTGTGAAATATACGCCATTAAGGGGCCGTTTGGTAAAGCAAGTCGCTTTATGTGGCGGGGCTGGCAGCTTCCTGTTAAAACAGGCTATAGGGGCTGGGGCAGATGTGTATATATCATCAGATTTCAAATACCATGAATTTTTTGATGCTGATAATCAATTGGTTATAGCAGATATAGGACATTTTGAGAGCGAGCAGTTTACAGTGGAGTTATTTTATCATATATTGACTGAAAAATTCCGTAATTTTGCGCCTCTTAAATCTACGATTAAAACAAACCCGGTAAATTATTTATAATACATGGCAACCGTAAAAGAATATTCCGTTGAAGAAAAATTAGCGTCTGTATTGAGATTACAGAAGATTGATTCCAAGCTGGATGAGATCCAGGTGCTGAAAGGGGAGTTGCCGATGGAGGTAAAAGACCTGGAGGATGAAATTGAAGGTTTGAACACCCGTCAGTCTCATATCGAAAATGAGATGAAAGGTATCCAGGATTTCGTTGCCAGTAAGAAGAACGCCATCAAAGAAGCAGAAGCGCTGATCAAGAAGTATGAGAAGCAGCAAGACAATGTGAAGAATAACCGCGAGTTTGAGGCGATCACCAAGGAAATGGAGATGCAGGCGTTGGAAATCAAATTGGCTGAAAAACATATTAAAGACGCGAACGAAGAGATCAAAGAAAAAGGTCGCGTACTGGAAACTGCTAAAAGAGCCATTGCTGATAAAGAAGCGAACCTGAAGCATAAGAAAGGTGAACTGGAGAAGATTATAGCAGAAACTGATAAAGAAGAAAAATCTTACCGTAAGGAAAGTGAAGACGCAAAAACCAAGGTAGATCCCCGCTTACTGCAAGCTTACGAGAAAATCCGTAAGAACTATCGCAATGGTTTGGCGGTAGTAACCGTAGAGCGCGATTCTTGCGGTGGTTGCTTCAATGCCATTCCTCCTCAACGTCAGGCAGAGATCCGTCAGCACAAAAAGATTATCGTTTGCGAACATTGCGGCCGTATCCTGGTGGATAACGACCTCGAGGCCAGCATTACTATCTAAGTAACGAAGGACAAAATAATATAAGAAATTAAAAGAGGATGTCTCAAAATACTTTTGAGGCATCCTCTTTTAATTTTAATTGGTAATAATTTGTTAACCTGTATTATTCCATTAATGATTTCACAGCTGGTATTTTGTAATTGAGTTGCCCTGGTCCTATTATATCTGTAGCATTTATAACCCTATATCATAAACACCCATGAAAACAACCAAATGCTTTTTATTGCTGGCGCTGTGCGCAGCAGCCATTTTTAGCTCCTGCAAAAAATCGGAAGTTAAACCATCAGCCACACCGGATGAAAAAATTGAATCCCGTTATCTTATCCGTCTGTATAAACTAGGATTTGATACTACCCGGGTAAAAAGTACTGGTGCCTATATTGTTACGCAGGGTGATTACACTTTTGCCAAATCGTTCCTAGACACTTTGAAGCTGGAGAATATAGTTGCTCCTGAAGTGTCAAAAGATGCCACCGGCAGACATGCTAGTACCAATACCCTGTTGACAAAGAATAACATTGTAATATATTTGCCAAAAGGAACACCTACATTTCTTTATAATGAGGTAACCTATGCCCTGGGCAAATGGAACCTGATTCCGGGCAGTAATCTTAACTTTTACATTACCTATAACGGGGAAGAACCATACGACTGGAAAATTATCAACCAGCCTATAGGATCTGGTAACCTTGCTGTTGCTGATTTTCCTGGTTATCCGGATGCTAACGGTGTGCCAGGTTATAACATCATTGTTGATGAGGCGTATATATCAACATTGTATAATACTGTGGTGAGATGGCCCAGATTAGTACGTATGCTGATGCATGAAATGGGACACATGGTAGGATTAAGGCATACCGACTGGGATGCCATCGGAGAAGGGCAATCGATATGGGGAGCCAATTATATCCCTGGTACCCCCACACAGGATCCTGCATCTGTATTCAATGGTTTTTACAATCCTAACAGTCCTTACGTAGATGTGATGGATTTTTCGGCAGGAGACATAACCGCCATCAGCAATCTATATCCGCTTAGCACCTGTAATCTGCAGGGGTATGTGAATCTTTATTCGCATACTGACAATGGTGAATTGAATAATGTTCACCGGTTTGCCTATCCTGCCTTTTATGAGCGGAACATTGAAAAGTATGCCTTGTCAAATATAGAAGTACAGATCACAGGTATCTCGGTAAATTATACCTACAACTATAATGGACCTATACCGGAAGATGGTTTTATATTTCCCAATTATGAAATGCCTATACATAATACCTACAGGGTACGTATGAGATATACGAATCTGAAAGGCTGTTTGAGTACCTGGGGTGAAAAAGTTATTTCCTATTACTAGTATTGTTTAGGAGAAAAAGGAAGGGGGGCATCTCAAAAATAATTGAGATGTCCCCTTTTTTATTGGCTGTTAAA
This sequence comes from Chitinophaga sp. 30R24, assembly GCF_049056765.1. Taxonomy (NCBI): domain Bacteria; kingdom Pseudomonadati; phylum Bacteroidota; class Chitinophagia; order Chitinophagales; family Chitinophagaceae; genus Chitinophaga; species Chitinophaga sp. 30R24. The sequence goes on from NZ_JBJGXX010000004.1 coordinate 43,621, forward strand.
GGCGATATCTCTCTCGAAGCAGATGGAGATAAAACTGCTTTTAGTGATTCCTTACATGTGTGCAAGAGTGCTCTTTTTTGTGTGGATAACTAGGAATCCCTCAAAGGAATGGAGGTAATTTGTGTAACTATTTGAAAATGAAAAGATAGCGTAGGATTCGTGCAGTTCTCCTTTACATTATTAAAAAATATACTAATTAATTTAGTTTTGTTTTACTAATTATATTAGCTTTGTATTGCTACGCAGTTACCTTGCGTAGTAGTTCTTTTATTTTGTGGCAGGGAGTTGGATGCACCATGCAACTTTAAAAAATATGATTTGTTTATTTGGGATTTATAGGATGATATGTGAGATTTGATTTTTAATCCTGGAATATTTTCCCGTATGCGTATTATTTTTTCATTGTTGTTGTTGCTATGTGTTGGTGGGACTGTGAGTGCCAGGCAAAAAGTATTTGATTTTAACGCCCGGTGTGAGCAGGCATATGATGCCATTATGCAGTTGCGGTTGAGTACCGGAAAGGCATTGCTGGAAGCAGAAAAGAAAGAACACCCGGATAACCTAGCGCCTTATTTCCTGGACAACTACGCGGATTTCTTTCCGCTCTTTTTTAATGAAGACCCGGCAGAATATTCCCGTAAAAGGAGTCTGAGGAATTTTCGTTTGAATAAAATGGCGGAAGGTCCGGAAGATTCTCCCTATTTTTTGTATACCCAAGCTGCTATTAAGTTTCAGTGGGCGATGATCAAGGTGAAGTTTGATGAAAAGTGGGATGCTACCTGGGAGGTACGGAAAGCTTATATGATGTTGAAGGAGAACCAGCAACGCTTTCCCGATTTTGTACCTAACAACCTTTTGTTAGGAGCCATGCAAACGGTATTCGGTACCATTCCGGAAGGTTATAAGTGGATTACTAATATCCTGGGTCTGAAAGGCAGTATGAAGCAGGGGATGGCCAATGTGAACAAGTTTATTGAGAGTGATGCACCGGAAGCAAAAATGTTCAGGGAAGAATCTTATTACTATTATTGCTATCTCATGCTCTTTATAGTGAATAAGCCGGAAGAAACCTGGGAGTTCCTGCAACGCAAGAAGCTGGATACGAAGAACAACTATCTCTTCGCTTTGATGGTGGCTAACCTGTCTTTAAACAATCAAAAGGCGTCTACCGGGCTAAAAGTACTGGAGGATCGTATGGAGACGTCGGAATATGCAGATATTGAGTATGCCGATTATGTGCTCGGGCTGTTGAAGCTAACCAGGCTGGATACAGACGCGCATATTTACCTGGAACGGTTTATCAATAATTTCAGGGGTAGATTTTATGTAAAAGAGTGTTTGCAGCGGTTAAGCTGGTCGTATTACCTGGAAGGCAACCAGGCGGCGGCAGATAAATACCGGGCTATGATCTTTACCAAGGGAGGATTGGAAACAGATGCAGATAAACAGGCACTAAAAGAAGCCAAAACTGGTAAATGGCCTAATCCCTTTTTGTTGAAAGTACGCCTGCTTAGTGATGGTGGCTACTTTAATAAAGCGTTGGCCATGTTGCTAACCAAAAAAGCAGCCGATTTTCCGGCGATGGAAGATAAGCTGGAATATGCCTACCGGCTGGGCCGTATTTATGATGAAAACGGGCAAGACGACCAGGCCATTTCTATGTACGAGGTAACTGTGAAAGTAGGAAGCAACCGGCCGGAATATTATGCTGCCAGGGCTTCCCTACAAATGGGCTATATTTACGAAAAAAGAAAAGAGAAAGCGAAGGCCATAGAATGTTATCAGAACTGTCTGAACATGAAAGGCCATGATTATAAAAATTCCCTTGACCAGCGGGCCAAAGCAGGCATTCAGCGGGTAAACGGAACCTGAGTTATTTTGGCATTTTTTAATTCCGTGAAATTAAAAAATCCCCAATTTTCCTTGTTATATGCTACAGCGATTAACGATCAAAAATTACGCAATTATCGATCACCTGGAGGTAGACTTCTCCGGGAACCTGAATGTAATCACCGGGGAAACCGGTGCAGGTAAGTCTATATTGTTAGGTGCGCTTTCCCTGATACTGGGAGAAAGATCCGATCCCGGGGTATTGTTCGATAAAACAGGAAAGTGTGTGATAGAGGGATTCTTTAAAATAAAGAAATCCCAGGTAGCCGCTTTCTTTGAGGCGCATGAGCTGGACTTTGAAGATCAGTTGATCATCCGCCGGGAAGTAAGTGCCTCCGGAAAATCCCGCGCTTTCGTGAATGATACACCGGTAAATATTTCCCAGTTATCTGAATTAAGCGGTTACCTGGTAGACTTGCACCAGCAATTTGATACGTTGGCCCTGGGCAATGCGGATTTTCAACGGGAAGTGGTGGATGCGCTGGTTAATAAACTAGCTATGTTGCAGCAATATCAACAAGGATTTGCTCAATACGTTCAGGTACAAAAGCAATACAAACAGCTATTCGACAACCGCGACAGTGCTAACAAAGAATTGGATTATAACCGTTTTCTGCTGGAAGAGCTAACTGAAGCAGGGTTTAATCCCAATGAAATAGAAGACCTGGAAATAGAGCTGCAAACATTGAGTCATGCAGAAGAGATCAAGAACGCTTTAAACAAGGTTTATTTCCAGTTAAAAGAAGATGAGCAGCCTATATTGCAACAATTGAAACATCTACAGTTGTCTTTGCAGGGGTTATCTTCATTTCATAAAGACATGCCTGCTGTAGCAGAACGTATGTTATCAGCTTATCTCGAATTACAGGATATTGCCGGCGAAGTGGAACAGATCAACGACCATGTGCAGTACGATGCACAACGTATAGAGCTGGTGAACGAAAGGATGGCCCTGGGCTACCGTTTGTTTAAGAAGCATGGCGTGCATACCACCGACGAATTACTGGCCATTAAAGCGGCGCTGGCGCTTAAAGTGGAAGATGTATTGAACCTGGATGATCAGCTGTTGTCATTGGAACAAGAGCAAGCCCGCTTAAAAGGTGAATTAGAGCAAGCGGCAGCGGTGATAACTGTTCAGCGCCAGGAGCAGGCAACGCCTTTCGAAAAGCATGTAAATGCTTTGCTGGCACAGGTGGGTATGCCTAACGCCCGTTTAAAAGTAGAGATCACCATAGGAGAGTTAAATCCTTATGGTCAGGATACCATTGAATTTTTATTTGATGCCAATAAGAGCAATCAGTTTGCTCCGGTAGGCAAGGTGGCCTCCGGAGGAGAGCTAAGCCGGCTGATGCTGTGCATTAAATCATTGGTGGCGCAGTCAGTAGCCTTGCCCACGCTCATTTTTGATGAGATAGATACCGGTATTTCCGGAGAGGCTGCCCGCCAGGTAGGAGTTATTTTGAAAGATCTCGCCAAATCCCATCAGATCATCTGTATCACACACCAGCCGCAGATTGCAGGTAAAGCGGATGCACATTACTTTGTATATAAAGATGCAAAGGCGGATAAAGTAACAACCAATGTACGTTTACTTTTGGAAGAGGAAAGGGTGAATAAGATTGCCCAGATGCTGAGCGGAGAAAAGCCTACCGCGGCTGCCTTGGAAAATGCGAGGGAAATGCTGGCAGTAAGCGAAGCGTAAGCTGGCAATGCTTGTAAAATAAACAGATTCAACAGGGCACTTATTAAACATTTTTGGCTGCAGATAACCCGTTTTTATCTACAGCCTTTTTTGTAAATGCTGGAAGCTCAATGTTAATATCTTTTTTTTTCAACTATAACGACTATTTTTGCCGAAATTAATTTTTGACCAAATGGCTCATAACTTATTAAAAGGGAAAAAAGGTATCATCTTCGGCGCATTAGACGAAAGATCTATTGCATGGAGAACAGCACTGCGTTGCGTGGAAGAAGGCGCTGAAATTGTGCTTACCAATGCTCCTATTGCCCTGCGTATGGGTGAGATCAACAAACTGGCAGAAACCTGTAAGGCACCCGTAATTCCGGCTGATGTTACCAATATGGATGATTTGGCCAACCTGTTCAACAAATCTATGGAGCACTTTGGCGGAAAAATCGACTTTGTTCTTCACTCCGTAGCAATGGGCATGAACATCCGTAAAGGCAGAACCTACACTGACCTGGACTACGATTTCAATCACAAAACATTCGATATCTCTGCAATGTCTTTGCACCGCGTACTGCAAACAGCTTATAAACTGGATGCGTTAAACGAATGGGCATCTGTTATTGCCTTGTCCTATATCGCTGCACAAAGGGTATTCCCAGACTATGGCGAAATGGCTGATGCCAAAGCCCTGTTGGAGTCTATTGCCCGCAGTTTTGGTTATCACTATGGCGTGCATAAGAAAGTACGTATCAACACGATCTCCCAGTCTCCAGTGAAAACAACTGCTGGTGGCGGTGTGAAAGGTTTCGACGGCTTTGTCTCTTACGCAGAGAATATGAGCCCATTAGGTAATGCTACGTCAGATGAATGTGCTAATTATGCAGTGGCGCTGTTCTCAGACCTTACCAAAATGGTTACCATGCAGAACCTCTACCATGATGGCGGTTTCTCTTTTACCGGCGTATCCAAACCGGTGATCGAAGCGATGGAAAAATAACATCAAACTACCTCTTCAACAAAATAAAAAGCCGCTTCCTCATCAGAAGCGGCTTATAAATTATTTGTCATAGTGTGAACGGGAGTGCTGTCAGCAACACTGGTTAATATTCATCCTCATTAAAGAAGAAGTCATCCTGCGACGGATAATCAGACCAGATATCTTCAATCCCCTCATAAATTTCTCCCTCATCCTCCAGCTCCTGAAGGTTCTCGATTACTTCGATCGGTGCACCGGAACGAATGGCGTAGTCGATAAGTTCGTCTTTAGTAGCTGGCCATGGAGCATCCTCCAGGTATGAAGCTAATTCTAATGTCCAGTACATCTTATTAAAATTTTTACTTTTTAATTTTTCGCAAAAGTATTATTTAATTTGAAATAAACAACTTTTACTATTTTATCGGTTAATTACTTTTCTTTGAGTTATGCTAACCGCTCGCAATGTTACCAAAAATTATTCCAATTTACCCATTTTGAAGGGCGTGGATATTACTGTCAGTAAAGGAGAGATTGTTACAATAGTAGGATCTTCCGGTGCTGGTAAAAGCACGTTACTTCATATCCTGGGAACGTTGGATACGCCCACTACCGGAGAGATCTGGCTCAATGATGTCAATCTGACCGGTTTAAAAGGAAACACCCTGGCCGATTTCAGAAACCGACATATTGGCTTTATTTTCCAGTTCCATCACCTATTGCCTGAATTCACTGCCCTTGAAAATGTATGCATACCTGGTTATATTGCAGGGGTCCGCAAAAGCCAAGTACAACAAAAAGCACAGTTCCTGCTGGAAACGCTGGGCCTGAAAGAGCGCCTGGACCATAAACCCAATGCCCTCTCAGGCGGAGAGCAACAAAGGGTAGCGGTAGCACGCGCACTCATCAATGATCCGGATGTAGTAATGGCCGATGAACCTACCGGTAACCTTGATTCCCGGAATGCGCGCGAATTACATCATCTCTTCCTGGAGCTGAGGGACCAATTAAAGCAAACCTTTATCATCGTTACCCACAACGAAGAACTGGCGCCTATGAGCGACCGGCAACTACTTATGAGAGACGGGAAAATTATCCAGGGCTAAGGTAAGGCGCTTCATAGCAAATAGATCGCAGCAGCGGCGGGCATAATGATAATGCCTGCCTTTTTGTGTTAATATCCGTAGATGTCGATGCCTGCTTTAAAGGTGTTGCAATGGGCATTTACAATGTCGCGGATATGCGGGGAATAACCGCCGCCCATAGCCACCGCACAAGGGATATGATGCTTTTTCAGGGAATGGAACACCATTTCGTCCCGCTCCCGGCAGCCTTGTTGGGTTACCTGTAGTTTCCCGAATTTGTCGGTAGACAAGATGTCTACTCCAGACAGGTAAAAGACAATATCGGGCTTTACCCGGTTAATTAATACTGGCAGTGCAGCTTCCAGCAGTTGGAGATAGCCGCTGGTGTCCAGGCCATCGGGTAGTGGCACGTCCCAGTCGGATATCTCTTTATGGAAAGGATAATTGTGTGCGCCATGCATACTAAACGTATATACTTCTGGGTTATCAGCAAAGATGGCAGCCGTGCCGTTGCCCTGGTGCACATCCAGGTCTATGATAAGCGCTTGCCGGATACGTTGTTGCTGCAATAGGTAGTTGGCAGCGATGGCAAAGTCGTTTAACAGGCAAAACCCTTCCCCGTGACCGGCAAAAGCATGGTGGGTACCACCGGCTACATTAAATCCCAGTCCTTGTTCCAGTGCATGTAAGGCAATGTCGATGGTGCCTTGTGCAATCACTATTTCCCGTAGGGTAAGTTCAGGCGATTGTGGGAAGCCGATTTTCCGCTGCTCACGGGGATGCAGCTCCTGTGCTTTTAGCTGATGCCAATAAGCTGCGGTATGGGTAAGCAGGATGGCGGCTTCGTTGGCCGGTGCCGGCGTAAACAGTTGGGCGGGGGTAATAACGCCTTCCCGCAATAGCTGGTCGGGTATCAGCTCGTATTTGAGCATCGGGAAGCGGTGCGTTTCGGGAAGCGGATGGATGTATATGTTGTGCCAGGCTATCTTCATGCTATAGTTTTATCATTGTGCCCTGATAATGGATTTTCCGGCTATTACAAAAACAGTATCTGAAATACTTGGGTCCAGATTAGCATGGCCGGTAAAGTGCCCGAATGCAGGCAGAATGCCACAATAGCGGCCAAAGTAAAAGCAGGGTAAGCGCAATCGTTGTTTGCCTGCGCCAGCCATCACAAAGGCAGGATGCAGGTGCCCGGAAAAGGTATATTGATAACCATTGCTGTCTTCACAGGGCTCATGGATGAAATGAATGCTGCGCAGGGTAAGGGAGGGGTGTACATTGATCTGTAGTTGCTCATATATGGCGTCGGCCAGTATGTCGTGGTTGCCTTTTACGAGATCAATGGTGATGTTGGAAAACTGCTGCCTCCATAGCTGGAAGTATTGTACTTCATTATTTTCCCGGCTATGGAACATATCACCTACAACAATGATTCTTTCTGGCAAGTAAAAGGTGATCAGTTGTTGTAGCCGGAAAAGATCATCCTGGATAATACCGGCTGGTACGGCAATGCCTGCCTTGCGGAAATGGGCTGCTTTTCCCAGATGGAGGTCTGAAAGGATCAATGCTTTTTCTTCTTCCCAATAAATAGCCCGTTCGGGCAGTAAATGCCAATGTTGGCCCTGAAAGTGAAATATTTCCCCGCCCACTGAATCAACAGTTTTTAATGGGATGCAAATTATCGATTTCTTAGTCGTTTACCGTGATCAATTTTTTGATGCGGTCTTCCAGCTTTTCACTGGTCATGGTATCCCGTAAGCTGTCTACTTTAATCGGAAAGCAGAAAGGCGTTAATTTCTGGGGTGTAGTAATGACGATGTGGCTTACGGCAATACGTTCCAGTGTTTCACGCAAACGGGCTTCTTCCATCTGGTAAAAGAAGGCTTCGTTGAAAGCTTGTTTCAGCAGCAGATTATCCTGATCATAATCTTTAAATACGTTGAACAACAGAGAGGCGGATGATTGCAAGTGCCGGTTAGCCTTATGTTTGCCTGGGTAGCCCTGGAAAATTAAGCCGGAAATAACAGCGATGTCCCGGAATTTGCGCCGGGCCATTTCGGTAGCGTTTACACTGGTTTGCAGTTCTGTGAGCAGGTTATTGGTGGTAAACAACGATTGGGCGTTTTCCTGTGTCAGCGGAATCGGTTGGTCCGACAGCAGTTCGAAGCCGTAGTCGTTCATAGCAATGGAGAAGGTGATAGGTTGTATACAGCTGATGCGATAGGCGAGAAGGGCTGCCATTACTTCATGTACCAGCCTTCCTTCGAAGGGATATACGAAGAGATGGTAACCATCTTCTGTTTGTATTTTTTCGATGAGCAGCTCATTATCTTTAGGGATGTGCGACAGTTCTTCTTGGAGGTTAAATAATGGTTGCAGGGCGATTAGCTCTGGATCTTTGGTTTTACGGGAGAGCGCCTCATTGAATTTTTCACGCAGCATGCGTCCAAGGTTGGAGGATAGTGGGATACGGCCTCCCTGGTAGCTGGGTACAATCGCTTTTTTGGACTTGGATTTACGCACCAGTGCTGTCATATCTTTGATCATCACATATTCCAGGATATGGCCGGCTAATGTAAAAGTGTCGCCAGGCTGGAGGCGGGAGATAAAGCCTTCTTCAATAACGCCTACATAGCCGCCACCCATGAATTTAACGTTCAGCATAGCATCGCTTACAATGGTGCCGATGTGCAGGCGGTGGCGCATCGCCATCATGCGGCTGCGGCAAATATAGAAATCGCCTTCCCGCTCTACTTTTTTGAACTCATCATAGCTGGCCAGGGCATCGCCACCGGTAGTGAGGAAGGCGAGCAGCCATTGCCATTCTTCCGTTGTAATATGCTGATAGCAGAAGGTATGCCGTACTTCTTCCCATATTTCAGCAGCGTAAAACCCATCAGATACTGCCAGCGTCATGAGGTATTGCAACAACACGTCGTAAGCCAGGAGCACAGGCATCCGGCTTTCAATGAGATTTTGTTCCATGGCTGCTTTTAAGGCGGCGGCTTCTACCAGTTCCAGGGCATGCGTAGGCAGGAAAAATATCTTGCTTACAGCGCCGGGCTGGTGTCCGCTACGGCCGGCCCTTTGCAGAAAGCGCGCCACTCCTTTAGGACTTCCTACCTGGATTACATTGTCTACCGGCCGGAAGTCGACGCCCAGGTCGAGGCTAGCTGTACATACTACAGCTTTTAAAATGCCATTATGCAGGGCTTCTTCCACCCAGATACGCAGTTCCATATCGATGGAGCCATGGTGTAAAGCCAGGGCGCCCGCTAGCATAGGGTCTGCATTTAACAGGTTTTGATACCATATTTCTGATTGTGAGCGGGTATTGGTAAAGATCAGGGTGGTTTGGCTTTCTTCAATGATGGGCAATGCCTGTGGTAACATCCGGATGCCCAGGTGCCCTGCCCATGGATAGGTTTCTATTTCATGGGGAATCACGCTTTTAAGGGCGATATTTTTTTTCAGCCTGGCGCGGATGATGATACCATTCTGGTGATAGGGACCCAGCAATACTTCCAGGGCCTCGTCGAGATTACCGATAGTAGCGGAAATACCCCATACTTTTAATGCATTTTGGCGTAGGCCTCTGAGCCGGCTAAGGCCCAGTTCTACGAGCACGCCGCGTTTGCTGCCTATCAACTCGTGCCATTCATCTACCACCACTGTATGGAGATGGGTAAATATTTTAGGATATTCTTTTTGCGCCAGCAAAATATGGAGGCTTTCCGGCGTGATGATGAGCACTTCCGGCATCTGCTTTTTCTGTGCAGCACGTGCAGCGGTGGAGGTATCGCCACTGCGTATGGCTACCTGCCACGGTATGTTCAGCTCTGCAAGTGCGCTTTCCATTGCCCTGCCAAGGTCTTTGGCTAGTGCCCTCAGCGGGGTGACCCATAGCAGTTGTAATCCGTTTTTAGTTTTTTGGGTATAGTCATCTGGATGGGCATCTATCCAGGCTATTACTGCTCCCAGAAAAAGGGAGAAGGTTTTCCCGAAACCCGTAGGCGCATTAACAATGCCCGATTTTCCCTGCAGGTAGGCTTTCCAGGCATCTTCCTGGAATTTGAAGGGCTTTAATGCTTTACTGCCCAACCACTGATTAATCACTTTCCATCCACCCGAACGTTGTTGCATACAAGTGAAATTAGGATAAAATGACAAATTGTAGCATGCAGGTAAAAAATTTCCCCACTGCCCGTACAGTAACGATTGCCTGTAGATGGTTATGATACCTTATCATAAGGTAATAGAATGCCGGAAAGGATGGTTGGAGTTACTCCCGCAGGGTTACGGCATCGTCTGCCACGTTCAAGGTGTGCATCATACCACATTTGAGGGCATAATTATTTTTTTGATGACCTACGGGGAAGTTAAAGCATACCGGGTATTTGAAGTGCTTTACTTTCTCCAGCACCATATCATAGATGGTTCTGCCAAATTCTTCGCCGGGATCATCGGGTTTTATTTTGTTGAAGCCGCCAATGATAAGGCCGGCGAGGTTATCTAGTTTATGTGAGCGTTGCAGGGCGTCTAACATGCGGTCTAGGCTGTATAGGTATTCCCCTACTTCTTCGAGGAATAAGATCTTTCCATTTGTGGCTATTTCCGAATCGGTGGCAGCTATGCTTTGGATGATAGAGAGGTTGCCGCCGGTGAGCACGCCGCTGGCTTTGCCTTTCCGGTTATGGATATCCGGTGCGGCACTGTACTGCATTTTTTTGCCGGTGAGCGCCTGGTAAATAGATATGATGGTGTCTTGTACAATAGGTTCTGCTTTGCTAAAATCGTCGGGGAAGCTGTTGCACATTTTGCTATGAAGGGAAGCAATGCCAAAGTGGCGGCTGATATGGCAATGCAATACAGTAGCATCGCTGAACCCTATGATCCATTTAGGCTTTTGGGAGAAGTGTGAAAAATCCAGCTGATCTATGATGCGCGCTGTGCCATATCCACCGCGCCCGCACATAATGGCCCGGATATCATCGTTGTTGAGCATGGCCTGGAGGTCTGCCAATCGTGCGGCATCAGTACCACCAAAACTATAATCACGGTCGCCAACCGTTTTACCTATACGGACTTTAAATCCCCAGCTTTCCATGATCCGGATGGCTGGTTGTATATCTTCACGTTTTATATATCCGGCGGGGCAAGTGATGCCGATTACATCTCCGGGTTGAAGATAGGGAGGAACCAGCTGGCCAGGGTTGTGGGCGATCTTATGTAATCCGGTACCGGCAAGGGTTTTAAGTGAAGGTAACCCCATGCCGGCGGTCACTAAAGCAGACAAGAAATGTTTGCGGTTCATAGGGTTAAAATAAGCATAATTTGACAAAATGATCCTTGTTTTATTGCCCGTATATAGATTATGAATCGCGGTGGCAGGCTATCTGGATTTCCATGTAGGATTTGACCTGGTAGACCCTGTGCTGCGCGGCTAAAATACTACCTGGTGTGTAGCTTTAATCACTGAAATCACAAATATACTTTGTGTATGGCTCAGGTTATCTAACTCGCCCAGCTTATTCACATAAAATTCCCGGTATTCATCCATGTCTTTTACCTGTACTTTTATCATAAAATCAAATTCACCCGAAATATTGAGGCATTCCGTTACTTCTGTAAAGCTGATAATTTCCTGGATAAATTTTTTACCGCATTTTTTGTTATGTTCTTTCAGGGTAATATAACATAACACTGTAAGCCCTTTATTAATTTTGCCAGGATCTACAATAGCTGCATATTGCTTGATGACGCCTGCCTGCTCCATTTTGCGGATGCGTTCATATACCGGTGTGGTACTGAGATTCAGTTGACTGGCAATATCGCGTATAGTCATTTTAGCATCTTTCTGTAAAAGTTTCAGGATGCCCATATCTTTTTCATCCAATATAAGCGGAGCTGTGGTAGCAGGTTCTTTTTTGCTGGTCATTAATCATTTATTTGGAACAAATATCTATCTTATTGTAATAAATCAGTGGTTTGTTCTAAATATTTTGATAATATGTTATAGTATCTCTTACCATAGTAACGATGCTTTAATCTGCCGTATTGCTTCCATTTAACCGGAGCAATTCCCTGAGGTCTTCGAGGGTATTTATTTCTGCTGGGGGCTTGTCTTTCCGCCAGCGGTTAATACGGGGAAAACGCAGGGCTACACCGGACTTATGCCGGTTGGATGCGGCAATGCCTTCAAAAGCAATTTCAAATACCAATACCGGTTCTACGGTTCTTACGGGGCCAAATTTTTCCAGTGAGTGCCGTTTTACCCAGTTATCCACTTCAGCTATTTCTTTATCAGTAAGACCGGAATAGGCTTTGGTAAAAGGTACCAGTTTATCGCCATCCTTTACTGCAAAGGTATAATCTGTATAGAGGTTCGACCGGCGTCCATGCCCCTTTTGGGCGTATATCATCACGGCATCTATTGTAAAAGGATCTATTTTCCATTTCCACCAATCCCCCCGTTTGCGGCCTACCTGATAGGCGGCGTTTCTTTTTTTCAGCATCAGGCCTTCGCTGCCCTTATCGCGCGATTGCGCTCGCAGGGGAGTTAGCTGGTTCCAGGTATCGAAGATAATTTCGGGTGAAAGCTGTAATACGGTTAATGCGGTGTGTTGCACTAATTGTTCCAGGAGGGAGCGGCGTTCTGCCAGCGGTTTTTCCCGGATATCTGTGCCTTCCCACTCCAGCAGGTCGTAGCAGAGGAAGATCACTGGCGCTTCCTGTAATTGTTTGCGGGTCACGTTTTTGCGTCCTATCCTTGTTTGCAGGGTTTGGAAAGGCAGGGGCATGCCATTGGCAAAGGTTAATATTTCGCCATCTATTACGGTGCCGTTTGGCAATGCGGCTTGGAGAGGTTGGAACTCCGGAAATTTTTCTGTGATCAGTTCTTCTCCCCTAGACCATACGAATAGTTTTCCGTTGCGTTTGATCACCTGTCCGCGGATGCCATCCCACTTCCATTCGGCTTGCCATTCTTTTTCCGCTCCTAGCGAGGCGGGAGGTCCTTCCAGGGCATAGGCCAGGTAAAAAGGATAAGGGCGTGACGCATCGGCGCCGGTGGTATGCTGGTGCAACAGTTCTTCTATAGTAATATTATGTGGGTTCCAGTTGCCGCTAATCATGTGGGAGAGGGTAGCTGGATCGATGTGGTAAGTTTTGGCCAGGGCGTTAACCATCATTTTTTGAGACACGCCTATACGGAAACCGCCGGTAATTAGTTTGTTGAATACAAACCTTTCCCCACTGTCGAGGGCATTCCAGGCATGAAGGATGAAAGCTTGTTTTACATTTTCTTCTGCCTTTTCCAATTGTTGTAGTTGTTCCAGCCAGTAGTGCAGTGGGGCAGCTTCAGGAGCGGTATGCGGTGGCAGCAACAGGGCAATGGCTTCTGCCAGGTCGCCTACAGTATGGTAGCATTCTTCAAATAGCCAATCTGATAAACCAGTAGCTTGCAGACACCAGTTTTTCAGCTGGGTGCCGTTAACCGTGCGCTTGGGACGTCTGCCGGAGAATAGTGCCAGCACCCAGGTTTTATCCTTGTCGGGAGCAGTGGCAAAGTAATCGCTCAACGCCTCCAGTTTTTCATTGGTTTTGGTGCTGTTACCTAATAGCTTTACCAGTTGCGCAAATTGTTGCATGATTTAAGAGGCTGCGTTAGTAATTATTTCATCTTCTCCGTAAGCAGTAGTCACTTCTTTGGCGTCGATGCCTTTTTCTGTGAGGTATCGTGCAAACACGCTGCTGAAACCATGGGTAACGTAGACCTGGGAGGCACCGGTAGCAGCAACAGCGTTGAGGAGCCCGGTCCAATCGGCATGGTCTGAGAGGGCAAAGCCTGCATCAGCATTACGGCGGCGCATATTGCCACGTACTTGCATCCATCCGCTGCATATGCCTAGTGCAAAAGGGTGGAAACGCCGCATCCAGGCGGCGTCTTCAGCCGAGGGTGGGGCGATGATCACTGCATTCTTAAAGTCGGCCTTGGGCGTTTCGGGCGTAATCCGTTCTACAGGGGGTAAAGGCCATCCTTCTTTTAAAAGTGCTTCATGGGCAATGGATACAGCGCCATGCACCAAGAAACGGTTTACGCTATGCTGGAGATGGTACAGTAACCTTTGGGCTTTGCCCAGGCTGTAAGCCAGTAGCACGCTGGCCTTACCGGCTTGCTGGTTTTCGTATATCCACTGGGAGATATTGCTAAAGATTTTTTGTTGCGGCTCCCAGTAATAGATCGGCAAGCCAAAGGTAGATTCGGTGATAAATGTATGGCAGCGCAGTGGTTCAAACGGGGCCGACAAACCATCGTTTTCCAATTTATAGTCGCCACTGGCTACCCATATCTCACCATCTTGTTCTACCCGCACCTGGGCAGATCCTATCATATGCCCGGCCGGATGCAGCGATACCTTTACACCGTTAAAGAACAGTGTTTCGCCATAAGCTACGCCCTGTACGGAAATATCTTCCCCTAACCGTAACCGTAGCAGGGGAACAGTGGCGTTTTCACATAAATAATGCTGATTGCCCCAACGGGCATGGTCGGAATGCGCATGGGTGATCACAGCCTTGTTAACAGGCTTCCAGGGATCTATATAAAAATCTCCCCTGGGGCAGTAAATGCCTTTGTCGGTAAACTGTAACACGTTCATCATCATGAATATACGTAAAAAAGCGGGGATCGGGGTGGTTGCTGCAGTACCTATACATATTATTGACGTTTTATATTGTGAGAATTTCCTTATTGCGTAAACAAGATGAAAGATAAGCCAGTAATTTTGTGGTTTTACTACAACGGCCAATATCAAAGTGGAAGCATGCCAGTATGTTAAGAATAATGACCGGCTAGGTGCAGGATTACGATTATCTTTGCCCGCTGCTGTGCCAACTCAGTACATATAGATGATGATCACCGCATCTTATCTTACACTGATATAGGGGGGCTATCTGGAGTAACAGCCCCAATTACCGCGGATAATGGCATAAGCGGGAACAAATTTAGAAAAGAACGAAGGGTTATACATAATGAAAAGGACCGCGATTATTATTTTTTCTTTGTTGGTAGTGATGATCACCTCAGCGCTCACCATAAAAACAGACAATGGGCAAAAGCAGCAATATGCCGACAGCTTGCGTCAATTGTATGCCCGGCCGGTAGCACTGTGGCCGAAGCCATTTATTGATAGCGGTGTGCAATACCAGGAGTTTGCCGCCCTGCCGTCGGATACTGGCATACCCAGGTTATTACAAGAGCCTGCGGTAATCCTGGGTAAAACCTTGTTTTTTGATCCGCGTTTATCCAGTTCCAACCAGATTTCATGTAGCAGTTGCCATGATCCGGATCTGGCATGGGGAGATGGCCGCACCGTATCACTGGGGAATGATCACCTGCAGGGCACGCGTAATACGATGTCGTTATTGAACGTGGCGATACGCAACCGGTTTTTCTGGGACGGGCGTGTTAGTTCACTGGAAGACCAGGTTATGCATCCTATTGCGATGCATCATGAAATGAACATGGACCCTGTTGCGCTGCCGGCAAAATTGCAAAAGATCAAGGGATACCAGGAGTTATTTAAACGGGCTTTTGGTGATGGAAAAATAGACCAGCAGAAGATCTCATCGGCTATCGCCACTTTTGAGCGGGCGATCCTCAGCCGTACCAGCCGTTTCGATCTGTTTATAAGCGGTGGCTATAACAGGCTTACAGACGAGGAAATCCAGGGTCTGCATCTATTCCGTACCAAGGCTCGCTGTATGAATTGCCATAATGGCCAGTATTTTACTGATAACCAGTTCCATAACATCGGTCTTACTTATTATCAGCGTACCTACGAAGACCTGGGCCGGTATAATGTTACCAAGCGGGCTGCAGATGTGGGTAAGTTCAGAACCCCTTCGCTGCGTGATGTTATGCTTACCCGCCCCTGGATGCATAACGGCCTGTTTGATAATATTGATGGCGTAATTAATATTTACAATAGTGGTATGCAGATGATGAAGCCTAAGCCTGGACAAGAAAATGATACTTTATTTCCCCGCACAGATCCATTGATGCAAAAGCTGGATCTTACAGTGGAAGAGAAAAAAGCAGTAGTAGCCTTCCTGCACGCCATTACCGGCGTACCCTATAAAATGAGAAGGCCGGAACTGCCGCAATAAGAGAGCATTTTGTTTATAAAAGAAAGCGCCGCTGATCATGATCAGCGGCGCTTTCTTTTATAAAGGGTTAACAGCGTTTATTTATTCATTTTGATATCTGCGCTGTCACCTTTTTGAATAATATAGATGTTTTTATTTTCGAAGTAGGAAGGAGTGGATGTATCTTCTTTCAAGTATACCGGCTGGAAATCGTAACTGGTAATTACTTTCTGGGCATCATCTACCTTGCTGTTAAAATATACCCCGTTGTTATGCAGTAATTTTACGAAGTAGTAGGTGAGGTCAAAACCTTTGTAAGCCATGTCAGACGGGCGTACTTTGTAAATCCGGCGGAAATAGTCGTTTATATATTTGCTGTAGGCATCTGTTTTATCGTTGAAATAAGGAGAGGAGTAATAGATCTGCAGGTCTTTGAACTCCGGCTCTTTCAGTTTAAACAGATCCCAGGTAGGCATACCAAATATCTGCAGGGGATAAGTGGTTGAGGAAACGCTTAGTTTACGCAGCAGGGTTTTGGCGCCGGCTTCATCGAGTGCGGTGATGATTACGGCATTAGTACGGTCTGTCAGCAGGTATTTGGAGATTTCTTCGGGGGTGGTGGCGTCGTTCCATACCACTTCCCTGATCCGGGATTTCTTATTGCTTTCCAGTTTATCATAAGAAGCTTTGAAATCTCCTGCCAGCTTGATTTCGAAGGGAGTATTCCTATGGAACAGCACAATGTTTTTATTAGAGAAAGCGTTTTGCACGTAATGCTGGAGGGCTTCACAGTGGGCTTTAAGTGTGCTGTTGGCGATATAAAGGAAAGGGTTGTCGTTAATGCCGGCATCGTTAGGGAAGGTACCGGAAACAAGGTTGATCTCCTTTTCTTTTGCAAAGTCGCTCAGTTCTTTTAGCTCGGGATTGCTGATAGCGCCGATGATCAGATCTGTGCCATCCAATGCTTTGCTGCGGATCAGGGAGGTGATGCTTTGTTTAGCCTTGCTGTCGTACACGGTTACTTTTAATTGGTAGCCTTGCTGTTGCAAGCTGTCGAGCGCCAGTTGGGCGCCTTCGTAGAATTCAAGACCGGGCAATACATATTTTGGCATATTACGGCCAGGGATATCTGTAGTAGTGGCAAAAACTGAATCCAGGTATAAAGGAGTAAAGAAAGCGATATTGTAAGTAGCTTTTTTTACTTCTTTGCCAAACGCCGGCACATTAAAGGGTGCTTTGGCGGCTACTTTCTTCTCTTCCGTTTTAGGGGCAGCCACGGGTTTACTCAGTGATGGAGGAGGCCCGTCTACTTTGCCGGAACTCTTTCTGGTAGAGGAACAGGAGCTGATCAGCGCCAACAGGGCCAATCCGGTGAACAGTTTTGTTATAGAGACTAGATAATTCATAATTGGCGCTAATTTACAAAAATCATTCCGGGGATATGAAATAAAGCATTACGGAGTTGCAGGTAGACGACTTCCGCTATCTATCCACAACTCCGTAATAACTATCTGTTAGTGATGTATGCTGTTTTATTCCCACTCGATGGTAGCGGGTGGTTTGGAGCTGATGTCGTACACTACGCGGTTGATGCCTTTTACCCGGTTGATAATGTCGTTAGACATTTTAGCCAGGAATTCGTAAGGCAGGTGTGCCCAGTCTGCAGTCATACCATCTACGGAAGTTACCGCCCTTAAGGCTACGGTAAATTCGTAAGTACGTTCATCTCCCATTACGCCTACGCTTTGTACAGGTAACAGGATAGTGCCTGCCTGCCAAACTTGGTCGTAAAGGCCGGATTCTTTCAGTCCTTCTATATAAATAGCATCCGCTTCCTGCAACATATGTACTTTTTCAGGAGTAATAGCGCCGAGGATACGTATAGCCAGTCCCGGGCCAGGGAAAGGATGGCGGGCTAGGAAAATATCGCTGATGCCAATTTCGCGGCCTACGCGGCGTACTTCATCTTTGAAGAGGAAGCGCAGGGGCTCTACCAGCTGCATATTCATTTTTTCGGGCAATCCACCTACGTTGTGGTGGGATTTAATCGTTACTGAAGGGCCGTTTACGGAAACGGATTCAATGACATCGGGATAAATGGTACCCTGTCCCAGGAAAGATATATCGGTAAGGTGGGCGGCTTCCTGCTGAAATACTTCGATAAAGAGGCGGCCAATGATCTTGCGCTTTTGCTCCGGATCGGAAACGCCTTCCAGCTGTCCGTAGAAAAGGTCTTTGGCATTCACCCCTTTTACGTTAAGGCCCATATGTTTGTAAGATTCCAGTACGGTATCGAACTCGTCTTTTCTCAGCAGGCCATTGTCTACGAAGATACAGAACAGGTTTTTGCCGATGGCTTTGTGTACCAGTTCTGCTGCTACGGTAGAATCTACTCCACCGCTCAATGCCATTACTACTCTTTTGTCGCCTACTTGTGCTTTGATCTTTTCTATGGTTTCATGTACAAAAGCGGCTGGTGTCCAGTCTTGTGTGCATTGGCAGATATGGAGCAGGAAGTTGCGGAGGATCTGTTTTCCTTCCAGGGAGTGGGTTACTTCCGGGTGGAACTGTAAACCGAATATCGGGTGAACGGTAGCAGTAGTGCTTTTGAAAGCAGCTACCGGGATATTTTCCGTAGTGGCGATGATTTCAAAATTTTCCGGGATACGTTTGATGGTATCGGAATGGCTCATCCACACCTGGCTTTTGGGAGAGATATCGTATAATAATTTTTCTTCTTTGTCGGTGTGCTCCATAAAGGCGCGGCCGTATTCGCGGATGTTGCTCTTGGCAACTTCACCGCCAAAGTTTTTGGCCATCAGTTGCGCACCGTAGCAAATGCCGAGTACAGGCACTTTGGCGGCAATGGCAGCAATGTCGATATTGGGCGCCTTTTCATCATTTACGGAGAAAGGACTGCCGGATAAAATAACTCCTTTGATCGTTTCATCCCAGGCAATGGGCTGAAGACAAGGTTTAATTTCGCAATAAACATTCAGTTCACGGATGCTGCGTGCAATCAGCTGTGTATACTGGGAACCGAAATCGAGGATGAGTATCTTTTCTGTCATGGTGGTGCAAAGATAAAGCCCTTCTGCCAATTTCAGATTTTGAAATTACATTTTAAGAAATCTGCCGTATCTTCCTATAATAATCAAGACCCATGAAATCAACAAAATCTTTCCTATGTCTGGCTACTGTGGCCATTTTTAGCATTTTTTTCTGTCACTCCTGCGATACGGTTGGTCGAAACCGGGTAAAGGGTAATGGTAACCTCAAAAAAGAAGAGCGTCAGGTAGCCGCTTTCCATCAGCTAAAGGTAGAAGGCAGTATGAATGTATATCTTTCCCAGGGGGCGGCCAAGGCTGCGGTGATTGAGGCCGATGAAAATATTATCCCGCTCATTGAATTAAAAGAAGAAGATGGCCGTTTGGTGGTGCGGCTAAAACGTGCTTATGCCGTAAGCACCCATAACAATATGAATATATATCTTACCACACCGGAGCTGGATGAAGCGAGTTTATCCGGTTCAGGTGATCTTAAAATCCAGGATAAATTCAATTCAACGGCCGCTGTAAAATTCAGCCTTGCCGGTTCCGGCAACCTCACTGGTGAAATCAATGCGCCAACGGTAAAGGCCTCTATAGCTGGTTCCGGAGATATGAAGCTGAAAGGTGAAACCAAGGATATCAACCTGTTTATTGCTGGTAGTGGTAATTTCAAAGGTGATGAACTATTGGCTGAAAATGCCAATGTAAAAATTGCAGGTAGCGGCGATGCCAATGTATATGCCAGTATGAAATTAGATGCAAAAATTGCTGGTTCTGGTAATGTAAATTATAAAGGCACGCCACAGGTGTCTTCTTCAGTGGCTGGCTCCGGTACTATACAAAAAATGTAAACGTCAATATTTACAAATTTTTAACATTTCGATTATCATATTTCCTATCGCTTTTCAGTTATAGGAATGGTTTAAAAAATATCAAGTCCTTGAGTCCAGGTACAGCATTTACAATAATCACGCTGGTGAATGCTGTACCTGGCTGGGGCACAAGGCGAGCCAATAGCCGCTGGCGTTAGTACCCACATACCCCTGTTTTTCTCCTGTATGCTTCATGTTCTTTTTCCTGTTAAGGTCCGCGTCAAATTATCATTAAATCACATGAATGATGATCGTTTTTTTGTATGTTTACAACTTAAATCGTTGAAATGGCGGTTTAAATGGTTGAATATTCGAATGAATTGTTGAACTCCTATTCCTTTTATGAACGAAAGACCGAAAGTCCTGGTTGTATATTATACACAAACCGGGCAATTAAAAAGGATTATTGATCATGTGTTGGCACCACTTGAAAACAAAGCAGATATTACGTTCGAGCAGCTCGTGCCTGTAACGCCTTTCCCCTTTCCATGGGGAAAGCAGCAGTTTTATGATACTATGCCGGAAACGGTTCAGGCCACTCCGAGGGATATTGAACCGTTAAAAGTGGACGTAAACGCACATTTCGACCTGGTGATCCTGGCTTATCAGCCCTGGTTCCTATCGCCTTCCCAGCCAACAGCGGCCTTCCTGCAAAGTAACGCGGCGAAGCAGTTGTTAAAAGGTAAACAGGTGGTTACGCTCCTGGGTAGCAGAAATATGTGGTTGAATGCACAGGAAAAGGTAAAAAGCTATTTGCATCAGGCCGGGGCTTCCCTAGCGGGTAATATTGTGTTGGTGGATAAGTCACCCAACCTGGTTTCCCTGATCACTGTTTTACGTTGGGCTTTCAAGGGGAAGAAAGAAGCGACCCGCTTTTTACCACCCGCCGGTGTACAGGAAAAGGAAATACTGACTGCCAGCCGTTTTGCCGGCCCTATAGCAAACGCATTGGCGAAGCAACAGTGGGAAGAATTGCACCCGCAACTGCTTTCCCTGGAATCTGTAGAATTGCTACCTAACTTAGTAATACTGGAAAGCAAGGGGATCAAGGCATTCCGTTTCTGGGCGAAGTTTATCAGCGCCAAAGGAGGTCCGGGCGCCGCTTCCAGGCAGGGACGTGTAACCATGTACAGGGGATTATTGCTGGTAGGCATTTTTGTGTTGTCGCCTATCTCCCTGGTAACTTCTCTGATACAATTAAACCTGAAAAAAAAGCAGTTGCAGCAGGAAGTGGACTATTATAAGGGTATTGCCCTGCGTTCCAACGCATGATCCACCAGGTAATTCTAAACAGATGGCGCGATAGTTGTATTTGCGTTTAGAGTTCTATATTTACACATCTATATAAATTATGTTTTACTGTGGGCTGACTGAAGAGACAAGGGTAGTTTCAACCAGGTTTTACATGTAGCCTTAAAAGATGGATATTTCAAATGAAGGAAGTTTATATTACCAGGCTGTCTAAATTTTTACCCAACAAGCCTGTTGAAAATGATGAAATGGAAAGCATTCTCGGTATGGTTGATGGAAAGGCTTCCCGTGCACGTTTAAAGATCCTGGGTAACAACAAAATCAAAACACGTTATTATTCTTTAGATCAGGAAGGAAAATCTACCCATTCCAATGCAGAGATGACTGCCGCAGCTGTGCAACAGTTATTTGATGAGCAGTATCCTATCAGCCATCTGCAGTTACTGGCCTGTGGTACTACTTCGCCAGATCAACTGTTGCCTAATCATGCCGCTATGGTACATGGTTTGCTGAAATGCCAGCCGGTAGAACTGATTGCTGCTACTGGCGCTTGCGCAGCCGGCATGCAGGCGTTTAAATATGCGTGGATGTCTATCCGTTGTGGTAATACTTCCAATGCGGTGAGCACTGGTTCCGAAAAATTCTCTGCCTGGATGCTGGCGCAAAAGTTCCAGCCAGAAGCAGAGAACCTGAAAAGCCTGGACGAAAACCCTATCATCGCTTTTGAAAAGGATTTTCTTCGTTGGATGCTATCCGATGGCGCCAGCGCTGCTTTATTCCAGGATAAGCCCAATGAAGAAGGCCTGTCGTTGCGGGTAGATTGGGTAGAGATCCTGTCTTACGCCAACGAGCTGGAAACCTGTATGTATGCGGGCGCTATTAAACAATCCGATGGCAGCACAACCGGATGGGTGGATATGACACCAGATGAATGGGCGCAGCACAGTGTATTTTCATTTAAACAAGATACCCGTTTACTCGGTAAAAATATTGTTCCTTCTGGAGCGCAGATGTGGAAACAGCTGGTAGAGCGCCACAACATTAACCTGGATGAAGTAGATTTCTTCTTGCCTCATTTGTCGTCCGAATTTTTCCGGTTAAAGATCGAGGAGGAGCTTTCCCGTATAGGTGCCCCTATCCCATTGGATAAATGGTTTACGAACCTGGCTAATGTGGGTAACGTAGGTACTGCCTCTCCTTACCTGATGCTGGAAGAGCTGATGAATAGCGGCCGCTTCAAGAAAGGTCAGAAAGTAGTGTTGATGGTACCGGAAAGCGCACGTTTTTCATATGCTTATGCACATATTACAGTGGTATAAGCTGTAACTATTAAAAACTGCTGTCATGAAAAAAGAAGAAGTGCCGCAGGATAGCGATAACCTGCATGAAGGTACGTTCAAGCAAATTATGTATGCGGTGGATAACTCCGGCAACTATGTACAGGTGCAGAGCGCTGGCTGGGAGCCGGAAAATATTGCACTCGGACAAGCCTGGGAAGCAGTGAATGAAAAAGTGAAAGCCACCCGTGCCCGGGTAGAAGCCGGAGAAATCAGCCCGGTTGCCTACTACATGGAAAAACACCTGATGGACTTGCCCTTGCTGGCTAGCTATGTAGGTAAATTCCAATGGCAGGTAAAAAGGCACATGAAACCGGCCGTGTTCCGGAAATTGAGCCCTGTAATGCTGCAACGGTATGCAGCGGCCTTCAAAATAAGCGTAACAGATCTTTTACAGATCAAATAAATATCGCGCAGAAGGGCAAAGGAAATTAAGTACGCAAAGTAGTTGTTTAAAGAAGCAGTATATAAACTTTGCGCACTTGGTTTCCTTTGTTGCTTTGCGAGACATAATATTATGAGTAATTTACTATTCCAACATACGCAGACTGCCCATTGTGAAAGTGGCGTTATATCCAACTTACTGGGGCATTATGGTTTACAGATCAGTGAGCCCATGGCCTTTGGTATTGGAGCAGGTATCTTTTTCGGACACCTGCCTTTTGTAAAGGTGAATGGCGTACCTGGCACTACTTACAGGATATGGCCGGGAGCTATTTTTCAACGCGTATGTAAGCGCCTGGGTGTGAAAATGGAATCCGAAAAATTTTCTACTCCGCAAAAAGGAATGCAAGCGCTGGATAAAATCATTAATGAAGGTATCCCGGTTGGGTTACTGTCCAGCGTATATTACCTGCCCTACTTTCCTCCTTCCTACCGTTTCCATTTTAATGCGCACAATCTGGTGGTATATGGCCGTCAAGACGATGGGCATTACCTGGTGAGCGATCCTGTAATGGATACCGTTACTACCATAGATCCCGAAAGCCTGGCCCAGGCCCGTTTTGCTAAAGGATTTCCTGCGCCTAAAGGAAAAATGTATTATCCGCTGCAAGTGCCGGAAGTGACCTCACTTGAACAGCCTATTAAAGCAGGCATAGAACAGGCCTGCCATTATATGCTCAAAATTCCGGTACCCCTGTTTGGCGTAAAAGGTATCCGTTTCCTTGCTAAAAAGGTAAGCGGATATGCTGAAAATCCGGGCGACCGCAAAGCCAACTTGTATCTCGGTAATATTATCCGGATGCAGGAAGAAATAGGTACTGGTGGTGCCGGTTTCCGTTTCCTTTATGCCGCTTTTTTACAGGAAGCTGCCACATTGCTTAAAAAGGACGAGTTGAGTAAATTGGCAGGAGAACTGACTAAAATAGGGGACCTCTGGCGTAATTTTGCGTTCATGGCTGGCCGTGTATGTAAAAGCAGGGCGGCAGACCATACGTCTTATAAGGAGTTGAGTGAAATGTTATTACAATGCGCTGCAGCAGAGGAGGTTTTTTTCCGTAAGCTGGCGCAGGTAAAATTGTGAGATCCAAATAAAAGATTATGTCCGGTATATCTGTTCAGCAATTGTATAAAACTTATAAAGGAAGTGCAGTACCTACGTTGAAAGGGCTCACTTTCCAGTTTGGGGAGGGAAAGATAACCGGTTTATTAGGACCTAACGGCGCTGGTAAAACAACTACTATTTCTATTTTATGTGGTATTGTACGAGGCGACAGTGGAGAAGTGGTGATCCATGGATTAAAACAGGATGCCGCCCATAGGGAAGCGATTAAACATATCATTGGTATTGTGCCGCAACAAATTGCTTTGTACCCGCAGTTATCGGCGGTGGAAAATCTTACTTACTTTGGTAATCTGTATAATTTTCGTGGAAAAGCGCTGCAACAGAAAATTATGTATTACCTGGAGCTGTTCGGACTGGAGAAGAGTGCACACAAAGAAATCTATAAATACTCTGGTGGCATGAAGCGGCGCGTTAATATTATTGCCGCTATCCTTCACAACCCTGCCTTACTCATATTGGATGAGCCTACTGCTGGGGTAGATGTGCAGTCCCGCAGCATGATATTGCAGTTCCTGCGCGATTACAACCGGCAGGGGCATAGTATCCTTTATACTTCCCACTTGTTGGAAGAAGCACAATCTTTATGTGAAGAAGTAGTGATTATGGATGAAGGACAGGTAATTGCGCAAGGGAATCCGCAGCACCTGATCCATCAGCACAACCATTGTAGTAACCTGGAAGAAGTATTCCTGCATTTTACCGGGCATGCCCTCCGGGACTAAGCGGCAGGAAATTTAAGTAAATTATGATGTTACGGATACTGGCAACAATAAAGAAGGAATGGCAACTGCTATTGCGTGATAAAACAGGATTATCATTGCTGTTTGTGATGCCGGTAGTATTAATCACAGTAATGGCGCTGATACAAGATGCGCCATTCAAAGATTACCAGGATATTAAGTTTGATATATTAACGGTAGACAATGACCATGGCCGTTTGGGCCGCTATATAAAAGATGGGCTGGAATCGGGTGGGCAATTTAATATTATCGACTCACTAGATGGTAAGCCGATTACGGCAGACCAAGCCAAACAACTGGTTAATACAGGCAAGTACAAGATCAGTATTATTGTACCTGCCGGGGCTACTGCAGCTATTGTGAGCAATGCCAACCGTATTGTGAATGATATTTCACAGCGTATGGGCATGCCTGTTTCCCTGCCGGTAAAAAAGGTGGCCGACTCCCTTAATGTAGTGATCTATTTTGATCCCGCTGCCAAGAAGGCTTTTAAAGGGGCCATTCATCAGGCATTAGATAATTTTCTCACACAGGTGGAAACCGACATGCTGCTGGGAAGGATCAGGCATGAATTACGGGGTAAAGACAGTACAACGGCCAACAGCGCTGATACCTTGCCTATACGCCTGCAGGCAGTAGGATTGCAGGAGCATAGTACAGGTACGGGTAAGCAGATAGATGTAATTTCCAATTCGGTGCAGCATAATGTGCCTGCCTGGAGCATTTTTGCCATGTTTTTTATCGTGATTTCCATCGCCGGCAATATGATCCGGGAACGGGAAGATGGCAGCTTGTTGCGGATGAAACTGATACCCGGCTCTTACCTGGCTATTTTGGCTGGGAAGATGGTGTTTTTTGTAGGGATCTGTGTTTTACAGTTTTACCTGATGATGTTGGTGGGTATTTACCTGATGCCATGGTTAGACTTACCGCAGCTGGTAATGGGACATCACCACGGTGCTACCTTACTGGTAGCGGTGGGTATCGGGTTGGCAGCTACAGCCTACGGTATTTTGATAGGCACGGTATTTAAGACGCCTAACCAGGCATTAAACTTTGGTGCAATATCTATTGTGATCTTATCTGCCATCGGCGGTATTTGGATACCATTGGAAGTAATGCCGGAGAAAATGCAACTGCTGGGACGTTTATCGCCGCTTAGTTGGGGCCTGGATGCCATCAACGACATTTACCTGCGTAACGGAGATATAGATTATGTTTGGCAGAACGTATTGAAATTGGTTCTAACCGGAATGGTTATGCTGGCTGTTGCGGGATATGTGGAAAAAAGAAGAATGAACTGATAAATGTTTTCAAAACAATTGTAAAACTGTATTTTTACTCCCCACAAGGGCATTCGCCTGTTGTGAACAACAGGTGATAAACCTACAATATTATGGAAGAATTAAAAAAGAAACTGAAAGAACAAATCATTGAGGCGCTGAACCTTCAGGATACAAAACCCGAAGATATTGACGACAATGCCCCGTTATTCGGAGAAGGACTTGGGCTGGACAGCATCGATTCACTGGAGCTGATGGTATTGCTGGAAAGACAATATCATATCAAGGTGGAAGATCCGCGTGAAGGTAGGAAGATCCTGCAATCTGTTGAGTCTATGGCAGCATTTATTACTTCTAAACAACCGGCATAAGCAGGGAGAACGGCATGGCGGAAAGAGTGTTTATAACAGGAGTAGGAATGATCACCGCCATTGGTGATGACGTAGCCGGAAATTTACATAGTTTGCGCTCCCGGCATAGTGGCTTAGGATACAGTACTTACCTGGATACCAAATACAAGGAAGTATTGCCGGTAGCAGAAGTAAAGCATGCAAATGAATCTTTGTTTGCATTGGCCGGATTACCGGTAACAGCAGGGTTTACAAGAACTACACTACTGGGGCTTACCGCTATGCGTGAAGCCTTGCAACAGGCGGGTATTACAGACGTACAGTCTGCGCCCACGGGCTTTATCAATGCCAGCACTGTTGGCGGTATGTGCGACACAGAAAAAATATATTTTGATATCATTGATCCCGGTAAAACGGGATCTTTTTTGCAATATATAGATACGCTGGACTGTGCGGACTGCACACAGCGTATAGCTGATACCATAGGATTCAGCGAACATATTGCTACCATTAGCACAGCGTGTTCTTCCTCTGCGAATGCGTTGATGTTTGGTGCGCGTATGATCCGGCAGGGATTTTTGCCCCGCATGGTTTGTGGAGGAACAGAGGCCCTTACACGTTTTACGCTGAATGGGTTTAATTCGTTAAAGAATGTAGACAAACAGTTTTGCCGTCCTTTCGACCAGCAACGTACGGGGCTTAATCTGGGTGAGGGCGCTGCTTACCTGGTACTGGAAGGTGAATCTTTTGCCAGGGCCAATAATAGCCGTATCCTGGCAGAGTTCACCGGATACTGTAATACCAACGAAGCGTTTCATCCTACTTCGCCGTCGCCCGACGGGGATGGGGCCTATGAGGCGATGAAAGCTGCATTGACTATGAGCGGCCGCTCGCTGGAAGATGTAGCCTATATCAATGTACATGGCACAGCTACCCTGAATAATGATATTTCAGAAGGAAAGGCATTGGAACGCTTATTTGGCAGGAATGTACCATTGTTTAGCTCAACAAAGCCGTTTACCGGGCATACGCTGGCTGCTGCAGGTGCTATAGAAGCCATTTATGCAGTATTGGCCATACAACACGGGTTAATATTCCCGAATCTCAATTTTTCAGAAAAAATGGAAGAACTGTACATCAGCCCGGTAGTAGAACTGATAGAAGGGTATCCGGTAAATAATGTTATTTCAAACTCATTTGGCTTTGGAGGCAATAATGCTTCTCTGGTGATCAGCAAATATGAAGGGTAAGTGTTACATACAAGGATTGGCGGCAATTTCCCCCCAGCCCACTTTTGAAGGGGAGTTTTCTTCTATGCCACTGGTGCATACAGATAGCAATATGCTTACCTGTGTGGAACCAGATTACAAACCATTTATTCCGGCTAATAGCCTGCGCCGCATGTCGAGGTTGCTGAAGATGGGCCTCACTACTGCGCTTAAATGTATCGAGAATAGCGGTATAGCTACCCCTGGGCCTATTGTTACCGGTACCGGTAAAGGCAGCCTGCAGGATACGGAAAAATTTATCAAGGAGATAGAAGTGTATCAGGAAACGGCATTAAATCCTACTCCTTTTATTCAGTCTACCTACAATTCCGTAAATGGATTGATTGCCCTGCAACAGAAATGCACGGCTTATAATAATACATTCGTACACCGCGGGTTTTCTTTCGAGAATGCTTTACTGGATAGCATGATGTTGATCCAGGAAGGGGCCTCCCATACCCTTACCGGCGCTTTTGAAGAAATTACTGCCGAGCATTTTTACATCAAAAGCCGCATCGGCTTCTGGAAAGATACGCCGGTAGATAACCGGGAATTATATCAACAGTTGTCTCCAGGGACGATTGCCGGAGAAGGCGCTACTTTTTTTACACTCACCGCTACGGCTACACCACAAAGCTATGCAGCCATATCCGGGTTTAAAATGTTGTATAAGCCCGCCACAGACAAGCTCGTAAAAGCTTTCGCTGATACGGCCGGCGCCCCCGATCTGATTATTACCGGCCGCAATGGAGACAGCCGATATGAACATTTTTACGGGTTGCTCAACAATCTTTACCCCGGCATCCCGCAATTATCTTTCAAGCATTTATGTGGGGAGTATGATACTGCCGGTGCTTTTGGGCTCTGGCTGGCCGCACAGTTGCTTAAAACACAGCAATTGCCCCAGCAATGGTATACTTTTTCCACACCGTTGCCTGCTGTGAATTCCATTCTTTTTTACAATCATTTTTATGGTGAGCAGCATGTAGTATTGCATTTGGAAAGGGTATAACTTCCTGTAGCCTTTTATAGCCCGGGAAGTTACTTTGATTACCTTACCCTATATACCGGATAGCGCATATACGCTGGTTCTGCATAAGGAGAGTTTTTAAATACAAAATCCAATTGAGCGCTGGCGCTGTTGGCAAATGCCGTATCGGAAGCTCTTTTTTCTTCCAGTAAACGTTGTAATTCCGGATGTTCCTTTAAGTAGACCGCGCCGGTATCTTCAAAAACATAAGAAGAATAGCCTTCTTTCTGCCCCAGGATAGCGTCAAAGAAGTTCCAGGCAAAATAAGAATCGCCTCCCTCAGGTTCCAGGGTTTCTATAAGGAACCGGTTGGCTGCCTGATTCATGGGAATATAGAAGTCGCCTTTGCGGAAATGGATGGTATCCATAGTGCTGGTTACCTTAATATTTGTATGCAGGTAGTGCTTTTCGAATGGTTTGGTATAGCTCTGGAAGTTTGCTATATGGTATACTTCTACAAGGAGTGCAGTATCTTTTGTTAGTGGTTGCATTTGCACCTGGTTATTCTTCAGCAGGTTGATCGCTGCCCACCAGCCTTGGGGAATGATATAGGCGCGTGGTTTTTCCACATAGTTTTCCGGAATGGCATAGTTATAAAATTTTATCTGTTTTATGTAGGGTTTATTGCGGTCGTAGTACAGGCGCGGGAGCCCGGAAATGTAGCTGGGTTTATGGCCGGCCGTAAAGCCGCGAAAGGTGATAAGGCTGTATTTGTTCATATCGAACCGCCATGATAGGGGAAAGGTAGTTTGTGTGAGGGCCATTTGTTTGGCTTGCTCGCGTAGTTGCCGGATGCTATCGCTATGGGCAGCTGTAAACTGTATAAAGCATTCCATCAGCGCATAGGTAGCTTTTACCCGTTGTGGGTAAGGTTTAAGCATATGCGTTTCTGGTACAAAGCCAAAAGTATGAAAGAGGGTGGTGTATCCTGTGGAATAACGGGGTACATCGGCAAATTCCACCCAGCCGCTGTCGGGTGTTTCTCCGAAATGGTTGACATAAGGTACTAGGTCGTAACCTTTTTCCTTCATCAGGGCATAGAGGCCGGGTTCGAAGCTATTGTGCATAAATGTTCCCATAGGGCCACCCAGTTTATCATGTTGGGTGGTAAGCAGGGTCATGATATGTTGGTAATCGGCGCCGTTGCTAACATGGTTATCCACAAAAACGTCTGGGTTGGTGAGGTGGTAGATTTGTTGGAAAGCCAGGGTGTTTTTAGCATCTGATTTGATGAAATCGCGGTTCAGGTCCAGGTTTTGGGCATTGCCGCGGGAGCCGAAGGAATCGGGACCGTTTTGATCTACACGATACCAGGGTGATCGGTTAAGCATTCCGCCGATATTGTATACGGGTATAATGGCTAAAACAATGTTGTCCGGCAATTTTATTTTACCCAGGGCCAGGTCGCGCAGTAGCAGCATGCTGGCATCTATACCATCTGGTTCGCCGGGATGGATACCGTTGTTGATGAGGATAATGCGTTTGTTTTTTTTGTGCAGGCTTTTAAAGTCGAAATCCCGTTGTGGAGAGTAGGTAGCCAGGTGCAAGGGGTAGCCTGCGTCTGTAGTGCCAATGGTTTGCAGGTGGATCTGTGGGAAGCGTTTGGCCAGCAGTTGGTAGTATTGGATTACTTCCTGATAGGTAGCTGTTTCGCGGCCATCTGTTTTTTCATAGCGGGTGGTAAGGTCTTGCGCTTGTATCAATAAGGGCAACAGACCACCCAGTAGTAGCATTATCTTTTTCATTATACGAACATGAATAGAAAAACAAAAAGCCCTTCCTTTGGGAGGAAGAGCTGTAAATATTGTTACTGAAACAATTAAGCCAGAGCTTGAACTCTCTTAGCTAACTTACTTTTCAGATTTGCTGCTTTGTTCTTGTGAATAACGTTACGTTTGGCCAGCTTATCAATCATAGAAGCTACCTCAGCCAAATCCTTCTCTGCTGCAGCCTTGTCAGTCACCGCTTTCAGATCACGGATAGCATTACGGGTAGTTTTACCGTGGTAACGGTTACGCTCATTACGCTTTCTGCTTTGACGTACGTCTTTTTTTGTTGCTTTATGGTTTGCCATTTTTCAAATTTCAAGTTTCGGACGGCAAAGGTAATTATATTCCTTTTATAAAACAAACTAAATGTAGTTTTTCCGTCAAAGTGCAAATATAAGCACCTTTTTGCACAGATAACTGACTGATATTTTCTCATTTTTTCCATTCGATGTATCGAAAAACGAGCGATATTTGCAATCCCACATATTAATATATGTGGAATCAACAGAAAAGTATTTGAACTGAAGCTCAGCAAAACTCGTTGTAAATGAAGGACTTCTCATTCGTCACCAACTCACATCCTGCTTACATTGAATCGTTATATCAGGATTTCCGCAAAGATCCCAGCTCCGTAGACCCGGATTGGGTTAAATTTTTTGAAGGATTTGATTTTGCAGTATCCAATGTAAATGGCCATGCCGCGGGATCCGCCCCGGTAGCAGGGGGCAGCACTTCGTTGCCGGTGAGCGACGACCAGTTGGCAAAAGAACTGGGCGTATACCGCCTGATACAGGCGTATCGCAAAAAAGGCCACCTGATTGCTAAAACTAATCCTATCCGTGAACGTAAAGACCGCAAGGCCAACCTGGACTTGGCCAGTTTTGGGTTGAGTGATGCTGATCTAAAAACCGATTTCTATGCGGGAACTGCTATTGGCGTCGGTAAGGCTTCCCTTGAGAAAATTGTCGCCTATCTGAAACAGGTGTACACCAGTTCTGTGGGCATCCAATACACTTATATCAATGCCCGCGATAAAGCCAAATGGCTGGAAAAGGAATTTGAGGCCATCATGACGCAGCCTTTATCGCTCGAACAACGCCGCCGCATCTTGCAGAAGCTGAACCAGGGCGTTATCTTCGAAAAATTCCTCCACACGAAATATATCGGCCAGAAACGTTTTGGTTTGGAAGGTGGTGAATCCACTATCCCGGCTTTAGATGCTATCATCAATGTGGCAGCTGATTATGGTGTACGGGAATCTGTGATAGGGATGGCGCACCGTGGCCGTTTAAACGTACTGGCAAATATCCTGGGTAAAACTTACGAGCAGATCTTCAATGAATTTGAAGGCTTGGCGGTACCAGATATGACCATGGGTAGCGGCGACGTGAAGTACCACCTGGGCTTCCGTTCCCAGATATCTACTCCTGCCGGTAAACCGGTAAACCTGCAACTGATGCCTAACCCTTCCCACCTGGAAGTGGTAGACCCTATTGTGATAGGTTTTGCACGCAGTAAAGCAGATGTGATCTACGACAGCGATTACGATAAAATATTGCCTATCCTCATCCATGGCGATGCTGCCGTTGCCGGTCAGGGGATTGTGTACGAAGTAGAACAGATGAGCAAACTGGAAGGTTACTACGTAGGTGGTACCATTCATTTTGTGATCAATAACCAGATCGGGTTTACCACAGATTTTGATGATGCCCGTTCTTCAGACTATTGCACCAGCGTAGCTTCTATTGTACAGGCACCGGTATTCCACGTAAATGGCGACGATGCAGAAGCAGTGGTGAAAGTATCCCAACTGGCCGCCCGCTATCGCCAGGAATTTAATGAAGATGTATTCATTGACATGGTTTGCTACCGCAAACATGGTCATAATGAAGGTGATGAGCCTAAATTTACACAGCCTAACCTTTATTCGCTGATCGACAAACATCCGAACCCACGCGAAGTATATACCCAGTTCCTGCTCAATAATGGCGAATCCGATGCACAGGCCTTAGCCAAGGAAATGGAAAAAGTTTTCTGGGATGAACTGCAGGCCCGCCTGGATGAAGTAAAACAACATCCGCTGCCTTATGCCAACCAAAAACCGGAAGAATGGTGGCAGGCACTCCGTAAGTCTACCCCGCAGGATTTTGAATCTTCCCCGGTTACCGCTATCAAAGAAGAGGAATTTAAACGCCTGTTCGACGCCCTCATGAAATGGCCGGAAAGTTTTGTGCCGCTGCGTAAAGTAAGCAAGCTGCTGCAAGACAAGGTTAAGCTGTATCAGGAGGAAGGTAAGGTGGATTGGGCTACCGGTGAATTACTGGCTTATGCCAGCCTGCTGGTAGAAGGAAAAGAGGTGAGAATGAGCGGTGAAGACGTAAAACGCGGTACTTTCTCCCACCGTCATGCGGTATTGTTCGATGAACGTACTAACGATACATACAACCGTCTTAGTCATTTCCAGGATAAACAAGGTAAATTCAGAATTTATAACTCTTTGCTGAGTGAATATGGTGTATTGGGCTTTGAATATGGCTATGCCATGGCTAACCCCAACAGCCTCGTTATATGGGAAGCCCAGTACGGCGACTTTGTAAACGGTGCGCAAACCGTAATAGATCAGTATATTACCAGTGCAGAACAGAAATGGACCACACAGAATGGCTTGGTAATGCTGCTGCCTCATGGTTATGAAGGTGGCGGACCCGATCACTCCAACGCCCGTCCGGAAAGGTTCCTGCAGCAATGTGCAGAAGAAAATGTGGTAGTAACCAACATAACTACTGCTGCTAACTTCTTCCACGCTTTACGCCGTCAGCTAATCTGGCAATTCCGTAAGCCACTGATCAACTTCTCGCCCAAAGCCAATTTGCGTCATGTAGGTGCTTATTCTGCTACAGAAGAGTTTACCCAGGGCGGATTCAAAGAAGTATTAGATGATCCGTTTATTGATGATGCCGGTTTGGTGAAGAAAGTATTACTGTGCTCCGGTAAAATGTATTTTGATCTGAGCGACAAGCAAGCTAAGGACGACCGTAAAGATGTGGCGATTGTTCGTTTGGAACAATTGTATCCGTTGCCGGTAAAACAGCTGGAAGCCATTGCCCAGAAATATAAAGGCGCTACTTTCTTCTGGGTACAGGAAGAACCGCTGAACATGGGCGCAGCTGCTTATCTGCAGATGAACCTAAAGCAGATCAATTATGGTGTTATCAGCCGCAATCCAAGTGCATCTACCGCTACCGGTTATGCCAAAGTGCATGCGCGGGAGCAACAACAGATCATTGATACGGCTTTTAATATCTAAAAACGAAAAGTATAAACAGAATAAACTGGTTATGTGTTAACTAACAGCTAAGAGCTAATAGCAACAATTAACCTGGTATCACCATCAACTGATTAAATATGGTTATCGAAATCAAAGTCCCTACGGTAGGAGAATCTATTAGCGAGGTAACAATTGCAAAGTGGTTGAAGAAAGACGGAGATTATGTTCAGCAGGACGAGGTATTGTGTGAAATGGAATCCGAGAAAGCGACCTTTGAACTGAACGCGGAAAAGGCAGGCATCCTGAAAATTGCCGCAGCAGCTCAGGAAGGAGCTACTTTGAAGATCGGTGACGTAGCCTGTACTATTGATACAGACGCTGTTGCTCCCCTAGAGGGCGCCACAGGACCAGTAGCAGCATCCGCGCCTACAGCTCCCGTAGCATCCGCGCCTGCACCGGCAGCAGCAGCTCCGGCAGTGAATAAAGGGACCATTGAGATGAAAGTGCCTACAGTAGGAGAGTCTATAAGTGAAGTAACACTCGTAAAGTGGCTGAAAAAAGATGGTGATTATGTAGAACGCGACGAGGTAGTATGCGAATTGGAATCAGAAAAAGCCACTTTTGAACTGAACGCAGAAGAAGCCGGCGTACTGATTACCGTGGCAAAAGAAGGCGATACCCTGAAAATTGGCGATGTAGCCTGTAAAATAGATACCAGCGCAGCAAGACCAGCGGGTAAAGCAGCTCCGGCAGCAGCACCTGCCGCCCAGCCAGCAGCTCCACAGCCACAGCAGGCGCCTGTAACCAGCATTCCAAATGATGTGAAAGCATCTCCGGTAGCTGCAGCAGTGATTGCCGACAAACACGTAGACCCTACCAGCATCAAAGGTACCGGTGCCCATGGCAAAATCATGAAAGACGATGTGTATGCCGCCCTCCAAAATCCGGGCGTAGCCATCGGACAAGAAATGTTTAGCCGCCAGGAACGCCGCGAAAAAATGAGTAACCTGCGTAAAACCGTTTCCCGCCGCCTGGTGGAAGCCAAGAATACAACGGCTATGCTCACTACTTTTAATGAAGTAGACATGACCGAAATCATGGCGCTGCGTGCCAAATATAAAGACCTATTCAAGAAACAGCACGAGGTAAACCTGGGCTTCATGAGCTTCTTTACCAAAGCCTGCTGCTTCGCTTTACAGGAATTCCCTTCTGTAAATGCTTATATCGACGGAGAAGAACTGGTATACCACGATTACTGTGATATCTCTATCGCAGTATCTGCCCCTAAAGGCCTGGTAGTACCGGTAATCCGTAATGCAGAAAGCCTGGATATGGCAGGTATTGAAAAGACAGTGTTGGAACTGGCTACCAAAGCCCGCGATAACAAATTGACTTTACCTGAAATGACCGGCGGTACTTTCACTATTACCAATGGCGGCGTATTTGGCTCTCTCATGAGCACTCCTATCATCAATATTCCTCAATCTGCCATCCTGGGTATGCACAAAATCCAGGAACGCCCAATGGCCATCAACGGACAAGTAGTTATCCGTCCAATGATGTACGTGGCGCTGAGCTATGATCACCGTATCATTGATGGTCGTGAGTCTGTAAGCTTCCTCGTAAGAGTGAAAGAAATGCTGGAAAATCCTGAACAATTGCTGTTCGGAAAAGATCCGCTGAAAGCATTATTGAAACTCTAATATGATTGTTGGGATTTTTTGATTGTCCTGATTATTGATTTTTTATTATAGGGATTAGCGAAGATAAGTACAGGCTACTGTATGGTCTTCGCTAATCTTTTTAATAGATCATCAACAGCAATTATTATGGCCAACAACCAGTTATCTTTCGTCTTCTTATATCAGGATTAATATACATCACTTGAGTCATATTAAAAGCTATATCACGTCTGCTGAGAAAGTTATTGGAGCTTACTCCGGGAGCCTCCCGTTACATCATTTCCTAAAGGCTTTTTTTAAAGAGCATCCTTATATGGGAGGGCGCGACCGGCGCTGGATTTCGCAGTTGGTATACCATTATTACCGCCTGGGGCAATGGGGACGTGATTTGCCGGTAGGGGAACGTATCCTGGCAGGTACTTTTTTATGTGAATCTACCCCCAGCGATTTGTTGGCAGTGCTGCGTCCGGAATGGAATGAGCAGATCGCTTTATCCTTAACAGAAAAGATGTCCCTGCTGGCGCCCACGGTTACGCCGGAAGCCTTGTTTCCTTTGATAGCTTCCTTATCGGACAGTATAGATGCCAGCGATTTTGCTTTGTCACAGCTCAAACAACCAAAATTATTTATCCGGGTACGCTATCGTAAACTGGATAAAATAGTGGCCCTGCTCGATAAGGCAGGCGTGGCTTATGAGGTGTTTCCCAACAACACCACTATCGCGTTGCCTAATGGTACCAGGATTGAAGCAATTGTAACTGAAAAAAGCTGGTATGAAGTGCAGGATGCTTCCAGTCAGCAGACAGGAGAGTTATTCTCACCCGCTAAACAAAGCCGTTGGTGGGATTGCTGTGCAGCCAGTGGTGGTAAATCCATTCTGCTTAAAGATCAACAATCAGATGTACAGTTATTGGTATCCGATGTAAGGCGCTCTATCCTGGATAACCTGCAACACCGTTTTGCGGCGGCGGGCATCAAACATTATGAGGCCCGTGTGGCTGATCTTACTGCGGCCAATTTTCCGGCGACAATGGGAAACCGCCAGTTCGACGGTATCATCCTTGATGCGCCCTGCAGCGGTTCTGGTACCTGGGGCCGTACGCCAGAGAATATTTCGTTTTTTAAGCAGGAAGAGATCTTACATTATCAACAATTACAAAAAAATATTGCCCGCCAGGTAGTTCCTTTTGTTAAGAAAGGTGGTACGCTGATCTATATTACCTGCTCCGTATTTAAGCAGGAAAACGAAGAGGTGGTGGATTATATTGAATCTATCAGTGAATTGAAGCGTGAGCGGGGCGGCGTGATAGCTGGTTATGGCAAGGATGCGGATACCATGTATGCCGTAAGGTTGTCGTAATTATTGACTTATTAGGCGGTGCATAGGCATTAAAAAGGGTGAGAAGCCATCTTCCCACCCTTGTTTATCTATCTTATGAAATTAATCTTATAAAGCCGGCATATTCCGTTGGATGATACCGCCGCCGATCACGTCGTCGCCTTCATAAAACACCGCCGATTGCCCAGGTGCAATGCCTTTTACATTTTCGTAGAAATCCACTCTTACCTGGCCGTTTTCGTTGTACAGGTTACTGAGAGCGCCCTTGTCTTTATAACGGATTTTCGTGATGGCTTCCATTCCTTCCGGGATAGTATCGTATTTACCCATGTTGATGCCGCTAACGAACATACCGCTTTTCTGGAGCTCGTCTTCATTGCCCAGCACTACCGTATTAGTTTCCGGGATAATCTCCGTAACAAATACCGGCCGTCCAAGTGCGATATCGAGTCCTTTGCGTTGTCCTATGGTATAGAAGGGGTAACCTTTGTGATGCCCTACAATGGTACCGTCTGCCAATACAAAGTTGCCGCCGTTTACTCTTTCTTCGAGTCCTTCTACCTTTCTTTTCAGGAATCCGCGGTAATCGTTGTCGGGCACAAAGCAGATTTCATAGCTTTCTGCTTTTTTGGCCAGTTCGGGATAACCGAAGTCGAAGGCCATTTGCCGGATTTCCGTTTTGCGGTATTTACCTAAGGGAAGTATAGTGCGGGCCAGTACGTCTTGCTGAATGCCCCAGAGCACATAGCTCTGGTCTTTAGTGTCGTCTATGCCTCTACTGATCACGCTGCGGCCATTGTCGTGCTGCCGGATCTGGGCATAGTGTCCGGTAGCAATGAATTCACAGTCCATGGCATCTGCACGTTTCATGAGTGCGCGCCATTTTATATGGGTATTGCACAACACACAAGGATTAGGTGTGCGTCCTGCAATGTATTCCTCGACAAAGTTATTCACTACGAAATCACCGAATTCATCCCGGATATCCAGCACGAAATGCGGAAATCCGTGGTGCACCGCAGCAGCGCGGGCATCGTTAAAAGAATCCAGGTTACAGCAGCCAGTTTCCTTTTTACTGGAGCCGGCAGAGGCATAGTCCCAGGTTTTCATGGTGATACCCACCACTTCGTATCCCTGTTCATGTAACATCAGCGCTGTAACAGTGCTGTCTATGCCGCCACTCATGGCAACCAGCACTTTTCCAAGCTTACTCATTTATAAAAGTTTAAGAGTGCAAATTTACTTAAATTCCAGCCAATGCTCAGCAATCCTTTATTGATCCTGCCAATGGGCAGATCAATTCTGGTTATATCAGCCCCGGATGCAGATTATTTCTGTAAATACTTTAATTTGTTGATCGGGAATTATAATTTTAGCCATCTTATTAGCATAAATTGGTCGTAATGCTACCCATATTAAACAAAGAATTTATATCGAAGCACCCTGATTCCGGCGTTTATGAAAGAATATATAGTTACCCGGAAAAGATATTACAGTTTGGTACCGGCGTGCTTTTACGCGGCCTGGTAGACTATCTGGTAGACAAGGCTAACAAACAGGGTATTTATCAAGGCAGAATCGTAGTCGTAAAATCCACCGATGGAGATACCAACGATTTTTCCAGTCAGGATGGTCTTTTTACTACCCATATCAAAGGCATCTCCCAGGGGGAATTAGTAGATGAACTACTCATAAATGCAGCTATTAGCCGTGTTTTGCAATCGAATGCAGGGTGGCGGCAAATTTTAGATGCTGTGCATCAGTCTGCTTTGCAGACGATCATTTCCAATACCACCGAAGTGGGTATCCAATATATACCGGAAAGAATAGGGAAAGAAGCGCCGGCATCTTTCCCGGCCAAGTTGCTGGCCATCTTGTGGGAGCGTTTTAATTATTTGGGGGGAAGCAACCATACAGGCTTTGTAATTGTACCTACCGAGCTGGTGGTAGACAATGGCCGTTTGTTGAAAGATATTGTATTGCAATTGGCCGCCTACAATGAACTGCCAGCTACCTTTATTACGTGGATACATGAAGCCAATTATTTCTGTAACTCGCTGGTAGACCGTATTGTGCCCGGTAAACCCCGCAATCTGCCGGCAATAGCCTCTGCAGCAGGATATACCGACCAATTGTGGATAGAAGTAGAGCCATACCTGTTATGGGCTATAGAGGGCAATGATATTATCCGTAAAACACTGGGTTTTTATCAGGCGGATGCAAGGATGTTGATCACCACCAGCATCACTCCCTTCCGGGAACAGAAGTTACGCCTATTAAATGGCAGTCATACTGCCGCTGCGCCATTGGCTTATCTCTATGGCTTAAACACCGTGTATGAGTGTATGCAGGAGGAGCATATACGGCATTTTTTCCACCAGGTAGTCCTGAAAGAGATATTGCCGACGATAGCAGAGGGCTGCCCTGTCGCAACAGTTTTTGCACAGGAGGTACTGGACCGCTTTGCCAATCCATTTATTGCGCATAAACTGATCAGCATTACTTTCCAGGAAAGTTCCAAGATGAATGCCCGTAATGTGCGCACGCTGATACGTTATTATGAGCAGTACCAGGTTTTACCGCCCTATCTCTGTTTGGGTTTTGCTGCCATGCTGTTGTTTTTACGGCCAGTGCGGGAAGAAGCGGGCAAATATTTTGGCCAGCGGGCAGAAGAGGAATATCTTATTACAGACGATAATGCCCCGGTATTTGCCGCCTGGTGGAAGGAAGGAACTAACATTACAGCGATGGTAACCGGTATTTGCGCTGATAAACGCCTGTGGGAAACAGACCTGAATACCTTGCCCGGTTTTGCAGCAGAAGTAGCCTCGTTATTAACCATCCTGCAAACAGAAGGAGTAAAAGCATTTATGCAATTGCAGCATCAGAAAAATTGATCACGTTATGAAGGAGTTTTTATCGGAAGATTTTTTGTTGAAAACGGAAACGGCTAAACGGTTGTACTTTGATTACGCTGCCGCTATGCCGGTAATAGATTATCATAACCACCTGCCACCAAACGAGATAGCGCAGAATAAAGTATTTGAGAACCTGACTGCCCTCTGGTTAAAAGGAGATCACTATAAATGGCGTGCCATGCGTGCCAATGGCGTACCGGAAGAATTTATCACTGGTGCAGCCGACGACTATACGAAATTCCGTTACTGGGCGGCTACGGCCCCTTATACTATGCGTAACCCCTTATATCATTGGTCGCATATGGAGCTGAAAAATCCTTTTGGCATAACAGCATTGCTGAGTGAGGAAACAGCGGAGAAAATATACCAGGATTGCCAGGCGCAGCTGCCCCGTTTCTCTACGCAGGCATTACTGCAACATTATAAAGTGGAAACCCTTTGTACCACAGACGATCCGGTAGATAGCTTAGCGCATCACCGGGAGATTGCCACTAAACCTTTTGGCACCCGGGTATTGCCTACCTTCCGTCCAGACCGAGCCATGGCAGTAGACCATCCCGCCGTATTCAACAATTTTGTAGATCAGTTACAGGTAGTGGCCAATCAGGAGATCCGTAGCTTTGAGGGGCTATTGGAAGCCCTGTACAACCGCCATACTCACTTTCATGAATCTGGCTGCCGGTTAAGTGATCATGGGTTGAATACTTTTTACTTTGCTGCCGCCAGTAGTCAGGAGCTGGAAACGATTTTTGCCAATGCCAGGGATAACCGTATAGCCACTCCTTACGAGAACGCACAGTTTAAAACAGCGATATTATTGGCTGTATGCAGGTGGAATCATGCCAGGGGCTGGGTGCAACAGTTTCACGTAGGAGCTATCCGTAATAACAATTCCCGCCTGCTGCAACGCTTGGGCGCCGATGCGGGGGTAGATTCTATTGGTGATTGGCGCATGGCTGAAGCGATGAGCGCTTTCTTTGATGAGCTAGATAAGAAAGATCAGCTGGCTAAAACCATTATCTACAACCTGAACCCTTCCTATAACGAAGTGTTTGCCACGATGGCCGGTAATTTCCAGGATGGTACCGTACCAGGTAAGATACAATTTGGTTCCGGCTGGTGGTTCCTGGATCAGAAAGAGGGTATGGAGAAGCAGATGAATGCCCTGAGCAACATGGGTTTATTGAGCCGTTTTGTAGGCATGTTAACGGATTCCAGAAGTTTTCTATCCTATTCCCGACATGAATATTTTCGGCGTATTTTGTGTAACCTCATCGGCACAGACGTGGAACAGGGGGAATTACCCAACGACATTGCCTGGTTAGGCAAGCTGGTGCAGGATATTTGTTACCATAACGCTAAAGCATATTTCGGATGCTGATGAAGCCAGTAAAAGTGATCACTTTCGGAGAGATATTGTTGCGTTTATCGCCCCAGCTGGCGCAAAACACGGCGGCCATCTACGTAGGTGGCGCAGAAGCTAACGTGGCTGCAGCCCTGGCAAATTGGGGCACGGCAGTCGCTTATATCAGCAAAATGCCCGATAATGGCTTGTCCAGGGAGGTATTGCAACAGTTAGGTAACCGTGGTATTTATACCGACCGGATGTTGTGGGGCGGCGATCGCATCGGTATTTATTACCTGGCGCAGGGGAGCGACCTGAAACATGCAGAGGTAGTATACGATCGCGCGTGGTCTGCTTTTAGCCAGATCGTGCCGGGAACGGTGAATTGGGAGGCATTGTTAGGTGATGCTGAGTGGTTTCATTGGAGCGCCATTACGCCGGCGTTGAATCCGGCCGCCGCCGCCGTTTGCCAGGAAGTGATACAGGCTGCCAGCCGTAAAGGGCTTACTATCTCCACCGATCTGAACTTCCGCGCTAAATTATGGCAGTACGGCAAAAAGCCGGTAGAAGTAATGCCGGAG
Source organism: Chitinophaga sp. 30R24 (assembly GCF_049056765.1). NCBI lineage: Bacteria > Pseudomonadati > Bacteroidota > Chitinophagia > Chitinophagales > Chitinophagaceae > Chitinophaga > Chitinophaga sp. 30R24. The sequence continues at coordinate 85,061 of NZ_JBJGXX010000004.1, forward strand.
CTGGTGCAATACTGCGATGTAATAATGGGAAATATCTGGGCGGCCAATAATATGCTGGATACCAACCTGGATACAGAAATTCTACAGGCGGGCACCAAGACGGCCTACCTGCAGCAGGCAGAACAGGTAGCAGAAGAGATAACGCGTACCTATACACGTTGTAAGCGCGTAGCTTTTACCTTCCGTTTCAGTAGCACGCCTACGCATAACTTGTACTATGCCTTTTATTACCATAACGGCGCAGTGAGTATTTCCCGGGAATATGCTACCAATGAGGTGGTAGACAGGGTAGGAAGTGGCGATTGCTTTATGGCAGGATTAATACATGCGCAGTTGCAGGGGCTAGACGACCAGCAGATCATTTCCTTTGCTGCTGCTGCGGCTTATTCCAAATTTTTTGTAAAGGGAGATTTTAATACTACTTCCGCAGAAGACATTATTAAACTGATATAATATGGCACCAGGTCCTGAAATAATTATAGCTGCATTTGAGCAAAGCGGGATTATCCCGGTTTTTTACCATGATGATGTAACAGTTTGCCGCGAAGTGCTGCAAGCATGCTACGATGCTGGTTTGCGGGTGTTCGAATTTACCAGCAGGGGAGAAAATGCGCAGAAAAACTTTGCTGTTTTACGTGAATTGAAACAGTCTTCGATGCCGGATCTTTACCTGGGTATCGGCACTATCAAACATGCAGCTGATGCCGCAGTATACACCGCACTGGGCGCCGATTTTATTGTTTGTCCTATAGTAGATCCGGAAACGGCTGTCTATTGCCAATCGGCCAATATCGTTTGGATTCCTGGTTGTATGACGCCTACTGAAATTTCGGTAGCAGAAAAAAATGGAGCTACTTTGGTGAAACTTTTCCCGGGTAATATATTAGGACCAGGATACGTAAAAGCGATCAAGCCGCTGTTCCCCCGGTTGAAGTTTATGCCTACTGGTGGAGTAGAACCTACCCAGCTGAGCCTGGATACCTGGTTCGATGCCGGTGTGGTATGCGTGGGTATGGGCGCTAATCTATTATCTAAAATATTGATAGATAGCAAGGATTGGGAATCGCTGAAAGATAAAATAATGCAAACGTTTGCATTTCTCAAGGCAATGAAATAACTTATGCACTTATAAACTCCAAACAGACCGTTATGAATTCCACAACTTTAGGTAAATATCGCTGGCGGGTATGCGCGCTCCTATTTGTAGCAACCACTATCAATTATATAGACAGACAAGTACTTGGTTTGTTAAAAAATGATCTGTCTCAGGAGTTTAACTGGTCTGAGAAAGATTTCAGTAACCTGGTGATGGTATTTTCTGCTGCTTATTCTGTAGGATTGCTTTTTTTTGGTGCACTGGTAGACAAAATAGGTTCTAAGCTGGGATACAGTGTTTCTATTGTTGTGTGGAGCCTGTCGGCCATGGCGCATGGACTGGTACGTACCACGCTGGGTTTTGGATTGGTAAGATCTATTTTGGGAGTAAGTGAGGCGGGTAACTTTCCGGCAGCTATTAAAGCTACCGCTGAATGGTTCCCCAAAAAGGAAAGGGCTTTGGCTACAGGTATCTTTAATTCCGGCTCCAATATTGCCGCTGTGATAGGCCCGTTGTTAGTGTATTGGCTGGCGAGGAACCATGGTTGGAGAAGCGCATTTGTATGGACTGGCGCTATTGGCTTTTTATGGTTAATATTCTGGTGGGTATATTACGAAGTGCCCGGCCGGCATAAAAAGATATCGAAAGGAGAATATGATTATATTCATTCCGACCAGGAAATAGAAGTAGAAAAGCCTAAACCGGTAAAGTGGGGCAAATTATTGGGTATCCGGCAAACATGGGCTTTCGTATTTGGTAAATTGTTAACCGATCCGGTTTGGTGGTTTTTCCTTTTTTGGTTGCCTGGTTACCTGGAATCTATTTTCCATATCAATATGAAATCAAGTCTGGGATTGCCTATTATCATCATTTATTCTATTACAAGTTTTGGCAGTATTGGTGGCGGGTGGTTATCCTCTCATCTGATCAAATCCGGCTGGCCTGTTTTTAAAGCCCGTAAAGTATCTATGTTGATTTTTGCAGCTTGTGTGGCGCCTATTGTGCTGATACAATACACTAATAAGGTATGGTTGGCTATTGCATTGATCAGCCTTGCCACTGCGGCACATCAGGCTTGGTCTGCCACTATTTTTACTACGGCATCTGATATGTTTCCCAAGCGGGCGGTTAGCTCTGTGGTAGGGATAGGAGGCATGGCCGGTTCCATTGGCGGTACGCTGTTCCCTATTGTGATAGGTACCATGCTGGACCACTATAAACTGATCGGTAATATCGGCATTGGCTATAACATCCTCTTTACCATTTGTGGTGTAGCTTATTTGGTGGCCTGGTGTGTTATGCACCTGTTTGCGCCGAAGATGGAGCGTGTACAGCTAGATTAAAAGGAAAATGTTCTGTGTAATCTATAAGAGAAGAATAAAAACAAACGTCCGGGCAGAAGTCCGGACGTTTGCTGTTTTATCAAATCATCTCTCACTAGTAAACATTTCGCTCTGGTCATCTCCCGGAAAATAATATAACGGGGAATGATATACGTAATTTTATAAGGATACGCCTCTCTTCCAGGGAATAAAGTCATCTTGGTTCAATAATTCCGCTTTGGTACGTATTTCACCGCTGGCGGTTTTGATCACATATTCCAGTATTTCTTCACCCATTTCAGCGATACTGTGCGCGCCGCTGATAATGGTGCCGGTATTAATATCGATGATATCTTTCATCCGGTCAGCCAGTTTGGTATTAGTGGCTAGTTTCACTACCGGGGCAATCGGGTTGCCGGTGGGCGTGCCAAGGCCGGTGGTAAACAGTACCACATTAGCGCCGGAGCCTACTTCTGCGGAAGTAGATTCCACATCGTTGCCTGGGGTGCATAGCAGGTTCAATCCTGGTTTGGTAGCATATTCTGTATAATCCAATACATCTGTTACAGGCGAGGTGCCTCCTTTTTTGGCCGCACCGGCAGATTTAATAGCGTCGGTGATGAGGCCATCTTTGATATTGCCGGGGGAAGGATTCATGTAGAAACCAGAACCTACAGACTGGGCTTGGTTTTCATACGCGCGCATGATACGGATAAACTTATCTGAAATTGACCTGGTTTGGCAACGGTTAATCAGCTCTTGTTCCACTCCGCATAATTCCGGGAATTCGGAGAGGATAGAAGTACCGCCCAGTGCTACCAGCAGGTCGGAGGTATGCCCAACAGCAGGATTGGCGGATATGCCAGAGAAGCCGTCGGACCCGCCGCATTCCAGGCCGATTACCAGTTTGGAGAGCGGGCTTGGCTGGCGGGTTTGTTTGTTGGCTTCTATCAGTGCCAGGAAGGTATCTTTAATGGCAGCCGACAGCATCGCAAATTCTGAAGCGCTTGTTTGCTGTTCGTATATCAGCAGTGGTTTATTGAAATCTGGATTCAGTTTTTTTAATGATTCCTGTAGGATAGACACCTGGGCGTGCTGGCAACCAAGGCTTAGGATAGTGGCTCCGGCTACGTTGGAGTGGTGGATGTAACCTGCCAGCAGTGCACATAAAGCGTCGGAATCCTGACGGGTTCCGCCGCATCCGCCTTCATGGGTGAGGAACTTAATGCCGTCTATATTGGGGAATATTACATTGCGTTTATTCGTTGCTGTTATATTCCCTGCTTCATAATTTTTAATCGCTTCGAGGTTGCCGCTTTTATAGAGCGACACCAGGTCGGCCACCTGTTCGTTATATACTTCGGCGGGTGCAAATCCCAGCCCTTTCTCGAAAGCGGTTTTGATGACGCCTACATTCCTGTTTTCACAGAAAACCAGTGGAATAACCAGCCAGTAATTGCGGGTGCCTACTTGCCCGTCGGCACGGTGGTAGCCCAGGAAACTGCGGTTTTTCCATTGGCTGATGTCAGGCGCCTGCCATTCGAGTGAACCATCCTTTTCATGGAAGGCATTGGCATCATGTACTACGTTCCCGGTGGTCATGCTCTCACCCCGGCGGATGTTTTTGCTGGCTTTGGCTACCAACACACCGTACATCGTCACCGGATCGCCTTCCCTGATATCTTCTATCAGGAATTTATGCTTGGCAGCAACATGTTGCTGTAATTGAATCTGATGTCCGTTAAAAGATATTTCCATTCCAGCCGGTAGATCTTGCAAGGCTACCAGCACATTATCATTCGGATGAATTTGTAAATAAGCGTTCATAAGAGCTAAAGTAGTAAATAAGCGTTCCGGCTGGTGATACTAAAATGTTAATCCATAATAAGATTTTAACCATTTGATTTTGAACGGAAAGAGGGGGCCAGTCGGATGTCAGGAATAGATTATAAAATGTTAATACGCTATCAGTCTCCCCTATAAAAATATTAATGCAAACGTTTGAATTGCCCGATAGATTCAATATTTTTGATTACCACCGGTATCCGTCACCGAAATTTTTTACAGGCCTGCCCCGAAATTAATTTTATGTTTGCAAACGTTTGCATATTTTTAATTACCGGTGGTTAACGTTTTACTGGCAACTGCTATTATTATGTGCTTGTTGGCGGCAGAACTGTAGGGCTCTGCCGGTGTTTGCAGGGTTTAGCAGTCAGCACTAACCCTTTTCATTTAAAAAATATTTTGACATTATATGAGCACTACGTTCGAATCGAGGTACGCCAGTAGCCCGGCAGAAGTGAAACAAATGGACACTGCCCGGTTAAGGCAGGCATTTTTAATTGAAAAAATTTTCGACGCAGATCAGATAGTTTGGACGCATACACACTACGACCGCTATCTGGCGGGTGGCGCTATGCCTGTAAATGGAGCGGTGGCGCTGGAAACAATAGCGCCGCTCAAAGCAGCATATTTCCTGGAGCGCAGGGAGCTGGGCATGATTAATGTTGGCGGCGACGGTATGGTGGAAGTAGATGGTGAATTATTTGAACTGGCTTATAAAGAAGCCCTGTACATTGGTAAGGGCAATCGGCAGGTAATTTTCCATAGTAAAAATGCAGCGTCGCCCGCTAAATTTTATTTAAACTCCACGCCTGCACATCACAGTTATCCTACCCGCAAAGTAACTAAAGAAGAGGCAGATATCGTAGCACTGGGTGCATTGGAAACATCGAATCATCGTACTATCAACAAGCTGTTGGTGAATAGCGTGTTGGAAACCTGCCAATTGCAGATGGGAATGACAGCACTGCAACCAGGCAGCGTATGGAACACCATGCCGGCACATACGCACGACAGAAGGATGGAAGTGTATTTTTACTTTGAATTGCCCGTAGGGCAGTCGGTATGCCACTTTATGGGAGAGCCCCAGGAAACCCGCCATATCTGGATGCAGAATGAACAGGCAGTGATTTCACCGCCCTGGTCTGTTCACGCTGGTGCAGGTACCAGTAACTACACTTTTATATGGGGAATGGCAGGAGAAAACCTTGACTATAGCGATATGGATCATTGCAGTATCACCGATTTACGTTAATGACATGAACTGATAATAGCTGCTATCATGATGAAAACAATTATCGCAGGAAGCTTGCTGGGCTTGTCTTTCCTGCATGTAAACTTACCGGCGCATACCACCATGCCTGTTGTAGCCATGCCTGCCGATACTGTTGCCGGTACCTATATCGCCGCCGCCATCCGGGCGCAAATGGAGAAAGTAGCCGCCTGGCAATGGCGCTATATAGCAGAAAAAGGATGGACACATGCGCTCACCGACTGGACCAATGGCGCCATGTATGCCGGTATGTTGTCATTGGCCAGGGTAACCGCCAACCCTTTTTTTATTGACCGCCTGGTGCAGGTAGGGAAAGAGAATGGTTGGAATACCGGTCCGGACAGGTTTTTTGCAGATGAATATTGTGTAGGGCAGCTATATGCACAACTTTATAGTTTATACAAAGACCCGGTAATGACGGAAAAATTCCGTCAGCTGGCAGACAGTATTGTAGCAGCGCCACATACGGAATCGCTGGAATGGAAGAACGGTGTGCACCACCGGGAATGGGCGTGGTGCGACGCGTTGTTCATGGGACCGCCTGCGCTGGCCTATTTAAGCACTGTTACCGGTGATCTGCGTTACCTGGAAACCGCCGATAAACTTTGGTGGAAAACCACCGGTTTCCTGTATAACCGGCAGGATAGCCTGTACTACCGGGATGGTAGCTTTATCGGTAAAAAAGAGAACAATGGCGCTAATGTGTATTGGAGCCGCGGCAACGGATGGGTACTGGGCGGTTTGGTGCGCATGCTGGAAAATATGCCCGCCGGTTACGCTAATAAAGCCCGCTTCCAGGAACTATATAAGCAAATGGCTTATCGTATTGCTACCCTGCAAACGGTTGATGGCACCTGGCATGCCAGCCTGTTAGACCCTTTAAGCTATCCGGCGAAAGAAACAAGCGGTACCGGATTTTACGTATATGCGCTGACGTGGGGCGTGAACAACGGCCTGCTGCCGGAAAAAGATTTTATGCCAGTAATCCAAAAAGGTTGGCAAGCCCTCAACGATTGTGTGCAACCTGATGGCAAGCTCGGATTTGTACAAGCTATCGGCGCTGCTCCGGGTAAGGCCACTGCAGCAGATACCGAAGTATACGGCGTTGGGGCCTTTCTGTTAGCAGGTGGAGAACTGATCAAATATGAGCTGCGTAAAACCGTTGCTGGCTTGCAGATCACCAATAATACGGGTATTAACAGGGAAGAAGACCTGGTGGAGATCCCATATCAACAGTTTGTTGCGAAGTACTTCAAACAAACGCAGCAAAGCTTTAAAATTACTGATCTGTTGAGTGGCAGGGAAGTGCCTTATCAGTTGTTGTATGAAGGTAATAAAACAGTACAGAAAGTATTATTGCAGGTAAGTTTGCCTGCCGGAGCAAGTTTGTATGCCGCTGTACAGGAAGGTACACCAGCCCCGATAAAAGTAAAGGCTTATGGCCGTTATGTACCGGAACGTAAAGATGATTATGCCTGGGAAAACGACCGCATGGCTTACCGTATGTATGGCAAGGCATTGGAGCAGGTACCCACGGAAATGGCCTATGGCATTGATGTGTGGGCAAAACGTACCAGCGACCCCGTAATTGATACCTGGTATAAACTGGATAACTACCACCACGATAATGGCCAGGGGCTGGATTATTATAGTGTAGGCCTTACCCTGGGCGCCGGAGATACCGCACCTTATGGGAAAGATACCATCTATTATCCTAAAAACTACCGCCATTGGAAAACGCTGGACAATGGTCCTTTGCGTACCTCCTTTGTACTCAGCTATGATACCTGGCAAGCTGGAAATATACCCGTTACCGTTACCAAAACAATTTCCCTTGATGCAGGCTCCCAGCTAAATAAAATGCAACTCCAATACCTGTTCAGTGGTAATCAGCTGCCTGTAGTAACAGGTATTGTAAAGCGTAAAGAACCAGGCAATATCTTGCTGGACGAACAACATGGTGTAATGGGATATTGGGAGCCTGCACATGGAGAGGATGGCACATTGGGAGTAGGCTGTGTATTTGCCCGGGAAGTGCTAGGCATGAGTGTAGATGGGGTACATTTGCTCAGTTCCGGCATAGTAACCGATAAGCAGACTTATGAATACTACTTTGGCGCCGCCTGGAACAAAGGAGGCCGTATCACCAATGCAGCAGCATGGTTTAGCTATCTGGAAACCTTTGCACAGAAGATCAGGCAACCTTTACAGGTAACCCTGCAATAATTTATTGATCCGTTATCTGGCGCTAAAGGCCGGGTAATTTCAACTATTTACAATGGAGCTATTTCAATTGACCGGAAAAACGGCCGTGGTAACAGGATGCAACCGTGGCATAGGAAAAGCGATGGCAGTGGCCCTGGCATCGGCAGGAGCAGATATTGTTGGCGTGTCTGCTACCCTGGAATTAAGTGGCAGCGAGGTAGAAAAAGAAGTAACAGCGTTAGGCCGCAGCTTTAAGGCTTATCAATGCAATTTTTCTGATAGAACGGCTTTATACAGTTTTATTACAAAACTGGAACAGGAAGTGCCGGTAGTACACATACTGGTGAACAATGCCGGCACCATCCGCCGCCAGCCCGCCGCTTTACATCCCGATGAATATTGGGATGAAGTGATCAACATTAACCTGAACGCCCAGTTTATCCTGACAAGGGAAATCGGGAAAGGAATGATTGCCCGTGGAAAGGGAAAGATTATCTTTACGGCATCCTTGCTCACCTTCCAGGGGGGAATCAATGTGCCGGGATATGCCGCCAGTAAAGGCGCAGTAGGCTCGCTGGTAAAAGCGTTTTCCAATGAATGGGCCTCGAAGGGAGTGAATGTTAATGCGATTGCCCCAGGATATATTGCTACGGATAATACCGCTGCACTCCGGGCAGACCCAGAACGCAGCAGTGCCATATTGGACCGTATCCCTGCTGGCCGCTGGGGAGAACCGGAAGACTTTGCCGGACCAGTGGTATTCCTCGCTTCTAATGCAGCGGATTACGTACACGGCACTATCCTCACAGTAGATGGTGGCTGGATGGGAAGATAACAGGATAATGACAGTTAATAGCCTCCTTACATGAGCAAACGTACCGAAACAACAATAGTGGATATCGCAGCAGCGCTAAAACTCTCTGTATCCACTGTATCACGTGCACTGAATGATAATCCTAACATTAGCGCACGTACGAAAGATAAAGTGAAGAAGATGGCCCGCAAACTGGGTTATCGCCCAAATGCGTTGGCTGCCGGTTTACGTAACAATAAAAGCAAAACGGTAGGACTTATTGTACCGCGTATTGCTATGTTTTTTCCGGCTGCTATCAGTACGATCATCCAGAATAAATTACAAGAGCATGGCTACAACCTGATTATCTGTCAATCCAACGACTCTTATGAACAGGAGGTAGCATTGGTGAATACGCTGTATTCTGCCAGGGTTGACGGGTTGGTAGTGTCTACTACTTTATATACTACCGATTTTTCCCATTTCGATATTTTCCGGGATAACAATATCCCCCTGATATTTTTTGACCGTGTGCCCAAAGATTACAATGTGAAAGTGATCAAGGGAGATGATTACCTGGGAGGATACACGGCTACCACACATCTGGTAGAAAAGGGCTGTAAGGATATTGTACATATTTCAGGTCCGCTGACCAGCAATTTGTATGTAGAAAGAGTGGCTGGCTATAAAAATGCTTTGCAGGAACATAAGCTGCCTTTCAAAAAAACACGCATCTTCTTCCAGGAGCTTACGCGGGAAAATGCCTGGCAAACCTGTGAGAGAATATTTGCTCAGAAGCCTTATCCGGACGGTATTTTCGCTTCCAATGATACTACGGCAATCACCATTCTGGAATACTGCCGTAAAATAAATGTACGGGTGCCGGAAGATGTGAAAGTAGTAGGGTATTCCAATGATCCGAGAACAGAGATTGTAACCCCTCCGGTTACCAGCGTAGATCAATACCCGGCCATGATGGGGGAAAGAGTAGTGGCTGCGCTGATGGAGCTGATTCATACTCCTTCTCCTTCAAAAACTCCCCGTTATTCACAAGAAATTATACCTATTCAACTGATCGCCAGAGCATCTACCGCCGGTAAAATGAAGCCGGCCAGGAAAAAGAAATGATCATTTTATAAGCTACGTTATGATGAAAAAACACTGCTACTTAGCCCTATGTTTGCTATTAATAGTAATGCAATCGTATGCACAATCTGGCAAAGCGGATAAGGCCTTATTGATAAAAACGGCGGCAGCTTTGCAATTGGCCGCCAAGCAATATAAACTGATGAGGCAACATGTTCCCGACAGTACGTTGCCAAGGTCTACTAATGCTAAAGACGGTAGCCTGATGGTAGCTAACTCCACCTGGTGGACCTCCGGTTTTTATCCGGGTACTAACTGGTTCCTGTATGAATACACGAAAGATCCTGCTTTTAAGGAGGAAGCGTTGAAACGGATGGCGCTCATCAAAAAAGAGCAATATAATACCCACACCCACGACCTGGGCTTTATGATGTATTGCTCTTTCGGAAATGCCTGGAGAATAACAAAAGATACTGCCTGGAAAAACATCCTGCTCACCAGCGCGAAATCTTTATCTACCCGCTTTAATCCTACAACCGGTTGTATCAGATCGTGGGATCATGGCGTCTGGAAATTTCCAGTGATCATTGATAATATGATGAACCTGGAATTGTTGAACTGGGCTAGCCGGGAGAGCGGCGATCCGCAATACGCACAGATAGCACGTACCCACGCCAATACAACTATGAAGCACCATTTCCGGGAAGATTATAGCTCTTTTCATGTAGTAGATTATGACCCCGGTACTGGTGCTGTATACGAGCGCAAAACCCACCAGGGGGCAGCTGATAGTTCTGCCTGGGCACGCGGGCAGGCCTGGGGCCTGTATGGTTATACCATGATGTACCGCGATACCAAAGACATCGCTTACCTGGAACAGGCCTGTCATATTGCAGACTTTATCCTGAACCATCCCCATATGCCGGCAGATGGCGTACCTTATTGGGACTTTGATGCTCCTGGTATTCCCAATGCTCCGCGTGATGTATCTGCCGCCGCGGTTACCGCTTCCGCTTTGCTGGAATTGAGCCGCTACACAGATAAAGCAACTGCCGGGCGTTATTGGCGTGCTGCAGAAAAAACACTTCACAGTCTTTGTAGTTCCGCTTACCTGGCAAAGGAAGGAGAGAATAATAATTTTATCCTGTTGCACAGTGTAGGCTCCCTTCCGCATACATCTGAAGTGGATGTACCGTTAACTTACGCCGATTATTATTTTGTAGAAGCCCTGTTGCGTTACCGGCAGTGGGCCAGCCGGTAGCGCAACAGAACAGGATTTCGTATATAGTACGAGGTTACGATTGGTGCTCAGGGGGAAATAGTGGGCTCACTTCTTTACCGTTGGGGGATAGCCATTTTTCATAGACCAGTCTTACCGGTACATAGTTCTGGGTGGCCAGGAACTGCTGCATCCGGTAGTTATTGGTGAGGGTGTACCGGACAATCCTGCGGATGCCTTTTTGTATATATATTTTTTCCAGCGCTTCATTCATCATCCGGTAAATGCCCTGTCGCCGGTATTCGGCGTGTACATATCCATCAGATACGTATAGGGTATCGCCGCTATAGTCTTCTATGCGGCTTTCGTCGGCTTCTTCCAAATAGGCAAAGAGGAAGCCTGCCGGCTGATTGTTTACGGTAGCCAGCAGGCATACGCCATCGCATGTTTCCTGCATGTCTATCACATGTTGCATGTAGTTAGTCGCAATGCTGTCCCAATCGGCTGTTTTCGGAAAAAATGCCTTCTCCGACAGGTGGAGCAGGCGCATTAATTCGCTGACAAGGACGTAGTGCTCACGAATGCGTATAGGCGTAATTGTTATCATATAGCCAGTTTTCGTATATTCATGCAGGTAATATGCCTTATTCCGGTTTTACCGGGCTACCTGTCCAATTGGTATTAGATTGCAGTTTCTCCCCTTTCATGAGGAGCGACAGTGGCGCAATATTCACATCATCTCCTACTTCACTGTCGTACAAAATAATAGAGCGGGCGCCTATGCTGCTTCTTTTACCAATTTTGATGGGGCCTATCTTCATTACCCGGTCTTCAAACAGGTGGGTCTGAGGACCACTATCTTCATTCAGTACGCTATCTGTACCTATTTCCACCATGTCAAATTCGGTAATGTCGGCGGTATTCATCAGCACCCGGTGGCCGGTTTTTACTCCCAGTAAACGCAGGAGCAGCGGCAACCAGGGGGTGCCTTTCAAATATTCCAACAGGAATGGAATAGACAGGGCTTCGTAAGTAGAAGTGATGGCTTCGCTGCGCCATACTTTGGAGGTCCACATAGGACTTTGCCGCGCTCTATAACGGCCTACCAACACCCATTTAAGTACAACGGTAAACAGAAAGGCGGGAATGCCCAGGAAAAAGAGATAATAGAACGGGAACTGCAGTAAGATCATCCACCAGGGCTTGTCGGTTACCAGATCGTGGCCGTAGGCGATGAACAGGATGCTGCAGCAGATCACCACTGTTTCGGGGATAAGAATACGGATAAACTCTACCAGCGCCCTGGCCAACCTGCGTTGGGGGGATGGATTGGTAGTAAGTTCCGGTGGAAAGAAGTGGCTTTCCTGGCGGCGGGGCAGCGCAATGGCGGGAGAGCCGAACCAATCGCGGGCTGTGCTGCCAGCTAGTTGTTCTTTCGATGGTGGTGTAGACAGTACACCGATGAGCATATTTTCAGGCAGTTCGTATCCCTGCGGTATCAGGGCACTGTTGCCTACAAAGCTGGTATTGTGGATGATGGTTTTTTCCAGGATCAGCTGCTGGCCGCGTATATCAGATTCTCCGAGGGTTACCGCGTCGGCAATAAAAGCGCCGTCGCCTATTTCCAGCAGGGGGTGTGTTACACTGCTGGCAGTAGACACCTCTGTATTACGGCCGATCTTTGCCCCCAGCGCCCGGAAAAGAGAAGAGATAAATACAGTAGCGAATATAGGATGGATTACAATCAGGGATAAAGACATCATCTGGTCGGCAAACCACTTACGCACATAAAAAGAGCTGTAAATGGGGTAGGTACCAGGTTTGATGCGCCATTGCAGCAAACGGGTGATCAGTACCGTTTGCACGGTGAACAGGATGATATAGCTCAGTGCCAATGCCGGAGTGATTACCATGTAATTAAAATTGTAATCCGGTGCGGCGTCATCCATTTGGTTCAGCGTGATGATCGTAGGTAATAAAGGTAACAGCACGGTAAATGGAAAGATCAGCAGGAACAGGGAAAATATAAGGCTGTATTTCCAGCGGGTAGCTTTGGATACCGGTAATGGTTGTGGCAATTCACTGATTGCTTTAGTTACTTTTAAGGCGGCGGGGCTGCCTTGCCATACTTCGCCGGTTTTTACCACGCTGCCTTGCGGGAGGAAACTAAGGTCTTGCAGCTCGCTCCAGGGCTCCATAACCGTATTGCCGCCAATAATAGCGCTACTGCCAATGTAGGCATGGTCGCCGAGGTACACGGTCCGTAATTTCAGCCAGCCATCTTCTATAAAAGCGTTATTGATAACCGCCTGGGAGCTGATGCTCACATCGCTGCCAATGGTCACCAGGTCTTCCGCCCCAATGGTAACTGCGCCCAGTTGTGCATCTGGCGCTATTTTTACTCCCTGCAAACGAAGGTAGGCAGGGTATAAAGGCGTGCCGTTGAGGAACTGGGAAGGCATAAGGCGCTGTATGGTTTTTACTGTCCACCAACGGAAATAATATAGGCCCCAGAGCGGGTAGTCGCCGGCTTTCATTTTACCGATTACCAGCCATTTACTGGTAATAATGAGGGCAGAGAACAGCGGTGGTAATAGGCAAAACATTACCAGTGCTGTAATAATGCCATATCCAAGATTGCTGCTTGCCTCTTGTACATAGTAGTATCCCAGGTAAGGCAGGAATATCTGCATGGCGAACAGGCCAAAAATGATCAGTATTACAATGGTTTGTGCGATCCAGCAGGCGAGATAGCGCCACCACGGCACTTTGTTAAAAGTGCGCTCTTTTTGTTTCACCTTTTGCGGGGCGGTGTTCCATACATCCACCAGTTCCTGAAGGGGGCGGTGAATGTAGATATCTTTCAACGAAGCTTGGGGCACATTGGCCTCCCGGCGCAGGCGGGATACAAAGGCTGCTGCCAACAGGGAATGGCCTCCCAGGTCTGTGAAGAAGTCTTGCTGGAGTTGGATGTTTTTGTCCGGAAATACTTTCGCAAGAATGGCTAATACCCGGTCTTGCAAGGGGGCGTCGGGATTAATGGCTTCGTGGGAGGTAACCTGCGTAAAGGCTGCCGGTATAGGAAGCGCTTTCCGGTTTATTTTGCCACTGGGCAGCCGGGGCATGTCAACCAGCAACATGATAACGCCGGGCACCATATAAGGAGGAAGCACTTTTGCCAGATGGGCCCTGAGTAAAGACTCGTCAAAAGGCTGGTCATCTTCCGCAACTACATACCCCACCAGCTGATCCTGGTCGTTGCTGTCTTTTTTTACAGCTACAGCGGCTGCTATGATACCTTCTATGTCGTGTAATTGGTTCTCTATTTCACCCAGTTCGATGCGGTAGCCGCGTAATTTGATCTGGTCGTCGAGTCTGCCCTGGAAATCGATGCTGCCATCTGGTAAAATAACGGCGGCATCTCCGGTACGGTAAAGCCGGTTACCGGGCAGTTCGCTCATAGAGGCGGGTTTATTCACAAATTTCTCGTGGGTAAGTTCAGGGCGGTCTATATAACCCTGGCCTACACCAGGCCCGGAGATGACCAGTTCTCCGCGTTCGCCGGCCGGCAGTATATCGAGTTTTTCATCTACTACGGCCATGTTGTAGTTGGGCAACGGTTGGCCGATGGTGATATGATCGCCGGGTTTGAGTGCGGCAAAAGTAGCGCTTACCGTTGTTTCCGTAGGGCCGTAGCTGTTGTAGAAATGCCGGGGAGGCGCCCCCCATCTGGCCAGCACCTGGGGGGTACAGGCTTCGCCGCCTGCATTCACCAAGCGGAGGGAAGGAATATCGTCGTCCATGATCGCCAGCAGGCTGGGCACGGCATGTAAAACGGTAATTTTTTCCTGGCGCAGCACTTCTCCCAATTCATCGATGGCTTTGGCGGTAGTGGCGTCGGCTACCCAGAGTGTGGCGCCTACAAAATAACTTACCCAGGTTTCCTCGCACCACATGTCGAACGACACGGAGAAGCCCTGGTACACTTTATCGGTAGCGTGTATGTTTAAAATCGTTTGCTCGGCCCTCACCAGGTGGCATATTTGCCGGTGGCTGATAGGAATGCCTTTGGGCTTACCGGTACTACCGGAAGTATACAGTACATAGGCGAAATTATCCGGTTGGGGGCCAGCACCCAGCGTAAATGTTTCCGTGCTATCCGGTACCGGAGGAACGGTGAGTATGTCGGCATTCAATTGCAGCGGTACTTCGCTGAAACAGGCAGCGGCTTTTACTTCATTGAGCACGCCTTCCACCCGTTCGGCGGGCATTTCGCGGTCGAGCGGTACATAGGCTGCACCTGATTTGATAATCCCCAGTATGGCGGCATGGAGTTCCAGCCCCCGTGGCCACCAAACCCCTACCATGTTACCCGGACCAATGCCGCGGGCCTGCAGATAGGCGGCTATCGCGTCGCTCCAGTGATCCAGCTCTTTATAGGTGAGTGTTTGTTGTTGGAAGATCAGCGCCGTATGATGAGCATGTTCCCGTACGGCATGCGAAAAAATATCTGCCAGTGTTTCCTCGTGAAGTAATTCCGGCTTCAAGGGTCCTTTAACTATGCTATTCACATTCATATGTTCGCGTTCCCGTAGGTTCTTTGGTGTTTCGTAAGCACAAAGTTACAGGTAAGAATCGAAGTAAAGCCTTATAATGACCTTAAAAATCGGCGTTATATATATTTACTGATCCCGCCCAGTACATTTTCCCAATAAGTTCTTATCCGCAATCGTTGTTCCGCATTTTCAACCATCCATAAATAATGGCTTTCTCTTTGGCTGGAATAGCCCGGAAGGAGAACACTTAATCAGTATATAAAACAAGTGGATATCGAATATATAAACTATTGATATTAAATATTGTTCTTGAGGTAAAAGTTATTTATTGCCTAACAAATGAAAAGTATGCACTTTTATTCGTTAAAATGTCAAATAATTTTTATTTTTAAGTAACCTATAAAGTATAAATAGTAACTTATAGGAATTATAGCAACCAAAATCTGTAAAACTATTTTTTAGCGCAATTCCTGCGGGGGTGACTAAGTTGAACTAAATCTGGACTTGTAATTAGTTTTTAGCCGTTAGTTAACGTTAAAGTTTAATTGTTTGTTTTGTGGTAGATAATTGTGTGGTCTGGCACTGTTAATAGCTATCCGTAGGGATATATCAAAAGGAAACTGTTATTGCACATTTATGTTGAGCCATACGCCATAGTCTTCGTTGAAATGGTTGGTTAACGGTGTTGGGCCATTAACTGTGTAGCCGATCTATGGCCTTTTCCGGCCAGTATTTATGAATTGCTTTATACCCTTGTTAAATTTTTTTTCTCGTTTTAACCGGCAGGCGTTCTTTAGTGCCCGTCTTTTTTTCATAAGCAAAAACGGGGCTGTCCTATCACAAGCGGGCAGCCCTTTTATTTGCTGATGGCCGGGCAGGTATAAGAAGAAGAAACTGTATCACCATCGTTGCAATAAGGCAGCAGAGCCGTTGGCATGGGGCAGAACAACTAGGTTGTTGCCTCCTTGTCGGTTTTGGCGGCTTCCCATCCGATGATGGCATTTTTGCGGGTGCTGCCCCAATGGTATTCGCCGGTAGCGCCGTTAGCTTTGATGACCCGGTGGCAGGGGATGAGAAAGGCAACAGGGTTTTGCGCCACTGCGCTGCCTACTGCCCTGAAAGCGTTGGGGCGTTGCAGTTCCTTGGCCAGCATAGAGTAAGTAGTTAATTTTCCCATGGGCACTTTCAGGAGGGCTTCCCATACTTTCAGCTGGAAGTCGGTGCCTTTCAGGTGCAGTTTTATTTCGGCCAGCCGGCTCCAGTCCTGCGTAAAAATATACAGGGCATGTTGTTGTATCAGGTCTACCGTTTGGGTAAACAGGGCATGGGGAAACTGCGCTATCAGGTATTGGAGGGCTAATTCCCGGTCGTCGGCAAAGGCAAGGTGACAGATACCTTTGGGCGTGGCTGCTACAATGATATTGCCGAAAGGGCTTTCTGCAAAGCTGTAGTTGATGTGCAGGGCTTTTCCGCCATTCCGGTATTCGCCGGGCGTCATGCTCTCAATGTTGATGAATAAGTCGTGCAAACGGCCGGTACCGGATAATCCGGTTTCAAAGGCAGCATCGGATACAGTGGCTTGCCCGGTCCGTAGCATGTTTTTAGCGTAGTCAAGGGTAAGGTACTGCAGAAATTTTTTAGGCGTAACGCCCGCCCATTCTGCGAATATCCGTTGAAAATGGAAGGGGCTCATATGCACGGCCGCCGCCACTTCTTCCAGGCCCGGCTGGGATTTAAAGTGTTGCTTGATGTAATCTATAGCTATGGCTATGTTATTGTAATGATTCATGGCTCGTTGTTTATCACAAACTTAGCATTGCTAAATTCGGTAAAAAACCCGGTTATTGCGGAATTGCCAAATGGGAGAAAACGTTACTTACTTTTTTATGAAAACGTATGCATAAAATTTGTAGGTTTGAAAAATATTGTAGAAGTTTAAGTTTTAAGTATTTCCCAAATAATTGTAATTTCAATCGATTGTTATAATAGCATGCGGCGCCAACAATCCGATTCCAAAATCTATATTTCTTAACAACCAATTTTCCACGTATGAGTTTATTGCTAATTAAGGAGCTTTTCGCTGTTTAGCTGCAAACGTTTGTATGACGCTGGATCTGGGCGTGGCAGATGGTAAAACCTGTTATATTTCCATTGCAGGTATGGCTGCGTATAATGCCACCGATGCAGCAGCCCATGCGGCTAATATAGACCTGGTATATTTGTACCCTGCCATTGCGAACATTACTTTTAAACATGCGTTGGTGTCGCCGGCGGCAGATCTGGAATACCTTCCGGGTGTAACGTTGCCGGCTAACGTTAACAGGGATACGAAAGTGAGCAAAGTATGAGGGTTGCGTAATTTTAACCTGGCCCGTTTATAATATGGCGTATATATAGATGATGTGGATTTTGTGAAACTGGATTTGTCTACCTCCCGGACTATGCCATTAACCTGAAAGAACAGGCCGGCGTTTGGGTAGAAACTACTGATGGTAAATACAGGGCTTACATTTACATCAATAAGGCAGATGATACGAATAAGAGTGCAGTGATCAGTATAAAACGTTATACAATGAAGTAATCTCCCGGAGTTGGCATCGATTGCCGGCCCTCTTAATTCCTGTAGGTGGGCGGATCAATACTGAGAAAAATTATAACGGATAAAAAATATAACAGATGAATATGTTCACACGTACACTAGCCACTTTTATTTTATGGATCGTATACGGATCTTTACCAGGGAAGGCACAACAGGCAGCGCCGCCAACCTATTTGCTGAAGTCTGCTGTACTGGCGCAAAGTAAGGCTGCTATCAACCGGCATGATACAGCGAAAGAGCGCGCCCTTTCAGAACTGGTAGCAATAGCCAACCGTACGCTGGAGCATGGGCTTTACGCTGTTACTTATAAAAGCAAGACGCCTCCTAGTGGTGATAAACATAATTACATGAGCGTTGCCCCATATTGGTGGCCCGATTCTACTAAAGCCAATGGATTGCCTTATATCCGCCGCGATGGCGTTACTAACCCGGAACGCTATGCGGTGAAAGACGATGAATATTATAATTCCTTGTGCAGGGATGTAAACATACTAGGACTGGCATGGTATTTCACCGGCAATGTAAGATATGCGAACAAGGCTGCCGGTTTACTTCGTACCTGGTTTTTAGATACTGTTACCTATATGGCGCCCCACCTGAATTATGGGCAGGCCATACCGGGGATTACGGAGGGGAGGGGCATTGGCATCATCGATACGCATATGGTTACTGCGTTGATAGATGGTGTACAACTACTGAAAAATTCACCTTCCCTTTCTGCAGCTGATTATAAAGGCATCCAGGACTGGTACCGCCAATTTCTCAATTGGATGCGTAATAGTCCTATTGGAAAAGAGGAAGCTGAGGAGAAAAATAACCACGGCACCTGGTACGATGTACAAGCAGTAGCCATTGCCTTATTCACTGAACAACCTGCGTTGGCCAAAGAAATTCTTACAACGCAAACGAACCAACGTATTAACAGCCAGTTGGAAACAGATGGGCAACAACCGCATGAGCTCGCGCGCACTTTGTCCTGGAATTATTCTTGCTTTAATCTCGAAGCTTTTTTTGAACTGGCTATGCTGGGAGAGAATGTAAGCGTAGACTTATGGCATTACGTAAGTCTGGATAAGAAAAGCCTGCGTAACGCTTTTGCCTGGATGCTGCCATTTGCTGCCGGCAACAGCACCTGGCAATACCAGCAGATAAAGGATATGCATACAAACGGGTACGAAAGTCTGGCTATGGCCGCAGAAAAATATTATCCAGACCTGGGTTTTTCGGCACTCTGGAAAAAACATCCCAGGCACCCCGGTTATTATTTTCAGCTCACCGGATGGGGTGATTGATTTGTTGCTTATAGGTAGGGTGGATGAAGAAATGTACAAAAAAGTAATATGATTTTTGTACATTTCCTCATCTGAAGGAAGCATTATTAGATTTATTAAACTCATGGTCATGAAAATCAGGAAAAGTTTCGTGGTAGCAGCAGCATTGTTGGCTGCTGGCACTTTATGTTCACTCGCATTGCCTCAGGAGCCGGAGAAGGCGCATAACCTGAAAGTATTGCCGAAAAATATCAGCCACGAAGAGCTGATAAGCGTGATGCGCGGTTTTAATACTGCGTTGGGCGTAAAATGTAATTTCTGTCATGAGCCCCGTAAAGACGATGCAAAGAAACTAGACTTCGCCAGCGATGCAAATCCACACAAAGATGTGGCAAGGGATATGTTGAAGATGACCAGCCGTATCAACAAGAAGTTCTTCAAGGGTAGCCAAACGATGGAAGTTACCTGTTACACTTGCCACCATGGCAATGAAGAACCGAAAACCAAACCGGATGTAGCGCCGGAAGCTGCAAAATAAATGCTTTAAGCCGCTGCAAAGCGGCTTTTTTATTATAATTTTAGAAACCTGCCTTATTTTATATATTATTTTTTTATGTAACGGTATGCTGACGGGAAAAACAGTATCTTTGTTTTTGTCTGTTGAGTTAAAGGCATAAAGCACAGAATTATTCATTCTCTCCAGTCCGGAAATCTTTTCTTTACTGCTCTCCTCAATTGTGATGACGCTATAGATGAAGCAGCGTTATTTTATATTTATTACATCAGAAATATCAACATGTTATTTGACGAATTAGGGCTGATTGAGCCCATTTTAAAGGCAATTAAAACCGAAGGGTATACCACGCCTACCCCCATACAGATGCAATCTATTCCTATTGTGTTGCAGGGAAAAGACTTGTTGGGTTGTGCCCAGACAGGTACAGGTAAAACGGCAGCGTTTGCTATTCCGATTTTGCAATTATTGCACAATAATATGCCGGTAAAACCCGGTTACAAACATATCCGTACCCTGATCCTGACGCCAACTAGGGAACTAGCTGTGCAGATCGATGAAAGCTTTGCTGCTTACGGCAGGCATACCGGATTGAAGCATGATGTGATTTTTGGTGGAGTACCCCAGCACCGGCAAACTATTGCGTTGCGTAACGGGACTGATATCCTGATCGCTACGCCAGGCAGGCTGCTGGATCTCATGAACCAAGGGTACGTATACCTGAACCATCTCGAAATGTTTGTACTTGATGAAGCCGACCGTATGCTGGACATGGGCTTTATTAATGATATCCGTAAGGTGATCAAGGAACTGCCACAGCAGCGTCAAACGTTGTTCTTTTCTGCGACCATGCCGCCAAGTATCGCACAATTGGCCAATTCATTACTATATAAACCGGAAAAAGTAACCATTACGCCTGTATCTACTACAGCAGAACGGGTAGAGCAATCTGTTTACTTTGTAAAAAAGAAAGACAAGCAGTCTCTCCTGGATCATATCTTGAAAGATAAGCGGATAGAACGTACCATTGTTTTCACACAAACCAAGCACGGAGCAGACAGGATTGCCAAGAACCTGCGTAAACGCAATATCGATGCAGATGCGCTGCATGGCGACAAGTCGCAGGCTTCCCGGCAAACTACCTTGAGTAACTTTAAAAATGGCCGTTTGCGTGTGCTGGTGGCTACTGATATTGCTGCCAGGGGGATAGATGTAGACTCGCTGGAACATGTGATCAACTACGATCTGCCTAATGTATCTGAAACTTATGTGCATCGTATAGGTAGAACCGGTAGGGCCGGCGCTGCAGGGTATGCCCTATCTTTTTGTGATACCGAAGAAAGACCGTACCTGAACAGTATCAATAAACTGACCCGTCAGACTATTCCGTCTGTAAGTCATCCCTTTGAAGAAGCCGCATTGATTGAAGCCAATAATGCTAACCCGGATCTGCCTAAAGCTCCGCCGAGAAGGCCTAAATTTAAGAATCGTAAAGGGAAGGTAGATAAGCGGGACAAAACGTTTTAAGAAAGAAATGATATAGTTTCTTTTGTTAATTATTGCTCTTTAAGAAATACCGGAGAGCTTCTGAAAAACTGTAATTCCGACATCTGCCAGAAAAGAAATAAAAGCGTTTTCAATAGCTGTCAGGAAAGTTCCAAAGGTACTTTGGGATGAGAACAGGTATCATTACAGTAAAAGGAAATCTCCGGAAACCTTATGGGCATCTATGTATTATCTCACTCTTTGCTCATGGGCAGTTTCCCCATTTTAATCGCTTTCATAAATTCCCCATAATCTTTTTCGGTTTGGTTAGCATAGGCAACAGCGAATCGGCCGAAAGCTTCGTCTATAATTCCCGCTTTGCCCATATAGCTGCTGATAAGAGCGGCCGGCCCCGTTTTGGCATGCGCCCTGGCCAGCACGTGTCCGCATAGGCCGGCGTATACGGTCAGTAGTTCTTTATCGAAATGTTCTACATCGGGGGCTATTTTGCGGTCCCGTAGCTGGCGTAAGTAGAAATACCTTTTATCCAGGCCAGTGCTCCATCCGAGAAAAATATCGCTGGCAGCTTGCACGAGCCGTTGTCCTTGCACAATGCGTTCGCCATTATGCTGATATTTACTCTTGCCGGTATAGGCCTCCAGCACGCTGGCCCTGGCTTCTTTTACCTGCAGGAAAAGCGGTTCCTCTTTTTTGTTCATCAACAGGGCTACCAGGCAGCGGGTGCCCACACTGCCTACGCCTACTACTTTCTGGGCTATATCTGTAATTTCATATTGACTGAATAGGAAACGGCGGTCTTCCTGCAGGGTGTTTTTGTAGAGGTCGAGGAAGGATAGTACCATACTTTTTTGTTGCTCCAGGTCGATGGGGTGGTAGATGAGCGGGTGTTGGTCTGCGATTTCGAAGCTACCTAATGCGCTTTGGGTAATTTTATAAAAGACCTTCTGCTGGGTGTTTTTTTCTGCTTTCTCTATAGCGGTGCGCAGCATCGTCTTTACTTTTTCACTATGTGCTTTGTTGAGCAGATCATGCAATTCAAACTTCATGTACCATAGGTCGAGGGTGTTCATCTGCGCATATTCTATGATGCCGTTGCGATAGGCCGCTGCCACGTCGATGGCTATTTGGTGGGCATCGGCTTCTTTCATGTTATGATGTCTGGCAGCTAATACGAAGCTGGTGGCCAGTCTTTTAACATCCCATTCCCAGGGAGCAGGCAACGTTTCGTCGAAGTCGTTGGCATCAAAGATGAGATTGCGTTCGGGAGTGGCGAAGCCGCCAAAATTCATAAGGTGGCAATCTCCCATGGCTTGTACCTTTAGTTGGGTATGGGGCAGTAATGAGAGGTCGTAAGCCATCAGGTCGGCCATGCCCCGGTAAAAGGCGAATGGTGAAGCACTCATCCGGCTCATCCGGATCGGTATCAGGTGCTTTACCCGGTCGTGGTTGGAGGCGTTGATAGTAGCCAGCACAGTGGGGCGGTCATGAGATGATTTAAATATTCCCTGAGAACTGCGGGAAACCTTGTTGCGGAGCGTTTTACCGCTATCGGGGGGAGTAGGAGTATTTGCCATTATTCCAGATATTAATATTCAAACGTAATGGATACATCCCTTGTTTGCCAGCGCAGCAATTTTCCTGTTTAGGTTATTTTCCAAAATACCCTATCTTTACATACCAAATGGTCGGTTTATGAATGATTCAAGAGAACATATTCTGTTAACCTCATTGACGCTTTTTTTGCAGAAGGGGTTTAAAGAGGTGACAATGAAAGAAATTGTGGATAAAACAGGGATGTCCAAAGGGGCCTTTTATCATTATTTCAGTAGTAAGGAGCAGGTATTTGCCGAAGTGATCAATCATTTTTTCCTGAACATGATGATCATTGATTACGGTCTGTTTTCACAGGCTTCTCTGAAACAGTTTTATACAGATATCCTGGAGAAGCTTGAGAAAAGCCGGCTGGCGTCTGCTAAACTGCTGGCTTCCCATAGTAATAATAATATTAGCAATAATTACTACTACCTGATTTTTGATGCCATGCGGTTGTTGCCGGATTTCAAAGCACAACATACCAGGCAGCAAAAAGAAGAGCTGGCGGCCTGGAAACGGGTGGTGCTTGCTGCGCGGAAAAGTGGGGAAATACAAACATCAATGACAGACGAGCAGGTAGCTAAATTGTTTATATTCCTGAGTGATGGCGCCAATCTGAACCTGATTATAAATGATGAGATGAACCGTAAGAAACAAGAGTTAAAAGCACTCTGGGACGGATTGTACCAGGCTATCCAAACATAATAGGCTTATAGAAGTAGTTATTCCGTACTTTTTTTATCTAATTAAAAACCGGATGGTCGGTTTAAATAAACAATAAAATGGAAGGCAATTTTTCAGCTGAATTGATTCAGGATAAACAGATCGCCATTGTAGGCGGAGGGCCCGGGGGCTTATCACTGGCCAGGATGTTACAGATCCGCGGAGGACAGGTAACGGTTTATGAAAGGGATGCTTCCAGGATGGCCCGTGTACAGGGCAGTAGCCTGGACCTGCATGCAGACTCGGGGCAATTGCTGATACAGGCAGCTGGCCTGATGGAAGCCTTTGCCAAAGTGGCCAGGCCAGAAGGAGAGCAGCACCGGATTTATGATAAGCACGGCTGCCTGGTACTGGATATCCCGGCGTACCAGGTAGCATCATCCAGGCCAGAGATTGACAGGGGCGTATTGCGCGACCTACTGCTGGACGCCCTGAAGCCTGGCACGGTGCAGTGGAACAAACGTTTTGTTGCTTTGGAAGCAACAGCAGCCGGCGGTTACCTGCTTACTTTTGAAGATGGCAGTCGGGCGCAGGTGGATATTGTGATTGCGGCAGATGGCGCCAACTCCCGGATCAGGCCATATATTACTGATATCAGGCCGCATTACTCCGGTACTACCCTAATACAGGGAGAGGTGGAAAAACCCGCTATAAGCTGCCCGGAAGTGCATGAAATGGTGCACCAGGGCAATATGATTGTGTTGGGAGATGAGAAGGGCTTGATGCTGCAACAAAAAGGCGACGGGACGTTAATATTTTATGCCACGGCCAAACACCCGGAACATTGGGTAAGGACTGTGGGTATCGACTTTGCTGTAAAGGCAAAGGCAGTGGATTTCCTAACGCAATTTTATGCTGGTTGGAACCCGGCGTTCTTCACTTTGTTCAACGCCTCTTCCCATTTTGTGCCCCGTCCTATGTACGGCACACCGGTACACCAACAATGGGATACCCAACCTGCTTTAACGATGATAGGTGATGCCGCCCATGTAATGCCGCCATTTGCAGGTGTGGGCGTAAACATGGCCATGCTGGATGCGCTGGAACTGGCTAACTGTTTAACCGATCCCGCATTTACAGACGTTACCGCAGCAATACATGCCTATGAAATAGCTATGCTGGCCCGCTCAGCTGCAGCACAGGAGCGCACTAAAACATCAGAAGATATCTTTCATGCTCCTACTGCGATAGCAGATCTGCTAAAAAAACTTGGTTGTAAGGCAGCTGCCGGAGGGCGTTTCTAAAGCGTGTTTAATACCTTCAGGCTTTCAGCAATTATTTGCCGGATCTGTTATATTATTTATATTTGGTATACAATTGATTAGAAACTTCCTTGTCATTTTATTCGTATATACATAGAAGTTGTATTTTAACCGACACCTTAATCGTACCAATCCTTATGGACCAGCAGCACTACTACGAGCAGTACTGGCAACATTTGCGTAACCTGGGTCTTCCGGAAGAAATGATTGACCGGTACCGGCAGCAGATAGCGCAATCCCGCCATTCATCTAACCATTGGGCCACCCAGGTAGGTTTGTTGGCTGGCAACCTGAAACAATTTAACCAGTTAATGTCTGGCGACGATGCAGACCTGAACGATGTAGAAGAAGCTCCTTTGCAGGTGATTATTCATCCGGCGCCAGCTATTGAGCCGGCATTGCAATGGGCTGTTGCCTGCGGTGCGGATGTAGCCTTTGTAAACCATTATTACCTGAACGACCTGAGCACTGGATTAAGCCAGGAAGCCAGCCGCTCACAGCTATCGGACTGGTGGGACATCCATGATGCGGCCGCCTTGAAGGAAATGTTGCATTGGTTGCAAGAGAATGGCCACCGCATAGAGTATGATATTATTTGGCAGGCTATTAACCTGGTATCTATAAAAGAAAGTAAAGCTTTTTTAAGGGAATATATTATTACCAACGAGCTGGAAGAAGCGATGATAATGGAGCGGTTGCGTAATACCCGTGCGGTGAAGGAGCTGTTCCATAAAAGAAAGCTGGCTGGTGAAAACGAGGCGCCGGATATGTTAATCTGGGATATGGCCCGTATGATTAATCTGAGCCGTATTGGCTATGATGCCGGTTATTTGAGCCGGGAGCAGGCTGTTGCTAATTTATTGTGGGGAGTGCCTTTGCTGAAAAGAACCTATACCTCATGGAAACATCTTTCCCTTTCCTATCAGTTTGCCCGCTGTATATGGAATGGCGTAGAGTTGGGAAGCGTTGAAACTTTATTGGGTAATATGGACTATCTGCTGATGGCAGCAGACAGTCCATGGACCAGGTTGTCTTTTTACTAGGGAAAAATGGCGCCCACCAAAAAGAGATAGACGAGGGGGCCTATCTCTTTTGAGCTGTAGGGGTTTTCATAGAATTTCCATAGAATAGAATAGTATAACGAGATGGGCGTAATTGCCCATTGTAAGTTTTTTTTGGAGTAACGGAGGGATGAAATATTCACTTTATCTGACCAGATCGGTATAATATTTTAATTGCCTGATAGTGACAATGGTAACAACAATGGATGAATGCCTGTTTATCGTAGTGTTTATTACACAACTTCATCCTTGTTTTGTAGCATCCGTGGTAATTGTTTCTTCCATGGATGTACCCCAAAAGTCTAAATAAACTCCCAACCTATTAAACTTATTAGATGAATTGACTCATAAACGCGATGAAATTACTGTTGTAGCCAACATAACAAATTGCCATTTTTATAATTCATTCATAATGTGTTAGTTATGTTCTGGACTTAATTTTATAATATCCAATTTTCGTTTAATAAAAGAAATTTGGGATTGGTAAGGGATTTTTACATTACTTGCTACCTGCTAATACTAAAATTTATATTCCGTTACGATGCTAGCTTTTTTTAAAAGTAAGACTGATACAGAGGGCACTGATATCAGCAGGAAACTAATGGAATGGTTTTCCTTCTTTTTATCAGACAGGTATTATGGAACCAGGATCAGGATATGGTCGCATATACTGATGTGGTTATGTTTAGCTTTATTGTACCTGCTCATGATGCGTTCCAGTTTTACAGTATCCACAGGCGCCAGTCTGGTTTTTGTGATTAGGAATATTCTGGGAGCGATGTTCTTTTTTTATTCTGTCTTTTATTTTACCATACCGAGGATTTTATTGAAAGGCCGTTTCTTATTGGCATTGATTTGTTTTTATATACCTTTTGTGTTTTGGTCTGTACTGAATTATCTGAGTTCTCTATATGCAGTGGCTTATATGCATATCAAAGATCCGGCTTTACAAGGTATATTGGATAGGGTAGTAGAAGGTGGTTGGCCGGATACTTTGTCTTTTGAGCATTTTTGGAAGATTTTTATTCCAGTGATTATGACCATCGCCCCGCCTATGTCGTTGAAACTGATTCTGGATATTATACGCGCTTCTACCCGTACCTTACGGTTAGAAAGGGATAACCTGAATCTTGAAGTAGATTTTCTGCGTTCGCAGTTGAATCCTCATTTTCTGTTTAACACGCTCAATAACATTTATTCCCTTTCAGTACGTAATGATGCTATGGCGTCAGACTTGATCATGCACTTATCGGAAATGATGCGCTATACGCTCTATGACTCCAATACAGAAAAGGTGCCTTTGTATATGGAAGCGGAGTTTTTGAAGAACTATGTGGAACTGGAAAGTGTGCGGTATGGGAAAAATGCCAGCATCCGTTTCGATTGTGATACCGATCAGATGGGTCAGCAATTAATTGCGCCGTTGCTAATGTTCCCGTTTATGGAAAATGCTTTTAAATATTCCCATAGTACTACTTCCAATAATTGCTGGATACGTGGTGAAATGGAAGTAAACGGCGACCAATTACGGTTCGAGATGGCTAATAGCAAGGGCGAAATGCCGGCAGAGAAAAAAGTGCCTGGCGGTATCGGTCTGAGCAATACAAGAAAAAGATTGATTTTATTGTATCCTCACCGGCATACCTTAGTTATTGAAAATAATCCCGAATATTACAAAGTTGTCTTGACATTAACGTTGAACTAAAAGTAAATTATGGAGCAAATTATTACCTGTCTGGTTGTTGACGATGAGCCTTTTGCAAGAGACCTAATGGAAAATTATATTGGCCGGGTACCTTTTCTTCAGCCAATAGCTTTTTGTGAAAGCGCTTTTGATGCCATCAATGAATTGCAGCGGCAGCCAGTAGACCTGTTATTCTCGGATATACAAATGCCTAATATCAATGGGATAGAAATGATTCGCTCCCTGAGCAATCCACCTTTCATTATTTTTACTACTGCTTCCAGGGATCATGCTATTGCTGGCTTTGAATTGGATGCAGTGGATTACCTCGTAAAACCTATTTCTTTCGAGCGCTTCCTGAAAGCAGTGAATAAAGCCCGCAACCATATTAGCCAGAAGTGGCAACAAGCTGCCAGTACAGATGCCGTTAAACCCAAAGTAGCCACTACCAATCACCTTTTTGTAAAAGACAATAACAAGCTGACTAAAATACTCTTCGAGGATATTTATTATGTGGAGGGTATGAAAGATTACATTAAAATTATTTGCAAAGATAAAAATATCATCACTTATATGCGCATGAAAACGATTGAGGATGTGTTGCCACCCGATCAGTTTATGCGGATACATAAATCCTATATCGTACGGTTGCAGGCGATTAAATCTATTATGGGCAACACTGTAGAACTGATCAACAGTCATTCCGTGATCATCTCCAAAACCTCCCGGCAAGAACTCAAACGTTTGCTTGGCATAGCTAACTATAATGAGGATGAAGAGTAACTGGTAAGCGTGTATTGTATCCAGTTGGTCGAAAGAAAGTGTAGTTATGTCTAATAAAATGTGAGATATACGTCCAATGGGCGAGCTTCGACATTGTTATCAATTGTCTTTGACTTTAAATCTTTTTTTATGTCTGACAAGAACATGTCTGTGAACAGCCGTCCCTCCTTATTATTAGAAAAGGAAATCATTGCTAAAGCTGAAGTATCTGCTGTTGAAAATATGAAATCCGGCAGACCGGCGGCAGGTTTGGTACACTCCAGCGTACCCACCACTCCTACCACATTTGGAACTATTGTTATCACCTTTTAACTTTTAATTTTTCTGTTACTATTCCTAATGATTAACCCCTTTGTTATACAATGCAGCAATATAGATGTGCAATAGTAGATGATGAGCCGCTGGCATTAGATATACTGGAAAGTTATATCCAAAGGACCTCCTACCTAAAGCTGGTGAAAAAGTCTTCAGAACTTCATACTATTGAAGAGCTGATCACTGAAAGGCAAGTAGATGTCGTATTTCTGGATGTAAACTTACGGGGTAATACGAGAGACATTATAACGCAGCTCCTGCAAAAGGACTGCGTTTTTATTCTTGTAACAGCTTACTCAAGTAAAGAAGTAAAACATCTTTGCCGGAAACAAAACCAGGGCTACCTGGGCAAACCGGCGAGTTATAAAAAGTTTGTCGATGAAATGGAGAGAATGATCCCTGGTGTGAAATTAGCAACTACCTGAGCGTATAAAACCTTTACCTTTACTCAGGCATACTCACCCACTCTATGCAGCGATCTGGCAAAGAGTGTATGTTTGTTCATTTATGTCTTTGTTAAGTACCTACGGTTTCTACCTGCTCAGAACACCGTTATTGTCATGTGAAGAGGTGTGGCAACTACACTGCAACACCCGGTCTGGCGAGACCTCTTTTATACAGGCGATTCGAGACAAGTATACCCGGCCGCTTTTGCAGGAAGCTATTTTTTTGGCCAGCCCTGTACTTTACGATGAAATGATGAAATGGCTGGAACAACCAGCCGATGAGCGCCTTAAACTACCGATGGCTTTATACCGGTATTTACTCAGGATGAGTACCCGCTGTACTCCCTATGGCCTATTTGCAGGCTGTAGCAACGGGCGTATATACTCATCGGCTACCACGCTGTTGCCCCCTGCGGAAAACAGCCGTCGTAAGCTTGCCCGGTTGGATATAGAGTATCTATCGGCTTTAACAGAGGATCTCTTACAACATCCGGATATCCGGCAACAAGTGTTGTTCTTTCCTAACAACAGTATATATCCTTCTGGCACTTCTTGCCGTTATTACGAATACCGGGAACAAAACAAGGAACGGCATTATTTCCTGAGCGCCTTCTCGCAGCAGGCTTATCTAATGGAGCTGTTGCAGGCTGCCGCTCAGGGCGCCCGGATCAGTGAGCTCATCACCCATCTTTGTATACAAGGCTTTCCGGAAGTCGAAGCCACTGCATTTATCGATTCCTTGATAGAAAATCAATTGTTGGTAGCCGGCTGGGCGCCCGCCATCACTGGTGCAGACATGTTAACCACCCTGATCTCACAACTACAGGCCTGCCCCCCGGCCATGGATTATGTAGCGCCACTCCGTGAAGTACAGCGACTATTGGCAGCCAACACGGGGGTACAGTGTTACCAGGATATTAAAAAGATCTTAACCACTCATTTTCCCCGGATCACGGTAAAAGATCCGGTGCAGGTAGACCTTTTTTTTGAACCGGCTACTGCCGATTTATCTGAGCAGGTAACTGGCATATTAACAGCCGGCATGGCAAAGCTAGCCGTATTAGGCGAGAAGGGAACACCTATAGATCTGCAAACATTTAAAGAGCAGTTCCTTCAACGCTATGAGTTGCGGGAAATACCACTGATGACAGCGCTCGACAGTGATACCGGTATCGGTTATGGAGTAGTGGCCGGCGCTGCAGCCAGCTATACACCATTGATAGACGACCTGGTAATGCCTGCCATGAAAAAGGATACGGCTACTAACTGGAACGTGCAAACGCAATTTATGCTGCAAAGGTTCCTGACTGCACAGCAGCAACAGGCGATGGAAATACGGCTCACGGAAGCAGACCTGGATGAATTAGCTGCTGCAGGCGATGCGCCGGTTTTGCCACCTTATCTCTCCCTGATGGGATCGCTCATAGCCAGCGATGCAGCAGCAGCAGATAAAGGGGATTTCCGGTTTGTATTGAAGTCCTGTTCTGGCCCCAACGCCCTGGCCCTGCTGGGTCGTTTTGCAGCGGGCAATGCAACCCTGGCCGCCTCCCTGAAAAGTTTTGCGCAAATGGAACAAGCCATGGCAAAAGACCGCATCATCGCGGAAATAGTGCATTTGCCGGAGGGAAGGGTGGGGAATGTGTTACTACGGCCATCCATATACGATTATGAAATACCTTTTCTGGGCAAGAGTAGTGTAGCGGAAGCTTTTCAATTGCAGTTAAGCGATCTGTTGGTGTCTGTACGCAATAACCAGGTAGTGCTGCGGTCGGCCCGCCTGGGCAAAGAAATATTGCCGCGTCTTACCAGTGCACACAACTTTAGCCATGGCCTGGCCGTATACCGTTTTCTATGCGACCTGCAGCAACAGCAGGCCATCGCTATCCACTGGAATTGGAACTTTTTGCCGGAGCAACCCTTTCTGCCCAGGGTAGTATATCAACAAATAATACTGGAACGGGCAAGGTGGCATATTTCCTCCACATCTTTCCTGGAGTTGCTGCAGGAACTTCCGCCAGCCGCTGCATTACAGCGTCTCCGGGAACAACATCGTATACCCGTACAAGTGCTGATGGCAGAAGGGGATAATGAGCTGCCCTTGGATCTCGACCATCCATTAGCGGCCTCCCTGCTAACAGATAAATTAAAGAAAGGCGCTGTTGTATTATATGAACAGTTATATAACAACACTACTGGTTTATTAGCCAATGAGCACGGTGTTTTCTGCAATGAAATGATTTTGCCGCTATATAATACCAGCTACCAGCCGCCTGCAGAAACTGCCTTTTTCCCACAGACGGTGGATGTGCAACGCAGTTTTCCGCCAGGAAGCGAATGGGTATATGTTAAAATTTACGGCGGCCCTAAGTGGTTAGACAAATTGTTGGTAAAAGAAATAGCTCCCTTGGTATCGCAATGGCAGGCTAATGGAATAACGGACCATTGGTTCTTTATCCGTTATCAAGACCCGGCGCCCCACCTGCGGGTGCGTTTTCATTTACCCGATCCCCAACAAGGCCATATCTTGTTGCAGCAATTGAAAAGTGCATTGCAATCTTACCAGGATAATGATATTATACAGCAGTTGCAATTGGATACCTATATCCGGGAATTAGAGCGATATGGTGCATTAGCTATGGAGTTGAGTGAAACATTTTTTTACCAGGATAGCCAGGCAGCCGTTGCCTTGCTGGCGGCAACAGGTGGTGTTGAAACGCCGGAACGTTGGTTGCTGGCCCTGAAAGGGGCCGACGAGCTCCTGAACGGCGCCGGTTATACGTTATCCAGGAAACTGGAGCTGGTACGTCACTTACAACAGGAGTTTTTTAAAGAGCATAGAGGGGATGCAGATCTCCAATGGCAATTGAATAATAAATACCGGCAGCAGGCAAAAGTGGTGGCAGCCTGGCTGGATTATAACGTGCATGAACATACGCCAGATAATGCGGAAGTGCCTGCGTTGCTGAGGTCCACAACAGGCGTTTTTAGTGCTCGTACAGCTGCTATCCGGGATATATTTCATCAGTTAACGATGATACAGCCATTGATGGTTACGGAGCTGCCTGCACATTACCTGCATATGTTCCTGAACAGGATGTTTACAGCCAATGCACGTTTACATGAATTGGTGGTATATCATTACCTGATGAAATATTATGTTTCCCAGAAAGCTCGGAATAAGGAAGGGGAACTATAAGGGCTACCGTTCATCTTATTAATTACAGATTAAAAAAAACCTTTGTTATTTTTACAGGACAGGTTTGAAACGCCCTTATCAATCATAGGAAATAAATAGCTCATTGAAAACCAAATAGCATGAAAACAAAAATCGTTCTTCTGGGATGCTTGTCTGTGATAGCCCTGTTTACTGAAACATGTTTTGCAGATAATGGTGATAGTGTTATGCTTCGCCATACTGCTGCCGACCCGGATAATGCAGGCCTTAAACTGCCGGCAGGCTTTAAGGCCCAGGCTATAGCCGAAAATCTGGGCCAGGCCCGTCATATTGCCGTTACACCGCTGGGGGAGGTTTACATAAAGGTACAAACTCCAAAACCAGGAAAAGCCATTGCTGTATTGCATCCTAATACAGATGGTAAAACCTATGAGGTAAAAACTTTTGGCACCTACCGTGGCACCGGTATCACTATTAAAGGTAATTACCTATATACCTCTTCCGATGAAGAAGTATACCGCTATCCGTTGAACGATCGATACGAAGTGATCAATCCTGACCAACCCGAAAAAGTAGTGACCGGATTAATTAACCGTCACCAGCACGAAGCCAAAGCCTTAACACTGGACAACGATGGTAACCTGTATGTGAATATCGGCGCTTATTCTAATTCTTGCCAGGTGCAAGACCGGGAAAAAGGTTCCAAAGGTATACCTGGTTGCCCTATACTGGACTCCGCTGCCGGTATCTGGCGGTTCAGGGCAGATAAAGAGAACCAGACTTATGGCGATGGCACCCGTTATGCTACTGGTTTACGTAACGTAATGGGGCTTGATTGGAACAAACAGCTTAATCAGTTGTTTGTAATGCAACATGGGCGGGATGGCTTATACGATATGTTCCCTGAGTATTATTCCCTGCAGGAAGGCAACGAATTACCGGCAGAATGTATGTACGCCCTGAAACAAGGCGATAACGCCGGATGGCCTTATATCTACTATGATGGTATCCAGCATAAGAAGATATTGTCCCCGGAATATGGTGGCGATGGCAAAAAAACTGCTGGTGAAAATGCAATAGATCCCATCGCATCTTTCCCCGCTCATATGGCGCCTAATGGTTTATTGTTTTACACAGGCAGCCAATTCCCGGAGAGATATAAGAATGGAGCATTTATCGCCTTCCATGGTTCCTGGAATAGGCAAAAAGGCCAGAAAGGCTATTTTGTAGTGTTTGTACCATTTAAAGATGGTAAACCAGGTAAATGGGAAGTATTTGCCGATAATTTCGCAGGTATAGAAAATATACAATCGCCAAGCCAGGCGCAGCACCGCCCTTGCGGACTCGCACAAGGCCCTGATGGCGCGCTGTACGTAACAGACGACGTGAAAGGCACTGTGTATAAAATAACCTACAGTGGTAAATAATTGTATTGTATGAAAAAATGGATGTTGACCGGTGTTGTATTGGTGGCAACACTTTCTTTTTTATCTGCCCAAACAAAAAAGCCCGCAACAAAACCTGGTATCAGCCAGTCGGTAGCCAGGGGGAAAAAAGTATATGAGCAGTATTGTCTTACTTGTCATCAGGTAGATGGTGGCGGTGTGCCACATATGAACCCGCCGTTGATCAAAACTTCCTATGTGCTAGGAGATAAGGCTGTTCTGGCGCAGATCGTTTTAAAAGGCATGCAGGCGTCTGTGCCGATCGACGACGAATATTATTCCAATAATATGCCGCCGCATAGTTTCCTGAAAGACCAGGAGATTGCAGACGTACTCACGTTTATCCGTAATAACTTTGGCAATAAAGCCACTGCGG
The DNA here is from genome assembly GCF_049056765.1 of Chitinophaga sp. 30R24. NCBI lineage: Bacteria > Pseudomonadati > Bacteroidota > Chitinophagia > Chitinophagales > Chitinophagaceae > Chitinophaga > Chitinophaga sp. 30R24. The sequence continues at coordinate 119,206 of NZ_JBJGXX010000004.1, forward strand.
TTACGCCAGATGAGGTGAAAGCTGTACGGGCCAAACAGTAAACGTACTACTATATTTTTAAAAGAGAAGAGGGTGTATCAAAAGTATGATACACCCTCTCTTTATTCGGGTACCTGATGGGGACAGGCGGTCGTTTAAGCGATACTCAGAGACTCCATTTATTTTTTATACATCCTCTTTTTGCTAACCTACAACTGTTACCGGGGAGCCAATTATTTTCATGAAGTGGTGGGAAAGGTAATCACTCCAGGAATGGGTGTAGGTAGAAATGTCTATTATCTTTGTTTGGATAGTTAATACCTTGTTCTATCAATTTTGTCTGATACCTATGAAACGAGTTATTTTATTGCTGTTGATCAATTGTTATTGTTTTTCCTGTATTCGTCCTACTGCTTCTAAAGGTCGTATAGCAGATTTTAAAACCCTTGATACCACATTGAATTTTGCCGGTATGTGGGTAAATGAAACGTATGTGGATATGATCCGGCATACGCGTTTCCCCCGGCATTTTGAAGCATGGGATATGTTGAGTTGTTTTATTGTTCCTGGAAGAACGTTGCAAGCATCCAGTATGATCTATGGTTTTCATGACGGTGTACCATTTGTGGTCGTAAAAGATGGAAGCCGGTACAAGACATACGATCCACAACTGACTGTTTGCATGGATAGCTTTGTGTTGATTTCATCCCACCGCATTAAAATAAGCCGGCAATATTTCGTTCGGCTGCCCCATTATAATAGTTCATTGAGCGACCAGGGTATCTTAGAGGAGTTGCTTTTTCATGGCCGGTATCAATCAGCTAATGGAGGAGATGTGGTTTTTGAGGATAAAGCAATAGTACAATTGCCTTGAACAGCGAGTGAAAATATACTGTGATGCCATATGATAATGTATTAAAGGGCTGATGAGGAGTTGCTCCTGTCAGCCCTTTTTAATGGGTGGTATGGCGGACGAATGTTTATATCATAATTAATTTCTTGGTTAACAAACAATTCACTACTAAGATATGCGTCCTGAGCGCAGTGTATTTACGTAGTGGATTCGGTACTGAAATATATTTTACTCCTTGTGAAGAATGAATGAATACCTATAACGGTTGTAGTGCGGCCAATAATGTAAATCAATATAACCTCTCTGCCTGATAGTATAATTTATACTTAGTGTATAGTAATATAATCAATAAAAGTTGTTATTTAATTTATATGTTTAATAAAAATAATATTTACTAAAAAATAAATGTCATAATATAATGATTTGTTAATCTTTTCCACGCAATTCCTTAACAGTAGCCTGATAGCTTTACACCTCAACTTATATCGATACCTATGTATAGATTTTTTACCCTTATATCTATTCTTTTCTGCTTCTTTTCAGCGCAGGCACAATTCAAAGGACTGGTTGTAAATGAGTTTTCGCAGGGTTCTGGTGGAACCGGCGAATACTTTGAGTTTGTGGTGGTTGGTACAAGAACATGTACTGAAAGCACTGCAGACCTGCGGGGCTGGATCTTTGATGACCAGAATGGCTGGTACGGAGGCTCCGGTACAGGCATTGCCCAGGGGCATATGCGATTTACCACCAGTAATGTCTGGAAGGACGTGCCTTTTGGCTCTATTATCGTAGTGTACAATAAAAATGACAAAAACGCTACGATAAGTGCTACGCTTCCCGATGACCCTACCGATGCGAATGGAGATAACGTGTATGTTATTCCGATTGGTACCGGTAATGCAACGGTAGATGCATTGATTGAACACAATAAGTCGCTACCGACTTCCCCTTCTTCCCCTACTTATGCCTATGCTACTACGGGATATGCTACCATATCTGGTACTACGCCATGGGAAACTTCTTTAGGATTGAGTAATAGCGGAGATGCCGTTATTATTACGAACCCGAATGTAAGTTCGTCGACTCCGTTTTTTTCTATTGTTTTTGGATTCACGCCGGGCGCAGGTTTTCAAACACCTACTGTCTTATTAGGTGCAGTAGCTGCAAGTAAATGTGCTTATCTAAATGACGATAAATATGATGTAAAGGCCAGCTGGCAAGTAGCCAGTGTACCCGCTGGGGAAACTCCAGGAAAAGGTAACTCTGTTGCCAACCAGGCATGGATAGATGCTATGAGAACGCCTGTTACGGCTTCAGTACTCCCTATTGACGGCTTAACTTCAGTATGTGTAGGATCTACCATTACCCTGTCTGACGCCACGGCCGGTGGTACCTGGAGTAGTAATGATAATACTATAGCCAGTATTGATCCCGTTTCGGGAGTGGTTACCGGTAAAAATCCAGGTACGGTTACGATCAGCTATACTACCAGTGGGGCATGTTCTGCTACGGCTACTACAATGATTACAGTAGTAGCAGTTCCGCAGATAACCCCAGCAGCGACTGTAGACATCTGTGAGGGAGCTACTACCGCTTCAATTAGCTACACGGCTACAGGAAGCCCTACAAAATATAGCATTACCTGGGATGCGGCAGCCATTGCAGCCGGATTTACCAATGTGGTGAATGTTGCATTGCCGGCTTCTCCTACTAGCGTAACAGTACCTGCCGGTGCAATAGTAGGTTCATATACGGCGCTTATCACTGTAAGCAATAGTACTTGTTCCGGAAGCGCCAATACCACTGTTGTTATCAACCCGGCGCCTACAGTAGGGCCTATTGGTGGTCCGGCTACAGTTTGTAAGGATGCTTCTATCATTCTGAGTACGGCGACTGTTGGCGGAACCTGGAGCAGCAATGCTGACGCAACTGCTACTGTAAATAGCAGCACTGGTGAGGTGACTGGTGTGGCGGAAGGTACAGCGACGATTACTTATACGCTTACCAATAGCTGTGGTACCGCTTCCCAAGACTATACGGTTACTGTAAATGATGTACCGGTAATAAGTCCTATCGCCGGACCTACAACTGTTTGTAAAGATGCTACTATTACTTTGTCTGATATTACTATCGGCGGAACCTGGAGCAGCAATGCTGACGCAATTGCTACTGTGAATAGTAGCACAGGTGAGGTGACTGGTGTGGCGGAAGGTACAGCGACGATTACTTATACGCTTACCAATAGTTGTGGTACTGCTTCCCAAGACTATACGGTTACTGTAAATGATGTACCGGTAATAAGTCCTATCGCCGGACCTACAACTGTTTGTAAAGATGCTACTATTACTTTGTCTGATATTACTATCGGCGGAACCTGGAGCAGCAATGCTGACGCAATTGCTACTGTGAATAGTAGCACAGGTGAGGTGACTGGTGTGGCGGAAGGTACAGCGACGATTACTTATACGCTTACCAATAGTTGTGGTACTGCTTCCCAAGACTATACGGTTACAGTAAATGATGTACCGGTAGTAAGTTCTATCGCCGGACCTACAGCTGTTTGTAAAGATGCTACCATTACGTTGTCTGATGTTACTATCGGCGGAACCTGGAGCAGCAATGCTGATGCAATTGCTACTGTGAATAGCAGCACAGGTGAAGTAACTGGTGTGTCAGCAGGTACAGCGACGATTATTTATGAAATAAGCAATGATTGTGGCAGTACACAGGTGACTAGAGATATCACTGTAAACGAGGTACCGGTGGTCGCTGATATTACCGGACCAGATAATGTTTGTGTAGGAAGCTTTATTACCCTGGCCAATATTACTCCGGATGGTACCTGGAGCAGCAGCGATATTAATATTGCTACTGTGGATGTTACTACCGGTAAAGTAACAGGAGTAACTACAGGTTCAGCAACAATTAGCTATACAGTAAGCAATGATTGTGGCGATGTAACTAAAACATATGATATTACAGTAGGTGCTGAAGTAGTAGTAGCGCCTATTGATGGTGTTAGTGAGGTTTGTAAAGATGCTATAATAGCTTTGAACGATGCCACCTTAGGTGGTGTATGGAGCAGCAGCGATAATACAATTGCTACAGTAGACGGTACAACCGGTGAAGTAACCGGTGTATCAGTAGGTACAGTAACCATTACTTATACAGTTACTAATGGTTGTGGCAGTACCTCAGTAAGTACTACTATCACGGTAAATGATGTGCCAGTAGTAAGTCCTATTGGCGGTGCTAGTGAGGTTTGTAAAGGAGCTACAATAACATTGAACGATGCAACCTTAGGTGGTGTATGGAGCAGCAGTGATAATACAATTGCTACAGTAGACGGTACAACTGGTGAAGTAACTGGTGTGTCAGTAGGTACGGTAACCATTACTTATACAGTTACTAACGGTTGTGGCAATACCCCAGTAAGTACTACTATCACGGTAAATGATGTGCCAGTGGTAAGTCCTATTGGCGGTGCTAATGCAGTTTGTAAAGATGCTACAATAACCTTGAACGATGCAACCTTAGGTGGTGTATGGAGCAGCAGCGATAATACAATTGCTACTGTAAACGGTACAACCGGTGAAGTAACCGGTGTATCAGTAGGTACAGTAACCATTACTTATACAGTTACTAACGGTTGTGGCAATACCTCAGTAAGTACTACTATCACGGTAAATGATGTGCCAGTGGTAAGTCCTATTGGTGGTGCTAATGCAGTTTGTAAAGATGCTACAATAACATTGAACGATGCAACCTTAGGTGGTGTATGGAGCAGCAGCGATAATACGATTGCTACTGTAAACGGTACAACCGGTGAAGTAACCGGTGTATCAGTAGGTACAGTAACCATTACTTATACAGTTACTAACGGTTGTGGCAGTACGCCAGTAAGTGCTACTATCACGGTAAATGATGTGCCAGTGGTAAGCCCTATTGGCGGTGCTAATGCAGTTTGTAAAGGTGCTACAATAGCTTTGAATGATGCAACCTTAGGTGGTGTATGGAGCAGCAGTGATAATACAATTGCTACTGTAGACGCTACAACCGGTGAAGTAGCCGGTGTATCGGTAGGTACAGTAACCATTACTTATACAGTTACTAACGGTTGTGGCAATACGCCGGTAAGTACTACTATCACGGTAAATGATGTGCCGGTGGTAAGTCCTATTGGCGGTGCCAGTGCAGTTTGTAAAGGTGCTACAATAACCTTGAACGATGCTACAGTAGGTGGTGTATGGAGCAGCAGCGATAATACGATTGCTACTGTAAACGGTACAACCGGTGAAGTAACCGGTGTATCAGTAGGTACAGTAACCATTACTTATACAGTTACTAATGGTTGTGGCAGTACGCCAGTAAGTACTACGATCACGGTAAATGATGTGCCAGTGGTAAGTCCTATTGGCGGCGCCAGTGCAGTTTGTAAGGGAGCCAATATTACCTTGAACGATGCTACAATAGGTGGTGTATGGAGCAGCAGTGATAATACGATTGCTACTGTAAACGGTACAACCGGTGAAGTAACCGGTGTATCAGTAGGTACAGTAACCATTACTTATACAGTTACTAACGGTTGTGGAAGTACGCCAGTAAGTACTACGATCACGGTAAATGATGTGCCAGTAGTAAGTCCTATTGGCGGTGCTAATGCAGTTTGTAAAGGTGCTACAATAACCTTGAACGATGCTACAATAGGTGGTGTATGGAGCAGCAGCGATAATACGATTGCTACTGTAAACAGCAGCACAGGTGTAGTGATGGGTGTGGCTACTGGAACTGTTACGATTACTTATACAGTTACTAATGGTTGTGGCAGTGCATTCAGAACCACGTTAGTGACTGTAAATGATTTGCCAGTGGTAGGTAATATCACAGGTAACAATGCGCTTTGCAAGAACACTACTACTCCACTCAGTAACGCTACAGCGGGTGGTGTTTGGAGCAGTAGCAATACAGCTATTGCCATAGTAGACGCTAGTACAGGTCTTGTAACAGGTGTTGCAGCAGGTAGTGCTACAATTATTTATACTGTTACCAACAGCTGTGGTGACGCGTTTGTAAGTCACCTCATAACAGTTAATGATATACCAGTGATAGCACCTATTACAGGCGCATCTGTTATCTGTAAAAATGCAAGTACTTCATTATCGAATGCTACTGCAGGCGGTGTTTGGAGCAGCAGTAATCCGGCGATAGCTACAGTAGATGCTACCGGCGTAGTAACTGGAAACGCGAAAGGCAGTGTGGTGATTACTTATACTGTTACCACAAGTGGTTGTACCAATACAGCGCAAGTGACAGTGAACGTAGATGATTTTAATGTGAAGTTAACCAGCACAGAGCCATTGATCGCTGGTAAGCCAATTAACCTGCAAACCAGTTCAGACGAAGCTTATACGGTATCGTCATGGCAGCCTGGCGCATTATTCCCTAACCAAACTGCAAAAGAACAAACATTCACTCCTATCCAGGCTACTAATATTATAGTAAGGGTAGAAGCAATGTCTGCTGCGGGATGTGAGGCTACAGCCATGTTGTCGCTCAATATATTGCCTAACAATAACGATTTCTATATTCCGAACGCTTTCACGCCTAATGGAGATGGAAAGAATGATGTGTTCAAAGCATATGGTTCTGCCATCCAATCTGTAGAACTGAAAGTATTCTCGCAATGGGGTGAGGTAATGTATGAAGGCAGCGGGAATAGCGTAAGGGGCTGGGATGGTACTTATAAAGGCCGCCAGCAGCCAGTAGGCGTGTACGTGTACACCGTAAGAGCCATCATGGCCGATGGAACAGTGGTTAACCAAAAGGGATCTGTCAACTTAATTCGTTAAAAACATGAAAAGAAATATAGTAATAGCTTTTTTAATTGGAATATTGGGTGGAGTGGTAACAACACAGGTGCATGCACAGGTAGATCCGCATTTCTCACAATATTATATTTATCCCATGGGGTTAAACCCTGGCCTTACCGGGGCGATGGATGGAGATTACCGGGTAAGCGCTATTTACAGAAGCCAATGGGGAAATGTGAGTAGTCCTTATTCCACAGTAGGGGTTTCGGCAGATATGACCACCGGCAGTAATCTGAACCTGGGCGTGAATATATTCAACCAGAAAGCAGGTAATGGCGGCTATAATTATCTGAATGGTTATTTCACACTGGCTTATACCGGTGTGAAATTTGGCCCGGAGGGCTACCAACGGTTAGCATTCGGATTACAGGGTGGTTTGCTGAGCCGTCGTTTTGATCCTGCTAAATTTCAATTTGGAGAACAGTGGATGCCAGGTACCGGATATAGCCCCGGTACCCCATCCGGAGAAACATTTGAACGTAGCAGTTCCAGTGTATTTGATGCCGGCTTTGGTATTGCTTATTACGATGGTACGCCAGACAAGCCTGTTAGCGCATTTGGTGGTGTATCGGCTTTTCACTTAACACAACCGAAAGACCCTTTCCTGAAAGATGGCCAGAAAGGTACCTTGCCTATCCGTTACAGTGCACATTTAGGTGTGCGCATTGCAATGACAGACGCAGTTTCATTGGTACCTAACGGTATTTATACTGTTCAGGGTAATTCACAGGAGAAAATGTTGGGCGCCTACCTGCAGATGATGGTAAATGAGAATGCAGACCTGATGCTGGGAGGAAACTGGCGCATGCAGGATGCTATTTCACCTTTTGTGGGGGTATATATCAAAGGGATGACCATTGGCTTGAGCTATGACACAAACATCTCTAAATTGGGTAAGTCTGCCAATAATGTGAATAGCTTTGAGTTGTCGTTGTCATTTGTTGGAAAGCGGCATAATAGTATCCGTACGGATTATTTTAAATGTCCGCGGTTTTAATGATACCGTAGCGAAGTTTTAAAAGGCATTTGATTACCATTTGGTGATTGTTACCATTCTTATTTAAAGAAATGAAAAAGAGTTATTTACCTATACCTTTTATAAAAATAACCTTGTTTGCTGCGATCATGCTTACAGGGACCGCTGTACAGGCGCAATCGCGGCAACTAGTGTTGCAGCAGGCAGATGATTTGTACGAGCAAAAGGAATATTATGCTGCGGCGCAGGTATATGAAAAGTACCTGACCGCCCTGCCTGGCGCCACCAATGTATATGCAGCGCCATTCTCGGTAAAGAAAATAAAGAAGAAAAGTACTGCCGTACAAAGCACCCACCAGGAAGCCATGTACAAACTGGCGGAAAGCTATCGCTTATGTCATCATTATAAGGCTGCAGCAACATGGTACGAAAAAGCCATTGCTATAGGAGAAGGGATTCCTTATAATCATTACTGGTATGGCGTAGCGCTGCGGGCTAACCAACAACTGGATGCTGCTGAAAATGAGTTTAATATCTTCCTGAAAAATTATACTACTGCGGATAAATATACCACAGATGCACAAAGAGAACTGGAGAATATCCGGTTTATCCGTGAGCAACTGCAGGAGAAGGCGGGCCAGGCATCTCTGGTGAAGCCATTAATAGCAGGGGAAGGAGTTTTAACAACAGCCAGCGCCCTGTCCTGGCAGGATGCAGACAGTATTACTTTTACCGGGGTAATGCACGAAGGAAAAATGTATAATAACCGGTTATACCGGGCAAGTATACACGAAGATAAGCTGCAAGGCATTTCCCTGTTTAAACTGGAAGAAGGCGTAACAGACCAGGAAGCTGCTTCTGCTTACACGCCGGATGGCCGGTTCTTATTTTTTACCCGTTGGCAGGTGAAGAAGGGAAAGGAAATAGCCGCTATTTATAGAAGTGAACGCATTGCCGGCGCCTGGTCCAAGCCCGTAAAGTTGGATGCTGCCGTTAATGTAGAAGGTTATAATGCTTTGCAACCATTTGTTACTGCAGATGGTGGGCATTTGCTGTTCGCCTCCGATCAGCCAGGAGGATATGGTAGTTATGATCTGTGGGTAACCACGTTAGACGCAAATGGTGTACCTGCTAAAGCGCTGAATATGGGGGCTATTATTAACACGGCATCCGACGAGTTTTCACCATTTTACCATAGCCGTACAGGTCAATTGGTATTTGCTTCCAATGGAAGAACAGGTATGGGTGGCTTGGATTTGTACAAGAGCCAGGGTGACTTTAAGCAATGGCAACAACCGGAAAATATGGGCTATCCGGTAAACTCTACTAAAGACGATCTGTATTTCATCGGCCGTGAGCAGAAAGATTTGCTGGAGCAAGCCTATATCAGTTCTGATAGGGCTTCGGATTGCTGTCTGGAATTATTTGCAGTGAATATACCTACTGTGAAAAAAGAAGTGCCGTCAGCACCGGTTCCAGTTCCAGTACAGATAGAAGCACTGCCACCTGCTCCTGTTGCTGAGGTTGTTGAAAAGGATACTTCCTGGTTTATCCACTTCGATTTTGATAAAGCTGCTTTGCGCCCGTCTGCTTTGGAAGAGCTGGATGCCCTGGCAGCCGTGCTCCAGAAAGATACCACATTACGTGTAGAGATCTGGGGCCATACCGATGGTAAAGGAACAGATGTATATAACCTGCATCTGGCCAATATGCGGGCAAATGCCTGTATCCAATACCTGATATCGAAACGAGGAATAAAGAGTAACCGTATCACAGGACACTCAATGGGTAAATCGATGCCGGTAGCAACAGAAATGGGCGCCAATGGAATTGATATTCCGCAGGCACGCGAAATGAACCGAAGAGTAGAATGCAGGGTCGTTGGGATTAAACAATAGATGGGAAATATATAAAAAGTAAAAGCCAGGTTCAGTGTAGCCTGGCTTTTACTTTTGTGGGCGAGTTTTATTCTTAATAAGATAATAATATAGCCCCCTGTTATATATCTCTAACTTTGCCCAGCCAACAGCGTTTAACAGATGGAAAGAAGATCACTTATAAAAAGAATGGGTGGCTTGTTATTAGCGCCAGCTATTCCTTATCAACATATTATTACCAAATCAACACCTGTATTAAGGATTGCCCACCTCACAGATATACATTTAAAAGATGAGTGGAATGCGCCGGAGCGTTTGCGCCAATGTTTACACCATGTGCAGCAGCAAAGTCCTAAAGTAGATTTTGTGCTGAATGGTGGAGATATTGTGTTTGATATGAATAAGGAGAATATAGATACAATAAATAACCAATGGAAACTCCTGCATAAGGTAATGAAGGAGGAGTGCAGTTTGCCGGTGCATTATGTATTAGGAAATCACGATATCTGGTGGAATGAAGAGGATAAGCAGCAAGCCTTTTACGGTAAAAAATATGCTTTAGATCAGTTGCAGTTATCCAAACCCTATTACAGTTTTATCAAAAAGGGTTGGAAGTTCATCTGCCTGGATAGTGTACATCTGGATATAGATGATACCTGGTACATTGGTAAATTAGGCGCCGAGCAACTTGATTGGTTGAAGCAGGAACTGGAAAATACCCCTGCGGCAATGCCGGTGTGCGTGTTGTCGCATATACCTATTTTAACGGCAACCCTCATGATCGAAGACGACGTTGTAAATAAATGGGAGATGCTGGGAGGAGATATGCATACTGATACAGCTGCTATTATTCGTTTGTTTTATCAACATCCGAATGTAAAGCTTTGTTTGAGCGGGCATATTCACTTGCGGGACAAAGTAGTGTACAACAACGTAACTTATCTCTGTAATGGAGCGGTAAGCGGCGCCTGGTGGAACGGCAATAAACGCGAAACAGCCCCCGGCTATGGTTTGATTGATCTGTACGCCAATGGTACATTTGAAGAACAGTATGTGAATTATTGATCTATATGCGGAATTAAGAAAGTGGTATAACTTTCAAAGGCCTTCAAGTCGGATGATTTGGAGGCCTTTTATTTTCTATGAAAAGCAAAAACGCACTTAGCGCGGGTTGCTTCAATGCGGTATGTGCCATCTCCATAAATAAAATATAGCTGTCTAAAGCCTATAGGGTCATGTATAGCGATTGTTGGAAAGAGGTAAGGAAGAATTGAATATAATGATGGTCGGAAATTTACAACCAGATTATGCGCACAATGAGTGCTATGTCTAGGCCTGCTTAACGCATTTTTTGCAACAAGCCATAACTAATATTTCCCGATGGAATCGTCTATGATCGTAAAAATGAGGCAATTTGAACCGGGAAAGTTAACTTAGTTTTTGTGCGGATCCCAAATCTGTTGGGTAATACCGGCTCAAATGAAAAAGAGACAAATCATACTAGTGATGATTTGTCTCTTTTTGCGGACCAGACGGGACTCGAACCCGCGACCTCCGCCGTGACAGGGCGGCATTCTAACCAACTGAACTACTGATCCTTCCCGGATGGGGCTGCAAATATAGAATAAAAAAAATGATAATTCCAATTTTTTTACTGCTTGTGTTTAAATGATGCTAACTAGGTGGTGTCTGGTAAGCAATCTACCTGAAATAAATACACTTTTAACCCCAGTGAAAGCTTATATTTGGTAAGCAACTCCTAATGCTTATTTTATGGAACCTATCACTGCCATACAGTTAAAGCAACAGCTCGCACTACAGGAGATACCGCTGGAACAGTTAGATTGGCTGATCAGTCAATCGGAAGAGAAATTTTTGTCGGAAGGGGAAATGTTGTTCAAGGTTGGCGATCCCATTGTTAATACCTTTTTTATTATCAGCGGAAAAATACGTATTGCTGCTTACATCAATGGCCATTATCAGGAAATGATGGAACTGAATGATGGTAGCATTAGTGGTTGGTTACCCTTTTCCCGGATTAAGAATGCTATGGGTAGTGCCACATGCATAAAAGATACCCGGATTTTATCTTGCCCATCTGAAAAGCTTAAAATGGGCATAGAAAAACATTACGAGCTTACAGAAGCGCTGGTGCATATTATGACCAGCAGGGTAAGGGATACAACCGCTATGCAACAACAGAATGAGAAAATGATGGCGCTGGGAAAGCTTTCAGCTGGCATGGCGCATGAGCTGAATAACCCGGTAGCCGCTATTACCCGTAGCTCCGATGCTTTGGTGGAAAATATCCGTAACACACCGGTTATTTTTCAACAGATGGCAGCGCTTTGTTTAACGTCGGAACAGGCAGCCCTGGTAGTAGAGCAATTATTGCGTATGAAGGCCAGTAGACCGGAAATAACGTTAAGCATGTTGGAGCTATCGGATAAAGTTAGTCTGATAGAAGATTGGTTAAACAGTAAAAATATTTCTCAACCAGAAATAGCGGAGGTATTAGCGGAATGTGATGAGCCGATCGATAAGTTAGAAACATTCAGCAGCCAGTTTCCCTCAGATTATCTGGGTGCTATATTTTCCTGGATCAACAGCGCCTGGCAGGCCGGCCGGATGGTGTACGACCTGCAACTGTCTGCCAAGCGGATCTCCGACCTGGTGGCGGCGGTAAAACGTTATACGTATATGGACCAGGCGCCGGATAAACAATTTGTAGATATCCATGATGGTATCCGTAATACCCTGGCAATGATGAACTACCGCCTGCGTAGAGCTAATATTGTATTGGTGGAAAAATTTGATGAGGCTATTCCCAAAATAAAGGCATTGCCAGGAGAACTGAATCAGGTATGGACCAACCTTGTTGATAATGCCATTGATGCCATGGAATTTAATAAGAAGGGTGTCTTGGAAATTGCCACTACAAAAGACCGGCAATGTGTATATGTTACGGTGACAGATGATGGTCCTGGTATTCCGGAAGACATCCGGTCCAGGATATTTGAGCCTTTTTTTACTACTAAGGAAATGGGACAGGGATCGGGCCTGGGGTTGGATGTTGTGGTACAGATCGTACAGCGGCACCGTGGAAGTGTAAAGTTAACGACCGTGCCTGGGAAAACTACTTTTACAGTTGCTATCCCTATAGAAAATTAATTAATTAAAAATTATGAATCTGCCTATCATATTTGCTTTGGATGATGATAAACAGGTGCTGAATGCGCTTACTCAGGACCTGAAAGCTTACTATAGGAAGTCTTACCATATTTTAAGCACAGCATCGGCGAATGAAGCGTTGCAAAGTTTGATAACGCTGAAGAACCGGAATGAAACGATCGCGCTTTTTATATCGGACCAACGTATGCCGGAGATGGAGGGCGTAGACTTCCTGCAACAGGCCATGGAAATATTCCCTGCTGCCAAAAGGGTATTGCTCACTGCTTACTCAGATACCAGTGCAGCCATTAAGGCGATCAATGAATTAAGGTTGGACTATTATCTGATGAAACCCTGGGATCCGCCGGAAGAAAAATTGTATCCTGTGATCAACGATCTGTTAGACGACTGGCAAAGTTCCTACCGGCCAGAATTTCATGGTATCAAAGTGATTGGACATCCTTTTTCTGCCAAAGCATACGAGATCAAGGAATTTCTGGGTAGTAACCTGATTCCTTACCATTCTATAGATGCAGCCGGAGAAGAAGGACAGCAACTGCTGCAGTTGAATAAGCTGGATAATACAGCCTTGCCTGTAGTAATATTTGAAAATGGGGAGGTAATGTCTGCCCCGGCTATTATTGATATTGCCAGCAGAACTGGATTAAATCCGGCCCTGAAAAATGAAATCTATGACGTAGTGATCGTAGGGGCGGGGCCAGCGGGGCTCGCAGCTTCTGTATATGGCGCTTCAGAAGGCTTAAAAACGTTGTTGATAGAGCGGCATGCACCAGGAGGACAGGCAGGTACCAGTTCCCGGATAGAAAATTATCTTGGTTTTCCCTCCGGGTTAAGTGGAGCCGAGTTAACCCGCCGCGCTATTGCCCAGGCTACACGTTTTGGGACAGAGTTCCTGTCGCCCCAAGTGGTGAAAGCTATCCGCCTCAAAGCCGATTATAAGATCGTTTGTCTGGAAAATGGCACCGAAATTAATGCAAGGGCAGTGGTGATTACCACGGGGGTCGACTACCGCAAGCTAGATACTATTGGCATAGAACAGTTTACTGGTGCTGGCGTGTACTACGGGGCTGCCACTACGGAGGTGGCATCCTGTAAGGATAAAATAGTATATGTATTGGGTGGAGGTAATTCTGCCGGGCAGGCAGCGGTATATCTTTCCCGTTTTGCGAAAGAAGTATTTATTGTTATCCGGAAAACAGATTTGGTAGCTACGATGTCTGCCTACTTGATCGATCAAATAAAAAATATTCCTAATATCACTTTGTTGAATAACAGTGAGATCGTGGAAGCGGAGGGCACAGACAGGCTGGAATGCCTGAAAATTGTACATACACCCACCAATACTATTAATGAAGTGAGGGCAGATGCCTTATATATATTTATAGGCGCTAAACCTTATACAGATTGGTTAGGCGATTTGATTATAAAAGACGAGAAAGGATATGTACAAACCGGCCGGGAAATGAAATCCTTCGATCATTTTGGCAAGCTCTGGAAACTCGACCGCGAGCCTTATGTACTGGAAACCAGCTGTCCTGGCATATTTGCTGCCGGCGATGTGCGTTCTGGCGCGATGAGTCGTGTAGCTTCCGCAGTAGGAGAAGGTTCCATGAGTATTAGTTTGGTACACAAATATCTGGCAGAAGTTTAAAAAAAGTTTTTATGGCACAGTGTTCACACCTCCAGGCAATTACCGAAGTAAAAGTAAGTGAAGCGTATGTTTGTGAAGAATGTATCAAACATCATGGCGGATGGGTGCATCTCCGGACTTGTCAGACCTGCGGTGTTACGCTGTGCTGCGATGATTCCCCCGCCAAACATATGACACAACATTTTCATGAGACAGGCCATCCTGTAATCGCATCTGCAGAACCAGGTGAACAATGGTTATGGTGTTATATAGATAAAGTACTGGCTAAATATTGATTCAGCAAGATAACCAGGGAATAATATACTCCCCCCTTTGGTTAGTAACTCATCAGAATTAATATCCACGTAATATAGAGCTACTACTTTTGTAGTAACCGATATATTCCTAATTTATGTTCGTGGATCATAAAATACCCGCTCAACCGGCCTCTTCTCGGGCGGAATTTGAAGCATCTGTAGCTGCTTACTGGGATAAGCTGCTAGGAATAACAGCGGCTAAAACCAATCCGCATGATGCTTTTGATATTGTGCAGGACGTGCTGTTGTCGTTATGGGAGAAGTGGGAGGAAGTGCCTAAAGATGAAACACTGGAATATTACCTCCTCCATGCCCTTAAATACCGTATACTTAAATATTATCGTACCAGCGACCGTTATCAGGCGCACCTGAAAAAATTGGAAATAGTGCTGAACGATACGTTGGAAACATCTGGCGCGCTTGCCCAGGAAGAGTTGTATGTATTAAAAGAAACTGTTATCAACGAAGCATTGGGCAGTTTAACGCCCAGCCAGCGCCAACTATTTGTACTGCGTGTAAGAGACCATTATTCTTATCAGAAAATAGCGCAACAATTGGGAATAGATCCTGCCTCCGCAAGGGTTTTGTACAGCCGTGCATTGAAGCAAGTGAAAGCGCATATTAAAGCTAATCCAGCCTTAACAGCCAGTCTTGTTTCTACTTTAACCTTGTTTACAATTTCTTAACCTTACTATTGGTTAACATTTTTTGCACTGCGGGTATTCAAGAGTAGATGACAACAAAAAACAATCTTAAGGCAAATGTACTGTTAGAAAAATTCCTGGCAGGAAAATGCACTCCGGAAGAACTGGAGCTGTTAGATAACTGGTATGATGGTATCGGAGATGAATCCAATAATGGATTGTCTCCGGAAACAACTGCCTATTATCGGGAGATGTTTTTATCGAATTTTCACAGCAAGTTTCCAGCAAATATAGTATGGTGGAAACGTCGTCCGCTGCAATGGGCTGCTGCAGCATGTATGCTGTTGTTGGCCGGAGGAGGTTACCTATGGCGTTATCAGCAACATAAAACCGCCGCCAGGGCCAGCGTATTGGCCACTTTTGTAGTGACCAATGAAAACAGTACGCCAAAGCTAGTCGTGTTGCCAGATAGTTCGCACGTATGGTTAAACACTACAACATCTTTACGTTGGCAAGGAGATTTTGACCAGAAAATACGTAGTGTGCAACTGACTGGCGAAGGTTTTTTTGAAGTGAACGGAAAAGCTGGAAAGCCTTTTATTATTCATACAAGGGATATGGCTATCCGTGTGTTAGGCACACAATTTAACGTAGAAGCCTATGCCGGTGAAGGTATCACCAGGGTATCGCTGATACAGGGTAAAGTAAAAGTACAAACGCGTAAAGAGGGCAAAGTAACCGCAGTATTGCAACCAGGTTATGCTGCATCTTATTATAACGGTGAACAAGGAATAGACATCAGTGAAGTGCCAACTGATAATATGATGGCTTGGAAAGAAGGCGCGTTTAGCGCTACCGACCTGCCCTTTGAAGATGCTGTACTACGCCTGTGCACACGCTACGGGTACAAAGTACAGTGGGAAAATACACAAGGCATTGATAAAAATATTTCTGTATTGTTTAAGAAAGAAAGCTTTGTGAAAATGCTTGACAATCTATGCTATATCAGTCGTAAACAATATCATATTACCAACAGACAGGTTACCATTTACTAACTATTGCGTGAACATTCCCTGTAAAAAACAAATCATGAACATGAAATCTACCATTTCAGATCAGTGCCCTCGTAGCACCGGGCCTGCTGCATCCAGGATCAGACAGATCCTCTTGCTTGGATGCGCTCTTTTGCCCGCCTCTATGGGTTATGGCAGGCAAAATGTGTTGAACGAAAAAGTGAAGCTCGACATTTCACGCGCCTCCCTTTCACAGGTGCTGAGTGCATTAGGTTCTCAGAGTAGCTTTACATTTAATTATGTGAAACAAGACTTCGACAAGATCATTGTCAAAGATTACAAGCCTGATAATATTACTTTAAACGACGCATTGAACCTGCTTCGTAACAAGTCCGGCATTGAGTACAGTGTAAGCGACAAAGCTATCCTGCTGAGAAAATCAGAAAAGGAACAGAGTGCACAAAACACTGCTGTAGCTGTGGTTACCCGGAAAATTACCGGTAGAATTACTAATGAGCAGAAAGAACCTATACCTGGTGTATCTGTATGGGTAAAAGGAACTAAGACCAGAACAGTGACAGATGCAGATGGGAGATATGAGATCACCGTGGAAGATGAGAAAGTAGTGCTGAACTTCAGCTTTGTTGGATATGAGTCAGTAGAACAAGTGGCTGGCAATGCAGACAATCTGAATATCAGTCTCAAAGTTAGCAGCAGTGCTCTCAACGAAGTAGTAGTATTGGGTTATGGTACTGCTAAAAAAGGTGATCTCTCTGCCGCTGTAGCTACTGTACCAGACATGAAACAGATCAAGGAACGGCCGGTAATGGATGTGCCTAACATGATTCAGGGTAAGGTACCTGGTGTAACTGTGGTGAGCAATGGTGGCCATACCAGCAATTCCAATAAAGTGGTAATCCGCGGTATGGGTTCCCGTCAGGACGAAAACGTATTGTATGTGGTAGACGGTGTACCCGGCGCCCCTTACAATCCAGCAGATGTGGAGTCTATCACTGTACTGAAAGATGCGGCTTCCGCAGCGATCTACGGTGCTTTCTCCGGATCAGCAGGTGTTATCCTGATCACTACCCGCCAGGCAGCAAAAGGACAGCCTAGCGTACAATACACCGGTTTTGTTGGCGCTAAACAAGCTTGGCGCACACTGCATTCGCTGAGTGCACAAGACGAAGCGAATGTATACAACCTGGCCTACAAAAATGCTGGTATGCCTTTACAGGACGGATGGAACGCTGAAAAAAATCCGGATGGTATGATCACTCGTACTGACTGGACAAATGAGATATTCCGTACTGGTATCACACAAAGACATAACATCAGTGTAAATGCGGGTTCCGACAAATTCTCTACCCTCTTTCAGGCCCGTTACGAGAATGAAGAAGGAACGCTGATCAACACTTATAACAAAAATATTTCCCTGAGATTCAACAGCTCTTACGAATTCACTAAGAAGATCAAGCTGCATGAAAATATCTTTTGGAATAACAATGATAACAGGGATGCTGAAACCGCCAGCGGTTACAGTGGCGTTATCCTGTCTGCCATCTACATGCCCCGCTCAGCTACCCCTTACTATGCTGACGGTACTTTTGGTGGCGTAGGTCCACGTGGTTCCCAGTACAATGGTATCTATGGTGATGCGATCAACCCGGTAGCTACCCTGTTGAGAAACAAGCCTTACAACAAACGCAGCGATCTGCAGTCAGTAACTGAATTGAGTGTTGCTGATGTTATTCCTGGGTTGTCTTATCTCTCCCGTTTTAGCTATCGCCAGAATAACGCGCTGTGGAAAAACTTTGAACCTAAGAGAACAGAGCCTGGAAAACCAAACGATCAGAATACTTTATCCTATTCTACCGATAAGAGCTATAACTGGATCTGGGAAAATACCCTGAACTATAATAAGCTCATCAATCGCCATAACATCGGTGCAATGGTGTCTATGACTGCACAAGAAGCATCTGGCCGTAATTTTTCTGCCTCTGCTAAAGGCTTTGAGAATGAAGCTGATTGGGCGCAGTTTTTCACAAACGCTACCATTTTTAACCAAAGCCAACCAGGTGATGGTCAATGGGTAGACCGTACTGCTTCTTACGTAGGTAGATTGTCTTACAGCTGGGCAGACCGCTATTTCGTGACTGGTAGCTACCGTTACGATGTGGCAGGTCGTTTGGCACAAGGTTATCAGGCAAAAGGTTTTCCTGGTGTAACTGCTGCATGGAAACTCAGTTCTGAACCATTCTTCCAGGTAAAAAATATAGACCTGCTGAAAGTAAGAGCTAGCTGGGGAAGAATCGGAAATATCGGTTCCATCGGATATAGCTATGGTTATCCTACTCTCTCGCCTGATTATACTTACCAGGTGGGTAATGGAGCGCCTAGATCTAACTCTTTGGCTAACAGTAGCCTGTACAATGCTTCCCTCTCTTGGGAAACTTCACAGCAAAAAGATATTGGTATCGATGTTAGCTTGCTGAAACAGCGTCTGACCCTTAATGCCGATTACTTCGATAAACTGACTTACGACCTGATTAAACGCCAGGATACTAAATGGCCTAACACTTTCGGTTATGGTGCACCATTAATTAACCAGGGTAAAATCGGTAATAAAGGTTTTGAGGTAGCTGCAAGCTGGAACGATCACGTTGGAACAGTAGGTTATAACGTTAGCGCTAATATCGCTACTTTAAAGAATAATGTAGTATACATTGACGATAACCAGAATTCCTTCTGGGCGCATGGTGAAAGCTTCAGAGGTGTACTGAATCCTTACCGTTCAAAAGTAGGAGAGTCTTACTACTCTTATTGGCTGATCAAAACAGCAGGTATCTTCCAATCTGATGATGAAGCGAAATCTTACCAGAAAGATGGTAAAATGGTTCAGCCAAATGCTAAAGCCGGTGATCTCAAATTTGTGGATCAGAATGGTGATGGAAAAATCGACGATGGTGACCGCGTATACATGGGTAGCGCATTCCCTAAAATGACTTATGGCTTTACTGCTTCCGTTACCTGGAAGAACTTTGACCTGAGCGTATTTATGCAGGGTGTAGGCGGCGTGAAATTGTTCAATGCCTTTAAAATGACCACCCTGAGCGGTTCTGAGCAAGGTTACAACCGTTGGGATAAAATACTGGATGCATGGTCTCCTGAAAACAAGGGCTCCAATATCCCACGTATTTCTGCCAGCGATCCTAACAAAAACTTCCAGACTAACTCCGATTGGTACCTGGAAAATGGTAACTACCTGAGAGTAAAGAACCTGTTGCTCGGTTACACCTTCAAGAAAATGAGCTGGAACCAAGGTCTCCGTGTATACTTCAGCGGTGATAACCTGCTTACTTTCACTAAGTATACCGGTATGGACCCAGAAGTGGGTGGTATAGGGTTTGATGGCGGACAGTTCCCTGTTTCCCGTACTTATTCACTCGGTGTTAATGTTAAATTCTGATCTAATCAAACAGTATTATGAAAAAGAAAATCATTTATATATCTCTCCTGGCCGCTGTAATGGGTGGTATGAGCGCCTGTAACAAATGGGTGGATAGCAAGCCTTATGGTGCGCCCAGTACAGCTTATTTCTGGCAAAGTGATAACGACCTGCGTAAAGCAACCAACGATATGTATGTGGCTATGCGTTATGAATCTACCTGGGGAAGGGACCTTTTCTGGGTACAGGACGCCAGCGATGACTTAGTTGTAGGAAGACCTAAAGCAGACGGTGAAAATATCAAGAACTTCATTCCAAGTGGCCGTGAAGGTTATCTGACCAGTGGTTGGAACGACCTTTACAGAACGCTCAACAGGGCTAACCAGGTAATTGCAGGAGTACCAACTTCTAAGAATACCACAGAGGCGGCACGTAACCAGGCTTTAGGTGAAGCTTACTTCATGAGAGGCTTTACCCATTTTTGGATCGCTTACCTGTGGGGACACAAAAATCAAGGTGTTCCTTTCGATGCAGCAGAAAATCCGGAATTTGGCAAACGTATGGCGCCGCAGTTACCTTCTGTAACTGATGACTATGCACAGATTATCAGCGATCTGCAGAAAGCCGCTGATCTGTTGCCAACCTTTGAAACATATTCAGCAGATAACCAAGGCCGCGCACATAAGGCAGCTGCATGGGGTTACATGGTGAAAACATACGCTTACTGGGCACAATATGATGCTTCTAAATGGGCATTAATACCTGCGCTGTGCGATAAGATCAAGAATGAAGGCCACCGCGCACTGGTACAAGGAAAAGGAAGCGGTAAAGAGAATTACAGATCTGTTTTCACTATCGCTAACAACTGGAGCACTGAATACATCTGGTCCGTTACTTCAGGCGTACAGGGTGGTTCTGAATTTCCTGGTGTAGTGTTGGAAAATACCGGCTGGAATATCTACAATGGTTGGGGATATTTTCAACCTACTGCAGAACTGTATGATGAATACGAAGAAGGTGACCCTCGTAGAGAAGTAACCATTCTTAACTACGGTGATAAATTCACTTACTTCGGTGAAGAAAGAGAATATTGGTCTAATAACAGCTTGTCTGGTTTCCAAATGAATAAATACATGGAACCATATACTTATGGTAAAGATGGCAAGTCTAGTTCCAATACTTATATTAACCAAAACGGAGACTATCCTACCACCGCGCTCAATCTGCCGTTGATGCGCTACGCAGAAATCCTGTTGTTTAAAGCAGAAGCGCTGATACAGCAAGGAAAGAATGGAGAAGCAGAAGCTCCATTGAATGAAGTGCGCAGCCGTGTAGGGTTGACGCCGGTGGTAAACCCTACTATGAACGATCTTAAGCATGAGCGCCGGGTTGAATTGGCTTGCGAGTGGACAGACCGTTTACAGGATCTGAAAAGATGGGGAGATTACGATAAGATCAATGCACCGCTGCATGGTCGTATACACGCTAATAAGTCTGATTCTCAATCACCTTATACCATTCAAGTGATATGGCCTAAGCGTAACTTTGATCCAGCTAAGCATATGGCATGGCCTATTAGCCCCGATGAAATTTCCCGGAGCAACGGCACCTATAAGCAAACCCCAGGTTGGTAATCGTTACCTAACCTGACGGTTGAAAAACGGTTGAAGCGGATAGTAACTGCAGATATTTATGTATATCTTCGGTTACTATCCGCTTCAACCGTTTTAAGTTTCCCCATATGCCTGCATGGAATACATACGCTGTTCGTTTTATTTGTCTGGTGTTTGCCTGTACCGGTTGTGCTAACACTACCGTAAATACCTCCCCGCTCCCCATTGATAGCACTAAACCATTATTCAGGGATTTTATGGGCATTAATGCCCATGTAACTTTTAAACCGGCCTTGTATGCAACCGTGTGTAGATTGGTACGCAGTTACCACAACATCGATTGGGATGCCACTGCTCCCGGTGATTCCCTGCATATTCCGCTTACCTTGAATCATATTAATTGGCAACAAGACGTATATGGCCCCTGGAAGGCCACCGGTTTTGAAACAGATATCTGTTTGCAGTTTAATCAATTAGGCCCTGCTAATTCCCATTACCGCACTTTGTGGACCGGTCATGAGTCCTGGGCTTATCAGTATGGTAAGGCGATGGCCGCCTGGTACGGGCCTTCCGGAAAAAAGCAATTGAATACTTCTTTTGAAATTGATAATGAACCAGGTAATAGGTTTGATCCGCAGCTTTATCGCCGGCTGTTTAAGGAGATGGCAACAGGTATCCGTGCTGGCGACCCCAAGGTTCGTATTGTAACGCCCGCAGTGACTGCCCGCCATGCAGATGATTATTCCCAGGGGCTCAACGATATGTACGCCGATCCTGACATACTACCGCTTTATGATGTCATTAACCTGCATACCTATCCTATATTGCCCAGGTTTGCAGGGAATGATAACAGCTGGAACCGGAGTTATCCGGAAGATCGTTCCTTGGATTATCTTCGCGTTGTGGACGCGGCTGTTGCCTGGCGTAATCGGTATGCCAAAGAAAAAGATATCTGGATCACGGAGTTTGGGTATGATGCCTGTACACCCGCAGCCATGCAGCAGCGGAAAGACTGGGCGCTGAAGCTTAATTGGCAAGGCGTGAGCGATCTGCAACAGGCGCAATACCTGGTAAGGTCTTTTCTATTGTTTGCTGCCATGGATATACAACGGGCTTATCTGTTTTATTATAATGATGAAGATGAAGCGTCGGTGCATGCCGCCTCCGGCCTAACCCGCCATTTTATTCCTAAACCCTCTTTCTGGGCAGTGAAGCAATTGTATGAGACATTGGGCGACTACCGTTTCAACCGCATTGTAAAAAAACAGGACAATGATTTATATGTGTATGAATTTGTACATAGCCGTAAGCCCGGGTCGCGGATGTGGGTGGCTTGGTCGCCCACCGGGACAGGTTCGCAGCATAAGGAGGGATATGTGCCAAAGGAAGGGACGGTTGTACTGGATCAGTTGCCATCGCCTCCTCAAAGCATAATAGGAATGGCTACTACAGCCGGCGTGGCGCCGGAAATACCCTGGCAACGTATTGGCGATAGTGTTATCCAACTGGTGATAGGAGAAAGTCCCTTATATATTGTGATGGAGTAAAATAAGGCTTTCCATTGGATTACTCTGCTAGTTTTCTATATTAGTCCCCATGAATAAACTGAAGACCCAAACAACGGTAAGGCGTCCGTTTGTATTATCCGGAGGAGGCGCCCGCGGTTACGCCCACCTAGGTGTGTTAAAGGCTTTTTCCGAATGCAATATTTATCCTGAAGCAATTGCAGCTACGAGCGCTGGTTCTATTGCAGCAGCTTTTATATGCGATGGGTACAGTGCCGATGAGGTGAGGGCTATATTCCGGGAGCATAAGCTCGGTCTTTCTATGCAGTGGAAGAACTGGCGAGCTGGTTTCCTGTCTCTCAAAAAAGTTGAAGAAGTATTACAGCATACTTTAAGACATAAAACCTTTGAAGAACTGGAGATTCCATTGTTTGTGTCTGCTACTAATTTTTTAAATGGTAACCAAACGATCTTCCAGGAAGGTCCATTGATTCCTGCTATTTTAGCTGCTTCTTCAGTACCGCTGTTGTTTCCGCCAATAGAGATAGAGGGAATACAATATGTAGATGGCGGTTTATCGGGCAATTTACCCATAGAACCGTTGCTGGCAGACTACCAGGGCACTATTGGCGTGCATGTAAACCCACTTACTCCTTATAACCCGGCAACGGGACTTTTTGCCAATGTAGAACGTACCTTGAACTTGATTATGCAAGAGCCGGTATTGAAGAGTAAGAAGTTGTGCAGTTATTTCGTGGAGCCTACCGGCTTGGGAAAATATGGTATATTTGAATTTAACAGGTTGGAAGATATATATACGACAGGTTTGGAATACACTCAAAAATTATTGCAGCAAACGCCTTTTCCGGTGATAGTTAGCCATTCTTAAATCCTTTTGCAGTATGGCTGGTTTACCGGATGCAACAGCCTGGAGATGTTGGTAAATGAGCGGGATAGCTGCGAAGGGCTTGACTGCCGTCAGGATATGTCGCAAATGCTCCTTTATTTTGTCGTATTCAACCATTCTGCATGTGCGATACTCCACTTAAGTTTGCAATATCAATTATTATTCACTGTTTTAAAAATTGTAAATAATGAACACAGCAGATAAAACTACCATCACTGTATCTACTACCGTAAACGCCCCGATAGAAAAAGTATGGAAATTATGGAGTACACCGGAAGATATTATTAAATGGAACAGTGGTGCTGATGATTGGCATACTCCACGGGCAGAAAATGACCTGCGTACAGGAGGTAAGTTCTTGTCGCGCATGGAAGCCAAGGATGGCAGCATGGGCTTCGATTTTGTGGGTATTTACGACGAAGTAAAGTTGCATGAATTGATTGTGTATAGTATTGAAGACGGGAGGAAAGTAACGATTCATTTCGAAGGTAACGGGGCTACTACCGAGGTAATAGAAACATTTGAAGCGGAATCCACTCATCCGGTAGAGCAGCAACGTAAAGGCTGGCAGACTATTCTGGATAACTTTAAAAAATATACAGAAACGGTTACTTATTAATGCAATAAGCTAAATATATTTTTTCCGTATATGCATTTGCGTTATATGATATACTTGTTTGGATAAAGTGTATGCGTAATCTTTAAAAAATAACGACATGGACACTTCACAATTATCAGGCTACGCGCCGGTAAACGGACTGCAAATGTACTATGAAATACATGGTACAGGCAAACCTTTAATATTGCTCCATGGCAGCTTTATGACCATTAATCTTAATTATGGCTCATTAATTCCGGAGCTGGCAAAAAACCACCAGGTGATTGCTTTAGAGATGCAAGGGCATGGTAGAACGGCTGATATCGACCGTCCGTTTTCTTATCCAATGTTGGCCGACGATGTAGCCGCTTTATTACAATACCTGAAAATAGATCAGGCAGATGTGCTGGGTTATAGCCTGGGTGCTACCGTTGGATTGGAACTAGTGATCCGGTATCCATCATTAGTTAATAAACTGATCTTTATTTCTTCGGTATATAAATATGAAGGATGGACGCCTGCAGCGAGAGAAGTATATCCTACTATTGAGCCGGAGTTCCTGTCGCAAACACCCTTAAAAGCAGCGTACGATAGTTTGGCTCCTGATAAGGAACATTGGGCCGACTTCGTGAACAAACTGATGAAATTTGACACAAGCCCTTTTGATCTGGGTACAGAAAATGTAAAGGCCGTTAAAAAGCCGGTATTTATCATCAGTGGGGATAACGATGGGGTAGATCTCCAGCATATTGCCACCATGTATAACCTTTTTGGAGGCGGTGTTCTTGCTGATATGGAAGGATTGCCTGCTTCCCGGTTGGCGATCATTCCCGGTGCCACACATGTAAGTATAATGTCTGAAACGGATAAATTACTGAATTTGATTAACAGCTTTTAGCAGTTTATCAACTTATAGAGGCTGGTAACCAGCCCCTATAAGTTGATAACGTTTACCTTCCGACCGGAGCAGACATTTCCTCACAGATTGCTGCGCATTTTCTACACATATCTGCACATTCCTTGCAAAAATCCAGATTAGCATGTTTATCACATTCATCTGCGCAACGGTAGCAGATGTCGGCGCATAAATGACACAATTGCTCAATCATGGTGCCTTCCATGCTTAGGATAGTGGCCGTAGCATTACACATAACGGCGCATTCCCGGTTTAACTGGATGCACATAGTCAACATGGAAAGATCTTCTTCCTTTAAACAAGCCGTAGCGCAATAATCACAAGATGCTGTGCATTCCTGGCAGGCTTCGATGCATTCCTGATAATGACGATCCATCATAACGTTAAGTTTTACAGGTAAAAAAATAATTACTCTGTATATGCTCCAATGACCGTTCCGGATATTTACACTATCGTTACTTTTACTCCCATGTCTTCCATTCTTTTTACAGTATGGGTGGGTATGCCGTTATCGGTGATCACCTCATCAATGTCTTCTATGCTGCAAATGCGGCCAAATCCTCTTTTGCCAAATTTGCTGGAGTCTGCCAAAACAATGGTTTTTTGTGCAGTAGCAATCATTTTTTGGTTTAGTTGAGCTTCCATGATATTGGTGGTAGTCAGACCAAATTCAATGTCTATACCATCTACGCCCAAAAATAATTTACTGCAGGAAAAGTTTTCCAGGATCTTTTCTGCATAAAGGCCGGTAACTGAGGTAGAGCTGCTCCGTAGAGACCCGCCTAATTGTATTACTTCAATATTTGGGTGGCGCAGCAGTTCTAATGCTACATTCAGTGCGGCGGAGATTACTGTGAGATGTCCTTTGGCTTGTATATGTTTGGCGAGCGCCAGTACAGAAGTACCGGAGGCCATAATGATGGCATCATTAGATACGATCTGGACAGCCGCAGTTTGGCCGATCAAGTTTTTTTCATCCCGGTGGATGTTCTCTTTTTCATTGACCGGTTTGTCGATAGTGTACGGATTATGAATAGTGGCGCCTCCATGGGAACGGAATAATAAGGATTTATCTTCCAGCAGTTGTAGATCCTTTCGTATAGTGACCCCGGATACATCCAATTCTTTACATAGTTCCAGTACATTAACGTATCCTTTCTCATGCAGTTTGTTGAGAATATACTTATGACGTTCGGCAATATTGATCATAGACATATCCTATAAAAGTAATACATTGCTGTTTATTGGCGTCAGTAACAAATATCGATAAAAAAGCTGAAAGCCGTTGGTGAGAGAAAACGCCTGTAAGATAGCTTTTTCGTACCCTACTTTCACGTTAGTAAGATTTTTCCCTTTACTTTATTTATTTTTGGTGTAACGATGTTCGCTGAATTTGAGCATTACATAAAGAAGCAGGCAGGGCTGTGTAATGAGGATATACAGCTGATGCGGTCGCTAGCTGTAGCACGTACGCTGCAGCGGAAAGAGGTATTAGCGCCATAAGCTCTACGGCAGAGGAAAAGTATGATGAATTTGTAAGAACTTATCCTGACATTTTTGCGCGTGTGCCATTGCACATGGTAGCTTCTTATCTTGGTGTTTCGCGGGAGACACTTAGCCGTATACGGTATACACAGCTGAAACGATAAATGAAAAATGGTGACAAATGTCCTTGATTTTAGTAGTGGGTTTGATCAATTTGCAGCAGATCAAACCTAATTGTTAACTAAAAAAATACAACAATGCGTGTATTTGTAACAGGGGCTACGGGTTTTATAGGCTCGGCCATAGTAAAGGAATTAATAGGTGTGGGTCACCAGGTGCTGGGCCTGGCGCGATCGGCAGCTTCGGCTAAGTTGCTTATAGCTGCGGGGGCAGAGGTGCATATGGGCACACTTGACGACTTGGAGAGCTTGAAGCGCGGTGCGGCTGCCGCAGACGGGGTAATCCATACGGCCTTTATTCATGATTTCTCCGACCTTGCCGCTGCCGGCAGAACGGATAAACTGGCAGTAATAGCCATGGGTGAAGCGCTGGAAGGAACAGGTAAAGCGCTGGTGGTGACATCCGGAATTGCACACCTGATACCGGGCCAGGTAGGAACGGAAGAGGATGCGCCTAACCCTAATTCGGCAGCGAAACACAGAATACCATCGGAAGAAGTAACACTGGCACTGGCTGCACGCGGAGTGCGATCCTCGGTGTTGCGCCTGGCGCCATCGGTACATGGGGAGGGAGATCATGGCTTTGTGCCGGCGCTGATTGCCATAGCTCGTGAGAAAAAGGTTTCAGCTTATATAGGTGAAGGGCTTAACCGCTGGCCTGCAGTGCACAGGCTTGATGCAGCCCACCTGTTCAGGCTGGCAGTGGAAAAAGGTATAGCTGGCAGCAGGTATCATGGCGTGGCTGAAGAAGGTATACCCTGCCGCGAGATAGCAGAGGCGATAGGGAGACATTTGAACGTGCCCGTAGTAAGCAAAACCCGCGAGGAAGCAGTAGAACATTTTGGCTGGATTGGTAATTTCTTTGCCACAGACTGCCCTGCCTCAAGCAAGCTAACACAGGAAAGGCTGGACTGGCGCCCAAGCCAACCAGGACTGATTGCAGATCTGGATATGGGACATTATTTTTAGTTTTTGTTTATAAATGGCAATGGACTGTCTTAAAAGTAAGATTTTAAGACAGTCCATTGCCATTTATAAAATGTGCTCATATCAGGAGCGTTTATCCCTTAAAGCAGAAGTATAGTCCTGGTGCAATTCCGGTTTAATGCGGGGCAGCATATAGTCAAGGTCTTCATATGCAGCAACTGTATTGTAGCGCATGGTTTGTTGATCTCCGCAAAGAATACCATTGGCATAATAATTAGCCATATTATGTGGGAAGTTCTCATCTGCCTGTTCTTCTGTATTCCCCAGTACCAGGCCATAAAACATATCATCGTAGGAGATGGCTTCAATGGTAGCCACAGTAGAAATGCCTTCTTCGGTAACGATACTGTCGCCGGCTATGAGATCGGAGAGTGCACGGCATTTATTGGCAGTCATAAAGATCATATGGGAGCCAGTAGAGATGAGGTTTTTGCCGTTGGCGGTAGTGAGCTGATATATTTCTCCCTTTGCCGGATCAGCGCTATGCTGTCCCTGCACGGTAGCTGATACAGCTAGGCTGCTACCATTAGTACCTGTTTTTACACGATAGGTTTCATTGAGTGTTTCCGCCGGTTTTTTGCTACCATCTTCCAGTGTGATGAGTGTGCCTTTTGCTACGCAATGCCACCAGAAATAGAGGTTAGGAATTGTTTGGCAGTTGTTGGATTGTGCTTCCGGAATCTTACCCTCACTACAAACAGAGAATATCGCATAATAACCTTCTTTGAGGGGTATATTAAAGGAAAAATAGAAATAGCTATCTATCTGATCGCCTATGCTGGTGGTGTCATATACAATAGAGTTGGTATGTTGATAACCAAGTTGATCATAAGGGTAATTCCAACGTAGGTTATTAGATTGCGCCCCTACAGAGAAGGCATCCACCATTTTTTGATCTGTACTGATATCTGATGCACGATTTAATTCACTTGTTGATCCTCCTGTATTACTGATAAAAATACTGGTAGTAAGGTTTGAGATATTTAGGCTTCCTAAGTCTACAGTGCCATTTAAATCGGCACTGCCGGTGAAGGGAACAATGAGATGTGGATTGGTATAGTCGGTATCTTCTACATATACGTAGTCGGCATCACCAAGTGTTTGATGGGGCCTGTCGCGTCCAACGGCAATTTTAATATCTGTAGTATGAGTAGGGTAGACAGCAATCGGCGCTGTTATGTTGATGTTTATTTTAGCGTCTGATACAGCTCTGCTGCTGGTAAAGCTAAAAAAACGGGTAGCGCCATCTGTATCTGTTGCATGGCCCAGGAATAAAATGGTGAGGTTTTTTCCTGCCGGAGCGGCGGTAGTGCTTCTGGTAGGACACATTATAAAACCACTTCGTACAGCGGTGTTATCTCCCTGTGCCAGCATAGTATTAGTATCGGCATCAAATAGCATAATGCAACCCCCTTTTACCATGGTGTCGCTGCTAGAGCGCGACCAGATGGTAGCAGTGGCTTTTCCTGCATCGGTTTTGCCAGCATCCACCAAATGCACTCTGTCGGTATCAGGATGTACATTAAAGCTGGTAAACGTTTCCAGTGCTTTGTAAAGATGGGGGTAATCCTGACGTGATCTTCCTGCTGCTTCGAGCATGGTGGTAATATAATTCCGATGAACGGCATCCTTTGGGTCCAGGTACATTGTTTTTTCCTGGATAGATGATTGATGAAACACAATCAATTGGTCTGTTTGTTGCGCTGTTAAGTTCGGTAAAGACCGCATAAAATAGATTTTGTGGTTATTGATTGAGGTTTGTTTGATCTATACTGAGGGACACACATGACGTTTACATCAGAGATGTTAATTCTTCACTAATATATAATTTTTACATTAATAATGGTGGAATTTATTATTATTTCAAATAAGTGGTATTGCAGTATCGTATCTGGTAAATGATGCTATTGTAAATAGCCTACGTAGTAGGAATCCTAAATAATTTTAGTTGTCTGGTAAACCGTAAGATGGGATGCTGTTTTTATCTACCGGAAAATCCAGTTTGCCACATAACGGTTAATTAGTATTTATTAATTTTATCAGATAGTGGCCCAATGATCCCAAGCAGGGATATGACAATCAAAATACCCCTAGGTGGCATAGGTACGGGCAAAATTTGCTGTTTGCCCGTACCTATGCCATAGAGTACCAGAAGGATAATGCTATAGCCTCAATTTTAAGCCTCCGTTTACAACGAATCCATCCAGCGGGGCATATATATCCCTGAACACTGGATGCGTAACTGTACCGGTATAGATACTATCAAAACGGGTTTGTCTGGCGTCAAGCATATTTTCGAAATTCACGAATATTGAAAACCCTTCCCAAATCTTTTCAGCCATGAACCCGCATAACCAGTATGCCTTTCCTGTATCGTTATCACTCAAAGGTTGTTTGCTGTAATAGTATGCTTCCAGCCCGACTTTCCATTTATCTTCTATTTCGTACATCAGTACATTGTTAAGTCTGTGGCGGGCTGTTAAAGTGGTATTCCACTTTTTTTCCTGTTCTGCAATCTGTGCATCGGTGAATGTATATCCAATGAATAGTTTGAAATCTCTATACCCCAGTTTAACATTGGTTTCCCAACCTTTGGTGTTCATGTAACCATCCACATTGATAAGGTGATATGTGTTAGTCGATGTGGATTCCATTAATAACGGATTGTTTATCCGGGTGTAAAAAAATAACTGATTGATACTGAAACTTAATTTGCCGTCAAAGAAAGAGTTGCGGTAATTGACATCAAAATTCCCACCGTATGATCTTTCCAGTTCATTGTTGCCAGCATTGATCGGGAAAACATTTCTGAACTGAATACGTTCCGTCTCTTCTGTAAATATAGTTGGTGTTTTATATCCTAACCCTCCGCCTATACGGGAACTGACTTTAGGGGATATTTTGAACAAAGCGGAGATTCGCGGAAGCAGCACTAAGCCGTAGTTTATAACATAATCACCCCGCAGCCCTGTTTCCAGTTGTAACCAGGGGTTGGCCTTCCATGTGTTTTGCAAGAAAGCGCCAATAGTTTGCTGATCGTAGTTCCGTTTAAGAAATGCGTCTTTGGGATATTCTTTAAAATGGTCTGTATAGTAGTTTAATCCTCCAATCCATTCAACGTTTTCATGCTGATTACTGTAGGTAGCTTCTGAATAGGAGGAAAGCTGCTTTCCATCGAATATGTAATCAGGTATAGTGGTGGTACGTTGAAAATTGTTGATTGAGTTTTTAACTGCGAGTGTACTATGTTCATTCCATTGATGCTCGAAGGCGAATTGGGTAGATAGCCTGGTGCTTTTGTTTTTTTCAAAATAGCTATGGGTGCTGTTACCATTGCCTTTGAGGTATTTTATATCGCCGCCTGTACGATCTTCAAAGGCCCCGTTTAAGCCTATATTCAGTTTTGTTTTTGGGCTTAAATTGACAAAAAGCTTTGGATTTATAACATATCTTTCAAATTGCGGGATAGCTGTAAAATCTGTACTAGCAGGGGCATAGGGCCTATTGCTATTTCGGGAAGCGAATATAGTTACACCTACTTTTTCAAATTGTTGCCCATAATAACCGTTCACATCAAAGCCACCGGCAGAAGTGCCGTTCAGCAGGAAACGCAGTTCTTTTTCTTTCGTTGGGGCCTTTGATATAAGATTTACGAGACCAGCTATTGCACCGCCACCGTATAAAGTGGATGCGGCGCCTTTGATCACCTCTACCTGCTTTAAATCCAATGGAGGGGTTTGTAGTAGTCCAAATGAGCCGGAAAACCCTGCGTACAAAGGAAATCCGTCTTTCAGTATCTGTGTATATCTTCCATCAAGGCCCTGAATACGGATACTGGAATTGGCGGATGTGGCAGATACCTGCTGTGTTTGGATACCTGTATTTTCATTCAACATCATACGGATGTCTCCGGGCTTCATATTCCCTTTTTCTTCCAACTCCTCCCTGCCAATAAATTCAACTCGGGTAGGTATGTTCTGAATAGTTCTGCTGCTGCGGGTAGATGAAATAACTACTTCTTCTATCTTTTCTCCGGTATGCTCCAGCTGTACAATGATGGTATCTACTGGCAGTGGGAACTGAAGTTTTTTACTGTATTCCAGGTAGCCAATGAACCGCACTGTTAGTTCGTGACTGGCATCAGTAATATTATTTAATGTGGCTGTACCGAGGGAATCTGTTTGCATACCGATACTGGTGCCACTAAGGAGTACAGTAGCTCCTGGTAGTGGCTCATGGGAATCGGCGTCTCTAACAGAGACCAATATTTTATGTTGTGCGTGGCTCATGACAAATGAGCATAGCAACATTGCTATGAAAGTTATGCGTTTCATTCTTTGTTTGTAGTGTATAAATGTACTTCACCACCAGCGGTGTTACCTTGTAGATCTTGTTAGGATGGGATTATGTTAGCTGGGGAGGTTGGAAGATAGAAAAGGGGTATTGAATAACTGCGTTTTCCTTGTACGGGTAGAATACCTGTTTATCCACGTACACCGGTTTAATGATTTTAATACTCCCATCCGGGATTACTACCCCATGACAGGTACTACATGCGAAAAACGGTGAACATGGGCAGTCTTGTTGCTGGTGTTCTCCGTCATGATGGTTATTATGGCTATCAGCTGAGGTGGCAGTTGCATACATGAAATCATCCTCCTGGCAATCGCAGGGAATGCCGGAGAGTATAATTACATATAATGAAAATAACAAGAGTAGCCATTTCATTTGGCAAAAATAAAGAAAATATGGATTTCCTGATATTTAAGCAATAGGCCCAAATCTGGCCTATTGCTTAAATATCAGGTGCCACATTACAAATGAGCCGCTACAAAGGATTGGGTATACTCTTTTATGATCTGTCTTACTGTGCTGAACTGCTGCATGATTTCTTCTTCAGTTCCGGTGGCTTTTGCAGGATCCGGAAAATTTTCATGGAACTTCTGTGCGGTAGTTGGGAAAAACGGACACCTTTCTTTTGCATTGTCACAAACGGTAATTACATAGTCAAATGGAATACTGCTGTACTCACTAATATTATTAGACGTATGTCCGGAAATATCAATACCATCATCGGCCATTGTAGCGATTGCTTTAGGATTGACGCCATGTGTTTCTACGCCAGCGCTATAAATTTCGGCTTTGTCGCCGGCAAAATGTCTGAGATAACCTTCTGCTATCTGACTGCGGCAGCTATTGCCAGTACAGAGTACCAATATTCTTTTCATCTTTATAAAGGATTCTTTTAATTATTATTCGCTGGTCCGTTTTTTTGTTCCTATGCTTCTACAGTTACTACTGGAATTTCACTGTTACGATACCACTTCTTCCTGAGCCAGAAAGCAACATTTACCAGTGCAATCAATGCCGGTACTTCTACCAACGGACCGATTACGCCAACGAATGCCTGACCAGCATTAATGCCGAACACGCCAATGGCTATAGCTATCGCCAACTCAAAGTTATTTCCAGTAGCAGTAAAGGCGATTGAGGTAGTTTTTGAATAGTCTGCCCCCATTGTTTTACCTAAGAAGAAACTCACAAGGAACATGATAGCAAAGTATACCACCAGTGGAATTGCTATACGGATTACATCAAATGGAACCTGTACGATCAATTCTCCTTTAAGGCTGAACATCACAACAATGGTGAAAAGCAGTGCGATTAAAGTGACGGGGGAAATGAAAGGCACGTATTTTTCCTGAAACCACTTTTCACCCTTCCATGTAATCAGCGCATACCTGCTGATAACACCAGCTGCGAACGGAATATCAAGGTAAATACCTGCACTTTTTGCGATCTCTCCAATGGAAACGTCTACTGTTATACCTTTCATGCCGAAAACAGCCGGAAGCCAGGTAATGAACACATACGCATATACACTGTAGAGCAGTACCTGAAAGATGCTGTTCAGGGCTACCAGTCCGGCTGCATATTCCCGGCTGCCATCTGCTAACTCATTCCATACGATTACCATTGCAATACACCTCGCTAATCCGATCAGAATAAGACCGGTCATATATTCCGGGTATCCATGCAGGAATAAAACAGCTAAACCAAACATGAGTATCGGCCCAATCACCCAATTCAGCAACAGGGATACAAAAAGGATTTTTGTATTACGGAACACCTCACCTATATGCTCGTATTTCACCTTTGTCAGCGGTGGGTACATCATGAGGATTAAGCCGACTGCTAACGGAATATTGGTGGTTCCTGATGAAAAGGAGTTGATAAATATTGAAGATGAGGGAAAGAAGTATCCGATGCCTATTCCTGTAGCCATGGCGAGGAAAATCCATAATGTTAGGTAGCGGTCTAAAAAACTGAGTTTTTTATGTTGAGCCGGATTATAATTTTGCATAATTAATTGATAATAATTTTTAAATTCCAACTACTGTACTTCATTTATTCGTTTGCAGTCATGATCTAAATGATATTGTATTATTGCAATATTGCGATTATTTTAAGTAAAAAATTTTTAGCAGCAGCTATTCTTTAGCTCAATGTCTTTGAAGAATGAGTTGAACAAGTTTTTATACTGTTTCCATACTTTGGGGTTGATGCAGTAGCATACACTGGCTCCTTCGATTGAACCTTGGATAATTCCGGCTGTTTTCAGTTCTTTTAAGTGTTGGGATGTAGTTGCCTGGGCCAAACCTAATTCTTCTACCAGATCACCACATACGCAAGCGTTCTTTTTAACAAGGTATTGCAGGATGGCAATACGGGCCGGATGTGCCAAGGCTTTAGCCATCATTGCAATATCATTTTGCTGCTTGGTAAATAAGTCCGTTTTTGTTGCACCCATATCATTATTATTGTGTTATTGCAATATTACGATAAGTTTTCAATTTCACAAGAAACTGGAATATTTCTTCGCGTTACTGGAGAAGGAGATGAAGACTAATATGGTGGATACTTTCATGGGTTATGTAGCTGACGTACGGTGTTGGGATTGTCTTGGGGCCGGCATCTCATCGGTTAATAAGTGATGCACGTGGCATCACTTTAACTGCTATTATATTCTTGTTTTCGGATGATCTCCGCTGGTAATTTCAATAATAAGGAGGTAGTGTTGTGGTGTCTTTCACGAGATGATAATGCCGGAGTAGCTCAGACTCAACGCGCGCAGGCTAAAAACAGAAAATCCGCATCAATCATACGATTGACGCGGATTTAACTTTAAGAAAGTCCTTGTTGCGGACCAGACGGGACTCGAACCCGCGACCTCCGCCGTGACAGGGCGGCATTCTAACCAACTGAACTACTGATCCTTAATACTGGCGGGCATTTCAGCCGTTCTGTATTCCCGTTTGGGATTGCAAATGTAGCAAGATTATTTCCAATCCTCCAAATATTTTTTAAAAAAAATATAAAATTTATTGGTTTTCCCCGTGTTGGTCATGCTAAAAGCTCCTTCATGAATATTCCTGGAGGAGCTAAAATAAACGTAGTTATTTAGTAACCACATATCTTTTGAAACATGGTCGTCACTACCGTACTGCGATTGTATGGCGGCTTTATAATTAATATTGTTATTATCTATTTCATCCAAAAGATATAGCCAACGTCTTGGTATATTCCGTGGGTTTAGGAGAAGTTCGTATGGCCTTGGCAGTTGTATCACATGTAGCCCTCTGTGCATTAGGATATCTACTGTGGATTTGGTAAGGTGGCAGCAAAAAGCAGGTGATTTGTTTGCAGTGGGATAGTAATGCCTGTTAGTAAATGTTTTATCTTTGTCCAGATTCGTGGCTCGTGCTATGGTCTTTTATTGCATGGGCGTTTGAAAACAACCCTTAAAAATCCCTTTCTACTATGCAACATACCGGCATGATAACCCTGGTGATCATATTGGTCAATATTATTTTCTCTTACAAAGGATTTAAAAACCGCACTTTTTTTGATAAGTATACTTTCGAGGTAGAACGGGTAAAGGTATTCAGGGAATACTGGCGTTTAATTACCTCTGGTTTCCTTCATGTAAGCTGGAGGCATTTGTTGTTTAACATGATTTCCTTATTGACTTTCAGTTTGTTGTTGGAAACAGATCTGGGCGGCCTTTCTTTTCTGTATATCTATTTTGGTAGTTTGATAGGGGGAGATCTGCTTTCGCTGTTTATCCATAGATATGATAGCGATTATAGTGCAGTAGGAGCTTCGGGGGCTATCTGTGGAGTGATCTTTGCCTGTATTGCTTTGTATCCTGGTATAGGGATTAGTTTCTTTGGGCTGTTATCGGTACCTGGATGGTTGTATGGACTGGTATATGTTTTAATTGCGGTATACGGTATTAAATCCCGGCAGGATAATATTGGTCATGATGCCCATCTGGGCGGTGGTCTCACTGGTATGTTGTTGGCATTGTTCATATCCCCTCAGGCCTTGTTGGCAAATCTGCCCACCGTGCTGGTGATGGCATTGCCTTGTATCTTTTTTATCTATATGATTGTTACCCGCCCGTATTTCCTGTTAATCGATAATTATTTTTTCCGGCAGCACCAGGTATTCGCCGATATCGATGATAAGTACAATGTTGAAAAGGCCAGCCGCCAGAAGGAATTAGATGCTTTATTGGAGAAGATCCATAACAAGGGGATGAGCAGTTTAACTAAAGCAGAGAAAGAAAAATTGGAACGGTATTCCCAACAAATCAATTAGCAGGCAACTACACACTGGTATGGATAATTGTCTGCTAATTGATTTGTATTAGTTTTTTTTCGGTTTTGCATTTATAGGAATATTAACACGGGGTTTTCTGTAGGGTAACCATTCAGCTATTGTATCAATCTTATCATTTATAGGATCTAATTTTTCATCTACCGTATTAAACCTTTCATCTATAACGTTAAATCTTTCATCCACAATATCTAGTCTCTCATCAATACCATCCAGTCTCTTATCTATAACGTTCAGCCCTTCATCAATACCATCCAGTCTTTCATCAATAACGTTAAGTCTCTCATCAATATCATCCAGTCTCTTATCTATAGCATTAAATCTTTCATCTATACTATCAAATTTCTTCTCCATTCCATCAAACCCTGCCAGTATTTGTTCAAAGATGTTTGTATCCATTTTTTTAGATTTAGAATTCGGTCAAAATGTAAAACGCTAATAAAAATTATTCAGATCATGACCCTTTTAGAATAGGTGTGTTTTGATTGGTTAAAACATTTTTATTTGTTACGATTTTAAATCAAAATTAGCCATGGTTTGAATATCCGCAAAGAATAATTTTTATTGAGATAAATGATTGATAATCATTTATTAATGATATTTCATGAACGATGTAATATTGGCATGATAAACCATTGTATAGAATAATAATTCAGGTAATAAAATAATAGATATTCTACGAAGATGGAATGCTTAATTATTGATAAGGGGAAGACGGCATTGTTACAAGTATATATAAGCATTCATAAAAGAGGCCTATCTTATTTTTTCATAGTTGTAGTGGCCTTTAATATGTTTATTTAGGTAGATGCCCTTAGACTCCGCTGATTTCATAGCCAGGTATACTGCCTCGGGTACTTCTTTGTAATCATATATCATCCCGGATACAAATATGATCCGTAATGTATGGGTATTAGCACGATAAATCATATGGGCTACAACGGAAGAAGGCATAGGTGCCTTAGATCAATTATTGTACCGGCACTTATTGCTCTGCCTGGATAGCAGCAAGGTTGGAAGGATTATAACCAAACATCCTTTTAAAGGCGTCTGAAAAATGGGAGAGGTTTTCGAATCCTACTTCCAGGTACACCTGCGAAGGGGCTTGTCTCTTTTCGGCGATCAGAAAATGTGCTTCTTCCAATCTTTTTTTGATCAACCATTTTTCGGGAGGCAAAGGAAATACTTTTTGGAAGTCCCGTTTAAAGGTAGCCAGGCTACGGCCTGTTAACCGGGCAAACTGACTGATAGGTACGTGATAGGTGAAGTTTTGGTTCATAAAGGCTTCGAGGTCTATCTTGTGTGGTTCGCTGAAGTCGAACAAAAAAGATTTCATTTCCTGGCGGAAACGTAATAGCAGCTCTAATGCTTCCCGGGTTTTAAGTTCTGCCATAGCAGAAGTAAGTTGCACCGGCTGTTCATAATAAGGTTGTAAGGATTCAAAATATCCTTTCAGGAAAGGATCGGGCGATAATACCACTAGGCCTTTTCCCGTATAAGGGCCAGAGGCTACAATATTATGTTCTTTGCTGTACCGGTGTAACAGCGATTGTTCCAGGAAAATGCTGGTAGATCGGAATGGTGTGCCATCGGGTGCGCACAGCTTTAAGGATTTGGCCAGCTGGTTACGCCGGATAATCCCGAAGTCGCCAGGCATAAGGCTAATCGTACCTTCGTTGGTATAAAACCTGATTTCGCCCGCCTGTACGTAACACAGGGCGTGCTCGGCCACTATCTGTTGATGGCCACGTTTTTGCTTGCTCACACAGGAGTATAGGATATTATATTGCTGTTGTAAGTCTTCTGTAAAAGTTGTTGGTTTTGTATGACTCATTAATGTGGGTGCGTTTGTTTATCTATAAACAAAGATCCGGTTTAAAAAGATTAATAAGTTTGCTGTACGGCTCAAATTTGTTTGTTGAGTGGCCCGTTCATTATTTGTTTTTCTTACCTTACCTTGTTGGCCAGATAGCCTATGTTAATGCTGAAATTTCTTATACACATGATGATTGCCCTGGTTTGGTTTGTTAACGGCTTTATTTGTAAGGTAATGAATAAGGTACCGCGTCACCAACAGATTGTATCTAGAATATTAGGGGAGGTTCATGCCACTTTGCTCACCCGTATCATCGGATGGCTGGAAATAGGAATGGCTGTTTGGATATTATCTGGTATAAAACCAAGTTGGTGCGCTTTGCTACAGATATTGTTGATAGGGGTGATGAATGTGATAGAATTTATACTGGCGGCCGATCTGTTGTTGTTTGGCAGGGTCAATATCATCTTTGCTGTTATATTTATGGCAGTGATCTATATTAATGAATGTAAACCGTTGATAGATGTTATCCGTTTTTAAAGATCATCCTTTTGCAGTGGAAGCCTTTTTTGAAAGCTCTCTGGTACTCACTTATGCTGTGCCTGCAGCAATATTGCGGCAGCAGGTGCCCCGCCGTTTGATGTTGGATACTTTTCTTGACGAATGGGCTTTTATTGCTATTGCCATTGTTAAAACCAGGGGCCTGCGGCCAAAGGGCTTTCCTGCGTTTATGGGTACTGATTTTATACTTACCGGCTATCGGGTATTTGTTCGCTATACTACTCCACAGGGTAAAAATTTACGGGGGCTTTATATACTGAAATCTGAAACAGATAAAAGGAAAATGGCTTTTTTAGGAAATTTGTTTACTCATTATAACTATACTACTACAGATATCCAATATACGCACCAGCATAACCAGGTGCAGGTGCATTCTGAGCAATCGGGGTTGCATATTGTGCTGAATACGGGCTCGCCAGCGGCGCCATTGCCGACTGATTCTCCATTTAATAGCTGGAAAGAGGCCAGGCGCTTTGCCGGGCCTTTGCCCTTTACCTTTACCTGCGATGGGGTGGTGGGTAAAGTACTGGTGATTGAGGGGGTGAGGGAAAACTGGACGCCTGCGCCTGTAGAAGTACTGGAAAGCCGTATTGCTTTTCTGCAGCAATCTGTATGGCAGGAAGCCCGGTTGGCTAATGCTTTCATGATCCAGCATATCCCTTATTATTGGAAAAAAGGTAAAGTAGATCTATGGTGATGATAAGCGCAGGAGCTGCCGTTAGGAGACCTCTTCAAGGTGTACGGAACATTATCCGGTTCAATTGGCATTTTTATGTGCTGGCACTCTGGGGGATGTTAACAGGTTGGTGGATCATCCGGGAGGCGCCCGTTTTTCTTCAGGTGTGTGGACAAGGGCTGATATTCCTGGCAATGATAAGTACCTTGCTTTCTTTGATGGTATCCTGGTATATTTACGATTGGTCGGGATTATATGAACTGCATTGGCTGGAAGGTATTGATCCGGGAGAGCGAATGGTAAATGTTCATGCCGGATTCGACGAAACAAGTTTTCGCTTGCAACAGCAATATCCACAGGCGGTGCTGGCGGTATTTGATTTCTATGACCCACGACTACATACAGAAATTTCCATAGAGCGTGCCCGCCGGGTGTATCGCCCTTTTCCGGGTACCCAAACCATTACCACAACGGCGGTGCCCCTGGAAACGGCATCGGCAGATACCATATGGGTATTGTTAGCTGCGCATGAGATCCGGCACCGCGGAGAGCGCATTGCTTTTTTTCAGGAGCTGTGCCGCTGCTTGAAAATCACCGGAAAAATAGTTGTGCTGGAACACCTGAGAGATACGCCTAATTGTTTGGCCTACAACATAGGTTGCTTGCATTTCCTTTCCCGGAGCGAATGGGCATGTACTTTCAGTGGCGCGGGTCTTACTGTGGAAGAAGAAAGAAAGGTGACCCCTTTTTTGTCGGCTTTTATACTGGTTAAAAATGGAACTACAGCTTAATATTACAGGTTATCTACTCGTGTTATTGGCCCTATTGCATGTGTTTTTTCCACGATATTTTAACTGGAAGAAGGAATTTGCGGCCATAAGCCAGTTAAGCAGGCAAGTGATGTATGTACACACTTTCTTTATAGCCCTGGTGGTATTATTAATGGGAGTAGGTTGCATCTATGCTGCAACAGATATATTGCATACCCGCCTGGGGCATTTATTGGCATTGGGATTATTTATTTTTTGGGGATGCCGTTTGTTTTTCCAGTTTTTCGTGTACGCACCAGAATTATGGAAGGGAAAGCGTTTTGAGACAGCGGTACACATTATATTTTCTGTACTGTGGACTTATTTTAGCCTGATATTCTTTCTTGCCTTCTGGACAGTATAAAAAAACCGTTGCTATAGCGAAATAGCAACGGTTTTTGCGATGTTCTTTATTTCTGCACATCAGTGGTAGCAGGGGTAGGTATCACCTTCTGGATGGTGCCATCTGGGTTGTAGTATAATTTATCCACACAGATGGATCTCAGCCAATCGTGATGAGACAGGGCGCTGGTATGGTAAAAAGAATACCATTGGCCTTTATATTCTACGATAGAACCGTGGTTGGTATAACTATCGGTAGGGTCCATGTAGATGCCCTGAGAGGTCCATGGCCCCAATGGGCTTTTACTGGTAGCATAACGCATGCGGTTATGCTTGCCATCTACATTATGGTTGTCTGAGTAAGACAAATAATAAATACCATTTCTTTTGTGTACCCAGCTGGCTTCGTGAAAATCTTCCAGTCCTTCCATTCGCTTCATTTCGCCATCTACTTCCATCATGTTATCCTGCAGTTTACCGCCTTTGCAGGTGCCGCCGCCGCCGTAATACAGGTAAGCTTGCCCATCGTCGTCTACAAATACGCAAGGGTCGATCATAGATTCCAATCCCTTGATGTATCCTTGTACCTTAAAGTCACTGGCGGGTTTTTTACTGGTGGCTACGCCTATTTTCCAGGTAGTATTCCACTGGTCGCCAGAAGGATGTGGGAAGTAAAAGTAGTAAGTGCCATTTTTATAGGCACAATCCGGTGCCCACATAAAGCCACCGTCTTTACGGCCCCAGGGAACCTGGCTGGCCCGGAGAATTTCGCCATGGTCTTTCCAGTGGATCATATCGTTGGTAGAAAATACGTGATACTGGTCCATCAGGTCACAACCACGGGGTGGGGCAATATCATGAGAGGCATATACATAAAGCCGTCCGTCTTTCCATACGTGTGCAGAAGGGTCTGCAGTATACATGTCTGTAATAAAAGGATTGGTTTGTGCCTTTACAGCGGTACTACTTATTCCTACTGTTATAGCAAGAGCCAGCATAACTCTTTTAAATGCCTTCATCGTGGAATTAAAAAATTGATCAGATTTCATCATTGATTAATATTATGTTGAATACAAAGAGTAAACGCTTAAAATTAAGCAGCATGCCCTAACAATAGCGCTAATTTTGCGCAAATAGTCCTTAATTAGTGGTGGATTTAGGAAAACCTTTACATGTGATGTGCACTTATTCCTTTCTTCTCCGGTGGTTATCCCCCTGGAAAAATAAGTTTAACTACTAGAATTTCTTGAAACGTATAATTTTGTACTTCTTTCAGCGCTTGCCGGAATACCGGGCATTAAATAACCAGATACGTGAGTAAAAAATATTATATTATTGATTTCGATAGTACTTTCATCCAGGTAGAAGCATTAGATGAACTGGCCCGCATTTCTTTGAAAGATCATCCAGAAAGGGAAAATAGTTATAAGGAAATTGAAGTTTTAACGAACCAGGCGATGGAAGGCCAGCTTTCTTTCCGGGAAAGTCTTGCGAAAAGGATACAATTACTGGAGGCCAATAAGAATCACCTGAAACAATTGGTGAAACATTTGAAGAAGCTGGTATCTGTTTCTTTTGCCCGCAATAAAAATTTCTTTAAACATCATGCAGACGACGTATTAATTGTATCAGGTGGATTTAAAGAGTTTATTACTCCGGTAGTGTTGCCTTTTCATATTAAAAAAGAAAACATTTATGCCAATACTTTTCTGTTTAACAAAGAGGGGGGAATTATCGGGTACGATGAGCGTAACCCACTTTCTTATGAAGGAGGGAAAGTAAAGCTGTTACGTGAGCTGCAGTTGGAGGGCGACATTCATGGTATTGGTGATGGTTATTCGGATTTTCAGTTAAAAGAATCTGGTATGATCAGTAAGTTTTATGCTTTCACAGAAAACATAGAACGTAAATCGGTGATAGCCAAAGCAGACTATATTACTCCCAGCCTGGATGAATTTCTGTATATCAATCAACTGCCAGCTGCCATCTCTTATCCTAAACCGTAGGCCAAAGTGAATCAGGTGTTTGCTGATCATCAGATCAACATTATATCACAGTATCTAATAAACAGATTGGCTATGCGGTCACCGATATTGCCACAGATTATGATAAACAGATAGTGAAAGATTTAAGGCAGGTAGCGAATACGGTGAAATTCCGCATGATTGATCCTTTCCTGTGCCGCGCAACATTTTGAAAATATCTGTTGTTGTTGAAAAAGTTTGTTACACATAAAAGCGCTCCACGGCATTTATTTTTGTTTACAATTTAACCGGTATTTTATCATTTAATCTTTTTATATGCAACACAGAAAACTCGGAAATAGTGACTTAGACGTTTCGGTAATTACTTTTGGCGCCTGGGCTGCAGGCGGCTGGATGTGGGGTAAAACAGACAGGGCAGATGCAGTAGCTGCTATCCGCGCGGCATATGATGAAGGGGTAACCTCTATTGATACAGCTC
The DNA here is from genome assembly GCF_049056765.1 of Chitinophaga sp. 30R24. NCBI lineage: Bacteria > Pseudomonadati > Bacteroidota > Chitinophagia > Chitinophagales > Chitinophagaceae > Chitinophaga > Chitinophaga sp. 30R24. The sequence continues at coordinate 162,544 of NZ_JBJGXX010000004.1, forward strand.
CGATATATGGACAAGGTACAAGTGAGGAAATTGTAGGGGAGGCGATTAAGGATTTGCCTCGTAACAACATCCAGATACTTACCAAGTTTGGTATGCGCTGGGATCTGGCGAAAGGAGATTTTGCCTTTAAAAGTAAAGATAACAGTGGTAAAGACATCGATATCTATAAGTACGCCGGAAAAGAAAGTGTGATAAAGGAATGTGAAGATAGTTTACGGCGTCTGGGTACGGATTATATTGACCTTTATCAGATCCATTGGCCGGAGAGTACTACGCCTATAGAGGAAACTTTTGAGGCTGTGGCACAGTTGATCCAGCAAGGAAAAGTACGCTATGCAGCGGTATGTAACTATAGTGCTGCACAGATGGCAGAGGCAGAGAAAGCGGTGAACATTGTATCTAACCAGGTGCCTTACAGCATGGTAAACAGGGGGATTGAGCAAGAGGTAGTGCCTTATTGCCTGCAACATGGTAAATCTATACTGGCTTACAGTCCATTGGAAAGGGGATTGCTTACGGGTAAAATGAAGCCCGGCCAGCAATTCCAGGAAGGAGACCATCGGGCTGGTAACCCTTTCTTTACAGCTGCCAGCATTGAAAAAACCAATGTCTTTCTGGAAAAAATAAAGCCTTTGGCAGCAGCTAAGGGCGCTACATTGGGCCAACTTGTATTGCGTTGGACCCTAGAGCAGCCCGGTATTACCATTGCTTTGGCTGGCGCCCGTAATGCCCAGCAGTCGGTAGAAAATGCACGTGCTGCCAGTATACAGATCACCGGAGAAGAAATGAAGTTCATCCATTCAGCCTTGGCTGCGATGGGCTGAGCATAATATAATAGTACTATAACAGGCTTTGGTGCGATAAGGGTATCAAAGTCTGTTTACAGATTGGTTTCTTCTGCCGTTCTGCAGATAATAAATCCCCGCCAGCAATTTTTACATCAAAAAAATTTGAATTCCAGTGCTGCGGCACTTATCTTTAAGTCCTGCATACTCGAAAGCTGACACGATCCGTACAGCAATGAAACCAATACCAGAAAGGACCCAATGGGTCGATAACCTGCGCTCATGCATTACCATATTGGTAGTGGCGCATCACTCCGCATTGTCTTATACTACTTTTGCCTGGTTCGATCCAAAGCGGTATATCAACTCTACGCATCCGGTGGTAGATACCCAACGTTGGAAAGGATTAGATCTTTTCGTGGATTTTAATGATATTTTTTTTATGTCACTGATGTTTTTCATTGGTGGTTTGTTTATCGTTAAAAGCATCCGGAAAAAGGGGAAGAGAGCATTTTTGAAGGAAAGATTTTTCCGTTTGTTTATACCCTTTGCTGTAGGCTGCACTTGCTTGATGTTAATAGCCTACTATCCTGCTTACTATCTTGCTACCAAACAAACGGGTATCATCGGGTTTGTAGTGGATTATTTCACTGCACAAGGTTGGCCAGTGGGGCCTCCCTGGTTTATCTGGGTATTATTCCTGTTTAATTTCCTGGCTTTGTTATATGTGGAGGTTATTGAAAGGCGTATCCCCTGGTTACGTCAGGTATTGGTAAAAGGAAGTGCGAAGCCGTTGGCCGTTTTTGGGGTATTATGGTTGCTGACGTTGTTGTTGCATGCACCTGTATCTGCCTGGGTAGGTATTGGCACCTGGACAGGGATAGGGCCCTTCGATTTCCAGATAGGCAGAATATTGCTTTATTTTGGCTATTTCAATATAGGCGTTTGCGTAGGAGCCACCAATTTTAATACGGGTATATTTTCGCAAGAGGGACTGTTAATAAAGCGATGGATAGGATGGAGTTTGGCAATGGTATTGGTATATGCCACGTTGGTATTGGCTTCGGTTGTTTTAACCCAATGGGTAAAGCAGCAGCTTATGCCAGCTGCTATTGGATGGTCGTTGTACTTTATATGCTTTGCCGCTTCCTGTGCCTGTAGCAGTCTTGCATTTATCAGTATGTTTTGTGCAATAGGTAATGCCTCTGGTAAGTGGAGCCGTTCATTGTCTGAAAATGCTTATTGCATTTATTTGGTGCATTATATTTTTGTTACCTGGTCTCAATTTGCTTTACTACCTATAGCTTTGCCGGCAGGAATAAAATTTCTCTTTACTTTCGGAGTGGCGTTGGGAGGAAGCTGGTGGTTGAGCAGTTGGTTGAGAAAGTATAAGATGATCAGCAGGTATGTATAATGTTGCACCGCATCCTGTACCGGCTGGTGTGGCCCCATTTCCCTTGTTTTTTTATCTAAAATTTAATGATACCTATGTTTAAAAAGCCATTTTCCTTTTCTGGCCGTATTAAAAGAACAGAGTACGGTTTGTCGCTGATTGCTTATATAGCTAGCTGTTTACTTATGGAGTTTTTAAATGAAACAATCGCTTATGTTTCTTTGATAATTTTTCTTCCTATGCTTTGGCTTTTTATAGCTCAGTCAGTTAAAAGAGCGCATGACCTTAATAAAAGCGGTTGGTTTATTATCATTCCTTTTTATGGGTTATGGTTATTGTTTGCTGAAGGTATCCAGGGTAGCAACAAATATGGGGATGATCCTAAAGGGTTTGTAGACGTTGTTGAAATTGAAAGTATTGGTGTAGACGTAGAAGAAGAAAAAATATAAGCCCGGTCAAAGATCAATAAGCGTTGGGGATTAAGGCTAACGCTTATTGATCTTTGAATGTTTTATTTGCTTACCGTCACTATTTCCCCGGTATGCTTTCTATTAGTTGATGTGCAGGCAGCATTAATCCGCTCTTTGTTATTCATAGTCTGTTAAAAAGACATACCGATAGGTGTGAATAATTTCCTATAATAGTTTTCATCTCCCATATAGCCATTCATTTGCCTTTCAATTTCTGCACGGGGAAGCTGCATGCTTTGCATATATTGATTCCACTTATTGATAAGTGCATTTTTATCTTCAATTCTTTTGATGAGTATAGCATCTCTTTTATCGTAGGTAGTATACTGCTCTTTCCAGGCGTTGTAATTAGAGATGATCTGTTTGACCCGGTTATCAAGTGAGTCTCTTTCTTTGGTTAGCGAAGTATTTGCTATTAAGCATCTTTTATACTGATTGCTGTAATAAGAAGTACTGTCTGTACCAGTTGCTGAAGTATTCACAGCTGGTTGCCGGCCATTAATCATGGCTGATTGTTTGATTATTTGTTCATTTAACGCTTGGATGGTATTGTGTTGTGCCAGGTTTTCCTGGCGTAGGTTGCCTATCTGATTTTCTGCTATATTGAGTTTATTCATTAACCCCAGATCCGGTATCCAGGAAGTTTGCTGTGTGAGAAAATAGAAAAAGGGAACAATTGCAGCTTTATTGGTTGTTTCTTTTCTTTCCTCGTTGCTATAAGCTCTTAATGCCAACTCTTTAGTAGCTACCTGAAAGCCTAAAGCGTGAATGTATATGAGCATGGCGTTAGGAAAAACAAGCATCCACAGGGTTTTTATTTTTTTACTCCTGGAGCTGAAAATTTTATAAATAGCAAGACTAAGGCAACTAAGCGTACTGATGATCCCAACGAGTGTGGTATGCAGCTGATAGCTTTGAATAGGCATAAAACAAATGAGATCAAAAAATAGGGTGGTCATCCAGCAGCATAGTGCTGCGCCACTAATTGTTTTGAGTGTTTTTGCTGTTATCCATTCTTGAGGGATGGTAGGGATATTATTATTCTCAGGCATAGTCTTAGCAATATAGGATAGATGGGGTGAAATGGATTATTATGGGGCTAATTTAATAAAAATAGTTAAACCAATGGTGGTAAATAGGTTGCTTTTGGCGGTATTTGTGGTGTTTCTGCCAGGTGTCGGATAATACATTAATGCGTAATAGTCTGATAGTCATTTGTAAAATAATATGATGAGGCCAATTTAGGAAGGATAAGTCACGGATATTATAAAATCTTCATAAGTTACCTATTTGGCTTTACCAGTATATATGATCGGACTTAGAGCGAATTGATAGTCAATTTGGCTCTAAGTGTTTGGATTTGTATACTTAAAGCCAAATTGCAAGAAATGAGTAGAATAATAGGAAGAGAGAAGGAATTGAAAATTCTAGAACAGGCAATGGGATCTGAGACTTCCCAGTTTATTGCAGTATATGGAAGGCGAAGGGTTGGTAAAACTTTTTTAATCAGAGAAGCTTTTCAACAGGATTTTGCATTTTACCTTACTGGTGTAGCTAATAGTCTTTTTCAGTTAAGTGATTTTTATTCCTTGTTTTATATCAGATTTATACGCGGAAATCATGCGTTGAACAAGAATACCTGGATTAATGGACTTGATTCACCGCAACAAAGGTCCTGGAGTGGTTATGCATTTGAGCAGGTGTGTCTTGCTCATCTGAGAGAGATTAAACATGCTCTTGGTATCAGTGGTGTCCAGACAAGTAGCTCTTTCATGGATCAACACAGGTGAGGGGAGCAAGCGACAAATAGATCTGGTTATAGATAGAAAAGACGATGTTATCAATATATGCGAAATGAAGTTCTCTATTAATCCTTTTACTATTGATAAAAGTATCAAACAGAATTACAAGATAAAATAGACACATTCCGAACAGCAACACGTACTAATAAATCCATTTTTTTGACTATGATTACTACTTTTGGAATAGTGAGAAATATGCATTCTAATAGCATAGTCCAGAATAGTTTAACTATGGATGATTTATTTCGATGATTTAAATATTACTTATGCTCACATTGAGAAAATTTGAATTACAGATAAGTGATACAATCGTATATAGAGGAAGGGAATATTATGAAAATGGAGCTGTTGTTGATGTTGAAAAAACAGGAAAAGACTTCTGGCAAGCCGAAGTGATGGGAACCGAACTATATACCGTGAGAGTGGATATTTTCAAAAAGGATAGAATAAAATCATATTCATGCGACTGCCCTTATGACGGTGATATTTGCAAACATGTCGTAGCTCTTTTATTTCTTCTGAGGGAAAAAATTATAAACACTGCTGTTCGCAAAAACGTAGTCCCCAAAACAGATTTTTATAAGTTAATACAAAGAATAAGCTTAGAGGAGTTCCAGGAATTTATTTTGACCCATGCCACAAAGGATGAAACCTTCAAATTTCTCTTTGAGCGGTACTTTTCGGATAAGGATAGCAGCATTAATATAGAAGATAAGTATACGAAACAGCTTAAAAGTTTCATAAGGAGTCATTCGAGCGGAGATTTTATTGATTATCGATCCATTCACAGGCTGGCAAACGAGGTTAATGGATTGCTTGATGAGGGCCGCCAGATGATACAAAAAAGCAATTTCCGCGGTGCTTTTATTGTAGCGAGATCTGTATTAACAGAAGTTATCGAACTTATTACTTACTGCGATGATTCCAGTGGATATATTGGTGATATTATCAACAGTTCTATAGAACTGATAAGGGTTGTTGCAGACGCTGAAAGCTTAGTAGTGGATTTGCAGGAGGAAGTCCTTTTTTTCGTGCAATCAGCGCTAAATCGTTCTATATACTTTGATTATGGTGACTTTGGATATGAGATAGTTGATTTGTATCAAACTCTTGCCATAAAACTAAATAGAGAAAAATCCTATTTGGAGTTTGTTGATGGTCAGATTAAAATGACTTCAGCGGATGAATATCCCTACAGAAAAGAGTATTTCATTGTAAAAAAAATAGTCTTTCTGAAAGCTATAGGAAATATTAGAGGAGCTCAAGAGCTTGTTCTTGAAAATTTAGATATTGTTGATGTCAGACGTGGAGAGGTAAATAGTTTAATAGAAGAAAAAGATTTCTCTCCCGCGAAGAAATTTATAGCTGAAGGAATTAAAATTGCTGAAAAGAAAGACCATCCCGGAACCGTTGCGGAGTGGCAGAAAGAATTGCTGCGCATTGCCGTCTTAGAAAACGATAAAAAGACGATCAGGCATTACACGAAGTATTTTGCTTTTAATCGGGGCTTTGATACAGTTTACTATAATCAATGGAAGAATACTTTCACCATTGATGAATGGGAAGAGGAAATAGAAAAATATATTGAGGAAAGAATAACAAGTGTAGAACTGCAATATCAAAAAAATAAGGGCAAAGCATGGTATTCGACCGATACATTACTGCTTGATTTACTTGCCCCTATTTATATTGAAGAAAAATATTGGGACAGGCTACTTGCACTTATAAGCAAGGAAACAGATTTGGACAGATTGTTACAGTATCATAACTATTTGATAAAGATATATCCGGTACAGCTATTGGCAATATATATTCCTGCATTTGAGCGTAAAGGAGATGTGGTTGGGAACCGTAGGGAATATGCAGATTTGGCTATCAAAATGGAAAAGGTAATTAAAGCTATTCCTGAAGGGAAAGATGAAATTATCGCCGTGGCAAAGGAATTAATCCGTAAATACCCCCGCCGTCCCGCTATGATTGAAGAACTGAATGCAGTCGTTTGTTAAACTGATCGGAGGCCATTAAACTGAAATCGGCAAAACTCGAAGAAACCCGCTCAATGAGCGGGTTTCTTCTGGAACGATGGAAAATATAAACAACACATTGCAGAAGGCATTGGATACCCAATGTATCGGACCACGGATAGTCTCTTGTGGGGAACGGGAAAAATTGATGGATATTACTCCTACGTAGTAGTAGACTGGAATGGTGAAGTATTTGAACTTTTTTCCAAATACAATGATGCAGACTTCTCTTACTATTCGAAATGGCTTATTTCTTTTATAAGAGAATATCGTAAAAGAGGAAAGATGTTCATGTTTCCGAGGAGGTTCCATTTGATTTCATGACCCAAGATTAGCTATGAGCTGAAACTACCTATGGTATGGCATTCAGTGATGCGGGTATGAAAGAGAAGTTGCAAAAACTCATATTTTCTGAGGGAATCGGCTACGATCGCAAAAATGAGGTATTTCGAACCGGAAAAGTAAATGAAGTATTCGCGTTAATCGCCAGCCTGTCGGGCAATACCGGCTCTAATGAAAAAGGGGACAAATCATGCTGATGATGATTTGTCCCCTTTTGCGGACCAGACGGGACTCGAACCCGCGACCTCCGCCGTGACAGGGCGGCATTCTAACCAACTGAACTACTGATCCTTTCCGTAAATTCTAACTAAGAACTTGTGTCCCAATTCGTTGTGTTGTTCCGTTTTGGGATTGCAAAGATAGCAACAAAGTTCCCAATTAAGCAAATCTTTTTTAAAAAATATTTTCAGCATTATCTTTACAGCCGATCTTTAACCAATTTAATCAAATTATGCAATTCCTGGATTTCGAGAAACCTATCGCTGACTTATATGAGCAGCTGGATAAGCTGAAGGAAAATGGTGAAAAATCAGGCGTAGATGTATCGGCTACCGTGAACGAGTATGAGCAGAAAATTGCTGCTACCCGTCAAGATATCTACGACCACCTCACTCCCTGGCAGCGGGTACAGTTGAGCCGTCATCCTGATAGGCCTTATACGTTGGCGTACATCGAAAAAATGTGCACTAATTTTATGGAACTGCATGGCGACCGGAATGTGAAAGATGACAAGGCCATGGTGGGCGGTTTCGCTGATCTGGATGGGGAAACTGTAATGTTTATCGGCCAACAGAAAGGTATTAATACCAAAATGCGTCAGCTGAGAAACTTTGGTATGGCTAATCCTGAAGGTTATCGTAAAGCGCTCCGCCTAATGAAACTCGCGGAAAGGTTCGATAAGCCTGTTGTTACGCTGATCGACACGCCTGGTGCTTATCCTGGTCTGGAAGCAGAAGAAAGGGGACAGGCTGAAGCTATTGCCCGTAACCTGTTTGAAATGGTGAAGCTTCGTGTACCTGTTATTTGTATCATTATTGGAGAAGGTGCTTCCGGTGGCGCTTTGGGCATCGGTATCGGCGACAGGGTATTTATGCTGGAAAACAGCTGGTATACCGTTATTTCTCCTGAAAACTGTTCTACAATCCTCTGGCGTAGTTGGAGCTTCAAGGAAAAGGCTGCAGAAGAGCTGAAACTTACATCCGATTACATGAGCCAGTTCGGGCTGGTAGATGGTATTATACGTGAACCACTCGGTGGCGCACATGTAAGCCCTGATGAAATGGCCCGGATCTTAAAGATTCGTATCAAAGAAACATTGGCCGAACTGAGGAAAATTGATCCTGATACCCGTATAGAACAACGTATCGACAAGTTCTCCCGTATGGGTTTTTACGAAGAGAAATAAAAAATATTTAGAGATCACAATAAAAATTTCGAATTTCGGCCTTTGGAATTCGAAATTTTTATTTTCCCGTAAACGTAATATGGAACAACTCAAAGGCACCGGGGTGGCATTGGTAACACCCTTTAAAGCAGATGAAAGCATAGATTGGAATGCTTTGGAAAAATTGATCAGCTATGTGATCGATGGCGGCGTCGACTATGTGGTGTCATTAGGCACTACTGGTGAAACCCCCACTCTTTCTGCAGATGAAAAGCTGGATTTGATAAAATTCACTTTCGAAAAGGTGGCGAAGCGGGTGCCTGTAGTAATTGGTGTGGGCGATTATAACACACGGGATGTAGTAAAAAGACTGGAAAAATGCCCGCTGGATGAGGCGGTAGCGGTACTCAGCGTAGCGCCGTATTACAGTAAACCTACCCAGGAAGGCATTTTTCAGCATTATAAAACAATAGCGGCTGCTTCTCCTAAACCAATTATCCTCTATAATGTGCCTGGCCGTACTGGCCGTAACATGACAGCGGAAACCACGCTGCGCCTGGCGCATGAAGTGGAAAATATCGTTGCCATGAAAGAAGCCTCCGGAGATATGATGCAATGCATGCAAATTATTCGCGATAAGCCAAAGGATTTCCTGGTGATCAGTGGCGACGATGCCCTGGCCCTTGGTCAATTGGCCTGCGGTATGGATGGCGTTATCTCTGTGGCGGCCAACTATTTCGCTAAAGACTTTTCCGGTATGGTAAAAGCTGCTTTAACGAATAATTACCCGGCTGCCCGCGCACTGAACAATAAAATGTTGGAAGGCTTTGAATTGATGTTTGCAGAAAACAATCCTGCTGGTATCAAGGCATTCTTGCATCATGCCGGAATTGTGGAAAACAACTTCCGCTTACCCGTGGTGCCCGTTACCGAAGGGTTATATGGCAAAATACAAACCTACCTGGGAAATTACTAGTTTACTATAACCGGTTACCATCGTAAAAGTAACAGCCTTTATATTTTTTAGCCCGTTTTAACGACTAAAAATATAAAGGCTGTTACTTTTACGTTTGGGCCCGGCAACCACTCATTTGCCAGGCTTAAATGCCTTGGCAGCTATACGATATACGTCACGCCTTCTTCCGCGATGGCAGTGTTGGAAAATACCGGTTGGGCCTCGTCTAAAAAAGGCTGTAGTGCGGTATATTTAGAAGAAAAGTGCCCGATAAGCAGCTTTTTTACGTTGGCCGCTGCTGCCAGAGAGGCCGCCTGTATAGAGGTGCTGTGGTAGCGTTCTGCTGCCCTTTCCTGCAGTGCATGCAGATAAGTAGTTTCATGATACATCATATCGGCATTTCTTAACCAGGGTATCAGGTTGGTATCGTAAATGGTATCTGCACAATACACATATCGTTTGCCCGGGCAAGGAGGCAGTGTTACCCAGTCGTTTTTTACCAGTACACCATCTTTACGTAAATAGTCTGCCCCGTCCTGTAATTTGGAGAGATATGCGGCTGGTATCTCATAGGCCCTGGCTTGTTCAGCGATCAACCTGCGTTTCTTCTTTTGCAGTTGGATAGAAAAACCAAAGCAGGTAATACGGTGTTCGGTAGGAAAACAACCTACCTGCAGGTCTTTATCCTCTAAGATAACACCACTGTAACCCGGTTGAAGTGGGATGAAAGAGAGCTGAAACTTTAACTCCGTAGCTGAGCAGTCCAATTGTAGCTGGATGATCTGCCCCAGTTCTTCAGGGCCATATACGCTAAGGGGCTCAGTACGTCCCATCAGGCTTAGGGTATTCAACAGGCCGATCAGCCCGAAATAATGATCTCCATGAAGATGGCTGATGAAAATATAGCGCAGTTTGCTGCGTCTTATTTTATACCTGGCTATCTGTAGCTGGGTCCCTTCACCGCAATCGATCAGCAGTAACTGTTCGTTGCAGGTAACGATCTGGGCAGTGGGGTGTCTGTCCAGCGTAGGGATAGCAGAGTTGTTACCTAAAATTGTTACTGCAAACATGGTAATGGCATTTAGCTTATCATTAACCCTTGCCGCCGCTTATGCTCAAAAGCTAAACTGCTCGAGTGTTTATTGTGTATTGTATGTTTTACAGCTGAGAGCAATAGCCGAAACTAAATGTTTGCGCTCAGCCTGTTGTTAACAGCTACCAGCTGCGTGGCATCATTCCAGCCCATCCAATAACTCCCTTTCCAGCTCTTCCATCATTACTAGGTCGATGGCTTCGGCCATTGTAGGAGCAATATTCAACATCTCCCCGCTAGCAGACTTCAGTTCAGCTGTTAAAGTGTTGTTAAGACCCGTCAGCGCACAAGAGAAGTTGTTGTCATACATTTTTTGATAAACTGTTAAAATGGCTTCTACGCCAACCGCGTCCGTTTTTTCTATCAATGTCAAATCCAGTATGAGATTGCGTCCTGTCAGTTCTGGTAATTGGGTTGCAGTGGCGATAAAGTCGTCTGACAAATTAGCATCCAACACGGCGGCTTCTGGCCTAAAAACGACTATTTTTTCTTTGGTATCAATTTTGAATTTCATGTGTTGGACGTTGTTTTATACTTTTAGTAAAAATAAATTTTGAATAGAGGGGCCCGCCTACAAATATTCACCGCAAGAGATTGAAACACATAAACCTCTTTTTCTTCGTAGATATTTTTAAACGAACGTACCCGCGTCAACGCAAAAATAAATCTTATACTATTAAAGTGTAAGGAGTTTGAATCAAAAAAGGAATAACTTCATTTCATAAGAAAGCGTTATAATCTTAAGTCAGAATTATTCGTTATTATTGTATAAGCAAGCCCCCGTAAGGGTTTTTGATCATTTAATAATCTCACAATGGACCAGAATTTTTCACCGCAAGTTAAGGAGATCATTTCGTTCAGCAGAGAGGAAGCTTTACGCCTGGGAAATGACTTCATAGGTACTGAACACCTGCTTCTAGGTATTATTCGAGAAGGCGAGGGCACGGCCGTAAAGATTCTGCAGGCTTTGAACGTAGATCTGTATGAATTACGAAAGGAAGTAGAACTGGCTGTAAAAGATAAGACGGGAAAGAATATCGCTAATATTAATAGCCTTCCACTTACCAGACAGGCAGAGAAAGTCATCCGTGTTACCGTACTGGAAGCCAAGGCACTCAAAAGTGCTACGGTGGAAACAGAACACCTGATGCTTTCTATACTCAAGAATAAGGAAAACGTTTGTACACAAATCTTACAACAATTTGACGTGGACTACGATACTTTTAAAAACGAACTGGGCTTTGTAAAATCTGCGGACCCTAAATCTGAATTCGACGATCCGGGTGAAGAAGAGTTTGAAGATGAAAGAAAGAGTTACGCATCCAAAGCCAAACAGACTAATACCAAATCCAAAACACCCGTACTGGATAACTTTGGTAGAGACATCACCAAGCTGGCCGAAAGTGGCAGCTTAGACCCGATTGTTGGCCGCGAGCAGGAAATTGAAAGGGTTTCCCAGATACTTTCCCGCCGCAAAAAGAACAATCCGATCCTTATTGGTGAACCTGGCGTAGGTAAAACCGCTATTGTGGAAGGACTGGCGCTGCGCATCGTGCAGCGTAAGGTTTCCCGCGTGCTGTTCGATAAGCGCGTGGTTAGCCTGGACCTGGCCGCTCTCGTAGCCGGTACTAAATACCGCGGTCAGTTCGAGGAAAGGATGAAGGCCATCATGAATGAACTCGAAAAGAACAGGGACGTGATCCTGTTTATCGATGAAATTCATACTATCGTGGGCGCTGGTGGCGCTTCCGGTTCCCTGGACGCCTCCAATATCTTTAAACCCGCTCTCGCCAGGGGCGAGCTCCAATGCATTGGAGCTTCCACCCTTGATGAATACCGCATGTACATCGAAAAAGATGGCGCATTGGACCGTCGTTTCCAGAAAGTAATGGTAGAACCACCTACTGTCGACGAAACCATCCAAATCCTCAATAATATCAAGCCCCGTTATGAAGAATACCATAACGTAAGCTATACTGAGGCTGCTATTGATGCTTGTGTGAAACTGAGCGACCGCTACATGACCGACCGTCTGCTGCCAGACAAGGCGATAGACGTACTCGACGAAGTAGGCGCAAGGGTACACCTCAAAAACATTAATGTGCCACAAAATATCCTCGATCTGGAAAAACAGATAGAAGATATCAAGCAAGAAAAAAATAAAGTAGTAAAAAGCCAACGCTTCGAGGAAGCCGCTGCTTTACGCGATACTGAAAAGAAACTGGGCGAAGACCTGGAACGTGCTAAAGCAATGTGGGAAGAAGAAGTGAAGCATAAACGCTACCCGATCGATGAAGAAGCCATCGCCGAAGTAGTCAGCATGATGACCGGTATCCCTGTAAAAAGGATGGTACAGGCAGAAACTGAAAAGCTTCGCCGTATGGGTGAAGACCTCAAGGGCGCCGTGGTGGGACAAGACGATGCCATCAGCAAAGTCACCAAAGCCATCCAGCGTAACCGGGTAGGGCTAAAAGATCCTAAAAAACCAATCGGTACCTTCATATTCCTGGGACCTACCGGGGTTGGTAAAACAGAGCTCGCTAAAGCATTGGCCCGCTACATGTTCGACTCCGATGAAGCGCTTATCCGTATCGATATGAGCGAGTACATGGAGAAATTCTCCGCCAGCCGCCTTATTGGTGCGCCTCCGGGATACGTTGGTTATGAAGAAGGTGGTCAGCTGACTGAAAAAGTACGCCGTAAACCTTACTCTGTTATCCTGCTGGATGAAATAGAGAAAGCTCACCCGGATATTTATAACCTCCTGTTACAGGTATTGGATGATGGTATCCTCACCGATGGCCTCGGCCGTAAGGTAGACTTTAAAAATACCCTCATCATCATGACCTCCAATATCGGAGCCCGTCAGCTGAAAGATTTCGGTGCAGGCGTAGGATTCTCTACTACTGCAAGAGTTAGCAACGAAGAGGAAAATACCAAATCAGTGATCGAAAAAGCACTGAAACGTACTTTCTCTCCCGAATTCCTGAACAGGATCGATGATGTGATTATCTTTAACTCTTTGGCTAAAGAACACATCTATACCATCATCGACATCACCATGAAGAGCGTGTTGAAACGCCTGAATAACCTGGGATTCAGCCTGGAACTGACAGATGATGCCAAAGGCTTCCTGGCAGATAAAGGCTACGACCAGCAGTTCGGCGCCAGACCACTGCACAGGGCCATTCAGAAATATCTGGAAGACCCACTGGCAGAGGAAATCCTCAACATGAACATTCATGATGGAGACATACTCGTGGCCGATCTGGATAAGGAAAATCAAAAGCTGATCTTTACTCTACAGAACAACTCTTCCAAGAGTCTCTCAGAAAAATCCGAAGCGTAATAACACACGCTAAAGTAATATTCCTAAAGCGGGTGTACCCAAGTCCGGTACACCCGCTTTTTATTCAGTATCCCACAGAGGCTGGGAGTTTTGAGCGTTCCTCGTGCTTATTTATCCCCAGGCCAGGAGTTTGAGTGTTCCTCATAGCTTTTATTTATTAAGTATCTCCTCCAGAGGCTGGGAGTTTTGAGCGGCTTATTTATCCCCTCAGCATCCAGGAAGCCAGGAGTATTGTTTGGACCTTCTTCTGGGCTTTATTATTGATGATACACCCCCTCTTTTATTCAGTAGTACCCCAGCAGCCGATAGTTTGTTTTGTTATTTCTCATATATCCCTTTCTTATAACATGAACATGTTAGTTGTTATATAGAGTACCTGTTGTGTACGCTTTAACAATACGATCTCTACCTTATTCTGCTAAAATCTTCTGATAATCTGAGGATATACAAATGCATTTATATATTAATTGATTAAAAAAATGGTACAATCATGTTATTTTTTTAATTTTTTAATATGTAATATTTGCAATATGTGTTTTGTATGAATAGTGTAATAGATTGTTTTATATTATAATAAATATATTTTCAATATCTTTATGTATATTATATATAAAGCTTGCCTTAACATATTCCCAAAAATCTCATTTAATTATCCTTTTCATTTTCCAGAACCTGATTACAAATTGGGCACATTCAGAAAATACTAACTATTTATCCTTATTTCTATGAGAACATCTTTACGCACTCTTGTTCGCGTTATGGTAATAGGTGGCGCCGGTTTTGCGGCACTTCCTGCAGTGGCCCAGCTGAAAGTGGGTACTAATCCTACAACTATTAATAAATCTGCCGTACTGGAGCTGGAAAGCAAAAAACAAGGTTTGCTCTTGCCCCGTCTCGATGATTTTACTCAGATCAATAATCTGGGCGTAACAATCCCCGATGGAATGATCGTATATAAACTGAGCGCAGCTGATGGCGTAGCAGGTTTATATATCCGTAAAGGCGGTAACTGGGTATTAATGAACAGTGCCGACGATGGTTGGGGAAGAAACGGAAATGCTGCCCAGGCAGGTGAATTTATTGGAACTACCAATCCTATTCCTTTCTCTATCCGGGCCAATAATATAGAAGGCATCGTGGTAGACAACGGATATACTTTCCTGAAAAAGCTCGACCAAATTACTACCGGCCTGGACGTACTGATTGTAGACCCTACTACTGGTAAAGTAAGCTCCCGCACTATCGCTGAATCTGCATTCGCTAATGCTATCAACAAACTGAATGGCTTAACTGATACCGATCAAAAACTCACAACGGCGGCAGCTACTTCTGCTACTCCGGATGATTATAAATTTACTACCTCTGGTACCGACACACATGTATTAACCATCGCTACACAGGATGGTACTGCTGGTGTGGGTTTGCTCACCAAAGACGATTACAATAGCTTTAAATTAGCTACACAATTGGCTATAGGCGCTTTTGATGGCGTAACTTCCAATCCTGATGGTTTAAGTATCGTAGCTACTCCGGGTAATGCCCCTAAGTTGGTATTGCACGCAGCAGACGCTACTAATCCCGGTGCTGTTTCTACCAGTGCACAAACTTTTGAAGGCGCTAAAACTTTCATTAAAACTATTGCTGGTAATGAGGACCTGACCATCGCTAAAAAAGGTACTTTTGGTACTGGCTTAACGGTGACAAGCGGAGGCTTTGATGTTACCGGTACTTCTGTTGTGGATGGCAGTTTGACGGTAACCGGTACAAATGGTAACCTCAGTGTGGCTGGTACTACAACAGTGAGTGGCGCTACTGTCCTGTCTTCTACCCTGGATGTTAGCGGTAACGCTACCCTGGCGCAGGATCTGCATGTAATCGGACACACTGTATTAGATCAAGGTCTTACCCTTACTAATATCGCAGATGGCACTACCGAAAATACAGTGCTACTCCGTGATGCTACCGGTAATGTAGTAAAGAGAACCCTGTCTTCTACTGCATTCACAGACCTTACTTTTGCATCAGACCATGCAGGCACCGACCTCGCTGTTGCAGAAGATGCTAACAGTAAAGTAACGATCAGCATTCCGATTGCTGCACCTACTACTACTGGTGGTTTGGTAAGCAATACTAACCAAAGCTTCGCCGGCGCTAAAAAATTCGGCAATGAAGTATCCATTCAGAAAAATGTAAGCATCGGAGACACTACTAACGCAGCTAATTCTACCCTGCAGGTAACAGGTTCTGTGTCTATGTCTATCGTAAAAGTAGAGAATCAGGCTACTTACAACGTTGCCGCTACTGATAATACCCTGCTCGTAAAATCCAGCGCAGCTTCCAGACTTAATCTGCCGGCAGCTAACACCTGCACTGGCCGTGTTTATACCATTAAGAAAATACCTAATGGTACAGACGATTCTATTATCTCCAATGAAGTAGTAATCGCTGCTAACGGTACTGATACAATAGAAGGTGGCAGTACTCTCACTATCTATAACGATTGGACTTTCTATACTATCCAGTCTGATGGCTCGGCCTGGTATGTAATTAAAAAATAATTTATATTAAATGCAGTAAACGGTGATGTGATGATCACCGTTTACTGCATTTGTTTTGCCCCTTGGTGATTTTTCTTAAAGTAGTAAAGTGTATGAAGTTGCAAACCTGGAAAGCAGCGTTATTGATCGTATTGTGTAGTATATTTTCTGAACAGCTGTTCGCTCAGCAACTGAAGCTGGGAGCCGCTCCTACTGTAATAGACAAAAATGCGCTCCTGGAATTAAATAGCGATAAACAAGGTCTTCTGCTCCCTCGTATAGCTAAATCCCAGATCTTATCGGGAGGCGCGTTGTATAACGCGCAAAACGGCATGTTCGTATTTATAACCGATGAATCTAGCCTGTACCTGAAAAAAAATAATACCTGGCAAAAAGTGGCCGACTATTCTATGGTAGCCGGTACAGGTATCAATATAGATCCCCTTACGAATACAATCAAAAATACCGGCGTTACTAGCTTTAAAACACGCACCGGAGATGTTATTCCGCAAGCAGGCGATTATAACCTTGGTCAGATGGGAGATGTTTCTTTTGCTATTCCTCCTGCTAATAATGATGTACTGACTTTTAATGGCACCAATTGGGTGCCCAAAGCAACTGCACCTGCAGGCGTTACCGCTGTTGGTTTGTCGATGCCCTCCTTATTTACTGTTACTGGTTCTCCGGTAACTACTGCGGGTACTTTAACCGCTACCCTGAACGATGTAAACCCTAACACTATTTTAGCCGGGCCAGCTGCCGGCACTACTCCTGGCACACCTGTCTTCCGCAGCCTGGTGGCAGCAGATATTCCGAATAATCTATCTTCCTATATACAAAATACTACTACTGCCCAGGCCGGCGCTAATTTTAATATCGCCGGAAATGGTACTATAGGTGGCACTTTTACACTGAAAGGATTGGCGGGAGTAACGCCAGAGGCACCTACTAACGCCGTATTGTCTATTAATAATGCAGGCGATGTGATTGTAACGCAGAATGTGTCGTTGGATAACTGGCTTATCTCCGGCAATGTTGGCGCTCCTGCAGGCTCTTTTCTGGGTAATAAAGATGATGTGCCAATGGTGATCAAGTCTAATAACGTACCATACCTGCAATTCGGCAGCCGTAGTAAACTGAACCTGATAGATAGTAAACCAGACTATACAGACGGTACACAAAAAGTAACGCTGCTTGGTTCTGCACTGCAATTTGAAGCGCCCGGTGCATCTTTCTATCAGCCTATGTTCTTTGTTGATCCTAATGGTAATTTTAGGATGAAGGGCAGTATGGCCGGTACCGACTTGTTTGAGTTCGGGGCTACTGGCACCAATAATAATGGGGCATTTGATTTTATCGTAGGTGATGATGGTGATGAACCAATTATCTTCAAGTCATATAATTATTTGGGTGCTACTACAGAGATCATGCGGTTACAGAGCGGTAAAGTAGGTATTGGTCTTACTAACATGCCTGCCAGGTCGCTCCATGTAGCCGGCGATATGCGGTTAACAGGCAGCGCAGGCACGCCTACTGCTATATTAGGCCGCGATAACAATGGTGATATCAATAACTTAGGCATCAATGCCAATACCCTTGCGATTACTGCCGGCGTATTAGGCGCTAACAATACCAGCGCGGTTTGGAATGCAGGTCAGATACAGGGTAAAGACATATCTGCTACTGCGCCAACAGACGGGCAAGTACTGAAATGGAATAACACCTCCAGTACCTATGTACCGGCAGATGATATTACTGGTGGTGCTTCTTATGGAGATTTAACCAACAACGATATCAGGTATGCCAATGCACCAGACCCTAAATACCGCATGAAGATTTGGGCTTCTCCTGTTAACGGGGTTGTTATGAACGGACCCTTAGGCACTACTGCCAATGCCTGGAGTGTGTTATCTTTCCAAATGCCGGGATTTACCACCCAGTTGTACTTCGATAAAAACACACTGGCGCTGAAAGAGTGGGCGGGCTTCAATACTCCGCTGCAAAATAATACCGGAAACGGATGGTATAAGGTAGTAACCACTAACGGCAATAATACGTTCACTGATGGGGGCGTGATTTTTGCCCAGAAAACTTCAGATGCTTCTTCCGAAACCACCCAGGATCCAACTAATCTTTTTTGGGATAATGGGGGTAAAAGGTTGGGACTGAAAATCAATAATCCTGCGGCTACCCTGGATGTAAACGGGACTACCAAACTGGGTACAAACGGTACGCCTATTACTGGCATGCTTACTGGCACAGGGTCTATTACAATACCCAGGGGAACTTATTACCAAACAGCAACATCAGAGTACACTTTTAGTTTTCCTAATGCCTCTACCAATAGTGTGGTAATGCTTTCGCCTACTAACTCGTTTATCAGTATCTCAAGTGAGCTGGCTAGTGTGGGTATTGCTTATGCTTATGTTTCTGCTACGGGAACAATCAGGGTGGGGTTAACTTCAGGAACAATTGTCACATCGGCAGCAAGAACGATAAATTTTAACGTGGTTGTTATCAACAAATAAGCTACTATAAAAAACGTGAAGTACTCACTGGTAATATTATTCTGGTTCTTATCCTGGGAAGTGGCCTCTGCTCAGCAAGGGGTGTACATTCCTGCTGGTGATACCGTATGGCTGGCTGCCAATGCCAATGTTGGTATCTTCTCAGATATAACCAACAATGGTAGCCTCGGCTCTAATCCTAACAGCACCTTTTACTTTCTCAGTAAACTGTGGACTAACGGAAATGGATCTACGCTTCCGGATGAAAGTGTGGATGGTGTCTCCGGCACCGGTGGCAATTTCTTGTTTTCCGGTACCAGCCAGCAGCGCGTTTTTGGAGGCTATAGCCTTACCGCTAAATCTGGGGCAAGTTTCCCCAATCTGCAACTGAGCAATAACGGAGGCCTCCTGCTGGAAGACCTGAGCGACCTTAAAGTGAGAAATAACCTGCAGTTCACTAATGGCCACATTTACCTCAACGGGTGGAACCTGCAGGTAGGAGAGCGGTCGCCAGGTAATATTACCGGCTACAACGATCAGCGTTATGTAGTAACCGGCAATAATATAGCGGGAGGAAGCCTGTTCCGCGCTGGTATTAACAATGCCGCTGGAAAAGTGGTATACCCCGTGGGAACAGATGATAACAGTTACGCTCCTGCGGCCCTGCTCATTACCGGTGCTACCGATGTGATAGGCGCCAGGGTGTACGATAGCGTATATACTGTAGCTGCTGGCGGCGCTGCATACGCCGATAGCTTTGTGAATAAAACCTGGAATATTCGCAGGATAGATAATACCGGAGGGAAGGTGGACCTGATCTTGCAACATACCGATATCAACGAATTGCCTGCTTACGCCCCTTCCCGTGATAGCAGCTTTATTACCCATTTTGTGAGTGGCGTATGGGACCGGGTGCCTTTTATTACTAACCAACCCCTGGCAGGTACCTTAACCACCAGCCCGTTGTCGGCTCCGGCTACCATGCACCTCCGTTCGTTCGATGATCTGGGTGCCAACGAATTTTTTGCTAAAACAGCCCTTATCGGAAAGGCGAAACCTGCTATGTTCCTGAGCTTTGAAGCTTACCGGATCGCTCCGGTAATGGTACAATTAGACTGGACTACCTCCAAAGAAATTGTGAATAGCAGATTTGAGCTCGAACGCCGCTATGAAAGGGAAGAAACCTTTACAAGGATTGCTACTGTACCCACCAAAGCGATTAATGGCAACAGTAACGTACCACTCAGCTATACCTACCAGGATCTCAATGATTACGACGATTGGACCTATTACCGTGTGAAGGCCATTAGTAAAAACGGAGAGGTCGTGTATTCAGCAATACGCGCTGTACCGCCTTTTGTACAGATCAGCGTGTATCCGAACCCGAATAATGGTAACTTTAAAGTCACCGTCCGCGGTATCCGTGAGGAAACACTGATCCAGATAAGGGATACCTGGAGCCAGGTAATGCGCCAATACAATGGAAAAGCAGATACACAAATCAATATAACCGACCTGCCTTCCGGGGCTTATTTCCTGGTGATTTACTATAAAAACACAATGAAAGTGGCTTACACCTGCAAGGTGGTGGTGGCACAATAGCCGCAAGGGGTTTTGATTTTCATAATAATGTAAGATCAAGGCCCCTTGCCGATATTGTTTTGCTTTTCTCAAAGAATTGCCTCAATTTTGTAACGTTCTTCCCTATAGACGATTCATTTAAAAGACAGATAGTTTTGAAAAAGATAATCATCACGATAGATGGCTACTCTTCATGTGGCAAAAGCACCCTGGCAAAGCAATTAGCCCGGAAGCTGAACTATACCTATATTGATAGTGGCGCCATGTATCGTGCAATTACTTTATATTTTATTCAAAACCGTGTCGACTGGTTGTCTACCGCCGCAGTGGTGGAAGCCTTAAAAAACATACACCTGGAATTTGCATTGAATTCGCTGACCGGTTTAGGGGAAATGTACCTGAACAATGAGAACGTAGAGCACCTGATCCGGGAAATGATCGTAGCGGAAAAAGTAAGCGAGGTAGCGGCTGTTAAGGAAGTGCGCGATTTCGCTGTAGCTCAGCAAAAGAAAATGGGCGTCCGTAAAGGAATGGTGATGGATGGCCGTGACATAGGCACCGTAGTATTTCCACACGCTGAGCTCAAAATCTTTATGACCGCCGATATAGCCATCCGTGTGGAACGCCGTTTTAAAGAACTGTTTGAGAAAAACAAAAATGTTAGCCTGGACGAAGTAAAGGAAAACCTGGAACTCAGGGACTATATTGACGCCAATCGCGAAGTGAGCCCACTCCGCAAAGCAGAAGATGCTATCATACTGGATAACAGTAATTTAAACCTCGAAAACCAACTGCAATTGGTGATGCAATGGGTAGAAGACGCTATCATGGCGCATACTTCATAAAATATTTTTTTCTTTTATTAAAACTCTTTTATACATTTGTGTTGTGACTCAATGTCAACAACCCAATAATTTTTCCACATCCTCCAGAATTTCCAGTAACAACTTATTACTATGCCAATAAGGTAGTCAATTGTACTGTTGACACTGTTTAGCATATCCAACTTTATCCTTCCTGAAAATACTGCTTAGGTCGTTTTTTGTATGGACAGTATTGTGTAGTATGATTTGAATAAGACAACTGATTGGTGCGTACGCGCGTTACATATCGTGCTTCCCGGAAAGGTCTTATCCTAGCTATATCCATAAGGAGCCTTTGCTATTAACCGACTATAATTATTATAATATATAAATCAACCTGTTAGAACAGGAATTAAAAATAATGTGGAATGGCATGGCATGCCATAGCCGTTCCATATTTTCAGTAGGTGTATTCGGTTAATAGGAAGAAGGGGCGAATTCTTTCGCCCTTTCGCTTTTTATCATTGATTGTCAAATAATGTGCAGATAGCCTTTTTCCCAGGTAGTCTGTTTAAATTTGTTATTCATAATTCTTTTTTAAATTGTGAAGTCACACAGGCCCGCCAATGTCTATTAAAGGTGTATGTTTTTTTTGCTTGCTCCTGCTGGGAGCCTTGTTGGGAGCTATCGCCCAGGATTCAACAGCGATTTATCATCAGTTGGAACTGGCCCGTAAACGGCCCGCAGATACCGCGAGAGTATCCTTGCTCCTGAAAAATGGCAAGGCCAATGCCCGTTTCTTTGCGTCCCGCAAAATAGATAACCCATTTTTGCAAGACGCATTGGTATTATCTCAACAGCTCCATTATGCCAAAGGTATTTCCCGCGCCTATAATGAGATAGGCACTAATAAAAGAAACAAGTCTCTTTATATTGTTGCGGAAGATTATCACGAAAAAGCCCTCAAAGCTGCTGAAGAGGCAAAAGATACTTTATTGATCGTTTTTTCCCTGAATAATGCCGGGGTAGATTGCCGGCGGCAAGACAAGCTCCAGAAAGCATTTGATTATCATGTAAAGGCGCTGCGGCTGGCCGAACAGATCAATGATACCCGGAATATCTGTGTGGCTACCAATAGCATCGGTAACATTCAACTCTCCACAGAAAAGTATGGCGATGCGATCGCCCATTTCTTATACGCGCTGGAACTGGAAGAAAAAAGCCATAACGACCTGGGCGTCGCCATCAATCTGGGTAATTTGGGATGTGCTTACCAGGGAGAAAATAAACTGGACCTGGCCATACAATATTATAAACATTCCCTGGCTGTAAACCAGAAATTGGATAATGCCACGGGAATGGCCATCTGTTATAATGCTTTGGGAGCGGCCTATAAGGAAAAAAAAGAATACCTGGCGGCAATGGACTTCCTGCAGAAAGCCCTGGAAGTGAACGGAAAAGTAGAAGATAAGGTACATGTAGCAGAAAGTTACCTGAATATCGGTGAGCTGTTGGGCGCACAGGGCAAACATGAAGAAGCCCGGAAATATATACAACAGTCGATAGAGGTAAGCGCATTTTGGGGCTTTAAGTCGATGTTGGTGGATGCCTATAAAGCCTTGGCGGCCAACTACAAAGACAGTCGCGATTTTTTAAAATCGCTCGAAGCTACCGACAAGGCCCTCTTGTATAAAGACAGTATCCTCGATGAGAAGTCTGCCATGGCTTTGGCGCAGATGCAAGCCATTTACGAAGTAGACCGGAAAGATAACCACATCCGTATGTTGGAGCACGATAAAATGGTAACGGAGTTGCGTACCAAGCGGAATGTGGTGATTACTTTTTTTCTCGCTGCGTTCCTGTTAATGGCAATTGTAGGCGGTTTTTTCTATATCCGTCACCGTAACCTGCAGGCTAATAAACAAACGCTGCAACTGGAGTTGCGTTCCCTGCGTTCCCAGATGAATCCGCATTTTATTTTTAATTCCTTGAGTTCTATTCATCGTTACATTTGGAGCAATAACCAGGAAGAGGCTTCTGATTATCTGACCAAGTTTTCCCGGTTAATGCGACTTATTCTGGATAACACCCAGCATACTTTCGTTACTTTGAATAAAGAGCTGGAATCTCTGAAACTATACCTTGATCTGGAATCTTTGCGTTGTAACGGTATTTTTGAATATAGTTTTTCTATAGATCCCGGGATCAATGAGGAAGAAGTATTGATTCCGCCCATGATATTACAGCCGTATGTAGAAAACGCCATCTGGCATGGATTGGTGCATAAGCTGCCTACTGAAAAAGGCTTGCTGGAAATAGGCATTGTATTAAAAAAACGCAGCCTGGTATGCACTATTACTGATAATGGCATCGGGCGTAAAAAAGCTATGGAAATCAAAGACCGCAAAGGACGGATGCATAACTCGGTGGGCATGAGAGTAACAGCGGGAAGAATAGACCTGATCCGTAAAATCAATCATAAAGAGGCCAGGGTAATGATAACAGACCTGGAAAGTGCAACGGGGCAGGCAGCCGGTACCATGGTGGCGATAACTTTGCCGGCAGAGTTTATATTTTAACAGCAGGCGATAGATGATCAACTTTTGGGTTTCAACGTAAAAGTAAAAGCTGTTGGAGAGGAAATCTGTTTCAAACTATTATTAAATCAATAAAGCTAACCGTTAACCGCTATGAGCGAAATCAAAGCTATCATCGTTGATGATGAGCAACATTGCATTGATGCCCTGCAAACAATGTTACTGAAAAAATGCCCCGGGGTGCATGTTATTGGTAGCGCTAAAAGTGTAAAGGAGGCCAAAATTTTGGTGGATGAACTGCAGCCGGATCTGGTATTCCTAGACGTGGAAATGCCTTATCAAAACGGGTTTGAGCTCCTGAAACAGTTCGATAAAGTACTGTTTGACGTGATATTCACTACTGCTTACGAACAATATGCCCTCAAAGCGATTAAGTTCAATGCATTGGACTATCTTCTGAAACCATTTAGTATCAAGGAATTACAGGATGCCTTGGAAAAATGCCGGGAGAAAAAAATGAGCAGGTCGAAGGAGCAGGGAATGGCATCGCCGATGGACGTGTTTTTACAGAACATGAAAACGCTGCAGCAAACGCATAAGAAAATAGCTCTGCCTACGATCAACGGATTGGTGTTTATGCCGGTGCAACATATTGTGCGTTGTGAATCTACCGGGAATTATACCCGTATTTATTTTACAGATAAGAAAAACCTGATGGTATCGCGCCCCCTGAAAGAATTTGAAGAGTTGTTAGCAGAGGTTGATTTTTTCCGGGTACATAATTCTCATTTGATCAATATGCAGCAAATGCAATCATATATACAGGGGGAAGGTGGTTTTGCATTGATGAGTGATGGCACGCAAGTAGAGGTATCCAGGCGGCGAAAAGCTGATTTCCTGAAAAAAGCAATGCAGTTTTGATAGTGATTCTCAACGTTTTTAAATAAGTATTTCCACTTTTTTTCATTTTTATGCCAGTTATAGCGCATTAG
This sequence comes from Chitinophaga sp. 30R24, assembly GCF_049056765.1. Taxonomy (NCBI): domain Bacteria; kingdom Pseudomonadati; phylum Bacteroidota; class Chitinophagia; order Chitinophagales; family Chitinophagaceae; genus Chitinophaga; species Chitinophaga sp. 30R24. The sequence goes on from NZ_JBJGXX010000004.1 coordinate 187,098, forward strand.
CTACCATATACTAAATAGTTATTGCAGGCGTATAAGGGATCAACTATTTTTGAATCCTAAATTCGATATATATTCTGTACACATAAAGATTTTTATACGCTGCAATACTAGCGCGTGATTAGCCCCAAAGAAAAAAGACACCTCCTGGTGTCTTTTTTGTTAATTAATTATATATAGATAATTTTATTCAATTGTAGCCATTTCATCTGCTTTGTGTTCTAGCTGGTAAAAAGACAGTAGCCGCCGGATAACGCCTTCTACCAGGGCATCGGGGCAGGAAGCTCCGCTGGTGAGCAGGATCGTTACTTGTTCTTTTTCCGGTAAAAACTGGTTGCTGCTGATTTGCTTTTTATGATGGAAATCCCAGTGCTGGATAGCCTTAGCTGACAGCATATGTTCCGGGGAAGAGATAAAATAAGTAGGTAATTTTTCTTCGCACAGCTCTACCAGGTGAGAGGTATTGGAGCTATTATAACCGCCTACCACAATAGCCAGATCAGCAGGTTCCTGTAACATGCCGGTAACGGCAGTTTGGTTATCGTTAGTGGCATAGCAGAGGGTGTCACGGGTATCGGCAAACCTTTCGCCTACGGTGGCCGGGGTAAGTGCAAAAGTATCTATCATTACCTGCCGGATATAATCAGCAATCGCCTGTGTTTCAGTGGCGAGCATCGTAGTTTGGTTGACCACACCTACCCGTTGCAGGTCGGTGGCGGCATTAAAGCCTTCAGAATATTGGCCTTTGAATACCTGGTAAAATTCATCCGGGTTTCTTTTTCCATTGATGAATTCGGCCAGGAGGGCGGCTTCCTGGATATCTTTTACGACTACCGTTGGCGTGCCAGCTTGGCTATGGGAGAAGGTGGCCCGTGTTTCCTCATGTTTAGGCTTGCCGTGTACTACTACGGTGTAATTTTTCTTCCCGATCTGCTCTGCTTTGTTCCATACCCGTTCTACAAAGGGGCAGGTAGTATTATATTGCAGTGGCTCTATGCCCAGGGAGGATAATTGTTGCGCTGTTTCCAGTGTGGTGCCAAAAGCAGGGATGATTACGATATCGTCTGTTTGTAAAGTATCCCAGGGTATTAGTTGGTTGCCGGCGGTATCCATAATAAATTGTACGCCACGATCCAGCAGGTCGTTGTTTACGTGGGGATTATGGATCATTTCACTTAGCAGGAAGATGCGTTTGCCGGGATTTTCATCTACCGTTTTGAACGCAATTTCGATGGCATTTTCTACTCCGTAGCAAAATCCGAAATGGCGGGCCAGCAAAATTTTGATAGGGCCAAAGTTCAGTGCTGTGGGCGTGAAATCTTTTTTCATGCGGTCCTCCAGCTTGCGCCTGTTCTTAATAGCGCTGATCAGCGGACTGCGATATATCACCGGGACGTTAAATGTTTTCATGTGCGATTTGACGGAATTGAATGGCAAAGTTAATATTTTCCTGGCCCCGCTTCTGGGTGCAGGCAATTTCTCATTAGTTTTCTTTACTCACTTTGTCCAGCCAGGCTTTTTCCTCGGCGCTCAGGCTGTGGTATCCCTTTTCATTGATTTTATCCAATAATTGGTCTAGTCGGGAAGAGTTTACTTCATCGGCTTTCTTCACTACTTTCAGAGGGGATTTTTTAGGTTTGAAGTTACCGTTGCTGCTTTTCTGTTGTGTTTTTCTGTTGCCAGCGCTAAATACCCAAATGAGCGGTTGGCAAAGGTCGGTGCCTGCCTGCAGGGCTCTTATATAGAGGAATCCCAGCAATGCGCCACCCAGATGCGATATCAATCCGCCAATATTGCCATCCGGGATGGAAATTAACCCGAGCACCAGTAAGGCCAGGGCCAGCCATTTCAACTTTACGCCTCCTATAAACATCAGCCCTATTTCATAGTTGGGCATCAGGGTGGTAGCAGCAAACAGCAAGCACATAACAGCAGCGGAAGCGCCTATCATAGAGTAGCCTACATATCCGGGAAACAGGGCGGAGCTGAGCAGATATAAGAGACCGCCAGCCATACCACCCAATAAATAGAGAGGTAGCACGCGCTTATTGCCCAGGAAATCACGGAAAAGATTGCCAAACCAATACAGGTTGATCATGTTAAATAACACATGAAATATTGCCACATGTGTAAACATGTAAGTAATCAGTCCCCAGGGCTGCCGTATAAAAACGCTAAATGGCACATTCATGGCCAGTTGGTCGCTTGTCCACTCGAAGGGAATAAAATTTTTGGTCAGAAATCCAATGAGACGCAGTGAATTTATTCCCAGGAAAACAACAATATTCCAGAAAAGTAAATGGTTTACTGTGTTACCTTTCCTGAGCCAATAACGAATATCCGATTGAAATGAAGTCCCGTTCATATATACAAATTAAACTAAAATCCGGGATAAAATTATCGTAATTAACATTTGAATACTGGAAAAATAATGCCCGCCACCGCAAAGTAATATCACCTGTCCGTTTCCCGTTTATCAACAATTAATCTGCGTTCTGGTTGTTGTTTCCGGCAAAAAAAATGCCTTTTACGCAGGTTAAATTTTTAATGTAGTAAAAATTTAAATAATACATTTAAAAAATATTTGAAAATAGCGGTTTATTCTGCAGTAGGAAGGCTTTTTCTGCGATGAAATTGCGGAAAAACAGGGATTTATTCGTATTTTTGCCGTCCCATAAAACAGGGAGTCCGGGTATTCCGGATTTAAATTTCATTTTTTTATGAGCGAAAACAACATTTCTAACGAACAAAACGCTGAACAACAGGCTCCGCAAGATGTTGCGGTTGAAACAGCGACACCAAAGGCTCCTGTAGCAATAGTAGAAACCGCACACGACGATTTCGACTGGAGCGTAGACAAGCGTAACGTATCTTCTTACAGCAAAGAAGAAAAAGAAAAGTACGACCAAACTTACGACAGCACTTTCAAAGTGTTTGAAGAAAACAGTCTGCTGACTGGTACTGTAGTAGGTTTAACCAACACAGACGTAGTGATCAACATCGGATTCAAATCTGATGGTTTGATTTCCCTGAACGAATTCCGTGATTTACCAGGTCTGAAGATCGGTGATGAAGTGGAAGTGCTGGTAGTAGAAAAAGAAGACCGCGACGGTAACCTGCACCTGAGCCGTAAACAGGCTCGCCAGAAACGTGCTTGGGAAAAAATCGTGGAAGTTTACAAAACAGGCGAAGTGGTTACTGGTACCGTTACCAGCAAAACCAAAGGCGGCTTGATCGTAGATGTATACGGTATGGAAACATTCCTACCAGGTTCTCAGATCGATGTGAAACCAGTTACAGATTACGATCAGTTTGTAGGCAAAACTATGGAGTTCAAGGTGGTGAAAGTAAACGAAACCATCCGCAACGCCGTTGTTTCCCACAAAGCGCTCATCGAAAGCGATATCGAACAACAGAGAGTGGATATCATCAGCAAACTGGAGAAAGGCCAGGTGCTGGAAGGTACCATCAAAAATATCACCGACTTCGGTGCGTTCATCGACCTGGGTGGTCTGGACGGCTTGCTGTATATCACCGATATCAGCTGGGGCCGTATCTCCCATCCGAGCGAAGTGCTCCAGATGGATCAGAAAATCAACGTGGTGGTACTGGACTTCGACGACGAAAAACGTCGCATAAGCCTGGGCTACAAACAACTGACTCCGCATCCATGGGATACTTTACCAGCTACTATCACCGAAGGTGCTAAAGTAAAAGGTAAAGTAGTAAACATCGAAGACTACGGTGCATTCCTGGAAATCATGCCAGGTGTTGAAGGACTGGTACACGTTTCTGAAATCTCTTGGGCTTCTACCCCTATCAACGCTAAAGAATTCTTCAAATTAGGCGAAGAATACGAAGCAGTGGTAGTTACCTTGAGCAAGGAAGAACGCAAAATGAGCCTGTCTATCAAACAACTGACAGAAGATCCATGGTCTACTATCGAAACTAAATTCCCTGTTGACAGCCGTCACAAAGGCATCGTGAAAAACATCACTCCTTATGGCGTATTCGTTGAACTGGAAACCGGTATCGGCGGCATGATCCACATCTCCGACCTGAGCTGGATCAAACGTTTCAACCACCCATCTGAATACACTAAAGTAGGTAACGAAATAGATGTAGTGATCCTGGGTATCGACAAGGAAAACCGCAAGCTGAGCCTCGGTCACAAACAGATCGAAGAAGATCCTTGGAACACCTTCGAAACTATCTTCCCGATCAACTCTGTACACGAAGGTACTGTTGTGAAGAAAGATGATAAAGGTGCTACTGTTCAACTGCAGTACGGTCTGGAAGCTTACGCTCCTGCACGTCACCTCAGAACAGAAGACGATAAACCAATCAACGTAGAAGATGTGAAAGAATTCATGATCATCGAATTCGATCGCAGCGAAAAACGTATCTTGGTTTCTCACACCAGAGTATGGGAAAAAGCCCAGGCTGAAGAAAAACAAGCAGTGGTTAGAGAGAAGAAAGAAGAGGCTGATAAAACCCGTAAAGCAGTGAAAAACATCCAGGGTAAAGTAGAAAAAGCTACTTTAGGTGATCTGGGCGCTTTAGCTGAACTGAGAGAAAAACTGAAACAATCTGAAGGTGGCGAAGAAAAAAGCGCACAATAAGATCCGTTTCGTTAAATAATGAAGAGGCTGTCTCATAGTATTGAGACAGCCTTTTACTTTTGTAGCAACCTATATGGTATATTTATTCTTTACCCTGTCCCGGAATAACAGCGACTATATGCGCGGAAACAAACGCGCGCTTTCTTATTTCATTAATCCTTCCAGTATTTGATCATTGAAGTTCAGCAGGCTGTTCAATTGCACATTAGCCAATGCATACCTCAGATCATGGCGGTTATGCGCTTCGGGTACCACTATTGTAGTCATACGCGCTGCCTTAGCAGCAATCATACCCGTAACAGAATCTTCAAAGGCAATGCAATCGAGCGGATCGCTGTTCAATGCCTTAGCGCAAGCCAGGTACACGGCCGGGTGAGGTTTACCATGCTCTTCAAATTCTGCGGAATATACCTCCTGGAAGTACTCCTTGATCTGCAAGTGCTCCAATACCGCATTGATCAGGCGTAAAGGAGAAGAAGAGGCCAGCCCCATTTTAAACTGTTTTTCCCGGAAATACTGCAGTATATATGCCAGCCCTTCCATGGGCTTACCCTCTTCAACGATCTTTTTTATAACACTGTCTATAATTTCATTCACCATTTGCTCCGCACTTTTACCTTCCCATTTAAAGTAGTTATGCCAATAGCTCACCACTTCTTTGGTACGCAGCCCGGTAGTTAAATGTGTTAGCTCCGGCGACAGGGTTACGCCTACTGTTGCAAATACCTCCCGCATGGCGATGCCCCACAAAGGTTCCGAATCTATCAACAGGCCGTCCATGTCAAATATTACCGTGTCTATCATATTGAGTCCTTTTATGTTATGCGCCGCAAAGATAAGATAGAGATTCAATAACAGACCTGGCTTGGATTTTCGCTTTTGCCATAACAAAAAGTTATGCCGGATAAAATCAGGTTATCGGCCTGCTGCATATTTTAGTAATATACGAGCGATCTAACCCTTGCCAGGATGATGTTTCATCCTCGCTGCTCCCTGCGGAAAGCGGCGGCGCCTCTTTTTATCCCCTTCTGGCGGGCCTAAAAAATTTTTGGAAAAATGACCTGCATTTCTATCTTTGTATTACTCTACTAAAACTATAGGAAATATGGGTAATAAGGAGGAGATAAACAGATATAGTTGTTGTTGGTCAACAACAACCGGAGTACGTGTAATATAGGTACCAGTGGTCAACTTACTGTAAACCAATCATTATACCAGGCCTCCGCAGTTAATCGGGGGCTTTGTGATTTTAAGAAAATGTTCCCCCTCAACCAAAAGAATAGATTGTTTTTACCACCACCTGAAAATACTTTTATGCAAAGCTTCAGAACAGAATTAGAAAATCCAGTTGTTGAACAAGACATTATTGATCTGGAGAAAAAAATACGCCTGTTCCGCGAAGGCGCCATTACAGATGAAAAATTCCGCAGTCTCCGCCTGGCCAGAGGGGTGTATGGCCAGCGTCAACCTGGTGTGCAGATGGTGCGCATTAAATTACCTTACGGTAAAATGACCCTGCAGCAATGGAAAAGAATTACTGATATTTCCGATGAATATGCTACTGGTAACCTGCATCTGACCACCCGTCAGGATGTACAGATACATTATGTTAGCCTGGAAAAAACACCGGAACTCTGGTCTAAACTGGAGTTAGACGGGATCACCATCCGCGAAGCCTGTGGCAACACTGTTCGTAATGTAACGACTTCCGACCGGGCGGGCATTGATCCGGAAGAACCATTTGAGGTAACTCCCTATGCAGACGCTGTTTTCCGTTATTTCCTGCGCAATCCTGTGAGTCAGGAAATGGGCCGCAAAATAAAAATCGCTTTCTCTTCTTCTGAAAAGGATACTGCCTGGTCGTTTATGCACGATTTCGGCATGATCCCGAAAGTAAAAATAATAGACAGTAAAGAAGTTCGCGGTTTCAAGGTATTGGTAGGTGGCGGCCTGGGTGCACAACCCTTTCTCGCTAAAACGGTACATGAGTTCCTGGAAACAGATTTGCTCATTCCTTATATAGAAAATGTGCTGCGCGTGTTCGACCGTTATGGGGAGAGAACCAGCAGGAACAAGGCGCGTATGAAATTCCTTATCCAGAAGATCGGCCTAGAAGAATTTGAGCGGCTTATCAGAGAAGAATATAAAGCTGTAAAAGTAAAAAATGTGCCGGTAGATGTTACTGCCTGGCAAGCGACTGAACCGCCGGCTCCGGCGCCTACGCCAGCTTATCATATTAAAGATCCAAAAAAATATGAGGCATGGAAAGCTACCAACACCTTTGAGCAGAAGCAGAAAGGCTACTTCGCGGCTTATGTGAAGATTACCCTTGGCAACATTGGTACGGCTGTAAGCCGTAAACTGATCGAAGCGTTGCGCCCTGTTATTGCCGATGATGTAAGGATTACCGCTAACCAGGGGCTGTTGCTGAAATATATACAGCCAGGCAACCTGCCTTATGTGTTCAGCGTATTGGAAGATGCCGGTTTAGCAGCACCGGGGTTCGACAGCATTGCAGATATCACTGCCTGCCCGGGTACAGACACCTGTAACCTTGGTATCTCCAGTAGCACCGGTATCGCCAAAATATTGGAAACCGTGATCACCGATGAATTTCCAGACCTCATTTATAATAAAGATATTAAGATCAAGATCAGCGGATGCATGAACGCTTGCGGCCAGCATAGCATTGCAGCCATTGGTTTCCATGGTTCCTCCCTGAAAAGTGGCGGTAAGGTGTTGCCCGCACTGCAGGTACTTCTTGGCGGCGGTATTGTAGGCGATGGCGTAGGGCGTATAGCCGATAAGGTAATAAAGGTGCCCAGCCGCCGTGGCCCGGATGTGCTCCGCAGCTTGCTGAATGATTATGAAGTGAACGGACAGGAAAATGAACGTTTCAACGATTACTACGATCGGCAGGGTGAAAAATATTTCTATGAGCTGCTCAAGCCACTGGCAGACCTGGGCAATCTTACAGCAGCCGATTTCATAGATTGGGGGCAGGCAGAGGACTATGCTACTGCTATTGGCATAGGAGAGTGTGCCGGTGTTATCATAGATCTGGTGGCCACCCTGTTGCTGGAGGCGGAAGAAAAGCTGGAACTGGGCAGTGCGGCCATTATCCACGGCGCCTACGCAGATGGTATTTATCATGCTTACGCTTCTTTTGTACAAGGGGCTAAAGCCCTGTTGCTGGGAGAAGCGGTGAGCGGCAATACCCAGATCGGTATCATCAACGACTTTGATAAACATTTCGTGGCTACGGGTAAATTCAGCTTCCCAACAGATTTTAAAACACAGGTACTGCAGATTAACGCGAACGAGCCTACGGAAAGTTTTGCGAAAGAATATTTCCAGGAAGCCCAGACGTTCTATAAAAATGCACAGGCATACCGCCAGCAACAGTCAACAGTGGCAGAACAGGCATAATTTATTCATCTACCTAAACACAAACTTACATGCAACAGATACAACCTAAACTTACCTTGATAGGGGCCGGCCCCGGAGATCCGGAATTAATCACCGTAAAAGGATTAAAAGCTATTCAACAGGCCCGGGTAATCCTGTATGACGCTTTGTCCAGTAACGAGCTGCTGGATTATGCCCCCGCCAACTGCCTGCGTCGTTTTGTGGGAAAACGTGCAGGCATGCACGTTTATTCGCAGGATGAAATAAATAGAATGATTGTAAAATATGCCTTAACTTATGGTAATGTAGTACGTTTAAAAGGAGGCGACTCCTTTGTGTTTGGACGCGGTCAGGAGGAAATGGCTTTTGCCCAGCAGTTTGGTATTGCTGCAGAGGTAGTGCCTGGCATATCCAGCGCTATTTCTGTTCCTGCGGTGAATAAGATCCCGGTAACTGCCCGCAATGTCAGCGAAGGTTTTTGGGTGATTACCGGCAATACACAACACCGGAACTTGTCCCGCGATCTGGAGCATGCCATTCAGGCCAACACAACGGTAGTGATCCTGATGGGCATGAGCAAACTGGCGGAAATAGCGGCTGTTTATAGTGCTGCCGGTAAAGGCGATATCCCTGCTGCGATTATTCAAAATGGTACCCTGCCTACCCAAAAAATGGGACTGGGAAGAGTGGCTAACCTGGTAGAAACAGCGGCTACACACGACTTGCACAATCCTGCTATCCTGATAATAGGAGAGGTGGTTCGCTTCCACGAATCCTTTCAGGCCCTGCAGAGCAAGGTGTCTGAAGAACTTAAAATTGCTGTATAATGGAAGAAAATCAGACCTATCCGGTATTTATCAAACTAAATCGCCTGCAGATACTTATTGTAGGTGGTGGGAACGTTGGATTGGAAAAAGCCCATGCATTGCTTGAAAATTGTGCGCAGGCGAATATTACTGTGGTAGCATTGGATTTTTTGCCTGGAATGGTAGCCTTAACCCGTCAGTACCCTAATATTAGCCTGATCCGGAAATCCTTTTCCTGTGGTGATCTGCTGGGTAAAGACCTGGTGATTGCGGCCACCAACATAACGGAATTTAATTATCATATATGGGAGAATGCCAAAGGTAGCAAAGTGCTGATCAATGTGGCAGATACCCCGGAATTGTGCGATTTTTACCTGGGTTCTGTAGTCCGGAAAGGAAACCTCAAAATCGGAATTTCCACCAATGGTAAATCGCCTACCGTAGCCAAACGCCTGAAACAGGTATTGCAGGAAGCTATTCCGGATACACTGGACGAAGTGTTGATCAAATTATCCATCATCCGCGACCGGCTGAAAGGTGATTTTGCCAGTAAAGTAAAACAGCTGAATAATATTACAGAAGTATTGGTAAAGCCGGAAAGTGAACAGTTGTAGCTTATTTTTTCAATAACTCGAGTGTCTGGTTGTGAGTGGTATGAAATACTAACACCTGTTGGCAGATTGTTTTTTGAAAGAAGCTACTGCCGGCTTATTTTGCGGGCATGACAGCGCATGAACAAATCATTGATACCACCGTTGCCTATGTAAAAAAAGAACTGGAAGGTGCAGAAGGAGGCCATGACTGGTGGCATATTTACAGGGTATGGCAACAAGCTAGGCAGATCGCTGCCAGAGAAACAGCCAATCTCCTGGTAGTAGAATTAGGCGCCCTGTTACATGACATTGCAGATGCAAAATTCCACCAGGGCGACGAAAATATTGGTCCCGCTAAAGCGGCCGCTTTCCTCGAAAGTATACAAGTGTCGCCCGCCATCACAGCGCATGTGGTAGATATTATCCGTCATATTTCTTTTAAAGGCGGCCACCAGGAAAAAACATTTTACTCTATAGAGCTGGGTATTGTGCAAGATGCCGACCGCCTGGATGCCATGGGCGCTGTGGGCATCGCCCGTACTTTCAATTATGGAGGCTTTAAGCACCGCGCTATTTACGACCCTGCCATTGCGCCCGATTTACACATGACGAAGGAAGCGTATAAAAACAGCACAGCACCTACTATCAACCATTTTTATGAGAAACTATTGTTGCTGAAAGACCGGATGAACACCGCCACCGGCAAGGCGTTGGCGCAGGAAAGGCATGCGTTCATGGAGTTATTTCTCGACCGGTTCTATCAAGAGTGGAAAGGAGAGCTATAGCTTTGGTTAATCCGGCTGTTAGGCGTTTGCCCAAACAGCCGGATCACGTTTTATAAGCTAAACAGCGCTTTTAATTCGGTGGCGTCTTCTGGCTTCATCTTGCCACCCAATACCAGGCGGAGTTGCCGGCGACGCAATGCGCCATCATATAATTTTTTTTCTTCTTCTGTGTCCGGAATAATCGGAGGTACCGGGCGGGAATTACCGTTAGGGTCCAGGGCTACAAATGTCATGAAAGCTTCATTAGATTTATAGCGGTACTGTTGCACCGGATCTTCTCCCCACACACGGATATGCACTTCCATAGAAGTATTGAAAGCGCGGCTAACCTTGGATTCAATATGTACTACGTTACCCAATTTGATCGGGTTTTCGAAAGAAATATTATCTACAGAAGCGGTTACTACAGGCGCGCTGCAATGTTTCATGCAAGCCAGGGCTGCGGCAATATCCATCCAGTACATCAGGCGGCCCCCCATCAGGTTACCGAAAGTATTAGTATCATTCGGTAAAACCAGTTCAGTCATCTGAATCAGCGAGTCTTGGGCTCTCTTTGGCGTTAAAGTCATCTTTTATGTATTTCGGACGCAAATTTACTGTATATATACGTAAGGTTGTGCAGCGATCTGTTGTTACGCTAGTAGCAGAATAAAGGTTTTTAACAAATAATTTCAACTACTTGAAAATTCTTTAAAACGCCCTGCAGATCAATGATGAGAGCTAAATATATTCTCTGAAAAATTAACAAACAAATAAAGCGCAAAGGTAAAAAACTTGGGAGCGACGCAAATTTGTGTAACTTTGCATGACCTTCGGAAGTAGTTTACTTGATCGGTATTACACCAAATGCAGTCCGGACTTCCCCGTTTATAGGTCAAGTACTTTTAGCTGAATTTTAGTTTTTATGGCAAAATATATCTTCGTTACGGGAGGTGTTACTTCCTCTTTGGGTAAAGGAATTATAGCTGCTTCACTTGCAAAATTATTGCAGGCACGCGGCTTTAGAGTGACTATTCAGAAATTTGATCCATATATCAATGTGGATCCGGGAACATTAAACCCTTATGAACATGGTGAGTGTTACGTAACGGAAGATGGAGCAGAAACCGATCTGGATCTAGGACACTACGAGCGTTTCCTCAATACGCCTACATCCCAGGCTAATAACGTTACTACTGGCCGTATATATCAAACAGTGATTAACAAGGAAAGAGAGGGTGCTTACCTGGGTAAAACCGTACAGGTAATCCCGCATATTACCGATGAAATCAAACGCCGCATCCTCCTGTTGGGAAAAGATGGCAAGTTTGATATTGTGATCACTGAGTTGGGAGGCACCGTGGGCGACATCGAATCCTTGCCTTACATTGAGGCGGTAAGACAATTACAGTGGGAACTGGGCGAAGAAGATTGCCTGGTAGTGCATCTTACCCTTATTCCTTACCTGCGCGCAGCCAAAGAGCTGAAAACCAAGCCTACGCAACACTCCGTACGCCTGCTGAGCGAGTATGGCGTGCATCCGGATATTATCGTTTGCCGTACTGAAGAACCGTTATACCGCGACCTGAAAAAGAAGATCGCCCTGTTCTGTAACGTACAGGTAGATGCGGTGATTGAAGCTAATGACGTACCTACCATCTACGAAGTGCCCCTGGAAATGATGCGCGAGAAACTCGATATATCCGTATTGAAAAGACTGGGTCTTCCGGTAGAGAAAGAACCGGAATTGGTGAAATGGCGCGAATTCCTGGATAAACTAAAATATCCTAAATCCAAGGTTACTATCGGCCTGATCGGTAAATATGTGGAATTACAGGATGCTTATAAATCTATCCTGGAATCCTTTATTCATGCCGGTTCCCTCAACGAATGTAAAGTGGTGGTACAAAATATCCACTCAGAACATATTACACCTGAAAATGTAGGCGAGAAACTGAAAAATCTTGATGGCCTCCTGGTAGCGCCAGGTTTCGGTCACCGTGGTATTGAAGGTAAAATTACGGCGATCCAGTATGCCCGCGAAAAGCAACTGCCTTTCTTTGGTATTTGCCTCGGTATGCAGATGAGCGTGGTGGAATATGCCCGTAACGTGCTCGGTTGGAAAGACGCGCATTCCGTGGAAATGAACCCCGATACCGCTCATCCGGTGATCAACCTGATGGAAGAACAGAAAAAAATTACCGCCAAAGGAGGTACCATGCGTTTGGGGGCTTATGCCTGCGAACTGGTGCCAGGTTCCAAAGCTGCTGAAATCTATAACGCCACTTCCATCAGTGAAAGACATCGCCACCGCTACGAATTCAATAATGATTACGTAGCTGATTTTGAAGCAGCCGGATTGGTACTTTCCGGTAAAAACCCGGAAAGCGGCCTCGTAGAGATCGTTGAATTACCCGGACATCCCTTCTTCGTGGGCGTTCAGTTCCATCCAGAACTAAAAAGCACAGTAGAAAATCCTGCGCCTATCTTCGTTTCCTTTGTTAAAGCTGCTAAGCAGTATGCAGAGAGCAAAAATGGCAAAGCCAAGCTGGAAGAGATTGTACAATAAATAATCCTTTAACAACTATAGTAGAACGCATTTGTATTATATATTTTATATATATACAAGTGCGTTTTTCTTTTTATCCTGTTAAAGCCTTTCGTTTCCCCAAATTTTTCTGCCTGAAGAATTAATCAAAATAGTATTGATTATCAGTGAATTACATATTTATTCGGCTTGGCTGTCATTTTAACCGCAATTAACATGGGTTTCACCTAAAAAGCATGGGCTTTTCATAAAATCCTGCTTACCTTTGCTGCCTAAATTTTAATTGCATTTCATGGATAGAAATTCGGTCATTGGGTTTTTACTGTTGGGTGTTTTGTTGATAGGATACATATTCTACAATCAGAAACAACAGGCAGGAGCCGCAAGGGAAAAAGCCAGGCAAGATTCCATCGCAGAGCTTAACAAGCCTAAAACCACTCCTCTTGTAGACACAGCAGGTTTCGCGGCTGCCGGCGGGCAGCTGGATTCAGCGCATCAGGCTTTGCTGAGCGGAGAATTTGGTGTATTTGCCGCTGCTGCAACGGGCAATGAGCAAACAACAACACTGGAAAATGATGTAGTAAAGATCACTTTCTCCAATAAAGGCGGGCAACCAGCCAGTGTACAACTCACTCAATACAAAACATACGAAGGCGAACCATTGATGTTGCAGGAAGGCTCTTTTAACCGCCTTTCCATAGAAGTGCCCGCCAGTCCGACTAAAGTGCTGAACAGTGCCGACCTGTTTTTCACCGCCGGACAACCACAGGAACTGGCTGGTGGCGTTAAAACCATCTCTTACCGCCTGGGCACCAATCAGCCCGGCGCTTTCCTGGAATTCGTTTATTCCCTAAAACCAGGCAGCTACGTGGTAGATTATACCATCCACGCCGTAGGTATGCAGGGATTGTTCCCAGGTAATCAAAATTACCTGAACCTGCAGTGGAATGCACAGGACGATAAACAGGAGCATGATATGCAAAACGAGCGCCTGAACAACCAGGTGCATTACATGTACGAACATGATAAGCATGATTACTTCACTCTCAGCCATTCCAGCCACGAAAAACTGGAGCATAAACTGAAATGGGTGAGCGTAAAACAGCAGTTCTTCAATGCTACCCTGATTGCAAAAAATGAGCTTTTCAATAATGCGGATATCAATACTAAAGTACCGGAAAGCCCTAATGTAGTTGGACAAACATTCAGCACCATTCAGATCCCGTACAACCGCGCTAATGATTTCTCTTTCCCGATAGAAATTTATTATGGTCCTAACCATTATAAAACACTGAAATCTTTCGATATCGGTTTACAGAAGATCATCCCGTTAGGTACCGGTATCTTCGCTTTTGTGAAGTATGTGAACATCTTCATCATTATTCCGGTATTTAATTTCCTGAGTGGTTTTATCCATAACTATGGTATCATCATTATATTGCTCACCATCTTTATCCGTTTGCTGATAGCTCCTTTTACCTACCAGAGCTATGTATCCCAGGCAAAGATGAAGGTGCTGAAGCCGGAAATTGATGAACTGAAAGCAAAACATGGCGATGATCAGCAAGCGTTTGGCGTAGAGCAGATGAAATTGTTTAAGAGCGCAGGGGTGAATCCACTGGGAGGATGCTTGCCGGCATTGCTGCAGTTACCTATCCTGGTAGCGATGTACAGCTTCTTCCCGTCTTCCATTGAGCTGCGTCAGGAAAGTTTTCTGTGGGCAAAGGATTTATCCACTTACGATTCTATCCTGAACCTGCCGTTCAATATTCCTTTTTATGGCAACCACGTGAGCTTGTTCACCATCCTCATGACCATTACCAGCCTTATCCTTGCCTTCTACAACCGTGGTATGGCAGATCAGAGCAATCCGGTAATGAAGTACATGCCATTCATCATGCCGATCATGCTGCTGGGTATCTTTAACCGCCTGGCCGCTGCATTAACCTTCTATTACTTCCTCTCTAACGTGATCAGTATCCTGTTGCAGTTTGTGATTCAGAAGTTTATCATTAACCATGATAAGATCCACGCACAGATCCAGGAAAACAAGAAGAAGCCGAAGTCAAAATCCAAATGGCAGGAAAAACTAGAAGAGGTCCAGAAGCGCCAGCAGGACATGCAGCAACAACAGCGTAAAAAGTAATGTTGATACAATTTGAACATTTCAAACATAAATTTTAGCAGGAGGCTTCCGGTTCCGGAAGCCTTCTCTATTTTAGCCGGATATGAATAAAAAATGGTTATTATGGCTATGCGCTGCAGGAATATACACCAGCGCATCGGCTCAAGACACAATTCCCAACGCAGGGCGTATACAGGGCATTGTAAATTACCTGGCGGCAAACAAGCTTAAAGGCCGCGGTACTGCAGAAAAAGGAGGATGGAAGGCTAGCCGCTATGTGGCCCGGCAATTCAAGAAATTGGGGTTGCAACCTGGTAACGGCAACAGTTATTTTCAGGATTTTACTTTCGACAGGAAGGAGCATACCAATATTCCCAGCCGTAATGTAATTGGGTGGCTCAACAACGGCGCCTCCCGTACGATTATTATTGGTGCCCATTACGATCACCTTGGCACTGCCGTTCTCTTTGATGGCAAGTATCCAATTGGGCAGATACATAACGGTGCAGATGACAACGCTTCCGGTGTAGCCGGTTTGCTGGAATTAGTGCGGTATTATACGCAGAACGGTGCAAAAGAGTCGTTTAATTTCCTATTTATTGCTTTTGGAGGAGAAGAATTGGGACTGCAAGGCTCAAAATATTATACTGCCCATCCGTTGATACCGCTGGACAAAACGCATTTCATGCTTAATATGGATATGATTGGCCGTTATAATCCGGAAAGGGGTATTGGCATTGGCGGCTATGGCAGTGCTGAAGAATGGCCGCTTGTTTTTAAAGAAGTGCAACAGCCGGGTATTAAATTCTTTACAGATGCTGCTGGTAAAGGAGCTTCCGATCACCATAATTTTTATGTGAATGGCGTGCCGGTGATGTTCTTTCATACCGGCGGGCATGATGATTATCATAAGCCTACCGACGATGCTCCTAAATTACAGGCAGCAGCGGAGGCCAATATTGTGCAGTTGGAAATACAATTGATCAACAGGGCAATAGCTTATCCGGTATTGCATTACGTAGGAGAAAAGCCCTAAGTTACAGGGTAGGTGGAATGCCTGGTTCTTGGATTATTTCCACTTCATATACAGGGCTGAACAAATATACCCTATGAGACGCTACCTCTTCACAGCGGTAGCGTTTTCTTATTTTTTCCCCCCGGCGGAATACCCGCCCGTCTTTGGTTTTAAACAGGCTGTGTAAAGGCACCTGCTCCACGAAGTAGTGATTTTCTTTCTGCCGGTCGTATTTTTTCAATACCCGCATCAGGTTTTCATCGGCGCAGGAGCTGGCGGCAGGGTTAGACATGCTTTGGCGTATGGCCATTTCTACATCGGGCGGCAATAGGTGCTTACCTACAAAACCATGCAGGATGTAGCTGAATTCCTGTTTCCATTCCTTGCCGTGCGAGGCCACGCGGTTAGCGTATTTATTAAAAGTGGTAAGATGTGCGATTTCATGCAGCAACGTGATCAGGAATGCATATTTGTTCAGGGACCCATTTACGCTGATGCGGTGTCCTTTGCCCAGTCCATCGGGATGCCGGTAATCGCCTAATATGCTGGCGCGTTCCCGCGTTACCGTGAGATGCACTTTATAAGTGGTCAGGTAATCCATTACCTGATCGAAGGTGCCTTCTGGCAGGAACGACGCTAAAGTATTTAAAGGCGCCTCTTTTTTCAAGCAGATTATTTTTTAGGCTTGGTTAGCCCGAAAAGACTAAGTGTTTCGAAGATAGTATACACCAGGTAAAAAGATAATAGCAGGAAGATGGTTAATTTGCTCACATCGGGCCGGTACAGGAATACGTATATGGCTACACCGATCACACATAAAAAGAGTTTACTGAGCGTAGCGCCATAAACGGCGCGGATAAACGCATTGTGGTTGGAAGAGGCAAGCCCCTGGCGGCTTATCAAGTAAGACACCAGGGAAATGATCGCCATAATCAGGTTACCTGCCAGCAGTACATTTATATGCCCGCCAAGGTCCAGTAACCTGGGTTTAAATATGATTAGCAGTCCGTTTACAATACCAAAAAGTGCAAATAGCCGTATAAAAAATCTATCACTCATGCCGTCGGGTGTCTTTTATAATTTGCCACAAAAGTATGGCTAAAGCAATTAAAGAAAAAATGATCAGGAATATAGGAAAGCGCCAGCCTATGCGCTGGTCTAATTTATATCCTGCAAAAACGCCCAAACCAAGGGTCGCCATCATCTGAAAGGCTAACCCGGCATATCGTAACAGCGGATTACGGTTATTGGGCTTCCTGGAGGACGGATTTGCCATTTTTTTGATTGTCTTTATCTGTTTTTTCTGCTTTTATTGGAGGAACTGGCTGCTCGTCCATATAGCAACGGCCATTGAACTTAGCAGTAGGTTCCATTTCAAAATGAGCGGTATATACGTCACCTTTCACCAATGCATTGCCTTTCAGGAACAACAGTTCTTCTACTCTGATGATACCGGTTACTTTACCCAGGATATCAGCGCTTTGGCATACCAGGTCACCAACAATATCTCCTTCCGGACCTACCACAATTTTAGCTTTGGTGGATACCAGGCCATTTACCTGGCCGTCTATCCGGATATCGCCTTCACATACAATATCACCCTGGATAGTAGTACCAGTGCCTATAATATTGATGGTAGAAGTTGGCAGCATCGCCACTTTGTTGTCGCCTTTAGATTTCTGACTGTTATTAAACATAGGGAGTAAGGTTTTTCAAGTTAAGTGAATGTAATATAAATAAAATATGTAATTAACTAAGTATTTATATATTTAGATATCTTATTCAAACACTCACCTGACCTGTTTGCAGGAATATTTAAATAAAAAACTAAATGTGTTGACTAATAGGTACTGTTGTCTACAGCAGGAACTTTCAACATGGTGGTATCCAGCTTGCCGGTAAAATCACCGTTAATGACTTGTTTAATGTTTTTCAAGTACACGTCGCGGGCATTGATAGCTGATTCAAGTGAATCGGCCCGCATTTTAAGGTGGATAAATTCCTTGCGCTGTTTCAGGTCGCCGTAACCAGGTATATAATAACGCAAAGGCGTAAATACCACCGTAGCTACGGTAATGGCCACCAGTAATACAAACACGGTACTGAAAGCTATATATACGCTCATTCTGGATAGCTTGAATGAGGTTACTTCTTCATAGGTATCTTCATTCATAATCACCAACCGGTACTTATGACTGAATTTTTCAAGGTTTTTTCTGTTGTTTTTGTTCCCCTTCCTGGCCATGTTTGTGATACTACTGAAAGAATTTATTCCTTTTAAGGCGGGCTAAAGTTAATCATTATTGTAAAAATGGGAACAGTGTTTTAAGGTTTATCAAATGATAACCATTTTTTTATTTGATAACCAGCGCATTAAAAAAGAGGGAAGCAGAGAAAAAAGTGTTTTATAGCTGCACTAAACGCGCATGCAATCAACTATTTTATCCTATCTTTAAAATATTTTTTCAAACTGGAAGTTATATATATAGCCTATACACCCTGGCATCCATGAATCGCAAAAAACTGCTACATAAATATCTGGGATTTATTTTATTGTCGTTCTGTCTGGGGATAACGCCGGCCGCAAAGGCGCAAGTGAAGCAACCGAAACGGCCGATGCAACCAAATTCCCAGCAACCATACACAGACACCTCGCAACAGCATAATAAACCTGTTGCCAAGCCTCTTTTTAAGCCGAAAGAGCCCCATGTACAAGACCGGCGTCCACCTGCTGAAGTAATGCTGGAAAAAAAGAAATGGACCTGGAAAAGACAGTTTTTCCAAAATATGGCTACCCGTTTTAACTACTACTTCCACGCAAAAGTTAAAATGGATAAGGTGGTGAAAGGCGCTAACCGCGATGGGCAAGACAACTATAATGTGCTATTGCCTTTTTACCCCTATAGCTTACAGAGCCAGGGCTTTAACAGGGGAGAACTGGACTCCGTGATTGATAAAACCAATATGGCCATCCAGCTGCACGATCCCAGGGGTAAATGGATAGACGATTGCTTCCTGCTCATGGGCCGCGCTTATTTCTATGAAGGCGATCTCGAAAATGCCAATAAAACATTCCAATACATCAACATTGCATTTGCTCCCAAAAAGAAATCAGAATACAAAACAGTGGTAGGATCACGGGAAAATGACCAGATCACCATTGCCACCAATGAAAAAAGGAAAGGCTTTTTAGGCCGGTTTAAACATATCAAAGCCCGTAACGACGCTTTCCTGTGGCGGGCCAGAACCCTCCTGGAGATGAAGGAGTACGATGAGGTGCAAGCGCTCCTGAACATCCTCAAAACAGACCCTACTTTTCCCCGCCGCCTGGATGGCGATCTGGCGGAAGTACGCGCTTATGGCAACTATATCCAGAAAAAATATCCTGAATCCATAGCGCCATTGCGGCTGGCCATCGAAAAGGGCCATAATAAAGTAACCCGCGCGAGGATGTCGTTCATTCTCGGGCAGTTGTATGTGCAACAGCAGCATCCCGACTCCGCACTGGAACAGTTTCGCCACGTAATCGCCATGAAACCCGATCCGATGATGGACTTCCAGGCCAGGATACAGATAGCCAAAACCAATGCGGAAACTACCGGCAATGTGGCGCAAAGTATTGCAGGCCTGCGCCGCATGCTTAAAAAAGATCGCTTCCTCCGCTATCGTGATGGCATCCTTTATACGATGGGTACCCTAGTGGCGCCCAAAGACCCGGAAGGAGCCATCGGTTATATGAAGCAATCGCTCAAAGTACCCAGTAACAACAGCATACAACGCACGCTCACCTATAAAGGGATGGCAGATATTTATTACGACCAGCGTAATTATACAGAAGCAAAAAAATATTATGATAGTACCGCTGGCATCATGACCAAAGAATTTACTGATGCCGCCCTGGTGAATACCCGTAAAGAAGTGCTCACCGAAGTAGTGGCTAAGCTAGAGCTTATACACCGGGAAGATAGTCTCCAGAAAATTGTAGCTATGTTGCCTTCCGACCGGAATATTTTCCTGACAAAAATGGTGGCTACCCTAAAAAATAACGCTGTAGAGAAGATAAAGAAGGACGCGCTGGAAACGGCCAGTTCTGCCGGTAATAACGACCCGCTGCTCAGTATGATGAACGGAGGAGGAAACACTGGCAACAAAGATGATAAAGGTGATTGGTATTTCTATAATGCTGGCAGCAAATCTGCAGGATATTCGGAGTTTAAACGCAAATGGGGCAACCGTCAGCCTGGCGATAACTGGCGCCGTAGCCAAACTGGTGTGGCTAATGCCAACAGCAGTACGCCGGTAGACATTAAAGAGGAAATGGCTAATACCATGGCTGTTAAAGACCTCCCACCGGATAGCATTACAATAGAAACCCTTGCTAAAGGCCTGCCCCTGGCTCCGGAACAGTTGGCCGCTTCCGAGAAAGCAGTCAGGGAAGCCTGGTTCGACCTGGGTAAGCTCTACCACGATAAGCTGGATAATTTTCCACTGGCCATTGAAACCTACGATTCTTTATTGATGTTGTTCCCGGATCATCCCCGGAAACCGGAAGTGTTATATTCATTATACATCTGGCATAGCAAACTGAACCATAATACAGAAGCAGACCAATATAAGAGCATGGTGCTTAACCAGTATGGAAATACCAATTTTGCAGACATTATACGCTCCGGTGGCCGTAAAGATGTGGATGATGCTAAAAAGAAGCAGATCAGCGAGGTATATGATTCGGCCTATATTGCTTTCCGGAATGGAGACTATGCCCGGGCTATGTCCTTGAAAAAAGAAGCGGATACTACTTTCGGCGTCAATTTTCTGCAATCAAAGTTCGATCTGCTGGAAGCGATGCTCATCATTAAAACGGATACACTCTTTGCCACCGATTCCCTGCAGCGCTCACGCGGAGCAGTACAGGCGGTGCTTACTAAATATGCGGCAGACCAACCTGTCCGTACCCAGGCTCAGGCGCTTATGGATGCCTTGGATCACCGGGCTGAGCTTACCGACTACCTGGCCAAGTTGGAAGCAAGTAAAAAAGATGCCAATGGCGTATTGCTAGACGAAAACATCACTATGCGCTATCCCTGGCAAAATCCGCAGCCCGTGTTGGCTGATAAGCTGAACGTTGCTCAGGCTAAGCCCCCGGTGGATTCTGTGAAAATGATCGCTGCCATGACATCACCGTTGCCTTCGCCCATTGTGCCGGTAAAGCCAATCACGCCTTATAAGGTGAAGGTGACTAACGACAATCCTTTCTTCGTAGTATTGTCTTTCCAACGTGTGTCGAAGGAGCAGATGGACGAGGGGCTGAACCAGTTTGCCCGCTATAACGCCACCAAACATGCCAACGATAAAATTGAAGTAGGCAGCTTTGTGCTCACACCAAATGATGTAATGCTCATTTTCCGGTTGTTCCCCAATGAAGATAAGGCCCTGGCTTACTTCGACGAAATCCGGGATGAGGCCGCCGCTAATATCATCCCCAGGATCAGGCCTACCGAATATAATTTCTTTGTTATTTCAAGGGATAATTTTATCCTCCTGAACAGTACTAAAGACCTGGTGGGGTACCGCAAATTCTTTGCAGATAACTACGTAACCCAGTGATATAGCGTAGGATATAAACTGCGAAGCAGACCGGAAATTCAAAATTCTAATTTTTGTAAATTTTAAATAGCTTTGTCGGTCAAACTGTTATAAACAGGCTTGTTTATTGCAGGGGGGACCTTATTGAAAAAATATATATATAGCCAACAGATAGTAATAAATTGCTATCCATTTTTATTGGTTAGCAATTTTGCCATAAAACAAATTAAATAAGCGCATGAAAAAATCGGTGAAAATATTGTGGCGGGTGGCTTTTGGTATCTTAGCATTAATTGTAATCCTTGTTTTACTAATTAATTTCCGGATAATAGGCAGCATGCCTCCTATGGAAGAACTGGAAAATCCCCGCGCAGCTTTAGCCTCAGAAGTAATTGCCGATGATGGTACCATCCTGGGGAAATACTATCAGGTAGACCGTTCCAGCAGTGATTACAATGAAATCTCACCAAATGTGATCAATGCGCTCATTGCAACCGAAGAAACCCGGTTCTATGATAATTCCGGTATTGATCCTAAGGGCACGCTGGCCATTCCCTTTTACCTGCTGATAGGTAAAAAACGTGGTTCCAGTACCATCACCCAACAGTTAGCTTTAAACCTGCAAGCAGATAACCTTGGTAAGAAAAGAGCCGATAATCCTTTTACCAGGGGCTTTCAGAAAATACAGGAATGGATCATTGCCATAAAGTTGGAAAGGAATTTCACCAAACAGGAAATCCTGACCCTCTACCTCAATACGGTAGCTTATGGAGATAACGTATATGGTATCGAAAATGGTGCCCGTACCTTTTTTAGTAAAGATGCCGGTCATTTGTCTATAGAAGAAGCTGCTGTATTGGTAGGTATGCTTAAAGGGAACACAATCTATAATCCGCGCCGTAATCCGCAAACTGCACTCAACCGCCGTAATACGGTGATCGACAATATGCAGCAGGCAGGATTTATTACTCCTGCAGAAGCAGTTAGCGCCAAGAGCAAACCGATTGTTTTACACTATAATAAAATAGACCATAATAAAGGACTAGCGCCTTATTTCCGCGAAGTATTGCGCGATGAGCTCAAAAGTTGGTGCAAAGAACATACAAAATCAGATGGCTCACCGTATAACATTTACCGTGATGGCCTGAAAATTTATACTACCATCAATCCACGGATGCAGTTATATGCAGAAGAAGCGGTAGCTAAACACCTGGCTACGCTGCAAAAATCCCTCTTTGCCCAAAACGACGTTAAAAGTGGCAGTGTATGGAAAAAATGGCCCAAATTCCTGGATCAATATACCAAGGAATCCGACCGTTATAAGGCGATGAAAGAGGATAATGCTTCCGATTCCACTATTACCAAGGTTTTCAACACGCCCACCCGCATGAAGGTATTTGGTTGGAGAAGTTCCACAGATCCAGATCTGAATGAAATAGACACGGTGATGACGCCGCTGGACTCCATTAAATATATGCGTGCTATTTTGCAGGCAGGTTTTATGGCCATGGACCCTGAAAGTGGTGAAGTAAAAGCATGGGTAGGCGGACCTGATTTCCGTTATTTTAAAAACGATCACGTTGCCAAAACCCGCAGGCAGGTTGGATCTACTTTCAAACCTTTCCTGTATTGTTTTGCCATTATGAACGGTATGTCGCCTAATACGATGTTGCCGAATGAGCCTATTAATATCAATGGCTGGACGCCGCATAACTCTGAAGGAACTACTGGTGGCACCATTACGATGGCAGGCGCCCTGGCTAAGTCGCTTAACCTGGTGGCGGCTTATCTGATTAAGCAGATAGGGGCTAAGCCCTTTGCCGATTTCGCCAAAAATAAAGTTGGCTTCAGCAGTGATATCCCGGCTTATCCGGCAATTGCGCTTGGGGCAGTGGAAATTTCATTGTATGAACTGTTGCAGGGATATACCATGTTCCCGGCCAGGGGCATCAATACTAAACCGATCTATATTACCCGCATAGAAGACAGGAATGGCAATATCCTGGAAACTTTTGCGCCGGTAAAAAGAGAGGTGATCAGTGAGAGAGAATCTTATACCATGGTGAAAATGATGGAAGGTGTGGTAGCTCCGGGTGGAACAGGCGCGCGTTTGCGTTCCCGTTATAATATCCAGGGTGAAATTGCCGGTAAAACAGGTACCACCAACGATAATACCGATGGCTGGTTTGTAGGGTACACGCCTAAATTGCTGGCTGGCGCCTGGGTAGGTTGCGAAAACAACTTTATCCATTTCAGTACAACTGCTATTGGGCAGGGTGCTAATACGGGCCTGCCCATCTGGGCTTATTTTATGCAAAAAGTATATGCCGACCCTACCCTGAAGCTGAGTACCAACGATCATTTCCCGATTCCGCCCAATATGAGTCAGGATGATATTTACTTGAATTACGATTCCAACTTAACCCCGGATGCGCAGTCAGATAATGTAGGCAATGGTTCTGCAGACGATTATGGTTCAGGAGATGATAGCAATTATGCTGATCCGGGATATGGCGAACCAGCGCCCAAACCTTCACCTGCTAAAGAAGAACAGAAGCCTCCCGTGCAAAAGCCAGTAAAGGATGATGTAAAAACGCCTGCTGCTCCTAAGGCAACCATGCCCGCTCCTCCTAAAAAGGGAGAATAAGGAGAAGGATATAACATAAAAAACGGGGAAGACGATGAGTCTTCCCCGTTTTTTATGTTATGATGATATTTTCTATACCTTATGCGCTTACTGCTTTGTTTACCAGTGCAGCTGCTTCGCTCAGGAGGATGGCAGACTGTACTTTCAGGCCGCTTTCTTCGATCAGTGCTTTTGCTTCAGCAGCATTGGTACCTTGCAAACGTACAATGATAGGCACGGTGATGTTACCAATAGATTTATAGGCGTCGATCACACCTTGAGCCACCCTGTCGCAACGTACGATACCACCAAAGATATTGATCAGGATCGCTTTTACTTTAGGATCTTTCAGGATGATGCGGAAACCTGCTTCTACAGTTTGTGCATTAGCAGTACCGCCTACGTCCAGGAAGTTAGCTGGCTCACCACCGCTCAATTTGATCATATCCATGGTAGCCATGGCCAAACCGGCGCCGTTTACCATACAGCCTACGTTACCATCCAGTTTTACGAAGTTCAGGTTAAATTTGCTGGCTTCCACTTCAGTAGGATCTTCTTCGCTGATATCACGGAGGGCTTCCAGGTCGGGATGACGCATCAGCGCATTGTCGTCCAGGTTTACCTTAGCATCTACTGCAATTATTTTATCATCGCTGGTTTTGAACAACGGGTTGATTTCCAGCATGCTGCAATCCAGTCCTACGTAAGCATTATACAGATTGGTAACGAATTTTACCATGTTTTTGAGTGCTTCACCGCTTAAACCCAGGTTGAAGGCGATGTTACGCGCCTGGAAAGGCTGCAGGGCCATATTGGGTTTTACCCATTCTTTGAATATTTTTTCAGGAGTGCTATGCGCTACTTCTTCAATGTCCATACCGCCTTCTGTGGAATACATGATCACATTTTCGGCTTTGGCGCGATCGAGCAGGATAGACAGGTAGAATTCTTTTACTGGGTTAGCGCCAGGATAGTATACATCTTGCGCTACCAGTACTTTATTTACCAGCTTACCAGCTTCACCGGTCTGAATGGTAACAAGTGTTCCACCCAGTATATTTCCAGCTATGGTTTTGATTTCTTCTGCATTTTTTCCTACTGCCACACCTCTTTGTTCCGTACCACGGATCTTACCTTTTCCGCGTCCACCCGCATGAATTTGGGCTTTAACTACGGCAAACTCATTACCAAATTGTACTTTTAGCTGCTTATACGCTTCCGCAGCCGCTTCAGGGGTATCCACAGGAATACCTTCCTGTACTGGTACATTATATTTTTTCAACAGTTCTTTAGCCTGGTACTCGTGTAAGTTCATCGGAATAAAATTTGCCGCTAAAATAGGTCATTATGATTTAAATATAAAACTGCAGTCATTTGTGAATTAAAAAATAACTTTGCGCGGGTTTATTTTTTAGACCCACCTTTTTAATTAATGTATAAAACAGATGAGTGAACTAATAGCAAAGGTCACTGCAGCGGGTGAATATATCAGCAAATATTGGCAAGAAAAGCCAGTGGCGGGTATTATACTTGGCAGTGGACTAGGTAACCTGGCCGCCGACATAGAAAATAAGATTGAGATTCCATATAGCGATATTCCTCATTTCCCGGTATCTACTGTAGAAGGGCATTCCGGCAAATTGATCCTCGGGTATATGAATGGCAAACCCGTAGTGGCCATGGCCGGACGTTTTCATTACTATGAAGGATTTTCTATGCAGCAGGTAACTTTTCCTATACGCGTAATGAAAGCCCTGGGTATACATACCTTATTCATTTCCAATGCCGCAGGTGGTATGAACCCTACTTTCCAGGTGGGTGACCTCATGGTTATCCGCGATCACATCAACCTGCAGCCAGAACATCCACTGAGGGGTAAAAATGAAGATGCGCTGGGTCCCCGCTTCCCGGATATGAGTGAACCGTATGCCAAACAACTGATTGATGCCGCCTATAAAATTGCTGCTGCTAACAATATATCTTTACACAACGGTGTGTATGTAGGTGTACAAGGTCCCACTTTCGAAACCAGGGCAGAGTACAGGTACATGCATATCATTGGTGGTGATGCAGTAGGCATGAGTACTGTTCCGGAAGTAATTGTAGCAGCACATGCCGGCTTGAAAGTATTTGCAATGAGCGTAATTACCGACATCGGTATCCGGGAGGAAGAAAATGTAATTACCCATGAGGAAGTACTGGCAGCTGCCAAAGCAGCGGAGCCTAAGCTTACGCTTATTTTCAGTGAATTAATCCGGCAACTATAAACGCTTTTGTACCTTTCGGATGAGGCAATTCTTTTTTATTTTCATAGCCCTGCTGTTAGTAGGCGGGATACAATTAAAGGCCCAGTTTAACTCGGGTCGTTTTTCCGGTATGGGTGGCGGCGGAGGCGGCAGCAGTAAAATGCAGCGCGATACCGTAAGACACCAGGAAGAATTGGATACGCTTACCATCAGGTACCGCGTACTTGGAGAACCTACCGATTACCGGATAGATTCCTCTATCTCTGACTTCCAGTTAAATTACCTGGGGGTGCCGGCTTCTTATACTAATCTGGGTAATAATGGTAGTGCAGCCTATAACATCATTTATAGCCCGCTGATGAAACCTGGCTTCGATGCCGGATTCCATTCTTTTGATGTTTATTCCAATTCACATCAGGATGCCCGTTTTTACAGCACCAGCCGTCCGTATACCGAGATGAAATACCTGGTGGGCAGTAAACAAGAACAGGTGATCGGGATATCGCATACCCAAAACCGCACAGAAAGGTTCAATTTCGCTATAGATTACCACAAGATCAACTCGCCCGGTTACTTCCGGACCCAGAATACGAACCACGATTTTTACCGGCTTACCTCCCGTTACCAGAGTAAAAACAAACGTGCCAATACCTTCCTGAGCTTATATTTTAATAAAATCAACGGAGGGGAAAACGGCGGTATCAGGAACGATTCTTTTTTGACCATACCCGGGTACGAACAACGTAAGACCATCCCGGTAAACCTGGGCAATAATACTCCCCAGGCTTATACGTTTTTGGGTAGTGGCAACCTGCCGGTAAAATCCAACTACCGGGAAACCGGACTGCTGATACAGCAACAGTACGACTGGGGGCGTGGCGATACCATTCACGTAAACGACACTACGGAGTACTATAAATATGATCCGGTGTTCCGGGTACAGTATACGTTCAACTATGAGAACGACAGTTATCAATTCATCGACAGCGATCCGGATACGTCTTTCTACTCCCGCCACTATAATTTCCTGCCAGGAGACACTGTGAATGCAAAGCATACGTGGAAAATGATTACCAACGACTTATCGTTGATACAGTTCCCGATAAGAGGCAACCTGGGGCATTTTATTAACCTGGGCGCCCGGTTCGAAAGTATACAAGGTACCTTCCTGGATGCCGACATTAACTTTACCAACCTGGCTGTACATGGAGAATACCGGAACAAAACCAGGAATCAAAAATGGGATTTCGCTGCCAGAGGAGAGTTTTATGTAATGGGGCAAAATATCGGCGATTATGGAATTTATGGCATGTTAAAACGGCATATCAACGACTTGCTGGGAGATGTGCGCCTGTCTGTTAATAATGTGAACCGCGAACCTTCTTACGTATATAAGTATTTCAATAGCAACCGCGATGCTTGGTATAATACTTCCCTGGCTAAGCAAAATACTACGCAATTGCAGTTTGCTACCGATAACCAAAAGTTGAAATACACGTTGGCGGTCAATTATTTCCTGTTCACCAACTATACGTATTTTAAAGATTACTATCACAGTGAGCAGGATAACTCCTTATTTAATCTCTTGCAGATAATGTTCAGCAAGAAGTTTACGCTCAATTCATTCGCCTGGTATTTCGACCTGGCTTTCCAGCAGCTACACGGCAACGCACCATTAAATGTGCCTACCGTGTGGACCCGCAACCGGTTTGCATTTGAGAAAACGTTGTATACGCACCTGCATCTCATGACAGGTATAGAGCTTCGTTATAACACGGGGTATTTTGCAGATGACTATTCCCCGCTCACAGGACAATTTGTTTACCAGCATACCACCAAAATCAGTAATCCTTTACCCGATATTACTGCTTTTGCCAATTTTAGGATTAAGTCTTTCTCCGCCTACATACGGGCAGAAAACCTGAATACCTTTCTGGCGAATAACAACTTTGCCGCACCCTTATACCCCTATAATAACTTCCAGTTCCGACTGGGGATAAGATGGTGGTTTATTAACTAACAGCTACCGGCTATTAGCTACTGATTGTAGTAACTAATAGCCGGTAGTTTTTGTATCTTTGCTTTTCATCATGAAACGGTTTTTTGCCATATTATTTGCTGTATTGTATATCACGCTTACCAGCGGGGTAGCAGTAAACGTGCACTATTGCATGGGTAAGCTGGCATCCGTAGAGTGGCAGGATACTCCAGCCGACCATTGCCAGAAATGCGGTAAGCCTGCAAAGGGCATGGATTGCTGTAAAGATGAATTCAAGTTTTGTAAGGTAACGGAATCGCACCAGGCTGCAAAAGTGTTACAGCAAGGTTTTAACCCTGGCGTAGATTTACAGTTGCCGGTACGTATACTCAACATCCCTGCAGCATTTACCCAACAGCTGATCGCCGGAGTTTATCCGCATGATCCGCCGGAACCGGCTACCACTCCCATCTTCCTCAAAAACTGCATTTTCCGGATCTGATATTGAAATAATATAATATAATATAATAGACTGCTCCATTTACCCGGAGCTGTGCTGCTACGGCTGTAATTATTTCATTTATTTATTTAATCAGATCATGAAAACTATCTCCATTATATTGCTTGCATTGGGTATCGCTTTTGGCGCCCAAGCCCAATTTAAAAAAGCCAGTGTATATGCCAGCGGCCTTACCTGCGCGATGTGCTCCAAAGCTACTTTCGAAGCGCTTGCCTCGCTGCCGTTTGTGGATAAAATAGATACCGACCTAGACAACACTACTTTTGTGCTCTCTTTTAAAAGTGACGTTCCTGTTAGCATTGATGCCATTAAGCAAAAAGTGGAAGATGCTGGTTTCTCTATCGGTAAGTTGGTAATGACCGGTGATTTTAACGGTGTAAAGGTGCAACAGGATGCCCATGTATCTTTTGGCGGCAGTACCCTGCATTTTATGGACGTAAAAGAACAGGTATTATCCGGCGAGAAGAATATTACCGTTATCGACAAGGATTTTGTTTCTGCCAAACAGTTCAAAAAATTCAGTACTGAAACCAGCATGCCTTGCTACAAAACCGGCATGATGGGCGATTGCTGCAAGCCCGAAGGTAGGCCCGCTTCCAGGAGAATTTATCACGTTACCATTTAATAGCGTGAAAGCACATGAAGAGTATAATAACAATGATGGTGATCTTCCTCACCATGGCTACCAGCGCAATTGCACAGGAATTATATGTGAATACAGAGCCTGCCAGCAATATGCCGGCCAATTCACTGGGTATCAGACTTACCAATAAGTTTTTTAACATGCAGCATTCCGGCGATAATGGAATGCGGTTTGAACCTGAAATCATGTGGGGTGTTAACAAAAGGTTGATGCTACACCTTACCGGATATGCTTCTGATATGATGCAGCCCTCTGTAAGGGCAGAAGGGGGCAGCGTATACGCTAAATACCGTTTTTTATCGCTCGATCAACAGCATGC
Organism: Chitinophaga sp. 30R24; assembly: GCF_049056765.1. Taxonomy (NCBI): domain Bacteria; kingdom Pseudomonadati; phylum Bacteroidota; class Chitinophagia; order Chitinophagales; family Chitinophagaceae; genus Chitinophaga; species Chitinophaga sp. 30R24. The sequence continues at coordinate 216,894 of NZ_JBJGXX010000004.1, forward strand.
GCATTTCCGGATGGCTGCCTATGTAAAAGGATCTGTGATAGATAATCCATATTACCCCGTAATGCCTGAAGGCGCCCCCGTAAAACGGCCTTATAACAATAAGGAACTAGACCTGGAAGGTGTTACCTCTGGCGTAAATGGTGGCATTGTGGCTACACAGTTACTGCATAAACTAGCATTATCGGCTACGCTGGGATATATCCGTTATATGAATAATGTGAGTAATAATATTCCGGACGATTTCTCCAGAAATGCCGTAAATTATAGCCTGTCTGCAGGATATTTGCTATTGCCCGTTAAGTACCGGAGTTTTCAGCAAACCAACTTGAACCTATACGTGGAGCTGTTGGGTAAAACCAATACAGATGCGATAGGAAAGGGCACTTACCTGGACATTGCGCCTGCTGTGCAGTTGATCTTCAATAGTACCACCAGGTTGGATTTATCTTATCGTACTCAGCTGACAGGTGATATGGACCGGAACACTTTTAATACATTTATAATCAGGGTGGAGCATAATATTTTTAATATCAAAAAAAGATAGTCGATGGCAACCACAGATCTGTTTATAAAAAATATGGTTTGTCCGCGCTGTGTGAAGGTGGTTACCGCTACGGTAGCTGCGCAACGGCTAGAGATCAAGGATATCCAGCTGGGTAAAGTAACCCTAGCCGGCACCGTTACCCCGCAGCAGTTGCAGGCGCTGTCGACGGCCTTGCAACAGGAAGGATTTTTACTTATTGATGATAAAAAACAGCAACTGGTTGCCGGAATAAAGAGTATCATTGTGCAGGCAGTACATCATTCCGATCTGGATGAAATGAAAGAAAATTTCTCGACGTTGTTGGCAGGGAAGTTGCAAAAGGATTATCATTATTTGAGTAATCTTTTTTCTGAAGCAGAAGGCACCACCATCGAGCAATATATCATCCTGCAAAAAATAGAACGGGTAAAAGAGCTGCTGGTATACAACGAATTGAGTTTGAGTGAGATCAGTTATAAGCTTGGGTACAGCAGCGTAGCGCATCTCTCAGCCCAGTTCAAAAAGGTGACCGGCCTTACTCCCAGTAAGTTTAAACAATTGAAGGTACCTGTGCGTATACCTATAGATAAGTTATAATATACCACTGCCGGAATAAAAGATAGTTGTTTTAGTTTTAGTTTAAAAAGAGGCTGCTGCACATCGTAGCCTCTTTTTTCAAAAAGAAATGAACATGAAAAAAATATTAACAGGTATATTAAAAGTGATCCAGTCCTTATTCATGAAAAAGGATTGCTGCAAATAAACCGCCATTGCGCGATGCCAGCTGCTAATAGTGTAATCTCTACTATATTAATTGATGGTGAAAGCGGAAAGGCCAATCGTTAGCGGTTGTTTTTTTCTTATCTTTACCTAAGCGATTTACTGCAGATGAAAAATAAGTTTTTTATTATTAGTTTGTTATGCGGATCAGGAATATGCTTATTGTTAGCCTGTGTCAATAAAAAGAAGCATACCGCCCCAAAACAAAAACAGATTGTAGCCAACATTAAACAACTGGATGAAGTTATTTCAGAAAGTATTCAGGAAAGGTTATCGGCGTTAAAAGACAATGAAGGAGAGCTGGAAGATAGCTTACCTGCTTTCAGGCCAAGTGCTATTCAATCTTTTTACGGAAGTGGACAACCTACAGGACATTGGTCGAAGAATGGTATAGCTAGTGCTTCGGTAGACTCTATGCTGTACATGATCCAGCATGCCGACGATGTGGGGCTTGTTTCCTCCCAATACCATGGCGCTGCACTTACAGCGGCACTTTACCAGATTGCTCATGACGTTAATGCTAAGCAAGATGCGGCCTTGTGGGCAAAAGTAGACGTGCTGATGACCGATGCTTTTATGCGGATGTCATCGGATTTGCGTTTTGGTGTAGCCCCACGCGATAGCATTACTTTGAAAAGAGATTCGTTGTTTACAGATGAACAATTGTTCCAGCAATTACAGCAAGCCCTGGAAACGCAAAATGTGATAGGCTTACTGCATGAGCAGGAACCTGTGCATTCGGGTTATGTGGCTTTGAAGGCGGGCATACAATCTTTTAAAGGGCATTATGCCAGCTACCATTGGGATTCGTTACCGCTTAATTATACAGATACAGTAGCGTTCCGGCAGCTGGTAGTTAACCGGTTGGTGCAAAGCGGTCATCTGGATACTGTTGGCAAAATTATCGACACTTCCTTGCTGAAAACTGGTGTAAAAGCTTTCCAGAAAGAGTTTAATATTTATCCTGATGGCGTAGCCGGTAAAAGAACAGTGATGGCCTTGAACCGCTCTATGCACGATTGGGTAATGCAGGCGGCTGTAAACCTCGACCGGTGGCGTAAATTGCCTGATACATTGCCGGAACAGTATATCATGGTAAACTTGCCAGGATATGTGTTGCGGGTAGTAGACAGCGGAGATGTAAAGATGGAATCCCGCGTAATTGTGGGCGCCCCACATACCCGTACGCCGTTATTGAATTCCTATATGACCAATTTTATGATGTACCCTTACTGGCGGGTGCCTTACAGTATTGTATTCAAGGAAATGTTGCCGGCGATTAAAAAGAATGTTGGTTACCTGGCGCAAAAGAACCTGGAAGTGATCGATAAAAATGGTAATACCGTAGATCCGCACACGATAGATTGGGCTAAACTCAGCAAAGGGTATTTTCCCTATGTATTGCGGCAAATGGATGGTTTGGATAATTCACTGGGTATTATGAAATTCAATTTCAGGAATAAGTACAGTGTGTATTTGCATGATACCAATAACCGCGGGTTATTTAAAAATTCCATGCGTGCGATGAGCCATGGTTGTGTGCGGGTACAGCAATGGGATAGCCTGGCAGCGTTTCTGGTGCGGGCCGATTCTATAGGGCACCGGAGCGATAGTATCCGGGCATGGTTAGCCAGGGAAGAAAAAAGACAGGTCGACTTGCCTAAACACGTACCTATTTACCTGCGTTATTTTACCGCAGAAGGGCAAAATGGCAACCTGGTTTTTTATGATGATATTTATGGAGAAGACCAGGTGTTGAGGAAAAAAATGAAGATCGATTAATCGTATCAACAAGAATGTCATCCCTCTTAGTTGCAGGTGGTGTAGGGATCAGCACACTGTGATTCCGGAGGGAGCCATCCGAGATATTTCTTTCCCTTTTGTAAAAGCGAAATTTTTACCCACTTGGATTTGCATGCAGAAACAACCACTAGTTCGTTGGTCCAATCGGAGATTATACTTTTTTGGGACTTTTTATTCGGTTCATCATAAATGGCAATGTTTCCAGTATAGGATGCTAGGTACGTACCTATAACATTGGATTTTTTTATCCATCCTTTGAATGTAGTGCCGGCAATGGAATATATAACAGACACATTAAACAAGCTGTCGCTATCTTCCGTGACCTCGAAAACTATAAAATCCTCATCCTTGATATTGTGTTTTAGATACCTTATAAGATTACCTGTTTTATCGTATAACCCTATTTTCCCTTTAAAGAATGGATTCATGATAAGGCTGCAGTCACAGGTATTGCGGGTTTGGGCTTTCGAATGAAAAAACAAAAGTTGAAAGCAGAAAATCAGACATATAACTTGGAGCGGTTTCATTTTAATCTTCTTTTTTAATTAATCTGGGACGGGACACACTATAAATATAAAGGGGCGTCTCAATTATTTTTGAGACGCCCCTTTATATTTATATACTTACCAGATAAATATTACTGAGCGAGTTTTGCTTTCAGTGCAGTATCCAGTGCATCCAGGAATTCTTCTGTATACAGGTAGTGGGTACCATGTTCTACTTTATTACCGTGGATACAAACAGCCAGGTCTTTTGTCATTTTACCACTTTCAACGGTTTCGATACAAACCTGTTCCAGTGCCTGACAGAAGTTGATGAGTGCCTGGTTATTGTCCAGTTTACCACGGAATTCCAAACCGCGGGTCCATGCGAAGATAGAAGCGATTGGGTTGGTGGAAGTTGGTTTACCAGCTTGGTGGTCGCGGTAGTGGCGGGTTACGGTACCGTGTGCTGCTTCTGCTTCCATTGTTTTACCATCAGGGGTAATGAGGGTAGAAGTCATCAGGCCAAGAGAGCCAAAACCTTGTGCTACGGTATCAGATTGTACATCGCCATCGTAGTTTTTACAAGCCCAAACGAAGTTACCATGCCATTTCAGGGCGCTGGCCACCATGTCATCGATCAGGCGATGTTCGTAGGTTAAGCCATTTTTATCGAATTCAGCTTTGAATTCATTTTGGTAAATATCTTCGAAGATATCTTTGAAACGGCCATCATATTTTTTCAGGATGGTGTTTTTGGTGCTCAGGTACAGCGGCCATTTTTTCATCAATGCCTGGTTGAAACAGGCGCGTGCAAAGCCTTTGATGGATTCGTCGGTGTTGTACATAGCCAGGGCTACGCCATCGCCTTGGAAGTTGTATACTTCGTGTTCGATTACTTCGCCGTTTTCACCTTCAAATTTGATGGTGAGTTTACCCTTTCCTTTTGTAACGAAATCGGTAGCGCGGTATTGGTCGCCAAAAGCATGGCGGCCGATGCAGATAGGCGCTGTCCAGTTAGGTACCAGGCGGGGTACATTCTTCATCACGATGGGTTCACGGAATACGGTACCATCCAGGATATTACGGATAGTGCCGTTAGGTGATTTCCACATCTGTTTCAGGTTGAATTCTTTTACACGTGCTTCATCTGGTGTAATGGTAGCACACTTGATACCAACGCCAACCTCTCTGATCGCATTTGCTGCATCGATAGTTACCTGGTCGTTGGTAGCGTCGCGATGCTCCATGCCCAGATCATAGTATTTAATATCAACATCCAGGTATGGAAGTATCAGTTTGTTTTTGATGAATGTCCAGATGATACGTGTCATCTCATCACCGTCCAGTTCTACTACCGGATTAGCAACTTTAATTTTTTCTGCCATTTCGGGTTTTTTAAAAAAATTGATTAAAAGCTATTCACAACAATTATTCAAGCAAGTCCCTTGCGGGATAATCCCGAAAAATACGAATAGCTACGATAAAAACAATGTGATTAAATGATTATTTAATGTGATCAGTGTGATTTGTTTGATTGTGCTGATGTTTTTTGCTAAAAAAAGCGAAGATTGAAAGTAGTCATGTACACTTCAATCTTCGCTAAATTTATTGTAATTATTGATTTCCGGGTTTACTTTTTCACCCCCCATCAAAAAAAATTACATAGACATTTGCTTAATCACTTCGTCTGCAAATTCGCTGGTTTTAACCAGGGTGGCATCGTCCATCAGGTTGTAGAAGTCGATGGTAACGCGTTTGCGCATGATAGCCGTGCTGAGGCCATGTACAATAATATTGGCGGCTTCTTTCCAGCCCATATATTCCAGCATCATTACGCCGCTCAGGATCACAGAGGAAGGGTTCATGGTATTGGTGTTGGCAAAGCGGGGGGCAGTGCCATGGGTGGCTTCAAATACTGCGTAACCGGTTTGATAGTTGATATTGGCGCCAGGGGCAATACCAATACCACCTACTGCAGCCGCTAAGGCGTCTGAGATATAATCGCCGTTCAGGTTCAGCGTAGCCACTACATCGTAATCTTGCGGTGCCAGCAGGATCTGTTGGAGGAAGTTATCTGCAATCACATCTTTGATCAGCAGTTTACCTTGAGCCTGGGCAACTTTCAGTTCTTTATTGGCTTCTTCTTCGCCCAGGTCTTTCTTGGTTTTTTCCCAATGTTCCCAGGTGTATACTTTATCCCCAAATTCTTTTTCTGCCAGGGCATAGCCCCAGTTTTTGAAACCGCCTTCGGTGAATTTCATGATATTACCCTTGTGAACGAGGGTAACAGAAGGACGTTTGTGTTCCAGTGCATAGAGAACGGCCGCACGTACCAGTCTTTCTGTACCTTCAATAGATACTGGTTTAATACCCAGGGAGGAGGTTTCCGGGAAGCGGATCTTGTTAACGCCCATTTCATTTTGGAGGAAATCAAGCAGTTTTTTCGCTTCTGGCGTACCTGTCATGTATTCTATGCCGGCATAGATATCTTCCGTGTTCTCACGGAAAATGACCATGTCAACTTTCTCCGGATGTTTCACTGGAGAGGGAACTTTGTTGAACCAACGTACAGGCCTTACACAAGCGTAGAGGTCCAGTTCCTGGCGCATTGCCACATTCAGGGAACGGATACCGCCACCTACCGGAGTAGAAAGGGGGCCTTTAATAGACACCAGGTATTCCTTTAGTGCGTCCAGCGTTTCCTTAGGCAGCCATTCTCCTGTTTGTTGGAAGGCTTTCTCGCCTGCCAATACTTCTTTCCATTCAATTTTCCGATCACCACCATAGGCTTTCTCTACAGCTGCGTCGAATACACGAACACTCGCTTTCCAGATATCCGGACCTATTCCGTCGCCTTCTATAAATGGGATGATGGGTTGTGCAGGGACCTGTAACAGGCCATTGTTCATCGTAATTTTTTCTGCCGGCATAAAACGGTTTCTTTATGCGTTACGTAATTGTTGTAATCGGGTGCAAAGGTAACGCTTTTCAGCTTAATGGCCGGCGATGTTCTTGTGTTTATTATGAATCATCCGCCTGTATATAACTTTTTGCTTATGTTAGGATTAATGTTATTTTGCTCTTCATTTTTTTGCAGCAACAAAATCTCAGACAGCAGCATGATGCCTATTACATACCTCGCCCTGGGCGATAGTTATACCATTGGTGAACAGGTGCCAGACCACGAACGTTTTCCAGTACAAACCGTTGCTTTGCTCCGGCAGGAAGGCTATACAATGGCAGATCCCAGAATTATTGCTACCACCGGATGGACAACAGACGAACTGGAAGCAGGCATTGCGGCTGCTCATATCGGCCAAACTTATGATATCGTTACCTTGCTCATAGGCGTTAATAACCAATACAGAGGCCGCTCCGTAACGGAATACCGTGAGGAGTTCGCTGCCCTGCTGAAAAAAGCCATCGCTTTTGCCGGCAACCGGCCTGGGCACGTAGTGGTGCTTTCTATCCCCGACTGGGGCGTTACGCCCTTTGCTGCCGATCGCGACCAACAGCAGATCTCCCGTGAAATAGATGTTTATAATGCGGCTAATAAAGCTATTGCCGGCGATATGCAGGTACCTTACCTGTATATCACCCATTTTACCAGGGAGGCACCTCAAGATCCGGAGTTGGTAGCTCCAGATGGCTTACATCCTTCCGGTAAAGATTATCACCGTTGGGCCCTGGCCCTGGCGCCACTGTTAGCACAGGCGCTGAAGTAAGGTTAGTTAAGCATGGCGCCGCTAATATCATCTTGCTTTAACGGAAAAAATGCTCTTCCCAGGAGGGGATAACGGACGGTGAAATGGCTTTTGCAGGGAGTGAAAAATTACCCTACATTCATAGGAAGAAAACCTAAACCAATGGAAAGCCATATCGTAAAAATTCTGGCCGTAACCCCCATTACGCACAATGTGCGGCAATTTACTGTGGAAAAGCCTGCAGGATACAGTTTTGTACCCGGACAGGCAACAGAAGTTTCCGTTAATAAGCCAGGATGGGAAGAAGAAAGGCGCCCCTTTACCTTCACCGGGCTGAATTCCTGGCATGAGCTGGAGTTTACTATCAAAGTTTACGATGACCGCCATAGCGTAACCCATGAACTGGGGCAGCTGAAAGCCGGCGATGAGTTGGTATTGCATGATGTGTGGGGAACCATTCGATACAAAGGGGAAGGTACCTTTATTGCCGGCGGCGCCGGCGTAACCCCGTTTATTGCCATTTTCCGTGAATTGCAACACACCGGGCAGCTAGGCAAGAACCAGTTGATCTGCTCTAATAAAACTCTGGGAGATATTATTCTGAAAGATGAATTTACCACTATGCTGGGTAAACGTTTTATTAACACGCTTACTGCCCAGGAAGTGTATGGCTACGACCACCATACAATTGATGAAGGGTATCTGAAAGAAAAAATCACCGATTTCAACCAGCAGTTCTACCTCTGTGGTCCCGATCCTATGGTACAACAGCTCAAGGGCATATTGGTAAAATTGGCTGGCGACGAAGCCCTGATAACCCTGGAAATATGAAATAGCTTTCCTGCCAGAGCTGGAAGCCAGGCTCGTTTATTTTGGTAAAAACGCTTCCCAGTCCTGTTTTACCGTTACTAATTATTAGGGGCTAGCCGCCGGTCGCTTTTTCGCCGGTCATTTCCTGCTGTTTACCGGTAACCCCTCTTTTTTGGCCTAAACGCTGTTTTAAAAGCTATGCTGCCTTGCTACATTTGTATCACAAATATTAAAACAAATGAAAAACGAGGATATAGACATCTCAAAAAGAAAAAAGAAGGGGCAGAGAACGGGTGGCACTATCCTGATTATAATAGGTGTATTCCTTTTATTACAACGGTTGGACCTTGATATTCCGCACTGGATGTATTCCTGGCAGATGCTGCCTATAGGTATTGGTGTAGCGCTGGGGGCTAGGAACAACTTTAAAGCCGGAGGCTGGATGATACCAGTACTGATAGGAAGCATTTTTCTGGTAGCAGACGTTTTCCGATGGTCTTATGATACTTCACGCTTTATATGGCCGGTCGTGATGATCATAGTTGGGTTAATGATCATTTTAAAAAAGAATTATGCAGGAGAGGGATGGAACGACTATAAAAAAAATGAATTCCTGGCCGATATAGAATCTTCCGATGCGGAAGATAGCATTAATGCTACTGCCATTTTCGGCAGTGTGAATAAAGTAGTGATGTCTAAAAATTTCAAAGGCGGTGAGGTAACGGCTATATTTGGCGGTACTGTGCTGAACTTTATGAAAGCCGATATTCAAAAAACAGCGGTGTTGGATGTTAGTGCTATTATGGGAGGCTGTGAAATTATAGTGCCGTCCAACTGGAAAGTGCAAGTGGATGTTACCTGCATTCTCGGCGGGGTGGAAGATAAGCGGTACATGGAGTTGTTAACAACAACAGCAACAGAAAAGCTGCTTATATTGAAAGGGTCCTGTATTCTGGGTGGGGTAGAAATTAAAAGCTATGCCTAACCAGTAGCCATCATCTCTCTATTTTCTTTCTCCAACTTCTTAAATTTTTTTTATGCATTGGTTTGTTGCTAAAGTTGTATATCAGATCATTTGCGGTGAAGGTAATCACACCCCGCAATTCGATGAGCAGTTAAGATTAATCAGCGCTGTGAACAGGAAGGATGCCTGTAATAGAGCCCGCGAAATAGGCATGCAGGAACAGTATGCATTTAAAAACCAACAGCAGGAACTGGTACAATGGAAATTTATCAATGTACCGGAAGTATATACCCTGGATCAGTTAACAGATGGTATGGAACTGTATTCCCGCATTGAAGAGCCCGGGGATCCCAACTCTTATATCGCCTGGTTACAGATGAAGTCTGCACAACTACAGGGGCAGCAGTATTTTGAGCTCAACGTTTAACAGATAAATATAAACGCTTGCCAAAGAAAATAATTACCGATAATGCCTGGCAAACCTACCTTACTTCCTTTTTTTTATGGATGCTGTTGTATGGCGGATTACTCTGGTATTGGTTTGACCTTCCTCCGTTGGAGTCTATTGTAGATAGTGCTGTACACATAATATTGCTGGGTGCTGCCGGTATCATTATCACCCGTAATGTGGCCTATTACCGCCCAACAGATGATAAGATGAAGTTTGGATATGTAGGCGTGATAAGTTGTGCCTTGTCGATAATGTGGGTGTGTGTAAGCAGATGGATACTGGTTGGCACTTTCCCATATGAAGGGGATTATCTCAGGTGGTTAAATCATGCTATTCCTATTCATGTATTTGTAGCCTGGATGATGATAGCTGGAATCGGCTACCGTAGCCAGATATGGTATGATGCAGCAGAACAACAGGAGTCCAGACAAAGAAAAGAAGCCACTGAAAAAATAGTCCGGGAGGCCGAACTGTTTAAACTCCGTCAGCAGTTGCAGCCACACTTTTTATTTAACAGCCTTAATTCTATCAATGCGCTGATTATGCTGCGTCCGAAAGAAGCCCGGGAAATGGTGTTAAAACTCTCCGATTTTTTAAGGGGCTCCCTCAAAAGGGAAGATGAGCAGCGGATTTCACTGGCAGAAGAGCTGAAATATCTGCAACTCTATCTGGATATAGAGAAAGTACGTTTTGGTCATCGTTTATCCACCAACATTATATCAAACGAAGCGGCAGCAGCGATGCTGATGCCCCCGATGCTTTTACAGCCTGTTGTGGAAAACGCCATTAAATTTGGCCTATACGATACAGTTGGCGATATCACGATTACAATGAAATCATGGGTAGCTGATGGTATGTTACATATTTCCGTTCAAAACCCTTTCGATCGCGAACTACAGCAGCCCAATAAAGGAACCGGGTTTGGACTGAATTCTATCCGGCGGCGATTGTACCTGTTGTTTGCACGGCAAGACCTGTTGGAAACGTCTTCCCATGAAAATATTTTTACTACCCTGATCAAAATACCACAAGTCCATGATAAAAGCAGTAATAATTGATGATGAACCATTAGCCAGGTCTGTAGTGAAAGAATATTTGCTGGGCTATCCGCAGATACAAGTGGTACAGGAATGCGGTGATGGATTTGAGGGACTGAAAGCTATCCAGCAATATCAGCCGGATATTATTTTCCTGGATGTGCAAATGCCTAAGATCACTGGTTTTGAAATGTTGGAACTGGTAGAAAATATGCCTGCGGTTATTTTTACCACTGCCTTTGAAGAGCATGCTATCAGGGCATTTGAGGTAAATGCGGTGGACTATCTGCTAAAACCTTTTTCCGGCGAGCGTTTCGATAAAGCAGTACAGAAGTGGTTGGAGCATTACCATACGCCTGCTGCCAATACAAATGCCTTACTGGAAACTGCCGCCAGTAATCCGGTTCAGAGCAACCGGGTAGTGATTAAGATCAATGGTAAAATCAAAATTATTCCGGTGCAGGACATACACTACCTGGAAGCAGCAGATGATTATGTGAAAATTGTTACCCAAGAAGGCAGTTTCCTGAAAAATAAAACGATGTCGTTTTTCGAGAAAATGCTCGATCCGCAGCAATTTACCCGTGTGCACCGTTCTTATATACTCAACATAAACCAGGTAACCCGCATAGAGCCTTATGAGAAGGAAAACCACCTGGCGATCCTGCGCAGTGGCGCCCGGATATTGGTGAGTAAAACCGGTTATCCGAAATTAAAAGCAGCGCTGGGGCTGTAAAGTAATAAAGTTCATCCGGTTTGTAAACCCCTATTGTATCCCTGCAAACAACCGCTCCAGTTTTTCTTTCTTTAATATCTTTTGTACCTGTACACCTACGGCAATTACACGGTGGGCGCAAGCAGCTTCATAGTGGCAGGTGATTTCGTGATGATGAATATGGGTAATGGTAGCCGTAAAATCTACCCGGGAACCTATCCGTGCGGGTGAAATGTGTTCTATCGTAAGCCGGGTGCCGATACCTTCCTCTGTTTCTTCTTTCATTGCCAAAATAAATAACCGGCAGCACCATTCTGCATCCCGTGCCAGCGCAAAGGTGGCATATACCGGGTGTACGTTGCCGTTATCGAAGGTAGCGCAGTCTTCCGGCCTTACCACGCGACTGAATTGCATGGTATGGCCGGGTTGAAAGATGGAGTGCATAAGCAGGGTTATTGTATGTAAAAGCAGTTATTGGGCGGCCGCTGGTTATTGTACCACCAGCACCGGTACTTTTACCCGGTGCCTTACCTGGTTGGCCGTTTCGCCATATAGCCAATCTTTAAAACCACGGTGCCCATGTCCGCCGAGTACCAGGAAGTCGGCGTTTTCCTCCTGCACAATGCGGGCAATTTCGAGGGCACGTCTGCGAAAGCCTAATACCCCTTTCGCATTGATGTTGCGGCTTTTCAGCAGGGCAATATAGGTATCCAGTTGTTCCTGGTCTTTCCTGGTTTCCAGATCGTCGGAGTCGTTACCGGAATATTTGGCCGACGCACTCTCTACAATATGGATAAGGATGTATTGCGTATGTTCGTTTCCGTGTGCGATGGCATTAGAAAAGATGTCTCTGTCTTTGCTGGTATAATCCAGGGCCATGGCAATGCGCAGGTAGATGGGCTTTTCCATTTCGCCGAGCGACACTTGCGCTGTGTGGATACCAGCAGTAGCATCATGGCGGTAGCGGCTACGCAGGGGATAGATGATCGTGATCAGCAGCAGCACCACAAAGCCGATGCAGCCGGCTACGATAAGGCCATCAATGAAAATATTTCCGGAGCCGTTCATATACCCTATGGCGGATGTAAACACCATCCGCAAGTTAAGGTATACCAATAAAATGGCGACGGCCCAGCTTACAATTTTGGTGAGCGGTGAGATGGCGAAAATGCCCATTGCTTTTTTATCGCTTACAAAATGTATCAGGGGAATGATGGCAAATCCTAATTGCAGGCTAAGCAGTACCTGACTAAATACCAGCAGGGAGCCCACTTCCTGGTCGCCGGCGATGAGGATGGTAAGCAGGGCTGGAATAATGGCCAGCAGCCGGGTAATAAGTCTTCTTAACCAGGGGTTGATACGCAGGTGGAGGTAGCCTTCCATAACGATCTGTCCGGCGAGTGTACCGGTAACGGTAGAGCTTTGTCCGGCTGCAATAAGGGCAACGGCAAACAGTATTGGTGCCAGTTTGCTGCCCAGGAGCTCATCCAGCAGTCTGTGGGCATCCTGTATTTCTGCTACATTGGTGCGCCCGGTTGTGAAGAATGCTGCCGCAGCGAGTATCAGAATAGCGGCATTTACCAGAAAGGCCAGGTTTAGAGCAATGGTGCTATCCAGGAAATTCAGTTTAATTGCCTGCCGGATACCTGCTTCGTCTTTTTTGATTTTCCTGGTTTGTACCAAGGCAGAGTGTAAGTACAAGTTGTGTGGCATAACGGTAGCGCCGATAATACCGATGGCGATGTACAGTGCGTTATTGTCGGGGATGGTAGGAATAAAGCCTTTGGCCACTTCCCCGATATGTGGTTTTACCAGTATGAGCTCTATCAGGAAAGATGCGCCGATAATAGCTACCAGGCCTACGATAAATCCTTCCATTTTCCGGATGCCATAACGTTGTAATACCAGCAGCAGCAGGGTGTCGAGTACCGTAAGGCTAACGCCCCATATCAGCGGAAGACCGGTAAGCAATTGTATACCGATGGCCATGCCCAGCACTTCTGCCAGGTCGGTGGCGGCGATGGCGATTTCCGCCAGTACATATAGGATGAAGTTGATAGCAGGAGGATAACTTTCGCGGTTAGCCTGGGCCAGATCTCGGCCACGTACAATGCCGAGCCGGGCGCTGAGGCTTTGCAGTAACAAGGCCATCAGGTTACTCATGAGCAGCACCCAGAGCAGTTTATAGCCGTATTGGCTGCCTCCGGCCAGGTCGGTGGCCCAGTTGCCTGGGTCCATATAGCCTACGCTTACCAGGTAAGCAGGCCCCAGAAAAGCGAATATTTTTTTCCACTTGGTTTTTCCGTTCGTTTCTACGCTCTGATGTACTTCACTTAATGATGCGGTTGAATGTTCGAAGCTCATAATAAATTAGAAATTCCCTGTTGTATCAGGTAGGTCTTACCATAATATTTTTTGCCACCTGTTCACTGATGGTAATGGCAGGGTGCTGTTTGGTTTTTATTTCTATAGAATTGTCGTATTCGTAATGGGCAACGATTTCCAGTTGCGTGCCTAGTTTAATGTTTTTAGCGTTGAGGTAGGCCAGTAAGGCGGTAGATTGATCGGTTACGGCGGTAACGATCAGCCTTTTAGCATTGGCCCGGTCCAGCGATGTTTGCGGACGCGGCTTGGTGAGTTTACCATGAGCATCGGGGATAGGGTCTCCGTGTGGATCAAACAATGGATTGCCCAGATATTCACTCAGGCGGTTGGTGAGTTTTTCACTGCGTACATGTTCCAGCTCTTCTGCTAGCTCGTGTACCTCTTCCCAGCTGAACCTCAGCTTTTCTACCAAAAAACATTCCCACAGCCGGTGGCGGCGAACAATTTGCAGGGCGGCTTTTCTACCTTCTGCAGAAAGGGTGAGCCCTTTGTATTTTTCGTAGTCAATTAACTGCTTCTCCTTTAGTTTCTTTGCCATGTCGGTTACAGAAGCGGGCTTAGTGTCCAGCTCATAAGCCAATGCATTGGTAGTAACTACCTCTTCCCCTTCCTGCAGCTTGTAAATAGACTTAATGTAATTCTCTTCCGCTACAGATAAATTCATGCTATCTAAATAATTATTTAGACAAATCTAAATAATAAATCCGAACTTTTGCTTATCCGGTATGTTTTTTGTTTTTTAACGCACACATATAAAAATTATATCTAACTTTTCGTCCAGAATTAACTTTTAAATGAAGCGTTTCCTTTTATTATTCCTGGCCATTGGTGTATTGGCTGCCTGTAAAACGAAAAAGAAAGCAGGAGAAGGCAGTGGTGAGCAAATGACCATTGCAGATTTCCAGGCATTGTTTACACCAGGTACACTTCCCTATAAGTTGACGGCGGATACCCTGCAATTGAAACTGCCGGATTCTCTCCGGTTGGATACGGCTGCTATGCGCTTTTTAACCGATACCCTTTCTAAAGGAGACTTTGGCAGAAATGAAAATGTAAAATATTTCCCCCTGCAGCGGATTACCGGCAACGCAGTAAATTATATAGTGGTAAAAGCAGTAGGCAGAACCGGTGCTGTAGGTTATTTGTGTTTCATGAATAAAAAAGGAAAATACCTGAGCCGCTTGCGTGCCGCTACTACAGAAGGCGACGACAGTGCTGTTACCTCCTTGCTGCTGGATGCTAAAAATGTGATCAAGATCAGTAATGAGAAAAAATTACCAGGCAACCGTACCGCATTAAAAGAGGATTTCTATGGCGTAAACGCCGATGGGTCAGTAAACTTGATCATGACTAACTCTAACGGACCTACGAACGTAGGACAGATATTTAACCCCATTGATACATTACCCCGTAAGAATAAATTTTCGGGAGATTATACTTCCGGAGATATGAGCATTGTATCTATCCGGGATGGGGAAGATGCTAAAACATTTCAATTTTTTATTACTTTCTCAAAAGACAATGGTAACTGTAAAGGGGAATTAAGTGGCAAGGGGCATTTTATTGCCGGTAACAAAGGAGAGTATAAAGACAAAGAAACTTCCTGCGGTATTTCTTTCCAATTTTCTGCAGGAAGGGTTAATATCCGCGAAATTGGCGGCTGTGGCGCTTACCGGGGAATTAAATGTTTTTTTGAAGGGGGATTTGTAAAGAAAGCGAAGAAGAAAGTGTGATGATGATTATGAATGGTGCTTTGATGGCTGGTTAATGGAATAGTTTTTATAGATAAATCTACCTGTATTTTGCACATTAAGGATACTTTGCATATGTAACGTGAAAAAAGATCTTCGTTGGATATAAAATTCGATCTTATTTTTATTTTGTCTGTAATCCTTTGTAGTAAAGGGTTTTAGTAGATGTAGTTATTGATCGGAGAGATTATTTTCTCTCTTTTTTTAAAAAATATTTGGTAGAATAAAAATAGTTTATACCTTTGCGATCCAATCGAACGAAAGGGACGATAGGTAATACACAAAAAAGGGAGCTTAGCTCAGCTGGTTCAGAGCATCTGCCTTACAAGCAGAGGGTCACTGGTTCGAATCCAGTAGCTCCCACTTAGTAGTTTGAAATTCTTATAAAGATCTTTAATAGGGGAGCTTAGCTCAGCTGGTTCAGAGCATCTGCCTTACAAGCAGAGGGTCACTGGTTCGAATCCAGTAGCTCCCACATTGATAGTTTTACAAATTCGTTAAAGATCCTTATAGGGGAGCTTAGCTCAGCTGGTTCAGAGCATCTGCCTTACAAGCAGAGGGTCACTGGTTCGAATCCAGTAGCTCCCACTACACATCCAGCAAAAAGGCCTTGCAGTTATGCAAGGCCTTTTTTATTGCTGCAAGGTGAAAGAAAATGCTTTATGCGGGAGAGGCCTGCTACCAGCATATTTGCGATAGTGGCCCCTTCTTTTTTGTGGACAACCCGGTGTTTATTTTTTGAATATTCGTTTTACAGCTTTGCCCAGTTTGGTGAGATTGGCTATCTGTTCCTGTATAGTCGCCAGCGTGAGATCTTCCGGCTGCAAGCCCGCTTCCAGGGAATTAAATTCCCTTTGTTCAGGGTATAGCAAGATCACGTTATTCTCTTTAAAATGGCGTTCCAATTTGGCAGGAACGCTATCCATATAGGCGTGATAGGAAAGCGTGCTTTTGCGGGCCGTTACCACTACTAACAGATCGTCGCGCGTAATTTCCCTGGAAAGGATCAGGAAATCTTCTATGGTATCAAATTGACGGAAGCTGAGGGTTACACTCATTTTCATTTTTTGGGCAAAAGCTTCCGTAATGACCTGTGTTTTATGGCTACAGAAAATGAGTAGCCGGGTACCGGCTTGTTTGGCCAGCATAAACATCTTTTGCAGGTAGTGCAAAAAGCCCAGTTCATATTCTGCATTAGGAGGTATTACCAGCACCATTTTTTTAGTGGTATTGAGTGGGAAACGAAAATTACACACATATACGGTTTCCCATACACGTTGCAGTACATTATCAAGAGTAGTACCGAAGATATTTTCCAGCCAGCGGTTGGGAGTACGGGGTTTATCCGTCCAGCCTAACACGAGGTCGCTGATCAGCAGCTCTTTGGCAGCACGGGTAATTCCATCTGATTCATTCAGGTCTATACGGGTTACTACCTGTACTTCGCTTTCTGTAGCAGCGGCATGGATCACCGCTTTTTCCAGCATTTTATTGGTGAATTGGATCTTTTCTTTGGTTTCTTCATTATCCTGTACCACCGCCAGTAGATAAATAGGGGTAGAGGCATTGGTGTCTTTGATCATTACGGCAAAATCCAGCAGCGCTTCAAGCTTGTCGGGATTGGCTACTGGTACTAAGAAACGCTCTGGCTGATCCGGCATTTCGTGTTTGTTTTCCGTTTCTTGGATGGCCAGCCGGCGGCCGGCGCTTTCGGTTACAAAAGAGCCTGTGAGGCAGGTGATCAGGATCAGGATGATGGTGCCGTTCAGGACGTGTTCATCTACAATACCCATATTGTACCCGATCAATATTACAGCGATAGTAGCAGCAGCATGTGCACTGCTGAGGCCAAAAATAACATTGCGCTGTGTAGGGCTGTATTTGAAAGAGAGCTGTGTGAAGAAAGCAGCCAGCCATTTGCTGCCGAGGGCCATCAGGGTGAGAACGCCGGCAATAATCAGTGCATCAGGGCCTTTGAGCAATACCCGGAGGTCTACCAGCATGCCCACGCTGATGAGGAAAAATGGGATGAATAAGGCATTGCCTACAAATTCGATCCGGTTCATCAGCGGGGAAGTATGCGGTATCAGTTGGTTCAGTGCCAGTCCGGCGAGGAAGGCGCCGATAATGCCCTCTACGCCTGCCAATTCTGCCAGGAACGCAGCAGCAAATACCAGTGCCAGTACAAATATGAAGTGTGAGGTTTTATCGTCTTTTATTTTCTTGAAAAACCATCTGCCAAGCATTGGCATCAGCCAAAGGATAATAACGGCAAAAATAACCAGGGAAATGCTTAAACGCAGCCAGAAATAAGTATTAAGGTTGCCGGCCTGGGCACCGGTAATGATGGCGAGTATCAGCAATACCGCCGTGTCTGTGATAATAGTGCCGCCTACCGCTACCGTAACGGCTTCATTTTTGGTGATGCCCAACCGGCTGGCCAGGGGATAAGCTACCAGCGTATGGGTGGCAAACATGCTGGATACCAGTAAGGTGGCCATGAAATTGAAATGCAGCACGTAGGTACATACCGCAAAGCCTATGCTCAACGGAACAAAAAAGGTAAACGCCCCGAAAACCATACTGCGGTAGCGATTTTTCCTGAATTCAGCCATATCCAGTTCCAGTCCCGCCAGAAACATGATGTACAGCAGCCCCGCTTTGGCAAATAGGTCGATGCTGCCCTTTTCAATGATCTTAAAGCCGTTGTCGCCGATCAGCATACCGGCAATGATTAGCCCAATAATACTGGGTATCCTGAATTTACGCAGGATAATAGGCGCCAGCAGTATAATAAACAATACCAGGGAAAAGATCGGCACCGGATCTTTTAGTGGTAAGCTCGTATCCATCAATAAAACAAGTCCTTTCATAAGTATACAACCATTTTATCTGCAGATCCCATATCCGCATTTCCCTTTTAAATGTGAATAAATTAACGAATAATCCATGTAATTTTGTTCAAAGCTTTTATTAAAGATGAGCGATCATACAAGTACAAAAGGATTACCAGAAGAAGAAGAAGATGTATTGGTGGCAGAAGATGAGCAATTTCCGTTCAGTCTGGTAGTCTGGAATGACGAGGTAAATACATTTGACTGGGTGATTGCTTCCCTGATGGAAGTATGCGGCCACACACATGAACAGGCTGAGCAATGCGCCCTCATTATCCACTTTAACGGTAAATATGCCGTGAAGCAGGGAGAATATATCAAATTACGCCCGCTGCGTGAAGCGTTGCAGGAAAGAGGTTTGAGCGCTACTATTGAAGAATTGGCTGGTACCTGATCCCGTATGTCTGTTTTCCAATTGAATAAACACCTGGTATTTCCTCCCGTTGAGCTTTCTGAGCCAGACGGTCTGTTGGCGGTAGGGGGAGACTTGTCTGTGGAAAGGTTAGTGCTGGCATACCGCTCCGGTATCTTTCCCTGGTACGACAACGAATCCCCTATTTTGTGGTGGAGCCCCGATCCCCGGTTTGTTTTATTTCCGGACCAGCTGAAAGTATCTGCCAGTATGAAACAGATATTACGCAAAAAGCAGTTCCGTATTTCCTTCAATGAAGATTTTGCTGGTGTGGTGGCCTGTTGCAGTAATGTCCACAGAATGGGGCAAACAGGCACCTGGATTACTTCCGAGATGCAGGAGGCCTATCTGCGGCTATACCATGCAGGTTATGCCCTGTCTGTAGAATGCTGGCAAAACGACCGCCTGGTAGGAGGTTTATACGGCGTAAAACTGGGTGCTTGCTTCTTCGGCGAATCTATGTTTTCGGAAGTTAGTAATGCCTCTAAAGTTGCATTTATTACGTTTGTACAGCAATATGCACAGGAACTTACTGTGATTGATTGCCAGGTACATACCGAACATCTGGCCTCCCTGGGTGCCGGCTTTATCAGCCGCGCTGCTTTCCTGGAAATTATTGGCGCTGGCTAATGCTGTTTTATTTTAGCGGAGATCCCAATCTATGATCTGGTTATGCCATTCCTGGCGGAAAGGAGTGATCACTTTAATGTAGTTGTCGGTATATCCTTCCATCATGCCTTCCCGGTTCAGCGACTCAAACAGTACTTTCCTCGTTTCGTTCAGGTGTTGGCTATAGAAGAACTGTTGTTTTTTATGGCTGAGGTTACGTAACATTTTATTACGTTCGTTACGCACATGCACCGGTACCACCGGTTTGATATCCAGTGCTGCCGTATTGGCGCGCTCAGAATAGGTAAATACGTGTAAATAGGATATGTTGAGTTCGTTGAGGAAATCGTAGGTTTCCCGGAAGTGCGCATCGCTTTCGGAAGGGAATCCAACAATAACGTCTACCCCGATAGCGCAATGTGGCATGAATTGCTTGATCAGCGCTACTTTTTCGGCGTAAAGTTCCCGGCGGTAACGTCTGCGCATCAGGCCCAGGATGTCGTTACTGCCACTTTGTAAAGGGATATGGAAATGAGGCATAAACTTGCGGCTGCCGGCCACAAATTCAATGATCTCGTTGGTGAGCAGGTTGGGTTCTATAGAAGAGATACGGTAGCGGGAAATGCCCTCTACTTTATCCAGCTCCTGTGCCAGCTCAAAAAAGGTTTCTTCTCTTTTTTTACCGCCTTCGAAGCCTTTGCCGAAATCGCCGAGGTTAACGCCGGTGAGCACAATTTCTTTTACACCGGTAGCCGCCAGCTGATGTGCATGGGCTACCACGTTAGCCACGCTATCGCTGCGGCTTTTACCCCTGGCCATCGGAATGGTGCAGAAAGCGCAGTTATAGTCGCAGCCGTCTTGTACTTTCAGGAAAGTGCGGGTCCGGTCGTTCAGCGAATAGGAAGCATGGAAACTATTTACTTCTTCAATATCGCAGGAGCAGATTTTAGCGCTGTTGCCTTTGGTGAGGGTTTTGAGATGTTCGGTGATATTGAACTTCTCTGCGGCGCCTAATACCAGATCCACTCCTTCAATAGCGGCAATTTCTTCAGGTTTCAGCTGGGCATAGCAGCCGGTGATCACCACCATGCTGCCGGGAGCCCGGCGCTGTATGCGGCGTACCAGCATACGGCATTCCTTATCGGCATTGTCTGTTACCGAACAGGTATTGATGACATATACGTCTGCGGTATCCTCAAAATCCGTTTTTACAAAACCATCCTGTTCCAGCAACCTGCTTAATGTAGAGGTTTCTGAAAAATTCAGCTTACAGCCGAGTGTATGAAATGCTACTGTTTTTACCTGTTCCATAAAGGGAGGCAAAGGTAGGAACTTTTTAGTTAGGTAAGGAATTTTCCCTATTTTGTGCGGCGTTCTATGATGAATTCCATGCAAAAATATCTACCCGTTCTTCTTTTAGCCATATTACTATTGGCTGGCTGGCAACAAAGATGGTGGAAAGGTGCCGCTCCTTCCACTCCTACAGGCCGCCCGGTTGTGGCAGTAAGCCCCGTTAGCAATACGGTGATCAGTGATGAAGTAATTAACCGGCATGCCCAACTCGAGTATACAAAACATGCCATTTGTCGTATGGATTGCCGTCAGGTGACCAGGGTAGAAGTGGAGGAAATTTTGTTAGAAGGAAAGATTAATCCGGAAAAATCCAACCCATCCGATTATCCTTGCCCTACTTATGCCCTGGAGGGCTATTCCAATGAAGGCCAGCACCTGCGGATCGTATTTGCCCCCTGCGATGGAGAGCATGCCAGGGTAATTACCTGCATAGACCTTGATAAGGACTGGAGCTGTAATTGTGAATAGGAACGCTGCGCCGTACTATATCAAGACACAGCCCGGTAAATAGCAGCCTTGTTACCTTGTTCAGCCTGATTGTAGCTGTTTACCTTTATGGCATTTTTGCGCTACCGCATTAAAATCCCCGCCTGCTTTCCTTGCTGTAGTTAGTAATTTGTTGTAGTTTTCCGCCTGATTAAAACCTTTTACAGAGGCGTCTATGAAATTTTTATTGAAACCGTTGCGTGTTATTTATGTGATATACGCCGCTGCTACTTTTCTGGGTATCATGTTTTTAATATTACCTCCTATCTTCCTGGCGTCTTTATTGGGCCGGCAAAAGGGGGGGAATATTATATTTTATTTTTTGCGCTTTTGGGCGCATACGTGGTTCCCGTTGGTAGGCATGTGGGTATCACGCAAGTATTTATGCGAACGTGATAATGAGCCCTGTATATATGTAGTGAACCATCGTTCTTATCTGGATGCAGCTATTGCCGTAAAAGTAATGCGCTTGCCTTTTCGTCCTTTGGGCAAAGTAGAAATGTCCAGGATACCGTTTTTCGGATTTATCTACAAAAACTCCGTAGTGCCGGTAGACCGTTCCAATGCTGCTGCCAGGGCCAGAAGCGTGAGGGAAATGATGGCAGCCCTGAAGTATGGTATTTCCATCCTGGTGTTTCCTGAAGGAACCACCAACGAGAGCGATCAGCCGCTGCGGCCTTTCCATAACGGCGCTTTCCGTATGGCCATAGAAATGCAGATCCCTATTAAACCAGTGTTGTATCTGGATGCAGGGGAACGTTTGCCCCATAAAGGCCCTATGCACATCTCACCGGGTAAATGCCGCGTAGTATTTCTGCCGTCTGTGCCGGTTACAGGGCTAACCCTCAACGATATTAATACGCTTAAACAACAGGTGTACGATATTATGGACACCGAATTACGTAAATATCATCAATATCCAACCCTGCAGCCAATAGGATGAAATTCGCAGATGTAATATTGCCGTTGGCGTTACCTAAGAATTATACTTACGCGGTTCCTGAAAATATGGAAGCCACTTTGCAGGTAGGCAGCCGTGTGGCCGTACAGCTGGGGAAACAGAAAAAATATGCAGGAATTGTAAAAGCTATCCATGAGCAAGCACCCTTGTATAAAACCAAGCCCTTGCTGGATATCCTGGATACCACTCCAATCGTATATCCTACCCAGTTATCCTTCTGGTCGTGGATCGCTGCTTACTACATGTGTACGGAAGGAGAGGTATTAAATGCTGCCCTGCCCGCTCACCTTAAGCTTTCCAGTGAAACGTTGCTGCTGTTCAATGATGCTTACGGCGAGGATTTCACCGCTTTAGACGACGACGAATACCTGATAGCGGAAGCCCTGCACATCCGCAAGGAACTGCGCATTGAAGAGGTGCAGATGATTCTTGATAAATCTGCCGTATACTCCGTGATCAAACAACTGATCGAGAAGAAAGTACTGCTGGTATATGAAGAGCTGAAGGAAGCATACAAAGAGAAAAAAGAAAGCTATGTGCAATTGCATGCCGACTACCAATCGGATGAACAACTGGCAGCGCTTTTCAATGATATGGGCCGCGCGCCCAAACAAATGGAGCTGTTGTTGGCTTACCTGCATTTGTTGAAAACAAAAGGCAGTGTGTTACAAACCGAATTGCTCAAAAAATCAGGCGCTACCACCTCACAATTAAAAGGGTTGGTAGATAAAAATATCCTCTGGGTAGAAAAGCGCACGGTAGACCGTATCCCTACAGGAAAAGTAGATACCCAGATCGATTTCGAGTTAAGCCCTGCGCAGGCAACCGCATTAGCTGATATACGCACACATTTTAAGGAGAAGCAGGTAACTCTGCTGCATGGCGTTACCTCCAGCGGTAAAACCCAGGTATATGTGAAAATGATGGAAGAATGCCTGGCCAGCGGAAAGCAGGTGCTATACCTCCTGCCGGAAATAGGACTAACGACACAGGTAATACGCCGTTTGCAGAAGCATTTCGGTAGCAGCATCGGTATTTATCATTCCCGTTTTAATAACAATGAGCGGGTGGAAATATGGAACAAGGTAAAGAGCGGCGAAATACAGATCATATTAGGGGCGCGTTCCAGTTTGTTGTTGCCTTTCCGTAACCTGGGCCTTATCATCCTGGATGAAGAACACGATACATCCTATAAACAACAAGATCCTGCTCCCCGCTACCATGCCAGGGATGCCGCTATTTACTATGCGGGTCTGTTCAAGGCTAAAGTGCTATTGGGTTCTGCCACGCCTTCGCTGGAATCCTATTTTAACGCACAGCAAGGGAAATATGGGTTGGTAACTATTAAAGAACGTTTCGGCGGTATTGAGATGCCTGCTATTGAAATAGTAGATGTCAAGAAAGAAACGGCAGAAAAAACCATGGATGGCCATTTTTCTTCTGCCCTGAAAACGGCTATCACCCAAACATTGGCGGAAGGGAAACAAGTCATCCTTTTTCAGAACCGCCGGGGGTATGCCCCTTTCCTATTGTGCACAACCTGCGGATGGATTCCACATTGCCGGCAATGTGATGTGTCTCTTACCTATCATCGTAACCAGGATAAACTACATTGCCATTATTGCGGTACCCGTTATCCTTATGTGCACACCTGTGCAGCCTGCGGCTCACAAACGTTGGAGCCCAAGAGCTTTGGTACAGAAAAGATAGAAGACGACTTGCAGACGGCTTTCCCCGAAGCCCGTATTGCCCGTATGGATGTAGATACTGTACGGAATAAGGATAGTCATAATAAACTGATCCAGTTGCTGGAAGACAGGAGTGTGGATATATTGGTAGGTACACAGATGGTGGTGAAAGGGCTGGATTTCGAAAATGTGAACCTGGTTGGCATTCTCAGCGCGGATAACCTGTTGGGGTTCCCGGATTTCCGGGTCAATGAAAGGGCCTTCCAGCTTATGGAACAGGTGAGCGGACGTGCCGGCCGTAAACACGGCATGGGTAAAGTATTGATACAGGCCAGCAACACCCGGCACCCGGTGTTGCATTATGTAATAGCGCACGACTATAAAGCCATGTACGACACCGAAATTGCCGAGCGGCAGGTATTTGGATACCCTCCCTTTTTCCGGTTATTGAAACTGACGATCCGCCATAAGCATCAGCAGGTAGCTGAACAAGCGGCGCAGATACTGGCCAGTTGGCTGCAGCCCCATATCGGCGCGCAACTGGTGGGACCAGCTGTACCCCTCATTGCCAGGGTGCGCAACAATTACCTGCAGGAAATGTTAATTAAGCTTCCCCGGGAAGCCCGGTTGATTGCACATATCAAGCAACTGTTACAAGACTATATTATACAGCTGAGAACCGAGAAGAAATTCCGCTCAGTGGTTATCATCCCCGATGTAGACGGCGTATAAAGGCACTTTCTATTTTTCCAATACCAGGTTTTGTGATTGAATCTTCTGTATCAGGTCCATCATTTGTTGAAACAGCATTTTCTGCGCACCATAGAAATTGGTTTGCCGGTACCATTCTACCACAAAAATATGTAACTGGTTCCCTTCCTGTTCGCACCGCATTTTATAGCCTAATGCCGGTTGAGCGCCTTTATCGCTGATGTTTGCTGAGAAAAGTGATTTATTCGTCACTTTATATCCTGCAGGCAGGGTAATGCTAATCCGTTTTTCCTGGTAATAAGGAAAAACGATTTGTACCGGCAGGGCCGCGTTTTCCGGCACTTTTACGGCGGCGGAAATGGTGCCGCCCAGTAGATGGCCAATGTGGATAATATATTGGTTACCGTTGTTTTCTATTACGGAAGAAGTGAGCAGGGTACTGTTTACCTGCACCGGTTTATCCAGCGGGCGGTTGGTAAAGGTTTCATTTTCAGGGGCAATAGCTGTAGGTTTTCTTTCGCCAGACTCAAAGGGCAGTATAGCATTATATATCTTAAACTTGCTTTCCGTAGTGCCGTCGTCGTTAGTAAAAGCCGTTTTAACATTGGCGGCCGGATAGCCGCTGAAGGTTTGCTTTACTTCCCATACAGGATTGGTGATATCGGCCAGCGTGGCTTCCAGGGCTACATTGCTGAAGGTATAGGAAACCACTGGTGTTTGAATGAAATCTGTGAATACTTTACTTTCCTGTCCGATGAGGGTATCGCGGCACCGCAGGGCTGGGATGCCTGCCCACAGAGCCGGGTAACAAGGAAATCGTGTATTCATTTCCGTTGGCGACAGCGCTTGCTGTAAAGCAGGGAAGTACAGCAACACATTGGTGGGCAGGTCGCCATTTACCAGTTGGCTGTCGAGCGGCAGTTGGTCGCGGGAAGAAGTGAACAATACCTGTGTAGGAATATTCAGTATATAGTACACTGCGTTCATCAGGCGGGTAAGGCCTGCTTTTTCTGCCCGTTTGTTGTGGAGGATAGAAATGATATCCATCGTTTCTCCATCTCCGCTAGCAGGTATTATGGCAATATTCGTTTTTATATATTGTTCTACCAGGTAGATAAGAGTGGGTACCGGTAGCCGTTGTTGGAGGAAAGGCCATTTGTGTATTTCTTTTTCCAACTGTTTGTATTCGGCCTTAGATACCGCTACCAGCGGAATATAGCTGTCTTCTCCAAATTGCTGCCAATTTATACGGACAGTATCTTTCCGTTCTGCTACCTGTTGCAGGGCAAAATCTATCCGTTGCAGCTGCGGTTGGTAAAAATAAAGTTCGTTGGTAGGTAGGGCTGGTATATTGGATACCATCATCTGGTAATAATGATTGCCATTGGCTATGCTATCGGTAACAGATGGCAGCCCGGCACTGGTTTTAAACCGGAAGGTCATTATTTCAGGTGCTATCAGTGTAAAGGCCGCCTGGTTGGTAGGTGTGGCAGACTGCAAATAATCGTTGCCTGCAAAACTGCCGCTTGTTTTTACGCTTAGTTCATATTCCAGTTCCGAGCCGGGTTCCAGCTTTAGGTCATTTATGACCAATTGTTTGCGGTGGTCTGGCTGCATCATCATCCTTACCTGCTGATTAAGCCCAATAAGCTGCCCGTTGGGATGTAGTAACCGGATACGGAGCCCCCGTAGTACTTCGTTGGCTGCTACTTCTATAATGAACTGGCTCAGGCTGTCGGCGCCCATCTGGGTGTTAACCTGTATATGTTTGTAGACAGTTTTGTATTGCGTGAAGTTTTCCCCTTTATCCCGGGGTGAGGTATTAAAATCCCTCAATATCCTGAAATCCAGCAGGGAGAAAGGATGATCAGTTGTTATTCCGGTATGTGGCACTGGTTTATCCTTCCAGATGTCTGGAAAGGAGCTGGTTACCTGTGCCTGTACGTATGTTGGCCATGTTGCAATCATCGCAACAGTTAGAACAAGGGTCCATTTTTTCATATCAGGTTAAAGATAAGAGATAAGACTGAATTCCTGTATTCTTCATGTTGCCCCAATACTTTGAATGGCATCAGATTCGAAGATACGTATGCCAGCATTCTCTTCTTTTGCAGCAATGATCATGGCATTGGCTACCGTAGCCGCTTTAATGCCCCGGTATTTTTTCCATTTCCCTTGTAACAAAAAATAAAATAACAGGATCAGACATTTTGCCAGCCATTCCCCCAGTCTGAATTCCTTGCGGGAGCCAATCAATACAGAGGGCCTGAAGATACTGATGCTATGGAAGCCGATTTTCATTACCGCTTCTTCGGTTTCTCCTTTGGTGCGCAGGTAAAAATTCCGGGAATGGAAATTGGCCCCGATAGCAGACATGATCAGGAATTGGGGGATGCCCTGTTGTTGGGCTATTTCAGCGCATTTCACCGGAATGCCATAATCTACAGCCCGGAAATTTTCCTGGCTGCCTGCCTTTTTGATGGTGGTACCTATGCAGCAAAAAAGCACATCTCCATGTAAGGCAGCGGCCAGACTTTCTTCATCATCGAAGTCCACAATAATATTTTCCAGTTTGGGCCTGGGATTAAACGAGGGGTTGCGAACCAGTACTTTCACTTTGCTGAAATCGGGATCTTTCAGCAAGGCAGCGGTGAGGTGGGAGCCGGTAAGTCCTGTTGCGCCTATGATAATCGCGGTTTTATTCATGTAATTGGATTATGGATTTAGCAATTTCTAATTGTTTGCGGCTATCTTTGCTTACTATAAATTTAAGTTATTATGCAGGTATCAGAAAATGTTCTGCTTAAATCATATAATACATTTGGCATAGCTGCCAGGGCGCGCTACTTTGCCGCTTTCACATCGGTTGGAGAGTTGATGGAGCTGGCCGCCAGGCAGCCGGGAGCAGACCTGCCAGTAATGATACTTGGAGGAGGCAGCAATATTCTGTTTACCCGCGACTATAATGGTTGGGTACTGAAAAATAATATAAGCGGTATTACCATCGCAGGGGAAGATAACGATTACGTATATGTGAAGGCTGGCGCAGGAGAGAACTGGCACCAATTTGTTCAGTATTGTATTGCCCGGCAACTGGGCGGTTTGGAAAACCTTTCGCTGATACCTGGTAATGTAGGCGCCAGCCCGATGCAGAACATTGGTGCTTATGGCGTGGAGATTAAAGATGTTTTCCATGAGTTAGAGGCTTTGCACCTGAAAGACCAAAGCATTGTTACATTCAACAATGCCGATTGCCATTTTGGTTACCGGGAAAGCATATTTAAAAAAGCTTATAAAGGTGAATTTGTGATATTATCTGTTACTTACCGTTTAAGCAAGCACCCGCGTTTTAATACCAGCTACGGCGCTATCAATGAAGAGCTGCAGCGGATGGGCGTACAGGAGTTGTCTATACAGGCGATCAGCCAGGCAGTGATTAATATCCGCACTTCCAAATTGCCTGATCCTGCACAGATAGGAAATGCCGGTAGTTTCTTTAAAAATCCTACCGTTGACCAGGAAAAATACGAAACTTTAAAAGCAGCTTATCCACATCTGGTGGCTTATCCGGTAGGTGACAGACAGTTTAAACTGGCGGCAGGCTGGCTGATAGAGCAATGCAGCTGGAAAGGTTACCGTGATGGCGATGCCGGCGTACATAGCAAACAGGCGCTGGTGCTGGTTAATTACGGGCAGGCCAGCGGAGGTGAAATCTATACTTTATCACAGCAGATACTGGATAGTGTAGAAGAGAAATTTGGCGTATTGCTGGAAAGGGAGGTGAATGTGGTATAAGCTAGCAGCAACTAGCTGCCAGTTGCTACTGGCAGCTAATAGTTAGTAGCTCGTTTTAATATGTGCCATGATTTTCCCGGCATGGTCTCTGGAATTTTCAATAAACCATACGTGAGTGTTCATGCCGCCACAAACCACGCCGGCGAGATAGATATGGGGCATGTTGGTTTCCATGGTGATAGGGTTATAATCCGGCCGCAGAAACGAATCGTCTGACAGGGCGATGCCACTTTGCTTCAGCAGTTGGAAGTTAGGCTGGTAACCGGTCATGGCAATCACAAAATCATTTTTAATAGTAATAATGCCATCGGGCGTGGCAATATCTACTTCCTGCTCGCGGATAGCCTTCACCGAAGAGAGGAAATGCGCCTTAATAGATCCTTCTTTGATCCGGTTTTCAATATCCGGTTTTACCCAATATTTTACTCTTGCGCCAATGCCTTCGTCCCGGATCACCATGGTAACCCTTGCTCCTTTGCGATAGGTTTCCAGGGCAGCATCCACGGCAGAATTATGTGCACCGATCACCACTACATCCTGTGTGGCGTAGAAATGGGGATCTTTATAGTAGTGTGTTACTTTGGGCAGGTTTTCGCCGGGTACATTCAGCAAATTAGGAATGTCATAAAATCCGGTGGCGATTACCACGTGCCTGGCATGGTACTGCGTTTTGTTGGTCGTAACCAGGTATTCGGCAGCGTTAGGTTGTACGGCCTCCACTGTTTCAAACAATCTGATGTGAAGTTCGTAGGAGGTGGCTACCCGGCGATAATATTCCAGTGCCTCCGGCCGGGTAGGCTTGGGATTGATAGATACAAAGGGAACATTGCCTATTTCCAGTCTTTCAGAAGTGGAAAAGAAGGTCATATACAACGGGTAGTTGTAGAGGGAGTTTACCACGCATCCTTTTTCTATGATCAGGTAAGAAAGCCCGGCTTTTTGGGCTTCCAGCCCACAAGCCAGTCCGATGGGGCCTCCACCTATAATCAGTACATCGTACGCAGCATTCATATCGTTCAGTTTATTTATAAGGCTGCCAGGTAGTCTAGCAGCCGATACATAGTTTCGTTGTTAGGTATCAGCAGATCATGATACGCATATATTTTTTCTTCACTTTGCACGAAAGGGCCGCCGGCTGCCAGGGCATCGGCACCGTGGTGGAGCATTTCCTGCAAGCCTTCGGAGGTAAGCTCCATGTGGAACTGCAATCCTATTACGCGGTCGCCATAGATGAAAGCCTGGTGGCTGTTAACAGCAGAGGCCGCAAACCGGGTGGCGTTGGCAGGGATCTCGAAAATATCGCCATGAAAGTGAAAAGTATTGAAATGATGAGGCAGTATATGTGCCAGCGGAGCGGCCTTATCCTGGAATGTAAGATCCAGTGGAAACCAGCCGATTTCTTTTTGCGTATCCGGGTATACTGCAGCGCCCAGTGCGGCGGCTGTTAACTGTGCTCCAAGGCAGATGCCCAATACTTTTTTATTTTGTTGGATGGCTTCAAGGATCAGCTTTATTTCTGTTTGCATCCAGGGGTGCAGATCTTGTTCATACACGCCCATAGGACCTCCCATGATGATTAGCCAGTCGGCTTCCTGCAAACCGGTGGTATCGCTGTTTTCATACCAGCGGGTAGAGGTAATCCGGTGTTGATGTTGGGCAGCCCATGCAGCGATGCAGCCTAGTCCTTCAAAGGGTACATGTTGAAAGTAGTGAATATGCATATGCGCTTCGTAAATGGT
Source organism: Chitinophaga sp. 30R24 (assembly GCF_049056765.1). Taxonomy (NCBI): domain Bacteria; kingdom Pseudomonadati; phylum Bacteroidota; class Chitinophagia; order Chitinophagales; family Chitinophagaceae; genus Chitinophaga; species Chitinophaga sp. 30R24. The sequence continues at coordinate 246,950 of NZ_JBJGXX010000004.1, forward strand.
ACATCGAAGATACGCCTGCTATTTCACTTCTGCTCTTACCACCCGGAAATATTCATAACCTTTCATGCGGTTGCTTTTTGCACCGAAGTATTGCGACCGGTAATCGGCGGCGCCGCCATCATAGCATACCTGCATGTTACGGGCTTCCATGAACTGATGCAATGCTGAAGGATGCAAACCAAAATCCCAATGCTCGCCATCGCGGCGCAACAACTTTTTGATCCGCTTGAAGCCATAGAAGGCATCCGGGTTTTCGAGGACTACTTTATTAACGTAGGTAAATATTACTTGTGTACCAGAAGGAAAGCTTTTGAGATATTGGAAGATAATATCCGCTTTTTCTGCATCCTGGCTGGTAGTTAGTTTCTCCCAGAGAAATAAAGTTTTATAGTGCTTCCGGAACAGCAGTTGTGGAATTACATCAGACATCTGCTGGGTGCTCATATCCAGCTGCACATAATCTACTGGTACAGCTGGGATGTTTAGCAGCGGTGTGAGCAGCTTGCGTTTCTTCATCTGTATTTCCGGATGGTCTACTTCCACATAATGCAGGGGCAAGCCTACGTTGAGGCGATGCGGTCTGGTATCGAAGGTCGCGTTTACAATGATTACCTGATTAATGCCTTGTGTTCTTACCGCTTCTACGATCATGTCGTCTATTAGCCTGGTTCTTGCGATAGCAGCCGTGAAGGTGCCCGGCCAGCGCAGTTGTATGCAGCCGGTAACAAAATTCCGAATCAGCTTAATACTGCAGCAAGCTAATATTACTTGTTGGGCCTTCGATAGAAAACCCGCGGCAAACGGATCATTGATCAGTCGATCTTTCTCTGGTTTGATATTTTCAATGGCACGGAAGGCAGCCATATACAGACCTGTTTTACTGGCAGGTAACCGACTCATAAGTTACGTATACTCATATTAGTTACAGAGATTTACTAGTTATTTTGGTTGTATCATTTTGGTCGCTATCATATCATGATTGATCAAATATAAGTGAAAATGAGAATAAGACGAACATGGGAATTTTCCCGGTAAGGTTTTTTTATCCACAATAACATATAGCCGTTAACGTACTTATAATACTTAGAGTAGTATGCTTATGAAGCGCTTTTTTGCTGAGGTGGGGTACCCTGTTATGCCTAATTTGCCACAAGAGTCAAATTAGGCATAACCTGTAGTTATGGCTTAATCAACAGAAAGAATGAACTTATTGAATTTTCCGGCAAAGTCTTCCTGCAGGGTTTTATCTATGCCATGTAAATAATGAACGGTAAACCCGCGTTGCAACCGCCGGGTAACGCAGCCATCCAGCTGGAGCGGACGGGCATGCAATACGCCGATCAGTTGTTTGCTCTGGAAAATGAGTGCAATTCTGTATAAAGGGCTGGGGTCATCGATACCACTTTCATAGTTGAAGTACATCACATAGGGTTTTAGTGTGGTTTCTTCTTCCAGTCCGAAATTATGGATAAAGGGTTGCAGGGCCGTAGTACTGCGGCCATCATGTTGTTTCAGAAAGCTGGCTAGGGCAGTTTCTATAATAGTGCCTTTCCGGATATTCTTCTTTTCCGTATAGGCGTTAAGGGTAGCCCACATTTTTTGTCCATTGGTGGATACGGGTAAGCGGAGATCTTGTTGTAAGATGCCGGCGGGCACACCGTTGACTTTTATTTTACGGCCTTTGTGGAAAACAGGTTTGCTGAATTCTTCTTTTGTGATATCAAAGTCCAGGTTTACCGGGTACCAGTCATTTTTTACCGGGGCACAGCGGAGGGGCACATAATCTACCAGGGATATGATGGCGGTGCCCCCTGGTTTGTCGAATAGGTTAGCCTTTCCGTTGATCCGTTCGCTCATAATAGGGGCAGCGGGCGTGGCAGGCGTGGTAGTGATATTATTTTTCTTCATATCGGCATTGCCGCTTCCCTCTTCATTTTCGTACCTGCTATGTTTATTTTTCAGGTTGCAGGATACCAGCAATGCTGTTAATCCCAGGCAGGTCAATAGTTTGTTGAGATGCATAAGGTAAAATTACTGAAATGTAGGGATGGAAGGACTCCTGCTTCCATCCTTACGGCATCCGCACAACAAAGATTGGGCCTAGAATTCAGAGAAAATAACCGTATCGGCTGTTTGAAGGCGGTGAATTTCCTTCATGCTGGAAAAAGGATCTAGTGGCGACCATTCATGTGCGGTAAAGAGTTGGACGTTTTTTCCTTTCAGCAGTTTTTCCAGATCGGTGGTATGAATGCGGGCGTTGGTTTTATGGGAGATATAATAGATTTTTGGATCATTTTTAAGATGAACGATAATGCCAGGGGAGCCATTTTTAATTTCCTGGACAATGCCGGTGATAGCGGCGCAATCTTTTTTATTAGCCTTGTGTGCAGAGGGCATACCGGAAATGAGTAATACCAGTATGAGCGTGGCTACCAGCAATAAAGCGGTAAAGCCATTTTTGTTGGCTTTTTTATTCATAGTCCGTTGGCAGTAAGTAAATCAGGTTAGATATAGTTCGCTTAATTTACCTCTTTCTCATCATCTTCTTCCCAATCAGCTTCTTCTTCCCAGTCTTCATCTTCTTCCCAGTCCTCTTCCTCTTCTTCTATCAAGAGGCTTTGTGCAGATCCTGGTTCTACCTGGTTCTGACGCCAGTAAGCTATAATTTCATCTGCTTTTTGCTGGATGGGCGCAAAGTCTTTAATGGTATTATTATCGAAATCGGCTGTTATATCCGGTAGTTGGAGGATGGCATCAAAGCATTCCTGCAGGAGTGAAATATTTGCCGGATCATTTCTCAGTACGCTGTAAGAGAGGCGAATAGCGTCGAACGGACCGCTGCTCTGCAGTGCTTCTTCTCCATTGATCATAGGGAAAAGCCATACTAATACATCGTCGCCGGTTTCTTCTCCGTTGAGGATACCAAAAAAATCTTCGAGTTGTTCAAAGCCCAATGGCTCCAGTTGTGCAAAAATTTTGTTCCTGGCAGGGAACTTCGGATGTTCCTGACCAGTGATCAGGAATAATTCGCTGAACCGTGGTTTATCCCGGCCCGTAAACTTAAAGTCAATGAGGATATCGTTTTCCATTGAGGGCAATGCTATTTTCTACTGTAATTTAATAGTTTAATTGGAAGCTATTCAAAAAAAAATCTACTGGATAATGGCTACGGCAATTTTTGTGGTAAGGAAGCGGTTTTGGAGGGTACGTTCCGGTTGCATTACCCACAATACGTAGCTCAGGTAGGGTTGGCCACGTTTATTGCCCTGATTTTTGCAGGCTTCAGCGGTTATTTCGATGGCCCTGGATAAAAAGGATTCCCTGGTATGAGTTAGTGGTCATAGCAGGGAATCCCATATATCAAAAATCTGTTTACATAAAATGATAACGTACAAATGCCTCCATAGCAGCGTACTGCTGTAAGCCCAGTTTGTCATAGAGTTCTGCGGTATTGGCGTTGCGGGCTTCCGCACGTTGCCAGAATTCGCGCAGGTCGGTACCTTGAAAAGGTACTACATCTTTCTGACTTTGGTGGATGAAGATACCGAGGCGTTTCTGCATTACCTGGTCTGGACTCATAGGCACGGCCATTTCAATTTCATGGATGTCCCATTCCTGCCAGGCACCTTTGTACAGCCATACCCAGCAATCTTTGGCCCAGTCTTCTGTTTTCACGATGTCTAGGGCAGCAAAGATAACGTCCAGGCAAACTTTGTGGGTACCATGCGGATCGGCGAGGTCGCCGGCGCAATAGATCTGCTGGGGTTTCAATTTACGCAACAGTTCCACGGTGAGCGCTACATCTTCGGGTCCCATTGGTTTCTTTTCTACCAGGCCGGTTTCATAGAACGGGAGGTTCATGAAATGGGCATTTTCTTCTGGGATACCTACATAACGGCAGGTAGCTTTGGCTTCGCAGCGGCGGATCAATCCTTTAATAGCGCGGATTTCCGGTGTATCTTTCTGGGAAGGCTTTTTGGTGCCGATAAATGCTTTGGCTTCATCGAGGATCATAGAGCTTTTGCTCTTATCGATGTCGAACAGGCCTTCAAAACCCACGGCGAAGTCAATGAAGCGCAGCAGGAATTCGTCTGTAACGGCAATGTTACCGGAAGTTTGGTAGGCTACATGCACATCATGGCCTTGTTCGTGCAAGCGGATAAAGGTACCTCCCATGGAAATGATATCATCATCCGGATGCGGGGAGAAGATCAGCGCGCGTTTTTTAGCGGGTTCTGAGCGTTCCGGATGCTTAGGCAATTGCGGGCCGGGTTTGCCGCCAGGCCAGCCGGTAATGGTATCACGGATGCCATTAAACTGTTGGATGTTAAGCTCATAGGCAGAACCATATTGTACGATCAGGTCGTTCAAACCATTTTCGTTATAGTCTTTGTCGGTGAGCATCAGGATGGGTTTGCCTAATTTCAGGGCCAGACTGGTAACGGCCTTGCGGGTCAGTTTAGGCGTCCATTCGCAGTCGCCGGTGAGCCAGGGCTCATTGAAGCGGGTGAGATCGGCTGCTGCCTGCTCGTCTATTACAAATTGGCAGTTGGCGTGCTGTTGCAGGAGGGAGGCAGGTACCTGGTCGGTGCTATGCCCTTCTACGGAGCGGCGTACAATTTTTGCCTTGTGCGAGCCCCAGGCCATCAGCATGATCTGTTTGGCCTTGAAAATGGTGCTAAGGCCCATCGTGATGGCCAAACGTGGTACCTGGCTCATGTTAGGGAACTCATATGCGTTCGCCAAACGGGTGCTGTTGTCCAGCGTTACCAAGCGGGTATGTGAGTTGACGTTGGAACCTGGTTCGTTGAAACCGATATGGCCGTTGTTGCCGATGCCCAATACTTGCAGATCAATGCCCCCTAAACTTTCTATGCGTTGATCGTATTCTGCGCAATATTTCTTGATCTGGTCTTTGGGAATAGTGCCATCGGGAATAAAGTACTGGCCTTCCGGAATGTCGATATGATTAAACAGGTGCTCTTTCATGAAGCGGTGGTAGCTCTGTAAAGCATCCGGCTCAAGCGGATAATATTCGTCTAGGTTGAATGCGATTACATTTTTGAAGCTTAATCCTTCTTCTTTGTGAAGACGAACCAGTTCCGCATACAAATATTTAGGGGTAGATCCAGTGGCCAGCCCTAAAATACATTTTTGACCCGCAACTTCCTTTTCGCGAATCAGCGCAGCGATCTGCTGCGCTACTGCTTTGGAGCCTTCTTTGGCGGAAGGGTGTATTTCCACTGCAATTTGCTCAAAGCTGTCGATCAGTTCGATTTCCTGATGATTAATCGTCATTGGTAAACGTTTTTGATTAGATGCGGTTTAAAAACGAGCCCGAAAATTAAAGAATTTACTGCTAATGCAGATTATAATTCAGCAATATTTAATCTTTATTTCGTTAGCTTGTAGTGAACCATTTTAATATTTGATATCGTTAATATTATAGTCTATAACGGTGTCCCGTTTATATATTTTTGGTGTAGGAGTCATAACATGAAAACCGTTCGGGCAATGCCGGGATGGTTTTTCTATTTTACGATCAACTCATCTACAAATAGCCAGGCAGGGGTGCCAGCACCTTCTGCGCCTGCAGGGATAATACCAAAATGCTGCAATTGCACTTTTATATAACGGCCGCGTACCTGTTGCAGTTGGCTCCTCCGTACTTTGTTGATACCACTTGCAGGGAAAGTAATTTGTTTGTATACTTCTTTAAACGTGTTGCCATCATCAGATACGGCAAATACTACCTGTTTAGGTGGATAGATCCAATCGTCTTTTTTATTCACTGTATTAATGCCCACTTCATGAATATCCTGCACACTATCCAGCTCCACGATCGCTTGTATATCTTTCCCCAGGAAGCCGAACCATTCGTTGTCGTTTAGGGCTGCGTTACCTTCCACGCCATTTACCAGGTTAAATGCGCTGGCAGGCCGGTGGCTTGCATCTGCTTCCGGGGTAAGCGTTACTTTCTTTCCTAATCCTTTATGGTACACAAAAGCCTGGTTATATTCGTTGCCGAAGGGTTTTCCATCTACGAAAACCTGGGCACGAAGGGGGCCTGTTTGAACAATTTGTACTGGCTGGGTATAAGGAGTGGACTGAAGAGTGGGAGGGGTACTATCTGTAGTATAAAATATTTTACCGCCTTCTAATTTACTGTCCAGCACTACTGATACGCCTCCTTTGCCGTTGTTGGTTATTTTCCCGGTAACTTCAAAAACATGTTTGGCATAATTTACTTTCTTCAGGTCGAGGCGTTTAACGTGTAACCGTAAACGTTCCATGAAGTCGTCGTAGTTGCGTTTTTCTTTGGGCGACCAAAGTACTTCTGCCAGTGCGGCGGCACGGGGATATACCATGTATTCCAGGTAGTCGGTGTTGTTGATGTATTCTGTCCACACATTGGCTTGCGCTCCTTTAATGTAGGTGGCTTCTTCCTTGCTTAGTTCTGTAGGTACGGGCTCAAAGGCATATACCTGGCTTACCGGCAGATAACCGCCTATGGCTAGTGGTTCGTTGGTGCTTCTGGATTGGTAATGATCGAAATAGCAGTAGTCGCCGGGTGTCATTACCACAGCATGTTTTTGTTTAGCTGCGGCAATACCGCCTTCCATACCTCTCCAGCTCATCACGGCGGCATTTGGCGCCAGTCCGCCTTCCAGGATCTCGTCCCATCCGATGATTTGTTTGCCTTTGTTGTTCACGTATTGTTCTATACGTTGTATGAAATAGCTTTGGAGGGCATGTTCGTCTTTCAGTCCTTCATGTTTCATGCGGGCCTGGCACTTAGGGCATTTCACCCATCTTACTTTGGGGGATTCATCTCCGCCAATGTGGATGTATTTGCTGGGAAAAAGTGTCATTACTTCATCCAGTACATCTTGCAGGAATACAAATACACTGTCATTGCCGGCGCAGTACACATCATCGTATACGCCCCAATGGGTGCCGGTTTCATAAGGTCCGCCGGTGCAACCCAGGTTAGGGTAAGCGGCCAGTGCGGCCAGTGAGTGTCCGGGCATTTCAATTTCCGGGATCACGGTTACAAAATGATCGGCTGCATATTGTACCACTTCTTTTACCTGGTCTTGCGTATAGTAGCCTCCATAAGGTTTGCCATCATATTTGTTATCTGAATAGCGGCCTGCCATGGTTTCTTTTCGTTTGGAAGCAATTTCCTGCAGGCGCGGGTATTTCTTTATTTCGATGCGCCAGCCCTGGTCTTCCGTGAGGTGCCAGTGGAAGGTGTTCATTTTATGCAGGGCAAGCAGGTCGATATATTTTTTGATGAATTCTACCGGGAAAAAGTGCCGGCCTACATCCAGGTGCAGCCCGCGATAGGAAAAGCGGGGAGCGTCGGTGATATTTACGCCGGGAATGTACAGGGCATTGGCTTTTTCTACAGGCAGCAGTTGTATCAGCGTTTGTACGCCATAGAAGGTACCGCTGCCGCTGTTACCGTTGATAGTTACTTTATCGTGTGCTGTATTTAACGTATATCCTTCTGTGTTGGTGCTGTCGTGGCCGGTATTTAATATAATTGCGTTCTGGCTGCCTTGCTCTTTGATATCCAGTTCATAACCGGTGAGTTCTTTGAGCCAGGCGTTAAACAAGGCGGCTGTTTTTTTATCGGCCTCGTTAGTGGCCACGATCACTGTTTTTTTATCCAGCAAGAAGGAGTCTGGTTGCTCGCTAGTGCTAACGGGCATGGGAATAATACTCACCTTTCCTTTAGGGGCGGCAGGCAGCTGGGAGCCAGAACAGCTCCAAAGCCCTAGTGCAGCGATGAGTAAGCATAGGTGGCTTGTTTTTTTCATTGTAGACAGCGTATTGATGAATGTTTGTTTAAGCTTAACAGATAACTGGCAGCACAGTATTATTTCGCATATTAGAGGCCGGTGATCCGAAGTGATTGTTATCTTGGATCGCAATATACCCACTTAGCAACAGCATTGTTGCATAGATCATTTTTTTTCATTTCGTTGTTCACTTTAAGCTGTCAGCAATGCTGAAAGCAGTAATAATAATGGGTTGTAAAGAATGAATGACTAAGATAACAATGTTTTTTCGCCTATTTCACGTATCAGCGCTACTTCTTGCTGCTGTGTTACGGAGATCCCGTATTCTGGTACGCCTGGAATGCCCCCCATGCTTACGTTGGGATTGCGGTATTCCATTTTGCTTTCTTCATATGCTTTGGCGGTGGTATGGTATTCTGTAATGCCGGTAGCTTTGATCAGCTGGGCAATATTAGTGGACCTTACACCGGAACCGGCCATAATGGCAATGCGGTCGTTTGCCCTGATCAACAGGTCTTTGAGCAGGGAAGTGCCTTCCAGGGCGGTATTGCGGGCGCCTGAGGTGAGAATGCGTTCAAAGCCGGTGGCAATAATATCTTCCAGGGCTTCGAAAGGATTGTCGGTCATGTCGAAGGCCCGGTGAAAAGTAACGCCCATGGGGGCGGCCAGTGCTGTGAGTATTTTACATCTTTGTTTGTCTATCCTTCCGTTTGCGGTAAGTATGCCGGTAACCACGCCATTGCAGCCGAGTTGTTTGCAGCGTTCAATATCTTTTACCATTACTTCAAACTCGAGGTCGGAGTAGAGGAAGTCGCCGCCTCTGGGGCGGATAATGGGGTAAAGGTCAATATCCACTTTTTCCCTGGCGATAGCGATGGTGCCATAGCTGGGTGTGGTGCCGCCTTCCAGCAGGTTATCACAGAGCTCAATCCTGTTGGCGCCGCCTTCGGCCGCTGCAATGCAGGAGGCTACAGAGGCTGCGCAGATTTCGAGGATAAATGCCATAATGATTGTTTTAATGGTGTTGAATAACAGTTAGCTACCAACAGGGTTGCTGGCAGCTAATTATTATTAGAAATAATGTTTTCCGTCTATCAGTACATTGCTGGTATCGCTGGTGCACACGGCATAGCTGAAGCCTTTTTGCAGGCAGTAGGCGCCATGCTCTCCTTTTTTGTTGAGGGCGAGAAATCCTACCTGGATTTCTTTTGCTTTAGCAGGGCTCCTTTTCACGATACGGTCTACGGCTTCTTTACAGGCTTTTTCTGGTGGATAGCCTTGCCGCATCAGTTCTACTACGAGGTGGCTGCCTACAATTTTGATCACTTCTTCTCCTACGCCGGTGCTGGTAGCGGCGCCTACTTCGTTATCTACATAGAGGCCGGCGCCAATGATAGGGGAGTCGCCGAGGCGGCCATGTAATTTAAAGGCCATTCCGCTGGTGGTGCAGGCGCCAGACAGGTTACCTGCTGCGTCCATGGCCACCATGCCAATAGTATCGTGGTTATATACGTTGCCGGGTAACATCAGCGGGCTAAAAGCTGTAGCGCCTCCGGAAGGGGTATAAGACTTATTTTCTATGTTGATGATCGGTTTGTATTCCGATGTTTTGAGCCATTCTTTCCATGCTTTTTCTGCTTCGGGCGTCAGCAGGTTTTCTTTCTGGAAGCCATTGGCCAGTGCAAATTGCAGGGCGCCATCTCCTACCAGCATTACATGCGGCGTTTTTTCCATAACAAGACGGGCTACGGAAATGGCGTGTGTAATATGTTCCAGTGCGCCTACGGAGCCACAGTTACCTTGTTCATCCATAATGCAGGCGTCCAGTGTAACGCGGCCATCGCGGTCGGGGTAACCGGAATAACCTACGGTGTGATTATTGGGATCTGCTTCCGGCACGCGTACGCCTGTTTCTACGGCATCCAATGCGCGTCCGCCCTTTTTCAGGATTTCCCAGGCAGCGGCATTGGCCGCCCGGCCAAAGTCCCAGGTAGACACAACAATAGGTTTGCCTTTCACCGGGCCTTTTTTTCCTTGTGCGCGTGCAGACGTTCCCGTTACTCCGTCTAAAGAGAAAACAGCGGCGCCAAGGGCCGCTGTTTTCAGGAATGATCTTCTATTTTTCATATACCACTATTCAACTTTTGTTTTAGCTTTTAACGGCCAGCTCTCTGGCCGTTTTCCTGCCTATTATTAGGTTACCGCTGACTGTAGTTGCTGGTGGCCAGCGGTTTTCCGCCTACTCCTTCATTTCCCAGGCGAGGGCGCTGGCGCCCAGGATAGCGGCATCACTTTCCTTGAGTTCAGAGAAAAGCAATTTAACCTTATTCTGGAAAATAGGTAGCAGATTCTTCTCCATATGCTCGCGCACAGGCTTCATAATGAGATCTCCGGCTTTGGTAAGGCCGCCGAACAGCACAATTGCTTCCGGGCTGGAGAACATCACGAAATTGGCCAGCGCTTCACCGAGGATTTTACCGGTATACTCATATACTTCCATGGCCAGCGGGTCGCCTTTCATGGCAGCTTCGTAGATCAGCTTGGAGTTGATTTCTTCTTTGCTGTGTTCCCGCATGATGCTGGGGGTATCCGGACGGGTAGCCAGGAATTCCAGGGCGGTATTGGTAACGCCGGTAGCAGAGGCATATGCTTCCAGGGAGCCATGAGCACCGGTGCCAGGGTGATAACGCCCGCCGGGAATCACAATGCAGTGACCCAGTTCTCCGGCAAAGCCATCGTGCCCGTAAATCAGTTGCCCATTGGCCACAATACCGCTACCTACGCCGGTGCCCAGGGTGATCACGATAAAGTCTTTCATCCCTCTGGCAGCTCCGTAGATCTGCTCGCCCAACGCTGCTGCATTGGCATCGTTCGTGAGCACTACGGGCCGGCCAAATTTTTGCTCCAGCAGGCTGGCAAGAGGAACAACCCCTCTCCAGCGCAGGTTAGGCGCATATTCAATATTACCGGTGTAGAAGTTCCCATTAGGGGCGCCTACGCCGATGCCTTTTATTTGTTCAATACCACCTGTTTGTTCGATCAGTTTGGATAGATGTCCGTGTAACTCATCAAGAAAGCCGTTTACGTCTTCATGCTGATTAGTCAGCATACGGCCATCACTTAAAATATTGCCCCTTCTGTCTACAATACCAAATTTGGTGTTAGTGCCGCCAATATCAATGCCCACCGCTAACTGCTGACTCATAATCAATTCCTTGAGATTTTAAAATTGTTTTAACTCTAAATGCGAAGAATGCGAGATAAGCAAAACACAGCGCCGGAATAACATAAGACGCGTGGATGCCAATGCTTGGAATATCTGCCAAACCACCTTGTACAGGAGGAATGAGGGAACCGCCGAGGATCATCATTACGAGGAATGCAGAACCCTGACCGGTGTATTTGCCCAAACCTGCAATGGATAATGCGAAAATGCTAGGCCACATAACAGAGCAGTATAAACCGCCGCTGATGAAGGCGAAAGTAGCCAGCTGACCTGTACTGAATAATCCGATGAGAATAGAGGCGATACCCAGTAACCCAAATACCATGAGGGTTTTGGCTGGTTTATCCTGTCCGGCGAAGAAGCCGATGATCTGCACTACGATGCAGATAGCATAAGGATACAGTTGGCTGATATCATTGCCTTTGAGGCTGTTTGCCCCGAGAATAACGCCATAGGCGATGAACGGAACGATCACGCACAAGACATTACGAGTTCTTTTAGAAACGTTGAATACGCTGATGGCACCGGTCCAACGGCCAATCATCATACTGCCCCAGAAGAGGGAAGCATATGGATCTAACTGGGATTCTGCCAGGCCTGTTGGCGTAAGGAAACCAGGGTGTTTCAGCAAGGCGCCGAGGTTACTGGCAATGGTTACTTCCACTCCTACATAAATAAAGAGGGCCAGCATACCCAGGATGAGCTGAGGGTATTTCATTGCGCCCCATCCTTCACTGTTGCCGGCAGAAGCCATTTTAGTGTAGAACAGGATGCCGATAATACCTACAATACCTGCGATAAAGAAAGGCAGTTCAAATTTCAGGATCAGTCCCATTAGAATGAGCACGAACATGAAGGTGATGCCAAGTAAGGATTTGGTAGCCTTAGGAGACGATTCGAATGCTTCGTTGTCTTGGCTTTCCGGCATTTTTACAAAAGCGAAGATACCTGCAGCGATCAGGAACAAAGCAATCAGCAGGAAGTATAAGGTGTTAATCTTGCTAATATCAGTGCTTACCTCTTCACCACCTTTAATGTTACCAAACAGCAACATACTCACAATGATAGGTCCGATGGTAGTACCGAAAGAGTTGATACCGCCTGCCAGGTTCAAACGGTGCGCGCCTTTGGCAGGATCTCCCAATAAAATGGCAAACGGATTGGCCGCAGTTTGCTGCAGCGAAAATCCCAGGGCCACAATAAAGAGGGCCATGAGGATCAAAGCAAAATAGCCGAAAGTAACTGTTTGTTTGTAGTCTGTGTCCAATACAGTCACTACTTTTTCCAGGTTGGCTTTTGTAAAGGTAGCTGCATACACATGATGCGCTTCATCTTTGGTAAACCCTCCGGCTACAGCGGAAGTTAATTGCGGATTGCTGGTATACTTTTCAGCAGCGTCGCTGTTGATCAGTAAAGCATAGGTGTCTGCTTCTTTCTCGCGGCGGATCTTTATCTGCCTGTCGGAAGTTTGCAGTTGCTGTTCAACCTGGAAACTACTGATGTCGTGGATAGTTTCTTGGATAGGAACAATTTTTTCCTTATTCACACATGGAATCATAATTACTGAGCCCAGTACAGAGATCAGTAAACCGTAAATGATACCCTTTTTATACCCGATTTTATTAAGGATATCCACTTTTCTTGCAGCAGATGCTAAGTACAGGATCAGTGAGCCGATAAAGTAGGCACTGTAAAAGGAGAAGTCGATTAATTGAGACTCCAGTTGGGTAAGGTTAAAGTGAGATTTGCAGAAAGGGATAAAGATACTGTTGGACGCAGCCAGAAATCCCCAGAAAAAGAAAACCAGAATAAGCACAAAGAACGAAGGATGGGTACTTTGTGCGCTTTGCTTTGTTTGCTGAGTCATAAACGTGTTAAGTTACTGTGAAGTTTGCCGGTTTAAATGTATAAATTATTTTTTTAAATTTTTTTAAAAAGTAAATTAATCTTGCAATATAGTGTAATTGGTAAAACGTTTTAGCAAAAATTATTGCGAAATGTACAAGAAATATAAGAGAAGTTTATTGATGTTCGTAGCTACCCACTAAAAATTCTGACAGTTAGGGCTGATCGGTAGTAACCCCAACAGGCGGGTTACGCATACCATTCCTGGCCTCCCGGATTAATAATACTTTGATCCGGATTTCCAGCGCTGAATGTATCCCAGGTTTGCTGGTAACTATAATCCCCTTCTTTTATCCTCATAAAACAGGGAATCACCTTAGGATTCCTGATTATTGCAGTGATATCTTTTTTAACTAATGACTACCGGCAGCTAGCCATTAGTAGCCAGGAAACTTTTTTATTTCCCTATCATTTTATATTTTTAGGTGTAATTTTTACGTTTAATATTTTTTAAATGATACAAAGAACCAGGGAACAGTTTATTCATTTATTCGAAAAAGAGCCACTGATAGTTGTTTCCCCCGGCAGGATCAATTTGATTGGCGAACATACGGATTACAACGACGGTTTTGTATTGCCAGCGGCGATCGACAAGAAAATTGTATATGCCATAGCATTGAACAATACGCAGCAATGTAATGCCCATGCCGTATTTACGCAGGAAACGGTGTCTTTCCATTTAAATGATGTAAAGCCTACGCCCGGATGGATCAATTATTTGATGGGAGTAGTATATCAGCTGCAAGAACGCGGACTGCCAGTACAGGGTTTCGACTGTGTAGTGGCAGGAGACATCCCGGTAGGCGCAGGGATGTCGTCTTCCGCGGCGGTAGAAGGCGGACTGGTAGCGGGATTGAACCACCTCTTCGGATATGGGCTTACCCGCATGGAAATGGCTTTGATCGGCCAGCAAGCAGAACATACTTTCCCTGGTGTGCAGTGTGGTATCATGGACCAGTTTGCGAACCTACATGGTAAAAAAGACCAGGTGATCCGCCTGGATTGCCGTAGCCTCGAATATGAGTATTTTCCGTTTAACTTCCCTGGCTATAAAGTAGTGCTCTGTAATTCTATGGTACATCACTCCTTGGCTTCTTCTGAGTATAATGTACGCCGCCGGCAGTGCGAGGAAGGTGTAAAAGCTATACAGGTAAAGCATCCGGCTGTACAGTCGCTCCGCGATGCCAACATGTTTATGCTGGAGGAAGTAAAAGAACAATTGCCAGCCAAAGTATACGACCGTTGCAACTACGTGATCGCAGAAATACAACGGGTGCAGGATGCTACTGTTTTACTGAAACAAGGTAACCTGTCTGAGTTTGGCCAGTTGATGTATGATACCCATGAAGGATTGAGTAAATTATATGAAGTAAGCTGCCCCGAGCTGGATTTCTTGGTATCCCTGTCCAGGGAACGGGAGGAAGTAGCTGGCGCCCGCGTAATGGGTGGCGGTTTCGGTGGTTGCACCATCAACCTGGTAAAAACAGAAAAGGTAGACGATTTTGTGGCCTATATTAAATCGCGTTACCAGGACCAATATGGTAAAGCACCTGAAGTTTATGTAACCACTATTGAAGATGGGGTAACTGTAAAGGAAAACGTCCGGGAAAATGCATAGGATACATCATATATAATTATATAACACTATTGTGACGAAAACGGCCGGCCCTTTCATCACAATAGTGTCCGGGTTATTTACTGCTGGCCGGGGCGCCCGGCGAAAATTCAATTAAGAATAGCCAATTTGAGATTGCTCTGTGTTAATTATCTGGTATATCTTCGCTACTTACTGCAATTTTTATTTCTGGCAATGAAAAAAAACACGTTACTCCTCGCTGGGTTACTCGGCTTTAATATGGCTATGGCCCAGGAGATTAAGCCTTATGGCGCTTTACCCACCAAAGCACAGGTAGCATGGAATGATATGGAATATTATATGTTCATTCATTTTGGTCCTAATACCTTTACCAACAAGGAGTGGGGGCATGGCGATGAAGATCCGAAAGTATTTAATCCTACGCACCTTGATGCCCGCCAGTGGGCGCGTACCGCCAAATTGGCCGGTATGAAAGGTATTGTGATCACCGCCAAACACCACGATGGTTTTTGTTTATGGCCCAGTAAATACAGTACGCATACCGTGAGGGAAAGTGCCTGGAAAAACGGCCAGGGTGATGTGCTGGCAGCATTATCGGCCGCCTGTAAGGAATACGGTTTGAAGTTTGGGGTATATCTCTCGCCCTGGGACCGCAACCATCCTGAATATGGCACGTCCTCTTATAACCAGGTATTCGCTAATACGCTGAATGAAGTGCTATCCAGCTATGGACCTGTGTTTGAACAGTGGTTCGATGGCGCTAATGGAGGAAATATTAAACAACCTTACGACTGGAACCTTTTTCATAATGTAGTATATAAGAACCAGCCCAACGCCGTTATTTTTAGCGATGTAGGCCCTGGTTGCCGTTGGGTGGGTAATGAAAACGGTATTGCCGGTGCTACCAACTGGAGTACCCTGAATGTAAAGGGATTTACGCCCGGTGCTGGTGCGCCTGCGCC
This sequence comes from Chitinophaga sp. 30R24, assembly GCF_049056765.1. Lineage (NCBI taxonomy): Bacteria > Pseudomonadati > Bacteroidota > Chitinophagia > Chitinophagales > Chitinophagaceae > Chitinophaga > Chitinophaga sp. 30R24. The sequence goes on from NZ_JBJGXX010000004.1 coordinate 262,448, forward strand.
TAAAGTGCTCAATGAAGGTAATGAAGATGGAGAGCAATGGGTACCGGCAGAATGCGATGTATCTATCCGTCCGGGATGGTTTTATAGCCCCGAAACCAACGATAAAGTTAAATCAGTAGCTACTTTACTGGACATTTACTATGGTTCCGTGGGCCGTAATGGGAACCTGATTCTGAATGTTCCGGTAGACCGGGAGGGACTTATCCATCCCAATGATTCTACCCGGTTGATGGAGTTGCGCCGCGCACTGGATGCTGCTTTTAAAGATAACCTGGCCAGTAAGGCGGTGATAACGTCAACGAATATACGTAATATAGCAACCGTAAAAACAGCCAGTCTTAACGATGGAAACAATGCTACCTATTGGGCTGCCACCGAAGATGCCCGCAGCGCCGACATTACGTTAAACTGGAAAAAGCCGGTGACTTTTAACCGGGTGGTGCTACAGGAGTATATTGCGCTGGGCCAGCGGGTGAAAAGCTTCAGTGTGGATATCCTGGAAAATGGTGCCTGGAAGGAGGTGGCAAGGGAAACCACCATCGGGCATAAACGTATTCTGGTGCTCCCGGATTATACTGCTGCACAGGTACGCATTCGTATTTTAGATGCCAAAGCCGCGCCGGTGATCAGCGAGGTACAATTATATAAAGCGCCGGAAATACTCGCTGCACCAAAAATCAGCCGCTTAAAGAACGGACGGGTATTAATAGAAGGACCAGCAGGAACAGAGATCCGCTATACCCTGGATGGCACTATGCCTGGTTGGCGTTCTGCCGGTGTTAAAGTAGCGGATTCAGCCGCCAAGAAGGAAGCAGGTGAGGTTGCTACAGTACTGCTGAACCTTCCACAAGGTGGCCTAGTGAAAGCACGTGCTTTTAAAGGGCTGGCAGCCAGTGAAACAGCGATGGCTGCGTTTGATGTGGCGCCCATAAAATGGAAAGTGCTCCATTTACCCTATTCCCCCGCCAGGGTGCCGGAAAATGCGATAGACGGAGATCCCAGCACGGTATATACTACCATTGGCCAGGATAGTTATCCGCATCAATTAGACATTGATCTGGGAGAAACCCTTTCGCTGAAAGGGTTTACCTACATGCCCCCTGTAGCAGGTGAAGCTAAGGGCATTGTGTATGGATACGAGTTTTACACCAGCTCCGATGGTCAAAACTGGGGCCGCCCGGTAAGCAATGGGCAGTTTGCCAATATCCTGAACAACCCCATACAGCAGGTAGTGTATTTCCCGGTTACTCAGGCCCGATATATCCGTTTTGTAGCGGTAAGCCCGGCGCAAGCGGGAAGCATACAGGCAGGAATAGCAGAATTAGGTATAATAACAAGATAATATAGGCCGGGAAGTAATTGTAGCGATTGCTTCCCGGTACCATCCTTGCCCTTTCCTCCGCACAAGACAATTCCCCCTTTTTAAAAATCCCCTTCGCCTCAAAAAAAATTCAACTATTTAAACAGATATTGTTATAACTTTGCGGTTAATCTAAACTAAAGACAATATTTATAACAATTTAACGCTGAACTGAAGTTGGAAAAAACCGCAACTCATACCAACATCTCTGCATATCATCCCGCTTTAAACAAAGGGGTATATTCTGTTGGGTTCAATGTCTTTAGATTTCTTTCCCGACGACCTAGAATTTGATAGCGCTTGTCTTCATACAACCGCTATCGCACCGTGATTCCCCAATCATCCGGTGAGCGCTCCAGTAATGGAATTTCAATGTAGTTTATTGATTCACGATTTCAATTTAAAAAGTTGGAAAATCAACATATCATCGTTAGGGTAGCCACTCCTGACGATATTCACTATTCAAGTACCATCACCAACGAGATGGAATCATCTGCAAAAGCCAGAGGAACAGGCATCGCCAAGCGTTCCCCTGCTTACGTGGAATTGAAAATGCAGGAAGGCAAAGCAGTGATCGCTGTTACAGATAAAGGTGATTGGGTAGGTTTCTGCTATATAGAGGCCTGGGGCCATGAAAAATTTGTCGCCAATTCCGGATTGATTGTGAATCCGGCTTTCCGAGGGCATGGTGTTGCTAAATCTATCAAAAAGAAAATATTCGAACTCTCCCGTGAGAAATATCCGGATGCAAAAATATTTGGTCTTACTACCGGTTTGGCAGTGATGAAGATTAACTCTGAGCTGGGTTATGAGCCCGTTACTTATTCTGAACTTACGGATGATGAAGAGTTTTGGAAGGGGTGCAGGAGTTGTGTGAACTTCGATATTCTTACCAGCAAACAACGGAAAAACTGTTTATGTACCGCTATGCTGTATGATCCGGTAGAAAAGCTGAAAGAAGCGGAAGAGAGAGCGATGGCAGATAAAGCTGCTGCAGAACAGCAGGTGCAATTGTCTGTTACCGCCACCGGCCATATGCATCACGAAAAACGCCGTCGTAGATTTAAAGGCAACATCAAACTCTATGAGCGTTGGCTGCGGTTTAAACGCTTTGTGTTGCTGAATAGCAGAAAAGAGGGCGGTGCTACCGGATCTAAAAAGAAATTTTTCCTGTTCTGACTACAGGCGTATAAATATTGTTATCTGGAATTATAAAAAGATGTCATAATGAAAAAAGTAGTACTGGGATTTAGCGGAGGACTTGATACTTCCTATTGCGTTAAATATCTGACCGAGGAAAAGGGATATGAAGTGCATTCGGTGATTGTTAACACTGGTGGTTTTTCTGAAGAAGAGCTGCAGGAAATTGAAAAGCGCGCTTATAACCTGGGCGTTAAAAGTCATAAAACTGTTAATGCGATACGTTCTTATTATGATGGCGTAATCAAATATCTCATCTTTGGCAATGTACTGAAGAATAACACTTATCCGCTGAGCGTGAGTGCTGAGCGTATGAGTCAGGCGTTGGCTATCGCTGAGTATGTGAAGGAAGTGGGCGCGGATGCAGTAGCGCATGGTAGTACCGGCGCAGGTAACGACCAGGTACGTTTCGATATGGTATTTCATATTATGATTCCTGGTGTGGAAATCATCACCCCGATCCGTGACATGAAACTGAGCCGGGAAGAAGAGATTGCTTACCTGAAATCTAAGGGTGTGCAAATGAACTTCGATAAAGCAGTATACTCTATCAATAAAGGAATGTGGGGAACTTCTGTTGGCGGCAAGGAAACGCTTACCTCTAATGGTATGTTGCCAGAAGCTGCCTGGCCTACTCAGCTTACCAAAGAAGGAGAAGAGCAGGTGAAATTAACTTTCGAAAAAGGAGAGCTCACAGGTGTAAACGATAAAAAATTCGATCATCCATCTGAGGCCATTCAATATTTGCAAACTATTGCCGGCCCGTTTGCCATTGGCCGTGATATCCACGTGGGCGATACCATTATCGGTATCAAAGGCCGTGTAGGTTTTGAAGCCGCTGCACCTATGGTGATCATCAAGGCGCACCATGCGCTGGAAAAACATGTATTAACCAAATGGCAGCTGAGCTGGAAAGACCAACTGGCACAGTTCTATGGTAATTACATGCACGAAGGCCAGATCATGGATCCCGTAATGCGCGATATCGAGGCTTTCCTTCAACAGGCACAGGAAAATGTAACCGGTGAAGTATTTGTTACCCTCATGCCTTACCGCTTCCAGGTAACTGGCATCGATTCACCATATGATCTGATGAGCAGTAAATTTGGTAAATACGGTGAAATGAACAGCGGCTGGAGTGGAGAAGATGTAAGAGGATTCAGCAAAATTTTTGGTAACCAAACAATGATCTGGCACCAGGTTAAAAATTCTATCTAAATCGGCAGGTAATGGCAAATGATAAAAAAATAAGAGTTGGAATTGTAGGTGGGGCAGGATATACAGGCGGTGAAATGATCCGGCTTTTATTGAATCACCCGGACGTTACCATTTCGTTTGTACATAGCCGTAGCAATGCGGGTAACCCATTGCATGCAGTACATGCCGATCTGCTGGGTGAAACAGATCTATTGTTTACCAGCGATTTGAGCAATGATATTGAGGTGATGTTCCTTTGCCTGGGACATGGCGAATCTAAAAAATTCCTGGAGGCTACCGATGTGGCCAACCATGTGAAAGTGATTGACCTGAGCCAAGATTTTCGTTTAGGCGAGACTGTAAAAGGGCGCACTTTCGTATACGGATTACCGGAAATGCAGCGCGACCTCATCAAAACAGCACAGAATATTGCTAATCCAGGCTGCTTTGCTACTGCCATTCAGTTGGGATTGCTGCCGCTGGCGAAAGCCGGGTTACTGCAAACAGTACATACTACCGGTATCACTGGTTCTACCGGCGCCGGTCAGAGTTTGCAGGCTACTTCCCATTTTACCTGGAGAGCTAATAATATTTCTACCTATAAGGTGCTTACCCATCAACACTTGAAGGAAATCCGGCGAAGCCTGCAGCTCTTGCAGCCAGGTTTTAGCGAAGACGTGAACTTTGTTCCGGTACGCGGTGATTTCCCAAGAGGTATCTGGGTAACTTCGTACCTGCAGTCTGATCTGTTGCTCGAAGCCGCTGTAAAGCTGTATAAAGACTTTTACACCGGTCATCCTTTTACACATGTGAGCGATAAACAGATAGATCTGAAACAGATCGTAAATACTAACAAGTGCCTGATTCAATTGGAAAAAGTGGGTAACAAATTGGTCATCCACTCCATTGAAGACAATCTGCTGAAAGGCGCTTCCGGACAGGCAGTGCAGAACATGAACCTGATGTGTGGGCTGGATGAAACGGCAGGGCTGAAATTAAAGTCCATCGTATTCTAAGTTTTTCACCTTTTCAATTTTTGCCAACATGAAACTTTTCGATGTATATCCTGTAAATAATATTGTTATTGATAAAGCCCTTGGCTCCAATGTATGGGATGATAAGGGTACTGAATACCTGGATCTGTATGGTGGCCACGCGGTGATCTCTATCGGTCATACGCACCCGCATTATGTAAAGCGCCTCACCGATCAGCTGCACAAAGTAGGATTCTACTCCAACTCTGTGAAAATGCCGTTGCAGGAAGAGTTAGCTACCCTGTTGGGTAAGGTATCCGGTAAAGAAGATTACCAACTGTTTCTGTGCAACTCCGGTGCAGAAGCTAATGAGAATGCGTTGAAACTGGCTTCTTTTTATAACGGTAAGAAGAAAGTGATTGCTTTCAGGAAAGCGTTCCATGGCAGAACTTCCCTGGCAGTAGCCGCTACCGACAATCCAAAGATTGTAGCGCCGGTGAATGAAACAACGAATGTAGTATTTCTGCCCTGGGAAGATGAAGCCGCATTGGAAGAGGCTTTTCAGCAGCACGAAGTATCTTCTGTGATCATTGAAGGTATACAGGGCGTAGGAGGCATCAATGTAGCCAGCGAATCGTTCCTGCGGAAAATCAGGTCACTTTGCGATGCCCACAATGCCGTATTTATTGCGGATTCGGTACAATGTGGTTATGGCCGCAGCGGTAAATTTTATTCTCATGATTTTGCCGGCGTAAATGCAGACATTTACAGTATGGCGAAAGGCATGGGCAATGGTTTCCCAATTGGTGCCATTATTATTGCGCCAAAGATCCAGCCGGTTTATGGCATGCTGGGTACTACCTTTGGCGGCAATCACCTGGCCTGTGCTGCCGCACTGGCTGTACTGGAAGTGATCCAGGAAGAACAGCTGATTACCAACGCTGCTACCATCGGTAATTACCTGATGGAACAACTGCGGACCTTTGATAAGGTAAAAGAAGTAAGAGGCCGTGGTTTAATGATCGGTATTGATTTGCCGGAAGAATTAGCGCATGTAAGAAAAGAACTGCTGCAGAAGCATAAGATCTTTACTGGCGAAGCAAAGCCAAATGTGATCCGGTTGCTGCCTTCCCTGGCACTCACCAAAGCGCATGCAGACCAGTTCCTCGACGCATTCGCACAAGCATTAAAATAGTAACACACAAACGTACGGCAGGTAGTGTGCCTTTATAATCTTTCCACTACCTGTTTAAAGCCTATAAGCGAAATGAAACAATTTATTTCTACAGCAGATGTTCCCAGTGTTCCGCGGTTAGTGGACATTGCGTTGAACTACAAGAAAGATCCTTTCAGGGATAAGGAATTAGGTCAGCATAAAACAGTGGGAATGATATTCCTGAACCCCAGCTTGCGAACACGCTTAAGTACACAGGTAGCTGCTAAAAACCTGGGTATGGAAGCAGTAGTGTTTAATATCGACAAGGAAGGATGGGCGCTGGAAATGAATGATGGTGCTATCATGAATGGTAACACTACCGAACACGTAAAAGAAGCGGCGGCAGTAATGGGACAGTATTTTGATATCCTGGCCATCCGTACTTTTCCTGGTTTGAAAAATAAAGAAGAAGACTATACAGAGAAGTATATTAATCAGTTTATTAAATATGCCGGTGTACCGGTAGTAAGTCTGGAAAGCGCTACCCTACATCCTTTACAGAGTTTAACAGATGTGATCACCATCAAGGAGCAGTGGCAACAGCCTCGCAAACCTAAAGTGGTGATGAGCTGGGCGCCACATGTAAAAGCGCTGCCACAGGCTGTTCCTAACTCTTTTGCACAGTGGATGAATGCCTGGGGAGAAGTGGATTTTGTGATCACCCATCCCGAAGGTTATGAGCTGGATGAGAGATTTTCGGGTAATGCCCGCATCGAACATAATCAGGATAAAGCCCTGGAGGGTGCGGATTTCGTGTATGTGAAAAACTGGTCGTCTTATAAAGACTATGGTAAGATCGCCTGCACAGATCCTTCCTGGATGTTTACCAACGAAAAACTCAAGCACACTAATACCGCCAAGATAATGCATTGTTTGCCGGTAAGAAGGAATGTAGTGATCGCAGATGAAGTGCTGGATGGCCCGCAGTCTATTGTGATACCAGAAGCGGGTAATCGCGTATGGGCAGCGCAGGCAGTGTTGAGTGAAATACTGAAAGGATAATTATGATCGATTTATTTATCATTAAAGTAGGCGGAAACGTTATAGATCATCCGGAATTGCAGCAAACCTTCCTGGAGAAGTTTGCTGCAATTCCCGGTAAAAAGATCCTGGTTCATGGGGGCGGTAAGATTGCTACCCGTATCGGTGATCAACTGGGTATTGCATCTAAATATGTAGATGGCAGACGCATTACAGATGCTGCTACCATCGACCTGGTGACAATGGTATACGGTGGTTTGGTCAACAAACAGCTGGTAGCCAGGCTGCAAGCCAATGGCTGTAATGCTATCGGTTTAACTGGTGCCGACGCTAATATTATTCCGGCAGTAAAAAGACCCGTGAAGCAGATCGACTACGGTTTTGTGGGAGATGTAACAGCTACCATGTTGCAAACCGCTCCGTTGCAGGCTTTGCTGGAATCGGGTATCACCCCTGTTTTTGCATCGCTTACCCATGATGGTAAAGGACAAATACTGAATACAAATGCAGATACCATCGCCTCCTCTCTGGCCATTGCCTTATCTGCCTTTTATAGCGTAAGATTGATCTATTGCTTTGAGAAGAAAGGCGTGTTGCGCGATCCGGCAGATGATGAAGCGGTGATTAATCTCATCAACAAAGAAATTTATCAGCAATTGTTGGCGCAACAAGTGCTTACAGACGGCATATTGCCTAAATTGCAGAATGCTTTCGGCGCAATCAATAATGGTGTAAAAGAAGTGCTGATAGGCCATGCAGACGATGTGTTGAGCAATACAACAGCAACGGTGGCAGGCACACTAATATGCTAACCTATGTGGAACGAAAAACTATATGACGTGGCGGTGGCGCTGTTAAAACAGATGATAGCCACCCCGTCGTTGAGCCGCGAAGAAGACGGCACCGCACAACTGATCAGCGAATTTCTGACAGCCATGGATATTCCGCATGAGCGGCACCTCAATAATATCTGGGCTTTCAATAAGTATTACGATCCTTCCAAGCGTAATATCTTGCTGAATTCGCATCATGATACCGTAAAGCCCAATCCGCAATATACCCGTGATCCTTTTAGTCCGGATGTGGAAGATGGTAAGCTCTACGGGCTTGGTAGCAATGATGCTGGCGGCTGTTTGGTAAGCCTGATCGCTACGTTCCTGCATTTTTACCACCGCAGCGACCTCACTTATAATATTATCCTTACTGCTACGGCAGAAGAGGAAATCAGCGGAGTAAACGGGATAGAAAGTATTTTACCCAAATTGCCATCTATTGAGTTTGCTATTGTAGGAGAACCTACACAAACCCAATTGGCTATCGCAGAAAAGGGCCTGATGGTGCTCGATTGCACTAGCTATGGTAAGGCGGGGCATGCTGCCCGTGAAGAAGGCGAAAACGCTTTGTATAAAGCATTGCCCGACCTTAATTGGTTTAAAGATTACCGTTTTCCCCGTGTGTCAGAAACCCTGGGACCGGTGAAAATGAGCGTTACCGTTATCAATACGTCTAATAAAGCACATAATGTAGTGCCGGCCGATTGCTCTTTTGTGGTAGATGTACGGGCTACAGATCAATATACACTGGAAGAGCTGCTGGAGATCATACAGTCGAACGTTTCCTGCGAGGTAAAGCCGAGGTCTATGCGTATGCGACCTTCCTTTATTCCAATGAATCATCCCTTTGTGCTCGCAGGGGTGAGCATCGGTAAAACCTGCTATGGTTCACCTACCACCTCCGACCAGGCGCTGATACCCGCTACTTCCGTGAAAATGGGACCAGGCGATTCTGCCCGTTCACATACGGCAGATGAATACGTTTACCTGCACGAGATCAGGGAAGGTATCAACAGTTATATCAGGTTACTTGAAATGATACAGTAATATGGATTTTTTGCCTGTTCTCGAAAATAAACGCGTGTTACTGCAACCATTGCAGACCAGCCACAAGGAAGTGCTGCTGCCGCTGGCATTGGAGCCTTCGCTTTGGGAAGTAGGTATGTCGCAGCTCACCGATGATGCCAGCCTGGAAAAATATATACAGGTAGCGTTAACAGAACGGGCGGCAAAAACAGCTATTCCGTTTGTAGTTTTCGACAAGAAGGAAAACCGCATAGCCGGTTCTACCCGTTACGCTGCAATCACGTTGCCGCATAAACGCCTAGAGATTGGCTCCACCTGGATTACCCCTTCCCTGCAGGGTTCGGGATTGAATAAAGCCATGAAATTTGCGATGTTGCAGCATGCTTTTGAGGTGATGGACATGAACCGCGTGGAACTTAAAACCGACGAATTGAATACCCAGTCGCGTAACGCCATCCTGAGTATCGGTTGTACACAGGAAGGTATTTTGCGCCGGCATATGATCACCAGCACCGGTAGGGTGCGTAATACCGTTTATTTCAGCATCGTGAAAGAAGAGTGGCTGGCAGTGAAACAACGGATATTTGATAAATACGATTTTTAGGGATAGCTGCCTGCGGGCAGCAGAAAATTATAACATCATGAAATTGTGGCAAAAAGATAAAGCTTCCCTGGCTGCTGTAGAACAGTTTACCGTGGGAAAAGACCGGGAAATGGACGCCTACCTGGCGCCATTCGACGTGCTGGGCTCTATGGCGCATATCACTATGCTGCAAAGTATTGGTTTGCTGGAAGCGGAGGAACTGACTGTTTTAAAGAAAGAACTCCGCCATATTTACCAGGAAATCCAGTCCGGTGATTTTAAGTTGGAAGAAGGAGTAGAAGATATTCATTCACAGGTAGAGCTGCTGCTCACCCGTCGCTTGGGTGAAGTAGGCAAAAAGATACATAGTGGCCGTTCCCGCAACGACCAGGTGTTGGTAGACTTGAAACTCTTCCTGCGCCACGAGTTGCAAACAATAGTGGAGGAAGTATTGGCATTGTTCCACCTGCTGCAGCAACAGAGCGAAGCATATAAAAATCACCTGATCCCGGGTTACACTCACCTGCAGATCGCTATGCCTTCCTCTTTTGGGTTGTGGTTTGGCGCTTATGCAGAAAGCCTGGTAGATGATCTTACGATGTTGCAGGGTGCATACCGTGTGGTAAATAAAAACCCATTGGGTTCTGCCGCTGGCTATGGTTCTTCGTTCCCCCTTAACCGTGAGATGACCACCGCGTTGCTCGGATTTGATGCGCTTAACTATAATGTAGTATATGCACAGATGGGCAGGGGGAAAACAGAAAAATTAGTGGCTTTTGCCCTGGCAGGTATCGCTGCCACCATTGCTAAAATGGCGATGGATGCCTGTTTATTCATGAACCAGAATTTCGGATTTATTAGTTTTCCAGACGAACTAACTACCGGGTCCAGCATCATGCCACATAAAAAGAATCCGGATGTATGGGAACTGATCCGCTCTCATGGTAATAAATTACAGGCATTGCCGAATGAAATCGCCATGATGATCACCAATCTGCCTTCCGGCTACCACCGCGATCTGCAATTGTTGAAAGAAAACCTGTTCCCGGCCTTTCAAACCTTGAAAGATTGTATCCGCATGAGCCGTCTGATGTTGGAAAATATCCGTATCAAGGAAAATATCCTGGACGATGAAAAATATCAATACCTGTTTAGCGTAGAAGTAGTCAATAACCTGGTATTACAGGGTATTCCTTTCCGCGAAGCTTATAAGAAAGTGGGTATGGATATAGAAAATGGTAGTTTCTCACCGGAAAAAGAAGTGGCGCATACGCATGCCGGCAGTATTGGCAACTTATGTACGGCACAAATTGCTGCTCAGATGGATGCTGTAATAAAAGGTTTCCCCTTTGATACAGTAGATAAAGCCCTGGAGCAATTATTGAACAGTTGATTGAATGAATAATAACTATATAAAAAAGCAGACCACTCTGGTCTGCTTTTTTTATGTTTATCCTCACCAATAACAAAGCCTTACACGGATAGGATACCCGGTAAGGCTTTGTATAGGCCTGGTTAAAAACCTATAGTGATCCCTGCAAAGAAATTGGTGCCTGCCATCGGGTAGTAGTAGTTATCATACGCTACACGGTTGTTGGCCAGATCAAAGCTGGGATAGGTACTGCCGTTAGGCGCATACTTTTTATTGAAGATATTGTTTAACATAAACTGTAATCCCAGTTCACGGAACAAATGCTGCGGTACCTCGTAGTTGAGGCGCAAATTGCTCACGAAGTAAGGGTCCAGGCTGCCTGATACATTGGAGGTATTATCCATGTACTGCCGGCTAACATATTTTCCTAATAGATCGATATTAAGGTTGCGGACTGGTTTAGCCGTTAACGTTATACCGCCTACGAAAGTAGGGGAGAAGGAAATATTTGTTTTGTTGAACACCTCTGTGTGCGGCTCATAGTTTTCATCGTAAGTAACGGAATGGTAGTTTAATGCCTTATTGCGGCTCAATGCACCGTTAGCGGCTACGCTGAAGATATTGCCCAGCTTCACATTACCGTTTACCTCAATACCCATGCGGTAACTCTTAGGGATATTGGTACGTACATAAGCGCCTACATCGTTAAGCATACCGGTTTGCACCAACTGGTTCTTATAGTTCATGTAGTAAACATTTGCCTGGATAATAGCGATTTTATTGTTCCAGGTATAGCCAGCTTCGATATCGCGCAATTCTTCCGGCTTGGGTACAGCTGTGCCATAATTGTTTGCAAAATCATCGCGGTTAGGTTCTTTATGCCCAATAGCAATGGATGCAAACACGCGGTTGGCTGCATTGATATTATAGGAAATACCCGCTTTAGGATTGAAGAAATTATAATTTACATGTGCGATATAGGAGGGTGCATCTTCGAAGCCATCCATATGGTACATGATATTACGGTATTGCATATCCGCAAATACGCTCAGGCCGGTAGTGATTTTATATTCGCCTTTCCAGTAAATATTAAAATCGTTTTTGGCGGCAGGGTAGAAGTAATATTGATCATCTTTGTTGATGCCTACCTGGGCCCAGATGATTTTGCCGTAATGGTCGCCCGTATAGCGGTTCCAGCCACCACCCAAGCTCCAGTTGAACTTTTCGCCGGTACGGTTCATGGAAAACACTGTGCCATAGAAGTAATTGTCGAGCCACAGCTGACGTACTAAATCGGTAGTATGCACTGTGTCGCCGTTGATTACCGGTGCTTCCAGGTTATAATCTGCGTAAGATTGACTGGCCTTATATTGTTCGTAGTAGCCGCGGCCGCGGGTAAGGTGCAATGCTACGTTAAAGTTGAGATGGGAGTTTATTTCCTGGTTGAGGAATAATTGATAGTGGTCCTGTTGGTAGTTATCTGTTTCATTATTGTAGGGGGCGCCTGGTTTTTCGGTACCGGCAGAATTGTAAGTACGGTCTGTTTTCAACAGGGCTTCCGGTACGCCATTCCAGGCTTGGTAAGTTTTTTCTTTTCCGGAGAAAACGTTGAGGCGGATAGCGGTTTTATCAGCGATATACGCTGCAGAAGTATAGAACGAGCGCAGGTCGGAAGAGGCGCGGTCTATATAGCCGTCAGACGAGATTTTAGAGAGGCGGGCATCGATCGTGAAGTGATCGTTGATAAGGCCGGAACCTGCTTTTACCGTATGCTTCCAGCTGTTGAAAGAACCGTAGCTGTTACTAATTTCGCCATATGCTTTTTCGTTGAATTCATTGGTGCTGAGGTTAAGGGTAGCGCCAAAAGCGGCCGCGCCGTTGGTAGAGGTGCCCACGCCTCTTTGCAGTTGTATGCTGCTAACAGACGATGCAAAGTCTGGCATGTTTACAAAGAAGGTACCTTGCGATTCGGCATCGTTTACGGGAATACCGTTAATTGTAACGTTGATGCGGGTAATGTCTGAGCCGCGTACGCGCATACCTGTATAGCCAATACCGGTACCTGCGTCGGAATTAGTAACAACGGCAGGTTGTTGATCCAGCAGTATGGGCAGATCCTGGCCAAGGTTTTCTTTTTTAATATCAGCAGCGGTAATAGTGGTATTTACGAAAGGAGCGTTTTTACCAGCACGCAAACTGCTGATCTCCACCGGCTTTACAAACAGGCTGGTGGCTTCCAGGGCGATGTCGGCATGCCCGGTATTTTTAGTATCGATGGTAGTGGTATAGGATTTAAAGCCGATAAAGCTGGCAGTTAAAGTATAGGTACCTTTTTTAGGCAGATGGATGCTGTAATGTCCTTTGCTGTCGGTAAGGGCGCCGGTTTGGTGGATAGAGATGGTAACGCCTTCCAGTGGCTGTCCGTTGGCTTTACTGGTAACAGTACCAGTAATCAGGGATTGTGCATGTAGAGTGCCTGCTATAGATAGCAGCACCAATAACATTAGCTGTTTCATGTAAATATGTCCGTTTTCTGTTAAAGCATTTCCTAACCAGCATTACCTGGTCTAGGTTCATTGGGTGTGATCTCAGCCTGAAAGTAAGGCACCCCATGTATTTTGTATTGCCCGCCAGGGGCGTATATACAAGGCAGTAAAGCAATAGTAGGTTGATAAACAGGTAAACATACTGCTTACTTTATGCGGATGGCAAAGGTATAGCTGTATTCATTAAAAAACAGTATTTATTTTTCGGTAGGAAGAAATTTGCGTAATTTCCATAGATACTTCTCTCAGTCAGCAGGTATAAATTTTTAATCATTTAAATCTTTATTGCTGATGATCAAGCTTCAGTTAATCGGCCATTTGGGCCGGGACGTAGTGAAAAAAGAAGTCAACGGATCGGTAGTTTTCAATTTCCCCGTAGCCGTTAATGAGCGTTTTAAAAATGCGCAGGGCATACTGGCAGAAAGGACCACCTGGGTAGATTGTTCCCTGTGGGACCGGGAAAATGTAGCTCCTTATTTAACACAAGGGGTGATGGTATTTGTAGAAGGCGCTCCCCGCGTGGAGGCCTATGTAAGTAACAGCACCGGCGCTTTATCCGGCGCATTGAGGTTAAGGGTGTTTTCTTTGCAGCTGCTCAGCCGGCGGGAAGAAGAAAAGAGAAAGGCTACTGTAACTGATGTGCCTGTTCCGGAAGCCGAACCTGTGCAGGAACAGCCCGCTGACGATCTTCCATTTTGATAAATTATGTTATGCATTCCAATGTGAAAGCCAGCCTTTTATGGTTGGCTTTCAACTTTATTAAAATATATTTGGTGCGAATTGAAATAAGTGTATCTTTGCACCCTCATTGCGAGGTAGAGCAGAGGTAGCTCGTCGGGCTCATAACCCGAAGGTCAGTGGTTCGAATCCGCTCCTCGCTACAAGCAGCGCTAAGCTAAAAGATAAAGAGCCGAAGAAATTCGGCTTTTTTTATTTGGGGTAAGCCAGTGTTATACTATAACAAGCAGTGGGTTTCAGCTGTTGTTATAACTGGGTAGGCTGGTTATTGATCATTTGTGAAGTGAATGTATTTTTATAATTATTATCATGCATAAGGCAGGTTTTGTAAATATTTTTGGTAAGCCCAATGCAGGGAAGAGTACCTTATTGAACGCTATTATTGGCGAAAAGCTGGCTATTATCTCCCCTAAAGTGCAAACCACGCGGCATCGTATTACCGGGGTATTAACAGACCCTGCATATCAGATCGTGTTTTCTGATACACCGGGTATTATAGATCCGAAGTATAAATTGCATGAGAAAATGATGGGCGCTGTGAAATCTGCGCTCGAAGATGCGGATGTGGCACTGTTGATCATGGATGTGAAAGACTCTCTGGAAGAAAACCTGGAGCTGTTCGATTCCCTGAAACTGAAGGTGCCGGTAATCCTGGTGCTCAATAAAATGGACAATATCGCCAAAGAGGAGATGACCATTTTATTGGAACGCGCTAAAGCATGGGGAAAAGCAAAAGCGGTGGTACCTATTTCCGCCAGGCAGCAAAAGGGCATTAAGGAACTCCTCACAGAGATTGTAGCACTGCTGCCCGAAGCCAATCCTTTTTATCCGGAAGATACACTAACGGATAAGTCTACACGCTTTTTTGTAGCGGAAATGATCCGCGAAAAAATATTCGAATTATTTGAAGAGGAGATCCCTTATCATACCACCGTAATAGTTACCCAATTCCAGGAAAAGGATACGCTCACCAAAATTACTGCCGAGATCATCGTTACCCGCGATACACAGAAAGGCATTATCCTGGGTGAGAGAGGAAAATCGATCCGCGAGTTGGGCACCAGGGCACGCCAAGAGATAGAGAAATTTATTGAGCGGAAAGTGTTCTTGGAACTGTTTGTGAAAGTAAGGGGCAAGTGGCGGGATAATGACCTGTTCCTGAAGGAATATGGATATTAATTAAAAAATTCCTGGACATATCGTTCAGGTTAGTACGAAAAAATTATTGAAATGGCTGGATTTACAGTAGCTATTGTGGGACGCCCAAACGTAGGCAAATCAACGTTATTTAATCGTTTGCTGGAACAGCGTAAGGCCATCGTAGACGACCAAAGCGGTGTAACCCGCGATCGTCAATACGGTATTGCCGACTGGAACGGTAAAACCTTCAACGTAATTGATACAGGAGGATTTGTCACCAACAGTGATGATGTGTTTGAGCGGGAAATCCGCAAGCAGGCCAAAGTGGCTATGGAAGAAGCCAATGTGATCATTTTTATGTGTGATGTAACTACTGGTATCACCGATCTGGATGCAGATGTAGCAGATATCCTGCGACGTACCTCCAAACCCGTGTACCTGGTAGTGAACAAAGTAGATAATAGTCAGCGCCAGCTGGAAGCAACAGAGTTTTACAGCCTGGGCTTTGAACATGTTTTTTTCATTTCGTCTATGTCTGGCAGCGGTACCGGCGAATTGCTGGATGCTGTGGTGAGCCATATTACTCCCGACATGGGAGAGGCAACACTGGAAACAGACCTGCCTAAAATAGCGATCATCGGGCAACCTAATGTGGGTAAGTCGTCTTTGCTGAATGCTTTGGTGGGCGTAGAGCGTAACATTGTGTCTGATATTGCCGGCACTACCCGCGATACCATTCATACGCACTATAATATGTTCCAGAAAGATTTTATGCTCATCGATACGGCTGGTATCAGGCGTAAAGCGAAAGTGCATGAAGACCTGGAGTTTTATTCTGTGATCCGCGCCATTAAAGCGGTGGATGAAGCCGATGTAGTAATGTTGCTGCTGGATGCGGAAAAAGGCATTACAGCGCAAGACTTGAGCATATTTAGTTTGGCTGCCCGCAAAGGAAAAGGTGTAGTGATCCTGGTGAATAAATGGGACCTGGTGGAGAAAGCTACAAATACGGCGAGGGATTACGAGAAGCAATTGAAAGATCGCCTGGCGCCTTTCTCTGATGTGCCTATCATCTTTACTTCCGTAACAGAGAAGCAACGTATTTTCAAGGCCATAGAAACGGCATTGGAAGTATACGACAACCGTACCCGCAGAATTCAGACTTCTGTTTTAAATGAAGTGATGTTGAAGGCAATCGAATCTTACCACCCACCGGTAGTAAGAGGAATTCCTATCCGTATCAAATACGTTACCCAGTTGCCAACATATACGCCGGCATTTGCTTTTTTCTGTAACCTGCCAGACGATGTGAAAACACCTTACCGTAATTATCTGGAAAACCAGCTGCGTTCGAAGTTTAACTTTACTGGAGTGCCGCTGAAAATCTTTTTCAGAAAAAAATAAAAGTTAACTTAAAAAGAACGTATATAGATTTTGTATTTTATAAAATTTGTATACCTTTGCGCCGGTTTTAAAAAATAAAACAAATTAAAATGAAAAAATTATTCGTATTCGCTATCGCTGCTGGTATGTTCTTCGTAGCTTGTAACGGTGGTAGCACTCCTGCTGCTGATTCTACTGCTACTGCTCCAGCTGACACTATGAACGCTGCTCCTGTTGCTGTTCCAGCTGATTCTGCTGCTGCTATTGATTCTGCTGTTGCTCCAGTTGATTCTGCTGCAACTCCAGCTAAGTAAGAGTATTATATTGCATAATATATCTTTCTTGCAAGAAATAAAAAGCCCATCGCGTTGCGGTGGGCTTTTTATGTTGGTATAATTATCCCCACATAAAAAAGGCGCAAAATTATTTTGCGCCTTTTTTATGTGGGGGATGAATTGGTGTTACTCACCAAGTATACTGGCGAGGTTCATCAACTCGTCTTGTTTGTAACTGTCTTTATCATCAGAAAAACATTTGGACAGCTCTTCCAGCAGGAACTGTATAATGCGTTTGTTAGACTGGGGTTTAAAATATGAAGGCACCGAAGGAACAGACACCCTTTTGAGGTAGGTATCTACATCTTGTTGGGTATATATCTGGCCCTGGATAGGATCTATAAAAAACAGGATGCGCAGGTCGTTAGGTTCTACTGGTGCGGAAAAATCGATATAGGTATCGAAATAAGCCAGGATAAATTGTCTGGGAATATTTACGGCGTATACCGGCAGATCTAGCATAGCGCAAAGGCTTTGGTAGATGATGCCATTGGTAACCGGGTTACCTTTCCTGGATTCTATGACCTGATTGATGAAGAACTGGTTTTTCCGTTGATAGGACACTTCTTCTCCTTTAAGGCCAAAGTAATTATAGATCATGCTGTTGAGCACATTGATCTGTTCCAGCGGTGTGAGGTAATTATTAAGTTCCAGCCAGATATTACGTTTGATGCGGTCAATTTCCGTAATCACCTGGTTTTCCAGGAGATCGGGGAACTGGTACCTGGCAGCCAGGATAGCGCCCTGCAGCAATCCCTGTGCTTCTGAAAGGCCCCATTCGCGTAACGCAGTTTGCAGATCCTGGTAGTGTACCCGGTGGATCAGCAGTTCTATCCTTTCCTGAATAGCTTCATCAATTGTATTCTCCCACAAATTCTCCAGATTCGGAATGATATCTTTACCGTAGAGTAATATTTTACTGGCAACCGTATCAAATACCTCCAGATCCGGATCATCCAACAGGTGGAACAAAGCGTTTATTTCTCTGTTTTCGTTCATACCATTATTATGATCATGTGATAATCATCAAATAACGAGATCCTGTTGGCAAGTTAAATAATAAGCATATCAACCACGCTGCAGTTATTATTGTTGCCCACATATTCATCGGATTTGTACCACTGTGTTATTCGGCTTTCTTCTTCCTGGGCGGCGCTTTCTTTTTCGGTGGATTGGCTTTGACGTCTTCAATGATCGCCTTGGCTTCCTCTACCGTTAGATCAGCCGCAGTATCGATTTTTTCCTTAGGTATTTTGTAGTTTTTGAGTCCTTGTTTAATATATGGACCATAAGGTCCTTTGAGTATCTGGATTTTTTCTTTTTCAAATATTTTGATGGTGCGTTCGTCTTTGGCAGAGCGTTTTTCTACAATTAACGGCGCTATTTCATCCAGTTCTACTGTGTAAGGGTCCATTTCCTTTTTCAGGGAATAGAATTTCTTATCATGCTGGGCATATGGGCCGAAGCGGCCAATATTTACGGTTACATCGGAATCTTCAAATTTACCCAGGTTACGGGGTAGTTTAAATAATTCCATGGCTTCTTCCAGGGTAATGGTTTCAATGCTCTGGGTAGCCTTTAATTTAGCGAAGCGGGGCTTCTCTTCATCATCTACGCTGCCGATCTGGATCATAGGGCCATAACGTCCCATGCGGGCTACGATTGGCTTGCCGCTGGCGGCGTCTATACCCAGTGGGCGTTCTCCTTTTACCCTTTCTGCATTTTCCAGGGTGTTTTCCACATCTTTATGGAAAGGAGAATAGAATTCTTTCAGCATTTTGTTCCACTGCTTTTTACCGTGGGCAATTTCGTCGAATTCTCCTTCGATTTTGGCGGTAAAGCCGTAGTCCATTACATTATTGAAGTACTGGTTCAGGAAATCGGTCACGATCATGCCCAGATCGGTAGGGAACAGTTTGGATTTTTCTGCGCCGGTATTTTCCGATTCGGTTTGTTTATCGATCTTATCTGATTTGAGCACCAGTATGCGGAAATCTCTCTTGATGCCTTCTTTGTCCCTTTTTTCCACATAATTGCGTTTCTGTATAGTGGTAATGGTAGGGGCATAAGTAGAAGGGCGGCCAATGCCCAGTTCTTCCAGTTTTTTTACCAGGCTGGCTTCCGTATAGCGGGGCGCCGGGCGGGAGAACCTTTCGGTGGCCTTCATTTCTTTCAGGTCCAGCGATTGTTTTACGGCCAGTGGCGGCAGGGAACCTTCTTGTTCTTCTGTTTCATCCTCGTCATCGTGGCTTTCCATATATACTTTCAGGAAGCCGTCGAATTTCAGTACTTCCCCGCTGGCGGTCAGCTCGTCGTGGTTAGTGGAAATATCGATTTTAGCGATAGTTTTTTCCAGTTCGGCATCTGCCATTTGGCTGGCGATGGTACGTTTCCAGATCAGCTCATACAGCTTACGGGTATCGCTGTCTTCTACAGTGGTGTTTTCCATGTAGGTAGGACGGATGGCCTCGTGCGCTTCCTGGGCCGACTCATTTTTATTCTTGAATTTGCGGTGTTGATGGTATTTATTGCCAAAGCTGCCTTTAATGGCTTTTTCTATATCTGTTAATGCGGTATCCGACAGGTTTACAGAGTCGGTACGCATATAGGTAATATTTCCGCTTTCATACAGTTTCTGGGCAAGCAACATGGTTTTAGACACGCTGTAGCCTAGTTTACGGCTGGCTTCCTGTTGGAGGGTAGAGGTGGTGAAAGGCGCTGCCGGCGATTTTTTGCCGGGTTTTACCTGGATGTCTTTTACCGTATAGGCGGCGCCGATGCACTGTTGCAGGAATTTTTCGGCATCTTCGGCTGTTTTAAACTTACCGGGGCCTTCCGCTTTGAAGGAAATGTTTTTGCCGTTAATATCCTTGCCTGTGAAATAAGCCTCTACTTTAAAGGTGCTTACCGACTGGAAGGCGTTGATTTCCCTTTCCCTTTCTACAATGAGCCGCACCGCTACAGATTGTACCCTGCCGGCGGAGAGGGAATTGCGCATGCTCATTTTGCGCCACAGCACCGGGGATATTTCGAAACCTACGATACGGTCTAATATACGCCTGGCCTGTTGGGCATTTACACGGTCCATGTCCAGCGTGCGTGGATGCTGTACCGCATTTTCAATGGCCGGCTTAGTGATTTCATGGAAAACGATCCTTTTAGTAGTGGCAGGGTCCAGGTTCAACACCTCACACAGATGCCAGGAAATGGCTTCTCCTTCACGGTCCTCATCCGTTGCTAACCATACCTCGTCGGTATCCTTGGCCAGCTTCTTCAGTTCCTTTACTATTTTTTCTTTGTCGTCCGGGATCACATACTTAGGCTTAAAGTTATTTTCGATGTCTATCCCCATGTCGTCCTTCTCCAGGTCACGGATGTGCCCAAAGCAGGACTTGACTTCAAAGTCTTTGCCCAAAATTTTTTCAATGGTCTTGGCTTTCGCCGGGGACTCAACTATAACTAGATTTTTTGCCATGTATGCTTCTTTTGTCCTGCTAAATACGCAAAATTCTGTAAAATAATTACTTCAATGAATTCCGCAATAATATAAAAGTACCTTCAAATTAAAAAATAAGGCCACTTTAAACGTTAAAATACGTTGTAATGTAATGAAAAAAACGGGTACCCGGTAAAACCCGTATATTAGTTATTGGGTTATTTAGATATTTAATTGATACTTGTGAAACGGGAAACTGCTTGTTAACGAAAAGACGGGTATCAGAAATAACCAATTAACAATATATATATAATGGATATAGTAATTATCGGCACTGGAAATGTGGCCCATTGTTTCGGACACCTCTTAAAGTTACATGGTCATCAGGTTAAGCAGATTGTAAGCCGTACCCTATCGCACGCGCGGGAACTGGCTGAAACGCTGAATGCAACTTATACAGACGATCTGCTGGACATTGCCCTGGATGCAGACGTGTACCTGCTGGCAGTGAGCGATACCGCTATCGCGGAATTAAATGACCAGCTACGCCTGGGCAAGCGTATGGTAGCCCATACTGCAGGCGCTGTGCCAATGAGTGCCATTTCCCGGATATCCATTAATACAGGGGTTGTATACCCATTACAGTCTATCCGCAAGGAAGTAAAGAACTATCCGCCTATTCCTGTTATGCTGGAAGCCAGCAACGACGAGGTACTCAAACGCTTGCAGGCCCTCGCCCAAGGCATTTCCAGCAGTGTTGCCGTTGCTACTTCCGAGCAACGGCTTAAGTACCATCTGGCAGCGGTACTGTGCAATAACTTCACTAATCATCTCATCGCCCAGGCTAAGGCCTACTGCGAAAGGGAGCACCTGGATTTTTCCCTGCTGCATCCTATCATAAAGGAGACTTTCGACCGGTTGGAGAAATATCCGCCAGAATCTGTGCAAACGGGTCCTGCGTTACGACAGGATGAAACTACCATGAGCCTGCACCGTGAGTTGCTGGCAGGTGATGAATATTTGCAACTGGTATACCAGGTGATCTCCGACGCTATTTACCAATTCTATCACCGGTGATATTATTTTTTTGTAAAGTGTTATTGCCAGCTACAGCCCGGCAAAACAAAAAAGTCGGGAATGATCCCTATTTTTGGCCCTATGAACGTATTGGCTTTATTTAAATCTATTACCACATTTGTGCTGGATGTGGATGGTGTATTAACGGATGGCACACTACAATTGCTCCCTGGTGGGGAAATGTCGCGCAGGATGAATATAAAAGATGGCTATGCCTTGCAATTAGCTGTGAAGAAAGGTTACCGGGTGGTGATCATTTCCGGAGGGAAATCGGAGAGCGTAGTGAGCAGGTTACAGGGGCTGGGCATAAAAGATATCTACACCGGCATACACAATAAACAGGAAAAGTTGCAGGACTACGTGTTTGAGCACGATTTGCGCTGGGAGGAGATCCTGTATATGGGAGATGATATTCCGGATTACCAGCCTATGCAATTGGTGGGCTTGCCTACTTGCCCGGCAGATGCGGCAGCGGAAATAAAAAGTATATCCAGGTACATATCTCCATTACCCGGTGGCCACGGCTGCGTAAGGGAAATAATAGAAAAAGTACTGAAACTGAACGGCCATTGGTTAATGGACGAAGGTATTGCATCGAAATAATAAAAAGAGAAAAACTATGAAACGCTGGGCCGCATTTTTAAAGCTGGTTAGGTACCCAAACCTGGTATACATTGCCCTTACCCAATTCCTGCTGCAGTATTGTGTAGTAGATCCGGTATTACGCAATTCCGGCGAAGTTCCCTCACTGCCTGTTCCCCAATTTATATTACTTAGCTTGTCTACTATCCTGGTAGCGGCAGCAGGTTATATTATCAATGATTATTTTGATATTAACATTGATATTATCAACAAGCCGGATAAAATGGTATTGGACAAAGTGATCAGCCGCCGCTGGGCCATGGCCTGGCATACTATACTGAACCTGGCCGGCGTGTCGCTAGGCTTCCTGGTAGCCTGGGAAATCGGTCAGTTTTACCTGGGCTTTACCCAGGTGCTCTGCTCTTTGTTGTTGTGGTTTTATTCTACTTCTTTTAAAAGACAGGTATTGATCGGCAATGTGGTGATCTCTCTATTGACTGCCTTGTCGGTAGTAGTAGTAGGATTTTATGAGAAACAGATCTACCACAGTTTTGAAGCGATCCTGTCGCCCACTGGCCGCAAGCTGATCCAGATTATTGGCGTATATGCGCTGTTTGCTTTTCTTATCTCCATGGTCCGGGAAATAGTGAAAGATCTAGAAGATATGATGGGCGATAGTAAAGATGGCTGTCGCACCCTGCCGATTGCCTGGGGGGTATTGGCTGCCAAACGCTTGTGTAATGTGTTGTTGCTGGCATTGGTGATCATTATCTTCCTAGTAGAAATCCGGGTATGGCTACTGGATTGGTATGTGGCTATTGCTTATTTGTTCTTCTTTGTACAGTTGCCCTGTGCTTACATATATATTTTACTGAAAAAATCCAGTTTGCCGCAGCATTACCATAAGGTAAGTTCTCTGGTAAAACTGGTTATGTTGACTGGTATACTATCCATGATATTTTTTAAATTTTATTTATAATAAAGATGTATACAAATAAACCTGTCATATTGGCTTCGCAGTCGCCACGCAGAAAGCAATTGCTGGAGCAGGCGGGCATCCCCTTTGAAGTAAAGGTAGTAGCTACGGAAGAAATTTACCCACCAGGTCTGGATATCCCTGAAATACCGGTATATATTGCCCGTGAAAAGGCGGCGGCGGTGCGTTCGCTCTGTGCACCCGATGATATTATTATTGCCGCAGATACCGTTGTAGTGTTGGGCGAAACGATTATTGGTAAGCCTAAAAACCGGGAAGATGCTATTGCCATTCTCTCAAGGCTCAGTGGCAGGGAACACCAGGTTATTACTGGTGTAGTGATCCAGCAGGGCGATCAGGAAACGGCATTCTCTAAGATCACTTCCGTACACTTTAAGCCGCTTACTCCGGAACAGATCACTTATTATGTGGATCATTTCGAGCCTTTTGATAAGGCGGGCGCTTATGCTATACAGGAATGGATAGGAGCTGTGGGCATAGATAGTATTAATGGTTGTTTTTATAATGTAATGGGCTTGCCAGTGAGCAGGGTGGTGGAAGAACTATTGGCATTAACTGGCAGCTGATAGCTGATATGATTGCTAAAGCATTTACGGCGCAGGGAACTGCGCCGTTTTTGATTGGTTTTTGCTTATGTTGAGTACAATTAATTTATTCCAGTACGAGAATATTAACGTCTTTATTTTTCAGCCAGTTTGCTTCTTTCAGTTTTTGTAAGTTAATCGTACCTACTACATAGCGCCATTCTTTGGACTCGTATTTTTCAGAGATGTTAAAGAACTCTGCGAGATCTACCTGGTCGGGTGTTTTGTAGCGGAGGTACACTTGCAGTTTTACATCGTTGGTAAAGCTGGGTTGATTATTTTGTTTGATTTTTTTGTATTCGTAGCGGTAGTTGTACAACAGGGCGGAGATGTCGGACAATACGGCGCTACCGGTAGCGGTACCGCCGGCACCTTTACCTACAAAGAATTGTTTATCGGTAAATGCGCTTTCCAGCAGGATGCCATTGTATTCATTGTATACATCATAGAGCAGGTTATGTTCCTTGATCAGGTGTGGCAGTACATAGGAGAATACATGTCCGTTTTGCCGGCGGCATTGGGCAATCAGTTTAATAGTAGAATTCCGTTGTTTCGCGAATTGTATATCAAAGTCGTTCAGGTGGTGGATACCGAAGTTGAACACTTCTTCCGGTTTCACGAAAGTACCGAAAGCATGGAGCAAGAGGATCACGATTTTGAATTTAGGATCGTAACCTTCGATATCGAGTGTGGGGTCGGTTTCTGCGAAACCCAGTTCCTGCGCCTGTTGTAAGGCGGTTTGGAAGCTGAGGTTTTCTTCAAATATTTTGGTAAGGATGTAGTTGGTAGATCCGTTACAGATACCTTCTACAGCGTTGAGTAAGTCATTGTCGTAGTATTCTTCCAGGTTACGGATAATGGGAATACTGGCGCAGCTGGAGGCTTCGTAGAGGAATGGAACTTTATTTTCTGCCTGCAGTTGGTATAGTGCCGGCAGGTTTTCAGCGATCATGCGTTTGCTGGCGCTTACCACAGCTTTTCCGTTGCGGAGGGCAGTGCTTACAATTTCAAAGGCAGCTTCTGTGTCGTTGATCAGTTCTACTACAACGTCGATGGTAGGATCTTCGAGGATCTCATTTTTGTCGGTAGTAAAATAGCTACTGTCTATAGGTCTTGATTTATTAGGATCTTTAATACAGATTTTTTTGATGCGTGCATTAATACCTTTGGTTCTGTTCAAAACTTCATAGAGTCCCTGACCTACGACGCCAAATCCGAAAATGCCTAAATTGATGATCTTATTTTCCATACTTCTTTTTTGAGCTTTTAACCGTTGGCTGTCAGCCTTCCGGGCAAAAGCCTATTGTAAAACAGTGATTTGCTTGCCAGCCGGAAGATTCAGCTTGTCTAGCGCTTGTTTCAGGTCGTTGATCAGGTCTTCGACATCTTCAATGCCGATGGATAAACGTATGCAGGAGTCCTGCAAACCTGTTTTGCGCCGGAATTCTTCCGGGATATTGCGATGTGTCATGGTAGCCGGATGGGCTAACATGCTTTTAACGCCGCCAAAGCTTTCTGCCAGTTTAAATAGTTTGGTGGCATTAACGATGCGGATCGCGTTTTTGATATTGTCGCTTTTCAGGGAAAAGCTGACCAGCGCGCCGTAATTTTTCTGTTGTTTACGGGCGATGTGATGATTTTTATGGGTTGCCAGGCCGGGATAATATACTTTGTCGATGGCGGGGTGGGCAGCCAGCCAGTTAGCGATGGCGCTGGCATTGCTGCATTGTTTTTCCAGCCGCAGGCAAAGTGTTTCTATGCCCCGGATCGTGAGCCAGGCCTCAAACGGACTGAGGATACTACCGGAGATGTTTTGGTTATACCGTATTTGGTCGGCCAATGTTTTAGAGTTCACCACTACCAAACCGGCTATCACGTCGCAATGGCCGGAGAGGTATTTGGAGGCGCTGTGGATAACGATGTCGGCGCCCAGGGTAAGTGGTTGCTGCATCAATGGCGTGCACAAAGTGTTGTCTGCCACCAGCAGGATATTATGTTGTTTGGCAATTTTGCTGATCGACTTAATATCCGATACGCGTAAGGTAGGATTGGTGGGAGATTCCAGCCAGATCACGCGGGTATTGGGCGTAATGGCCGCCAATACTTTATCAAGATTGCTGGTATCCACAAAATTTACCTTGATGCCAAAACGTTCAAACATGTGGTTAAAGATCTGGAAGATGCCACCATAGGTATCTTCCACGGCCATAATCTCATCGCCGGTTTTTAACAGCTTCAATACTGCATCTATAGCAGACATACCACTGGCGAAGGCAAAACCGGCAAACCCTTCTTCCAGGCTGCAGATCAGGTCTTCCAGTACTTTCCTGGTAGGGTTGTTGGCCCTCGAAAACTCAAAGCCTTTATTAATACCAGGTGATTCCTGCACAAAGGTGGAGGTTTGATAGATAGGCACAGAAATGGCGCCTGTCAGTTCGTCTACCGGGATGCTATGAATCAGTTGTGTGGCTGTTTTCATGTTATAAATTATTTTTAATGATATGCAATGCGCGCAAATTTCTGCTACAACTTTATCATTAAAGATCAACTTAAACAACTCAAATCCATAAAAGGAGGTGGGGAAGGGGCATAAAAAAAGCTCTTCCGATTGTTGGAAGAGCTCTTTTAGAAAGATATATATATCAGTGAAGAATAATCTCTGCCAACTTATCTTTCCCCGATTTGCACCGGGGCAGGAATTAGCACCTTTTTCCTGATCATGAATCAGGAAAGGTTGCTAAGGCATCGCAGGGCCAAGTCCCTCCGCCTTTCTGGATAAGTGATGTGTAAGAACTGGCGCAAAGTTAATATCACTTTTATCAGATTTCCAAATTGAAGTTGTATTTTATTTTTTTCAGCAGGGGTTTTATTATATTTGATAGATATTATTTCAATACCCAACCATGCCTTTATGTTTGTTAACCCGTTGCTCTCAGAAGAGCTATTCCAGCATATTTGGGCCTGCCGTTTATTTCAGCAGGATCATC
Source organism: Chitinophaga sp. 30R24 (assembly GCF_049056765.1). Taxonomy (NCBI): domain Bacteria; kingdom Pseudomonadati; phylum Bacteroidota; class Chitinophagia; order Chitinophagales; family Chitinophagaceae; genus Chitinophaga; species Chitinophaga sp. 30R24. The sequence goes on from NZ_JBJGXX010000004.1 coordinate 288,995, forward strand.
TTTTTACTACTTCAGGAGAATCTGTACAGATCTTATATCCCGGTGTACAGAATTATTGTAGCGGCCCGGATTTTACGGCTGCCCGGATCAGGATAGGCGGTACTTTGTGGATAGGGCAGGTGGAATTGCATCTGAAAACATCCGATTGGTACCGGCATGGGCACCAACACAACCGGCAGTACGATCGTATTATCCTGCACGTAGTATTTGTACAGGATATGCCCGCCGCCCGTATTAATGGGGCGCCCTGTCTGGAACTGCAGCACCATATTCCTAAATTGTTATTGCAACGGTACGAGCAATTACGGCAGCATGCGCCCTTTGTAGCCTGTGAGGCGCATGCTGCCCGGGTGCCGTCGCTTACCTGGCTTAGCTGGAAAGAACGGTTGCTGGCAGAACGCTGGGAACGCAAGATTGGTGGTTTCCGCGCCTGGTTGCAAGGTAACCAGTATAATTGGGAAGAAGTATGTTATTGGGCCGTGGCCCAAAGCTTAGGCACACCGGTAAATGCGCTGCCATTTTTACAACTGGCGCAATCGCTTTCCTATACTTTGTTGCTGCGCCACCGTCAGCAACCCTTACAATTGGAGGCGCTGTTATTTGGGCAGGCAGGTATGCTTAACGGATTACCTGCCGATGCTTATGCGCTGCAACTCCAGGAAATATTTGCTTACCTGCGGCATAAGTACCGGCTTAGCCCCCTGCCGCCACATTACTGGAATTGGCTGCGTATGCGCCCTGCCGCTTTTCCTACCATCCGGATTGCCGTATTTGCCGCTTTGCAGGCAAACACAGCCCATTTGTTTTCCCGCTTACTGGAAGCAGGCAGTATAGCAGAGCTGGAGCGATTATTTTTCGTGCAACCATCGGTATATTGGCATACCCATTACCGTTTTGGGCAAGAGGTAGCAGCTACCCAGCGTCCGGGCAAACAGGCGGTGCACAGTATCCTGATCAACACGGTATTGCCGTTACTATTTTTGTATGGCCAGCAGAAAAATCTTAAATATTACCAGGAAAAAGCGCTGCACTTCCTGCAGCAACTGCCTCCGGAAAAGAACCGGATCACCAATAGCTGGACGCAATTGGGCGTGGAGCAGGAAAATGCAATGGAATCACAGGCATTGTTGCAATTAAAACAACACTACTGTGATGAGAAGAGATGCCTGTATTGTGCAATTGGCACTAAGCTATTAGCTACTAGTTTATAGGTGATAGCCGCTAAATAGCAGCTAACTGCTGGTAGCCAGCCGCTCGCTGTACTACCAGTTAAATGTTACATCCTGTGCTATGTCTGGGTGCAGGCTATGTGCTACCGGACAGGTAAGCGCCGCCCTTTCCAGAATAGTTCTTTCTTTTTCGCCCAGGTTATGGCCGGCGGGGAAATCGAAAATTACTTTTACGCCGGTAATACGGCGGGGGTCTGTACCCATAATTTTTTGGATGCTCACTTTAGTGCCCTCTATAGGCCACTGGTTATCTCTGGCCTTGATGCCCATAATGGTGAGCATGCAGGAACCCAGTGCGCTGGCTACGATGTCGGTGGGTGAAAACCTTTCTCCTTTCCCGTTATTGTCTACCGGTGCGTCTGTTTCAATAACAGTACCTGATTGCAGATGCGTAGCAGTGGTGCGTAATTCGCCTGTATAAATGATAGAAGCCGTTTGCATGATATTTTATTTATAATCGATGCTGTAAATTTAAAGGTATTTTCAAGAATAGCATCTTTCCAGAAAAAGCGTCCCTGGTAAACTAAAAAAAAATTAGCTACGTTTGTAATATATACATAACAATACCTTTGATAAAGCGTTTATTTATTATTATCATAATAAGCCCACTGTGAAAAAAATATACTTAATCCTGTTTTTGGCATCGGTATCCGGCGGTTTGTTTGCACAATCCACTACCACGCAGCAAAGTAAGAAGAGCGACAAAGAACAGCGTAAACTGAAAAGGATCTCTATTTTCCGTGAACAGGAAGAAGGGGAAAATGTTTTCCAGCGTGATTTCTCTTTGGGCGGCAGGTTAAATACAGACGGCTGGTCTGGTTTTGTGGAATTGGGCTACCGTAAAACGCGGAAGAAGGTGAACTACTTCCAGTTCGAATTTGCAGAGAAGAAGAGTAATAAAGAGGTGAAAGAAAGTGGAGACTATTCTTTTACCCAGCGGCCATTTATATATGGCAAGCAAAATAATTTTTACCAGGCTAAGCTGGGTATTGGGCAACGTTATCTCATTGGAGGCAAAGCTAATAAGAATGGGGTAGAAGTAGATGGGATCTATTATGGTGGCTTGTCTATCGGTTTGTTAAAGCCTTATTATGTAAATACAGAAGACGATAGCGGGGAAAATGTGGATATTAAATATGACCCTTCCAACCCGGATAAGTTCCTGGCCAAAGAAAAGATCAATGGTGCAGGCGGTTTTGGAAAGGGCTGGGGAGAGCTTAGCGTGGTGCCCGGATTGCACGGCAGACTGGGGCTACGGTTCGATTGGGCCCACTTCAACGAGGTGGTGAGCGCCCTGGAAGTAGGGGTAAATGCGGAGATATATACCAAAAAGATACCTATTATGGTACCCGTAAACGGAGCAGACCCTAATAAGCAGTTCTTTTTCAATGGATATGTTAGCATACAATTCGGAAAGCGATGGAATAAGAGATAAGTGTTAACTTTGCTCTTCTAAAGAAAGGAATAAGCGATGCAAGAACTACCCGTAATAGCCGCCGAACCGGCTACCACAAGAGTAAAAAAGCCTGATTGGCTGCGCGTTAAATTACCGATAGGCGAAAACTACAAGCAGGTTCGTAACCTGGTAGACACCCATAAATTACATACGATCTGCGAAAGTGGTAATTGCCCCAATATGGGTGAATGCTGGGGAGCCGGCACCGCTACTTTCATGATCCTGGGAAATATCTGTACCCGTAGTTGCGGATTTTGCGCCGTAGCTACCGGCCGTCCGGAAGCAGTGGATTTCGATGAGCCACAGCGTGTAGCGGAAGCTATCTACCTGATGAAAGTAAAACATGCGGTGATCACCTCTGTAGACAGAGATGAACTAAAAGATGGCGGTTCCATCATCTGGGCTAATACCATCAATGCGGTAAGGGCCCTGAATCCGGAAACCACCATGGAAACCCTGATCCCCGATTTCCGGGGCCAGTGGGAAAACCTGCAGCGTATCATCGATGTAGCGCCCGAAATCGTATCCCATAATCTGGAAACGGTAGAACGCTTAACCAAACAGGTAAGAATACAGGCTAAATACCACCGCAGCCTAGAAGTCATCCGCCGCCTTAAAGAAGGTGGAATGCGTACCAAAAGCGGTATCATGCTGGGACTGGGAGAAACCAAAGAAGAAGTGGTGCAGGCCATGCAAGACCTCTACGACAATGGTTGCGATGTAGTAACGCTCGGACAATACCTGCAGCCTACTCCTAAACATCTGCCAGTAGCGCGCTTTGTACATCCAGACGAATTCGCAGAACTGAGGGAAATTGGTTATAATATGGGTATCGATTATGTAGAGTCTGGCCCGTTAGTAAGATCTTCCTATCATGCAGAAAAGCATATTTTCAGCGGCCGTAATAAAGGATAACTGGTCCTGAATTTCACTTAATTGTTAAAATCCACTCAAAAGAGTGGATTTTTGTTTTCATAACACTATCTTAGCGCCCGAATCGAATTTACCTAAGGCAACAGAGTATTTGTTGTTTAACCTACTTCGCTGTTATACGTGTTCAGAAACCCGGAACGGAACCCGCTTGGATGCCGTGCTGTTTAAAGTTCTGGATGATCTTGAATCACCAACTCTCTATCAACCCGCCTGTTTATTATAACAGGAGTTACGGCTGAAACACGTTTTTGTAATAATAAAAACTGATATGTAGTCTATACCTATATATCTACATGAAGAACAATAATGCTATGCCATTAGGAACTATCCTGTTTTTACTATGCTGACGTTATTTTCTTTCGATTGGTACAATGATGAACTGAATGTCAAAAGCCTTTTATGAAAAGAGCATTTTATTTCCTGGCTGTGACGTGTGGGGCGTTTTTCTCCCCGCAACTGTTTGCGCAGCAATCTTCGGACTCCCTGTTAGTCACCGCTTCTTTGCAGGAGTGTATCAGGTATGCCATCTATCATCAACCAGTGATCAAACAATCACAGATTGATGAAGCAATTACCGATGGAACAGTGAAAAGCAAGTTGGCCGACTGGTATCCACAAATCAACCTGGACTATAACATCCAGCACTACATGGAACTGCCTACCTCTATTTTTGGTGGCAACGCTACCAAAGTAGGTGTGGCTAATACCTCCACTGCACAGTTTTCACTGAACCAGAACTTGTTTACCCGCGATCTGTTGTTGGCTACTAATACGGCAAAGGACGTACGAAAACAGAGCCGACAAGTTACCGTTAGCAATCAGATAGACCTGGTGGCCGATGTAAGCAAAGCCTTTTATGATGTGTTGCTTACTACAGAACAGATTAAAGTATTGAACGAAGACATTACCCGGTTAGAGCGCAGCCTCAAAGATGCCAATAACCAGTACGCCAATGGTATAGTGGATAAAACAGATGCCAAACGCGCTACCATTTCTTTGAACAATGCCCGCGCACAACAAAAATCTGCCCGTGAGCTGCTTAACGCCAAACAGGCTTACCTGAAGCAACTGATGGGATATCCGGCTAATTCCGGCGATGTGCCCCTGGTACATGATGCTGGCGCTATGGAATCGCAGGTAACCGGCGAAGATACCCTGTTGCAGGCCAATTACAAGAACCGTATAGAGTATCAGTTGCTCGAAACTCAGCAAAGCCTGTTGCAAGCCAACTTGAAATATAACAAATGGAGCTATTTGCCTACGGTATCTGCATTTGTGAACTACGCATTTGCCTGGCAAAATGAACAGTTCAGCAAGTTATACAGCACAGACTATCCCAACTCCTTACTGGGTCTTAAATTATCATTGCCAATTTTCCAGGGTGGAAAACGGGTGCATAATATTAAGATAGCCACCTTGCAACTGCAGCGCACACAATGGGATTTTGCAGCCCTCGAAAGTCAGATCAATTCCCAGTATGTACAGGCTATGTCTACTTACAAGAGTAACTACAACGACTATCTCACACTGAAAGACAATGTGCAGATGGCGAAAGATGTATATGATATGTTACAGCTGCAGTATAAAGAAGGTATCAAAACTTACCTGGATGTGCTGATCGCCGAAACAGACCTGCGCAGCGCGCAACTTAACTTCTATAACTCTATGTACCAGGTATTGTCTAGTAAGATAGATCTGGAAAAAGCATTGGGAACATTAACTGTTAATTATTAAATGGTAACCGGAACGGATATGAAAAAATTGAACAACATTGTATTACTCAGCACTGCCAGTATCCTGGGCTTTACTGCCTGTAAAGGGCCTGCCCAGCAGGGAGCGCCAGTTATGCCTCCTACACCGGTAAATATTACGGAGGCAACCGTAGCACCGGCTGTTTATTACGATAAATATCCTGCCACTGTAGTTGCACTGAATCAGGTGGAGCTGCGCGCCCAGGTATCCGGTTATATCACCGGTATCTTTTTTAAAGAAGGTCAGATTGTAGAGAAAGGTAAACCCTTGTATGAAATAGACCGCCGTAAGTATGAAGCGGCCTATTTGCAGGCACAGGCCAATGTGGCCAGCGCCAAAGCCAGTTTTGATAGGGCGAAGAAAGACAACGACCGCTACGAGCGCCTGGCAGAACTGGATGCGGTAGCCCGTCAGATCCTGGATAATGCCAAGGCTACCCTGGAAACTTCCCGTAGCTCACTGGCTGCTGCAGAAGCTAATCTCGTTGCTGTACGCACTGATCTCGACTATGCTCTGATCAAAGCGCCGTTTACCGGCCGTATTGGCATTTCCCAGGTGAAGTTGGGCGCACAGGTAAGTCCTGGCAGCACCCTGCTCAATACTATGTCCAGCGAAAATCCGATTGGCGTGGATTTCGTGATCACAGAAAATGATCTTCCCCGTTACGCTGGTTTGCAAACTAAAGGTAGCGACTCTACGTTCCGGTTGCAGTTATCTAACGGCACTGCCTATACGCATAGTGGCAAGATCCTGGCCATCGATCGTGGTGTGGATCACCAAACTGCTACCACACGTATACGGGTGGAGTTTGATAATCCTAGCGATCAGCTGAAAGATGGAATGAGCTGCGTTATGCGCGTACTGAACGACCAGTCCGGAGACCGGTTGATTGTACCTTACAAAGCAATTACAGAGCAAATGGGCGAATACTTTGTGTTTGTGGCAAAAGATACTGTAGCTGCCCAGCAGAAAGTGCATCTCGGACCTAAGCTTGGGGATAAGATTGTGATCATGGACGGCATTGAAGCCGGCGATAAGGTGATTACAGAAGGCTTCCAGCGTTTGCGCGATGGCGGCAAAATACAGATAGGAATGCCAGGCGCACCCAATGGCGCGTCTGCGATAAAATAGTTTATCAGTAGAATCAACAGCAGAAGATCATGATTGCAGATACTTTTATAAAACGACCCGTAACAGCCATAGTAATATCTATTGTGCTGGTACTGGTGGGAATATTAGCGATGATGAACCTGGCCATTGGCCAGTATCCGGAGATCTCGCCCCCCACGGTACAGGTAACGGGTACCTATACCGGCGCGGATGCGCAAACGGTGGAGCAAACCGTGGCCACTCCAGTGGAAGTGCAGGTGAATGGTACGCCTGGTATGACTTATATCAACACCAGCAACACCAGCAGCGGGCAAATGAGTATGACGGTAAACTTTGAAGTAGGTACCGACATCAACAATGCTGCGCTGGATGTGCAGAACCGTGTGGGTATCGCACAACCTACTCTCCCGCAGGAGGTACAGCGTTTAGGTTTAACCGTTAGAAAGCGTAATCCCAGCATCCTGATGCTGGTAGCCCTGTACTCTCCCAAGGGCTCGCATAATATTACCTTCCTCGACAACTATACCAACATATACGTAAAGGATGCATTGCTGAGGGCGAAAGGTGTGGGTGATATCTTTACCCGTGCAGATGATTTCAGTATGCGTATCTGGCTGAAACCAGACAAGCTGGCGGAAATGGGCGTTACCGCCGATGATATCCGTGCAGCCCTTGCCGAACAGAATGCACAGATCACCGCTGGTTCTGTGGGCGCCCCACCCCAACAAACCGGACAAACTTTCGAGTATAGCATCTTCACCAAAGGACGTTTAACTACACCGGAAGAATTCGGCAATGTTGTTGTAAAAACCCGCCCTACTGATGGATCATTGGTATACCTGAAAGATGTAGCCCGTGTAGAGCTGGGTAAATTCAACTATGCCGGTAACAACTTCGTAGATGGTAAACGTGCCGCCTATCTGTTGGTGTACCAGGCTCCGGGCAGTAATGCGATCGAAACGGCCGCTAACGTAATGGCTGCTATGGATGAGCTGAAAAAGCAGTTCCCGCAGGATGTGGATTACGTGGTGCCTTTCGAGTCTGTATCCGTAGTAAAAGTATCTATAGAAGAAGTGGTGCATACGCTCGTGGAAGCGCTGATACTGGTGGTGATTGTGGTGTTCTTGTTCCTCCAGAGCTGGCGCGCTACCCTCATCCCTGTACTCGCTATCCCGGTATCCATTATTGCTACGTTCATCTTTTTTATCCCACTAGGATTTACAATCAATACCTTAACCCTGTTCGGTTTTGTACTGGCTATCGGTATTGTGGTAGACGACGCCATTGTGGTGGTAGAGGCTGTGCAGCATAATATAGATCATGGGAAGATGACGCCAAGGGATGCTACGGCACAAGCTATGAAGGAGATCTCCGGACCGGTAATTGCCATCGCCCTGATTCTGGCAGCGGTATTTGTGCCGGTAGGGTTTATCCCCGGTATCGTAGGCCGTTTGTACCAGCAGTTTGCGATCACCATCGCGATTTCTGTAATGATCTCCGCTTTTGTAGCGTTGTCGTTAACACCGGCGCTGTGTATCCTCTTGCTCCGGCCTATGCACCTGGATAAGGATTCTAAAGGGTTGAATAAATTCTTTTTTAAATTCAATCACTGGTTCGGACATACTACTTCCCGCTACTCTCTTGGCGTGAAAAAAAGTATCCAGTTGTTCCGCCTGGTGGTGGTTATACTGATCTGTATTTTCGTAGGTACGTTGATGTTATTCAAGAGCAAGCCTACCGGATTTATTCCTACAGAAGATGAAGGCCGTTTGATCATTACCTTCGACTTGCCGGAATCTTCTTCTACAGAACGTACTGTACAGGTGATGCAATCGATGATGAAAGACCTGGACGAAGTGCCTGGTATCCAGCACTACGCTGCCCTGGGCGGTTTGAATGCAGTGAACTTTGCTACTAAATCCAACAGTGCTACTATCTTCTGTTCGTTGAAACCATGGGATGAACGTAAACCGGATTCCCTGCAGATCTTCGGCATGGTAGCTACTATCACAAAAAAATTAGCGAAGTATAAAGAAGCCAGCGTAGTTGTAATTCCGCCGCCAGCGATCCCAGGTTTGGGGCAAACCGCCGGTTTCTCCATTATATTGGAACAAAAGGGCGCAGGTGAGATCAAAGCTTTTGAAGGCGTGCTACAGGGCTTTTTGGCAGCGGCTAACAAACGCCCGGAAATTGCTAAGGCTTTCTCCTTCTTTACAGCCCGTACTCCCAGCTACCAGTTGGATATAGACCGTGAAAAGGCAAAGAAAATGGGCGTGAAAATATCAGATATCGCTTCTACCCTGCAAACTTACATGGGTAGCGCCTATATCAACGATTTCACCATCTATGGCCGTAACTTCCGTGTGGTAACACAGGCAGACTCTACTTACCGTGGTGATATTAAAAACCTGAACCAGCTATTTGTGCGCAATGCGTCGGGTACTATGGTGCCACTCAGCGCACTCACTTCTTATAAAGTGATTGAAACTGCGCCAGTGATTGCCCACTATAACCTGTTCCGTTCGGCGGAAGTGAATGGTAATCCTGCTCCCGGTTATAGTAGTGGCGACGCTATCAGGGCCCTGAAGGAAGTAGCTGCTGAAACGCTGCCGGAAGGCTATGGGTATGAGTTTTCTGCGTTAAGCCGTGAAGAGATCCTCTCTGGTTCTAAAACCGTGTATATCTTTACGTTATCCATCATCTTCGTATTCCTCTTCCTGGCGGCGCTGTACGAGAGCTGGTCTGTACCGTTCTCTGTATTGCTGGCAGTGCCTATTGGCGCTTTTGGTGCCATTACGGTGCTCACTTTTCTGCCTAAACTGAGTAATAACGTATACGCCCAGATTGGGTTGATTACGCTGATCGGTTTGTCTGCGAAGAATGCGATCCTGATCGTGGAATTTGCGAAGGAACGTGTGGACAGGGGAATGGACCTGGTAACCGCCGCGGTAGAGGCAGCTAAGTTGCGTTTACGCCCGATTATCATGACTTCCATGGCCTTCCTGCTGGGTATTATGCCATTGGTGTTCTCTTCTGGCGCAGGTGCGGAAGCCCGTAAAACTATGGGTTGGACGGTATTGGGTGGTATGTTCACGGCTACTTTCCTGGCTATCTTTATTGTGCCGGTATTGTATGTGGTGATCACTCGTTTGGCTTATGGTAAAGATAAACTTCGTCAAATGAAAGAAAACTATCAATCTGTGGGAGAACATGACATTCAAATGTGATGAATGCGGTGCTGCTGATAGGATAATTTATATGATGGATTTGCTGAAAAGATGAGCCAGAGATAATTAAGAAGGGTTTATAATTGTACATACACAGGAAGGCGTTGCAGTAGCAGCGCCTTTCCTGTTTTGTTTTATGCTTTTATGCTTTTGTCGTGGAGGATGCGTTTCCCGTCTTTATCGAAATGCCGGGTAAGTTCCCACTCTGTATCGCCTACAATATACATGATACCGGCGGCCACCGCCCCTACGGTAATGTACAGGAACCAGTCTGTTTGCCGGTTGAAAAGCAGGGCGCAGATAATGCCTGTGAGCATCAGGATAATGCCTACACGCCGGGAAATAAAGGCGGCATACTCATTGGCAGCCTGCCACATCTCGGCATTTTTAGTGGATAGGAAACTGCGGTAGCCATACCACGACCTTGTGCTTTTAGGCGGAAAACGATGGATCAGGAAACCGATGAGGAAGAATAACGCGCCGGCAAATATCGCTGCATTGCAGTAAGTGGACTGGAGGAAACTTAACAACATGATCCGGGGTTTTATATTGTATAGTAAGTTACGAAAAAACACCAGGATGGGGTGGATATTTTTCTGCCAGGCAGCGGTATGCCACTACCTGGCAGAAAGTGATTAATGTTGGGTGCTATCCGCTCCCTTTTTCTTGCCAAAGAGATTCTTGAGGGTATTTTTTACCGATTCGCCAGCCTGTTTACCTACGTTTTCCAGTGGTTTGCCGGAAGAAACGGTTGCAGTAGTATCTTTCTTGCCGGTAAGCTGGTTTTTCAGTTCGTTTTTCAGGTTGTTAACGGCGGTATTCTTGATCTGGTTAAGGCTGTCTTTTACCGTATTTTTTACGGTATCTATTTTATTCTTTACCAGTTCGGTAGCCTGGGATTTCAGGTTAGAGGCTGCTTCCCGCAGATCTGTTTTGATGCTGGGTTTCAGGAGGTTACCAGCCATCAGGATCTGCAGGTGTACGCTGTCGTCCAGGTTTACCGGGATGCCTTTGCTTTGGGCCTGTGCCGCCAGGTTATTCACCAGGTTATTGCCGGCAGCGCCCATAAGGCTGCGGGGCAATGCCAGTTGCAAGGTATAATCTAAGGATTGATCGATGCCATGGGAACCTGCAATATCCATTCGTATGCCGTTTGCCGTTACTTTAAAGGGATTTATTTTTACGCGTCCGTTTTCGAAGGTAAAATAGCTCTTAATGTCGCGGAGCGACAAATCTTTCAGTTGTGCTACGTTCAGTGAGCTGGCGAGCTGGTCTACCGGTGCAAACTGTTTCAGGAAACCTTCTATCAGCAGCAGGTTGCCATCACCGGTAAGGGTATTTAATTCGGGCGTCATGTCTTTTCCCAGTTTGCCATGCATAGTTAGCTGGGAAGAGATCTTGCCAGACAGGAATTTACCGATAGGCATCAGCTGTTGTATGGTATTAAATGCATTAAATGTTTGTTGTACATCCAGGTTTTGCACGTTATAGGCCAGGTTAATATCAGGATTTGTTTTGCTGGCTTTGGTGCTATAGCTGCCATTGATTTCCATAGTGCCTTGCAGGGCATTGGTTTTCAATTGTTGCATTGTTACGGTCTCTTCTTTTACCAGCAGGTTGCCAGACACATTGGCTAAATCTACTTTATCGTAATGTACTTTATCTACGTTCGCCTGCAACGATATATTCAGGTTGGCTGGCACGGCGAAAGGCGCAGACGTAGTAGTATCCTTGCCGGGAGAAGAGGTGCTGGCTGCATTTGCAGTGCTGGCGCCCATCCATTTATCCAGGTTGATCTCGTCTGCTTTGAAATGCAATTGCCCGTCCAGTGGTTCATTTTTAAACGTATAGGCGATCAGGTTATTTACTTCACCATCGGCGGTGAAATTGGTGCCCAGGTATTGTCCGTTCAGGTCTTTTACCGTTACATTTTTTGGGTTGAATTGCAGGAAGAGATGATTAACCTTAACGCCGTCTGGGTAATCTTTGCTCTTGTACAACATATCGCTCAATTGCAGGGAACCGCTGGCATAGAACTGATCGTAATGTTGCTGTTGAATGGCACTCATATGCCCTTTGGCGCTGATGTCGGCATCAAGTAAGCCGGTGAGGTGGGTGCTGGCATCCAGTTTTACGAATTGGGTAAGTTTAGAGAGGTCCAGTTTCCCTTTGGCGGCTGCGTCTACATATAGGTCGGATATTGGTGTTTTTACCAGCAGGCGGAGATCCAGCGGGGTATTATCCATTTCCAGATGTCCGGTAGGCATATCTATGATGGTATGATCCGGAATGCCGTCAGGATTGCTAACCTTCATGGATATCTGAATATTTTTTACCGGCTTGGGCAGATCGGGATATTGGAAGAAACCATTTTTTACTAATAGGTTTATTCCAAAAGCGGGCATTTGCACCGGTGAATAATTACCTTTTACAAAACCATTGAAAGCCGCGTCGCCGCTGGTTTTTATTTTATCGAAATCAGTCTGGTATACAGCGGGTACCAGTGATAGTAATTCTTTGAAATGGGTGGCAGGCGCATTGAAGCTCAGGCCCATGCCGTAGGTAGAATCGTTGACCAGCCGGAAGAAACCTTGTAGTGCCAGCTCCAGATGATTAAGCGATGCTTTTCCATCCTTAAACGTATAGGTATTGGTGTTATTATCTACCTGGATAGTGGCGTCCAGTTTGGTTTTTACCTGAGACAGGTAAGGAACCGGTCCATACCGGAATGTAACGCCTGCTGCTGTGGTAGTAGTTTGCAGCAGGAAGTTGTCTTGCGTGAAATCTCCCTGGCCTTGATGGGTTAATCCGGTGATCAGCATTTCCATGTTGCCTTGCCGGTCTTCATAATGAATCCAGGCATCATCGATACGATACTGCTGCAGGCTCAGGGCAAAACTGCTCTTGGCAGTGTCTGCAGGCTGGGCGGCTACAGTGTCTGGCTGGAGGATGTTCCAGTTGGCGCTGCCATCCTGGCTAATAATAGCGTGTATGCGTGGCTGCGAAAGAGAGATGTGATAGATGTCCATTTTATCTCCCTTTATAACGCTCATCAGATTAAGCGCTACATCTATTTGTTTAACAGATAGGAGGGTATCTGTTGCAAAGTTGCCGGTGCCTGTTATCTGCAGGTCTTCCAAACCTACAGCCAGGCGGGGAAAATGTCGGAACAGACTAATGTCTACCGTTTTAAAATCTACATGGGCTGTTAAGTGTTTATTCAGCTCCGTTTTTATTTTGGCTATTATCTTATCCTTAAAGAAATAAGGGATAGCTACAGCAGTGAGTACCAAGACCAATATTGTGATGCCCACAATTTTTAGGATCTTTTTCAGCATAGGTTTAGAATATTTAAAGTGAAGATAAGCATAATGCAGAGGCTAAAAATGATCTCTGTACTATTTCGTATTTTCGTGTTAATATTCAGTTTATGACACCAGAAAGAAGAGACCGATTACTGTCTACGTTAAATAGAAGACAGGCTAATTTAACCGTAGTATTGGAAGATGTACAAGACCCGCATAATGTAGCCGCAGTAATGCGTACCTGCGATGCGGTGGGCATACAGGATATTTATATTATCACTACCCTGGCGCCTCGCCGCAAAAAATGGGGGCACCGGAGCAGTAGCAGCGCAGAGCGATGGCTCACTGTTCACCAGTTTGATAATGTGGCAGATTGTGTAACGGCGCTCCGCAAAAAATACGACAAGATATTTACTACCCATCTGGCAGCAGGTGCTATCAGTTTATACGACATTGACTTCAGCGGTTCTGTGGCCTTGGTATTTGGCAATGAACAGAATGGGGTGAGCGAAGAGATCAGGGCATTGGCAGATGGGCATTTTCTTATTCCGCAGATGGGCATTATCCGTTCATTAAATATTTCAGTGGCATGTGCTGTTAGTATTTATGAGGCGATGCGTCAGAAAACGTTATTAGGGCATTATAAACAACCAGGTTTACCATCAGCGCAATACGACCAGTTATTGGAAGAATGGGGGTTTCGGGAAGAAGATTTAGATAAGATAGAATAACACGCTTTCCATATGGCATTAACAGGCAGACACTTTGAAGTAACGCCGCCACTCTCGGAAATTGTAAAACATTTTTATGCAATACAATCCTCGTCCGATTTTGTGGCCACTATAGCGCATCTTTCGCCTAATTATGAAATGATGCTGGTCTTCAATTTTGGCTCTCCGGTAAGGGCTTCCTTTGCCGCCGACCCGCCAGGCAGTATCTTGATAGGGAAAATAGCCTTGCTCGGCCCATTAAAGAAGATGCTGAACTATGAGGTGTTGCCAGCTACTGATATGCTGATTACTGTATTTAACCTGGATGGGTTTTATCGGCTGTTTCAGGTAGCAGTAGACAGTTTGAACAGCAACCAGGTGCATCATCCGGATATATTAATGCCCACTGCCTGCAGTAATGAGCTGTGGGAAGTATTGAGCAGAATTTCCAATCAGGAAGAACGGGTACAGGTGCTGCAGGAGTATGTACAAACATTCAACCGTGAAGCAGATTCGGCAGCGAAATTATTACGGGAAGGTTCCGCTTATTTTAATGATTCATTGTTGCAACCAGTAAAGGCAATTGCGGCAGACGCCGGTCTTTCGGAACGCACTATACAACTCCGGTTTAAAAAATATGTAGGGTATTCCCCCAAGGAATTATTGCGTTTCCTGCGGTTTAAACAGGTGATCCGCAGCATAGAACAGTATTCAGGAGCGCAGATCAATTGGTTTGATCTGATCTACGATTTTGGTTACCACGACCAGAGTCACCTTATCAAAGACTTTCAGCACTTTCTAGGGACTTCGCCGGAAACATTCGTGAAGCAAATATTGGGTAAAGAATTTTGTGTAACCCGTCCGGGGCAATTTGACCGTTGACTGGTGGTATAAAAAACGAGAGTGTCTCAAAAGTAATTTTGAGCGGCAATTTTTCATTTTGATAAAAAAGCTGCAATGGGTGCCCATTAAGGGAAGACTGTCACGGTCGGCATTTTACGGAAGAAGACTTATTTTAAATCCTCTTATCACACCGATCATTGCATCATATTTAACATTGCAGTAATAAAAAAATATATATTTACGCCGTGTAAGTACTGAGCGTTATCCCTTATGTTGGTTCATTTGTATGAAGAAGTAGTATCCCCGTGTCAGCGAAATGTTTCAGTTATAACGTTTAAGGATATATTGTTTGCCGAAGGCCATTATTATCAATGGTGCTGATAACCTTATGTGTGTGTTTGTATGTAGCATTATTTAACCCTATATAATAAATATC
>NZ_JBJGXX010000005.1:0-280410 GCF_049056765.1 Chitinophaga sp. 30R24
TACAAACCGCTAATAACTGCGCCTTCACCTCTGCAAATTCTGCTTCGCTATAATGGCAAGGGGCCAGCTGTTGCATCCACGTAGATACGTAGTTGTTACAATTAGCCTCGTAAGAACGCTGCAGGACACTTTGGGCAGAGTCCAGCCCTTGTTGCTTGCTATTCAGGTTACCTATATAACCATAACCACTCCGCTGGATGACGTTGCCCACATTATCAAAGTAAGACACTTTATCCGCTTGCTGCAATGCAGCCACACTCACATTACCTCCAGCTATGGAACAACTCGTGTTATTGATCTGCCTATTGATATAATCTCTTTTCAGGTTAAGGTACCTTTCCCTGAAACTCCGCCAGATCATGTTAAGGTCGCCCGCGCACATCGTTGTTTCATTAAAAATATTTCCGGCGGCTACGAAGGTGTTCACGCAACTATTATCATCCCCACAAAGTGCGGTGACGGCGCTTACCGCGTAAATAGACCAACCTGTGGCAGGATCATGCTGCATCAGGGGTTCTATATAAGACCTGTAGCCAGCACTTGCTAATATCAACGGATCGGGCGTTAATGCCGCCCCATAAGGGGCAAAAATGCCTCCCTGACCTCCGGTGGGATTAATAAATCCGCCGGCTTTGGCGGCGGCATAGGTATCTATAGTACTGAATGCGGTATCCCATTGCTGGCTGGCCTTATACTTTTCATATTCCAACAGCTTACAATATTCAGGGTGTAAAGGCAACAACGCATCGCCCCACGATGGCTCAAACTTAGCGGTGAACTGTTGCGGCTGTAAAGATTGCGGCCTAACTAACCGGGAAGTGATTTCATCGTAAACCATAGCCGGTAGGCCGTTGCCATCCAGGTATACAAGGTTGGTATCTTTATAAGGGGCATTCTCCTGCTTATCATCCGTTCCGGTATAAAAAATACCATAACGGTCATCATCATGATCAGGGTTCGCATATTGACCAGAAGGGGGAATCATATCCAGCAGCATGGTATGGCGCAGATGATCAGACTCCGTTGACTGCTGGCACAACCCACTGCACGCATCCATCGCAGTGGTATAGGCTGCACTGATCTGCCCACGGTAAGGAACAGAATCAGCGGCCGCAAATCCTATATGCTGTAAATAGCTGGCGGCAAAAGCATTGTAGCTACCTATGCTTGCCAGACACGATGCACAGGTGGGCTGGCATGCTGTTACCGGCAACAGAGCCCGCTGCTGCTCTATGATCTCATCCAGGGAAGTGCATATGCTGCCAGCCAGGTAAACACGGTCCCGGTAGGCTATTAACGCCTCTTCATTAATTTTCAGCGATTTGATGATCTCATAATTACCCTTCTTTAACGCTAAGGAGAAATGCAGCGTAATAGGAGCTGGCGCACTACAATCCGAAATAATATCGCCCGCATTATAATTACTGATGGTTTTAATCACTGGGCTGCCTCCCAGCCGCTGGTTAAAAACATCATCGGTAACCTTTATCTCCAAGTCGAATCTACCTATATAACAAACATCATTGCCATTACAATCCTTTTTCTTTAGTACCGGCGGCACCAGGGTATAATCAAAATCATATTGCCCATCCATTTCCACTAACTGCGATTTGTGGCTGCTCAGCAACAGGTCGCCAGATGTGGTTTTATTAGTGCCGCTAAGGGTATCCGTTACTGTTACCACCACATTGGAAGCCAGCCCTTTCAGATTTACATTGTCAGGCGTTCCTGCCAGCGCAGTAGCTACTGTACGGCCGTGCATATCGAGATAGGTTACACTGTACTGCCCATTGGCATCCTGCACCATATTCTTGAAATAATGCGACTCCTCACCAGCCGCTGTGCCAAACAACGCATCCAACTCTTTCTGCGAAGCGCTCCCATAGGTATACCTGGTTTCATGGCCGCTATTGATCACATGATCTGGCCCTACCCCGCTTTGACGGCTGATACGGCCGGTATTATCAGGCGTATATACCGTTTCTGTAAAAGGAAAACCTTGCGCATCCGGCAAATACTGGTCACGCCCGTCATTTGCCTGCTCATTGCTGGCAGAGTAATACCTGGCCGCACCACTGCCCGTACCCATCGGTTGGGCTGATGCCTGAAGATAGTGCGCAGGCAGGTCAAGGCTATCGTACTGGCTTACATCATAAGCGTCGTTGATGCCAGTATTGAAGTTTTTCGTATATGCTATGATGTTACTCAGCGTAGGGGCTGGTAATACCTGTATAACAGGCCTGCCTTGCTGGTCGTACATCGTTTCCGCTACCAACGTAGTACCTGTTGTATTATCCTTGGTAACTGTCTGCCGGTTATGCAGGCTCCCATCAAAATATTGCACTACTACCTTACGCTTACCTTCTTCTGCAAAGCTGATATTGGATTGCCAGTTCAGCATATGCTCATGCCCGCCAAAATCAAAGGAGGCCACATTATTGCTCCAATCTGTCTCTTTTCGTATATACCCCGCCGTTGACTGTACCGCTCTTACCCGGGCATACAACACCCCCACATTGTCAAATATCAACGGGATAGCATATTCGTTATTAGCCGTACTTACCCGCGTGGCATTATGCTTAAATAACAGGTCCGGGTTAACCGGACTGCCATACCGCTGATTAGCCAGCGCACTGGAATCGATATAGGTCCACTCCAGGTCGTATTCATCCGCCCCTTTTACAGCAGGCCAGCGAACGGTAATTTCATCTGCGGTAGCTTCATCAAAACGGATAGACGTAACCGCGTCATTCACAGGGTCCAGCTTCACAACTGGTTTGATATTCATTTCATTCTCTAACACCAACGCACCTATTACACCAAGATTGCTACATGTAAGGCTTAACAGCTCAACGGTGACCTCATGCGCATTACTGAACACAACGCCGCTACGGCTATGGTAAGTAGTAGTGGTATCGTAGTTGATCGTCAAGGTGTCTTCCACCGAGTGCTGCGACAGATCTGGAAGCCTATAGGTAATCTTCACATTGGCGGTGGCAGTGAAAGGACCGCCTAAATACACGGGGCTGTACTCGTTCAGTTTAAAGGTAACCGCATTTTTTACCGGATAAGCATCTTCCAGCTTATTCCTTAACGAGGCATCAAAATAAACGCTGTCCTGCACTGTAATGGCAGCATGGGCTAACAGCTCTCCTTTACTGCCATCCAGCACTCTTTTAATGGTAATACCATTCTGGGAGGCTGCTGTGAAGGGTATGGCAAGCAATAGGAGAAATAAGATATTTCTAAGTATGGGATACATAATTATATATTCGGGGTTCCAACAAATACTTCATATTCTTCATAACCAATAGCGGGTAACAAGGTATCAGCCTTTCTGGTGAAGAACTGATTTTCATCAAACACCGTGGGATCAACAATGCCTTTCTTATAATGATCGAAGGAGGCCTTCACTAAAGCATAAGGCTCATAGACAACACCGGATGGGCTATTCTGCTCACTTAACAGGCTGCTTTTTACCAGGTACTCGAATTCATACACTAAGAAAGACTTGCTGTCCATTTTTATTTCCAGGTATTTATACGCAGCAGCAGGGAAAGCAAACCGTATGATAGTAGTATCTCCATGCTGCTTAATACTACAAGATTGTACTCCCGCCTGCTTAATGGAAGTAGTCATCATCTCCAACGGAGAAATACTTACCGTATCCATTTGCCGGAATTTAGACAGATGAATTAACTTATCGTCTTTAAATACTATAATGGTATATCTTGGATTCCTGACAATCAGGGAACTTCCAAGCTCCATACGTTCATTTCCAGGCGATACCTGCATACTTCCATTTAATGAGTCCAAAAGTATATTGGGCTGATGCTCATTGGCAAAAGTATAATGGAGATCGAACGACAAACTGTTATGCTTTAAAGCTTGCCCGGCCTTTGCCAGTAAGGCCGCTGCTTGCACCATATTATCAGATGATTGCGCTTGCAAACAATTAACGGCCAGCAACAAAAAAATGCAGGCAATAATATTTTTCATGTATTTCATATGATCAATCTTATTCTTTAATAAGCGCGCTTCTTGTTTCGCTGATTGTTTTTATACCACGTTCCGTTTCTTTTTTCACCCTTATTAAGGTTCCGTCATCGTCGTACTCATAGAAGGTAGCATAATTGTTCTCATCCAATTCCCCCATCAGCCGCAACAATACCGGATCATAGGCAAACGATTTCATGTTGGCATTATAGGGATGTATACGTATATCATCGAAATACACATCTGTACTACCTGTAGCATTCAACGTAAGTGTAAGTGTAGTAGCATTAGCCGGAATATCTACCACCTGCTCAATACGCTGCCAGCCTTCTATGATATTACCTGAAGGCAAAGCGGTGATATTACTGGTGCCTGTTTTGATAGAAACATTACAATGCGTAAAGCTGTTACAAGCGCAATACTGCGCCTCTTTCACCCATAAACCTACTACCATGCGCTTGCCCTGGAAGGGGGAAAAAGAAGGCAGGATTACTTTATTATCTGCCCGTATAGCCTTTAGTGATACATCGGAAACATAACAGTTAACAGTACCTGTTTGTATGTTGAAGTCGAAGTTATCCGGATCATCTGCTACTACAGTAGCCCCTACTGCAGCACTTCCTCCAGCGGCTATACGAATGGCATATTTACCGGTATGTGATACTGTGCTGTCCAGGTTTTTCTTGTAAGGAGAATAATCAAAACTCCTCACTTGCACACACGCAGTATCCACGTTAACGCCAAAGTCATAATCTTCAAACCCTTCATACATAGATTCCCGGTAACGGGCATTTTGTATTACTGCTACCGGCAAGGCGTGGTCATATCCATATAATCCGGCATTATAGCGGCCTAATGGGTCTTTATTCTCTACTTCAAACCCCTTTTCATTAAAAAGGGTCGACTGCGCATTCCATACCCAGATACTAGTGTCATAAACAGGTTGCAGCGTACTATCTGCCTGCCGGTTCCAAAAAGGAATAAAGGATGCGAATGTTCCTTCCTTACGTATATCCGTTTCATTTATACGCGCATCCGATTCTGTTCTGGCACCGTAGTAAGTAAACGTGCGGGAAGGATGCCAGTTGCCTGCAATACCAAGGCTGTATGGATTTACAGCAGTATCTAATACCGCACTATAGCAGGTACCGGAAGTATCTGGCCGCATGGCAAAGGAAGTGGTAGCTCCCTTTGCCCCTTGCTGCAGCACACCTAATATGATGAATGAAATGATTAAAACCTTATTCATAAGAATGATCTGTTACTGTTGTTTAATGATGTAAACGCTATTAGGCGCCAGGAAATAGCTGTAGCGAATCATTTCGCTTTGAAAAGGCGCCTGCAGAAGCAATACGGCGGAAGTACCATTTACAGTATAACTTTTGCTGGAAACAGACACGCTATCCTGCTTTATCAGCTCCTGTTGTATATTCAGGGCAATAGACAAATTATTGACCACCTTAGGAATAGTACACGCGGCATCTTCATAAAAGCTCACCACCACATCAGCCAACTCATTGATGGAATCATTTCCCATTTCCCTGTTTACCTGGTTTACTTTGGTGAGTTTAGCAAATAGATTATAAGTGTTGCCCGAATCCGGCATTTGTTTGTTTGCTTCACCTGTGCCTACCACATGAATGTTAAGTGTATCCTTACCTGTTTTTAAAGCATAAGTAACTTTAGATATATCTTTCTGAACGCTACTATTACTTGTTAGGGAAGCGCTCCGGCCTTCATTAGGATAAGTACAAAGACCATGTTCATTTGCATAAGCCTGTCCTTCAATCAACAAATGCTCGTGGGCTAATGCGTCTGCTGCCTCCTGGCTCACCCTAGATGAGTAGGTTTCAGCTGGCACTATGTATCTGAATGCTCTTGCTGGCTCTCCGGGATAAGGACAGTCGTTCTTCATAAAAATACCGGTATCGGCCTTATTATAAAACATATCGCACTTCACTTGCTGATCTGCAAGATATTGCCCGTCGTAATCAAGATAATTAGCTGCCTGATCGTTTGGCATCCGCGGGTCTACCACCGATTTAAATTTGCCAGCTTCCACTGTTACGGATACTGTTTGCGGTTTACCACCACACATTACTGTGTAATCGCGGGTTAGCGCATCATTGCGGAAGGTATCAACAATTACTCCCGGCACTCTTCTGTCTGGTACTTTCCAGAATTGCTTGTATTCTGTAACATTAGCATTAACAATGCGGGAATTATCATTCAATACAAAACTGTAATTATCACCACTCCTTACAAGCGGATTCTTAAGCATCGTAATACTACCGGCAGTAGCCCCGATGTTCCTTCTTCCGGAACGGACGATCTTCAGCGAAATATCATTGCCTGTGAGTGGAGAACCATCCTGGTTAATGAAATAAATATCCGGCTTACCGCCTTTAAGCATATTGGCGTCTACCACCCATACTTTAAAGGATATGGGCCAATGTGCGATAGCCGGGTCGCAATCTGTTCCGGCTACCTTACGCTTTGCAAATACCAACAATTCATCACCGCTATAGAAATAATCTTCTGTGTTACCACTTAATCCCGCAACAATACGACCTTCTTTGATATCTATATGATCCAGCACTACGCCCACATTTTTATAGGCGCCAGCCATACCCTCATATACCCAGCCAACAGGATACATAAAATTAAATACAGTGTCATTATACTCATTCTGTACAGACGTAAGCACCGGCTCTCCTGTTTCAGTATCAAACAACAGATTATGCGTAACTACTTTACTACCTTTATCAATCGCCACCACACTATCCAATACGCCATGCCTGTTAATCACTTTGGTAATAGCTATAGAATGGAATACATTCTCCTCCCGCTGTGGGAATGGAATCATCGATAGTATATCAAAAGGCGTTATAGCTACTGTAAAGAAAATTGAGTTGGCATTATAATTCGTACTATTAGACACGTGGCGTTCTTCTCTCATATCCATCATCAACTCTACATCTTTTCCAATAAGACTCTCGCTGATAACTCCTTTGGGTGAAATCGTTAAGACCGTATTATTCAAATGCTTTTCAGGGACCTGCTGGTTATCTACCTTATAAAAATTCTCCGTATAGGCAATCCAGTGGTCGGGGTCACTCTCTGCGTAAGATGCTTGCGACCGGATCCTACCATTCATATCATTCAACTCTATTTTAAATCCCTGCGATATTGCCAGGAAATGCCTGACGTTAATCTTCAATATGCTCTCCAACGGGCTTTTAAACCGCTTCCTCGTATCTCCGTTTATAGCAGTGCGCGCTGTGATGGTCGGAAAATCTTTGGTGGTATAAAAACAGGTTTCGTCGTATCCATTTACAGAGCGGTTCTTCGTTGCATTGATCGTTCTCACTCTTACTTTACTGTAACCTACAGAAGGTGAAGGAAAAAATGCTTCTCCCAATGGTTCTTCTGTATAGCCCAGGGTAACTGGCGCCAATATGCTCACCTGGTCTGTATATTCAACAGGCAAACGCCACGGGTTCTCTTCTCCACCTAATGTGGGTTCGTAAGAAGCTACCCCGCTGCTGATATTTAGTGTATCTCCATTCACCACCTTGGTAGTAATATAGCTGTATTCCTTACCGTACACGGCTGCACGCTGTCCAGTCATCTTATTCCAATAATCATAAGTAATCAGGCTTTTTACTCGCAATCCTCCTCCATATTTTTTATAGAAAGGATTATCCAATCTCACTACAGAGCGGGAAGTATCAATCGTTTGTGCCCATCCCCTGGGCCGCGCATTATTTTCAAAAGAATTAAGGGTATTTATAACGTTGCTGACCTGCGTCCATAACAATTGGGCAACTACCTGTAAATCCAGCGTGCCTCCTACATCCGATCCGGGATAAGCCTTGGAAGGCAGGTTTAGTCTTAAAAACTGGAGTGCGGCTTTTACCATCGGACTGATTTCCTCTCCTGGCCTCGCTTCTTTGTCGATCCCAGACAATTTTACCCAGATAGTTTTACCATTATTAAAGAAACCATAACCACCCTGGGAAGCTATATTTGCATAACCAGGCACATACTCACTACCACTACCGTATATGTCTGATGGCATTTTCACAAAAATTTTGAAATAAAGCTTGCTCACTCCTTCCAGGTAACGGGTATACACCTCCTGAACAGATTTTACCGGGTAAGGCACATTAATTGCCACATACATATAATCCCTGTCCAAAATGTTATCATACATCCGGTTGGATAAATCCTGTAAGCTGGAAGGTATTCTTGGACTAAATCCGGCTATCTTACACATCTGCATAGCGCGTTTATTTTGCACATAAGCATAATCATCGCTTTCATAATTCACCTTTAAACGGCCGCCGGAAGGGAGTACAATAGAATCCAATGTCCATGCAGCCACATTAGCGGCTGCTACCGCACTATCCTGTAACGCATAAGGATAATCGAAGTTGGTGATTAGATTATTACTGCCTGAACCAGGATTTTGGGTAGGATCTTTATAGCTGCCCCAACGATCATACTTATTGGTAGCATAAGCAGGGTTAAGTTTATTATAGTTAAATATGTATGCATTCTTTTTTCCCTTATCGTTACCATTATAACTAAACCATATCCGGTGTAGGGTTAGTTTTCCCAGGTTATCGGGGTTTCCCGCATCCGGGCAAATCTCATATCCATACTCAAAATGCACCGTTTTAATGGGTATAGCGTTCTTCCCATGTTTCAGGAAATCTGCTTTGGTATAAAGGTCTATCTGTTTAAGACACTTTCCCCCACCATCACTTTTCACCCCATTGCTATCAATCTGCAAAAGATCTTTGCGAGAATCAAGGGTAAATAAAGCCAGCATGTTTTTAGACTCAATAGCATTCAAATACCACAATTCCTTTGTACCGGATATATAACTGCCTTTATCATCCCGGTTATCTGTTTTAAAACCTTCATTATAGGTGGCATCTTGATTATAAGGCGCTCTCCACATATAGGGGTTCCGGATACCTGCCGTTTTAGTATAATTAAAGCGGATGGCATTCCCCTGGTCATCGTCCGAAATACCATCTCCTGTGAGATCTACGTAATCGGGAGAAAGAATACCGGTTAACAGGAAAGAATGCGCATACGCCGGCATATATTCTGCACTATAATAATGATCGTTCCCATTACTGTTATTGAATCCATCATCCACCCCAGGCACATAATGTACCAGTCCATCTACCGGATTAGCCTTCTCATGATCCACTGAAAACGTGGTTTCTTTTTGTTGCAGGTTATATACCGGTATACCATATACGTACTTCCTTCCGTCGCTGTTAAGCACATCTATCTCAGAAATATGGTCTGCCTTACGGAAAGAATTGATCCGTTTTTCCCGGCTAACAATTGTATCTGGCAAAACGAGAAAGCTATCTACATCTTTTCTCGTAAAGAAAAAATTTGGAGGAATTACCTGATAGTTTGGATTAGTACCTAAAGCATCTGAATGCCATTTCATCTGTAAAGAGGCATCTCCCTTATTGTTATAATAATTCACCCAGATATCATACAACTTGCCTCCTTCCAGGTTCACATTAAAATAACCTTGCTTCTTACTTACACTCATATCCGATATCATCAACTCGTTATTCATATAAAGCTCATATCCATCATCGGCAGCAAAGCCAAATGAATAAATCCCGGATTGCGGCACCTTTAACTTGCCATCATAAGAAGCGCAGAAATGCACATCCAGTGGATGTTCATTACTCTTACGGTTTACGTTGAAAGAATCTTTATTGGCAAAATTGATAGCGCGTACTCCTCTGCTGTACAACACAGGTTTAAAATTATCATTATAATAAGTAGCCTTCAATCCGTCGCCATCTCCATAATACTCATCTACAAAAGCCTTGGTGCTTTTATTCACCGTAAACTGATTCAACTTGTAGTTTTCAATATATTTAGATAAACCCACTTCACTGGCTTCACTGGCAGTCAGGTACGTAATAGATTGTGTCCTTTTCTCACGGGCGGGCTTCACTACATTATTGCTATTAAGTATAATATCAGGCTGAGGTTTGGCGCCCCGGTAAGGCGTAATCCGGTTAAGTGTGAAGATAGAAGCAGTATTACCGGGTTGATATAGTCCTGCAGCTACTACATCATCGCCACCCATTGCATCATAAAAAGTGCTGGAATTAATCGTTTTCTCGCCCGGGTTTCTAAAGTAAGCCGCTTCAAACAAACCATCCGACTTCCTAAAACCAACTACTGCTGATAAAGGATTATCATATTGCCATAAGGCAGATCGTGTAACAGCCCTAACATAGTCAAGATCTGCCCCTCCATGTATAACATTTCCCAGACCAATATCCCCGCTTATTTTGGTAGACTCATCCCGGGTAGTCATTTGGTGATCATATACATAGCCAATATCATTACGATAAGCCCTGAAACTGCCGCCCGTACCTTCTCCGGAAATAGAAAATACATCATAGGTATAGGCAGGAATAGCAATATGAGGAATAGGAAGTTTTTCCCGGTAAGGAATTTCTTTTTCCCGGTTAAAATCCAATAATGCATCCAGGTTATTATTCGCCGACTGGTAATTCAAGTAGCCAAAAGCCGGTAAGCTGAGTCGCTTATCGTTATCCGCTATATATTGTTCTGCTTTATATCCACTTAAGAAAAAGTTAGGATGCACAATAGTAATAACCGTACCCACCTTAATACTAAGGGTGGTCATTTTATTAGTATAAGGGATATTAATAGTAGGTGTATAGGCAGGATAAGCAAAGGAAATGTCCGCATTTCCTTTAGCTATTTTTTTGCCTATTATTTTGCCATCCTTGTCTTTCTTACCATTTTTATCAAAGTTAATAAGATCGGCAGAAAGCTGTAATGATTTCAAACCAGACCGGGAATTATAAGAAGAGCCCATTGAAACGCTACCGCTCAATCCTCCCTTTTCTTCTGCATGTTTCGTTGGAAAAGCATAGCTAATGGTAGGGTCGATCGTCAGGCCTTCCTGGGAACTATTAGCCAATGATAAACCCATTGTCAACTTTCCGGAACCATTGTCTCCACAAACAAGACTTGCATTGATCGAATTTTGTAGCCCCCACCCCCTATAAGTATTTTTAAATATGCTGGTGCTTCCACCCATCTTCAAAGGGGAACCTTCAATTTCTACGTCGCCGCCGCCAGTAACGCCTACTGTTTCATTAGGCTTAATGGTTAGCTCCTTTGTAATGGAATCTTTTCCATTAAAATCATCAGGAATACCACGCAGGTTCCTGGTGATGCTTCCGGGATTAATATTCCAGCCCAATCCTACCCAGCTGGCTTCCTGATCCATGCTAACACCGCTGTTGTAGCCAATGGTTACCGGGTATCCACCCACATCCAGTAAAGGAATGCTATAGCTAAAATCCCCACTGAATAAGTCCACCATATTATCGTCATTGGCAGAATGAAAAGACTGTGTTTCCGGTTGGGAAGGACCGCCTATGTCTGCATGGGCCGCTTTATTGACCACCGGAGGTAACAAAGCGGGTTTGCCAGGAATAGAAGGAGGCACAAGGGCATGCACGGCGGATAGGTCTGCTGCTACCCGATGTGCAGTTATATGCCGGATATCAACTGCCCGTATTACAGGGATTGCTGCCGACAAGTGTATAGGTACTACTATTTCAAGATACATAACAGCCAGCATGCCGCCTGCTATTATTCTCTTTACTCTCGCTACTAAAGCCAGTATCATGTATAAATTTTTTATAGGTAAGGGCCGATGGGATATTGTTTACAGAGAATCGTTATATATGAATTTCATCTCCCAGGTTTCAGCGCGGTTGTTATACAACCGGAATACATATAGCTTACCGCCAGATAACCGGTTGCCATTGTCTAACGACACCGACATCATATTGGTACCTGGCTGCAAGGCTACATTCCCATGCCGGATAACATGGTTATTATCTTCCAACGCCAGGATCTCATATTTTGCTTTCACATCTCCGGCATCATTCACATAACTGCACTTAACAGTATTGCCGCAATTAATAACCTGGCTATCGTTCCTTTTGAGGGCCACATAAGCGGTCAGATCATCGTGCAATACATTGGCAGGCCGCTTCATCCGGAACGTCCAGGTATTGGTTTGGGCTGCATACTGACGGCCATTATTGGCGGTGACCATCCAGGCATAGGTAATACCTGTATCTAATGCAGGCGCTCCAGCAGGATAGTTCATGAAAGGCTGACGCAAAGAAGACACCCGGTATACCGGAATATTGATTTGTACGGCTTCTTCTGCCGATTGGTTTTCTTCCATTGTTACCAGTACCAGGTCGTAATTAAGGTCCGAAAAAAGGTTCATGGGGGCGGGCGGTATCCAGGTAAACTGTGGCAAAGGTGCTTCCAGCAATGCCTTATTAGCGGGCATATTCAACTGAGGCGGACTTACTGGCTCCACTATAAAATTCAGGCAATCTTCCGCCACCGGATGATCTGATTTATCACCAGACACTACTACACTATAACAAACCGTGTACTTGCCCGGGGGCAGCAATGCATACTCCCTGCGGTCTGCTACCGGAGAAAGGTATTCGTAAGACACCGGGCCCAGATCCTTCAACTGTAGCTGCTTTGCGCCTGCTGTAAGTTGAATGGCACGCGAAACACCCGTTAATACCGGCTGACCGCTAACGGCATCGGTTAAACGTAACATCACAGTAGCCATCAACGGCGTAGGAGAAGAGTTGGTTAAAATCATGTTCCACAACTGCGACTGTTGCAATATACCGGCTGGCGGTACTTGCGCAGACATTACCACCTGCGCAGATAATTTCATAGATAAAAGGAGGCTTAACAATAGCACTCCTGCTGGGGATTTGATTCGTTTCATATTACTTAAAATATCCTGGTATAGGTTAATCTTCCTGTATTATTAGACACCAACTGTTTACCGGCGCCTGGTAAATAACTTTTATCTACCCGTAAGGCAATCTCTCCCAGCCTGGGTATATTGATCCTGGAATTGCCGCCATAGCCCCACTGTTGAATATTATATACCGTTTGGCGATTGTATTTCAATGCCCCGCCTATTTCAAACCAGTGCAATGCTTTCCAGCTAACCTCCCCGGTAAGGCTATAAAGCGAATACGCTTGTGTAAGCGCAGCACTTCCCTGGCCGGATAAGGTGAATTTATTCAGAAACACTGTTTGCCCGGCCAGTATGTTCCGGCTGTTGAAATACACAAAAGCGGTATCTGCCTGCCGGTTATAAAATTGGGAATACGTAAGCATACTATTCATCATGATGCCATGATATTTATACGTATGAGTAGCCGTTCCCGTTATCATATAAAATAACTGTTCGGTATAATGGGTATCGTCTAGCTTTACCAACTGGGAAGAAGGCTGATAACCCAGGCTGACCACGGGCCATCGCGGAATACGTATTGTTATCTGCAAACTTTTAAATACGGTATTGCTTTCATAATTAGACGGCATGTAAAAAGTAGCGTAATCATTCTTACGGATGGCTGCCGCTACCATCAACTGCTGATGGAAAAATGGTTGCTCTACCTGTATACTCCAGGCTATCTGCCTCGATCCGGTAGTATAAAAGCTGAAGGATTGAAAATCGCTACCCATCCATTTATACATACTACTGATACGTGTACCCATAGGGTTAACCAGGGTACTAAACGAAGCCGTATACGCTTCATTGGTATGACCGGAAAAGTTGAGCATGCTGTTCAGATTAGTTTCACCGTGCACCTTCCTGATATTATAAGGCAAAGATGATTTAGCCGCTTCACCTATCAGGTAAGTATGGGCGCCCAGCTTCCACTGCGTTTCTACCGCTACGCCCATTAAATGATTATCTACCGCTCGCCCACTATCAGGGGTGGTTGCGTTACTTCCGTATAACTGCTTTTTACCGGTATAATAGGTCAGGTAAACGTGATTGCCCTCCTTCATTCCTACCCCTCCGCGAACCAGGCTGATATACTGGGGCAACCGCTGTTCTTTTACAATAAAATTGCGGAACTGGTAATCCACCACCCCACTGGCAAAAGCCAGGTAATAAGAAGGGTTATACTCTATTTGTATACCGGTAATACTGATGCTCTTCGCTGTTAGTTCTGAGTAATCCGCTATTGTTCTTCCTATACCCAAACTACGTATAGCCAACATCGTTCGGAAGCCTTTAGGCAGTATGCTATCTGGCAGATTCATCTTATCCAGCGCATCAGATAATTCCTGGTTATTGCGGCTATGTTGTAATATATCCAACAGGTTGGCTTTTTGCTTGCCTGCTTTCAGCTCCAGCAACTGATAACGTTTATCCGTTACATGGAGCAGCTGTTGTATGGAATCCACTACTTTTTTATTATCATCCACTGCTACTAACATAGATTGATACAGGGAATCTCCGTTATACTTTTCAGGATACATTCCTGCCAAAGTATCCAACTTCATTCTCAGATCCCTTTCCCTGGCCTCTATCAGCCGCTGGATATAAGAAGGGGTGTTGAATATGCCTCTCAGGCTATCTAAACGCTTATTCAGACATGATACATACTCCTTCAGGGAATCCAGTTCTTTTTGTTGTTTTAATTTACCGACTATCCAATTCCTTGCATTCAATAACAACTGGTTTTTAAAGTCGCGGTTATTATAAAAAAGGCGCACCCCTGTAAGGTTACGGAACAAGGAAGAATTCCCTTGCTGTGTGCTGAAAGATAACCTCAACGGATATTGGTTCCGGATGGTAATGGCAAGGTTGGTCTGCACCGTATGCTGGTGAATGTCCTTTTCTGTATAAGGCGTATCGATATTTGACTGGTAATAAAAATCATACATCACATTGCCATGAACAGATAAAAATGGTACCTGTGAAGGCGGCTGCACGAAAGGCAGCTTCCTGGTAAAAACGCGTACAGCGGTGATATCCGACGAGTCTGGCCTGCCGTATAGTACCACAGGTATTCCTACCAGAGACTTACAACCGCTGTGCACAAAAAAATGGCCGGTATCAATAACGTTTCTGTCGCCCATGGACAAACGCTGGCCAGTTGCAGTTATACCTGCAAAAAGGGTCACAATTAACAATACAATATGTACTCTCACGGAAAATACAATTACAATGGTCTAACGAAACAATTCACAAATACAACGGAATTACTACGTATGCATATACTTGAGGATTACAACATAATATTTCATATTCAAAAGGTATAATGGGTATTGTTATAAAGGGTAACAACGAACATACACTTACTCATTCAAATTGGCTAACACACAATACAAAAGTATATTTTTTTCGAACAAGTCAAAATTATTTTAAAATTATCCCGGAGAAAATTCACGTAAATTAATCAAGCTCCTAACGTTGGAAACTATATTTCTTCACCCAAGCCTCCTCCTTCTGCAACGCTGCAAACACCAACCGGTATTGCTCCTTCGTCATCTCCCTACCTGTAGTATCTATTCCTTTGATCAGTTGCCCTTCATAAAAATAATATCTGGAAACAAATGAAGTAGTTTTATGCCGATCAAATGTGCCATCATAAATAGGTACTACATACTGGTAATCTACTTGATAGATGAATACTACTTTATTACCTTCAAAATAATACTCCGTTACTGCCTTACCCATTTCACCGTAAAAAATAGTCACCGCTTTTACTAAGGAATCACCGGCAAAGTAACTGGTTAAATCCCCGCCTTCTGTACTTTGATCAGGTATATCCTTTATCTGTTTAGTGTAATTACCGATATGTGCATTGATATAAACATACCGCTCCCTGATTTTTTTGATGATCTGGTTGTTATCTGCTTGCAGCAATAACAACAAAAGAAGAAAATACTTCATAGGTTTATCTGAATGCTTGAAAAATTACAAAATTATTTCTCTATAAAGCAGCTTTAATAGTCTAAGTATTAAAAACGCAAACAGGAAAAGGAAAAGATCTGTATGAAATAAATGCCCTCCGTGGGCTTTCCATCCGCAAATCTTTTGACAATTAAGCCAAAAGCTCTATTTTTGGCACCGGATTGCAGTATTTACTAGTGATCTGCAGGCCTGCATGTGTGTCAGAAAAAATACTTCTTTAAGTTATTGATAAATAGCAAATTAAAAACTTAAGGAACCGCATTAGCAATGATGCGGTTTTTTTTATGCACAGCACCTGATCTTTATACGATCATTATTTTTTTAAAATATGAAGACATACTTCCGACTTTTATCATTTGCCAAACCTATTAATAAATTTGCGATCCCCTACCTTATCTGTACTTTATTGTCCGTCATTTTCAACACACTGAACCTGGCGCTGCTAGCGCCTTTGCTGGATACGTTGTTTGATAAGAACCAGACCAGAACCATTGCTCCAATGCCGGATAATTATTTTGAAATATTCAAAGTATTCAAGCATTATACGACTATGATCTCTGCAGAATACGGGCAATTGACCAGTCTGAAATTTGTTTGTATTGGCATTGCTACCTCCGTATTGCTAGGCAATATTTTCCGCTATTTTGCCGACCGTACCATGGAAAACCTACGCATCCAAACCCTGCTGAACCTGCGCAGATCCGTTTTTAATAATGTGATGAACCTACACCTGGGCTATTTCAGCAATGAAAGAAAAGGAGATATTATTTCCAAGGTAGCCTCAGATGTACAGGTTGTACAA
Organism: Chitinophaga sp. 30R24; assembly: GCF_049056765.1. NCBI lineage: Bacteria > Pseudomonadati > Bacteroidota > Chitinophagia > Chitinophagales > Chitinophagaceae > Chitinophaga > Chitinophaga sp. 30R24. Next base: position 16,668 of record NZ_JBJGXX010000005.1, read on the forward strand.
TATACCGTGACCGCCACCCTACAGGTGCTGATCAAGGAACCAGCCACACTGATTTCCTTTCTGGTGATGCTGTTCGTGATCTCTTATAAATTAACGCTGTTGTCGATGCTGGTGATCCCGGTGGCCGGATTGATCATATCCCGGCTGGTAAGAAGACTGAAAGAACAGGCTACCGCTTCCCATCAAACCTACGGGGTGATGATCAGCTACCTGGATGAGGCTTTGAATGGTATCAGGATCGTAAAAGCGTTCAATGCGGTAAAGTTTATCACAGATAAATTCGAACGGCAAAACCTGCGTTATTCCAAGATCACCAAGTCTATGGCTAAAAGGCAGCAAATGGCTTCTCCGGTTTCCGAAACGCTGGGCGTATTAATGGTGGCCTGTATCGTATACTATGGAGGCACCCTGATTATCAATAACCAGGGAGATATGGATGGCTCTACATTTGTTGTATACATTGCCCTGTTCTCCCAGATCATGCGTCCTGCCAAAGCCATTTCCGGCGCCTTTACTAACATTCACTCCGGCATTGCTGCCGGTGAAAGGGTATTACAGCTGATCGATGAAAATCCGGCGGTAAAAGATGCTCCGGGCGCCACCACGCTTACGGGCTTCCAGGAAGCGATTCGCTTTAACAATGTATCCTTCGCCTACGGAGAGAAAAAAGTATTGAAAGACGTTAATCTCACCATACCAAAGGGTTCCACCATTGCGCTGGTAGGGCCTTCTGGGGGTGGTAAATCCACCCTGATAGACCTGATTCCCCGTTTTATGGACCCACAGGCCGGTGATGTCCGGATTGATGGTAAAAACATACAAGAGGTAACCATGGAATCGCTCCGGGCTCTGATGGGCATCGTTAATCAGGAATCTATCCTTTTTAATGACACTATCTTCAATAACATTGCCTTTGCCAAAACCGATGCTACTAAGGAAGAGGTGGAAGCAGCGGCCCGCATTGCCAATGCGCACGGGTTTATCATGAACACCGAAAATGGGTATGATACCAACATTGGTGATAAGGGTTCCAAACTTTCCGGTGGCCAACGCCAACGTATCTGTATCGCCCGCGCCGTATTATCCAATCCGCCATTAATGCTGCTCGATGAAGCTACTTCTGCCTTGGATACCGAATCCGAAAAAATGGTACAGGACGCCCTGAATAACCTGATGAAAAACCGCACTTCACTGGTGATCGCCCACCGCCTCAGCACCATCCAGAATGCAGACAAAATTGTAGTACTGGACAATGGACAAATCGTGGAACAAGGCACTCACCAGGAATTACTTAACAATAATGGCCTCTATAAACGCCTTATAGATATGCAAACCTTCAGTAACTAGCAAATAATCTACACTAAGAAGCCGGCTCAATTAATGATGAGCCGGCTTCTTAGTTTTATCCAAATTGATGATTAATCAGTTAGTTGATGGTGGTAATTGGTGCGGTAACCATTGGAGCAATAAGCAATCTTCTGATTCAACGTATCCAGGTAAACCCTGTAATTAATATGCTCATGCACCCTGGAATTGAAAGGATGGTGCAAATGGTAGCATACCGCTTTTAATTTTATTTTTTTCTGGGTAAGACCGGAATTGATAAAACGGGCTGCCAGCTCAATATCTTCATGTCCCCACCCTTGCAGCTCATTGTTATACCCATTCACTTTCAGGAAATCAGCCCTCCAAAAAGCGCAATTACAACCAATCCAGTTCCTAGAACGCTTGCTTTTTCTTATCAGCAATGGCGCCAGGAAAGGAATACGTAGTGAGTTAATGCGGTTTCCAATGCCTCTGCTCAAACTGGATACCGGCTCAAAATTGCCAGAGCCAAGGAAACGTTTGGTTAAATGCTCCGGTAACAATACGCGACTTCCCCGGATATAATAACCCTTCTCCGCCTCACTCATATGATCCTGGATAAAAAGCTCATGCATCACAATATCTCCATCTATCTGGATAATATAATCCGAAGATGTTCCTGTTATAGCCTGATTAATAATGATCGTTTTGCGGAATCCTTCATCCGGATGCCAAAAATGCTTAACTGGTATGTTGGTTTTCGCACGGAAAGCATCTACTACCGCTCTGGTAGCGTCACCAGAGCCATCATCTGCTATAATCACTTCATCCGGCAACATCGTTTGCATTAACACACTCTCCAGAACCAGCCTCAATGCCTCAGGCCAATTATAGGTAGAAACAAGTAAAGCTACCGACACTCTTTCACCCATATTAATTAAATATAAATTAATTTAATGTTTTAAACGGTCACATTTAACAGCTTACTTCTATATAACGTCTATTTTTTGCTTATTGGTATCTTTTCCCTTCATCGCGTGCACAGTTTTGATCTTGCTATGTCAAGATAATGTGTAGGTTCATCTTACTAATAATCGGTCAGTTATACTTCAAGCTAGCTTATAATTGTAAAACGATTCAGGATATAATTTGTTACATGTTTGTTGCGGTACTTTCAATAAAATTATGCCAATCTGGTTTTCATTAAGATTTTTACTAAAAAATAAGGCCGGATGCCTGTAAACATAGTAACATAACAATTTTATGCAATTTATAATTTAATTATCATAACTGCATAATATTTTTTATTACCTATAAATTGACCGATTTTATCCTCCTGTATCTACTTTCTTTACCAGCTCCTGCCTTACCGCTGCCGGCACCTTATCCAGCAATTTATAATGGGTAGCTTGCTCAATTTCATCAATAGTGGTCAAGTAAGCTGTCCACTTGGTATTTACATCATTTTTATTAGGCGTGTTCACCGCTATAATACGGGTGCTTTTACTGATCCTTTGCAAGTCGTTATTCCCTTCTGGCAATACTACAATCACTTTCCAGATATGGTCCGGTACATTAATATTACGATGGTCGATGGTTTTGGCCAGCCCCTTGCTACCAACGCCCCCACTGCCATAGCTACCCATAATCACATAAACTTCATTGCCATCCATTACCAGCGAACGGGTATAATCTTCCAGGTTCTTCCACAAATGCTGGTTGTGGTTAGGCGCCTGCGGAATCATATTGGTCATCAGGAAAGTAGCTTCATTGGCATCCCTGGTGGCGGTACGGTCGCCGGAAGGACAATTGTGCCCCCTGTCGAAGCCACTGCCTATATAACTGGATTGCGACGCCTGATACCAATTTTCCGGCAAATCAGCATCTGGTCGAAAATCATTGGCCCTCGCCATGTCTCCCAGGTCCCGGCGGGAAATATGCCACGCTACCCAGTTAGGCGTACCTTTTTCCCGGTTATAGGATAATTTATAATATCCCTTATCCATAAGGTAGTTGTTGGCCATCACCAATGAAGCATTGGCACCACTGGGGTTACCCAACAACATATCATCATCATCACCACCTACAGGCTTTCCTGCTGCCGGTGTAACCGGCGATACTTTCCCTCCTGCAGTTACACGGAATGCATCAAAATTGATCCTGCCCTTACCTGCATCTGTTTTACGGATCTCAAACCGGATATTACCGGTAGCCACTACCGTAAATGTGGCTGTTTTCAGGGAAGACGAAGTGGCATCTACGGCATCCCCTACACGAAAATAACGTTGCCCTTTATTAACAGATGCCCATAACTCCCAACTACCTCGCTGATCATCACCATACAAGGCATATTTCAGAGTAGCCGTTACCGTGCCTTTTACCGCAATATCGAAGCTCATGCCAACTTCGCCATTATCGCGGATACGCAAGGCCTGACGGCCTGTTTTATGATCTTCTACCAGACTGCCCAGAAGGGCATCTTTAAAATACCAATTACCGCTGGAAAGCGCTACTTCACTACTATTATAATTATTTTGGGAACCTGTTTCAAAATCTTCCGCTAACAAACGCGCAGCCGCCGCTGTGGATGACTGATTATTTTTTTTGTTGGATGATTTACTGGTAGCAGGTGTGCTTTTATCGCCGGTTATTTTCCGGTTACAGGTGGTTACTACAAAACCTGAAATGGCAAGTACAACTGCAACGGCTATACTGCCGAAGCTCTGGCTATTCTTTTTCTTTTTTGGCATAGAACGATAACGAACGGCCGCGAAGATAATCAAAAAGCCAAAACTAAAAAGCTGTTGCAGCAACGATATTGCAGTAGCGCTGGCATATACTGCTATACCTGTACGAAGCGCTTATCTAGTGTAAACCTATGCGGGTTTTCTGTATCACCCTATATACACTTTTTAACGTGCGCCCTATACGAACCTGCTATTTATTGATTAAATTAGTAGTATGATTATCTCCTGGAGTGAAATAGTAATCCGTTTAGCCCTGGCAGCCTTGTTTGGCGGTATCATTGGGTTGGAAAGGGAACGGAAGGACTGGGCAGCCGGACTAAGAACCCATATGATGGTATCTGTAGGCGCTGCTCTCTCTATGATGGTATCTGCCTATGGCTTTCATGATATACTAGGTACTCCCAACGTAGTGTTAGACCCTTCAAGAATAGCTGCACAGGTAATCAGCGGCATTGGTTTTATAGGCGCCGGCACCATCCTGTTCCTGAAAGAAGGCGTAATCAGAGGCCTTACCACTGCCGCAGGCTTATGGACCGTTGCAGCCATCGGGCTGGCTACCGGAAGCGGTATGTATTTCGCCGCACTGGTGGCCACTATCATCGCCATCGTGATCCTATGGCTATTGCAACCCCTTGAAAAAAAATTCCTCAATCGCTTCGAACAAAAAAACATCCGCATCGTTACCTTCGAAAGAAGCAAGTCCATCGAAATAGTAGACCGCCTATTCCAAACCGGCGCGCTTATTATGAACTCCTGCAATATTGAACAAGTAGATAGCCTCTTTTTCATTAACATCCGTTTCAAAAGCATGGACAGAAGCATTGTCAACAAACTTATTAGTGACATACAAGCAGATAACGGCGTAAAAGAAGTGTCGTGGAATAATTGAGCAAAAGCATCGGGTATATCCGGATAAGAAGAGAGCGTATCAAACTTTTGATACGCCCCCTATACGTTATTCCTTCTCAAATGCAATTTCCCGGAAATAACAGCCACCCTGCACAAATTCCACACGAAACCGCTGCTTGCCCTGGCTCAATGGAATATGCTTTAACGCTACTATTTGCCAGCCCTCCTTTATCCCGGGAACCGGCACATTAGCTACAAGCACCTGGCCATTGGCGCTAATATTAAAACGCGCTCCTACGGAGTCTTTTGCAGGAGCCACTGCTACACGCAAAGTGTACTGCCCACCTGTAGCTACCTGTGCAGTATACTGCAGCCATTCTCCATTTTCTATATTGAATATTTCATATCTACCATTTTCCTTACGGATATCTACTCCATCATTGCGGTAAGTATAACCGCGGTTCCCCTGGGTATTTACGCCAGGAGTATAGTGATAGCTGGCTGTATCCAGGTCGTTGTACGCTGATCCATTTCTTCCCAGGTCATAATCCACCGCCTGGATCACTGTCTGATCTTTGATAATATGTGCTTTAAAAGGAAGCGCTTCCGCAGCAACTACCTGGCGGAACATAGCGTCTGTAACATCTTTATGGTAAACCGCATTTTCCAGGCGGGTATTGCCCACAAACGCTATTAGCGCGCGGTAGGCTTCATCCGGCGAGGGCTTAGGGCCTTTACCATTCCAGTAGTCCAATATCGCCTGGTAGCCGGGCGTTATTTTAATTTCCAGTGGTTGATTGATACCTATCTTTTTCAACTGCCACCATGCCCAGCCAATATCATGGCTTTCAGCCAGGTGGATGTTATGGGTAAACCAGGTATTGGAATTTTCTCCGGACTCTCCCATCCAAAGCGGTACATTATATTGCTCACGCAAGTCCAGGAAATGCTGTATAGAAGACACATCAGTGAAGTTGCCATATTTATGGAAGCTCAACACCATATTATCGTCCCAGGTTGGCAAAATACCATTGTAGTTATTACCAAAGCCATTTCCCTCTATAATGATGATATGCTTTGTGTCCACTTCCCGGATAGCTTTCGTAATATCCTGCATCAATTGTTTCAGGGGGATATTTTTAGTTTCTTTGATGCCCCTGGTATCCGCAGGATCTTCAAATCCCCAGTTGGGCTCATTGATAATATCGTAGCCGCCTATCCAGGGCTCATTGGCATAGCGGGCTGCCAGCTTGCGCCATAAAGCAACCACTTTGACGCGGTTGGCTTCACTTTGCCATAAGGAAAGCCTCTCCGGATGGCGATCGGAAATAGGCAGATCATTGCCTTGCCCACCAGGAGTGGCATGCAAATCCAGGATAAGGTACATATGGTTAGCCTTACACCAGGCCAGCAACGAATCCGTAAGCGCAAACCCTTTCTCCAGCCAGGTTTGTTGCCCTAGCACCGGTTCTTCTTCTACCGGCAATGTGTACAGGTTATAGTGCATTGGTAAGCGCACAGAGTTGAATCCCCAGGCGGCCATGGAGTCGATATCACGTTTGGTGGTATGGTTAATTAGCCAGGCATCATAAATATTTTGCGTTTTCTCTGGCCCTATGAGTTCGGCTATTTTTTCGCGTATCTTATATTGTTGGCCGATATTACCCAATCGGAACATATAACCTTCCTGCAGCATCCAGCCACCCAGGCCCATTCCTCTTAGAATAACCTTCTCATTTTTTTCGTTGATAATAATATGTCCCTGGGTTTTCAGATAACCCTGAGCGTTAACACGTAATAATGTTGGCAGCAAAAAGGCAAGCGCTAATGCGTGGAATTTAAAACTGTTCAATTGCATAGGAAATGTCTTTAAAGTAGAATATTACCGGGAAGCTAAGGTCCATATTTAAAAGAAGAAATTCATTTTTCCTGCTACTTCATTTCTACTACATAGCTAAATAAATCTTCTCTTGCTACAACAATAAACCATCCCGAAAAAATCAGCCTATCGTCAAATAATTATTTCTTCACCTGTAATTACCGGAAATCAGCAAATTAAGTCCTTACTTTGCAGCGCATTTTGTAAAAACCATATTATTTTGACTAACGAACTATCCAGATCGAAATATTTCTCTCTGATTCTTATTTTAGGTTCACTAACGGCATTAGGGCCTTTTTCCATCGACATGTATCTACCTGGTTTTCCGGCCATAGGCAGGGAGCTGGGGGTAGATCCTACGCGGGTTGCACTGTCGTTATCCAGCTTCTTCATTGGCATCTCAGCCGGACAGTTGCTGTATGGCCCTTTACTGGACCGTTTTGGCAGAAAAACACCTTTATATATAGGGCTGGTGTTGTACGTGATCTCCTCTGTTGGCTGTATGTACACCAACAGCCTTAACGGGCTGATCGTTCTCCGGTTTGTTCAGGCTATTGGTAGCTGTGCTGCTACAGTAGCCGCGGTAGCTATGGTACGCGACCTGTTTCCCGTGCATGAAAATGCCAAAGTATTTGCATTACTGATGCTGGTGGTAGGCACCTCTCCTATGATCGCACCAACAGCGGGCAGTTATATTACCAGCGCTTTCAGCTGGCATGTTGTATTCCTGGTATTAGGCTTTATGGGGGCTTTATTGCTGATAGCCACTATATTCTGGCTGCCTGAAAGCTATACACCGGACACCTCACTATCGCTGAAACCCGCGCCCATTATCAAAAATTTCCTGGCAGTAATAGCGCAGCCGCAGTTCTATACCTATACCTTTGCCGGTGCAGTGGCTTTTTCCGGCCTGTTTGCCTATGTATCTGCTTCCCCCCAAATCTTCATGGATATTTATCATTTGAGTGATAAGACCTATGGTTGGATTTTCGCCTTTCTCTCCATCGGTTTAATAGGCTCCAGCCAGGTAAACAGTATGTTGTTAAAACATTTCCGCAGCGAAGAAATTGTACCTGTTGCACTGCTAGCGCAAACCATTACCTGCTTTATCTTTATCATATGTGCCTGGAATAACTGGTTATCACTAACCGGCCTTATTGCCCTGCTCTTTATTTTCCTTTGCTGCCTGGGTTGTATTAACCCAAATACATCTGCTTTATGTTTGGCACCTTTCAGCAAAAATGCCGGCAGTGCCTCTTCCCTGATGGGGGCTATACAAATGGGAATAGGAGCGCTCGCCTCCGCGGTGGTAAGTTTATATAATACGCACACGGCTACTCCAATGGCCATAACTATGTGCGGATCATCTTTCTTAGCGTTGCTCATTCTCCTGATATGCCGCAGGAATATAAAATCAACAGTAGTGGCAAAGAAGGGGGCTATGGTTAGCCATTAACTAAACCAGTACGGCTCCGCCATCTACCACCACTACCTGGCCGGTGCTGAACCCTTCACGCATCAGGTACAGATAAGTTTGCGCACTGTCTTCGCCCGGGCTGTTGCCAACCCAATGCCAGACCGCCCAATACAATCACCTTTTTACCTGTCAGATTTGTATTCATAGCTGTTATATTTTGAGGGTATAAAATACGCTACTTACTATCTTATGGCATTTAACAAATGATGAAAACTGATGAATGTAGATTTTTCCCAATCCTGCTAAGCGAACGATTCCCGGTCCGGGAAGTCCTCTCTACTGCTACCTCCAACATTATTGAAAAGAAAATGTTCGGTGAACTATGTTTCATGGTGAATGATAAAATGTGCGTAGGGGTAGGCCTGGATAAATTGATGGTAAGAATAGATCCTTCTTACTCTGATGAAGTACTAGCCAGCGGAGCAGGCTGTGAATTGATGATACATGGCGGCAAAGAAATGAAAGGATTTACTTTTGTGGAAGAAGCGGTGTTACATACCCAAAAGCAATTACAACACTGGATTAAAATGGCGTTAAAATTTAACAAAAACGCGAAATCCTCCTCCAAAAAGTAACGGATAATGCAGATCAGGGAAAGATTTGCCGCATTTTTTTCTATCTTTAAAGCCCTCGGAAAAATAGTAGCACTATTTAGGAACCTGATTTTTTAACTGGCATTACTCAAATTGCTTATGAACACTTTTACTTTAATAACGGCTTTAATCACTATTAGTGCATTAATTTCATATATCAATAACCGCTTTATTAAATTGCCCGGAACAATAGGTGTGATCGTTGTTTCCTTGTTATTGTCTTTATTGATCACACTTACAGGTAAAATATTTCCGGACGTATTTGCCTTCCTGAAAGATGTTGCCAACGGCATTGATTTTACCGGTACACTGCTGGATATCATGTTAGGCTTCCTCTTATTTGCCAGTGCACTGCATTTCGATTTCAATAAACTCCGGAAACAAAGATACCCGGTATTGGTGCTAAGTACGGTAGGTGTGGTAGGTTCCACCTTTATATTCGGGTTCCTGCTTTATTGGGCTACGGAATTGATGCGCATAGACTTGCCATTGGTATATTGTCTGCTTTTCGGTGCCCTCATTTCACCTACAGACCCTGTAGCCGTGTTATCTATCTTAAAAAAATCTAAAGTACCTCCTGCCCTGGAAACCATTATCGGTGGCGAATCCCTGCTAAATGATGGTACAGGTATCCTCTTGTTTGTAATACTCAAAGAGGTAGCTGGTCAAACAAATACGCACGTATCTATTTCATATGCGGTGACGTTGTTTTCGCATGAAGTATTTGGCGGTATCCTCCTGGGCATTACTTCAGCTATTGTAGCTTACCGGACTATGAAACGGGTAGATGATTTCCAGATTATTGTAATGGTGTCGCTCTCTATGGTAATGGTTATATCTGTGGTGGGAGCTATGTTGCATGTATCTATTCCACTGGCAGCAGTATCTGCGGGCCTCATTTTAGGTAATACCTCCCTGGGTACTAAACATGCGGCTGATATACAACGCTACTTCCTTACAGTGTGGAGTCTTATAGATGAACTACTCAATACAATCCTGTTTGTGATGATAGGCTTGCAGATTGTGCTGATGCCATTCCTGAAAAATTATTGGTTTACAGGGCTGGTAGCTACCATATTTGTATTAGTAGCGCGGGGGTTAAGTATTGCAGTGCCTTCCATCATTTTAAGACGTAGCTTAAGGGTCAATTACGGCAGTATCACCATCTTGGTATGGGCCGGATTACGTGGGGGCATCTCCGTTGCATTGGCGCTCTCCCTGCCGGAATCTCCCTATAAAGAAACCATCCTTTCTGCCAGCTATTTTGTAGTGCTCTTCTCTATTATTGTACAAGGACTCACCCTCAAAAAGGTGGTAGACCGTATGGTATAACTAATAGCTGCCAGGTATTAATTATTAGTACCTGGTAGCTATTAGCAGACTAGGTTTTTCCATAAAAAAATCCTATATTTGCGGTGCAAATGCAAAATACACTATGAACAATTATCTCACATATCAGGCAGGCGATCATGCAGCAACCGTTATCAGAGCGGTAATTGCAAGCACCCGTATTGTCTTAATTCAAGATGGGGAGGCAGGTCTGTCCCGGATATGAGAGGTTAATATATAACTCCTGAAATTTTTTCAAGAGGCCTCTTCATCCGAAGAGGCCTCTTGCATTTGCTCCCCCACCTTCCCCAAACATTATTCACCACCACTCAAATTGATTTACCATGAACAGCAACAGGAAATTTATTATCAAAGCATTAACAATTGCATTTACCCGGCAAGTCCGGTGATGTAAGGTATTCTGTTGCATGTTTGCAAAGGCCTCTCATCACCCGGTGAGAGGCTTTTTTATTTCCCAATTTTTAAAATAAGAACAATATGAAACGCTCAGCGGATCTCAGAAATATAGGCATTATGGCGCATGTAGACGCAGGTAAAACAACGCTCACAGAACGTATGCTCTACTTCACCGGCTTTACACATAAACTAGGCAACGTAGACGAAGGTAACACGGTAATGGACAGTGATCCACAAGAAGAAAAAAGAGGCATCACTATTTCATCTGCAGCCATTACTACCTATTGGCAGCACCAGGATAATACCTGGCAGGTGAATATTATTGATACGCCTGGCCACGTTGACTTTACAGCGGAAGTAGAACGCTCTCTGCGCGTACTCGACGGTGCAATAGCAGTATTCTGCGCCCGTTCCGGCGTACAGCCCCAGTCGGAAACCGTATGGAACCAGGCGAACCACTACAACATTCCACGCATTGTATTCATTAATAAAATGGACCGGCAGGGCGCCGACTTCCGCCGGGTAGTGAACGAAATACGGGAACGGTTAAACGCTAATGCACTGCCAGTGCAATTGCCAATTGGCGCAGAAGACGATTTCAGTGGTGTGATCAACCTAATTACGATGCAGGCCCTTTTGTGGACCACACCGGATGGTAAAACTTATGAAACCACCGATATACCAGCGGCATGGATGGCTGCTGCACAGGAAGCGAGAAGCTACCTGCTGGATGAGCTGTCCTTACTGGATGAATCATTGCTCGATAAATACACAGCAGATGCAGACAGTGTTGCGGTAGCAGACATCCAGGCTGCTTTACGCCGTGCTACACTCCGGATGGAAGCAGTACCTGTGCTGGCCGGTGCCGCCTATAAAAATAAAGGCATACAGCCCTTACTGGACGCCGTTGCCCTGTACTTGCCTGCACCTGCAGACATTGAGGTGGTAAATGCTACAGATCCGGCCGGCGAAACTGCGATACAGCTGCCAGCCAATGAAAATACACCATTGGCAGCACTGGCCTTTAAAATCCTGACAGACGACTACGTAGGCAAATTAACGTTAGTTCGTGTATACGCCGGCGTATTACGCAGCGGCGATACCTTATGGAACAGCCGTACTGGCCGTAAAGTAAGAATCAGCCGGCTGATGCGCATTATGTCGGATAAGTATGAAACCGTCGATGAAATTGGCACCGGCGATATTGGCGCCGTAATAGGACTCAAAGAAGTAAAAACAGGAGATACTTTGTCGCATCCCGACTACCCGGTGTTACTGGAACAGATCCGCTTCCCTGAGCCAATGATCGGTTACGCCATAGAAGCCAAATCGGCGAAAGACAACGATAAACTGGGTGAAGCGCTGGCCCGCCTGCTCGACGAAGATCCTACGCTTAACGTAGCTGTAGATCCGGCCACCGGGCAAACGATCCTCAAAGGCATGGGAGAACTGCACCTGGAAGTGAAACTGGAAAAACTGTCCTCTCAATACCAGGTAGAAATTAATAAAGGACAACCGCAGATCGCATATAAGGAAATATTTACCCAAGCAGTTACCCATCATGAAGTATATAAAAAACAAAATGGTGGATCAGGCAACTTTGCGGACATTACTTTTGAACTTTCACCCGGTAACGAAGATGGTGCCGGATTGGAATTTATCAATGAAATCAAAGGCGGCGCTATCCCGAAAGAATTTATTCCTTCCATTAGCAAAGGCTTTGAAACAGCGATGAATACTGGCGCGCTGGCCGGCTATCCGGTAAAGGCAATGCGGGTTAGGTTGCTGGATGGTGCAGTGCATGATAAAGATTCCCATGCACAGGATTTTGAGCATGCTGCTATTATGGGCTTCAAAAACATTGCCCTACAAGCAGGCCCGCGTTTACTGGAACCTTGGATGAAAGTGGACGTTACCCTGCCGGAAGAATATACTGGTGTATTAACAGGCGATCTTAACAGGCGTCGTGGGGTGATCAAACACATGGAAATGAATGCCCAAGTGCAAAATATCACCGCGATGGTACCCTTATCCGAATTATTCGGTTATATAACGGTGCTGCGCACACTCTCTTCTGGAAGAGCCAGCGCATCTATGACATTCGACGGGTATCAAGCCGTTCCTGGTAACCTCACTGCCCAGGTATTAACTAAATAACAACAACGGCGCTTCATGCTACTCATGAGGCGCCGTTATTTTAATATAGTTTCCCGGAAAATAGTCTTCCTAATATTCACAGAATCATATTCGTACAGAATTTTTCTCTAACTTAGAAATCATAAAAACCCAAAACGGAAACCGGAGCCCTCCAGGCAAAAGCGGAGCTATAAGGCTCACAGACCTTCGTACTAGTGGCCTGCTATGGTTGCCCCAATCCATGTGCGAAATACACCGGGCTTAAGTATACAATTGCGGCTGGGCTCCTTCAATCTTCACCCAAAAAGGAGGGATACATCATGTCATTACAAGTAAATGCACAGATTTCACCCGCAGAGGAAGCCGAAGTAGCTGATCTGCTCAAAACTGAAGAACGCCGTCAACAAGCCATGTTATCTGGCGATGTTAAATCACTGGCTAGCTTGCTGGCAGAGAATGCAGTGTATATCCACTCTTCTTCTGTTGTTGACGATGAAAAAAGTTACCTCGTCCCGCTGGAATCCAAGACCGTCCGGTATGAAGCTATCGACATCACTATTTCCAAAATAGTACGGCTCGGGCCGGGTGTGATATTGCTCAGTGGCCGGGGCGTAATGCAAACGGTCCAGTTTGGCGAATCACGTCCATTAGACAACTTCTTTATTATGACTTGGGTGAAATATCCCGACGGCTGGCGTATGTCTTCCTGGCAATCTACACCCGTTGTAGCACACCGAGGATAAATACCGCTCCTTCATGCAAGGCATATACTTTCTTTTTATAGGGGCTAGCAACTAGCCCCTATAAAAAGTACTAGTTATTATTTTAAGATGATACTATCTTGTATATCCTGATAGTATTGCTTCACCAAACGGCTGTCTGGCAAAGAATTAAATACTGCAATCAACCATTTCCCGTCTTTCTTCACCACTTTCCCTTTATAATATCCTATAGACATCAGCTGTATCTGCCCAGTAGTAAGGTCTGTCCAAAAACAGGAAGCATACATGCTTACTTTTACCGTATCATGTGGGGCTGGAAAAAACCGGAGATTCGTCAGTATATGCCGAGGCTGGAAATGCGAGTTTTTGGTACTTTTGAGCAACTCATCAATTTTTACGCTCCAATTCTGTTTGCCTTTGAGCTTAATACCATCTATTTCCCCGCGGATACTGTCGTCCATATATTCCATGCACTTATCCAACTGGCCATTGTCGAAATGATCACAAAAATTAAGCACTACTCCTTCAATCTGTTGACGGTCGTTAAACGTAAAGTCGGTATTGGCAACTGTTTGCGAGGTATCCCGGCCGGCCTGGGCAGTATCTTCTTTAGGGGTGGTATGGCAGGCAAATAAACCTAATAAACTACCTGCGATAATAGGGGCAAATTTGGACATTAGTTCAATTTTTTATAATATAACAAAACAAACGCATAAATGTTTCTTATATCATAAAATTGTGCCAGGAAAATGCCTGCTATTAGCAGAAGGCCAACGGCAGGCTTACAACGTTATAAGGGACATTTCTGATGATAATCAATCATCTCAATAGGTGTATAGGCTAACTCAATTCCTTTATAATACGCTTCAATTTCATCCAACACCGCTTCCACTTCCTCCACCGTTTTCATGGTTACCAGGCGGCCCCGGAACTGTTTAATATCTGGCAAACCCTTCAAATAGTTGGCATAGCAGCCTCTCATTTCGTTAATACCCACCACTGGTCCTTTCCATTCCACAGACAAACGCAGGTGTTTCTTACTCACCACAATACGTTCTTCCAGTGTAGGACCAGCCATTATCTCTCCTGTTTTTACATAATGCTTTATCTCCCGGAACAACCAGGGATAACCGATCACTGCACGGCCTATCATGATCCCATCTACGCCATAACGATTTTTATATTCCAGGGCCTTCCGGGGGCTATTAATATCACCATTACCAAAAATAGGAATATGTATACGTGGATTGTTCTTTACTTTACCAATCAGGTCCCAATCGGCTTCCCCTTTGTACATCTGGCTACGGGTACGGCCATGGATCGCCAATGCCTTGATACCTACATCCTGCAAACGCTCTGCTACTTCTTCGATGTTTTTGGAGTTTTCATCCCAGCCCAGGCGGGTTTTCACGGTTACCGGCAAACGGGTAGCCTTTACACAGGCCTCAGTTAGCCGTACCATCAGGTCCAGATCTTTCAACACACCGGCGCCAGCCCCTCTTCCTGCCACCTTTTTTACCGGACAGCCAAAGTTGATATCCAACAGGTCTGGATTGGTAACATCCACGATCTTAGCTGCCATAGCCAGGCTGTCTTCATCTCCCCCAAATATTTGTATGCCCACCGGGCGCTCATATTCGAAAATATCCAACTTCTTTTTGCACTTAATAGCATCGCGTATCAGTCCTTCACTGGAGATAAATTCCGTATACATCAGATCAGCGCCAGCATCTTTGCAGACAGCCCGGAAGGGAGGATCGCTTACATCTTCCATGGGCGCCAGCAGCAGCGGAAAATCAGGTAACGTTATGTTGTCTATCTTTACCAAAATCAATGTTTTTTCGGAAACCGCAAAGATACAGAATTACGCGGTTCCTGTAATGGATTTAAGACGCCTTCCTACCACCAATTCATAAATTTTCGTTACATTCCCTTGGTATAATCTTTGGCTCCCGCACTTCATTAAAGTTCTCCGTATGCAAAAATTTGATGCAATTGTTATCGGATCTGGCCAAGGTGGCAACCCACTGGCTAAAAAACTAGAACAACAAGGATGGAAAACCGCTATCGTTGAACAGCGCTACCTGGGTGGCACCTGCATCAACGATGGATGCACACCCACCAAAGCCATGATTGCCTGCGCACAGGTAGCGCGCATCGTGTATACCAGTAAAGAATGGGGTATCAACAGCCAGGGCTTTACAGTAGACCTTCCCTTTATTGTGGGCCGTAAAAACAATATCGTGGATACGTTCCGCGATAGCACTGCCCAGGGACTACAGTTGGAAGGTGTCACCATTTTTATGGGCACCGCCGCTTTTACCGGCAATAAAACAATCCGGGTAACCGGATTTAACAACGAAATCACGATGCTCACCGCAGCATATATTTTCATCAATACAGGCACCTCTCCCTTTATTCCACCTATACCAGGGTTAGACCAGGTACCCTACCTCACTTCCACCTCCCTGCTCGATGAAGTAACCATTCCCCGCGAGCTGATCATATTAGGAGGCAGCTACATTGCCCTGGAAATGGGACAGCTATATCAACGCTTAGGCAGTAATGTTATTATCATTGAAACTGCCCCTCAGCTTGTATCCAAAGAAGACCCGGATGTAGCCGCCGTCATAAAAAATATGTTGGAAGAAGAAGATATCCAGATATTTACCGGCACCGCAACAGAACGTGTGTATAAAACCGGCGACGACATCTACCTGGAAATAAATACCGGCGGCCACCGGCAAACTATTGTCGGCACCCACCTGCTGGTTGCTACCGGACGCAAACCGCAAACACAGGCCCTGCAACTGCAACATACCCGCGTTCTCACAGATGAAAAAGGATATATCCAGGTAAATGACCATCTGGAAACAACAGAACCTGGTATATACGCGATAGGAGATGTAAAAGGCGGACCTGCTTTCACACATATCTCTTATAACGACCACCTGATCATCTATAAAAACCTCTTCGAACAAAGAGACCTTAGTACCCGCTCCAGGCAAATACCTTATTGCATGTTCACTGATCCGCAATTAGGCCGTATAGGCGTTACAGAAAAAGAAGCCTCGCGGGAAGGCATTCCGGTAAAAACAGCGAAACTATCCATGGATAGAGTAGCCAGGGCTATCGAAACGGGTCATACCACCGGTTTTATAAAAGCGTTGGTACATGAATATGATGATACTATTGTAGGCGCCGCCGTTATTGGAACGGAAGGGGGAGAAATCATGTCTGTACTGCAAATGGCCATGCTCGGCGGCATTACAGCCACACAGATACGTGAAATGGTATTTGCTCATCCTTTATATACCGAGTCGCTCAACAACCTCTTTATGACCCTGGAAAAATAAACTCCATAGTGAGTAACTTTTTCCCCATCCTTACCACCCAATGATCAGACTTGAACATGTCTCAAAATATCTTGACGGTAAAAAAGTAGTAGACGATGTGTCGCTGGAAGTAGGAACAGGAGAAACACTGGTACTATTGGGTACCAGCGGAGGTGGTAAAACTACTACCTTACGCATGATCAATCGCCTGTTAGAAGCCGACAGCGGTCATATTTTTATAGATGACCAGGAAATCAGGCAGATGCCACCGGAGCTATTGCGGCGTAATATCGGATATGTACTACAAAACACCGGCCTCTTCCCCCACTATACTGTAAGTGAAAACATTGGCATCGTTCCATCGCTGTTACGCTGGAACAAAGCACGCATCCGGCAACGCACAGTTACGTTAATGGATAAACTCCGTTTACCAGCCGATGTATATGCCGATGTATATCCCTCCCAATTGAGCGGCGGGCAACAACAAAGAGTGGGCCTGGCCCGCGCACTGGCGGCAGAACCGCATGTATTGCTGATGGATGAACCTTTTGGCGCTCTCGACCCTTTAACCCGTATCAGTGTCAGAAAAGAGTTTAAATCCCTCGATGAGATCCATGGCAGAACAGTGATATTGGTTACCCACGATGTGGAAGAAGCCTTTGAACTAGGCAACCGGATCTGCCTCATAAGCGAAGGCCACATCCAGCAACTGGGCACTCCTACAGCACTGCTGTTCCATCCGGCCAATGACTTTGTTAGCGCTTTTCTTACCCCACAACTCCTCCAGCTAAAATTGAAAACATTAAAAATAAAAGATCTATGGCACTTGCTGCCCAGGCGGGCCGATACCAGTACAGCTCTCCTCAGTGCCGATAGCTCTTGCTGGGAAGCCCTGGAAATGATGGCCACCGGGCCACTCACCGTTACCCACCAGCAAGAATCGAAAACAATTGATGGAAACGGATTAATGGAAGCAATGGCCGCCTATAAAAATTAATATGCCCCCACATGGAAGCAATCACCACTTTTTTTGATTTTATACAACAGCAATCCGGGAAACTACTGGATCAAACGCTTACCCACATTGGCCTTACCTTCATTTCGGTAATGCTGGCCATAGCCGTAGGCGTGCCAGCCGGCATACTCATTACCCGGCGAAAACAACTAGCCGCCCCAGTGCTGGGATTTACAGGTATTTTACAAACCATTCCCAGCATCGCCCTGCTGGGCTTTATGATCCCCCTGCTGGGCATTGGCCCAAAACCGGCTATCATCGCCCTGTTCCTCTATGCGCTGCTACCCATTGTACGAAATACCTATACAGGCATCAATGGCGTAGACCCAACCGTAATGGAAGCAGCTACCGGTATGGGCATGAGCCGCCGTCAATTGCTATATAAAGTACAACTACCATTAGCCATGCCCGTTATATTGGCCGGCATACGCACCGCTACCGTGATCAATGTAGGCGTAGCTACACTTGCCGCATATATAGCCGCCGGTGGCCTGGGAGAATTCATTTTCGGCGGTATCGCCCTCAATAATACCAACATGATGCTGGCTGGTGCCATTCCTGCCGCTTTGCTGGCAATCCTGTTCGACTGGCTCCTGTCGCGGCTCCAACATGTTAACATCCGGAAAGCCCACAAAACCGTATATGCATTGCCCCTGCTCTTCCTCGTATTGTCGTCTTTCTATCTTTTGCCCAATACCTACGGCGGTAAAATGCTGGCCGGCTTTACGCCTGAATTTATGGGAAGAAAAGATGGCTATCTGGGACTCAGGAACGTATACGGACTACGTATACGCACCTTGGTAATCAGTGATATGATCATGTATAAAGCCGCTTATGAAAAAGAACTGGATGTTATCAGCGGCAGCAGCACCGACGGCCGTGTAAAGGCCTTTGACCTCGTGGTATTGGAAGATGATAAACACATTTTCCCTCCTTATTATGCAGCTCCTATAGTACGTAATGGAACCCTGCAAAAATACCCGGAACTCGAACCAGTACTCAACAAGCTCTCTGGTACAATTAATGATAGCATGATGACAGCGTTGAACTACCGTGTAGATTACCTGAAAGAAAATCCGGAAAAAGTGGCCCGCGACTTTCTGGTAGCACAGCACCTGTGGAGACCCGCAGGCAACGGCACAAAAGGCACGATACGTATTGGTTCCAAAATTTTCGGCGATGGCTATATACTGGCCAACCTGTATAAAATGCTGATAGAAGGCTATACCAGTCTTAGGGCTGTTACCAAAACAGGACTGGGCGGAACCAAAATAGTATTTGATGCGTTAACTAATAATCAGATAGACTTGTATCCCGAATATACTGGTACCGGTTTGCTGGTGATATTGCAGGCCCCCCAACAGGTAACCGACAGCATTATCAGCGACCCGCAAAAGGTATATGACTATGTAAGCGCAGGCTTTGAGAAAAATTACGGCATCAAATGGTTGAAACCTATCGGATTCAACAATACCTACGCATTGATGATGCGTAGAAAAGAAGCCGAAAGATTGCATATACACAGTATTTCAGCTTTTACTGCTTATGTGAACCACCAGTAATGAACCTAATTATGTTAAAGCAAGCATACGAAACTGTACGCAGAAGATCAGAAGCCATTTGCGCACCACTCAAAACGGAAGATTATGTAGTACAGCCTATTGTGGATGTAAGTCCGCCTAAATGGCACCTGGGCCATACTACCTGGTTCTTTGAAACATTTCTGTTACTCCCTCACCTGAAAGGCTATACGGAATTTGATCCCCAGTATAACTATGTATTCAATAGTTACTACGAATCTATAGGTGCACGGGTAATCCGGACCAACCGCGGTAATCTCAGCCGCCCGGCTGTAGAAGATATCATGCGCTACCGTAAACATGTGGATACCGCCATGGCTACTTTCCTGGAACAGGAACTCACAACAGCAATGCAGGCCCTGGTAACGCTGGGACTGAACCACGAAGAACAACATCAGGAATTATTATATACTGATATCAAATATATACTGGGGCATAACCCTTTGTTTCCTGCCTATGATAAAAATCGTAAGGACCCACCACTGTTGAACAATCAGCCGGGTTCATGGTTAAATATGAAAGCGGGGATTTACGAAATAGGATTTAATGGGGAAGGATTTTGCTTCGATAATGAACTGGGCCGGCATAAAGTATACCTGACAGACTATAGAATTAGTAGCGCCCTGGTCACTAACAGCGAATATTTAGACTTCATCCAGGCAGGTGGCTACCAGGATTTTCGTTTCTGGCATGCAGAAGGATGGGATTGGGTAAATAATAACCAAATCACCACACCCATGTACTGGTACAATATAGACGGTCAGTGGATGCATTATACCTGGCAGGGCTTGCAACCGCTGATGCCAGATGCCCCGGTAGCGCACGTCAGTTATTATGAAGCTGCCGCATATGCAGCCTGGAAGGGGTACCGGTTGCCTACAGAATTTGAATGGGAAGCTGTAGCGCCACAACTGGCCTGGGGCTTGCGTTGGGAATGGACAGAGAGCGCTTATCTGCCTTATCCGGGTTTTACCAAAGCACCGGGGGCTATTGGCGAATACAACGGAAAATTCATGATAAACCAGATGGTATTACGTGGCGGTTCTGAAGTTACCTCTCCTCAACATAGCAGGATTACTTACCGTAACTTCTTTCATCCATCATTAAGATGGCAATTTACAGGGATAAGATTGGCAAGGTGATTGAATAAATTGACAGGTAATCAGGAATATCCGCCACCGGATATATTCACGTTTGAACATAAAAATAATTTATGACTGTAATTCCTACTGTGCTTGCTCCTTGCAAACGCAAACCCGCAACAGATACGTTCTTTCACGACGTAGTACAGGGGCTTACCGCCCAGCAGAAATACCTGGACCCTAAATATTTTTATGACGCAACAGGGGACATGCTTTTCCAGCAAATCATGCAATGCCATGAATATTATCTTACAGACTGTGAAATGGAGATCTTCCGCAACCAATCGGCAGATATAGTGACCGCCTTGCAACATTATGCCGGCATCTTCGATGTAGTGGAACTAGGCGCGGGCGATGCTACCAAATCCGTTCATTTACTGCAACAACTGATTGATAACGGAATCGACTATACGTATTTTCCTATTGACATATCCGGCAATGTGATCAGCCAATTGGAGCAATCGTTACCGGAAAAAGTGCCTGGATTACAATTGCATGGCCTGCATGGAGAATACTTTCAGATGCTGCAACAGGCAAACAAATATTCCAGCCGCAAGAAGGTATTGTTGTTCATGGGCGCCAATATTGGCAACTTCAGTGTAAGCGCTGCCCAAAACTTTTGCCGGCAATTACGGCAATACCTGCAACCCGGCGATATGCTGCTCACCGGATTCGATCTGAAAAAACATCCACAGATTATACTGAATGCATATAATGACGCAGCAGGTATTACCCGCGCCTTTAATTTTAATCTGTTGCACCGTATCAACCGGGAACTGGGAGCGAATTTCGATACTACTAAATTCGAGCACTTCCCTACTTACGACCCGGCCAGCGGCGCCTGCAAAAGCTACCTGATTAGCTTAGAAAACCAACAAGTGCACCTGGGAGATACGGTAAGCATTCCCTTCAAGGAAAATGAAGCTTTATATATGGAAATATCACAAAAATATAGTCTGGAAGAAGCAGACCAATTGGCGGCTTTTTCCAGTTTTAAACCGGTAGCGCGCTTTTTCGATAGCAAACACTGGTTCACCGATTGCCTGTGGAAATGCATCTAGTTCCAGGCTTTCAACATACGGCGTACCGCCACGATCTCTCCGGTATGATAACTGGTATGATCCAGTATCAGCATAGCTTCCTGTAACAGGTGCTGCCCGCTACCATGAGGAATGGGCGCCAGCAGGTTTGCTCTGGGAGCTTCCAGCAAAGCAATAAATGCATGCAGGTCTTTACCCACTTGCGCAATGCTGTGCTTCCAAACCGATTCACTTTTAGGAGCTGGTTCGGCCGGCCAATAACCTTCCGGCCAGTTTAACTCTCTATAATCAGGATTCCTACAAAAATCCAAAATATCAAACTGTGCAAGGCGTATATGCTCTACCAGTTGCCACACACTATATGGCATATGCTGCGGCACTACTCCCCTCAGCTCCGGCGCCAGATTTTTTACGGCATCTGAAAAAGTAACGTGCGCATTACCATTCAGCAACATATCCTTGATCGATTGTACGAATGCTGTTTGTTTTTCCATAATAACTTCTTAAATTGCAAACATTCTTATCAAGCGTATATCTTATACATCAATGTTTAATTACCTTTTTTACGTCGATAAGAAGCAACAAAAACCCCTCCATAAAGTTGCTATATTTTATAAAAACTATCTATTTGAGATTAATTAACAGTTTTAGATTTCGTTTAACCAATCTTGATTTTATTTAGTCATGATTAACAACATGCGAGCTATTGCATGTTATCATTGCGCAAAATCCGGTTTGCCGGAACCCTTTATTAACCAAATCCACGCAATGGCAAGAATCTTATTTTTGTTAACACTACTCACTAGTATCCATTCTATCCTTTTCGCACAGAGAGAGATCAAAGGCTTTGTTTATGATAAAGATACCAGAAAGGGCTTACCAGGAGCTAGCATCTCATTATATACCGCCGACAAATCTATCATGAAAGGGCAAGCTATATCCGATGAAACCGGTAACTTTTCTTTAAAAGACCCTCCTTTGGGCGACTTTAACCTGATCATCAGTTTTATGGGTTATGTGGCTGCGCGTATTCAAATAACTATCAGCGAAAACAGAAAAATATATTCCCTAAGCTCCCTACAAACCGGATTAGCACCCAATCCTATCAGTCTTACCGGCATCAGCATTAAAGCTAATAAACCGTTGATCTCTATACGGAAAGATACGATCGAATTTTCTGCCAGCGATTTCAGAACTGCCGAAAATGCCTCACTTAAAAATCTGTTGCAGAAAATACCTGGGTTAACTGTAGATGCAGAAGGCAATTTTTACTTCCAGGGAAAACACATTAAAGAATTATATGTAGATGGGCGCCCGGTATTCCAGACCGGCTTGAATAATTCCGGAGATCCTCAGAAAATAGCGCAGGTGCTCATGTCAAATATCGTGGATAAGATACAATTAACCGATAAAAAGGGGCTGGATGGTATGTTGGAAGGCAACCGGGATGAGAAAGTCATTAACATTACTGTCAAAGCAGAAATGAAAAAAGGTATTAATGGCAGCGCAGGTGGGGGATATGGTACTCATCAACGGTATAACACGGGCGCTAATGCCAATATGTTCAGAGACAATAAACAGATCATCCTGATAGGTACTTCCAATAATGTGAATGCCTCCCAAGGCCCTTACTCAGTAAATGATACTCGGGGCGCGTTCATAAACATGCCTGGCATTACCAGCAAAAACGAGATCAAAGGTAATGGCTCCTTCGATCTGTCTAAACAAATAAGTACGAGTTTCAACATCTCGCATACCAACAGCAACACAGACAATACACAACAACAAAAAAGGGAGAATATATTACCGGATAGTAACTTTCTTTACAATAACAATAGTTCCAGCCACGATAAGTCACGCCATGATGACGTAAACCTGGCCGCAGAGATAAAACCAAACGAACATAACAGGCTTTCGTTTGGCGTTTTTGCCAACCAGAGCAACAATGATAACAACGCCAACAGTAATTATATTTCACTGGGGGGTAAAACAATGGATACAATCAATATAGGGACGTCTCACAACACTGATAATCTCAAACGGAACAGGTTCTCAGTAATGACGTTCTACAATCACTCTTTTGGAGAAAAAGGTGGCGCACTAAACACTTCCATCAATCTCGAACAAAACGATTCCCGTGATAAACAAATCAACTATACAAATAATTATCTCCCAGAGATGTTTGTAGATGATACCATTAACCAACAAGTGAGTATCAAAACAAAAACCCGTAAAATAAACGGAGAACTGAGTTATATACAACCACTCTCCCGGATATTGTCTCTCAATACTGCTTATTCCTTCGATATCAGCGACAATACAAATGATCAACGGGCGTACGACTTCGATAATACCAAAATGGGATACGACATCCTAAATACAGATCTCACTTATAATTTCAAGAATACCCTATCCAAGAATACGATAAAAGCAGGAATTTTCTTTAATAAAAATAAAATACTGGGACAACTCACCATTGCCTATAACCTTACCGGAGTAAACAGTCATGATTATACGAATAATAAAGAATACCGGCAAAGAGTGAACTTTATTTCCCCTTCCTTAAATTTCTCTTACAAAATAGATAATTACAGAAACCTGGATGCCAGCTTCACCCGCAATACTACTTTGGTTAACAATGAAATACTCTATCAACCTATCATTTCTACAAAGAACCCCTTATATGTACAATTAGGTAACCCGGATCTAAAACCTGGCATTAACAATACAGGCGCTATTACCTATCATTCCTTCAGCATTCAGGGCGTCAGCTTCGGAAGTAGCCTGTTTTTTTACATACAGCAAAACGCCATGGCCAATAACGTTTATTCAGATTCTACCGGCAGGCAAATCACTAAACCAATAAATGTAAACGGTAATTACTTTGTTACCCAGAGTCTCTCCTTCGGTAAACGGTTTGAAAAAACCGGTATCACCCTAAATTATAACGTCAACTATGATATTCAGCATGTTGCTAACTATATCAACCAGGTTAAAAACAACACCCTGATAAATGCTGTTACACAAATGTTCTCTGCTGACTGGATGTATAAACAGGTACTGGAAATAGATGCACTCGCCAATATGGTGTACAACAGCAATAAATACAGCATTCAAAATAACACCAACTATGATTACCTGACTTATTATCTCACCCTAAGTGCAAATGTATACCTTCCACTGAATATCAACGTGGGAGCAGCGGCCTACTACAATGAAAACACCAGCAGTAACCAAAAATATACAATATTGAATAGCTGGGTGTCTAAAACGTTTCTGAGAAATAAAAGCCTGCAATTAAAATTATATGTGTACGACCTGCTCAAAGAAAATAAAGCCATTTATACCCTCCAGTCCTATTCATACATCGAACATGACAACTATAATACCCTCACCCGCTATTTTTTGCTAAGCGCTTCTTATTTTTTTGGTAAAAAGAAAGGAGAGAAACCAAATGGTAACCCTCCCCAATAATTCTTATATGTACGCGAATCGTCCTAGAATTCGTTACTTTATTTTAGGACGACTCAAAAACAATCACCTGCTATTAATTAGCTGGTTTCTCCAATAACTTGAAGAACTGATCCAACTGCGGCAAGATGACAATTCTTGTTCTACGGTTAGCAGCGCGCCCCTCTACGGTATCATTAGAAACTACTGGCACATATTCACCCCTACCGGCAGCGGTCATACGTGCAGGCGGAATATTATATTGGTTCTGCAGGATACGTACTACTGAAGTAGCCCGCTTTACACTCAGATCCCAGTTGTCGAGCAGTACATTCGGACGGTAAGGAACATTGTCCGTATGGCCTTCCACCATAAATTCAATATCTGGCTGATTCAACAATACCTTAGCTACTTTTCCCAATACTTCCTTGGCTCTGTCGTTGATTTCGTAACTACCGCTTTTAAACAACAGTTTATCAGAGATATCAATATACACTACTCCTTTATCTACCTTGATATTAATATCCTGGTCGTTCAGGTTACCAATAGCGCCTTTCAGGTTCATTACCAATTGCATATTCAGGGAATCCTTGCGGGCGATCGCACTTTGCAGATCTTTAATATAAGCGTCTTTAGCGCCGATATTATCCAGTGATTTTTTAATGCTTTCCGCCTGTGAACTTGAAATAACAGATAGTTCTTTCAAGTGATCCAGCATCTGTGAATTGTTTGTTTTTAATTGTTCCTGCTGTTCCTGTAAACTGCTAACCCGCTCTTTATAAGAAGCTGCTGCACGGGCCGCATCTTCTTCGCAGTTTCTAAGCTTACCATAAGTGGTCCTGTACAGGCTGTCTAACTGTGCATTTCTAGCTTGTGACTCTTTTAATTTCCGGGGGGCAGAACAGGAGGCTAAAATAGCTGCTAAAGCTACTGGCAAGGTTAAGTGTACTAATTTCATACAGATGTTATAATTTAAAAATCTAATAAAAATTATATGTAAACTTTCAGGGATAAAAAATGGAAGTGATGGCTTTATAGCAAATAACAGGCCGAAGCGATGTCAACCTCATTTAAGATAAGCCAAGTACAGAAAAAACAGCGGCAAGGTACAGTGAAAAATCTATCTGTTAAACAGAAATATTGTTATTCATAAAAACATAAAAAAAAGTTAATATTTTCCAATAACTGAATAACTTGTCCGCTGTACCTGTTTTCAATTAATTGCTGAAATATTATGAGAAAAGGCATCTTTGGGTCAGCCGGCAGCCCTGCTACAGTGGGGTTACTATGGCGCAGGCGATTCAACTTCATTGTTCGCTGTCTGTAGTTGCTGTTTTACCAGCTGTAAAAGTTTCCGCTTAGTTACTACAACAATTCTACATTTTTAATATTCTGTATACGCCAACGCTTGCGTGGATAACGCAAGCGTTGGCGTAACGGCAGTGCCACCACACTAAGGCTTTTTCGTCTTATTACCAGGCTGTATTACCTGTTAGCGGAAATTAATTTCCGCTAACATTAATTGCCAGCTGCTAAATGATTTATTTCAAATATTCATCGAAATAATCTGTGATTTTCTGCATCAGGTGTACCCGGTCTTTACCCAATACATTATGCAAATGTCCGGGATATATAAAATAATCTACCTGTACTTCATTATCTACACAAGCTTTCAGGAAATCGACCGAGTGTTGCCAAACAACAACATCATCGTTAGTCCCATGGATCAGCATCAAATGCCCTTTCAAATTCTTTGTTTTGGTCAGCAGATTAGCGTTAGCATAGCCCTCAGGATTTTCCTGCGGAGTATCCATATAACGTTCTGTATACATTACCTCATACATACTCCAATCTATCACTGGCCCACCAGCCACTGCTACCTGGAATACGCCCGGATGGCGCAACATCAGGGAAGTGGTCATAAAACCACCAAAACTCCAGCCGTGTACGCCCATTTTATGCTGGTTAACGTAAGGCAGTGATCTCAAATAAGCTACCCCTTGTAACTGATCATTCATTTCCACAGTGCCCAACTGCCTGAAAGTAGCCTGTTCAAAGGCCATTCCACGGTTGTCGCTACCCCGGCCATCCATGGTAAAAACAACATAACCATGTTGAGCCATATACTCATACCAAAGGTTGCCGCTGTAAGGGAAAGTATTACGGATCAATTGTACGTTAGGTCCGTTATACAAATACACAATCACCGGGTATGTTTTGGTAGAATCAAAATTTACCGGCAAAATCAGTTTTCCATATAAGGGAGTGCCATCATCTGCTTTCAGTGTTACCTGTCTCACTTCAGGACGTTGGATCTCTTTCAAGGGGTCTGCTGCAGTGAGCAAGATTTGCTCCCATTTACCGGAAGTAGCGGCTACGCGGGCTACATAAGGCACATTGCCTGCACTCCAGGTATCCAGCAAGTAACTACCATCGCCATTCACTAACCCATCGTGCCAACCTGCTGCACTGTCTAGTTTTACCGGTAACGAAACTTTTTGTATAAAGTTAGACCTGTAAATATGTTTTTCCATCGGACTTTCTTTGGAAGCCGTATAAATCACTTCATTATTTCTTCCGTCTATACCCAACAGCTCATTTACTACCCAATTACCTGCAGTAATCTGGCGTTTAAGTACGCCGTCGGTACCATATAGATATAAGTGACGATAACCGGATCTCTCACTAAACCAGATAAACTGCTCCTGCTTACCAGGTACAAAAGTAAGTGGATGGGTAGGGTGCACATATTTAGCATCGGTTTCCTCAAACAATGTTTTTACCAGGTTTCCGGTAGCCGCATTGTATTGATTTAACCAAAGATGGTTTTGTTCCCGGTTAAGCAAGGCTACATAAACAGATTGCTGATCGGGCGCCCAGGTAACACAAGTCAGATAATGGTCTGCCGGGCCGCCGGTTTTCAGGAAAATAGTTTTTTGGGTAGATGGCTGATAAATGCCCAGTGTGACTTCATGGGATGTACCTCCAGCCATGGGATATTTGATATTATTGGCATGTGCAGGCGTTACAGACCAGTCGATGATCGGATAGTCCTTTACCATGCGCTGATCCATGCGGTAAAATGCGAGGAGATCACCCTGGGGGGAGAAGAATATGCCTTTATCGATCCCGAATTCTTCCCGGTGAACACTTTTACCATTTACGATATTTTCATCCGCATCGTTAGTAACAGCTTGTACTGCACCGGTAGTAGTACGTAAGAATAAATTATTTTTCTCGGTCCAGGCAATCTGGCCACTTTTCGGGTTCACGATCACATTTTCTGCTCCTGCCGGAAGCTCGCACCAGTTCGTAAACTGCATTACCCCGTTTTGCAGCTGTCCCTTGTAATATACATTACCGAGATTAAACCAGGCACTGTTAGTAGATGTCCAGTGAAAAAGGGGAAGCGCCCGTAAAGGACGGGAAGAAAATAATTGTTGATTGAGCGAGGTAAGCGTAAGGAGGGTATCCACTTTGCCAGATTGACCAGTAGGCTGCTTTATCCAGGCATAATTTCCATTCACAGCGATCACCTGACTGTATGCATTCGCACCTGGAATCCATTCAAATTGTTTCACACGATCGGGCGCCAGTTGCTGGCGCATTCCATTCGTTGCTTCCGCCATAGTATACCAACGCTGCTGTGTTTGCGCATACTGCACCCCATACGTCAGACAACCTGCCAAAAGCAATAGTAAAGCTTTCTTCATCTATTATTTTCTTTTAATAACGAAAATAAGCTTTTAGCGGTTCGCAACTTGCTTTTAACAAAGACAGTGATAAAAAATGAGTATTCAACAGCTGCAAATGGTCCTATTAACAGAGCTAATAGCTGGCTGCTAGCAAGTGTTGTTGTATCCATTCCCTTTCTTGTGGCAATAGATAATCTGCTCTTTTCTCTGTGATCCAGGCAAAAGTTTTCTTTACCTCAGCTTTTGCAGTCCGAAAACGGAACAGGAATTCCATCCCCAACATTAGGTCTGTAAATCCATTTTTTACGGTTTCTATCGTCATTCTGGCATTGCTACGGCGCTTGGAAAGCAATTCTGTAATACGGGCAGTAACCGCTTGAACAGCATTTTCGTCGGCATATTTATAAATAGCCTCCATGGCTTCGAATTTAAATTGTCCACGCAACAAACATCTGGTATAGAACATGGCTTCCTTCTCCTTTTCGATATCTGCTATGGTGGCAAAAGCCAGGCTTTTTACATCCTGCCGGGGATATTCCAGTAACCTACGCAAAGCAGGAATGCTTTTCCGGGTGCCAACCTTATTCAGTAATAAGGCGATATAATAAACGTCAAATTCATTGACAGTACGTTTCAGCAGCTGCAGCGCGTGATCTTCCACGACTGGGTTATGGGTACCTCGCAGGGTCAACAGGGCAGACCTACGGATATTATTATTAGCAGACAAGGTATTATTGAACAATGGCTCGAGGTTGATATAACCCGGTATGCCCAATCCTCGCTCCAGATCTTGTTGAATGGCAGTCACTATATCCTGGTCCTGTTCTGTTCTGAGCCGGTCTAATAAAAAGCGGATCACTTCCGGATCATTGGTATTACGGGAAAGTTGGGTAATAATAAAGCCGGCAGCACGTCTTCTTTCCTTATCAGGTTCCTGTTCTATGTATTGATACAGCAAAGGGATATAGGCATGGTTGGCCAGTTGTTCAGCTTCCCGAAGGGCTTGCCAGCTAATGGTCTGGCCATTATGCAATTGATCTGAACGGTCGCAAATCCGGTCTATGAGGTTAGTAAGATAGTTGAACATCGACAGTTATTTTGATTACCTAACCAGCATTTTCAATTATCATACCAACCTGAACAAGCCCCTAAAAGTAACGGTACCTGGCTTCAACAATTAACAGTTTTATGTTACATTTGCCGCGTATTTCTGGATAGGTTTTGATATTGAATAGAACGTAAAGCATGCACATATTACTCAAGAACGTAAAGATTTTAGCGCCTTCCTCTCCCCTGCACGGGCTGCAAAAAGACATTCTCATCCAAAACGGGATCATTCAGCAGATAGCCGATCAGCTGGACGATACCCGTGCCACAGTTATTTCCGGTAACAACCTGCATGTTTCTGCAGGATGGATGGATGTTTTCGCGCATTTCTGCGACCCTGGACAGGAGCATAAGGAAGATCTGTACAGCGGGATAAAGGCTGCTGCTACAGGAGGATATACTACCGTCATGGTAATTCCCAATACCTTGCCGGCCCTGCATACCAAGCCGCAAATCGAATATGTCCTGAGCAAATCACGCCATTCGGCTGCTACAGTTCTGCCAATTGGCGCCGTCACCAAAAATCTGGAAGGTGTTGGCCTTGCCGAAATGTATGAAATGAAACAGACAGGCGCCGTAGCCTTTTCAGACGGCATTAAGCCCCTGCAATCGCCAGGATTGATGTTGAAAGCCTTACAGTATATCAAAGCTTTCGATGGCACCCTCATACAATTACCAGACGATCAGAGTATTTCGGCGCACGGCCTTATGAACGAAGGCATTTACTCCACCCAGCTGGGCATGCCCGGCAAACCGGCACTGGCAGAAGAACTGATCGTTCAACGCGATCTCGAACTGGCCAGGTACACCGATTCCCGTATACATTTTACAGGTATCAGTACCCGTAAGTCGGTAGCAATGATTGCTGCCGCTAAAGCCGAAGGCATTAAAGTAACTTGTTCCGTAACGCCCTACCACTTATCTTTAACGGATGCTGCCCTTTACAACTACGATACCCTTCTGAAAGTAAATCCGCCCCTGCGCACGGCAGACGATGTGAAAGCCCTACAGGAGGCCGTATTACACGGAGTGGTTGATTGTTTTGCTACCCACCACCTTCCACAGGACTGGGATGCCAAACAGGTTGAATTTGAATATGCAAAAAATGGTATGGTTGGATTGGAAAGCGCCTTCGGCGTTATCCGCCAATATCTGCCGCAATTGCCACTGGAACAATTGATCCATATGCTTACAGAGGCGCCGCGTAAAATATTCGGACAAGCACAACCGGCCTTGCAAGAAGGCGCCATTGCCAACCTTACTGTATTTGATCCGGAAGCCAGTTGGCAATTTACCGTTGGCCATATCGCTTCCAGGTCCAAAAATTCAGCGTATATTGGAGAGCAACTGAAAGGAAAAGTATTTGCCACTGTGAATGGCCCTGTTTTTCATATTAATAAGTAAACCTATATGCAACAAAGCACTAACCCAGGCATTAAATGGGGAATAATAGGGGGTATCTTGCTGGTACTGCTCAATGTACTCACTTATGTAGCAGGACCGTCTGTCTTGTTTTCCTGGTGGAATAGCCTGCTGCAACTAACCGTTTTTATTGTAGTGGCTTTTTTAGCAGGAAAAGAAAAGAAGAAGGAACTGGGTGGATATATCAGTTTTAAAGATGCCTTGAAACCGGTATTTACCGCCTTCATTATAGGCACCGCAATCATTACAGTTTATCAATACATCCTCTATAAATTTATAGATCCCCAGCTGGTAGATGCCTTAAAGCAGAATCTCCTGGACTCTACAGCTAAATGGATGCACAAATTTAAAGCGCCTCAGGAGGAAATCGACAAGCAACTGGATGAACTCAGCAAAACCGACTTTAATGTAAGCTTTGCCAAGTCTTTCATGGATTTCCTTAAAGGAATTATTTTTTACTTTGTGATAGCTGCTATCGTTGCTGTAATTATCCGTAAAAAACCGTCCCAGGGGATCTAATAAATAATACTATTCTATTAAAATGAACATATCCGTAATCGTTCCTTTAAAAAACGAAGAAGAATCTTTGCCAGAGCTGATCTCATGGGTTGAGCGAGTGATGGACGAACACCATTTTACGTACGAAGTGTGGATGGTAGACGATGGCAGCACCGACGACTCCTGGCACGTGATCCAGCAACTGGCCGCTAAAAACCCCCATATCAAAGGCATTAAATTTCAACGCAACTATGGTAAGTCTGCCGCCCTCAACGAGGGCTTTGCCGCCGCACAAGGCGATGTGGTGATCACCATGGATGCAGATCTGCAGGATAGTCCGGATGAAATACCTGAACTGTACCGTATGATCGTGGAAGATGGCTACGACCTGGTAAGCGGCTGGAAAAAGAAACGGTACGATAATGCCATTACTAAAAACCTGCCTTCCAAACTATATAACTATACTACCACCCGCATGAGCGGCGTGAAGCTGCATGATATGAACTGCGGCCTCAAATCTTATCGCAAAAAAGTGGTAAAATCCATAGAAGTATACGGAGAAATGCACCGCTATATCCCCGTTATTGCTAAATGGAACGGCTTCCGCAATATCGGCGAAAAGGTAGTAGAACACCGCGCCCGTAAATACGGAGTGACCAAGTTCGGGCTGGAACGCTTTATCAACGGCTTCCTGGACCTGGCCACTATCATGTTTATCAGCAAATTCGGTAAACGTCCTATGCATCTGTTCGGCGCCCTGGGCGTACTCTCTTTCTTTATAGGTTTTGTGATTGCTGCTTACCTGGCCATCGCTAAAATCTTTTTCTATAAAGTAAATATGACAGACAGGCCGCTCTTTTACCTCGGATTGCTCTGCATGATCATCGGTTCCCAACTATTCCTCACCGGATTTATCGGTGAACTGGTGACCCGCAATGCCTCCGAAAGAAATCACTACCTGGTGGAAGAACGGATGAACCATGCCCAACCTGTTACGGATAATATCATACAAGCGCCGGTATTAAAAGACCGACTGCTTTAATCCCGTAATTCAGTATTCCTAATTTGCATCTATGTCTAACAAAAAGAAAATACTTATTTTAGGTACAGCCTACCCTTTCCGGGGTGGGCTGGCTGCTTATAACGAGCGACTAGCAGAAGAACTGCAACAAACAGACGACGTGGAAATATGGACATTTACCCTGCAGTATCCCAAATTCTTCTTTCCCGGTAAAAGCCAGTTTTCGAGCGACCCGCCACCTCAACACCTACGCATCCGCCGGCTAATTAATGCTGTAAATCCGCTGAACTGGCTGATCACAGGGCGCAAGATCCGGAAAATGAATCCGGATATCATTATTACTAAATACTGGTTACCCATTATGGGGCCTGCACTAGGTTCCTTACTACGGCTCGGAAAACGTAAACATACCAAAGTAATTGCGATACTGGATAACGTAGTACCCCATGAAAAACGGCCAGGAGATGTCGTATTTACCAAATATTTTCTGAAACCGGTAGATGCTTTCATTGCCATGAGCCAATCGGTGCTCAATGATCTGCGGGTATTTGAACCACATAAAAAAGCATCGCTCATCCCACATCCCATTTACGATAACTATGGTGCGCTAATCCCGAAAGAGATGGCCCGCACCCTGCTAAAACTCGCTCCCGGTAAGCGCTATATTCTTTTCTTCGGTTTTATCCGCCAGTATAAAGGTTTGGACTTATTATTGCAAGCCATGGCAGACGAACGCCTGAAAAAACTGGATGTACACGCCATCGTTGCGGGAGAATATTACGAAGATCCAGCTCCCTATCAGGAATTGTTAGCTCAACTGCAACTGGGAGAACGGGTGCTCATGCACACCGATTTTATTCCCAATGATGCCGTGAAAAACTATTTCTGCGCAGCAGATCTCGTAGTACAACCATATAAAAGCGCTACCCAAAGTGGCATTTCGCAGATCGCCTATCATTTTGAAAAACCTATGGTGGTTACCAATGTGGGCGGACTCGTAGAAATGGTGCCAGATGGCGTAGTGGGATTCCAGGCAACACCTGATCCTGCAGCTATTGCCGGGGCTATCGAAAAATATTTTGTAGAAAACCGGGAAGCTGATATGGTGGCAGCCCTACGCCAGGAAAAACAACAATATTCCTGGTCCAGACTAGTCGGAGAGATCAAGGAGCTAAGTAAATAGCCCTCCGCGTTTAGTGGTTGAAAACAACATAGCAGCCAGCATTTCAGGTGAATGCAGGAATACCGTAACCAAAACAACAATCAGGCTTTTAGCCTTTAGCCATAAAGGCTAAAAGCTAAAAGCAGACAGCTAATATGATTTACAGAAGCAAAGCACCTTTACGTATAGGCCTTGCCGGTGGAGGCACAGATGTAAGTCCTTACTCGGACCTTTTCGGCGGCGCCATTCTCAATGCCACTATCTCCCTGTATGCCCGTGCTTCCATAGAGCCGCTGCAGAACGGGCAGATCATCTTTGATTGCGCCGACAGGAGAGAAAACGCTACCTACGATGCCATTTATCCCATGCAACTGGATGGCAAAATGGATATCCTAAAGGGCGTGGTAAACCGCATCCAAAAAGATTACGGCCTCTTACCTGCAACTGGCTTTAAGCTCACCACCTTTGTAGACGCGCCTGCCGGATCTGGCCTGGGCACCTCTTCTACCCTGGTAGTAGCCGTACTGGGCGCTTTTGCCGAATGGCTGAAACTTCCCCTGGGAGAATACGACCTGGCACATCTTGCCTATTCTATAGAGCGGGAAGACCTTCAGCAGGCAGGAGGTAAACAAGATCAATATGCTGCTACCTTTGGCGGCGTTAACTTCATGGAATTCTACAAAGGGGATAAAGTGATTGTAAACCCCCTCCGTATTAAAGAAGTATACCTTCACGAATTGGAAAATAACCTGGTACTGTTCTACACATCTACCAGCCGGTTATCTTCTACCATCATTTCTGAACAACAAAAAAACGTAACAGAGAAAAAGGACGATTCGATCGAAGCGATGCATCACCTGAAAGAACAAGCCGTGATGATGAAAGAAGCACTGCTCCGTGGCACCATAGACAAAATCGGGGAAATATTGGACTACGGCTTTGAATATAAAAAGAAGATGGCAAAAGGCATCACCAACCCACAGCTGGATGAAATCTACGAAGCTGCACGTAAGGCCGGGGCCAGCGGAGGAAAGATTTCAGGAGCCGGCGGCGGCGGATTTATGATCTTTTATTGCCCTAAAAATACCCGTTTTGCTGTGGTAGATGCACTTGGTGGCTTTGGGGGAGATGTAAAACGCTATACCTTTACCAACAATGGTATCCAAACTTGGAGCATTTAGGTGATTATAAATCAAAAAATCTGCTGATGAAACAATATATTGTCAACAAGATCCGTGAAAGCATTGCCGTAAAGGAAGCGATCTGCCGGGATGAACCTTTACTGGACACCATAAAGGCGGTAGCAGCAACGATTACCCAAAGCTTACAAGCAGACCATAAGATTTTGTTTTGCGGTAACGGGGGAAGCGCTGCCGATGCCCAACACCTGGCCGCAGAGTTCTCCGGCCGTTTTTATAAAGACCGTAACCCGTTGTACGCAGAAGCTTTGCACTGCAATACTTCCTATCTCACTGCTGTAGGAAACGACTACGGATATGACCAGGTGTATGCCCGCATCCTTAAGGGAATAGGCCGGCCGGGAGATGTGCTGGTAGGCATTTCCACTTCCGGTAATTCTGCCAATATCCTGGAAGCCATCAAAGTAGCTAAAGAACAAGGCATGATCGTAGTAAGCATGACCGGCAACACTGGGGGTAAAATGAAAGCTGGCAGCGATTACCTGATCAATGTGCCATCCAACGATACGCCACGCATACAGGAGGCCCATATCCTGATAGGACATATCATCTGTGAAATAGTAGAAAATAACCTGTTCGGAGCATGAACCGTGAATGTATTGTACTTGCCGGTGGACTAGGCACCCGCCTCCGCAGTGTGGTAGCAGATAAGCCTAAATGCATGGCCCCCGTAGGCGATCGCCCTTTTTTATATTACCTGTTGCAATACCTGCACCAACAAGGCATTACCCACGCTGTACTCTCGCTCGGCTACCTTGCTGAGCAAGTGATCGATTGGTGCAATAATACCGCGTTGCCATTACGTGTATCCTTCAGCGTAGAAGCCGAACCATTAGGCACTGGCGGCGGCATACTACATGCACTGCATACCCTGGAAGGCAACGACTTGTTTATTGTAAATGGAGATACCTATTTCGAGGTAGACCTGCCTGCATTACAACAATTTCATATTACGCACCAGGCAGCATTATCACTGGCCCTTAAACCGATGAAACAGTTCGACCGCTATGGCAGTATACAATTGGATGCAGCACAGCGGATCAACGCTTTTCATGAAAAACAGTTTTGCGGGGAAGGCCTGATCAATGGAGGTATTTATTTCACCACCGCCAACTTTCTTCGCAGCCTGGCACTCCCGGAAATATTTTCCTTCGAGAAAGCTGTGCTGGAGCCGGGTGTAACTACTGGTAACTTCTACGGGTTTATCAGTGATACCTATTTTATTGATATCGGGATTCCCGAAGATTATACAGCCGCTCAACTATACCTGGGCGCAAAAAGCTAATATGCTTATGGATCTATTTCTCGACAGGGATGGGGTGATAAATGATGAGGTTCGCGATGGATACGTACTTCGCCCAGATATGTTCCACTTCAGCGAAGGAGTGCTAACGGCCATGCCTATATTAGCCAGGCACTTCAACCGTATTATCGTAGTAACAAACCAACGTTGCATTGGGCGGGGCCTGCTCACCACTGCCGGGCTCCATGAAATTCATGCACAAATGCTACGTACCATTACTGCACATGGTGGCCGGATAGATCAAATTTATTTCTGCCCTGATACCAACAATGATAGTCCTTGCCGTAAGCCAGCTATTGGCATGGGTTTACAAGCGCAACGGGATTTCCCGGATATACTTTTCCACCACGCTACGATGGTAGGCAATACCCTGGGCGACATGCAATTCGGCAAAAACCTGGGCATGCAAACGGTATTCATTCCGTCTACCCAACCAGAAACAGCGTTTCCACATCCACTTATAGATCATCGATACCAAAACCTGCTGCAGTTTGCACTGGCTATACAATAATTTTTTCCCAGAACCGTATAATAGATATGGCAAAAAAAATAATCCTGTCACTGCTCCTGATTACCACAACGCTACTGACTTATGCACAGCAACCTGATGCTGCAGACCTTAACCGGCTAAAACATTCCCAAGACAGCCTGCAACAGCTCAGCCAGGAAATATTTACCGGAAGAGGGGATGATAGCCGTAGCAAGGCAGTAGATAAGTTTATTCCAACCCTGGTAAGGGCGCTGAAAGTAAAATACTCCTTCCGCTTTCCGTTCGATTCCCTCAAAACCGTTTCCATACAATACCCGCAGGATAGCGCTTTCCGCATCTTTAGCTGGGCCCTGGAATATGAGAACGGTTTTTACCGTCATTACGGCGCCATACAAATGAATACCTCCGATGGACAATTAAAACTCTTTCCCCTGATAGACGCCTCTGATTACATGACCAATACAGATACCATTACGGATAATAAGTCCTGGTATGGCTGCCTTTATTATAATGTGATACACCGGCACTATTTTAATCAGGAATATTATACGCTCTTTGGCTGGGATGCCAATAACCCACGCAGCCAGAAGAAAATAATAGAAATGCTGACCTTTAAAAACGGTCAGCCGGTATTAGGTGGCACCCTATTCAGCTTTGCAGAAGACAGCATACCAACGCCGGTACGTAACCGCTTTATAATTGAATACAAAAAAGAAGGTACTGCTACCCTCAATTTCAATAAAGAACTGGGCATGATTGTGTTTGATCACCTGATCTCTGAAACCAATGAGCCAATGAAAAAATCCACCTATGTTTCTGACATGGATTACGAAGGTTTCAAATGGCAGGCAGGCAAATGGGTGCATGTGAACAAGATCTTTCATGATGCCATCCCATTAGGTCAGGGTGCTCCTGCCCCCCTCCCCTTGGATCAGAAGAAAAAAAGCATGACCCACCCAAAATCTGCAGAAGATTACCTAGAGAGCAACCCTAAAAAATGATCCCGGCCAAGCATTCTTGAAAAACGCGGGGATGATATTTCCAGAGAAATTTTCCTATCCCCGGATTCCGCAGGCCTGAAAACACCTGCGGAGATCCCCTGTTAAAGGCACAGCAAGCATGCTTCTTTTTTAAGAAAAAATTTTTCATTAAAAGAACGTTCATTCTCTTATCTTTGTGCAATAAAAGAGCGAACATTCATTTATTATTTTATTTTAACATGCAACTCAATCACTTAAATCTCAGCGTGAAAGATGTAGCGGATACTCCGTAACCTCTTTGAAACCTACCTTAACTACAACAAGGAGGCAGCCTGCCGGAACAAGCGCCAACTACTATGAGAAAAAATTTTGGCTTTTATATCCAGTATGATACCTTCATGATAGAAATCACTACCCCTATAAAAGATTAAAAACGATAACAATGCAATCGGAAATAGCTGATAAGCTGCCTTTTGGCTGGTACCTTAAAGAGGCCGACACTTTAATCACCCAAAATATCAATAATACGTTTGAAACCTATGGCATTAACCGGTTTCATTGGCAAGTGCTGAAGAATATCGATACCCATGGAAAAATCTGTAAAGACCTATTTTACCACCAGGTGTCCAGATTCCTGACCAGAACGGAGCTCGATGAAATAATGGAGATGTTGGAATACCGCAAATGGATCAACGAAGATCAGGGTAACTATTCCTTTACCGACCTTGGCGCACAGGAATACAAACAGATCTCGGTTATTCAGGAAGAAAACAAGCAGAAAATATTAGCTGGCACAACACCGGAAGCCTACCTGGCTACCATTAACTTCCTGGAAACGGTTATTAAGAACCTGGGAGGGAAGGTCTGATAAAGTAATACTAAAAAAACGCCCGGTAACCAGAGGTTACCGGGCGTTTTTTTAGTATTACTTATTGTTTAAAACAACTCTCCTTGTGTACCAGTGGTATCATTCGGATCGGGATCTTCATCTTCCGATAATAATTCCGCACTAATCAGGTCTTCCCCTGCAATCCGCGTTCCTACAGTCTTCCAACCGGTTACTTCCACAAATTCAGAAAGATCTATTTCCTCCTCTTCCGGACTGCGTTTCTTTCCTGTTTTCAGCAATATAATAGGCTGCGTATGAGTAGTTACCATCTCCAGATAGTTTGCTGCCCCTTCTTTGATGAAAAGGAATTTATTATTCAGCGTTTGTGTTTCTATACGGAAACGCTTTACGTTAAATTGCTTCTTATCTGCATCAAAGTAAATCGCCGTCACAATTTTTTCCGGATTGAACTTCTCTATATATACCACATCGCTGGATTCATAGCGGTTGGTAAGATCATAGTTGGTCAACTCATAAGTACCATTCTTAAAAGCAACAAACACCTTGTCTTCTCCTTCAAAAGCGCCAATATACACTCCCCTTTCTTCTGTATTAAGCCTGCCGGTTTCCGGATCGTACCAGATCTTCTGACCTGCTAAAGTAGATACGCCTTTTTCTTTGAACTTTACGCCACGGATAGGGTATTTGGTTACCATATTCCCCATGGAATTGCGCCCTTTAATCGCGATGGTTTCAAAATAAAGATCAAATTCCTTATTACGTGCACTACAGTTCGGACTCAGTTTAATGGTCACCACTTCTGCTTCCCCGTTAGGGTTGGCAGAAAAATAATGGACTTTGGAATTCTTTTCTCCTTTATGTGCCAGATCATATTCCTTGTCGCGGGTAACTCCGGTAACATTGAAACGTTTGGCATAGCTAACGCCGGTTTTACCTTCTACATAAA
Source organism: Chitinophaga sp. 30R24 (assembly GCF_049056765.1). Lineage (NCBI taxonomy): Bacteria > Pseudomonadati > Bacteroidota > Chitinophagia > Chitinophagales > Chitinophagaceae > Chitinophaga > Chitinophaga sp. 30R24. The sequence goes on from NZ_JBJGXX010000005.1 coordinate 56,357, forward strand.
TCATATTGTAGGTAGTACGCTCATCGTTCTTACGGAAAATATCTACGTGAATAATATCCTTTCCTACAAAGGTTTTATCGGCCACCTTAGTCACCAACATTTTACCATCCCGGCGGAACACAATGATATTGTCGAGATCAGAACAATCTGCCACAAATTCATCTTTCTTCAGGGATGTACCTATAAATCCATCTGCCCGGTTAACGTATATTTTGGTATTGGCAATAGCCACCTGGGCTACCTGTATAGTATCGAAGGTTTTAATAACGGTTTTACGCTCGCGCCCTTTACCATATTTCTTCAGGAGACCATCATAATACGCCACTGTATAATCTACCAGGTTAGCGAGATTGTTCTTCACTTCTTTGATCTCTCCTTCAATACCTTTGATCTGCTCATTCAGCTCATTGATATCCAGGCGATAAATACGGCGAACAGGCTTTTCTGTCAGTTTTACAATGTCTTCGCGACTAATTTCACGCTTCAATTGTTTCTTGTACGGCGAAAATCCTTTATCAATTGCAGTCAGCACTGTTTCCCAGTCCTTATGCTTTTGCTCCAGCTCTTTATATATACCTTTTTCAAAGAAAATCTTTTCCAGGGAGGTATAATGCCATTTATCCTGCAGCTCGGCCAGCTTGATCTCCAGCTCTTGTTTTAGCAAGTCTTTGGTATATTCTGCAGAAGATTTCAACAGATCGGAGGCCGTAATAAAATGCGGCTTATCTTCTATGATCACACAGGCATTGGGAGAAATAGATATTTCACAATCGGTGAAAGCATATAAGGCATCAATGGTAATATCCGGGGAAATACCGGGCGCCAATTGTACTTCTATCTCTACTTCTGCGGCGGTATTATCTACTACTTTCTTGATCTTGATCTTACCGCTATCATTAGCCTTTACAATAGACTCCATCAGCTGCGTGGTGGTAATCCCATAAGGCACATCTTTAACCAGGAGCGTCTTTTTATCTTTCTCTTCAATATGTGCCCGCACACGTACTTTCCCCCCACGTTTACCATCGTTGTAGTTGGCAACATCAATCATGCCGCCAGTGGCAAAGTCTGGATATAATTCAAATTTTTTGCCCCGCAGATATTTCACAGAAGCTTCGATCAGCTCACAGAAATTATGTGGTAATATTTTAGTAGACAGCCCCACAGCAATACCTTCTGCTCCCTGTGCCAACAGCAACGGAAACTTCATCGGTAAGGCCAATGGCTCATTTTTACGGCCATCGTAGCTGAGCTGCCAGGTGGTGGTTTTAGCATTAAAAGCTACGTCCAGTGCAAACTTCGAGAGGCGTGCCTCAATATACCTGGCGGCAGCCGCATCATCGCCGGTTCTTACATCTCCCCAGTTACCCTGGGTATCGATCAACAGTTCTTTCTGTCCGAGGTTTACGATAGCATCACTGATAGAAGCATCTCCATGTGGGTGATACTGCATCGTTTGCCCGATGATGTTAGCCACTTTGTTAAAACGGCCATCATCCATTTCTTTCATGGCGTGCAGGATACGACGCTGTACGGGCTTCAATCCATCCTCTATGCTGGGTACCGCCCGCTCCAGGATCACATAAGAGGCGTAATCCAGGAACCAGCTCTCATACATGCCGCCTACATGGGTGACATTGTGCAGAGATTCGTCTGGTGTTTTATTTTCCATGTCCATGTATAATACACTTACGGTTTTACATTAATCATTTTTTCAAAATCCTCCCGCCAGATACGCACACTGTCTTGCTGCACATCTTCCAGGGTGTTTAGTTCAATAAAGCAACAGTCTGTGATGGCAATCAACTGGTGCCAAACATTGACTGGCACTTCCAAACGGGCTGGTGCATCGATTTCCGTTATCACGATCTCCTTTCCACCCAACGGGCACCAATGCAAGGCTACTTTACCTGTAAACAAATAGAGGACTTCCGGATGCTTGTTGTTGCGCTTACCTTCATGGTAATGCTCACCACTACTGCTGCCGGCATTCCGGTAACATAACAGGAAATTGCCGGTACGGGAGCAATCCCAAAAATAGCCGCTGCCACGGTCATCAGCTCCCATCTGCTCCAACGGGGTAACTTTTATCATAGGGTTGCAGGATTTTCCGTGTTTTCACCAGGTTGCTTCACTTCAAAATCACGGATCGTTTTCAGCTCTCCCCTGCTTTCCAGTTTCCCTTCCCTGATCAACTCTTTCAACCGCCAGCCCAGGAACTGGTCCATTACAGGATACTTAAGCTTACCTGTTACTTGCTGCACTATACGCCAGGCTTTTATAAATTCCTTTCCGCCTTGCGCTACCAATTCCTTATCATAAAACCCGGCGGGCTCGCCTTTCAGCTTCTTTCCTCCTTCCAGCAAGCGGATACCGGCATTTTCATTCATAAGCCGGTGCCATTCTTCTCCATCCAGTTCATATTCAGCCAGGGAAATAGCGCGTGCCAGTTTCTTTGCTTTCAGAAATTCTTTAGGTAAAATCTGATGCAAGTGAGTAGGATAAAATACGGCTCCTTTCTCATTCAGGAAAGGCAGGTTATTAAGATAAATAATATGAATGCGGCCGGCAAAATCATATAACTGGCTAACTAGCCAATAATATCCACAAACATCCCTCGCGTTCTGCCCTGCCCATATCCACACTTCCTGTTCAGGCACTTCCTTTAACAAGGTTTTCAGCGCCTTAAAACGATCTGCATCTCCTGGTATTTCCATTTCTGGTTCAGGCACAATAGCAGGCTCTAATGGCAATTCATTTTCTACAACAGGCTGGGGAACTGCTGCTCCCGACAACTGCAACCAGAACTGCTTGCGGCCTGCCTGTCCTTCTTTGGTATCAAGGATAAATAAAGGTCCTACTGACAGATCATCTGCAAAACAAAGGATATCGCCACTCATCTGCTCATCCATTGCTATTGCTGCTGTTAATACTGGTACAGACGCTTCACCAAAAACAATATGTGTTAAGCCCATTAAATTACCCGTTTACACAATTTCTTCCACTAAATCTTTTTCGTACCGCAGGTTATTAATAATAAATTCCTGACGGGTTTGGGTATTCTTGCCCATATAATATTCCAGCAACTTCTGGATATGTATATCCTTTGATAGGATGATCGGTTCCAGACGCATATCTTCCCCTATAAAACGGCCAAATTCATCCGGAGATATCTCACCCAACCCTTTAAAGCGGGTGATCTCAGGCTTATTACCCAGCTTCTTTACTGCCTTTCCTTTCTCTTCTTCATTATAGCAATAAATGGTTTGCTGTTTGTTCCGCACGCGGAACAGCGGTGTTTCCAGGATATATACGTGCCCGTTCTTCACCAGGTCGGGGAAGAACTGCAGGAAGAAAGTGAGCACCAACAAACGGATGTGCATACCGTCCACATCGGCATCGGTAGCTACTACAATGTTATTGTAGCGCAACCCTTCCAGTCCTTCTTCTATATTCAGGGCATGTTGCAGGAGATTAAACTCCTCATTCTCGTACACGATCTTTTTAGTAAGCCCGAAGCTGTTCAGCGGTTTACCCCGTAAGCTAAACACCGCCTGGGTTTCCACGTTGCGGGACTTGGTGATAGAACCGCTTGCAGAATCACCTTCCGTAATGAAGATAGTAGAATCGAGGCGACGTGCCTCCTGTTCTACTTTATCTTTTCCGGTCAATTCATCGTTTAAATGCAAGCGGCAATCGCGCAATTTACGGTTATGCAGGTTCGCTTTCTTGGCCCTCTCGTTGGCTAATTTTTTAATGCCCGCCAGCTCTTTACGTTCGCGCTCACTTTGTTCGATCCGCTTTTTCATGGCGTCCGCAATCGCCGGGTTACGGTGCAGGTAATCATCCAAATGTTTAGCTAAGAATTCGAGCACAAATGCTTTTACAGAGGGACCGTTTTCATATACCACCTGGGAACCCAGTTTGGTTTTGGTTTGCGACTCAAATACCGGCTCCTGCACCCTTATGGAAACAGCAGCGCAGATGGAAGCACGGATATCGGTGGCTTCATAATCTTTCTTATAAAACTCACGTACTGTTTTCACAAAGGCCTCACGGAAAGCTGCCAGGTGCGTTCCCCCCTGGGTGGTATGCTGACCGTTTACGAAAGAGTAATATTCTTCCCCATACTGGCTTTCATGAGTAATGGCCACTTCTATGTCTTCCCCTTTCAGGTGAATAATAGGATACCGGAGATCTTCCTCATTGGTTTTTCGTTGCAGGAGGTCGAGCAACCCATTCTTTGAAATATATTTCTTGCCATTAAAGCTGATCGTAAGACCAGCATTCAAAAAGCAATAATTCCATATCTGATTTTCCAGGAATTCCGGGATGAAACGGTAATTCTTAAATACGGTATCATCAGGAGTAAAGGTGACTACCGTACCATTAGGCTCGGCAGTAGCAGCTTCCTTATGCTCTTTCGCTAATAAACCCCGCTCAAATTCTGCCACTTTCATGCGGCCATCACGGACGGATTGTACCCGGAAGTAGCTAGACAAGGCGTTTACCGCCTTGGTACCTACCCCATTTAACCCTACTGATTTCTGGAATGCTTTACTATCATATTTGGCGCCGGTATTGATCTTGCTCACCACATCTACTACCTTCCCCAAAGGAATACCCCGCCCAAAATCGCGGACGGTTACATTGTGTTCGGTTACCTTGATATCTATCTGTTTGCCAAAACCCATGGTGTGTTCATCAATACCATTGTCGATCACCTCTTTCAGCAGAATGTAAATACCATCATCCATGCTGGCGCCGTCGCCCAACTTACCAATGTACATCCCCGGGCGTAGACGGATATGTTCACGCCAGTCAAGCGACCGTATAGAGTCTTCCGTATAGGCAGCAAATAGATCTTTGTTATCCGTTTTGTCCGTGTTTGCCATATATATTAAAATTTCCTAAATACTAATGTTCCAACCAGGCATCATCATTTTGCAAGGATACTAAATCTTTTAGCAAAATCAGATTACTGGCAAAAATAAAGGATTCGGGGAATCATCCCAAGTATAAGTTATACAATATGCCTATAATTTTGATAATCAGGTATTAAGGGTTTAATTAAAAGCACATGTCTTTGGAAAGTTAATAAAAACAAGGCTTATTCCAGGGTTTTTAAGCAGAAAATGAAAAAATTTAATGTAACGATTTACTTATATCAAAAAAATATCTATATTTACATACGTCAACTTTTAGAGAAAACCTAACCTATGTCCTTATGAAAATACTATTCCTCTTACTGCTTTCGGCAGTAATTTTAGCCGCGCTCATCGCTACTTACCTCCTTAAAAAAGAACAGGAAAGCCGTATCGGGAATAAACTCCTGCAACTGATCAGGAAGTTCGACTCCTGGCAGATGATGCGCTAATTATCCTATCCGCAACGGCTTTATTACGATCATCCAGCAAGTTACTTCAGCCTGGCCAAGTCGTTGGGGAGCGTATATGCTTATACTTAATTGTATCCTATTAACCGATTATATCCTTATGCTGTGAAAACTGGTTTGTTTTCCGGCTTACCTGCCTGCTGACGGCTATTGCAGATTATTAAAAGGCAACCAAGGGGCGGGGCACTATTAAATTACTGGTTACCCGATTTATGGATATCCGTAAATCAGGTAACCTTATTTTTACCGGTTATAATATTTATTGACAGCATCTGTTCGGCTGCGCACATGCAGCTTTTCATAGATATTATGTACGTGCCTTCTTACTGTTTCAATACTGATAAACAAATTGCTGGCGATCTCTTTATACAGGAATCCTTTAGACAACTGGTCAAGAATCTCTTTTTCGCGGGTAGTTAAAGCTTCCAGGGCGGGATTGGGCTTGGCCTGTTTCTGGAAAAAGGCGACTACCCTTCTGGCTATCTGTGAGCTCATCGGAGAACCACCATCATACAAATCACGGATTGCTTCCAACAACTCACCTGGAGGGGTTTTCTTGAGAATATACCCACTCGCACCCGCTTCCAATGCCATAAAGATTTTATCATCATCTTCATACACAGTTAGCATCATAAACTGCATATCAGGATGATCTCTCTTCAACTGCGCAATACATTCGATACCATTCATACCGCCCGGCAAATTAAAATCCATCAGCACAACATTGGGCATTAGCTGAGGGATTTGCTCCAACGCGGTTTCAGCATTATTGAAGGTCCCCACACAGGCATAACCATCAGAACCATTGACCAACATTTCCATTGCCGTCCTGATATCATGATTGTCTTCCACTATCGCAATAGTAATAGTATCCATGTTATCCTGGGACTTCTTCTTTGAGTATACCGTCATCTTTAAAAGCAATTATAACACTTAGATGTTACGAAAAACAAATGTATGTTAATTTAGTGGGATATCGAGAAAAACTATTGTTCCATTGTTAGAAGTAATATCTGCATTTCCGCCTACAGACATCATTCTTTTCTGGATATTTTTCAATCCATTACCAAATAACCTTACTTTCTCCTGGTCAAAGCCCTCTCCATTATCTTTGATCATAATGGTCATATTCTTATGCACCTTTACTTCCACAATCACTTCTGTAGCCTTTGCATGCTTTACTACGTTGTGCAACGATTCTTTTACCGCCAGATAAATGTTCCTGCGGGTACCACCGCTCAATTTGATATTAGGAATAGTTTCAGGTATATAAAACTGGTGACTGATATGCGCATGCTCCAGAAACTCTGCCGCAAAACTTCTCATATAGGCGATCAGGTTAGCCAGCGAGTCGTTGGATGAACTCATGGCCCAAATGATTTCACTCATTTTGTCTACCATCTCTCCCGCGGTTTCAGATATACGCTCTATTTCCCGCGTTTGGGAAGTATCTTGTATCTTCCGCTTTGCCACCTCACTCAATAACCTGATGGTAGATAACCCCGATCCCAGATCGTCGTGCATATCACTGGAAATACGCGCCCGCTCCTGATCTACTGCCTGTTCTTTTTCTAACTTTAATTTCTCATGCCGGATCTTATAATCGAGGTACAGGGTAGAAAAATAATAGGCGATACCCAATAATAATAACAACAATAAAAACCGGAACCACAACGACTGCCAGAAAGGTATCCGAACTACAATCTCCAGCGTGGTAGGCACAGTGCTCCAGATATCATCGTTATTAGAGCCTCTTACCTTAAAAATATAACTGCCCGGATGCAAATTGGTATAACGCGCCATCCTGAATGTACCCGCTTGTAGCCAGTCTTCATCTGCCCCCTCCAGCTTATATTGCACCTTATTCTTTAACGGATTGGTATATTCCAATGGCACAAATTCAATCGCAATAGTATTCTGGTTATAAGCCAGCTCCACTTTCTTCAGCAAAGAAACCGCCGTATCCGACTCATAAGGCCTGTCCAATACTTCCATCCGGCGGATAATCACCTTAGTATTAGATAAATTATCCCGGAAATTCTTTGGATAAAAACCATTCACCCCACGTATCCCACCAAAAAACAACTCCCCGTCGATCGATTTGTAAAAAGCACCTGTATTAAATTCGTTCGACTGTAACCCATCTTCATAATTAAAAGTAGTGATCTCTCCTGTTAACGGATTAATCTGCGATAACCCCTTATTATGGCTGACCCAAATTTTATCTTTATCATCCAATAATACTCCATACATGTAATCATTGATCAACGTGGGATTATCATAACTGTTATAATGCCGCTTAATATTGTTGGTTTCGTCCATTACGAATAACCCTTTATTGGTAGCTACCAACAACTCTTTATGTGCATTTTTATTAATAGACTTTACCATCGTGCCGGCAGGCAATGTTACATACTTCCAATGGGCATCCGCGGTGCCCTTTACATACAGCCCCGATTTAGTACCCACATACTGGTTACCCATGAAATCTTCAAAATAGCAGGTCAGCTGCTCCTCCGTAAAATAATGCACTACTGCCACACGATACCCCTTGTTCGTATCCGTAAATTGCAGGAGATAACTGCCATAGTTGAAATACAGCTCTCCATTGGTACGCTTGAAGAGAAAAGGAAATGGATCATGCTGGTACGGTAACCCTAAAGCCATTACCTTACTGGTGAGGTCCTGGAAACCCTTTGTTTGTACATTAAACAATCCTATATGCATACCTGCAAAATGCAACCACAAATGATCCACATTCTCCCGGCAAATAGCCCCCAAATCATTGCCCGGAAACTTCCCCGGATACAATTCGTTGGATATACGCTCCAGAAAACGGCCACCATCCTCATACACATTTAAACCGTCCCGCATAAGCCCTACATACAACTTACCATCGTCGTGTTTGTACACCGACTGTACCATATTATGGGTAATATAAGGAGAACGGTAAAGGTTAAATACTTTTTTATGGGGAGAATATTTCTTAACTCCGTCTCCATCGGTACCTACCCACATATTATCAGAGATATCCCGATACAGGTAAGAAACATTGTTGAAGGAGCGGGTTTCAAAGGTATTAAAGCTAACAATGTGCCTCAGTATTTCATTCCTGGCAATGCTATAGATCAGTATGCCGTCGCTGCCGCCAATCCATACGTTCCCATATTGATCCAGTTCCGTAACAGCCGGGATAAAAGGTTCATTCTTCTCATTCTTCATGTCGAAGATCAGGTCGCTGAACTTGTTGCGCTTTTTATTGAAGATCGTAATATGCCCGGCGCTAACAATGATTATAGAGTCTGCGTTGAGGTTCCGGAGCAACGGTTTGTCGCCTATACCAGGCAAACAATAAGTGGATAAATGCAGGTTTTTAATGTTCAACGACAATAGCTCTCCCTGTTCCCCATTCATCCAAATGGTATTGCCATCTTTTATTACCGTAGTCGGCAAAATATCTTTTTGTGTAAATTGAGACGGATAAAGGATGATACGACGAATAGCATACGTGGTGTTGTCCAACACATACAATCCTTTCACAGGACGCCATACCCACAGGGTATTAGTAGCCGCATCTTCCCCCAATATCCTGAATTTTGCGTCCCCATCTCTTTCCCTGGCATTTACATTGGAGGTGTCTTCCAACACGGTACGGAAATTATTACGGTATTTATCGTAAATACTGATGCCATTGTTATGTACCAGCAGTAATTGCTGGTGGCTGTCTTTATAAAACGAAAAACCTTTATATCCTTTGAGGTCGAACCGGTTAATCACAGCCAGGTTCCCCGAAGCCCCCCGGGGCACTAATTCCCCCCTGCCTTCTCCGGCTTTATACAGGGAGCTGGGTTTGTAGCGGTACTCATTAAAGGTATAACCATCGAAACGGTTAATGCCGTCCCTTGTGGCGATCCACATAAATCCTTGATCGTCGCGGGTAATGTCGAATACAGTACTTTGGGAAAGTCCTTCATTAACGCTATAGCTGTCGAAAATATATGGCTTGTCCTGTGCACACAACCTCCCGGAGAAGATCCCCCACAAGCAGCACAGGACGAGCAATTTTAGTCGAAGTGGTTGATGCACTATAATATTGTTATTGAAGTAAGCAGGTTAGGAATCTTGCAAATATATAAATCTGTGTCACACTTTGTAGCTATTTTGTAATTTTCTTCCTGTTAAGAGATTGAGAATAAATGATCTGCTTTTAAACGATGAAAAAAACTTACTCTGGTAAATTTATGCAAAATGCTTTACTGTGGCGCAATATAAGCCAAATCGGATTACTGTTATGCAGCAGCTTGCTGGCCGTTTTCACAACGGTTATGGCACAAAAAACAACTGGTCATTATCAGGTAAAGATCATTTCTCATACGCCGGTTAAAAGTATCCGGGGCCTTAGCGTGGTAACCGACCAAGTGCTTTGGGCTTCTGGTACGGGTGGACAGGTAGGCAGGAGTACCGATGGCGGCGTTCATTGGCAATGGCACCAGATAGCTGGTTGTGATAGTTGCGACTGGCGTTCCCTTTATGCTTTTAACGCCGATAAAGCCGTGGTATTAAACGCTGGTTCCCCTGCCCAAATCTTCCTGACCACCGATGGCGGCGCCTCCTGGCGGTCTGTTTTTAGCGATCTACGCCCAGGCATTTTCTTCGACGCCCTGCAATTTTTTGATGACAAAGAAGGTATCGCGATCGGAGATCCGCTACAGCAGCGTTTTCCTATTATACGTACCTATGATGGGGGCCTTACCTGGCAGGAAGATCCTATCACCTCCCAGCCTGCTGCCCAACCGGGAGAAGCCCTCTTCGCAGCCAGCAATAGTAGCCTGGTGACGCTGCCTGGCAAAAAAGTATATTTCGCTACCGGTGGAAAAGTGGCACGCCTTTTTATGTCAATATCTAACTGGCAGTCCTATACGATTCCTGTAGTCCAGGGCTATCCCAGCGTCGGCGTGTTCTCTATTGCCTTCCGGAATGAACAGCAAGGGATTGCCGTTGGTGGCGATTATAAAAACGACACGGCCAGGCAGGGCAACTGCGTGCTAACCGATAACGGCGGCCAAACCTGGTATGCCCCTGTTATACCCCCCTACGGATACCGTTCAGGGGTTACCTGGCTCAGCTCCTCCTCCCTGGTGGCCACAGGTACTACCGGCACCGACGTGTCAACAGACGGCGGTAAAACGTGGTCAAACATTGGCCCAGGGTTTAACGTTACCGTAAAGGCGAGGAAAGGAACAAAAGTGTACCTGGCAGGTAGTGATATTGGCATTGTGGAAACTAACAGCCACTAGTGGCTATTAGCTGGTGCTAATAGCTAAAAAGGTGCCCCTAGAAAGGCGCACCCATTAAAATAGGTTAAAGCAAAAAGTAAATTTATTGATATGAAGTTAATAAGTAATTTATTCACTTTGCAGTATTTTTTGCAAAGCAATAAATTTATAAGGTAAACGCAGAAATATCAACATCTAACGCGAATTTACTATTGCTACTATGATTTTTTATGTAATTTAAGACCATGGTAGAGCATTACCAGAGATCCAGAAAAAGAGATTATGCAAGTTGAAACCTCGTCCAGTAAATACGGCGCAAAACATTATCCCGATAGTATCAGGGAATGGAAAAAAGAAGGTAACTATTTTAATTTTTATACCTCAGAGACAATTCTAGAAGTAAGGGTAATTGCAGATAAGATTGTCCGCTTCAGATATGCCGCAGACGGCACTTTCCAGCGAGACTTCTCCTATGCTACCAGCGATACATTAGAAGAATCTCCAATCACTTTTGGTATCAAAGAATGGGAAGAAACCTTTGAAATATTCACCGATGCACTCCGAATATTTATAGCCCGCGATAACCTCCGCATCACTATCTCCGACAAGGAAGGCAAAGTGATCAACCAGGACGAGATGGGCTATCACTGGCAACACTATCTACTTAAAGGGGGTAAGATCCAGTATTGCAGCAAACTGGTGCAAGAAGGGGAATGCTTTTACGGACTGGGCGACAAGCCTACAGAGCTTAACCTGCGGGGCAAACGCCTCGAAAACTATGGCACAGATGCTTATGGCTACCAAAAAGATACAGATCCCCTTTACCGCAATATCCCCTTTTATTACGGGCTGCACCATGGCATTGGCTATGGAATTTTCTTTGATAATACTTTCCGGACCATTTTTGATTTTGGAAAGGAAAGGGAAGATGCCTGCAGTTTCTGGGCCCGCGGCGGGGAAATGAATTACTATTTCATCTATGGCCCAGACTTAATGGAAGTAGCGGCATCTTACACCAGGATCACCGGTACACCAGAACTACCGCCATTATGGGCGCTGGGCTATCACCAATGCCGCTGGAGTTACTACCCCGATACCCGCGTAAAGGAAATTGCCCGAGAATTCCGCAAACGCCAGATCCCCTGCGATGTGATCTACCTCGATATCGACTATATGGATGGCTTCCGCTGCTTTACCTGGAACAAAGAATGGTTCCCTGATCCGGCAGGACTTATCAAAGAGCTTGCTGCAGAAGGATTTAAAGTGGTGGTGATCATTGACCCAGGCATCAAGGTAGACCCAGAATATGCCGTTTATCAGGAAGGTATGAAAAATAACTACTTCTGTAAACGCGCCGATGGTGCGCTAATGGAAGGCGATGTATGGCCCGGCAAATGTGTGTTCCCGGATTATACCAATCCGGAAGTACGGGACTGGTGGAGCAGCCTGTTCAAAAGTTTGGCAGAAACCGGCGTACGCGGCGTATGGAACGACATGAACGAGCCCGCCGTTTTTGAAATGGGCAGCTTCCCTGAAGATGTTCGCCACGATTACGATGGAGAAGAAGTGAGCCACCGCAAAGCCCATAATATATATGGACACCTAATGAGTAAAGCCACAGCGGCGGGCATGAAAAAATACCTCATGCCCCACCGTTCCTTTGTGATTACACGCTCCTGCTATTCCGGCGCCCAGCGCTGGTCTTCCGTTTGGACAGGCGATAATGTATCCAGCTGGGAACATCTCTGGCTGGCCAGCATGCAATGCCAACGCCTCTCTATTTCCGGTATTTCATTTACCGGCAGTGATATTGGCGGCTTCATCGGAGAACCAGATGGCGAATTATACACCCGATGGATACAATTGGCCGTGTTTCATCCGCTGATGCGTACCCACTCTGCCAGCAATGAAACCGGCTTTAACCAGGAACCCTGGAGCTTCGGAGCTGAATATGAAAAAGTAGTCACTAAGTTTATTAACCTTAGGTACCAACTGCTTCCTTACGCTTACACTACTTTCTGGCAATATGCAAATGCCGGCACGCCTATGTTACGCCCGCTGGCTTTTGTAGACCAACAAGACACCGCCACACACAACCTCACCCATGAGTTTATGTTTGGAGACTCCTTACTCATCAGCCACGTTAGCGAAAAAGGCATGAAGGAGAAACAAGTATATCTGCCAGCTGGCACCTGGTATTATTACTGGAACGACCGTAGATATACCGGCGCCCAAACCATCACAGTAGATACACCGCTGGAAGAAATCCCCCTGTTTGTGAAAGCTGGCGCCGTGCTGCCACAATATCCTGTGATGCAGTATACACAAGAAACACCGGTTACGGAAATGCTGTTACAGGTATATTATGAAGAAGCAGAAGTGAAAAGCGTGCTCTATGAAGATGCAGGTGATCATTATGGTTATAAAAATGGACAATACAATATCATTCATTTTAAACAACGCTCTACGCAGCAACGGTTTTACTTGAAAAAACAATTCTTCATCAACTACGATACCTCTTATAAGCAATATCGTATTACGATACATGCATTGCCTTTCCAACCTGTTTCTCTGATAGTAGATGGCCAAACCACGAAAGTATTACCAGAAAATAAATTGACAGCGCATACTTTTTCGTTCCTGGTACCTCGCAATTTTGAAGAAATAATATTGATCTGAGACTAAAGTGAAGAAGAAAAAGAAAAGGCACCTCAGATAGATATCTCGCGCCGGTTTCATAACCTATGCCAACTTTAGAGATATCAAAATTAGATGCTTCGTTTGACTATACAAAATGTCTAAAGCCTTGAAAAGCAGAATGAACAAAATGAATGAGTCCTTAACATATTACTGGTAGGAATAGGTGGATATAATGGCTCATAAAACACCCGCAACAATTGGTATTAAAAGGGAAATCAGCTTAGCGGAACAGGCGTATCAATAGATATACAAACGTAATAAAAACAGCAACGTTTATGTTCAACCTCATAAACGTTGCTATTTTTTATTTCACCCCTCTTTCGAAAGGTATTATAGAGCGATTATTTGCGCTTAGTAGAAAATGGACAAATAAAATATGGATATCAACGCACAAAAGATCAGAAATATAAATATTGCCCGAAAAAGTATTTCCATTTTATCAGTAGTCGTGGAATAATCGAGACCCTCCAACTCATGTGGATTTTCCCCGTGATTAATACTAAGGCTTTTCATACAAACAAGTTAAAAGGATTAAACAATAAATAGTTATTGGTTTTAAACAGGGGTTTATTAATCACAACTTCCTTAATGAAATTACGGAAAAAAAAGCTAAAACGGACAAATTTTTCTGTTCATTTTTACCTTTTCCCTGTTCATTTTCTAGCCCTTCTTCTTTTGCTTGCCACTACCCGCGTGTGGCAATTGAAATGACGCTTTGGCGGCAGGAGATGGAGCGGTTGTAGTGGTATCCGTATCCCCCAACTCTTCAGCAGTAACGGTTTCTCCCCGCTTGTAATACGTTTTCAACATCTTTCCGGTTTCTTCATCATATAATTTCCAAACACCATTACGCACCGAATTGCCCTTGCGGATAATCACCGTAGGCGTTTCTACGTTGGTTACTGGATCAATGATCATAATAGTATCCCGCTGCCCATCTATTTCGGTAGCCATATAAGCACCCTCCTCGCTGAGCTTTCCATCCGGAAAGTAGTACTTGCAATACCCCTCCAGCACATTGTTCTTGAAGGTTTCTTCTGCCAATAGGTTGCCAATGGCAGACGTTTTCTTCCAATGCCCCTCTTTACGGTCGTTCCGGTAATCCCCTTCCCAGGAATATCCCGGCTCTCCCCGCAGTTCTCCCACTTCTTCTATCCAATGTCCCTGTTTACGGCCCTGCGCATCACGTTGGTTGATTTTACTCTGTGCCATGCTACTACCAGCTATCACAGACAACAACAAAACATATAAAAATAGTTTCTGCATCATTTCTTTACTTTCACACAAGTTAAATATTTTACTCATATAATTTTCTGAAAGTACATCCCTATTATTATGTAATTTGATATTTTTCCGCTTTAATATCTCTACTTATGGAGGGTGTTTTTATAACTAAATGATTTACACGAATTTGGTTCAAAAAGCACGAGCCCGGCTATATAAACATTTTCTTATTGCTTTGATGGTGGCCCGACTATAGATAGCAAAAAAACACAAAGGTTTAAAATAGGATATAATTAAGATGATTATAGGTAATGATTTCTTTTGATAGGATGAGGATATGGCAGGCAACACCATTTATCAATGATGTTGCCACTGCAAAATAGTAGCACCCAAAGGAGGCAAGCGCAGGGAAAGTGTATAGTCCCTTCCGTTATATATTTGCTTATGGGTTTTTAGTATACCCGTATTTACCACTCCACTGCCATAATACTCGGGTGCATCACTATTCAATATTTCTTTCCACTCTCCTCCTGCGGGCAACCCTATCAGATAGTTTTCTCTCACTACAGGCGTCATATTTAATACTACCAGTAAAACATCCCCGGCAGCTTTGCCCTTTCTTAAATAAGCCAATACGCAATTATCGTAATCATTTACAGTGATCCATTCAAATCCCGCGCTGTCGAACTGCTGCTCATATAAAGCAGTAGAAGTAGTATACAGCTGATTCACCGCAGTTACAAATGCTTTCAATCCCTGGTGGGGTTTATACTGCATCAGGTGCCAATCCAATTGCCCCCGGAAATTCCATTCCGAAGTTTGCCCAAACTCATCACCCATAAACAATAACTTGGTACCGGGATGGGTATACATATAACTATACAACAGCCGCAGATTAGCAAATTTTTGCCAGTCGTCTCCCGGCATTTTATACAACATCGGAGACTTACCATGCACTACTTCATCATGACTCAGTGGCAACATATAATTCTCACCAAAAGCGTATACCAGGCTAAAAGTAAAATCGTTCTGATACCATTTACGGTGAATAGGCTCCTTCTCAAAATAATCAAGCGTATCATTCATCCATCCCATCATCCATTTCATCCCAAACCCCAACCCTCCTATAAAAGTGGGTCTCGACACACCATAATGCGCTGTAGAATCTTCTGCAATAGTCTGTACATCTGGAAATAAGGCATAGATGGTTTCATTCAGCTTTTTCAGAAAACTGATCGCTTCCAGGTTTTCATGCCCTCCCACTTCATTAGGCACCCAGGCGCCTCTTGCCCGGGAGTAGTCGAGATGAATCATAGAAGCAATGGCATCTACCCGCAAACCATCCGCATGAAATTTATCAAGCCAGAAAATGGCGTTACTCAGCAGGAAAGACCGGACTTCATTCCGGGCGTAATTAAATATATAACTGTTCCAATCCGGATGATAACCCTTACGCATATCCGCATATTCATATGCATGGGAGCCATCAAAACGATACAGGCCATGCGCATCGTAAGGAAAATGTGAAGGCACCCAATCCAGTATAACGCCAATATCTGCCAGGTGAAACGCCTCTATCATTTCCATAAAATCCTGCGGTGTACCATACCTGGAGGTAGGGGCAAAATAACCCGTTATCTGGTATCCCCAGGAGCCATCAAAAGGATGTTCCATCACCGGCATCAACTCTACATGGGTAAATCCCATTTCCTTTACATAAGGCACCAGCATGTCAGCTATTTCCTGGTAAGAATACACGCTTTCCGGATCGGATGGGTCTGGGCGCCGCCAGGACCCCAGGTGCACTTCATATACGGCAAAAGGTTTATCAAGTGTATTATGATGGCGGCGTTGCTTCATCCAACGGCTGTCATCCCACTCATAATCCAGGGTATGCACTATAGAAGCAGTTTTCGGACGTACTTCCCAGTAACTGGCATATGGATCTCCTTTCACTAATTCTTCTCCACTATTGGAGCGTATAAAATATTTGTACAGGGAACCTGCTTTCACCCCCGGTACAAAACCTTCCCAAATGCCGGAACTATCCCAGCGGGGAAACAAGGTATGGGAATAATGGTCCCATTCATTAAAATCGCCCATTACTGCCACAAAAGCAGCATCGGGCGCCCAAACGGCAAAATAGGTACCGCTGGCACCCTCCAGCTCTAAAGGGTGTGCACCAAACTTTTCGTGTAGCCGGTAGTGTGAGCCGGCCTGGAACAGGGTAATGTCGCTGGAAGAAAAGAGGGAAAATGGTTCTACATACTGCAATGTGCGATAGTTTTCTCCGGTCATAGTAACGTGTAAATTGGGTATAGTCTTTAGTAAGTAGTTGTTAGTTACTCATCTAACCAAGATAGTTTAATTTTTTGGAAAAAGAAGAAAGGCCCGGACAAAATATGTCCGGGCCTTTCTTTTAAATAAACTATATGCTTTATGCGCTTAGTACTTTTTCTTATACGGAGGTTTAGTGCCGCTGCCGAAAGCTTCACGACGTTCGCCGCCGTTACGGTTACCACCACCCGGACGGCCACCTTCACCATTCCAGCTTCTTTTACGTAAACCGCCGCCGCCTTCACCACGTGGACCACCACCTGAACGTGGACGTCTGTCGCTATCCTGCGACATTTCAATCCTTACGCTACGGCCATTGTATTCCACTTTCTTGAAAGCTTCTGTTACTTTAGGTACTTCGTCGTTTTCCACTTCAAAGAAAGAGTATACGCCTTTCAGATCAATACGGCCGATTTTATTACCACGGATACCGGTGTTATCGCACAGGTAACGGAGCATATCACCGCGGTTGAAATCGTCCACAGAGCCCAGGTTGATAAACAAACGGGTAAATTTGCCATCACTTCTGCGCGGGCCTTTATCTTCACCGAAAGCACGTTTCTCATCTTTCGCATTCAGATCTACCGCATCCTGATAGTATTCCAGGAACTGGTTAAATTCCAGGGAAGCAAAACGTTTGATCAAATCTTCCTTACTCATGGCCGCAAACTCTTCGTTGATGCGTTCCATATATGGATCTATTTGCTCGTCGTTTACAACTACGTTATGGATTTTGTGTACCAGACCAAACAATTGCTTTTCACAAACAGCAAAACCATCCGGTACTTCTGCCTTCACAAATTTCTTCTGGATAACGCGCTCGATCTGGCGGATCTTTCCAACATCCCTGCTGCTGATGATAGCAATAGAAATACCGGATTTACCAGCCCTACCCGTACGACCACTTCTGTGGGTGTAGTTCTCTACGTCATCTGGTAAGTCGTAGTTGATAACGTGAGTTACATTGTCTACGTCAATACCACGGGCAGCCACATCGGTAGCTACCAGTACCTGCAGCGCTCTTTCGCGGAAACGTTTCATTACCTTATCACGTTGCTGCTGGGTAAGGTCGCCATGCAGGGCATCGGCGTTATAGCCGTCCTTAATCAGGGATTCTGCAATTTCCTGAGACTCTATTTTAGTACGGGTAAAGATGATACCGAAGATTTCAGGGTTGAAATCAACGATACGTTTCAACGCCGCATATTTATCGCGTGGGCGTACCACGTAATATTCATGTTCAATATTAACGTTACCGCTGTTTTTGCTGCCTACGGTCAGTTCAAATGGATCTTCCATGTATTTTTTGGCGATCCGGCGAACTTCCTGTGGCATAGTAGCGGAAAACAACCAGGTAGTTTTACCTTCCGGGGTGTTAGACAAAATATTGTTGATGTCTTCCTGGAAGCCCATGTTCAACATTTCATCAGCCTCATCCAGTACAACATAACGTACGTTTTCAAAATTGATAGCGCCTCTGTCGATGATATCGAGCAAGCGACCAGGGGTAGCTACCACGATATGTACTCCTCTTTTCAGTTCACGGAGCTGTTGCACAATGCTGGAGCCGCCGTATACAGCAACGATGCTTACATCGCCGAGGTATTTACTGAAGTTTTTGAGATCGTTAGTGATCTGTAAACACAGCTCACGGGTAGGACATAAAATCAGTCCCTGTGGTTTATTTAATTTAAGATCCAGTTGCTGCAGTAATGGCAGGCCAAAGGCAGCAGTCTTACCGGTGCCCGTCTGGGCCAGACCAACGAAATCGCGGTCACCTCCTAACAATACTGGTATTGCCTGTTCCTGGATAGGTGTGGGGGAAACGAAACCCAGGTCCGTAATTCCCTTTAAGATAGGCTCTTGTAAGCCCAGAGATTCAAATGTAGTCATTGATTTTCATTAATCAGCTCCGTCGGGAGCAGTGTGGGCTATAGCCTTTAGGTGTTAGCTATTAGCTATTAGCTGTTTGGAATAAATTAAACCGGCGCCAGTTCTTTACAGCTGGCCACTGGTATTTGCATAAATTGGAACCAGCGGTGATGTGCTGCCGGTTGTTAAATAAGCTGCAGGATATGGCACTTTAGTATCGACCGGCGGCTAAAAAGCCAGGGCCGAAAGCTAATGGGCTATACCAGTTCCCCTTCCAGGTCGTAGTCAAATGCTTTGGTGATGCGTACCTGCACAAAGTCGCCTGGTTTCAGACGCTTGTTGGTATCAATGATCACTTCATTGTCTACTTCCACCGAATCAAATTCGGTACGGGCCAGATATCTTCCTGCTTCTTTTTTGTCTACGACCACCTTAAAGACCTGCCCTACTTTCTCCTGATTTTTTTCCAGGGAGATTTCCTGTTGTACTTCCATGATTTCCTGCGCTCTTCTCTCTTTTTCTTCAGCAGGTATATTATCTTCCAGTTCATAGGCGCTGGTGCCTTCTTCATGACTGTAGGTAAATACGCCCACGCGATCAAATCGCATTCTTTCAAGGAAACCTTTCAGTTCTTCCACGTCGTCGGCTGTTTCACCGGGAAAACCGGCAATCAGGGTAGTACGCAAACAGATACCTGGTACCTTCGCCCGGATGGCGTGTACCAGCTCTTCTATCTCTTCACGGGTGATCTGACGTTTCATTGCCTTCAGCATGGCATTGGAAGCATGCTGCAGCGGCATATCAATATAATTGCAGATGTTGGGGAATTCGTTCATTACATCCAGAATTTCCATAGGAAACTTGGTCGGATAGGCGTAATGGAGACGAATCCATTCCAGTCCTTCCACACTCGCCAGGGCACGCATCAGATCGGCCAGGCGGCGTTGTTTGTAAAGGTCCAAACCATAATAGGTAAGTTCCTGTGCAATGAGCATAATTTCTTTAACACCCGATTTTACAAGCTTTTCTGCTTCTTTCACCAGTTCTTCGATAGGCCTCGAAACGTGGCCACCCCTCATCAGGGGAATAGCACAAAAAGAACAGGTGCGGTTGCAACCTTCTGCGATCTTCAGGTAAGCATAATGGGAGGGGGTACTGAGTAATCTTTCACCAACCAACTCCGCTTTATAATCGGCATCAAATTTTTTCAGGATAAGGGGAAGCTCCATGGTACCAAACCAGGCATCCACTCCCTCAATTTCTGATTCCAGATCGCCACGGTAACGCTCGCTCAAACATCCGGTAACGTATACTTTGTCCAGTTTGCCACGCTGTTTCAGTTCTACCTGCTCCAGAATGGTATTGATCGATTCTTCTTTGGCCTTGTCAATAAAACCGCAAGTGTTTACTACCACAATATTATGGTCCCGTTTGGCACTTTCATGTACCACATCAATGTCGTTAGCCATCAGCTGACCGCTCAACACTTCTGAATCCACCATATTCTTGGAGCAACCAAGCGTAATAATATTAACCTTGTCTTTCTTTAAAGTTTTTGTCTTCAAGCGCGAATGTTTTAAACAAGCGGTCAAGCATTCATTGAGCCGCTACCGCCACGAAGACACACAGACACTAATTGAATTTAACAGCAGACTTACTGTACGTGACCTGAGTCTTAGTGGGGGTTAAGTAAGGAAGGTGCAAAGGTAGCAAAAAGAATTGATAATTAGAAATTTATACTAAGTAACTGTTGCTAAGCGACTTAGCACAAAAATCGGTCATATCTCCCCTAATTGGTGTAAAGCCTTGTCTGCACGTTGACAGGCCATTTTTCTCTTTTGATGATACCACCATACAGGAGCCACTTTAATCATCAGGTTATTCACTCCCCGGAGACCCACTATATGGTAAAGCCCGTTTAATTTGCCAGCGAGAGAGGGGTCCAATGCACGAAGACTCATCGCGAAGCCTCCATCCAGATACTCCATATGGTGCCAATATCCGCCCGGCATAAACATGGTATCGCCATGATTAAGCACTGCAGTAAATGCGCGGGCATATTTCAACGCGGGAAAATGCTCTTCGTCCAGCTGCTCGTTCCAGTGCACAAAATTAGCCGCGCTTTCTACGGTAAAAGGCATGCGGTATATCAGGGGCGATTGATCATTCTCTAACAGCAATACACGTTTACGCCCAACAAATTGTGTATGAAAAATATGAGAAAGGTCTATATCGTAGTGCATGTGCGCCACAGAGCCGGCGCCCCCCACAAATAGCATCGGGTATTTTTTCAGAAACCCCTTTGCCAGTTCATCCGGCCAGGTAAAATCTGCTGTTAGTTGCGGGGCATGCTGGAAAATATTAAAGAGAAAAATACGCAGTGCTACCGGACCCTTCTGTATCATGTCCAGGTACTCGCCGAATGTAATATAATCATCTGCGCCATTTACCAGGGTGTTAGCCCCTGCGCGCTGATTATTGTATACCCCTACAATTTTGTCTCCTACAATTGATTTGAAATAATCCCATGTCCACTTGGAAAAAGCCGGCCAGTGCTTACTGAGTCCTGCAGCCGATATAATAACAGGTTTACGAGGGAGGTAATAGTTCTTTCTGAATTCCGCTGGTGTAATATCTTCAACTCGATCTATGTATTGTACTATCATACTTACGAATTGTTAAAAGGGTACAAAAAGGGAACGATTATTCAAATGTAATAAATGCAGTAATTTTATAAAACAAAGAAACAGGCTTAAAGTTGCTAAATGAGCGGCTTCCCGCCGGGTATCAAAGAAAGTAGGGTTCACATCCACATGCCTAAAAACCGGAGCTGCTTTTCCCAGCATCCGGTAACATCTTCTCACTTAAAGTAAAATATTAAATAAAGATCTACATACCTGATACGTTGCTTAAAGTAAAATATTAAACAACAAGAGGGTCATTGGGTTTATTTTACTTTAAGTAAAATATCAGGCAGGCATCATTTCAAAAAGCAAATATATTATACAAATATATAAAGATCAGTCATTTATACTAAATAGAGAATCTACAAAAGCTTCTTTATTAAATACCTGTAAATCTTCCATTTTTTCTCCAATACCAATGTATTTTACGGGTATTTTAAACTGATTGGCAATAGCCAATACTACTCCACCTTTAGCGGTACCATCCAGCTTGGTAATGGCCAGAGCGGTTACCTCAGTAGTGGCGGTGAATTGCTTGGCTTGCTCCAAAGCGTTCTGGCCAGTAGAGCCATCCAACACCAACAATACTTCATGCGGTGCATCGGGAATCACTTTTTTCATTACCCGCTTGATCTTACCCAACTCATCCATTAAATGGAGTTTATTGTGTAAACGTCCGGCGGTATCTATAATAATTACATCCACCTCTTTTGCAACACCGCTTTGCACTGTATCAAAAGCCACTGCGCCCGGATCTGAGCCCATTTGCTGTTTTACGATCGGCACGCCTGCCCTTTCGCTCCAAATGGTCAGCTGATCTACGGCAGCCGCACGGAAAGTATCTGCTGCTCCCAACATCACCGATTTGCCTGCTTTCTTAAAGTTGTAAGCCAACTTGCCTATAGTAGTTGTTTTACCCACCCCATTTACTCCCACTACCATAATAACATAAGGCTTTTTGCCGGCTGGTACATCAAAATCGCGGAAACCGCTATCGGGCGCATCCACTAACAGCGTTGCAATTTCTTCTTGCAACATCCTGTTCAATTCACTGGTTCCCAGGTATTTATCTTTTGAAACTCTTTTCTCGATCCGGTCAATGATTTTCACGGTAGTGTCTACCCCAACATCTGCAGAAATAAGGGCATCTTCCAGATTATCCAACACTTCAGTATCAACGGTCGATTTACCAGCAATGGCGCGTCCTATTTTACTCAGGAAGCTCTCTTTGGTTTTTTGCAAACCCTGATCCAGGTTCTCTTTCTTTTCTCTGGAAAATAGTTTATTGAAAAAGCTCATAGTTTGTTCAATTGGGTCCGGTTCTTTTCCGGGTCTTTTTGAGTTATCCGGTTGCTACGAGTGCAGCCATTTACAATAGGGTGCTAAAATACGCACTTTTACGGATGTGACTAAATGATTTTTATGATAGCCTTAATGCCGGGAAATGAATAAGTGCTATGGAGAATATGGGAACCGGGGCTACCAGATAGCCACAAAAGCACCAGGGAATAAATGATATGGTATTTTCCTTTCACGCGTCAGGTAACACTCCATCACATACAAGAAAAGCTGTCCTTTGCGGGACAGCTCCTCAGTATTATTAGTAAAGCCGAATTACTTTTGGTTCATGTGCTCCTGGATCTTATCCTTGTGCACGATAGCTTCTTTAAAGGTATAAGCACCAGTTTTAGGAGAGCGTACTGCTCTGATTACTTTGGTCCAAACCTTTGATTCAGCGGCTGCTTTTGCGTCTTTCTTGATCGCGGTTTTTGCTGCTTTTGCCATTTTATACGATTGTTTTTATGGTCCAATGGCTATTGGCTGTTATGCATCAGCCATTCACCATCAACAATTTACTTATTTAATTTCTTTATGAACAGTTACTTTCCTTAAAATAGGATTGTACTTCTTCAACTCCATACGCTCAGGAGTATTCTTCTTATTCTTGTTAGTGATATAACGGGAAGTTCCAGCCAAGCCAGTAGCTTTATGCTCTGTACATTCCAGAATTACCTGCACCCTATTACCTTTTTTTGCCATTGTGTATTACAAATTAAGTGAGTCTTAGAATTAAATTTCCTGACCAGCTGCACGCAATTCCTTCACAACTGCATACAATCCTCTCTTGTTGATGGTTCTTAAACCGTCAGCAGATACTTTCAATGAAATCCATTTGTCCTCTTCTGCCAGGAAAAAACGTTTCTTTTGCAGGTTAGGAAGAAACCTTCTGTTTGTCTTAATGTTGGAGAAGGAAACATGGTGACCCGTAATCGGCTTCTTTCCTGTCACCTGACATACTCTTGCCATGATCTAAAAATTTTGGAATGCAAAAGTCCATTTTTTTTATGGAATTTGCAAATATTATTAAATGAAATTATCCACAAGTCCACTTAAGCCTACACAAAAAAGTGCTTTCTTAATTTGTGAACACAATGCAAAAGATTGATAATCAATTAATTATCAGGCAAATTTTCATCTGTCTTTTGCCAAAATATTTTTTATATCAATACGATCAAACTACGCAAAACAGCCCCTAATCTTACCCCATCTAATACCCGCTGCTGATCTGTACCATGTTTCAATAACGCTTCTTCATGAGAAGTAACACACATCTCACAACCATTCAGTGCCGACACTACCAAACTCAACAATTCAAAAAACTCTTTACCTAATACCGGGTTCGCCATAATACTCATCCGGATACCCGCAGGTGTACTCGTGTAAAACTCCTTGTTCACAAAATGCCTGAAACGGTAATATACGTTGTTGGCATTCATCAGGGAAGTACAACTAATCACTTCTGCAATCTCCTTATCTGTTACACCCTCCTGTAAGGCCAACTTCTCAAAAGCTGCCTGCAACGCCGCATGCTTTTCATTCACCGCTACCGCCAGACCGATCAGATAAGCCTCTTTCTTAGATAAAGTGGCGGCCGATAAAGAATTTGAGACATTGATCTTCAAATCTTTCAGGTAACGCGCATCCACCGCTACCAGCGACTGCAGCTTGCCGGAAAGTTGCTCACTGCCCAAACCTACTGCTTCCAATAACTGAACAGCTGTATCCTGATTTGTAGTTGCAAACATATATATAAATTATTTTATTATAAAATTAAAAAACAGCTACCGGCAGCTGCCGGTAGCTGGCCAATATGATTAAACGCTCAATGTAGCTTCACCTTTGCTCCAGTTGCAAGGGCACAGCTCATCTGTTTGCAGCGCATCCAGTACACGCAGCACTTCTTTTACACTACGGCCTACAGACAGGTCGTACAGAGATACCCAACGTACAATACCTTGAGGGTCTACAATGTAAGTAGCACGGTAAGCTACTTTTTCGTTGGCTTCCAGGATACCCAGTTCAGTAGCGAGGGATTTGGAAGTATCTGCCAACATAGGAAACTGCAGGTTACGCAGATCTTCATGATCTCTTCTCCAAGCAGCATGTACAAACTCACTGTCGGTAGAAGCACCGATCAATACAGCATCACGGTCTGTGAAATCTTGTGCATGTTTGTTGAACTCAGCGATTTCAGTAGGACATACAAAAGTGAAATCCTTAGGCCACCAGAACATTACCAGCCATTTGCCAGAGTTTTTCAGCTCTTCGGAAGACAGTTCATAGAACTCTTTACCTTTTTCGATAGATACTACTGCCGTTTTTTTGAATTCGGGAAACTCTGACCCTACGGATAAAATAACATTTTTCATCATTGCTATTACCTTTTTTGATTTACAGACTAGTGATTGTATATTTTGACGGCGCAAAGATCACATTACATTCATTAGTAATCAAATAGATTTTAGAGATGTGACATTGAGTTTCTCTATATGGGGAACTTTGCCCTGATCCCACTGCATATGAGACAGGGGTAAACGCTATAATCAAAAAAAATATTCCGCACTTAACATTTTAATGCTATTTCTGAAAAATTTTGGCGCGCTATTTGAATATAACGAGAGATCAATTTTTAACATTTTTAGCATGGATATGAAGAAAAAATACTTTTTACTGGTGGTTATTACGATTGGACTTGCTTTGATTCCGTTTATCAAAAACAGTATCATTAAACACGATGAATTTGATGCAACAAGAGATCTGTTCATTTAGTGTTTAGCGGGTTCCAAAGGCATTTCGGAAGCACTCCACAAGGAGCCCTGATTTTACATGCCAATTGGTGCCAATGCGATACTACTACAATCGTTCTTTTATTATTATAATGATGTCTATAACCGCGATTTTTTTCCTTCTGAGGAAAAAAATCGCGGAACATCAATATCCTTAGGTAGTGTGATTAATAAGATCTGCCAAATTTTTCACTCCTATCATTTTGGCAGATGTATAACCTTCCGCATACTCCA
Source organism: Chitinophaga sp. 30R24 (assembly GCF_049056765.1). NCBI lineage: Bacteria > Pseudomonadati > Bacteroidota > Chitinophagia > Chitinophagales > Chitinophagaceae > Chitinophaga > Chitinophaga sp. 30R24. The sequence continues at coordinate 82,206 of NZ_JBJGXX010000005.1, forward strand.
CCCCTATCATTTTACCCAACATCTTAGCCCGGTAGATCACGCTTTCAAAAAAATTAGACCCGGAAATATATGTTTGTGGCTCATTGTCTTTCGGCGCCAGGAACTGGGAACTGAAACAACGGATCGCCTCCAACTTCTTCTCCATCACTTCAGAAATATCTACCACAAAATCCGGCTCATGATAACGGTCTTGCAGGAAATGATATACCTGTTTAGGGCGCCAGGCTTCCTGTACCTGTCCATCTACTGAAGTTTCAACCTTCCTTAACCCGGCCAGAAAACAACTGTCTTCAATTAACTTCCCTGCCCGGCCATGGTCTGGATGACGGTCATCCATCGCATTAGCCAGTACTATTTCCGGTTTATATTTGCGTATGGCTGTAATAATAGCCAGCTGTTCCTTGGTATCGTTACGGAAAAAGCCATCGGCCAATCCAAGATTGTCACGTACTGCCAATCCAAGAACCTTTGCCGCTGCCAATGCCTCCTGCTCACGCAGTTCCGGAGTGCCCCGGGTGCCCAGTTCGCCGCGGGTAAGATCTACTACCCCTACTTTCATCCCTTGCCGGGCATGCGCCATCAGTGTGCCGGCACATCCTAATTCCACATCATCGGGATGCACCGCTATTGCCAGTATATCGAGTTTCATATGCTGTAAATTTGAGGTGCAAAGATGAAAAAAATATTTAATCTTCTGTACTGGTAATGATTACGCCAGCTTTCTTATCCATCACCTGGTATTTATCCTGTACTTCATTTTCTGAAATAATCCGCACAGACCGGAAGGTTTTCTGGTCCACGGTCATCAAACCAGTTTCGTTGGTGGGAGTAATGGGTTGTCCGTTTACAATATAAAAGAAGCTGCTGTCGTTGCCATATTTGCGCAACAAACTATCATAGGCAGGCGATTCCCTGCTCAGTAAGGCATTAACCCGCTTACGGGCAAAAGGCTTGGTTTCTATGTACACCACCCCGTTGGCGGCCTGACTGCCATATTTCAACACGGCTTTGGAACCTTTGGCAATAGTGATCAAACCAATACGATCGGGCGTTACCTGACCAATTGCAGCCTGGGTTACCACTACGCTGTCTAGCACGTATACAGGATCATCTTCCTGCACCGACTGGGCCATCGCTCGCATTGAAATAAGTAATATGCTGATAAATATAATCCTTGCTTTCATAATATCCCTTTTAGTAAAGTGTCTGTCAGGCGAATATTACGAAGATAGCAGAATTTAATTGTAGGCACGGAATTGTTGGTAGGTTTCCAGCTCCTGTACAATCACCTCAATGTCTTTATCTTCCTGCTTATCGTATTCACTTTTGAGGTTACCGCCAAAAAAGAAGGCCACGGTTTGCCAAACACGGGCATTAAAGCCCCCTTTTAGTTCTTTGATAATTTCATAGCAGTTTTGACCTGTTTCCCGGTTAATGAGTTTCATCAGCACCCGCCCCTGGTACACAGAGAGGTTTTCCAGTTTATCCCCAAATTGGGCCTTTAATTCTTTTTCTTTGGAGGCAAGGTAAGCTTTCTGCTCCCGTTTGCTCATGGTAGCCAAACGGCTGTTCACATCCTTTAGCACACGGGCGGCAGACCGGGCGTAGGGATAAGTAACATATACCGCATTCCGCAAGCGGCTCCAACGCTCACGTTCTTTACGCAAAGCTTTGGGCATTTGCTCCACTACCTCTACTATGGCAAGGGTGATCACCGGAATAGTATCGCTGCCCACTACAATAGCATGCAGGGGGATTACATCTGCACCATGCGCTTCCTGCGCCATCGCCCCTGTATGACAGAGGGACATGCCTATAGCCAGGAATAAAGCCAAAAGAAGCGGTTTAAAATGGAAGTGCATAGTATCTTAACGTTACTTAAATACGGAATGTTAGCACAAGTTAATAAAGATTTCAGATTTATGACAGACTAAATCGCATTAATGAATGGGCTGCATTTGCAGGCGGCTAACTGCAAAATCACTGATCATCCTTTCTACAGTAGGCAGGTCATGAGCGGTAAGCTCACAGCCCATTACATGGTTCCCTGCCCCCGGCACCGGCAAAGCTTCTTTCAATGGCACCGGCGTCCCTAGCTGTTCTTCCATGCTCAAAATAGCGGATACTTTTACTGTTTTATCCTGATGCGCTTCATCTTTATAATAGTATAAATTGAGCACCGGCTGACGCACCTTTTCAAAGGTGGATTCGGTCATGGTAGATTCCAGCAAGTTTTCCAATTGCACTACTGCTTCCAGGCGATAATTATTGTACCAATACTTTGCCCTCCGCGAATCTGTATCATGGGTACGTCTGAAATCCCCACCACTCACCAACCTCGCCAACTGCAGGCCCCAGGAGTCATTGGCCAGAAAAGCCAATGGATCATTGATCGCAATGTTAGGCGACATATTAATCAGGGCATATACGTCTTTAGGATAGGCGGCGGCCAATTGTAAAGCCAGTGTGCCACCGGTAGAGGTGCTCATCAGGATCACCTTATCTCCCAATGCCTTCCCGATGCTCAGGGCTTCTTCTGCATCCTGCCATAATCCGGCAGCTGTCATATGCAGCAAAGGATCACTGGTATCTATACCATGCCCGTCGAGACGCGATAAATAAAGATTACAGCCAAAACGACGGGCAAAATTGCGGTGTACCGGATTACCCTCTTCCTGGCTGGCGGAAAAGCCATGCAGATATACCACTGCATAGGGTGTTTTATGAAAATTGGTGTCTTGCCATACTATACGGGCTTCATTGTCTGGCTTTAGCCGGTGCTGGGATTCCTTATGTTGGATATAAGCTTCCAGCTCCTGCCCTGCAGCCGGAACAATCGGCAACCGGTGATTGTAAACTGGCTGAGCTGGTTTGGGTCCTAAGAAATATACCACTGTCAATATGGCAATAACAATGAGAAAGATACGCAACCACCTGGGCATAAATTGCTTATTTAACAATATTAAATGTAGAGAAGAATGCTGACATATGGTGTGGACGAAATAGATTTAATAAAGAAAAAATCCTTCAACAGCCGGCTGGCTATTGAAGGATTCTTCCCATTACTTAATATCGTTTCGTTAGCGATTATCTTCTTACACGCTGGTAGATACTCATCGCAGTACCTATAATCATTATAATAACGCCCAACCATAATACATTGATATAAGGGAATATCATGGCTTTCATCACAATATAGTCTGTGAAACCGGCAGCTTCTTTCACCTTCAGCTCAATGCGGTTTTCTGCCGGGAGGATTTTGGAAAACCTTACATTTAGTCCCAATGGGGCCAGGGTGTCTTCCACACTGTACTGGTAGCTACTGTCGCGGATAAAGTAGATGGGCTGCAATTTAAACTGATCATCTGTTTGCGTAAATACTTCGAGATCAGCTCCTACCGCCAGATCGCCATTTTCCGGTACGTAATTACGGTTCTGTGGCTTGGCATTCAGGCCTTTCAGCACAATAAACCCTTTAGAGAAAAATACGGAATCTCCTTGTTTAATTTCGTAGGTAATATACTGGGTTGTATCGGCTTTTGCTTCCTCTTCCTTATTGGGTGCGGCAGACACATACGTAAAGATATCTTTTGTTAGATAGTGCCTGGAAGCAGGATTGGAAGAGATCGCATTCTCTTTCCTGTTTACAAAGGCATCCGGATAAAGGGTGAATTTCTCTAGCATGTTACCGGTTTCCTTGTCCTTTTTCTCGTAGTGTACGATATAATAGGTTTTAGGATCGCCCTGCGCAATAGAATCGCCGGCATAGGTAACATGATAGTCGCCCATCTGTACAGGAACGTCCCTGGGCAGCATAATATTTTCGCGTGGGTTCTGCTTGCTTTCCTTTCTAAAGAAGCCGTCGTTCAGCATCTTCATCTTATCAAGAGAGATCACTTCCATTTTGGAGGAGGAGATCAATACGCCCAGCAACACCATGCCAAAACCGATATGCGCCACAGAAGCGCCGGCGGCTTTCAGTTTCCCTTTCAGACCGGAGAAAATATAGGTGAGATTAGCCACAATTGCATAAATGCTGGCAAACAGCATCATGTATATAGCGGTTAGGAAGCCGGCGCCATAAGTATCGTAAGTAATAGTGCCTTTCCAAGCAATTAATCCCGTGATCAATACCGCTACAAGTGTAGGAACAGCCAGTTTCCTGGTGACTTCGCCCCTGGGGGTATCTTTATATCTCATGAACTGTACGATCGCCGTTAACACCCCCAGCACAATGGCAATCCAGATCTGGATCTTATTATAGTGGAAGATACTATCGGAAGGCGGCGCAATATCATTCATCTTGAACAAAGACTTCAGGCCGCTTATATCCAGTAATTTATTCCAAACCGGGATAGAGGTCGTAAAAGTGATCTGAATGGCTGCAATGAGGAGTATCAGAGCACCAACAAACAACCAGAATTCGCGGGAATAGCTGCTTTCTTCTTTTTTTACAGATGGGATTTCCTTCCTGCGTACTACCAGCAGTGCGATAGAAGGCACCGTAAATACCAAGATGCATATCAGGAGCTGGGCAGTCATACCCATATCTGTAAAGGAGTGTACGGAAGTATCTCCCAGGATACCGCTCTTCGTCAGGAAGGAAGAGTACAGGATCAGGACATAAGAGATAAAGAAAAAGAACATGGTAGATTTAAGCGAATGCCCCGTCGCTTTATAAGCCAGCAATGTATGTACGCCAGCCACCATGGTAAGCCATGGCACCAGGGAAGCGTTTTCTACAGGGTCCCATGCCCAGTAACCACCAAAATTCAGTGATTCGTAGGCCCAGGCGGCGCCCATCATAATACCGGTGCCCAATAACATAATGGCAAACAAGCCCCAGGGCTGCACAGGCTTTATCCAACCGGTATAATCGCGTACCCACAGGCCTGCGAAAGCAAAGGCAAACGGAATAATCATGGAGGCGAAGCCCAAGAACAATACCGGCGGGTGGATCACCATCCAGTAGTTCTGCAAGGTTACATTCAGGCCATTACCGTCGTGTATATGTTCCATGTAGTTGGCCTCCTGGAAAATTGGCGCCAGCTGGTTTTCGGGGGCCTGGCGCAGCAACATGAACGGGTTGCTGCCTACTTTATAGCCCAGAACGAAGATACCCAACAGCATGCTGGCCATAATCAACTGTGCCAGGGAAAAGGTGGTCATTACAGGCGCCTCCCATTTCTTGGAGGTGCGGATCAGGATAACTCCCAACACACTGTTCCAGATACTCCAGAGCAGGAAACTACCTTCCTGATCAGACCACAAGCTAGACAGCAAATATTGTATCGGCAGGTCGCGGGAAGTATTACGCCAGGCATATTTATATTCGAAATAGTGATTATACAATATATAATACAACGAGCCAAAAACAGCGATCACTGCCACGGATTGTATAAAGAACGCCCAGCGGGCCAGCTTTCTCCAGGACTCCTGCAGGGTAGGTTCTTTTAATTTAACTACATTATAATAAGCCACGGTGGCAACCATGGATGCTACAAATGCCAATATGGCGAAGAAATGGCCTAGTTGGCCTGGCAATAAATGTTCCCCTACAAACTTCATAAAATTCCTCTAGCTAGATGTGAATACTGTGGCATTCGGATGATCAGACCATCAAAGGCCGGATAATAGATTAAATTATAACTTGTTGCCGGTAACAACCTGGTCATCTTTGTATTTAGAAGGACATTTCATTAGGATCTTGCTGCAATGAAATTCATTTCCTTCCATTTTACCGGTAAGTACAATAGACTCAGCTTTTTCAAAGTCGGTAGGCTTGGCGCCATAGAATACTACTTTATGCGATTCGCCGCTTTTATCGTGTACATAAAAACTAAACAGGTTGGCATCAACGTTCGGATCATAATTCATCGCCTTTAAAGTATCCAGTTTGCCGATCACATGGAACTCCTTCCCTTCTTTCTGACGGGCAGTGGCAAACGTTTCGTAGGTGCTAAAATCTCCTACCATTGTTACGATTACCCCAATTGCAACGGCAATCACCACCAGCAGAATAATATTTGTTTTCTTCATATGAAAATTATCTTCCCTATTGATTTAACACCGGCTGCAAACCCTCTACCAGCGCGTTATCTACAATTTCTTTTGTTTGCTGACCTCTAATTGTTTCCGATTGATCGGCAAAATTAAGTGAAAATGACTTTGTTCCGACAAATTTTATATAAAAGGCAATTCTTTTTCTCCGAAGGGGGGCGGTAAGTAAACATAATCCTATCTTTGCGGCGAATTTAGAAAAGTACGACTTTATCATGGCAGATTTATCTCAATTTGACCCTAACTCGGTTGGCCTGCTGTCCAACAACGTTTTTGGATTGCCTTTTTCAGAAGAAGAGGCCAGACTGGTATTGTTACCTGTTCCCTGGGAAGTAACCGTATCTTACAACAATGGTACTGCCCGCGGCCCTGAGCATATTTTCAAGGCATCTTTCCAGGTAGACCTTTACGATGCTGACGTAAAAGATGGTTGGAAACAAGGCTTCTACATGCGTGAACCCGACAAGCACCTGCTGTTGCGCAGCGATTACTTACGGAAAGAAGCAGAGTTATACCTGAAATTCCTGACCGAAGGGGGAGATATTTCTGAAAATGAGTTCCTGAAAAAGACGTTGGTAGACGTTAGCAATGGCACCAAAGCCATGAATGAATGGGTGTACACCCAAACCAAGTCTTTACTCGAAAGAGGTAAGCTGGTAGGACTGGTAGGCGGTGATCACAGCACCCCACTCGGATTTTTCAAAGCGATCGGAGAACATAAAGGCGAATTCGGCATCCTGCAAATAGATGCCCATTGCGATTTGAGGGATGCATACGAAGGATTCAAATACTCTCATGCTTCCATTATGTACAATGCACTGGCAGAAGTACCTCAGCTCACCAAACTGGTGCAGGTAGGCATCCGTGATTATTGCGAAGAAGAAGTAGATTATATTAATAACAGCAATGGCCGTGTAGTTACCTTTTTTGATAAACAGATCAAGGAAAGACAATACGAGGGCCAAACCTGGAAAGCCATCTGCGACAGCATTGTAGCCGCCTTGCCCCAGCAAGTGTATATCAGTTTTGATATCGATGGCCTAGATCCTAAGCTGTGTCCGCATACCGGCACACCAGTAGCTGGCGGTTTCGAAACAGAACAAGTATACTATCTCTTTAAACGCATCCTGGATAGCGGCCGCAAGCTCATCGGGTTCGACCTCAATGAGGTGAGTACCTCCCTGGACGAATGGGATGCCAACGTGGGCGCTCGTGTGCTGTTTAAACTCTGTAACTTGCTGGTAAGCGCTAATTCCTAATTTTACATCTCCATTCATGCACAATCTGCGTATCCTGCATCCCAATACCAACAGCAGAGTCCGGTTACTACCGGTCATGCACGGCCTTACGGGCATACTATTCCTGTTTAATGCGATTGGTATTTACCAACGTCCAACGCCAAACTGGTTCCTCGTCGTATTTTTCCTGCTGACGGGTTTTGCCTGTATCGCCTTTCCTTTCGTGATGCGGAAATTTAAAAAATTCACAGAAGCCAATACGGTGGCCCGTATGCTGGAAGCATTCATCTGCCTCACCGGCACTTTGTATTTTTTATCCCACCGCCAGCCGTTTACCGCGCTGATGTTGCTGTTGGTAGGCATCGGTATGGCCTATGTAGGATGGATGGAGCACCGGATCTTCCAACCTTCTTTTATAAAGATGGACACCACCGGTATTTCCCTCCCTACCCTCTTTTCCAGGAAGCTGGTTGGCTGGAACGAATTGAATAACGTAATTTTGCGAAACGACCTGTTGACGATCGACTTTAAGAACAATAAGATATTACAACTGGAAATATTGGATGAACCTGGAAAAATGAAGCGGGAAGAATTAAATACTTTCTTCCAGAGCCGGGTCAGCTAAGCGCCATTATCATTTATTGCCGCCAATAAGCTGCGGCCTAAAATCACAGCATGTTAAAGCAAACACCTTACATATTATATTCAGACGGTAAAGGAAATATTTTTGAAGATACCAGTCTATATGTAACCGGCCGCAGTGGCTGGGATGCATGGCCGGTAGAGGCCGATGAGTGGATTGAATTACCGGATGGTGGTAATTTGTACGAGTTGCCCGGACGCCGCGGTATCGGCATTAATGCAGCCACCGGCGAAATGGCGCTTTGTGATAAAGGCTGGGCAGTGGCCGCTTTTATTCCGCCAGCCCATACCGGTTTTTACCTGTCTGCCTACGAAACCCTGCCAGATGCGCCTACCCTGCCGCTGTTTTGTTATACTGCCGTAGGTTGGCTGGATGGCAAATTTTATGTTCCTGCCACCCGCATTGAGGCAGACATCCGCCAGGAATGCGCAGGCTTTGATGCCCAAAAGGTGAAAGAAGGCGTTAAAACACTAACAGACGCTTATCCACATAACAGACTGGTACAACACCTGGCAGAAAATTGCGCCCTCACCTATGAGTGCCCGGCTGCCCGTAATTATTTTATGGGAAGATGGGAATGCCCAATTCCTTCCTCCCCGGCCTGTAACGCCAATTGTGTAGGATGCATTTCCTTCCAGCCAGAAGAAGAGAGTATCGTATCTACACAAGACCGCTTACGCTTTAAACCTACTGCAGAAGAGATCGTAGAATACACTGTGCCACACCTGGAAACAGCCCCCTTCCCTATCGTTAGCTTCGGCCAGGGATGCGAAGGCGAACCATTACTGATGTGGGAAACCATCCGTGAATCTATCATCGAAATACGTAAACATACGCCTAAAGGCAGTATCAATATCAACACCAACGGTAGCAAACCAGATGCGGTAAGAGCCCTCTGCGAAGCAGGATTAAACAGTATCCGCGTAAGCCTGAACTCTGCCCAGGAAAAATATTATACTCCTTACTACCGCCCCAACAACTACGCTTTTGAAGATATCATCGAAAGCCTGAAAGTGGTGCGTGAATTTGGCGGATGGACTTCCATCAACTACTTTGTTTTTCCAGGTATGACAGACAGCGCAGACGAATATGAAGCATTGCGCAAACTGATACGGGAAACAGGTTTGAACATGATACAATGGCGTAATTTCAACATTGATCCCGACTGGTACCTGGGCAAACTAGGCATCACCGATACCGGTGAGTGTTTGGGCATTAAACAATTACAGGAACTGATACAGGAGGAATTCCCTGACCTGAAATTCGGCTACTTTAACCCACCGATAGAGCGTATCTCGGGAGATTATATGAGCGATTTCGCACACTAATCCAGCGATCATATATTATAAAACAGCGGGTGTATCAGACTTTTGATACACCCGCTGTTTTATGAAGTTGATTTATTTTTGTTCCCCCTCTCCTTATCCGATCAAAGCTTCCTCGAAACGGTACTTCCGGGCATAGCTGGTAGGCGACATCCCGGTTACCTTCCTGAACACCCGGTTAAAAGTAATGGGGTTGTTATAACCGGTAGCATAAGCCACAGCAGCTATACTATCGAAATCCCCGTTAATAATCTTCTTACAGGCCACATTAATACGGATTTCGTTCAGGAATTCGAGGTATGTTTTACGGGTATGTTTCTTGAAATATTTACAAAAAGCATAAGTAGTAAGGTGAGCTACTGCCGCTATCTGTCCCAGGGAGATGTTTTCAGCATAGTGTTCCAGGGTATATTGGTAAATATCGTTCATCCGCAATCCTTCCGAATCACTGTAGGCATAGCGGGAAAAGCCTGTAGACAGGGATTTCCATTCCTTTACCTGTTTGGAGAAATAAACCAGCATACTTACAAACGCCAATAAACGCTCTGCTCCCGCTAATTGTGAAATCTTCCTGATTTCCTCCCCTATTTTCTCTGCATGTGCTGCAGGCAGTTGCAAACTGTTAGCAGTAAGCGGCAGCCATTTCCTTACAGGCTCCATTTCCTTTAACGAAAACAATCCTTGCAAAACATGTTCATGATCAAAGAAAATGTGTATGGCATGAATATTCTTTTCCTGGAGATTCTCAAAATACCGGGCGTCTCCTTTAAACATATGTGGCTGGTTGGCGCCAATCACATAAACATCGCCCGCCTTAAATGGCTGGGTGTAATTGCCGGCAATTAAAGTACCTTCTCCCTTAATAATGAGTGTAACCTGTGCTTCTTTATGCCGGTGCAGATAATTATAAAAGTAAGGGAGTATATCTTCCTGTATAACCACAGCTCCCTCTTCGGCGACCGGAACTGTAAAGTGAACCACTTTCATTTACCAATTTTACTACTTTTCTATCAAATTAATCAATTTGGCGACAATAATTGTAAAGTCTTTAACAATTATTGCAATAACAGGCTCAATAGTAAATATAAGTTCCCATCACCTTTTTTGGCTGCAATGAAGCCATGTTGGTAAACCGGAAATAGGTTTTGCCCGAAGCTCAGTACAAATAGGCAAACACCTATTTACTTAAATGTGCACATTTATCCCAATAAAATAAATAATAAACCGTTAAAGAAGAGCATCAAAACGGTATCTGGTAACGCTAATCATCATCAAACAGCATTTTACTAAAGGGATATGGTTTTGTTCAAAGGGGTATATATCCGATTACAAAAAAATAATTCTTTAAAAACACATTAACAGCATAGTTTTTGCGAAGATGGGGAGCATCACTATTTGATGTGATTATTTTTTCTGGATCAAAATACTAACTTTGGCGCCAAACAGGCGCTCAATAAGGTTATCATGGAGGAAAAAAATGGTAAAAAAAATATTCAGGCATTAGGTGTCACCATCGGCGTACATGCGTTAGTGTTATTAGCGCTTGTATTCAACGGTTTTTCCGCTCCTCCGCCATTGCCGGATCAGGATCTGGGCATGGAAGTAAACCTGGGTACCTCTGAGGAGGGTATGGGTATGGAACAACCGCTAAATCCAGATGCTCCCGGTACAGCAACATCTGTACCCACGCCGGCGGAAACACCCGCTACTACCGCGGAAAAAGATGCCAGTGAACCTCCAGAAAACATTGCCACGCAAGATGAAGAAGATGCGCCGGAAATAAAAAAACCGGAGAAGCCGGCAGACAAACCGAAAGAGTCGCCTAAAAAACTGGAACCTAAACCGGAAAAGCCCACAAAAAAGCCGACCATGGCGCCAACCAAACCAGCGCCGCCAACACCCCCAGCGCCCAAACCTAAGGCTATATTTGCCGGCGGCTCCAGCAACAACGCACATAGTGGCAATAATGCTGAAGGCTCCAACAATGCTGCCGGAGAAGGTAATACCGGCAAACCTGGAGACCGTGGACAATTGGGAGGCAACCCTAACGGGGGGGAATATACTGGAGGTGGACTTGGCGGGGGCCGTTCCGACTTTCATCTGAATGGCAGAAGCCTGATTGGTAAACCACAGGTTACCTACGACGGCACAGAAACCGGTTATGTAGCGATCAATATAAAAGTAGACCGGCAGGGAAACGTGACTTCCGCTACCTTCAGTATGAAAGGGTCTACCATCAGCAACCCTAAATTAATTGAAATTGCAAGAAAAGCGGCTTTAAGCGGCCAGCTTAAATACAGCGCTAATCCGGATGCCCCAGAAGAACAATTCGGGCCCATTCGTTTTTATTTCAAAGCAGAATAAAATTCGCTGGTTCCTTTTCTCTCTATCCGGATGAATCCTGATCCTGTAACATTCCGACAAAGAAAGCAACAGTGATAAGCCTACATCTTTACCTATGAAAGCAAGAGCACATAAACGTATCACGTCTTTTCGGGACACCTATTTTTTATCGCAACGATGAATGTAAAACTAAATCGTATTCTTTTAGGCACAGCCATATGTCTGTTGCTTACCAGCGCCACTATGGCACAAACTTTTCTTGGCTATCAAAACAGTACCTACGCAGGTATCTACGGGGTATTTTCCAATCCTGCCAGTGCAGCGGGTTACCGGTACAAATGGGACCTCAATATTATTGGAGCAGATGCAAATGCTGGCAATACCTATATCAGTGTCCCTAAATCTGTTTTGTTCCATACACCTGATACCTTGCGCCTGAACCGCGATTACTTCGTAGACCAGGGCGCCAACCGCAAACAGAATAGTTGGGAGATGGCGGAAATAGCTTTGCCCTCTGTGCTCTATGCTATAGACGACAATCAATCTGTTTCCTTTGTATGGCGCATGCGCAGCAGCAGTAATGGCGGTAATCTTACAACTCCTATAGCAAACTTCTTTGGTATAAGCTATCCCAATCCTAATTACATTGGCAGCAATTTAAGCATTCCGCAGGCAGGCTTGTCTTCCCACATCTGGCACGAATTGGGCTTCAGCTATGCCCGCGTGATCAAAGAAGGATACACCAGCCGCTGGAAAGGCGGCCTTACACTCAAACTGTTGAGCGGCGTAGCTGCCGGCTACGCCAGTGTAAATGATGTTGATTTCCGGTTAAATAACCGGCAAAGCGGCACAATCACCAATGGCACCCTACAATATGGCTACAACAAAGAACTAGACAAATGGGAATGGCCAGCGCAACGTAACCTGCAACTCTTTCGTAACAATGGCCTGGGTGCAGACCTGGGCGTAATCTATGAATACCGGCCAGATAACGGCGGCTTTGGTGTATATGAAGGCTCTGATGCAGATGAATACAAATTACGTATAGGCGTTTCCGTTACAGACATCGGCAGCATTAAATATACCAAGGGCGCTGTTAACACAGACCTGAGCCTGGTAAAAAACAATATAAGGCCACAAGATCTGAAGTACCACAAAAAAGAAAGCCTGCAACAATATGCCCAGCGCCTCAATAAGTACTTCACCCCGCTGGCCACCGACTCTACCTTTAAAATGACCTTGCCTACTGCTTTAAACATGATGGGCGACCTGAATATAGACAGCCGCTTTTTTATCAGTGCCAATGCTGTTATAGCATTAACAGCCGGTAAAAAGAACATTACCAAAACCTATGCGCTCACCCAGTTTAATATTACACCACGGTATGAAACCTATCTTTTCGGTGCCTACCTGCCCATGACCATCAACCATAATGGGCAAGCAGATATAGGCGCCGCCATCCGTTTCGGTCCTGTACTGCTGGGCTCATACACATTTTTTACCTACCTTTTTGAAAGACATGTGGATCATGCAGCCGCTTTCGTAGCTTTGCGTTTAAATGCAAGCATGTTTGAACGCGGCGATGCCAATGGCGGCGGTATCTTTAAGATGCGTAAACGCCAGGTAGGCTGCCCGGTTAATAATTATTGATATGACCTCTTATCAAGATACACTGGAATATCTATATGCACAATTACCCATGTTCTCTAAAGTGGGCGCCAGCGCTTTTAAAAAAAACCTGGACAATACACTGGCACTAATGGAATTGCTGCAACAACCACAACATACCTTTAAAACCATACATGTCGCCGGCACTAATGGGAAAGGCTCTTCCAGCCACATGCTGGCAGCTATTTTTCAACAAGCCGGCTACAAAACGGGACTGTATACTTCCCCCCACCTGCTCGATTTCAGGGAACGTATCCGTGTAAACGGGCAAATGATCACAGAAGACTTTGTGACGGGGTTTATTGAAGAAATGCGCCCACATATTACTGCTATTGAGCCTTCTTTTTTTGAGCTAACCGTAGCCATGGCTTTCCGCTATTTTCAACAGGAAGCCGTAGATATCGCCATCATTGAAACAGGCCTGGGCGGCCGGCTAGACAGTACTAATGTGATTACGCCCGAATTGTCGTTGATCACCAATATCAGCTACGATCATAAAAATCTTTTGGGAGATACCTTAACGGAAATTGCCAGTGAAAAAGCAGGCATCATCAAACAAGGTGTACCGGTGGTCATCAGCGAAACCCAATCTGAAGTACAGGCAGTATTTATTAATAAGGCGAAAGAAATGGCAGCCCCCCTCCACTTTGCCGACCAGGAATGGATGGAATCTTCCAGCGAGATTAAAGGCAACCAGCTTCACATCTCCCTGCTAGACACCCAGCCACAGGTAATGCGTAGCTTTCAGCTTGATCTGAGCGGCCAATACCAGGAAAAAAATGTAATGGGCGTATTATCGGCTGTGAAAATATTACAACAACAAGGTTGGGATATCAGCTGGGATCATGTTACCCAAGCCCTGTCGCATGTAAAGAAATTAACAGGACTGAGAGGCCGTTGGGAAATAGTGGCAACGCATCCGCTTACCGTACTCGACGTAGGCCACAACGAAGCTGGTATCCGGGAAGTGATGGAACAACTCAGGCATGTTAATTATCAACAGCTACACATTGTAGTGGGGTTCGTAAAAGACAAGGAAATAGAACAAGTGCTGCCTTTGTTCCCGCCTACTGCACATTATTATTACTGTAAGGCACAACTACCCCGTGCAATGGATGAAGTAACGCTGGCAGAACTGGGCAACGGATTGGGCTTACAGGGCAATGCCTGGCCCTCTGTGCAGGCAGCTTTGCAGGCGGCACGCCAACATGCGCAACCGGATGATATGATCCTGGTATGCGGAAGCTTTTTTGTGGTGGCAGAAGTAATGTAAATGGATTACCGGATCATTTTCATTTTACCCAGGTAAAGCAGGGCATAAAAAATACAGGTAGTGTGAAGACTGTGTACAATTTTATTGTCGAGCAAGAGCTGTTGCAGTTCTTCCAGCGGTATCACCACTACCTCTATTTCCTCATTATGGTCCAGCTGTTGTTCCTGTACCTTTACACCCCCCAACCCCAGGAACATATGCGTATAGTTATTACTGGAAGCGGTATTAGGCGCAATAGTGCCCAACGATACCCATTCCTTGAATTCGTAGCCGGTTTCTTCCAACATTTCCCTTTTCATAGCAAATAAAGGAGACGGGTCTGTAGCATCCATGGTACCGCCGGGAATTTCGAGCAGCGTTCTGCCCACTCCCTGCCGGTATTGGCGGATCATGATCACCTGACCGTCTTCCCGCAACGCCATGCCATTTACCCAGTTATTATATTCCAGCACATAATAAGGCGCTACAATTTTACCTGAAGGGGTTTCACAGGTATCTGCACGGGCAGTTAACCATGCATCCTTAAACAGGTATTCAGAAGAGAGTAGTTTCCAGTCCATGTTTTTCATTATATCGCTTTACCAGTTCATCCTTTCTTTAAGCCGGAGAATATGTTCCAGGTGGTGTTTGCCATGCCAGGAGTAATTGGCGGCATGAGTTTTCAGGTTATGTTGTGTACCATTAGCAGGATGGATAAAGGTTCTTTCCCATTCGGCTTCAGTAAGTTGTTCCATGAGGCTTACCCAACGTGCATGCAGTGCATGTAACAAGGTAATAGAAGCATTAATGGGCACCTGTTTTACATCGGGCAATTCTGCCCAAATGGCTTCTTCATATGGTTTGATCACTGGCCCCTCTTCTGTAAGGGCCAATTTCATACGGATATAACCATTCATATGGCTATCTGCCAGGTGGTGCACTACTTGTACAGGCGTCCAGCCATCCGGCCGGTAAGGCGTTTGCAATTGATATTCGTCTAACGGCTGCACAGCTATTTCGATCAGCTGTGGCAGATAGCGGATATCATCAATAAATCCTTTCACCATGCCGTAAGTATAATCCGGCAACGGTTTGAACCGCCCAATTGGATATTGCAGTGTTTCCATCAGGAATTATTATTAGTCTTCCCTTAAGTCTTTACCGGTCAGGTGAATGAATACATCTTCCAGATTGGCCTTCTTTACTTCTTTCCTTCTCTCAAAACCAGAAGATACCAGTTTGTCGATCAACGCATCAGGAGAATCGATGGCGATGATGCGGCCGGTGTCTACAATGGCGCAACGGTCGCAAAGAAATTCCGCTTCATCCATATAGTGAGTGGTGATCACAACCGTAGTACCTTGATTACGTACCTGCAGGATGAGGTCCCAGAGATTGCGGCGGGCTTGCGGATCAAGACCAGTGGTGGGCTCATCCAGGAAGATGATCTGTGGTTTGTTGATCAGTGTGGTAGCAATAGAAAAGCGCTGTTTCTGACCACCGGAAAGCTCTTTGTATTTTGCTTTGGCCTTATCCTCCAGGTTAAACATTCCCAGGAGCTGGAGGGGCGCTACCGGCTGGTTGTATAAACCGCCAAACATTTCGATCAGCTCTACCAGATTGAGGCCAGGATAATAACCTGAACTTTGCAGCTGTACCCCAATAATCTTTTTAATATCGTTAGGGGCTTTATCAAGATCATACCCACCTACTATTACTTTTCCTTCCGTTTTGTCGCGCAGGGTTTCAATGATTTCCAGGGTAGTGGATTTACCCGCACCATTAGGCCCTAAGAGGCCAAAAATCTCCCCTTCAAACACCTCAAAGCTGATCCCTTTAACCGCAGTAAACTCCCCGTATTTTTTCACCAGATTATTTACCTCAATGATCTTTTTCTTTTCCATGGAGCCAAATTACTGAATCATTTTTGGATTTTATATTTTAAGAGGGTGGGAAATTCATCGCTTTTAACCACCCTTAAAAAAATAGGTACCTGCTGCAGTGATGCAAGAGGTACCCAATACCTGAAGAATAACGGAATTTTAATGTTTTATGAACACCTGTGTAAAGAAAGTAATCCTCCCTTTGTCTGCTGTTCCGATGCCGATGAGATTATAATCGCCCAGCATATTCCTGCGGTGGCCGGGGCTTTTAATCCATCCGTTCACTACCGCTTCGGCATCAAGGGTGCCATATGCTACATTTTCAGCAGCGGCGGCCACACGGCCCATCTTTTTGGATACGATAGCTACCCGCTCTTCAAATCCTTCATGCCCAAAACCAGTGCTGCCATTGGCCATATCCTGGCTGTGCCGGAGGGCTTGTTGGCTGATGGAAGGGTCTAATTGCAAAGGCTTCAATCCCTGAGATGCCCGGAACCTGTTAGTGTAATAAAGGATCTGTTCTTCAAGGCTTCCACCGGCCTTACTGCTGTCTACCCAGACACCTGCCTGTACATTAAAAACAGTAAACATCGCTACCAGTAAAGCTAAGATCCTTCGGTTCTTCAAAATCAACATAGTCGTAAAAATGGTTAGTAAATAGAAATAAGTAATATTTTATAGAGACTATTAAAATCGGGCCAGGTTTAGTTAAAAGAGCATTGAAGGTGTAAAATGCGACAATTTAGCCGTTCATAATATGCTGCCAGGTATCCATCATATTCTTAGATCCAATAAAGATCGACATCCTTTGATGGAGTTGGGCCGGTTTCAGCTCCAGCAAACGTTGTTTACCATTGGCCATGGCTACGCCCCCTGCCTTTTCCATGATAAAGGACATGGGATTACATTCGTAACAAAGACGGAGACGGCCGGACACATATTTACCGAAGGAAGGATACATGAAAATACCTCCCTGGATCAATGTACGGTGTATTTCGGCCACCATGCAGCCTACAAAACGATGACGGTAGATCCGGTCGTTTTCATTGCGGGCCATAAAATGATCGATCGACTTACGGATTTTCGCGTCGTAAAGGTGGTAATAACCCATGTTTACAGAGAAAATATCACTGTCTGGCGGGCATTTCAGGTTGGGGTGCGACAGGCAAAACTCTCCAATGGAAGGGTCTAGGGTGAAACCTTGCACGCTACGGCGCGTAGCATATACCATCATGGTAGAAGAGCCATAGATAATATAACCAGCGGCGATCTGGCGGGTACCGGGCTGCAGGAAATCTTCCAACCCACATTCTTCTCCTTCCAGTGTAAGCCGGCGGTACACGGAGAAGATAGTACCGATAGAAACATTCACATCAATATTACTGGAGCCATCGAGTGGGTCGAGCAACACGATGTATTTCGATTTTTTAGAATGATCGTCGCTGAAAGCAATAAAGTTTTCATTCTCTTCAGAGGCTACACCGCAACAATAAATACTGGTTTCCAGGGAGCTGATAAATTGTTCATTAGCAAATTCGTCCAGTTTCTTTACAGATTCGCCCTGTACATTGGTTCTCCCAACTTCTCCCAGAATATCAGCAATTCCGGCCTTATTTACTTCTACATTTACCCTTTTGGCTGCCAGCCCTATGTCGCGCAGCAAACCGGATAACTGGCCGGTTGCACCGGGATAATTCCGCAACTCCTGTATGGTGAACTCATCCAGGGTCATTACTTTTTGCTTAAGATTCATAACGTTAGGTTGTTAGAACGAATTTAAGGAATTGCGACTATTTTAATGGAACTGTCATTTATCTATAAACAGATTTTAAAACAATTCTAAACTTGCCTTACTTTGCCGAATAATTTTTTAATAGAAGACAAACTATCATATGAAGGTTTTCAAGTTTGGTGGCGCAAGTTTAGAAAGCGTTGAACGCATCCGGCAAGTGGCGCAGATTGTACAAGCATTTCCGGATGAAAAGCTGCTGATTGTGATTTCCGCTATGGCTAAAACTACCAATGAACTGGAGAAAGTAGCCGAAAACTTCTTTCTGCGCAAAAGGGAAATTGCTGCACAACTGCTTTATAACGTTGAGCAATCTCACCTCAATGTGGCCGAAGTCCTGCTGGGCAACCGGCAACATCCGGTATTCATCCAGCTGCAACAATTTTTCACAGAAGCAGAATGGACCCTGGGAGAAAAGCCAATGCGCCAATATGATTATTATTATGATCAACTGGTAGGCCTCGGTGAATTGTTGAGCACTGCTATTGTAAGCGCTTATTTTAATAGCATAGGCCTGGCAAATACCTGGCTGGATGTAAGGGATGTTTTCCGTACAGATGATAACTTCCGGGATGCTAATATCGACTGGGCTTACACCCAGCGGCAGGTAACCGAAAAAGTAGCTCCGCTGTTCGATACCCTCAATATTGTGATTACACAGGGCTTTATTGGCAGTACCGACCAGAATGAAAGCGTAACACTCGGCAGGGAAGGCAGCGACTACTCCGCCGCCGTTTTCGCCAATATGCTTGATGCAGAAAACCAAACCATCTGGAAAGATGTGGAAGGCCTGAAAAATGCCGATCCTAAGCTGTTTCCCAATACGGTGAACATACCTGAAATCAGCTATGGGGAAGTCATTGAAATGGCTTATTACGGTGCGCAGGTGATACACCCTAAAACCATCAAGCCACTGCAGAACAAACAGATTCCTTTGTTGGTAAAATGTTTCCTTGATAAGAACCTGCCAGGTACCGTTATCAAAGAAACCGCAGATGTAAAACGCCTGCCACCTATTATCGTATTGAAAAAAAACCAGGTATTACTGAACATTACTTCCAAAGATTATTCATTTATCACAGAAGATAAGATCAGCGATATTTATGAAATTTTTCATGGCCTGAAAGTAAAAATTAACCTGATGCAAAATGGAGCCATTAATTTTTCCTGCTGCATAGACAATAACCCGGAAAAAATAGAACTGCTGATAAAAACCCTACACCAGCAGTTTAAGATTGTATACAACGAAGGATTGGAACTGCTTACCGTACGTTATTATCAAACCGGACTGCTGGAGGAGCTCAGTAATGGCCATACAGTACTGTTAGAACAGCGCTCGCCCGCCACTATACAGCGGCTCTGGAAAAAATAAATTGCCCGGCAAAAATTCACGCCACCTTCGTGCAACTTTTTTTATACCCATCCGTCTTTAGAAAAAGCGTGGTATGAAAAAAGTTGCTTTCGTTTTATGTCTTTGTACCCTAGCCGCGATACTGGCATGTATAGAGAAAACAGCCGACCGGAGATCCGCTCCGGCCAGGAAGCCTTCTGAATTGCCTGTATATCTTATTACACTAGAAAAGTTCCAGGAAGAAGCTCCTATGCCCCTTTCTGCCCAATCATACGTGCATCAACCTGCACAGATACTTTTTAGAAAGATGAAAGACGCTATGAATCTGGTATTTTTCTTTACCAGGATAACTGTAGCAAACACGAACAGCAAATATATTTTGACCCACTAATCAATGCTTTAAGAATATTTAACGGAAATAGTAGTATGAGAAATTATATGGTAGCCCTGGGAATGCTTATTTGCTGTGTTCTGTCTGCGCATGCACAATCCAACTTCACCGGAAAAATAACTGTAACAATCACTGATAAAGCGGGAAAACCACTTCCTTTCACGGGTGTAATGCTCCGGAAAGCAAAAGATTCGTCCCTAGTAAAAGGAGAAATGAGTGCCGAAAATGGCAGCTGTACTTTCGATAAAATAGCGGCCGGCCATTATTACCTGCAAGCATCACAAATGGG
Source organism: Chitinophaga sp. 30R24 (assembly GCF_049056765.1). NCBI lineage: Bacteria > Pseudomonadati > Bacteroidota > Chitinophagia > Chitinophagales > Chitinophagaceae > Chitinophaga > Chitinophaga sp. 30R24. The sequence goes on from NZ_JBJGXX010000005.1 coordinate 102,438, forward strand.
CTATACCACTACCAATAGTGCTGCCTTCCTGTTGGATGCTGCCCATAAAACCGTTGCCCTGGGCACCCTGCAACTAACTGCGGTGGGTAAGCACCTGCAAACCGTGAATATTACGGCGCAAAAACCTCTGATAGAAAGCGCTGCAGGCAAAACCATGATGAACATAGAAAACAGTATGAGCGCCGCCGGTAATACCGCCCTCGACTTGCTGCGCCAGGCGCCGGGAGTGCAGGTAGACAATAACGAGAACGTAACCCTGAGAGGACAAAGCGTAACCGTTATGATAGATGGCAAACTCACCTACCTAAGCGGAGAGCAACTGACCAATCTCCTTAAAACTACGCCCGGAGAAAGCATTGCATCTATCGAAATACTGACCAGTCCTTCTGCTAAATATGATGCTGCAGGTAATGGTGGGATCATCAACATAAAAACAAAAAAAGGGAAAATGACAGGGATAAATGGTAGTATCAGCACCACCCTCACCCAAGCAAAATATGGCCGGTACGGCATTTCCGGTAACCTTAACTGGAGAACAGAAAAATTCAACCTCTTCGGCAATTTCGATCAGGGCAACTATCCCCGTCAGGTAGTCCGGCATTACAATAAACTATTCAGCGAAGATGATCACTCCACAGGTTTCCTGCAACAGGATATCTTCCAGCGGAACCGCTTCCAAAATAACTCCCTGAAAATGGGCATGGACTATTTCCTCAATGAGAAACATACCATTGGCGTACTGGCAAATGGCTTTAAAAATGCCTTTAACAATGCCATCTATAGTACTACACAACTTGGTCTGCAATATAAACCGGCCGACTCCATTGTGAATTCCCTGACTACCAACTACACTAAATTCGATAACATCGCCCTGAATGTGAACTACAAGGGTATCCTCGACACTGCCGGTGGACGTGAAATCAACTTTGATGCAGATTACGCGCAATTCAACAGCCACCGTTTCGTGCAGTTACACGACAGCCTTTATGACATCCAGACCCAGCAAAACAGGGACCCTAACAGCATCCAGACCACCGGATACACACAGCTGCTGATAAAAAGCCTGAAAGCAGACCTTTCCTGGCCCCTGAACAACCAGGCTAAACTGGAAGCCGGCGCCAAAGCCAGCTTTGTAAGCACTACCAATACATTGCAATTTGATTCCCTTTACCATGGGCAGTATGTACCGTCGCCCCAACTTAGCGACCGGTTCAATTACCGGGAAAATATTTACGCAGCTTATGCTAGCTATAAACAACTCTTCAACAAAACGGTGTTACAACTCGGACTAAGGGTAGAAAATACAACATCCAATGGCCAGTCTTTTACTACCGCTACCATTGTGAAAAGATCGTATACAGATTTCTTCCCCAATATAACCGCAGAACAAAAGCTGGATAACAGCAATAAAATCAGCCTGGCCGTGTCGCGCAGAATCGAAAGACCACAATATGACCAACTGAATCCTTTTATGTTTTACCTGGATAAATACACCTATTTCAAAGGAAATCCTTACCTGAAGCCGCAATACAGCAATATCGCAGAATTAGCCTATACTTTTAAGGATAAATATGTAGCCACCCTGCACTATAGCCAGATAAAGGGTCTGATAGAAGAATTTATTTTCCAGGACGACAATACCAAAGCCTCTATAAGCACACAACACAACTACGATAAAACAGCTGTTTACAGCATGCTGTTTACTTTACCCTTCCAGTTCACAAAGTGGTGGAGCAGCGACAACAGCGCCGATCTCTCTTATAACCAGTACCGTTTTGATGATCCTACTACGGGAGCACCTTATTCGAGGTATAATTTCAGCTATCATTTAAGCAGTACCAATACTATCACCCTTCCCTATGCCATGAAAGCTGAAATAATGGGATACTATAATTCACCGTTCATTTTCGGGATCTTCAAAGGTTATAACCGGTACAACCTGAACCTGGGCATGCAGAAGCTGTTCTGGAATAAAAGCCTGACCGTGAAATTAAGCTATAACAATATTCTCCGCAATGAAAGCTACCGTGGTTATGCAGATTATGGGGCCCTGCATCTGAATATTTATAACACGTGGCAATTCAGGACCGTTAACCTTTACTTTAATTACAAATTTGGAAGCAGCAGCATTAAAGCCGCGAGAGATAGGAAAACAGGCACCAGCGACGAACAAAACCGGGCAGGTTGAGCCGCCATTAATCAGGAGCGCCCTCCTGTGATATAGTGTTCCAGATTAGTAATGATATCACGTTGGTCGTCTATAATATACTTTACCACATCACCGATAGAAATCAGGCCAATTAACCTTTGCTGTGCATCAACCACCGGAAGGTGCCGGATTCTTTTATCGGTCATCAATTCCATACACTGTTCTATCGTATTGTCTTCGGTAACAGTAATAGGATGCTCGGTCATGATCTCGCGGATCAGGGTTTCTTTGGAAACTCTTCCTTTTAGAATTACCCGGCGGGCATAATCCCGTTCCGATAAAATGCCCAGAAATTGACCATTGGTATCTACCACGGTTAGGGCACCCACGTTTTTGTCTACCAGCATTTCCAACGCTTCAAAAACGGTACTGTCGGGATTAATGGAATAAACCACGTGTCCCTTCGTTTGAAGGATGTTACGTACGTTTCCCATGATGAGATGTTTAGATAGTAAATAATGAAAAACCACCATTCCTAAGTTAACATTTTTCATTGTTAAAATCAAGACAGCGCAGCGTAAGATATTTGTGTATTAAGCACACAAAGATCTTGCGCCGCAATGCCAGCGGCTGCTATAACCGAACCGGTCCTTTCATTGTTACTATCATCAACTACCATTACCCTGCTCCTGTTAATGATTGTTAATGAAACAGGAAAATAAGCGCCAGGGCGGTTATATTTGTTAAGTATGAAGATATCTGTGAAAAGATTAGGACAATTGGCCATTCCTGCATCAGCAGCCGCCTTGCTGTTCCAGTTGTACTGGCTGCGGCAAACATATGTAACAGAACAACAAAGGTTTCACACTACTGTTACCGAAAGCCTGCAACAAGCTTATGATGCCACTATGGCCAAGACGCTGGGGATAGGGATGCAGGTACAAATGCCCGACAAGGTTACCTACATGATGCCTTCCATCCGCTTAGCTGATATGCAGGAAAACAAGCATGAAACGGCCGTCAAATCGGAAGCCCGCGACAGTTTACTCCGTAAACTCGCAGCAATTGGCGATAAGGATAGCAACAAGCAGGCAAGGCTTACCATCCCCAATATTGAATATCCAAAACTAGAAAGACTGATGCTCTCCATGCTGTCTTCTTTCGGGGTACAGATGGTGAATATGGACACCCTCCGCCAGATATACCGGCACCAGCTGCAGCTCCAAAACATTGCCCTCCCCTTTACCTTGTACCACGACAGCGCCCTGATCTCCGTACAGGATAATCCACACCTGCTGCTCATACATCCCGCCATGAATGAGCATACCAATACCATTGGAGTGATATTCCAACATGAAGTTCCCTTTCTCCTGCGGAAAATATTGCCGGCCATCATCGTTTCCTTATTCATCGCCCTGTTGATTACAGGCTGCATCTGGATACTATGGCGCACCATCATCCGCCAGCAAAAACTGGAGCAGATGAAACAGGATTTTATCAGTCATGTTACCCATGAACTGAAAACACCGGTCGCGATTTTACAAGCCACCAACGAAGCCCTCCTTACTTTTGGCGGCGTGCAGAACGCAGACATGACCGCACGTTACCTTCGTTTAAACAAACAAGAGCTTGATAAGCTACAAGGGCTTATAGAGCAAATCATGAATATTACCCGCTACGAACAACAGGTAGCAGACCTCCATATTGAACCTTTGCCAGTAGCCCAGTCCTTACAACACATTATAGCGCGTTTCAGCTACCAAGAAGCCGTTAATATTACGTTAGACAACCAATCCCTCCAACCCACCATTAAAACGGATAAACAGGCCTTTGAAATCATTTTCAGCAATCTGCTGGACAATGCCATTAAATACAACGATAAAGCAACAAAGGAGATCCAGGTAACAGTAAAAGACAGTAAATCCGGGATGCTGTTTACCGTAACAGACAATGGCGACGGCATAGCTAAAAGCCACCTGCCTTTTATATTCGATAAGTTTTACCGGGTAACCAACGGGGATACACAAAACACCAATGGATACGGACTGGGGCTCAGCCATGTAAAAGCCCTAACAAACCGGCTAGGGGCCAGCATTAGCGTTACCAGCATACCAGGCGCCGGTACTACCTTCACCCTTTTATTTCCTGCATATGTCAAAGATTAAATTACTATTGGTAGAAGATGAGCCCACGCTGGCAGCAATCGTAAAAGAAACGCTGGAACTGAACGGCTTCCAGATACACCATGCCCTCAACGGGCAACTGGGCTGGGAAGCTTACCTGTCTTTCCGTCCGCATGCCTGCGTAGTAGATGTTATGATGCCTAAAAAAGATGGTATTTCCCTGGTAAAAGACATCCGTAACATAGACGAACAAACACCGATCATATTCCTCACTGCCAAAAGTGAGAACAGTGATGTGATCAAAGGATTGCAAACCGGCGCCGACGATTATATCAAAAAGCCGTTCAGCATGGAAGAACTGATCCTGCGCATCAGAGCATTGCTGAAACGCACGAAGGGCGCCGCCGCTCCTACAGCAGAGAAAGGCGTATTCCGGCTGGGTCAATACCTGTTTGACCATAACCGGCAAGAATTGAAACATGAAAAAGAAACCATCCGCCTTTCCCAACGGGAAGCGGATATATTAAAAATGCTGGCCGAACATCCCAATGTAACCACCCACCGCAAAAGTATGTTGCTGGAGATCTGGGGAGACGACAGCTTTTTCAATGCCCGCAATATGGATGTATATATCAGCCGGATCAGGAAATACCTGCAACACGACGAAAGCGTACAACTGATCAATGTAAGAGGACTGGGCTACAAGCTCATATTCAGCTGATCTTCCGCATTAACAATCATTCACACTATACTAAGGTTCGTTAACCCAGTTTCATACCCTGCTCCATTAATTTCGTATCATTCAATTTACACGAGATGATACGTACCTTACTAATCTGCTTAATACTACTACTCACTGGTTTCTGCAAGCTCTCTGCGCAATCTACCCAACAGCTGAATGAAGTAGTTGTAAAAGGAAAAGCCAGCCTCCGTGCCAAAGGAGACACACTGGAATATGATGCCAGTAAGTATAAAACCAAAGAGAATGCCGTAGTGGGCGATCTGCTGCAAAAGTTGCCCGGCGTGCGGGTAGACCGTAACGGCAACATCATTGCACAAGGTGAAACCGTACAAAAAATACTGGTGGATGGAAAAGAGTTCTTCGGTAATGATCCCGCCATCGCTACTCGCAACCTGACAGCTGATATGGTAGACAAAATACAAGTGCTGGACAGGGTCAGTGATCAAACCGCATTTACCGGCGTTGATGATGGCAACCGGGTAAAAACTATCAACATTATTACTAAAAAAGATATGAAAAAAGGTTACTTCGGTAACGTATCAGCCGGCGCTGGCGCAAGCAACAAATATGAAGCGGGTACCAATATCAACAGCTTTTCCGGCGACCAGCAATTGTCTTTTTTATACAAAGCCAATAACGTTAATAAATCCGGATTCAGCGGAGCCGAGCTGATGCACCTGGCCACCAGCAACCCAGAGATGTTCAGCCAGCTACCGGATTACGCCACTGCCGAACTCCTGAAAATGAAAGGCGTGCAGAGCATAGGCGCCGACCCGGCTACCATAGCGCAATTAACCAATCCTATAGGCCTCAATAATATGCAATACGGTGGCCTCAACTACAACAACAACCTGGGGCATCAAATCGAGCTGCATGGCAGTTATTTCTTTAACCGCTCCACCACTACCAATCAATACGATTACCACCGGTATTACCAACTGCCGGATTCTTCCTGGCAACAACAGGAAAATGGGAACACCAAAGCCACCAATGTGAATCACCGTTTTAATTTCAGCCTGGACGTGCCTTTCAATGCCAATAACCGGCTCAAAATTTCCCCCTCCCTGTTCATACTGCAATCTAATGATGCCAATCAGCGTACTTATACTGCCATGAACAACAACCAGGACTACCTGTTAAATAACGGGGACCAGTCCCGGCAAATGAGCCTGCAGAGCTGGCAGGGTGGTACAGATATCCTCTTCCAGCATAAATTCCCGCAAAAAGGCCATACCCTTTCTGCCACCATCAGCCCATCCTGGATGAGTACACATAACAATACCCTTAACATTGCACACAACAATATTTACAATATCAAAAATCCAGAAGCCGATAGCGTAAACCAGCAGCTGAAAGGCGATAACCGCAGTTTCTCTATCAATAACAATATCGCCTATACCGTACCATTATCTACTACCCATACCCTGTTATTGAGCGAAACGCTTTACTATGCCAATGCGCACAATGAGCAAAACGCCCTTAACTTCAACTACAACGCTCACGGTTATACGATTAATGATCCGGCCTACAACGACAACCTCACCTCCAGCATCCTCAAATCCATCCCGGACATTGCGGTGGCTGCAAAATATAAACACCTTACCTACAACGTTGGCCTTGGTTGGCAAACCACCTCGCAGCAAGGCTCTTCTGCCCTCAAAGGCTACGAGATCGACCACCATTACCAGGCCCTGCTGCCCCACTTTAATGCGCGGTACCAGTTTTCTGCAGCTAATAAGCTTACGCTGGATTATAAAACAACCGTGCTATTGCCTTCCGTGGCACAATTGCAGCCCCTGCCCGACCTCAGTAACCCACTGGATATCCGCCAGGGCAATCCAGACCTGCAACCGGCCATACGCCATTCTTTGCAGGCCAATTGGGTTTTCAGCAACGCCAGCACCGGTAATTACACCCATATCTCTTTCGGTAGCAACATTACCGATCATCAGTTTACACCCTACACCGTTACCGACAGCAGTACCGGCAAACAATTGACCCATCCGGTAAATACTAACGGTAACCTCAATACGAATTTATCTTTCGAGCATTTTATCCGCACCAACGAAGACGGAGCAGGGCTCTCCCTGGGAATGGACTTATCGCACAATAATTATCCTTCCTGGTTTAATGGCATCCGGCAGCAGAATACACAAAACAGCATTGGGCCGGACATTACCTATAACTTTTACCCATTGAGTAACCTCAACCTGAGCGCTCACATCAATCCGGCCTATAATACCAACAGCGCTTCCCATCAATCTTACTGGTGGCTCAACTACGATGTTTCCGCTGTAGCTACGCTACCTTGGAATATGCAGGCCGAAAGTGAATTAACCTGCTACACCAGCAGCGGCCTGAGTAAAGATTATAATACTACCAATATATTATGGAATGCATCCCTCACCAAAAATGTCGGACGGAACTTCTCACTAAAAGCAACGGCAACGGATATACTGGGCCAAAATAAAAGCATCCGCCGCCTGGTACGGGAAGGTTATACAGAAGACCAACGCAACAATGTACTGGGACAATACTTTATGGTAGGTTTCACCTATAACCTTCGTGCTAACAAGAAAAAATAATACTTCATACTAAAAAATATCTCATATGCAATTCATGAAAAAAACACTCACCTTAGCGTCTATTTTGCTCATCGCCGGCCTAACAGCCAGCGCCCAGGACAAATCAGCAGGAAGAATAAAATACCTGGTAACGATGAACCTGCACCTGAGCCTGAAACCAGAACAACAGCAATTTAAAGACCTGATCCCGGAAACAGCTACCCAGGAAGCCGTACTTTTATATAAAGGGCAGCGGTTTAAAACCTGGCTTACTACGGATACCATCAAGAATGACGATAACAGCGGGTCATCCACCGCTATCCACATTAATTCCGGCAACGGAGAATTCCTATACGCGGATGTAGATAAAGGCCTGCAATGGTCCAAGAAAAACGGCAAATTCAAAGAATCGCCTTTAGATGTCAAAAAAGACCGTATTGTTCCGGCAGACGGAACAAAGCAAATCCTCGGATTTGAATGCCATAAATTGCTCTCTATTGCCGACAAAAAAGACACTACTATAGTTTGGTATACTAACGAGTTGCCACTAAAAGCAGGATCTATTTTTAATGTATTAACCGATAAAGGCGTTGTACTGGAAGTGGAGCACAAAAAAATAAGTTACGTAGCTACAGAGATCAGCTACGAGCCCGTGAAGGAAGAAGAGGTGACGCCAGCCGGCCATTAGCCGCCAGCCTTTTATAAGCTGCCAGCGACTAATGGCTGGTAGCTTATAAAAGGCTGGTAGCTCCTTTCACTGGTGCCGGAACGGCCTGGTGCAAGTCGAATACTACAATTTCATTGATACCTTGTTTCAGCCAGGGGGCCGGGCAATACAGCCGGTGCTGTGGCCCTATTTCCCAATAACGGCCCAGGTTATGCCCGTTTACCCATACTATCCCTTTTTTCCAGGCAGACATATCAATATAAGTATCACCGGGTTTATCCAGTTGAAAAGTACCTTTAAAGAACTGTCCGGGCTTATCGGCATTAGCTGAAGAAGCGGTGAGCCCTTCCACAAATTTTTCATTCATGGGCAGGGAATACACTTCCCAATTCATGAGTGTCATACCTTCCAGCACTACACGATCTGTAATTCCCTTCCTGTCGATAAGTGCATCAGCGAAATTAATACGGCCCATACCTTCCACGAGTATTTCAAGTACCGGATTTTTAACGTCGCTATGAGGCAATTCTATCGTATGCTCTCCCAGGCGCCGGTCTATTTTCCCTATATATTTCCCATTGAGAAATACCGTAGCGTAATCGTGCAGGTCTTTAATAGTGAGCTTTCCATTCTTATGTCCTATTAGCGTGGTTTTATATAGCATAAAGCCATAATCCTGGCCATAGGCTTCAAATGACATAGGCTGGGGAGAATGTACCGGCTGTGGAAGATGGTCCCATACCGCCGTAAAAGGCGTCATATTAAATGCAGGTATACCAATCGCAGGTATAGGTGCGGGAATTGCCGGGAGTTTTTTTCCCTTAGGTAAATAAGCTCCGATCAATTGCCGCAGCGCCATATATTTAGGTGTTGCATTTCCCTGTTCGTTGATGGGCGCATCATAATCATAGCTGGTTATATCTGGTTCATAGCCTCCTTTGCCACCGGAATTGGCGCCGGCAGTAAAGCCGAAGTTAGTACCTCCGTGAATCACATACAGGTTAAAAGAACGTTTGGTGTCCATCAGGAATTTTACTTCCCTGGAAATGCCATCAATGCCTGGGCGTTGCCATTGCTCGCCCCAGTGGGTAAGCCACCCCGGATAAGACTCGCTACTGAAAGCAGGTACATTGGGGTTTTGTTTGGCAGCGGCAGCAAAGTCAGCTTCCGAACTACCGGAATCTAGCCCGATAGCAGCACCTTCTACGCTGCCGGCCTCCAGCATAAACGCCGTTGGGCCATCTGCGGTGTAAAAGGGAATATCAATACCACTCTTTACCCATAAGTCTTTCAGGGCATACAAATACTCCTTGTCATTACCATAGCTGCCATACTCATTCTCTATCTGCATCATGAGCACCGGGCCGCCATGGGTAACCAGCAAGGGTTTTACTTCTGCAGCAAGATGGGTAATATAACTGCTCACTGCCTGCATATAACGGGGATCCATACACCGTACTTTTATATCAGGCATTTGCAGCAGGTAGGAAGGCAAGCCTCCAAATTCCCACTCTGCACATACATAAGGACCAGGGCGCAATAATACCCACATGCCTTCCTCTTGCGCTATCCGTATAAATTCAGCAATATTATGATTGCCTGTCTTAAAATTGAATTGGCCCTTCACCGGCTCCTGGTAGTTCCAAAATACATACGCTGCAATAGTATTGCAGCCCATTGCTTTGGCCATTTGTATACGATGACGCCAATATTCATGTGGGATACGGGCAGGATGCATTTCACCGCTGATCATCTGGAAAGGCTTACCATCCAGCAGGAACTCCGTTTTACTCAGTGCAAAAGAATGCTTGTTTTGCGCCATGGCTACAGGCCCCATCCAACAAGACAATGCGAGCATGCCGCTCAGGAATACTTTTTTCATTGTTCAAAAAGTTGCAAATAAGCGTACAAAATACATCAAAAAAAACAATTAGCTGCCAGCAGCTGGCAGCTAATATAAACATTTGTAGCCCAGGCTACCTACATCAGATATTTCCCTTCTTCAATTCACTCACCGCATGGTTGCAGGCCCTTGCTGTAAGTGCCATATAGGTAATAGAAGGGTTTACGCAAGAAGAAGAAGTCATACAGGCGCCATCAGTTACAAATACGTTTTTTGCAGCATGTACCTGGTTAAAACCGTTCAGCACGGAAGTTTTGGGGTCTTTACCCATACGCGCAGTACCCATTTCGTGAATACAATGACCAGGAGGCGGGGCGTCATCATAACCGTGTACATTTTTGAGTCCTGCTGCTTCCAGCATTTCAATGGCGCTGGCCTGCATATCTTTGCGCATGGCCATTTCATTTTCCTTAAACTCGCAATCAATATCCAGCGTGGGCAGGCCGTATTTATCTTTTTTATCTTTATTAAGCGATACTTTGTTGTCGAAATAAGGCAGGTGCTCTCCCCAGGAGCCAATACCCATGCTCCATTTGCCGGGTATCCCCTGTGCTTCTTTCAGCTGTATCCCAATACCTTCCCAACTATTGCCCCGGCCTCTGCCGGCGCCGCCCTGGTAACCAAAGCCGCGTACATATCCTTGCTGCCTGGTTTTTTCATTGGTGTTACGGAAGCGGGGAATATAAATGCCATTCGGGCGGCGGCCACTGTTATAATACTGGTCTTCAAACCCATCAAAATCCCCGCCGGCACCTACACCGTAATGGTGATCCATCAGGTTATGGCCCAATTGTCCGCTGTCGTTGCCCAAACCATTGGGGAACCGGTCAGACACGGAGTTGAGCATAATCCAGCTGGTGCCCAGGGTAGAAGCATTCAGGAAAATAATATTGGCATAATATTCTACTGTTTGCAAAGTATGAGCATCCATTACCCTTACGCCGGTGGCCTTGCTTTTATCTTTGTCATACAATACTTCCAATACAATAGAATCGGGGCGAAGGGTCATGTTGCCGGTAGCCGCGGCGGCTGGCAAAGTAACGCCGTTACTGCTAAAATACCCTGTGAACGGGCATCCGCGTGCGCAAAGGTTTCTATACTGACATGGACCTCGGTCTTTGAGACCTTTGGTTAAATGTGCTACACGACCAATGGTAATGATACGGTCCTGGTATTGTTCCTTTACCCGGGCGGCCACATGTTTTTCGAGGCAGTTCATTTCCATGGGAGGCAGAAAGGCGCCATCCGGCAATTGGGGCAGCCCTTCAGCTTGTCCGCTTACGCCAATATATTTTTCTACATATTCGTACCAGGGAGCAATGTCTTTATAACGAACAGGCCAATCTACGCCGTGCCCGTCTTTAGCATTGGCTTCAAAATCCAGGTCGCTCCAGCGGTATACCTGCCGGCCCCACATAAGAGAGCGGCCGCCTACGTGATAGCCGCGCAACCAGTTAAAAGGTTTGATTTCGTTATAGGGATTTTCCTTATCGTTTACCCAATACTGTTGGGTAGCTTCGTCGAATGCGTAGCAGCGGCTTTGGATAGGATGATTCTCCCGCATAGCGTTAGTCGTTTGCAGGTGGTGATCAAATTCCCAGGGGGCTTTCATCGCAGTCGTATAGTCCTTGATATGCTCTACATTACGGCCCCTTTCCAGTACCAGTGTTTTCAACCCTTTCTCACACAATTCTTTAGCAGCCCAGCCGCCGCTGATACCGGAACCTACTACAATGGCATCATAGCTATTTTCCTTGTTGGCTTTTATATTGAGGTTCATAACTTTCTTTATAACAGGGATGCCGGAACAGGAGCCCCTGTTCCGGCATCCCTATATATTTAACAATGGTTTAGATATTTCCTTTTTTCATTTCTTTCACCGCATAATCTACTGCACGCGCGGTAAGTGCCATGTAAGTCAGCGATGGGTTTACGCAAGAAGTAGAAGTCATGCAGGAACCATCCGTAACAAACACGTTTTTCACGGCATGCATCTGATTAAAGCCGTTGAGCATCGATGTTTTAGGATCGCGGCCCATACGTGCCGTACCCATTTCGTGTATGGCCATACCGGGATAGGAACCGTTATCGTATGTTTTCACGTTTTTGATGCCGGCGGCTTCCAGCATTTCTGCCGCATCGTTCATCATGTCTACGCGCATCTTTTTCTCGTTTTCCTTGAACTCTGCATCGAATTTCAGTACTGGCTGTCCCCATGCATCTTTCACAGAATTATCGAGGGTAACGCGGTTCTCTTCATAAGGAAGGCATTCCCCGAATCCGCCCAGCCCCATAGTCCATTGACCAGGTTCAGAGAGCATATCTTTAAAATCCTTACCTACGCCCATTTCAGCAATACCGCGGTTCCATCCGGAGCGGCTCGCGCCTCCCTGGTAACCGAATCCGCGGAGATAGTCCCGTTTGTCGTTGCCAATGTTACGATAGCGTGGCACATAAATACCATTGGCACGGCGGCCGAAATAGTATTTATCGTCATACCCTTCTGCAATACCGGAAGCGCCTGTACGGAAATGGTGATCCATCAGGTATTTACCCAGTACGCCGCTATCATTCCCCAATCCATTCGGGAAACGGGAAGAAACAGAGTTCATCATCACAAAAGTAGAGCCTAGCGTAGAACCATTGATAAAAATGATCTTTGCATAATATTCTATTTCTTCTTTGGTGTGTTTATCGATCACCTTTACACCGGTAGCCCTGCCCTTCTTCTCATCATAGATTACGGAATTAACGATCGAATCCGGACGGAGGGTAAGGTTGCCGGTAGCCATAGCGGCTGGCAAAGTAGAGGATTGTGTGCTGAAATAAGCGCCAAATGGGCATCCGCGGCTACAGAGATTGCGGTATTGGCATTTTTCGCGGCCTGGTAATGGCTGGGTAATATTGGCTACACGACCTATAGTAATAATGCGGCCTTTAAATTTATCTTCTACACTTTTCTTCACCTCTTTTTCTACACAGTTCATTTCCATGGCTGGCATAAACTGGCCATCCGGCAGTTGAGGCAAACCTTCACGGGTACCGCTGATACCGGCGAATTTCTCTACGTAATCGTACCAGGGCGCAATCTCTTTATAACGGATAGGCCAGTCTACCGCAATACCATCTTTCAGGTTGGCTTCAAAATCAATATCACTGAGGCGGTAAGACTGGCGGCCCCACATGATGGACTTCCCTCCTACGATATCCGGGCGGTACCAGTCGAAACGCTTTACTTCATTATACGGACTTTGGGAATCGTTGATCCAATATTTTTCGTTGTGTTCACTATAAGGGTAGTCGCGGCTTAATTTAGGATGGGTTTCGCGTTGTTCTACTGTTATGCGGCCGCGGTGCGGGAATTCCCAGGGATCTTTAGTAGCTGTTTCGTAGTCTTTAACGTGTTCGAGCTGTTTACCCCGATCGAGCATTAATACTTTCAATCCTTTCTCGGTGAGCTCTTTAGCTGCCCAACCGCCACTTACGCCAGAGCCAATTACAATTGCGTCATAAGTGTTCTGGTCCTGTGCTTTTATATTCAGGTTCATGTAACATTGGAATTAAGATGAGCATTAGCCAACAACTGTTAGCGCTTATTAGTCGGCAATCCGTTATACTGCCCAGGCTTTTTCTCCTTTAGTATAAGGAATGCAACCTTCGTATTTACCGGGTACGGGCACATAGCGCAGGGCTTTGGTAGCTCCTGGCTCTGACGTAAAGTAACCCAGGAGGGTTAATTCTTTCAGGTACTGGAAATAATGGGTAGGGTCGCCTTCTTTTTTATCTTTACGCTTGTTATAATCTACACGTTCCTGCTCAATTTGTGTGAGTAGTTGGGTACGTTGTTCCGGCGTAATATCCATAAAGCCTTTTTTAAATTGCTTTTCGCTGGCGTTGTTGATCTTTGTTAACCCGTCCAGGAAATATTGCTGGTCTTCTTTCTTGTAGCAATCGTTCATCATTACAACGATGAAGTCTTCTACTTTGGCATCTTTGGCGCCGGGAGTACTAGTTCTGGGAAGGATGGTTTCCGCTATTTCGGCCAGTAACGTTTTCGTTTCAGGCTTATGTAGTTCATAGTTTTTCGGAGCGGAACTGGTACAGCTTTCTAAAGCTGACAACGTGGAAGCGGAAATGGCGGTACCCAACAAAATCGCCACATTCCTGATTGCGTCTCTTCTGTGCATAAATAGTAAATTGATTTGACCGTTGAACAAGTTGAAAAAAATAATCCTAAAATCCAAATTAAATGTATCACCGTTCAAAAAGCGCAAATCGTTGGTCATAAAGGCATTAAAGCGAATGGCAAAAACGGTGTCCGTTTTTGCCATTCGCTTTAATATTATTCTTTAATGATATCTTACAATAACAGGGGATTACATGACATATTTCCCTTTATCGTCTACCAATACTACTGGCAGGCGATGGTGTTTCTCAAAATAGTCATAAGCGCTTCTCAGCTCTGCCCAAAACTGCTTGGATGAGTTATCGGTGAGGGAGAAGGTGCCGAGGTAGTTCATAGAACCGGGGTTCCCAAATTTTACAGGGAACACATGTACCGGAATAAAATCCTGACCAGCATTTTTAGCATTTACCGCCAGGATATATACTTCGTCGATAAACTCATCCGTGAGAGGAATACAGCCAACGGTGATACAATTGCCATGGATATAGATCTCACCACCTGGATTTTTAGGATCGCTCAGGATGCGGTCTGAAAAATTCGGGTAATTGATGCCCAATGAGAGGTGATAGTTACTGTTAGGATTAAAATCGTTGATATAATAGAAGCCTTCCGGCACTTGCCTGTCACCTTCTTTGCGTTTAGGTCCCATTTTCCCGGAAAGTGTACATACCCGGTATGATTTAAATAACCTAAAAGTATCTGCGGCGTTATTTTTTACCCATATCTCCATTTCGCTATCGAGCTTAAAGGAACGGACAAAAATATACTTTGCAGGATAGGTAAGTCCTTTCTTTTCAAATTCTTTTTTCAGCTGCTCTTCCTTTTCACGGTAAGCCTCCCCTACTTTAGGGAACATTTTCTGGTTTTCCAGGAAAGACTGCTGAGCAGATAAGCTGCCTGCACCTAACAACATCAGGACAATTACAACAAGTCGTTTCATATACAATTCAACAAAAATTTTAATATTCACACCAGGTTTATATAAGCAAGAAAAAATAATAGGAGTGCAAAAACAAAATAGATGATCATCCCTACTTTCCGGTTCGCCATCTTCAATATATAATGTTTATGCCCCTGATAGATCAATATTGCCGTAAAAGCCTGGAATATCCCCCCTAACAGAAACAATATGCCGAACAATGTTTGCACCCTCATAGAAAACAGAACAATTATTTTAATGTTGCAAAGTTAAGTGATTATTACATTACTGTAGCTTAATCCATTCCAGTTTCACAACATCGGCTGTCATTCCTGAGTTAAAAGTGGCCTTTACGGGGTATTTACCGGCATTGTAGGCATAGGTATAGGTATTGGTGATCACCTGGGAGGTATTGGTAGCGCTAATGGCCTCTGTAAGCACATTATGGCCGGAGAGGTTAGCGGCGCCTCCTTCCAGCAGCGCAAACAACTCTGGTTGCTGTTGACGGGGATTCTGCTTATTATCGTAGGTGTAAGTGACAGAAGAGGTATATACGCATTTGGAATAGCCAGGCTGCTTGCCGTAAGTATCCATTTGAGTGATATTACCTTCATTATCCCAGGTAAATTGCTGATAACCGTTGTTTTCCCACACTTTTTTAGCGGCATTCCTGCCAAATTGATAGCGTGTGGTCATTTTTCCGGCAGCATCGTATGCCAACGAGTCATAAGCATACTCCTGATTGTCCCGGTAATAGGTGATAGTAGCTACCTGGTTGTCGTTGTAGGTAAAAGTCTGGTACAGGTCGCCAGTAGTAGCATTGGCATCGTCTGAAAGCAGGCTCTTCACAAGGCGGCCGTTTTCATATACGGGCAACTGCACCACATGGTAGGTTTCCTGACCAGATTTTTGCTGCTGTACAATTTTCCGGATCGTTTTATCGGCATTGTATTCCAGCACAGTTTGGCCGGTAGCAGAAACGATTTTATGCAACCAGGTCTGGGAAGTAGCAACAGCTCTCATAGCGCTGTCTGCTGGCTGGCATGCAGCCAGCGTTGCCGGTGCAGTTGGGCGGAAAGCCGTAAACATGGTGAACGATGACAATAAAGAAGCATAGATCACCCCTTGGGTAATTGATTTTTTGCGCATAGGTTATGAAAAGATTAATTTTTTAAAATGCTATCTAAAAAAATATAAAGTCGGCTAATTCAAACAAAATCTGCAATACATACGGGCATTTCAAAACAACAGATTTAAATTACTACATATTTACATATTAGCAAAATATTTTATTTTATGTAATAGAAATAATTAAAAGTAACGCTGGCAGCCGGCAAGCGAGCAGAGCAACAGTGTTTTAGTAGCCAGCTGGTAAACTTTCTCTGACCGGACAGGTTGCTAATGGAAAGTAAGCTAAATTAATGAAAGCTGGCAGGGGGTAGGCGCTAAAACAATACCACTGTCAATTTTAAAAATCAACAGTGGTATTGATACATATAATAGCCCTAAAATACCTAATCAGTGCAATTGTTGCGATCAGCCATATTTAATAGCTGAGCTTACAAATTACCTCTCAACGCCTGTTCCCTTTCGATAGACTCAAACAGGGCCTTGAAATTGCCTTTACCGAAAGACTGGGCGCCTTTCCGTTGGATAATTTCAAAAAACACAGTAGGCCTGTCCTGGATAGGCTTGGTGAAGATCTGGAGCAAATACCCTTCATCATCCCGGTCTACCAGAATGCCTAATTCCTGTAACGGGCGGATTTCTTCATCAATCTTACCAACGCGGTCCAGTACGGTTTCGTAGTAAGATGACGGCACTTTCAGGAACTCTACGCCCCTGCGTTGCAGATCGGACACCGTTTTGATAATATCGTTGGTAGCAATGGCAACATGCTGTACACCGGGGCCACCGTAGAAGTCGAGGTACTCTTCGATCTGGGATTTCTTCTTACCTTCTGCCGGCTCATTGATAGGGAATTTCACCCGTCCGTTGCCGTTGCTCATCACTTTACTCATGAGGGCAGAATATTCTGTAGAAATATCATTATCATCGAAAGAAATCAGGTTTTTGAAGCCCATTACCCGCTCATAAAATGATACCCAGGTATTCATTTCATTCCAACCTACGTTGCCTACGCAATGGTCTACGTACAACAAACCAGCATCCGTGGGATTATAATTGGTTTTCCATTCTTTATAACCAGGGAGGAAAGGACCGTTGTAATTTTTACGTTCAATAAATAAGTGCACCGTATCGCCATAGGTATGAATACCGCTGCGCACTACCACTCCCAATTCATCCTTTTCTACCGTAGGCTCCATATAGGGCACTCCACCGCGTTTTACAGTTTCCTCAAAGGCAGAGCGGGCATCGTCTACCCACAGGGCCAGTACTTTTACGCCATCGCCGTGCTTGGCTACATGGCGGGCAATTTCAGTATCAGGCAACAGGGAGGTAGTGAGCACAAAACGGAGTTTGTTTTGCTCCAATACATAGGAAACCCTATCCCTTACACCGGTTTCTGGTCCGGCATAAGCTACCGACTGAAAGCCGAAAGCGGTTTTGTAATAGTGGGCAGCCTGTTTGGCGTTGCCTACGTAAAACTCAACATAATCAGTACCGTTGAGCGGTAAGAAATCTTGCTGTCCGGTTAGATTACCTTCATTCATGATTGCAGTATCCATAACATTCAATTGTTTAGTTTTATAAGGTGGTTGGTTTTAAATTTTTTATTTGCCATTATTCTGCCCAGCTCATCACATAATTGCCGTCTTCTATCTCGAGTGCTTCGGCAGTTATTTGCAAGGGATGGAAAGTATCTACCATCACAGCCAGTTCTTTTGTTTCTTTTGCCCCTATGCTTTTTTCCACGGCGCCGGGGTGCGGCCCATGGGGAATACCTGCCGGGTGCAGGGTGATCATTCCCCGCTCTACCTTTTTACGGCTCATAAAGTCGCCATCTACATAATACAATACCTCATCGCTGTCGATATTGCTATGGTTATAAGGCGCTGGAATAGACAGCGGATGATAATCGAATAAGCGGGGACAGAAGGAGCAAACCACGAAGTTGTTTCCTTCAAAAGTCTGGTGAACGGGAGGCGGCTGATGCACCCTTCCGGTGATAGGCTCAAAATCGTGGATGGAAAAAGCGAATGGGTACTCGCATCCATCCCATCCTACCACATCAAAGGGGTGGTGTTTATAATGGATCGGATAAACGATTCCTTTCTTTTTGATGCGGATCAGGAAATCCCCTTCCTCGTCAATCGTTTCCAGATTCCGGGGCTGCCGGATATCCCTTTCGCAATAAGGCGAATGCTCCAGCAATTGGCCATATTTGCTCAGGTATCTCTTTGGATAACGAATAGGGCTAAACGATTCCACAATAAAAAGCCGGTTGTCTTCTGTATTGAAATGGATCTGGTAAATGGTACCACGTGGTATCACCAGATAATCTCCGTAGCCGAACTCCAGCTGGCCATATTGGGTTTTGAGCACACCGCTACCTTCATGTACAAAGAGCATTTCATCTGCATCCGCATTTTTGTAGAAATATCCTTCCATACTTTTACGGGGAGCTGCCAGCACAATGTGCAGGTCGGCATTTACCAGTACGGCCTTGCGGCTCAGCAGAAAATCGTCTTCGGGTTTTATTTTGAAACCGAGGAAGCTGCGGTGTTTCAGCATTTTTTCCTCCGCCACCTTAGGCGCTACTGCATAAGGCTCATCCACCTTTACTATTTCTGTAGGAGGATGACAGTGATATAACAGGGTAGAATTAGATGAGAATCCTTCCGTAGAAAATAACTGTTCCGAATACAGCCCGCCATCCGGTTTCCTGAATTGGGTATGGCGCTTATGCGGTATTGCTCCGAGTTGATGATAATGTGGCATAACAGATGTTATTTAAGAACAGATCGTTTGGGTATATGTCGTAAAATGAGTGAATCACCGAGAATGCCGTGCTTATGATTCCATCCACAAACAATATCAAATCCTGCTTACGTAACATGCCTGTAAAATGGTAACGAAAAAACGATACAATTATACAGGAACAGTAACGGAAGGCTATTCACAAAGTTCGGAATATAAACACGAAGAATGGCCGGTAGCGGCTGTTGGGGAAGGTTTATGCCAATATCGAATCCATGGCGAGTGTAGCCATGAGGAAGTAGTAGTTTGACTGACTATTGCTTGTATATTTCAATGAAATGGACAAGTGGCAAATGTTTAGGCATCTAAGGTAAGGATATATTCTTACAAATACCAAAACCCCGGAGCTATTTATAAATCGTACTGGCTTGCATATCACCTGGTAGTATACGCTTGTTCTTTTTTATAGGATCAGCCAGCACAAAAATATATTTGTCATATAAAAGTCACAAAAATAATGTTTTTAAACAGCCGATATAGTTCAACCAATCAATAAAATTGTCCAATAAAGACAAAAAAGACAACAATTATCGCAATAAATCAAAAAAACAAGGCGAATAATGTCATTTATTAAAACTTTTCTAAAAAAACTCACTGCACTTTTATTTACCAGTGTAATTATGGACTTTTGTTACATAATCGTCATATTTAAAATAGTGATACCGTTTTATACATATCAATTCCCTGTAACTCCAGCCTCCCGGCCGGATGATGCGGTTGCGATGACGACAACGTCCACTGTTATTATTACCACCCCACTGCGGGGTTAAATTTCACATATTATCCAGCGACCACAAGGGTGGTATATAACCGGGAAAGGCCCGGAGTTTTCTACGTATAAATTATTCATATGCAAGTATTAAAATTCGGCGGCACTTCTGTTGGAAGCGCCAAAGCAATAGAACAGGTTTGTTACATCCTCCAACACTATAAACCTGCCGGACAATATGCCATCGTAGTATCTGCATTGGGCGGAATAACAGATAAGCTTATACGCTGCGGTCAACTTGCAGAGCAAGGCGATGAAGCCTACAAAAACGTATTACAGGAAATCGAAGCCAGGCATCTCGATACTATCCGCGAGCTGTTCCCCATTACTGCCCAAAGTGGGCAGATCAGCCAGCTAAAGAAAAAACTAAACCTGCTCGAAAACCTTTGCGACGGTATCTTCCAGGTAGCGGAACTGAGTCTCCGTACCCTGGATAAGATCATGAGCTTCGGTGAACTGATGTCGTATGTAATTGTAGCCGAGAAACTCAGGCAACAAGGGCTTTCCTGTATTTGTAAAGATAGCCGCGAACTGATCGTAACAGATAACCACTTCGGCAATGCCGCCGTTAATTTTGTAGCCACCAACCATCATATTAACCGCTTCTTTGCCCAACAAAGCGCCGACTACGTAGTATTGCCCGGCTTTGTAGCGGCCACCCCCGAAGGCGAAACAACCACTCTGGGCCGCGGCGGCTCCGATTATACTGCCGCTATTGTAGCCGCTGCCGTAAATGCCACTGCACTGGACATTTGGACAGACGTAAGCGGCATGATGACCGCCGACCCACGCATGGTATCGCAAGCCATCCCCATCTCCCATATCTCCTATGTGGAAGCCATGGAACTCTCGCACTTTGGCGCCAAAGTAATTTACCCACCCACTATCCAGCCAGTAATGAACAAACGCATTCCCATCTGGATCAAAAATACCTTTGCACCGGAAGACCATGGCACCCTCATACAAGACAATGCCGTTCGCAGCTTTCCGGTAACCGGCATATCCGGCATACAACACATCACCTTGCTTACCCTGGAAGGCAGCGGCATGGTAGGCATACCCGGATTCTCCAAACGCCTTTTCGAATCATTGTTACGGGAACGGATCAACGTTATTCTCATTACCCAAAGCTCTTCCGAGCACTCTATCACCGCAGGCATACACGAAACAGATATGCTGAAAGCCAAAACGGCGGTAGACAGCGAGTTTGCACAGGAAATAGCAGAAAAACGCATACATCCCCTGCTGGTAGAGAAAGACCTCTGCATTGTAGCCGTAGTAGGCGACAATATGAAAAACCATCATGGCACCAGCGGTAAACTGTTTGGTACCCTAGGCCGCAACGGCATTAACGTAAGAGCAATTGCACAGGGCTCTACCGAAAAAAACATCTCCGCTGTCATCAATAAAGCAGACATACGGAAAGCCCTCAACGTAATGCATGAAACCTTCTTTCAAACGCCGCTTAAACAAGTGAACCTCTTTATTGCAGGCGTGGGCAACGTGGGCAGCAAACTGCTGGAACAACTGCAACAACAACAACATTACCTGCAAAATGAACTCGGCCTGCAAATACGGGTGATTGGCCTGGCTAACAGTAAACATACTTTACTGGATGATACCGGCATCCCGCTGAACAACTGGCGCGGGCTACTGGAGCAGGGCTCCGCCCTGTGTGCAGCAGATTTTGTACAACAGATCAAATCCCTGAACCTGCGCAACAGCGTATTTGTAGATAACACCGCCAGCGAAGACATCGCTGCCACCTACCACGAATTCCTGCAACATGGCATCTCGGTAGTCACCTGCAATAAAATTGCCTGCTCTTCCGACTATGCATACTATAAACAGCTAAAAGACCTGGCCCGGAAATACAACGCATCCTTCTTGTTTGAAACCAATGTAGGCGCAGGCTTACCCGTGATCAACACGCTCAATGACCTGATCAGAAGCGGTGATAAGATCCACCGCATTGAAGCAGTGCTTTCGGGTAGCCTTAACTTCGTATTCAATCACTTTGTAAACGATGCCAGCTTCCGCAACGTAGTAAAAGCCGCCCAGGATGAAGGCTATACCGAACCCGATCCACGTATAGACCTCAGCGGAAAAGACGTAATGCGGAAGATATTGATACTGGCCCGGGAAAGTGGCACCGCCATGGAGATGGAAGAAATCACTAACCACTCCTTCCTGCCGGAAGCTTGCCTGCAGGCACCCTCTGTACCTGCCTTCTATGAAGCACTGGATACCCATGCGGCCCACTTCCGCCACTTGCGGGAAGCCGCCGACGCAGCCGGCAAGCGATTGAAGTTTGTAGCCAGTTACATAGATGGCAAAGCCGCTGTAGGCTTGCAAAGCGTAGCCCCCCACCACCCGTTCTACCAACTGGAGGGCAAGGATAATATTGTGTTGTATACCACCAACCGGTATAAAGACCAACCGCTGATCGTTAAAGGCGCAGGGGCCGGTGCAGACGTTACCGCATCCGGCATATTTGCCGATATTATACGTACCGCCAGGTAAACTTTATCAGAACAGTTTACCGCCCCATTGGAAACATTAAAATCAATTCTTAAATTAAACCAACTAAACGGCTTTATGGACAGTATAAAAGTATTTGCACCGGGAACCGTTGCGAATGTAGCTTGTGGTTTTGATGTGATAGGATTAGCGTTGAATGCACCAGGAGACGAAATGATCCTTCGCCTGTCTGATGAACCTGGCATCCGCATTACTGCTGTTCACGGCGCCGACCTACCCCTCGACCCCACCCGCAATGTGGCCGGAGTAGCGGTACAGGCCCTGCTGGATAAACATGGCCATCCCAACGTAGGCATTGAAATAGAGATCTTTAAAAAAATCCATCCCGGCAGCGGCATCGGGTCTAGCGCCGCCAGCAGTGCAGGCGCCGTAGTAGGCGCGAACTACCTGCTGGGAGAGCCTTTCACCAAAAAACAACTGGTACGATTTGCCATGGAAGGTGAAAGGCTGGCCAGCGGAGCCGCACACGCCGACAATGTAGCCCCCGCCATCTTGGGAGGCTTTACACTCGTAAGAAGTTACCGCCCTCTCGATATCACCAGCCTGCATACTCCGGATGATTTATGGGTAAGCGTAATACATCCGCAGATCGAAGTAAAAACTTCCGATGCCCGTGAAATCCTGAAACAAAAAGTATTGATGACAGATGCTATCCGGCAATGGGGCAACGTGGGCGCTTTAGTAGCCGGCTTGTACCAAGAAGACTATGGCCTCATCAGCCGTTCCCTGGAAGATGCCATCGTAGAACCGGTACGCTCCATCCTCATCCCCGCTTTCCAAGAGCTTAAGCTAAAATGCGTGGAAGCCGGCGCCCTCGGCGGCGGCATCTCCGGCTCTGGCCCTTCTGTTTTTATGCTTAGCAAAGGAGAAGCCATCGCGCAGCAAGTAGCCGATACCATGAACCTGGTATATGCTCCGTTAGGAGTAGACTACAAAATCTATGTTTCCCGGATTAATACCGCCGGCGTAAAAGTGATTGAATAACCAATTAAGATGTATTATTCATGCAATATTTCAGCTTACAGAACAGGCAGCACAAAGTGAATTTCGAAACCGCCGTGGTACAGGGACTAGCTCCAGATAAGGGATTATATTTCCCGGAACAGATACCCTTGTTGGACAAAGATTTCATTACTCACCTAGACGACTATACGGACCAGGAGATCGGGTTAAAAGTGATCTGTCCTTTTATAGGAGATGAAATACCTAAAGAGGAATTAAGTAAGATCGTAAACAACACCCTGCACTTTCCTTTCCCTGTACAAAAAGTAACTGGGCATACCTACGCCCTGGAGCTGTTCCATGGTCCTACCCTCGCCTTTAAAGATGTGGGTGCCCGGTTCATGGCGGGATGCCTGGGTTATTTCCGTCGCAACAGCTCCGAGCCGGTAACCGTATTAGTAGCCACTTCCGGTGATACCGGCGGCGCCGTGGCCAGCGGCTTCTATAATGTGCCAGGTGTGGAAGTAGTGATCCTTTATCCTTCCCAGAAGGTAAGCACCCTGCAGGAAAAACAATTAACCACCCTGGGCAATAATATTCATGCCCTGGAAATCGAAGGCACCTTCGACGACTGCCAGCAGCTCGTAAAAACGGCTTTCCTCGATGCCGCCTTGCAAGCACGGCGACCGCTTACCAGCGCTAATTCCATCAACGTGGCCCGCTGGCTGCCGCAGATGTTCTACTATTTCCTGGCCTATAAACAAATGAAGGCAGCCCATCCCAGGTTAGTATTTTCTGTGCCCAGCGGCAACTTCGGCAATATCTGCGCCGGCATGATGGCAGCAGCTATTGGGCTGCCCGTATCACATTTTGTAGCAGCTACCAATATCAACGATACAGTTCCCCGTTTTATGGCCAGCGGCAGATATGAACCAAGCAAAGCATCACCAACCCTTTCCAATGCCATGGATGTTGCAGACCCCAGCAATTTTGTACGCATACTGGAGCTGTTCAACAATAATTTACCTGCCCTGCAAAATAAGCTGACCGCCTACAGCTTTAACGACAGGGATACTGCCCGCACCATGGAACAGGTATGGAAAGAAAACCATTATATGCTGGACCCTCATGGAGCCGTAGGTTTTATGGGACTTCAACGCTACCTGGAACAGGCGCCTGAATTATCCGGTGTGTTCCTGGAAACAGCGCATCCGGTTAAATTTGAAGACACTGCGCCAAAAGCCATCCGGGAAGAAATATATACCCCTGCCAAAGTGATGGCCTTATATGGCAAAGAAAAAAAAGCCACCCTCTTGCCGGCAGATTATACTGCCCTCAAAAACTGGTTAATGCGATAAGGATTCAGTAGTTTTGGCGCCAGTATGAAATATTTACCTATCCTCCTGTTTCTTACGGGCGCCCTGGCATGTAACCATGCCGGCAACCGACAACCGGCTACCGCCTCTGCTATCGATTCCGTGTTGTACAGCGATATAATACAACCGGTTACCGATTCTATTTTGCAATTTCCAGATAATCCGGAACTATATTACCGGAGGGCGCTTCTGTTATTTAATACTAATCCCAACCTGTCGCAGGCCGATTTTGAACATGCCGCCAAATTAACGCCCGGCAACCCCGACTACTGGGCGGGCGCCGGAGAAGCGGCACTGGTTGTAAACGATTACAATAAAGCCGCCGTTTACTTCCGGCAGGCGCTCACTACCGCTCCCGGCTATGCGTACCTGCAGTACCGCCTGGCCACCGCCTACATCGAAAACAAACAGTACGCCCAGGCCGACAGCCTGGCCAATGCACTGGCGCAGTCTTCCGACGGCCGCGACAAAGCCTTTTACCTGAAAGCCCGCATAGCGGAAGACCGGCAGGATACCGTAACAGCCATCCGCCATCTTACTTCCGCGATTCATGCCGCCACGCAACCGGAATATGAAGCACTTATGGAATTGGCCGACCTGCTACGCAGCCGTAAAGCGCCCGCCGCAGCCAGCTATTATATACAGGCATGGCGACAGGATACTACCAATGCACACCCACTGTACGAAGCCGCACAGTTCCAGGAAGAACAAGACAATGAAACCGCTGCCCTGGCCACTTACCGCCAATGCATTATAGCAGATCCCGGCTTTGAACCTGCTTACCTGGCACTGGGAAAGATATATCAACATAAACGAGACTGGAAACAAGCCTATACTTATTTCAACCTGGCTGCCAAATCGGCGCCCACCGATGCCTGGGCCTATTACTACCGGGCGATATGCCAAGAACAACTTGGCAACAAAGCCCTGGCTATAGCAGACTATACTAAAGCGACATCTTTCAAAAAAGATTTCAACGAGGCCAGGGAGGCCCTGAAAAAATTGAAACCTTAATAATTACTTACATTTACAGTACTCAAAAATATTGCCTTTGGAAAAGCATCCTGTTTTAGTAGCGCCTTCCCTGCTCGCCGCAAACTTCCTTGAGCTGGGAAAAGAAGTGGATATGGTAAACCGCAGCGAAGCCGATTGGTTTCATCTTGATGTAATGGATGGCAGATTTGTACCTAATATCAGCTACGGTCTGCCAGTAATTGCACAAATTAAAAAGCGCGCCCAAAAACCTTGTGATGTTCACCTGATGATCGAAGAACCGGAAAAATACGCCGCCGAATTCCAAAAAGCCGGCGCTGATATTTTAACCGTTCACCTGGAAGCCTGCATCCACCTCCACCGGAATATACAACAGATAAAAGGCCTGGGCATGAAAGCCGGCGTAGCCCTCAACCCGCATACCCCGGTGGTAATGCTGGAAAACGTTATCCGCGACATCGACGTAGTGTTGGTAATGAGCGTGAACCCTGGCTTTGGCGGGCAAACCTTTATCGAACAAACCTATCAGAAGATCAAACAACTACGGCGCCTGATAACAGATCATCATGCGCACGCACTGATTGAGGTAGACGGAGGAGTTGGAACAGAGAATGCAGGTGAACTGATACGCGCAGGCGCTAATGTGCTCGTAGCCGGTAGCGCTATATTTTCCTCTCCGGACCCTGAAAAAACAATACAGGTACTCAAGACAAGTGCGCAATAATTTCCTTTGATAATGGCTTAGTAAGATATCCTGTTACAAAATCGTAGGCACTTACCCGTTCCCGGTCTTTTTCATCGATAGAAGACGTGAGTACGAA
This sequence comes from Chitinophaga sp. 30R24, assembly GCF_049056765.1. Taxonomy (NCBI): domain Bacteria; kingdom Pseudomonadati; phylum Bacteroidota; class Chitinophagia; order Chitinophagales; family Chitinophagaceae; genus Chitinophaga; species Chitinophaga sp. 30R24. Next base: position 129,075 of record NZ_JBJGXX010000005.1, read on the forward strand.
TATGCGTATACGTTTGGGAAGCTGCCCACAGAAAATGGCATACTCCTCCAGAAACTCCCAACCATCCATTACAGGCATATTAAGATCCAGTAAAATAAGATCAGGTAAGGAGGCCGCCTCTCCCGCATGGTCGCGGAGATAATCGAGCACATCCTGTGCATCTGAAAATACGCGGATGTTTGAACTAATAGCCTGACGTTCGATCATGATTTTAGCAATCTGCTGGTGAATCGGGTCATCATCTACAATAAAAATCGTATCGATCAACTTCATAAAGGGGGTTTATTCGGATCTAAAAGTAATAATAAATTTTGTTCCCTCTCCAGGACGACTCTCTGCCTTAATACTCCCGCCCATAGCTTCCACCTGAGTTTTGGTAATAAAAAGGCCTATCCCTTTGGCATCTTTATTTTTATGAAAAGTTTTACGAAATCCAAAAAGCTTATTACCAAACCGCTCCATATCTATCCCCACCCCGTTATCCTCTACGCTCAACACCAGGTTATCATTATCTCTCCTGGTATGCAAATGCAGGGCCGGCGTGCGTTCTGATGAACGGTAGCGAATGGCATTTGTGATAAAGTTCTGTAGTATACTGTCCAGGTACACCTTTGGATATTCAATAACCGGTTCCTCTTCGAAATTGTATGTAATTTGAATATGGCTGGTTTCAATATCTACCAGCAAAATATCCATTACGTTTTGTAACCTGTCGGCAAAGTAAAGCTTTTCCCGCTCTACATTCACATCTTTTCTGATCTGCACCACTTCCACCAGGTCGTTCAGTGTTTCATCAATTTTCTTGATCACCTCATGCAGCATACCCAGGTATAAGTCGCGCTCCTGTTGGGAGGTAGCCTCATTATGCATCTGCATCAGCGCTTTCAGGTTAGCAATGGGCGCCCGCAGGTTATGGGACGTAATATGTGCAAAATCCTCCAGCTGCTTATTTTGATTCAGCAGGTTTTTATTGAGATTAGACAACTGATCGTTAGCCTTCCTCAGTTCTTTCTGGAGCTTACGGCTATCGGTAATATCCCGCATAAATACAGAGATACCGCCATCTTGCATAGGTGTGAGAAGGAAATCATACCATTTGTCTACTATCGGAAAATAAACGCCGAACGACTGTGAAGCCTGCTGATCAATACACGCTTGCAAACGGGCATAAAACACAGTACCACTTAGCCGGGGAAATTCTTCAAATATGTTGCTGCCGATGGCCACCGGATGGCCGATCATCTTTTCCGCCTTGCGGTTCAGGAAGTTGAGGTTTCCATTCTTCTCCATAGCAGCATAACCCATATCAATAGTATCAAAGAAAAGGCGCATCAGCTCAGTATTCCGGGTAAGCTCATCTTTTATCTCTGCCTGTTCCGTAATATCCTGGATAACGCCATACATCCGTACCAACCGGCCATCTACATATCCTGGTTGCCCGATAGCTCGTACCTTTTTCATTTCCTGGCGGCCGGAAAGAAGGCTTAGTTGCACATCAAAGGGTTTGCCGGCTTCCATACACTGGTGCATCAACCCTTCCAGCACTTCCCGGGATTCTGGCGTATAAAAAGACAACATCCTTTCTTCATTCATCAACTCCTCTGGGGAACAATCGTGAATGTGGTAAGATTGCGGCGTCCAACGGATATGCCGGCTTTCCATGTCGAGTTCCCATCCACCTACTTTTCCGATACTACCGGTTTGTTGCAGGAATTCTTCATTCTTCCTGTTCTCCAGCTCCTGCATTTTTTTATCCGTAATATCGTTCACCAGGGCCACGATGATGATTTCCTTATCCACCGGTTCTGTTACCGGAAAAATAGTAAGGTCGAGGTACACCTCTCTGCCTACAGTGGTCCAACGCTTGTCTTGCGAGAAATCGATGCGCTTTTCTACCCGTAGGGCCTTATTCTGTTCAAGCGCATGAATAAACAGCTTATCCAGTTCAAACATCGTCGCCAAGCCATCGTTCATCACATTAAAGGACTGGCGGCGGTGCACAGCGGGATTCGGTGAATTAAAGAAATCGCGTTGTGTTTGATTAATGCGGCGGACAAAGCCGAAGTTATCGAACTGTATATAGCCGATGGGCAAGTTTTCGATGATATTGTCGAGCAGCCGTTCACTTTTCTGGAGGCTGAGTTCAGAGAGTTTCTTTTCCGTAATATCATCCAGGATCAGGAAGATATTGACTATATTCCGTTGTTCATCTTGCAAAGGGAAAATAGTTGCCTCAAAATACACCGGAAAAAGCCGGGTAACGTTTTCGTTCTTTTTCTCCTGATAACTGAGCAATATTTCCCTTTTGAGGGTTTTCCTGGTTTTGCGGACCTCTTCAAACATGCTGGCGAGGCCATTGAGGCGGTAAAACGGATCTTCCAGCCATTGGTAGCCAGGTTGGGTAAAAAAGGGATGCTGAGTGCCCCATATCTGCCGCTGGCGGCTGTTCATGTCCATACTGGTGCCATCTGTAGCGAATTGCTGCAGGCCCAGGGGCAAATTTTCGAGGACCCCGCTATAATAGGCTTCATGCTGCACCCGTTTTATTTCCACGAGTTTACGGGAAGTGATATCCATACCGATGAGCACACATTGCTCCAGTTGGCCGGCCTCGTTCATCAACGGGCTCACAGCAGCTTCGAGCCAGAGGGGAGTATGATCATTTTTAAGCAGGCAAAGTTGTTCCTGCACTGCTTTCCCTGCCTGTAAAGCGGTCCATATCTGCTCCCATTGATCAGGATTGGCAGGCCGTAGTATGCCTGTGATGTGGTGTCCTGTAAGTGAATCGGACGTTTGCTGCAAAGCGGCTACCACCTGCGAATTTACCGCAGTCACCATACCTGCAGCATCCATAGTAACCGTGAGCGCGCAGGCATTAATAGCGGCTTCAAGATGCTGTAATTGCCGGTAATGCTGTTCCAGCATAACTACATTCATATGATAGCGGAATCTAAAATCGTTGTGTCAAGTAATACCAAAGTAGGCCTTATATAATAAAAAAACACCATTGCATTTGTAAAAGTAATAAAATGTTGGATAAAGGGCTAATTCTTACCAATTCAGTGTTGGCAAGCAGATCGGCGTTTTGTCAGGTGCATTTATCCACGGGTGTGGATTTTCAATTTTCCAAAATTGTTAAACGATCAATATCTTTGGGGCGACTTGTTAAATTACTATTTTAAAATCTTTTTAGATGAAAGTTTTGATTATCATGGGTTCCGAAAGTGATAAACCAGTAATGGAAGAATCCCAGAAGCACCTGCAGTACTTTGGAATCGAAAATGAGATGGTGGTAGCTTCCGCACATCGTAATCCGGATAAAGTAAGAGAATTGTGTATAACAGCTCAGGAAAAAGGATTTGGCGTAATTATTGCCGCAGCGGGCATGGCCGCAGCATTACCTGGAGTAGTATCTGCCTATACCTCTTTGCCTGTTCTGGGAGTTCCCCTGGAAGGTGGTTTACCTGGCGGTGTAGATGCATTGTATTCTATTGTACAAATGCCTGCGGGCTTACCAGTAGGTACCCTGGCAGTAGGAAAAGCTGGTGCGCGTAATGCCGCCGTATTGGCAGCCCGCATTCTGGCTTTAGGCAATGAGGATATAGCCGCTAAAGTAGCATCCTTCAAACAGAATGGATACAGAATTTAGTGATTGTTTAACACTTGCGTCTTCCAGGTTGTACAAGATTTAAATAAATTCGGAAGGAAAAGCCGAATATTTCCTGGACAATTAAATCATTGAATCATTGACAGAATCCATCATCAATTTAGACAGTATTAATCCCATAGAGTTTTTCGGCGTTAACAACGGAAAGCTGGATCTACTGAAGAAAAAATTTCCATTGCTGAAGATCCTGTCTAGAGGCACCCAGCTAAAATTAAGCGGGGCACCGGAAGAAGTGGCTACAGCAGAAGAAAAGATCGGTCAGATCGTGAAATACCTGGAGCGGAACGGTAATCTTACGGAGAACTATTTTGAACAGATTCTGGGTGATGAGGAAGGCACAAAAATCGATAATTTCAGCGAGCGTAATCCTAATGAGGTACTGGTATTTGGCCCTAATGGACGTACTGTAAGGGCCCGTACCTCCAACCAAAAAAGGATGGTAGCGCTGGCAGAGAAAAATGACATCATATTTGCGATCGGCCCTGCTGGTACCGGTAAAACCTATACCGCTGTAGCCTTGGCTGTACGCGCACTCAAAAACAAAGCCGTTAAAAAGATTATTCTTACCCGTCCGGCGGTAGAAGCAGGTGAAAGCCTGGGATTTCTGCCCGGCGACCTGAAAGAAAAGATTGATCCGTACCTACGACCTTTATATGATGCGCTGGATGATATGATCCCTGCTGAGAAACTGAGTTATTACATGACCAACCGTGTTATCGAGATCGCACCTTTGGCGTATATGCGTGGCCGTACCCTGGATAATTCCTTTATCATCCTGGACGAAGCGCAAAATGCCACAGACCTGCAGATCAAGATGTTCCTAACCCGTATTGGCGCACATGCGCAGGCCATCATTACCGGTGACCTTACACAGATTGACCTGCCCAAAAATCAGCAATCCGGTCTGGAAAGAGCTACCCGGATACTTCGTAACATTGAAGGAATCGGCCATGTGGAACTTGATGAGGAAGATGTGGTAAGACATCGCCTGGTGAAAGCCATCATCAGGGCATATGATGCCAATAAAGATAAATAGCCTTTAGCAGCTGGCCGCCTGGTGAAAACTGGCTGCTGGCTGCTAAAATTTAGGCGCTAACCAAATCATCCTGTTTTTACCGAGGGAAATTCAGTCCGAAAGCCTGTGAATACGTAAAGCTATAGTTGATGACTTTGCAGAATTGAAGTTTACCCCTATTTTTGTTGTGATATATAATAATTTATCGACCGCATGACCAATTTTTTTCGAATCATGACACTGGCAATCATTACAACCTTGCTGTTGGGCAGTTGTAAGAAAAGGGCTTCTCCGGAGGAGGTAGCGCTGGCATTTATGCATGCCATCCAGGATTCGAACTACGACCAGGCAAGGGAGTATGCCACCAAAGAATCCCAACAGGTAATACAGATCTATGCTATTTTTGACGGCCGTCGAAGCGGTGCAGAAAGAGAAAAGATTAAAAATGCCAAGATAGAGGTAGTAAATATTGAGGAAAACGGCGATAAAGCGGCTGTTACTATCCTCAACTCCTCTGCTCATCAGAAAGAAGTGCTGCAAATGGTGAAGGAGAATGGCCAATGGAAGATTTCCCTGACTTTTGACAGTATTATTCCCAATTACACCCCGCAAACCGGGGAGGTATCCGGTTTCGACTCAACCACTGCTTTACCGGCAGATACCGCGGCGGCTAACGGCATAACTGTGCCTGGAAGCAAGTAATTACCGCGAATTTTGTTGTTTTACGGATATTTATTAGCTATTAATGGGTAGTTCCCTTAATTTTGCCACGCATAATGAATTGAATGTGTGGCTCATTTCCTGTTTTATATACAGCGCACAACGAACCGCCATATCTTCATGAAAAGTGAGGTGAATGTGTTTTATTCACTTTTCAACATTAAGCAATATTGAACAAATAAAACTTTAAAGTACGTAGATTATGATGACAAATCCCTGGCACAGCGTGAGTCCCGGCTCTCAAGTGCCGCATGTTGTAAATGCAATTATAGAAATTCCAAAGGGATGCCGAGCCAAATATGAACTGGATAAAGAAAGCGGTTTACTGAAACTGGACCGTGTTTTATATTCTTCCGTTTACTATCCTGCCAACTACGGTTTTATACCACAATCTTACTGCGACGACCACGATCCGCTGGACATTCTGGTATTGTCCCAGGTAGAGTGCGTACCTATGTGTATCATCGAAGCCAAAGTGATAGGCGTGATGCAGATGGTAGACGGCGGTGAGGCAGACGACAAGATCATTGCCGTTGCCTCCAACGATATGAGCGTAAACCACATCAACGATATTTCCGAACTGCCACCTCATTTCATCGATGAAATGCGCCACTTCTTTGAAGAGTACAAGAAACTTGAAAAGAAAACTGTAATAGTGGAAGAGTTCCAGAATAAAGTAAAAGCTGAAGCCATCATTGCAAAAAGCTTCGACGATTACCGCAAAATATTTAAGCAGAGCTAATATAACAGTAGCTATTCACTGCTAAAAAAGCGAAGATCATCCATATGATCTTCGCTTTTTCACTTTAAGGCCGGCCAGTAGCTAGCAGCCTTTTAATAATTCTCAGCTGATGTGTCCGGATGCCGGTATCTGCGTTAATGATACCCTGGTTATCGATTGCATCAATGCGCACTTTACCGGAAGCATGGATGATCTCATGATCGCTCAGCAAGATGCCCACATGCGTGATCTTCCCTTCTTCATTATCAAAAAAGGCCAGATCGCCCAGCCGGGCTTCCTGTAAAAAATCCACGGTATGTCCTTGGGTGGCTTGTTGATAGGCATCTCTCCACAAAGGGATGCCCAACAGCTTAAACACCGTTTGCGTAAACCCGGAGCAATCTACTCCGAATACACTGTTACCACCCCAGAGATAGGCTGTATTTAAAAATTGCCAGGCAGCGTTTTCCAAAGCCGCCATATCCACGTTGGCGCCAGTTGTTGGCAAGGCAAGCGGCTGATCTTCCAGCTTTACTGTTACCTGGCCCCATTGTGCAGCAATAGCCGGTACCCCCTTTACCAAACAGCCAAAGGGCACTTGCATGGGTTGGCCATTCAGCGTAACACGGTTCACCCAACCTGGCATATACGCCATAGCCGGGGCCTGAAAAAGCTCTTCATCAATCGGTTCCAGGTGAGCAACCGTAGCCCAGCCTATGTATTCATCATATTGATTTTTAACCAATGCCCAACCCCCAGGAGCGGTTTCCATGATTTCCACACAGGCTCCCCACAGCAACTGTGAAACCATTTCACTTCTGTGCGACGCTGTTGCCCGCAAAGGCGCAACCGGTACAATTACAATAGCGTATGGCATATTAATTGTATAAATCTATTTTATTATTCAATAATCTTATGCGCTAAATGAACTTTTTCTGCTTTTGTACGTAAATATAAAGTAATAAGTTTATGCAACAACAGTTAACCAATTTATCGGATAAGGAGCTGATATCCCGGGCCAGAAAACAGAATGACCGCGAGGCTGAAGGCGTATTGATGGAGAGATACAGTCATCTATTGGTAGCTGTTACCATCCCCCATCTTCACAACGACCCTAATCTGGACCCCAACGTTGTATTTCCAGCTCTCATACAAAGGCTAAGCGCCAGTTTAAAAACACAAACGATTTATAAAGTCAGTGAATGGATCTTACACATACAAAAAGGCTATCTAAGTAAACCGGAAAAGAATACACCCTTTTACCCATCCCGCGATGGGAGAGATCTGTTACATATTGAAAACACGGTAGTAAAGGCGGCCACCAATATCATTGATCGACAGGATCTGATAGTACGGTTAGAACAAGCAATGCAACGGCTACATGCGGATGACAAAGCGCTCATCACGCAATTCTATCTTGAAAATAAATCCTTTACCGATCTTTCAGCTATTACAGGGTTACCCCGGGAAAAATTACGGTCCCAGCTGAAAAACGCCAAAGGAAAACTTGCCAAGCTATTTATGAATCAGGGATATGTTAAGTAGTAAACCGAATAATGATAAAGTACTAAAGATTTTTTCCTCTATCCGTTGCCTCAACAGAGACCAACTGCCCAGATACATAGATGGAAGGTTGACAGACGTGGAAAAACATCTGGTAGAACAACATCTCACAGATTGCGATCTGTGTTTCGGCGCCCTGCAGGCATTGGAGAAAGGAGAAAGCACAGAGCAATACCAGGAACTCACCAATAAATTGCAACGTCACGTACACAACACAATACAGCCCGTTTCACATGTGCAGAAAGTAGCACAGTATACCCGCAAAGAAAGGAACAAAGAACATATGCTGGTATTTTTCTGGCTACTGGCTTTTATTGGTTTGGGCATTGGCAGCGTATACGTTTTACGTGGCCATATGCGTTACCAACCTCCTCCCCCTATCCACGTTGTGGCGGCCAGTTTGCCAGAAAAGGATACTGCATCCGCCAATGCCAATGCTACCACTACGCCTCCCATCGTAAACGCCAATAATGCACCAGCTACTACTACAGCTATAGCTACAACAGTTGTGCCTCAGCAGCAACCGACCAATACGCCACCTGTTACCATTATCGTACCCCCATCTACCCCGGCACATCCCGATTCTGCCGCACTAAAAAAAGCCGCTGCATTGAAAGCCTTGCAAAAGAAAGCGACTGCCGATAGCTTGCGCCGGGTAAAATGGCATCAACACCAGGAAGACTCTCTCAGAAGAGCAGCCGCAGAAAAAGCGAAAGAAAAAGAAGACGACGACGACCACAAAATAGTGCCGCCTCCAGCCCTACCTAAAGAAAAAGATAAAGAAACCCCTACGCCGGAACCTAAACTGGAGCCTAGAAAAGAGGCGCCTACCCCTACGCCTGCTAATAGCGAAGAAAACCTGTATAAAACCGCTTTAACCTATCAGCAACAAGGTAATCTAGCTGAAGCCATCGACCGGTTAAAGAGAATTGAAGCATTCAGTTCAGGCAGGTATGTGGAACAGGCACGTTACCAATTGGCCATTTGCTACCGCATGAAGGGGCAAACAGGCAAAGCCCGCCGCATGTTCAAAGAAGTAGTAAAAATGGATGGGTCGTTGAAAACCTCTGCCCAGGAAGCATTAAACAGCATGTAAAATATTTTTTACCAGTCCCTGCATCACAAATATGAAAATATTTATGGATTTTTGCGGCTGCTGCATCTAATATACAGCATCCATATAATAGCCTGTGAATAATCCAGCATTACAACAACTAACAGACCAGGAGTTACTGCAACGGTTCAAAACTGATAATAACAGTGATTGGATAGGTGTGCTGTTTGACCGATATGCCCTGTTACTATTGGGTATGTGCATGAAATACCTGAAGAATGAGGAGGATGCCCGCGACGCCGTGCAACAAATCTTCCTTAAAGTATTATCCGATGTTCATAAGCATGAAATACAATATTTCCGGGCCTGGATATACCAGGTCGCTAAAAATTATTGTCTCATGCAGTTGCGTCAACAACATATGAAATTCAAGGAAGAAATCTCCGATAAACATATGGGGGGCATCGCCGCGGAAGACAATGACAAAAGGGTATACCAGGAAAAAGATATCTTGCTGGAAAATATGGAACAGGCGATGAACCTGTTAAGCCCTGAACAAAAAATTTGTGTACAGCTCTTTTACCTGCAAAAAAAATCTTACCAGGAAATTGCGGATCAAACAGGCTATAGCCTGCTGCAAGTGAAAAGCTATATACAAAATGGTAAAAGGAATTTGAAAATTTTACTGGAAAAACAACAACGTGCAAACAAAAGTTAATTTGCATCAATAGCGATATGAACGAGCATTTCAACGATATTTTTGTAACTACAGGCTGTCCTTCACAACAGCAATTGCTGGATTATGTGCAGGGCAAACTTACTGCTGCAGAGCAACATGAGGTAGAAATGCATCTGGCCGATTGTGAGCTTTGCAGCGATGCACTGGAAGGGCTAGCTACTATTAAAAATAAAGAGAAAATTCCCGGCTGGATCATTGAAATGAAATGGGACTTACTGAAAAAACTCCGGAAACGTTACCGGAACAGAAGAAAACCCAATAATTATCTATACCTGACTATCATCATTATCTGTATACTATTTTTACTGTTAGCCATGTTCTGGACTTATTATTTAACAGCCCGGCAGTAAATAGTATCTGACAACACCATACAACCATGCAGCAAAGCAGCTCCTGCGTTTTTGCTGCATGGCTAAAGATTAATACAGTGTTTTATTCCCCTTCTCTTTCCATTCTTTAAATACTGTAATAGCAGTTTTATCCGGTAACGCGATCAACGGTATTTTTTTCTGATCGTGTGGTACTTCCAATTCGCGGTAAATAAAAGAATCATCAAAATCAATAGCCGCGGCGTCGTCCTTGGTATTGGCATAATACACACATTGCGGCCGGGCCCAATAGATAGCCCCCAGGCACATGGGACAAGGTTCGCAGGAAGTATAAATTTCACAATCATGCAATTGGAAAGTGCCTAGCTTTTTGCAGGCCTGCCGGATAGCCACTACTTCTGCATGAGCGGTAGGATCGGTGTTACATAATACCTGGTTCCACCCCTCACCGATAATCTCCTCTCCTCTTACTACAATGGCGCCAAACGGACCGCCATCCCCTTTTTCCATTCCCCTGCGGGATAAAGCGATGGCGTGTTGCATAAATTTTTTTTCTCTTTCTCCTGGCATACTATTAGGGTTTTGATTCTTCCAAATTTAACGAAAGCCACGGATAAAAAGCGGGCATAAAAAAGCCCCGCGAAGAATCGCGGGGCCGGTTGTTAACTATGTATCGTCGTATATAGAATTACTTGTTTCTTATTACTACCACGCCATCAAACACGTCAATTAACACTGGCTTGGATTTATCAATATCTCCTGCGAGTATTTTTTTACTTAACAGGTTAATGATTTCCTTCTGAATGAGGCGTTTCAGCGGTCTGGCGCCAAACTGCGGGTCATAACCCTGAACAGAAAGGTATTCGATCGCATAATCAGAAAAGTCCAATATCATGCCACTCTTTGCTACCATCTCCTTCAGCTGCTGTAATTGAATGTTAATTATTCCTTTAATTTCATTTCTCATCAGGGGCTGGAACATAATCACTTCATCCACCCTATTGAGGAACTCCGGACGAATAGTCGCTTTCAACAAACTCATCACCTCATCCTTGGTTTTATCTACTACCTCATCCCTATTAGATTCATTGATATTGTCGAAATTTTCCTGGATGATATGGCTACCCATGTTACTGGTCATGATGATAATGGTGTTTTTGAAGTTCACCACGCGACCTTTGTTATCGGTTAAGCGGCCATCATCTAATACCTGCAACAAAATGTTAAATGTATCCGGATGGGCTTTTTCAATTTCATCGAGCAGTATTACAGAGTAAGGTTTACGGCGTACTGCTTCTGTAAGCTGGCCACCTTCATCGTAGCCTACATATCCCGGAGGCGCGCCTACCAAACGGCTAACGGCATGTTTTTCCTGGTATTCGCTCATATCTATACGGGTCATCATATTCTCATCATCGAACAGGTATTCGGCCAATGCTTTGGCCAGTTCTGTTTTACCCACCCCGGTTGTACCGAGGAATATGAATGATCCGATAGGCCGGCGGGGGTCTTGTAATCCTGCCCGGCTGCGGCGGATGGCATCAGATACTGCTATAATCGCTTCTTCCTGTCCTACTACCCGCTGATGCAGCTCATTTTCGAGATGTAGTAATTTATCTTTTTCGCTCTGCATCATTTTAGCTACCGGGATACCGGTGGCTTTAGCTACATTTTCTGCGATATCTTCCGCATCTACCTCTTCCTTAAGAAGACGTTTATTGTTCGCGGATATTTTACTCAGCTCTTCCGTAAGATCTGTTACTTTCTTTTCTTCCTCTTTCACCCTACCGTAACGGATTTCAGCTACGCGGCCAAAATCGCCGTTACGTTCTGCCTGTTCGGCTTCCAGTTTAAGGTTTTCGATAGCGGATTTAGCATTTTGGATTTGGTCTACCACTTCCTTCTCTGCCTGCCATTTTGCTTTAAACGTATTCCGTTCTTCTCCCAGGCGGGCAATCTCTTCACCAAGTTCCCGCAATTTATCTTCATCGTTTTCCCGCTTAATCGCTGCTCTTTCAATTTCCAGTTGCCTGATCCTTCTCTCCAGTTCATCCAGTTCTTCCGGCATAGAGTTCATTTCCAGCCGTAATTTGGCAGCGCTTTCATCGATTAAGTCGATTGCCTTATCGGGTAAGAACCGATCGGTGATATAACGGTGCGATAATTCCACGGCAGCGATAATCGCTTCGTCTTTTATGAGTACATGGTGATGACTTTCATATTTTTCCTTCAAACCACGCAGAATGGAGATAGCATCCTCTACAGAAGGCTCGTCTACCATTACTTTCTGGAAGCGGCGTTCCAGGGCCTTATCTTTTTCAAAGTATTTCTGGTATTCATTAAGGGTGGTAGCGCCAATAGCACGGAGCTCTCCTCTTGCCAGCGCAGGTTTAAGGATATTTGCGGCATCCATGGCGCCTTCCATGGCACCAGCCCCAACCAGGGTATGGATCTCATCGATAAAGAGAATGATCTCTCCATTGCTTTCCGCCACTTCTTTTACCACACCTTTCAACCTTTCCTCAAACTCGCCGCGGTATTTGGCACCGGCCATCAATGCACCCATATCGAGGGCATAGATGATTTTTGACTTGAGGTTTTCCGGCACATCGCCGTTAATGATCCGATGCCCTAGCCCTTCCACGATAGCGGTTTTACCAACACCTGGCTCACCTACCAGGATAGGGTTGTTTTTGGATCTACGCGATAATATATGCAAGGTTCTGCGAATCTCTTCATCACGGCCGATCACCGGATCGAGTTTACCCTCCCGGGCCATCTCATTGAGGTTCTTCGCATATTTCTGTAACGTATTGTACTGGGGACTGCCGCTTTGTGAGTTAACCGTATCTCCCTTCCTTAGCTCGCGGATAGCGGTTTTCATACCTTTTTCAGTTAGGCCGGCATCCTTCAGCAACTTAGCAGTATCGTCGTTACCACCGAGTATGCCTAGTAGCAAATGCTCTACGCTTACAAATTCGTCTTTAAATTCTTTGATGGAAGCATTAGCCCGCAAAATAGCATTGTTGGCCTCCCGGCTAAGGGTTTGTCCGGCTTCCCCTCCTACTATACGGGGATATTTATTTATTTGCTCATTCAGCTTATTGTTTACAAAAGATGTGTTGACATCGTTCTTCTTCAATAAATATTCGATAGGGCTATCTTCATCATTTAATAAGGCTTTCAGTATATGTCCTGTTTCTATAGACTGGTTTTGATTATTAAAAGCCAGTTGTTGGGCCTGTTGCAGTATTTCCTGCGATTTTATAGTGAAATTGTTTAAATTCATACCTTGCTTATTTTCTCCTTTTTGATGTTCTCAAACGTCTTTAGGTAACAACAAACCCTGATCCAATGTTGTTTTTCCGGAAATTATGACATATTACGTAAAGGAATACTGCATTTTTAGCAGAATAATAATATAATAACTGTAATTTTTTCATCTTTCAGGGGAAAACGTACGTATAATTTGATATATAATTAAAGTAATATATTAAATAGCAATTTTCATAGGATTTAAATTAAATAAATAGCAAATCCAAACAACCCAGGCAACTACATTGTTACAACTGTGCTAAGCTAAGGCCAGATGATCTTGAATCAGACTGTATCAAACATTCTTCATCATTAAACCCTACAATTATGTCTTTCGACTTACTGGAAAGCGCTAAAAGCATTTTTAACAGCAATGTAGTCAGCCAGGCTTCTGCTCAGCTGGGAGAAAGTGAGGGAAGCGTGCAAAAAGCACTGGGAGGAATTGTACCAGTAGTATTAACTGGCTTGTTACACAAGGCCGGATCAACAGGAGAAGCGGGCAATCTGCTAGACCTGGTAAAAGGCACCTCCCAGAACGCCAATCCTACGGCTGTTGGCGGAGCAATACAAAGCGGTGCAGGAGGTTTACTCAGTAAAGGGTCCGACCTGTTGCGTTATTTGTTTGGCGACAAAGTGAATTCCATTATCGGCACTTTGTCTTCTTATGCAGGTATCAAAGAATCTTCCGCCAGCACGTTGTTACAGGCAGCTACTCCTGCCACCCTGGGCACAGTAGGCCAATATGCTGCGCAGAACAATCTTTCTTCCAACTCTTTCCTATCGCTGCTAGACTCACAAAAAGATAAAATACTGGGTGCCCTACCTGGTGGTATTAACCTGGCGGGCATATTGGGTCTTGCCAGCATTGGCGACCTGGGCAGAAAGCTGGGCAATATGGCCAGCGGCATTGGCAGTAGCGCCACCGCCGCCACCGCCGGAGCCCTCCATGCAGTAAAACAGGGAGGTAGTAACCGCTGGCTGTGGTCGTTGCTCCTGATATTGGTTGCTATTATCCTGCTCTGGTACCTGATGCGCGGTTGCGGCGGCAAACAAAATGCGGCTCCGGTGGCTGATTCTTCAGCAGCCACCGTTCCGGAAGCTCCGGCAACAACAGCGCGTGAAAACATACAGGTAACCCTGCCAAACGGCACTGTACTCAATGCCTATAAAGGTGGTATTGAAGACCAGCTGGTAACCTTCCTGAAAGATCCTAACCAGCAACCCGGCAAGGATGTATGGTTTGATTTTGATAATCTCAACTTCAAAACCGGCAGCGCTGAAATTACCGAAGAAAGCATGACACAGGTCGGCAACATCGCTGCTATTATGAAAGCTTTTCCTAAAGCTAAAATTAAAATAGGCGGCTACACCGACCGTACCGGCGACAGCACCGCTAACCTGCGCCTGTCTAAAGAGCGCGCAGAAGCCGTATTAAATGCGCTGAAGAAAGAGAATACCAACAGCGACCAGCTGCTCGGCGCAGAAGGGTATGGCTCTCAATTCGCCAAAGTCGCCGCCGATGCACCGGATGCAGACCGGCAAAAAGACAGGCATATATCTATTAGTGTGCGCGAGAAATGAGGCAATGCATAAAATTTATTGGACTTAAAAAGAATTGGGCTGTATCATGGATTTGATACAGCCCAATTCTTTTTAAGTCCAATAAAAACGGTTCTTATTCCTTACAATTCTTCTTTCAACAATACCAACCTGTTTCTATCCGATTTATAAATGGTTGCGTAAAATTTCATGAGTTCCGGGAAGTCGGCTGCCGGGAAAGTACCCGCCTTACGTTCCAACTTTCGTATATAGCTTAACGTATTACCCTGAATAACGATGCTATTGGTATAGGCTCCAAACTTGCTGATATAGGATACCGGAGCAGGAATGGATTCTGGTTTATAGCCGGCAGGCAGGGTGATGCTTACCGTATCAATGTCGCGGTAAGCAAAGTTGAACTTAATCTCTGATTTGCGGGATTCTTCCGCATCCAGTTTTCTGCCTTCCCTCGACAGGATATTTGGTACCAGGAACATCCGTTTGCCAGTTACAGCAGCATAGCTATGGCCTTTGATCTGCAACTTCTCTTCGATAGATGGAATAGGCGTTCCCAGCTCTTTGTAACGCAAAGAGCTGATATCATAACTGGAAAGGTCTAATCCCTTACGGAGCACCTCCAATTGCTTCTCTTCACTAAGCACGTGGATCATCTGATGCAGCCTATCCTGTTGCAAACCGCTGTAAACAGTGTTGGCATCGATGTTAATGTTCCCCTCCACATCGATGGCAGCATGAATGTTCCGGTGTTGTTCATTACAATCCATACTATAAAAGGGAGTCCGGACCAATTTGCTTTCATTTTCATCTATAACGAGTACCGGCCTGTTGTCTGTAAAGTCGCCCAAATAGCCGGCTGGCAAGGTATTGCTGGTACATTCCAACCAAGTAGTATCCTTTCCATCTGGCACACATAGAATTACATGGTTGAACTGAAAGTCTGGAAAGTCCTCCCAGATGGTATGTTTGTTTTCCCCTGCTTTTACAAGAACACAATTAGATTTTATACCGGCTTCTTTCAACAAAGACATCATGTAATTAGACAGGGCCTTACAGTCGCCATACCCTTTAGTGGCCACATAGTTCGCATCAAAGGTTTGCCAACCGCCGATCCCCAGCTGTACACTGATATAGCGGTAGTTTTGCTGCATATATCTGTACAACGCCTTAATTTTTTCCGTGCGGCTGTTAAGACCATCTGTGAGCTCATGTACTTTAGCTTTCATATTATCCGGCAATACATCCCGTCCCTCATTGAGCTTATATACGAAAGCACCGAAATCTTTCCAGGTGGCCAGGCTCCCTTTATATTTTTCCAGTTCAAACATTTCTGTTCCCAGCAGCACTGTGGGCGTACGGCGGTAAAACTCATCGGGATTAAACTCTTCCTTTAATGCGGGTACCTGTTTTACTTCCCAAACATAGGTGGCTATATTTTTATCCGTTGTTTTAACCGGCTCCCCATTATACAGATAACTACGGTAACGCAACGTAAAATCGGCGGGAGCAGTTACCACCAAACGGCTTTGCTCTACCGTACAATCCAGGTCGTCCTGGGGTTGCCACACAGGCAAGAAAACAGTGCTTCCATAGCGCATTTCCACCTCATATTCTACCGTATATGGATATACGTTATGATAGAACCGGTGCAGTTTCAAGCGGGCATCTGTCATCAGGCTGGCATCATCCACCGCACTAATGTCTTTGATATCGCTTTGTTTCATGCGTTTCACCTGGCCGCCTAACGAATCGTACAATGTGCCACTCACAGATCTCACATCACGGAATTTATCATAGTATTCGTAGAACATTACATCCGAGGCCCCTTTTTCATCCAATACGGTAACAATATAGTGATGGATGACGCGCACATCTGCCAGATCATTTATACGGACAATGGTTTCATCCAAACGTTTTACTGTATGCGCATTTTGTTTCAAGGCAACGGGAATAGCACTGACAGGGTATACAGGTTCCCCTGCCCAAACAGGACGGGCTATTAACAATGATAACAAACATGCCCCAATAGCTAAGCGCTTATGCATATTTTATTTTTTCTTTTTTAAAACAATCTGTTCTGATTCCTTCTTCACTACCAGGTCAAAAAAATCACGCAGGGTGGCATATTCATCCGGGTAGAAATTCGCCTTGTTCAGTTTTATTCTGCAACTCAACTGAATATGGTCGTCCTGTTGCTGGATCAGGTACTGGAAGATACCTTCATTTTCATTGTACTTCACAACAGTAGGCTTAGGCAATTCATCCACCACATATCCTTCCGGGATTTCCATATTAAAAGAATACATTTCATCAGAAACACTATTCATTTCCACAGGGAATTTACGTTCCATAGAGGTAAAAGGGTTATGCTTATAGGCTTCTCCGAACAGCGGATTAATATAAAGCACGTCTCCATCGCCCACCTGCATGTTGAAATCATATTTAACCAGCAAAGGAGCGTCCAGTTCTTTCAAGTCTTCCACTTCTTTATGCTCCAGTTCTATTTCACCGGTATAGGCTTTGGTGATGTCTTTAAAATAATCTTCCTCACTTTTATTTTTTATCCTATTGCGTATACTATATGATTCAAAATAGGTAGGTCGCTGCATAAAAGTTCCGGAAACTGTTCCATTTTCCAGCTTGCTTAATGATACGCTGGTAAACTTCTGCTCTTTCAGGGAATCGGCGCCCAGGATTACCGGGGTAGCAAAATCATCTATCGTTCTGGCCGCACCATTATAACAACTTGACGGTAATCTACCGAAACCCATGAGCGGTTCGGAAGCATCGAGTTTCACATATCTATTGCCCACTTGTACACCTGCAATGAGGTAATTAAAGCGGGTAAGCAAAGGATAGAACTGGTACACATATCCGTTGGCCCGGGTGCTGAGTATAATCGGGTGTGCACTGAGCCCTGCTTTCCGCAGCATGGCCACCAACAACATATTAATTTCTGCAACACTGCCACTTTTTGTGTTGAACACATTCTTTAGTTTTTTCTCCATCCAGAATGCGCGATAATTAGTACAAGTAAAGTTATTTCTTATCCAGCCGAATATTTTCTGGGCTTTTTCCTGATCGGATTTAGCGTCTTTTGTTAACTCCTCCACTGTACCGGAAACAAAATTATTATTGTTTGATAATACACCAGCTACATCTTCATCTTTCATGAGATCCTTCATCAGCTCTTCCCAGGTATTTTGCACCGGCTTACGTGGCTGATTAGGCCAGTTATAAGCAGACAGCTGGAATTCCACCCGGTTAATATAATTATCAATGGTAGTAACAAAACTTTCATTATGGATGGCGGGTACATCTTTCAATGCCCATTTGTAGATAGTAACATTAGGCGTAACAGTTACCGTGTTAGATGGACCTGCACCACCTGCCGATTCTTGCTGGAAACTCATGGTAACACGGGAATACTCTTTCGATTGCACTACATATTTTTCATATCCTTGCGGGATTAACATATAGTCGAAGTATTCAGGAATAGCTACACTATACTCGCTCCATAACCGGGGATACTCACCCTGGAATTCCCATGCGCGCAGATAGCGGTGATAGGGAGAGGAAATTGTGTAAGTATACTCTATAATAGCTCCTTCCTTCACGGCTGGCAATGTGAATTTTTTCACCAACAGGGATTTATCCTGTTTGTCGTTGAACACATTTTTACTATCCATTTTTGTTTCTACCACCACACCATTTTCCAGGTTATAGGTAGATGCTTTCAGGTTAAGGAGCCGCTCTTCTGTTGTTTCGGATTTGTGCAGGTTCACTTGTACCGTGGCCTCATCATAACCATTCTTATCTACAATTTTAATGCGCCGGTGTACTTTGTAGATCAGGCGAAAATCGCTGCCATCCGACTCAAAGGCAGAAGAACCGATTTCAGAAAGCACGATTGCGTGTGCACCGGTATCTTTCTCGAACTTTTTGTCTGTAAACTCTTCTTTGGAGACTTTACCAAATTTCATTTTACTACCATCCTGAGCATTAGAAGCCAGGGCGAACAAACTGCTAACTGACAAGATTAGCATCTTTAGGGTGTACTGCATACAGTTATTGCATAGGGATAATATGCGGCGCAAAGGTATAAAAAATCACGTAATTTTGCGAGGATGACTCATACCTTATTCATAAAAGAGCTGGCCCATGAACTGGGATTTGATCATTGCGGCATCGCGGCAGCAGTGCAACTGGATGATGATGCGCGCAGGCTGGAAACCTGGCTGAATAAGGGTATGCATGGGAACATGCAGTATATGGAAAATCATTTCGACAAGCGTATAGACCCCAGAAAGCTGGTAGATGGCGCCCAATCGGTGATCACGTTATTATTCAATTATTTTCCCCAGGCACAACAAAGACCCGACGCCCCACGTATATCCAAATATGCATACGGACAAGATTATCATGAGGTGATCCGGGAGAAACTAAAAATGCTGCTGCTGCGCATGCAGGAACATATAGGGCCAGTGCAAGGACGCGGGTTTGTAGACTCCGCACCTGTGTTGGAACGAGCCTGGGCCAGGCGTAGCGGCCTAGGATGGATAGGTAAAAATGGTAACCTGATCCATAAACAAGCAGGGTCTTTCTTTTTTATCGCTACCTTGATCACCGATATTCCGCTGGAATATGATGGTCCGGTAGGCGATTACTGCGGTTCCTGCACCCGTTGTTTGGATGCCTGCCCTACCGAAGCCCTGGTAGCTCCGGGCGTAGTGGATGGTAGTAAATGTATTTCCTACTTTACCATAGAACTAAAGGAAGCCCTGATACCCGACCAGATGAAGGGGCAGTTTGACAACTGGATGTTTGGCTGCGATACCTGCCAGGATGTATGCCCCTGGAACCGCTTTGCCAAAGCGCATCAGGAGGCGGCATTTACCCCTATTCCTGCGATTCTAAACTTTTCTACTCGCGACTGGGAAGAAATGACGGAAGAAGCCTTCAAACAAACTTTCCGACATTCTCCATTAAAACGCAGCAAATTTGCCGGCATCCGGCGGAATTTGAAGTTCATTGGCTCTTAACTGCCAGCATTTTGCACTACCAAAATGCAACGCCGCTGGCAATAGCGTTTTTTAATTTTTTTTAAATATTATTTGTCTATATCTTGACAATCGTTTTACCTTCACCTACTTTTGTACAGCAACGAGCTGACAACTTTCATTAATCCGCCAAATATCACTACATATACCGGTTATACCGGATCAGCTGATCAATTTTTTATGGACCTGAGTGCCATAACGTGGAATTTAGCAATAAAGGTCGAATTCTTTCGACCTTTCTTTGTTTAGTATTCGCCTCTTATTTATACATGAAAGCGCTTAAATGGCCGGACTTTTTAGTACCTTTCTAGGTCTAATGCCGCAATGTCATGGAAATTAAAGTTCTGACTTTACCGGGCCTGAGAGGTTCGGGACCTTTGCACTGGCAAACCAAATGGGAAACCAGCCTTACCGGGATTCAACGAATTGAGCAATCTGACTGGGATGCGCCGGTATGCGCCAACTGGATCAAAAAGATAGAGCAGGCAGTAAAGATTGCCGGCCCCCAGGTGGTGATAGCCGCCCATAGCCTGGGTTGTGTTGCGTTAGCACACTGGGCGCAGCAAAGCAGTACTCCCATTACCGGTGCCTTGCTAGTAGCTCCGGCTGATGCCGAACAGCCCGATTTTCCACCGGAAACAAAGGGCTTTACGCCTATTCCCTTAACACTTCTCCCTTTTAAAAGTATTGTAGTAGCCAGTACCAATGATGATTATTGTACCCTGGAAAGGGCCTTGTTTTTTGCAGAACGCTGGGGTAGCCGGTTTGTAAATGCCGGCGCCAAGGGGCATATTAACAGCGATTCCGCTGTGGGCGACTGGCCAGAAGGACAAACGCTGTTGAAAGAACTCGTACAAAACTGGGCCACATTATAATTATAGCGGGTAAGTATCCAGGAGACATCAGTTAACTAAATCGATTTTTCCAACAATAATTAACGTAAAGATAAACTAATCAGATAGGGTAGTAAAGTATCCTTGTGGCTACCTTTGCCCGGCAAAAAGAATAACTACCGTTATAGTATTCCTGTTTTTAGGAAAAAGCCACCTTTCAACATCAGACAATGAAAAAACTCTTACCCGTTTTATCCGGTGTAATATTGACAGCCAATGCACAGGCCCAAATAAAAACATACACCATGGCCCAGGCGCATTCCCATAACGACTATGAGCGCACCACTCCTTTTTACGCGGCAGCTTCGCTCGAATTTGGCTCTGTTGAAGCAGACATACATCTAAAAAACGGCGAACTATATGTAGCTCATGACTCCGATGCGATACAATCTTTCCGGACATTTAAAGAAATGTACCTGAATCCTATAGTGCGGCAGTTCACCCTATACAATGGTAAGCCTTACGCCAGCGGAGCCCCTTTACAGCTGCTGATAGACCTAAAAACAGCCGGTATTCCTACCCTACAGGCCTTGCAGGAAATGCTACGCCCTTACCGCCAGTATTTCGACCGTAGCATTAATCCGCATGCCGTAAAGGTGGTGATTTCTGGTAACTTGCCCCCAGTAACAGCATGGGCCAAGTTTGACACTATGTTCTTTTTTGACGGCAGACCGGATGGCGTATACCCCACGGAGTTACAATCCCGGATTGCTATGGTGAGTGTAGACTTCCACGATTACTGCAACTGGAATGGCAAAGGCACCATTACGCCCGCAGAGATGGTCAAGGTAAAAGAAGTAGTGCAACAAGTACACCAACAAGGGCATCCTTTCCGCTTCTGGGGCGCTCCGTCTTCCAGGTCTTGCTATTATAAGCTGATGGACCTGGGCGTAGACTGGATCGGCACCGACTACCCGGAAGAGCTTTATGATGTGCTGCACAATACTACCCACACTATCGCCGCCAATCTGCCGCAGCATACAGTGTATACTCCCAATTTCGTTACCGATGCCACATCTGTACGTTCCAAAAATGTGATCCTGATGATAGGTGACGGTACCGGCCTGGCAGAAATGTATGCCGGTTATACTGCCAACAAAGGCGCACTTAATCTCTTTCAAATGAAACAACTGGGCTTATCTAAAACCCAGTCGACCGATAATTACCATACCGATTCGGCAGCCGGTGGTTCTGCTATGGGCACTGGTCATAAAACCAACAACCGCGCCATCGGAGTAGACAATACTTATGTATCCGTTCCTGTGCTCCCCGAATTATTGGCCCCTAAAGGCATCCAGAGCGGCGTGATTGTGACCGAAGAAATTACCGGCGCTACTCCTGCATCTTTTTATGGACACACTGCCGACAGGGACAGCACCTATGTACTTGAGCAACAACTATTAAGCAGCAAATTACAGCTAGCAGTAGGTGGTGGCCGGGAATCGCTGGATAAAGACCTTAGCAAAGAGCTGGCCGCATCCGGCATACAGGTATATGATAACCTGGATAACTGGAACACAACTACGAAAAACCGTACCCTGGTCATCATCAGCGATAAAGTAGTGACTTCCATGCGCAATGGCCGCGGCAACTACCTGAAAGAAGCCCTGAAAAAAGCCCTGCAGCAGCTCAATGCTTCCGGTAAAGGGTTCTTCCTGATGGTAGAAGGTTCCCGTATAGACCATGGCGGCCATTTCAACGACCTGGACTACCTTGTACGTGAAATGCTTGATTTTGACGAAGCCATAGGAGAAGCTTTACGTTTTGCCGACCAGGATAAACAAACCACCGTGATTGTTACTGCCGACCATGAAACCGGCGGCCTTGCACTCATGGATGGCGATATTTCCAAAGGTAGCCTGCGCGGGCATTTCGCCACCAACGACCATACGGGTATTCCTGTGATGGTGTTTGCCTATGGGCCTAACTCCCAGCTTTTCCGCGGAGTGTACGAAAACAACGAGATCTTTAAGAAAATGATGCAGTGCTTTAAACTGTAATCCACCATACTATACCGGCTGTATCTGGAAGAGATACAGCCGGTATCTACTAGCTTTATTAATAGGCCAGCTCCCAACTAATATTCAGCAATTACATCCGGCTATAAAAACAACGGTTGCAATACGGGATCAGTATAATCAGCTACAAAAGCTTTTACATTGGGGTATTGTGCAAACTCCTCACGTGTATGCATAGTCGTTAATACTACTGCCTCCATGCCTGCATTCAAAGCAGCTTCTACTCCCTTGGGAGCATCCTCAAATACAATACAACGGGCAGGTTCTACCTGTAAAACAGCAGCGCATTTCAGGAATACTTCCGGATCCGGTTTACTAGTGGTTACATCTTCTGCGCTGATTACCGCCTTAAAATAATGACGGATATCCAGGTTATCCAATACATAATTGATATTGAAAATATTGGCAGCAGTACCGATGGCCATTGCAACACCTGTAGTGGCGGCCTTTTCCAGGAAAGCAGGCAGTCCTGCTATCAGCTGTAGGTACGGCCTGAAAGCTTCCTGGTACAATGTTTCCTTCTCGTGGGCAATCTCCAGCATTTCCTGCAGGGTAAAGCGGTCTTTCCCAAAAATCCGTACCAGCAATTCTTCATTTTTGCCATACATATGGCTTCTTACCTCTTCTTTCGACAAACCGGCGCCTAAGCGGTTCAGCATATGATACCACCCTTCCAGGTGATAGGCCATGTCATTAATCATGGTGCCGTTCATGTCGAAGAGAAATGCTTTTTGCTGCTGACTCATAATACCTTTTTATAAAGCGCAAGATACGCGATTTGCCGGCGTATTTTTACAACGCGGTCTGTCCATAAGGTGGCAAATACTTTACCTGGCCAATCGTCCTACACACATTCGTTCAGACTAATTACCTATATTTGAAAGACAGACTTTTGCAAACACTGTGAAAGTAACCCAAGCGAGCTAATCCGAATGAACGTCCTTTGGTGCTATTCCTTGCCGGCTCAAGATAGCCTGGTTTTCGATATGGTTATGGTGCCATTATTTTTCAAACATTAATTGTCGCATGGACATTATTAAAAGAAATAACATTCGTGTTACAGGCAACCCTAATGCCGAACAGACCCTAGTTTTCTCCCATGGCTTTGGCTTAGACCAGGGCTGCTTTTCCAAAGTAACCCCTGCTTTCGAAAACAACTACAAAATTGTATTGTACGATAATGTAGGTGCCGGCAAAGCAGACATTCAAGCGTTTAGTCCTAAACGTTATGAATTTATCAGCGGCTATGTTACCGATGTTGCCGATATCCTGCAGGCATTGGAAAATCAACATGTTACTTTTATAGGACATTCTGTAAGCGGCATTACAGGCTTACTTGCCAGCATCCACTACCCTGAGCTGATACAAAAGCTGATATTACTAGGCTCCAGCCCCCGTTACCTGGATGATCCGAAAAACGGCTATACTGGTGGTTTCAATCATCATACACTGAACAGTTTTTTTGACGCCATGGAAAATAACTATCACGCCTGGGCCAGCGGTTTTTCCAAACTGGCTATGAGAAACGAAAACAGACCCGAACTGGCGGCGGCTTTTGCCCAATCGTTACAAACCATCCGGCCGGATATTGCTATACTGGTAGCTAAAGCTATCTTTTACCTGGATCACCGGGAAGAACTGCATAAAGTAACAGTACCCACCCTGGTGGTGCAAACTGCCAACGACATTGCCGTTCCGCCTGTAGTGAGTGAATATCTGGAAGCGCATATTCCTAATAGCCGGCGCACTAAAGTACAAACAGAAGGACATTTTCCGCAGATATCTGCACCGAAAGAAGTGATTGCTGCTATACAGTCCTTTCTGTAATTTTTCATGCTTTTAATTTCATATTGTGAGTACCTGGGAACGTAAAGCGTTAAATTTTGTTAATCAGACCAGCCGCTGGGACAAGGATAAACATATTTCTTCCTTCCTGGCATTCAGTATATCGCTGGTAAAAAACCTGACGGCCGCAGATATAGCCCTGCAGCTGGAATTTGAGGATGAAGAAACCGCCAAGGTAAAAAACTCATCCCCACAATACCTGAATGAAATAGTAATGAACCCGGAGCCTATCAAAAAAGTATTGTACGCACAAGGCTTCAAAACTATTTACTGGCGGGAGATCCCATCTCCCCGGGAAAATGTATTCAAAGAAGTATTACAGGCTTTATCATCTGCCATCATCATTCCTGTAAATACTACACCCAACAGCAGTGTGTTGATATTAGGCTGGAGCGAGCCACAGCTATTTACGCCAGAATTCCTGGAATGTATAGAAACGATCCGCTTACGCTTAAAGGAAATATTGTTGCAATCGCAGCAACAGGTATATTTTCAACGGGTGGCCATCCGTTTTGCCGCCATTTTACATACTATTCCGCATGCCTTAGTATTTATCAACAACGATGGATTTTCCGGATGGGTAAACCAGGAAGGCGCTACCCTTCTTGGCCTTTCAGGACCAGGTGAACAACTGCCCGCTATATTATCCGATGCTATGACACAACTACGCAACCGGGCGCTGAACGTAGAAGACATCTACAAACAGGCGGTACAGCTGTTTTCTTCTCCTGAAAACTCCATTTCTGACTGGACCTGGGAACTGGAACATACTACGCTGAAAGTCTCTTGTTTACCTGTTTCTACCCAACAGATCAGCGGCCGGTTATGGATCTTTGAGTAGCCCTAGCGCTGCCGCCACAAGAAATAAAACGTACTGCCTTCTCCAGGCTGGGAATCAACCCATACCTTTCCACCCTGTTCTTCTACCAGCAGTTTAAAAATATTCAGCCCAATACCGGTACCTTCCTCTTTTCCATCTACATCCACCCGCTCAAACAGGCGGAATATGCGGTCTGTATCGCGTTTAGCCACTCCCGGACCATTGTCTTTTACATAAAATTCATAATACTCCCCTTGATCTGCACCTCCTATTGTGATGATTCCTTCTTTCTTATCGTTGTATTTAATGGCATTGGAAATAAGGTTCTGAAATACTTGCTGTAACTTGAGTTTATTGGTATATAACTGCGGTAAGGCGTTGGCTATGTCAATCCTGATATGCGCAGGAAGAAACAGCAAACGGGCTAGCTGGTCTACCAGTTCCTGCACATTTACTTCCTCAATGGTTTGTTCTATCTCGCTTTGCCGGGTATAGTCCAACATAGAAGTGATCATTTCCGTAAGGTGATTAGTGGCGCCCAGCACTATTTTCATATATTCTTTAAGGTCTGGTGCATTTTGTATGCGCTCATCCTCATTCATAAGGGCCAGCATGCCAATAGCGCCGGATAAGGGAGATTTCAAGTCGTGCGCCACTACATACATAAAGCGCTCCAGTTGCTTATTTACCTTCTCTTTCTCTGTCATAGCCGCCTGTAGTTCCTGTTGGTACAGGTACAGTTTTTCAAATACATTGACTTTAGCACGGGTTACATGAGTATCCAATGGCTTGGAAAGGTAGTCTACCGCGCCTTCTTCAAAGCCGCGTATCACATACTGCTCATCTTTATTGATGGCTGTCACAAAGATGATAGAGATCTGTTTTGTTTTAGGATTGGCCTGTAACAGGCGGGCTACTTCATAGCCATCCATATCCGGCATTTGCACATCCAGCATAATCAATCCAATGTCATTATAACGTAGTACTGTTTTTAGTGCTTCATTTCCGGACGTAGCGGTGAGTATTTCCCGGTTCTCCCCTTCCAGCATATGTTCCAGGGAAACGAGGTTCTCCGCTTTATCGTCTACCAGCAGAATTGTAAATATCTTCGGTTTGCGCTGCATCATTTGTCAACTTTTATTTGCTATGCTTTATGTTTTTTAAATTTAGGGGGATGTCATAAACAGACATGGATAGTAGACGATGGCTACCTTGGGCATTACGCAGCCGGGCCACCTATTACGAGTATGCGGTATGGAGGTAATGCTGTCAACATGCTATACTTTTCGTCTGAAAATTTTATTGCCCACATCCACAGGCTCAAATTTCAACAGCTGTTCATTCAGTAATAAGGATTCTTTTATACCCAATGCCAGGTATCCCAGCGAAGTTAGGCTTTCATAAAACAAGCTGGTTACGCGTTGCTGCAAAGTGCTGTTAAAATATATAAAAACATTCCGGCAGCAAATTAGCTGAAACTCATTGAACACCTGACCGGTAACCAGATTATGTTGGAAGAAGATAATATTACGGCGCAATGAGGGGTGGATCATTGCATGATCATAGCGCGCCGTATAGTAATTGGAAAAATCATTACAGCCGCCTGCGTGCAGGTAGTTCTGCGTATAGTCCTTCATATGTTTCAGACCAATGATGCCGTTTTCCGCTTTCTCCAGGTTAACAGCATTAATATCGGTGGCATATATCCGGCTTCTGTTAAGTAACCCAGCTTCTTCCAGCAAGATCGCCATCGAAAATACTTCCTCACCGGTAGCGCAGCCAGCATGCCAGATCTTAATAATCGGATAAGCTGCCAACCTGGGCAGCACTTTTTCCCTCATCGCTTTATAGAATAAGGGGTCGCGGAACATTTCCGTTACGTTTACCGTAATGTACTGCACCATTTCCTGGAAAAAAGCAGGATCATTAAGTAAGCGGAGCTTCCACTCAAACAGGTCCTTAATCTGTGCATAGCCAGTAAAGCGTAGAAAACGGCGTTTCAGGGAGGCAGGGGCATAATCCGAAAAATCATACCCGTATCGCTGTTGAATAATGTTCACCAACGCTGTAAAATCGCTATTACTGATGTTTTCCACTATGTACCTGTATATGTTCGTATTAAGATAACCAGACCCTTAATAAAGATAGCAGTTTAATGCTATCTACTGGTTTGGCGATATAATCTGAGGCTCCCACCTCCAGGCATCTCTGCCGGTCGCCAGCCATAGCCTTCGCCGTGAGGGCGATGATGGGCAATTCTTGGAACTGTTCTTCTGTCCGTATCTGAGCTATGGCATCATAGCCATCCATTTCCGGCATCATAATATCCATCAGTACCAGGTTTACTTCCGGGTGGGCATGCAGCACTTCCAGGGCTTCCTTCCCATCAGCGGCAGTGAACACTTCTATACCCTGTTCTTCCATGAGGGCGCTGATAGAAAAAACGTTACGCATATCATCGTCGGCCAGCAACACTTTTTTGCCGGCAAGGGTATGTTCCACCCAGTCTACCGGCGTATTTTCCACACTTGTTTTTTTCTGGAGCTTATAGAGGAACAGCTCCAGCTCATCCATCAGCCGGTCGGTAGCGTGAGTAGAATTACGTATAATAGTGGCAGCATACTTCTTCAATTGTTGTTCTTCAGCAGCGGTGATATCCTGATCGAGATATATGATCAACGGCGTATCCCCAGTTTCCCGCATTTGTGATAAAGCCTGTAGTTGTTCCAGCGCACGCTTTAAATCCTGGTTGATCTCCACGATTATGGCGTCATATCTTTTTTCGGCCAGCAGTTCCCTGGCAGTTGAGAGATTTACGGCCGTATCATAAGCCGTATCCAAATTCCTTTCCTTACTCTTAGTACAGAGAGCAGCATCTGCGCCGAGGTGACCGGCAGCAACCAGCAATACCTTCTTTAACCCGGCCTGTATATGTGTGCTGATATTAGCAAATACCTCTTCCAGGTCTTGCAGCTCCAGCGGTTTTTGTGTATAGCCGTGTATGTTATCTTCAGAAAGAGTGGAGGCGGTAACTACATGTACCAATATTTTATTTAGTTCCTCACTGCTTTTAAGAATTTTCAGGATACTGGCGCCATCAATCACCGGCAGGTTCATATCCAGTAGTATAGCGGAGGGCAGGTACTTGCAGGCATAAGTAAGACCATCCTGTCCATTATGGGCTACAATAGTTTTAAAGCCTTTATTACGGGCGAAGTCCCGCAGGATATCTGCAAAATAAATATCATCTTCAATAATAAGGATCAATTTATCCTGCTTATTGATATTATGCCGGTCATCGTTAGGGATGAATGCCGGCAATATCTCAGGAGCCGGTGTTGCATGGGTAACTACTTGCGATGGCAGGTCCAGCAGGGTGCTGCCATCTGCCGGTATTACAATCGTAAACGTACTACCGGCGGGAGTACTGCTATCGAGCCGTATTTCTCCGTGCAGGAGCAGCATCAGTTCCCGGCTGATGCTTAATCCCAGGCCAGTACCGCCATATTTACGGCTGGTAGATCCATCTCCTTGATGGAAGGCGTTAAAAATAAGTTCCCGTTTATCCGCAGGAATCCCCGGACCACTATCTGTAACACTCACAGAAAGTGCATTAGGACCGCTCATATACCAGGAAATGCTGATCACTCCTCCCGGAAGCGTAAATTTAAAAGCATTGGACAACAGGTTACGTATTACCTGTTCCAGGCGTAGTTTATCTGTATAAATAGCATCCGGAACATCCGGGCCTATTTTTTTAATAAATTCCAGTTTTCTTTCCTGTGCAATCACCTCAAAGAGATCGGAAAGATCGTCCATGATACCATTAACAGCCACTGCTTCGAAGTTCATATCCACCTTTCCCGCTTCTATCTTTGAAAGATCGAGGATATCGTTGATCAGGCTGAGCAGATCGGCGCCAGACCTATAGATGATACCGGCATATTCCATTTGCTTTGTGGTGAGGTTGCTGTCTTTATTTTCCTGGAGCATTTTAGCCAGGATCAATACGCTATTCAGCGGTGTTCTCAGTTCATGCGACATATTGGCCAGGAACTCTGATTTATAACGGCTGCTGGCTTCCAGCTCAGCGGCCTTTGCAGCAAGGGCGCTTCTGGCGGATTCCAGGTCTTTATTTTTTTCAGTGATCTCTGCATTTACCTGCCGAAGTTCTTCTTCCTGTACCTTTAGTTCTTGTTCAGATGCCTGCAGGCTCTCCGACTGCCTGCTCAGCTCCTCATTCGACTGCTGCAATTCCTCCTGTTGATGGATGAGGGTTTCCCGCTGGTCTTGCACCTGCCGCAACAGCGACAGCACTTTCACGCGGGCGTTTGCTGCGTTCAACGCTACGGATATATCTTTTTCCACTACTTCCAGCAGCCGGAGCTGTAAAGGTGTAACTGTTTTCAGCGAAGCCAATTCTATTATTCCCAATAGTTCAACATCAATCCATAAGGGCAACCATACCAGGATACCTGGCAAAGCCTTGCCACTGGCCGAAGTAAGCTGCCAATAATTTGCCGGCACCCCGTTCAGCACCCGGATCTTTTTGCTGGTAGCGGCAGTGCCCAGGAAACCATCACGCAGGGATACGCTTTGAGGAATAGTGCCCGGCATATTTACGGTAGCGAGCAAACGGAGATTGCCGGAAGATTCTTCATAACAATAGAAAGCTCCGGCAGTAAATCCAGCGAAAGAGGTTAGCATGTCCAAGCAATTGCGTACCAGTTCCTCCCGGTTATGAATACCTTGTAAACTATCATTCATTTCATTAACGCCGGTAAGCAACCAATTCCTTTCATTGGCGGCCGTGTTTAACTCCACTACTTCCTGCAGTTTATGGTTAAGCGCCTGCTGGGCCTTTATGCGGCGGCGAAACTCTACATAAGTGATCCGCATCAGGATAAAACCCACCAACAGGATAAAAGCATTATTGATGGTAAGGGTCCATACCACCCTGGAAAAAGATTGATTCTTCACGTTTTCCCGAAGGGCAATCAGGCGGCGTTCTTCCACATTTACAGTAGCTATCCTGTTCCTTACCTTATCCATCAGCATCGATTCCTTTTCGGTAATGCTAACGTTCTGCTCAAACCGTTGCTGACCCGCCAGATGATCCAATACATTCCAATAGCTCAGCAGATTATTGACATCATCTTCCAGGGAATCTACATTCCGGAATTGCCCTGGGTTGTCTGCCACCATACTACGCAAATCATTCAATGCCGGAGCTACCTTGGGAAGAGCCAATTCGTAGGGTTGCAGGAACTGCCTGTTAAAAGTACTCCGGAACCCTCTCCTGGCTGCTTCCATATCAAATAAAAGACGTTGTACCCGTTCTGTATTATTCAATACGTGGTAGGAATGTTGCTCCCAACCGGCTTCTTCTGTTTGCGAAGCAAAAGTGCGCCAGGTAAGCAGGCCTCCTAGCAATACAAGCAATACTACCAAGCCAAAACCAAGGTAGAGTCTGTTAGCCAGTGAAATCTTCATGATGAATAATGCTGAAAAAGATGATCATTGTATAATGATAAAAATACCGAAATGCATTCATATTCAATACCTTTGCGGGACATAATAAAAATTAACTACAGGAAACATCTAACCATTCCGTTTTAAAGTATATATTATTTACGCAGATACGAGATGCATTGATTTATTCTAAATCATTATTTGATTGTTATGCGAAAACAAAAAAAATTTTAATAGGTACAATCCGTGTGAACAATAGGATTGTTGTATTGTTTAACGGAAAAAATCAGCCGCTATGAGTAAAATTTTGTTAGTAGAAGATGATGAGATCATGCCTAAAATAGTGGCCAGGATACTCCCTGCCTCAGAATATGAACTAGACCACGTATCCAATGGCAAGGAAGCGTTTGAAAAATTAGAAGCCACACATTATGGTTATGACCTGATTATCACCGATATCATGATGCCATATGCCAACGGATTTGAGATCCTGAGCAAAGTAAAAAGCCAGGTACGGGAAAAGACGATTCCTGTAATCATTGTATCCAATGCGGGCAATGAGGATATGGTAATGGAAGGCTTTAAACTGGGGGCAGACGATTTTCTGAAGAAACCCATTATTCCTGCCGAATTACTGATCCGGGTAAAAAGATTATTAATGAAGAATAAATAGCCGATGCTGGATATACAAATACCCGGTTCACTATCGTTTGATTTTTATCTGTTCCGTGATGCACCGTTGGTGATAAAGGTAGCCACGATATTTATCATTGTTGCGGTAACAGGTACGCTCCTGGCCTATTTCTCCATACTGCGGAACCGTTACCTGGGCTACCGCAAGGAAAAAAGACTAGCCAGGCTACTTCCGGAAGCCGACCAGCTGATCATCGAAGAGATCCTCACCAATCCTAACCTGGAAGAAAGCGCGGTAACAGGTGATACCATCCTGCCGCTGGATAATTTCCAGTCCTTACCATTACATAAAAGATGGGTGCGGGAAGCCCTTACCGAGCGTATCATTCACTTCCGCCGCAATGTGAGAGGCAACATGGGGCAATTGCTGCGCAGCTTATACCTGCAACTGGAGCTGGACAGGGATACGATGAAGAAGATGAAATCGGGGCATTGGGAAAAGAAAGTACAGGCATTGAACGAGTTTATTAATATGGATATGTCTATCGCCGACGTAACCATATTACCTTTAACCAATAGCCGTAACCGTGAGCTCAGGGCCGCCGCACGGCATGCCTACATCAAACTCAGTAAAAATGAGCCTTTCAAATTTTTTGATGTGGTTACCGAACCATTACTGATGTGGGACCAGGTGGAGCTGTTCCGGATCATTACTACTACAGAAGATATTGCCATTCCGAACTTCGCCAGGTGGGTTACTTACAGTTCCAACAAAAGCGTAGTGTCTTTTTGCTTAAAACTAATCGTACATTATAACCAGTTACCTGCGGTACCGGCAGTCATCAAGCTACTGGATACTAAGGACCATTATCTTCGCGCCGATGCCATCAACTGTTTGGGCAAACTGCGGGTCCCTGACATGGAAGACAAGCTGATAGCAATATACAGCAGTCAGCCGCTACATTGCCAGATTGAGATTCTGAAAGCCATTGGCCGCATCAGCAGCGGACGGTATATCGATTTCCTTAAACAAGAATTCCTCCACTCTACTGATTTCGACCTGCGTAAAAGCGCAGCCAGGTCGCTCGTTAAGAACGAATGGTTTGCCAACCAGGTATTACAGGAGCTGCTGGATACCTCCAGCCCGGAAAACCTGCGCATCCTGAAACACTGTATGAACCCGTTAATCAAATACTGATGATAGATGGCATTCTGGCAACAGCGGGCAAGATGTATGAAAGCACGTTATTCGTATATGGTTTGATGTTATTTATGATATATGGCTTGCTGGCTATTTTATCCATGTTGGCCGTGCGTAATTATATCAGAAAAGATAAACTCCATCAACTGGATGTGCTGGCCAGCTCTCCTATGGCACCAGGTATCACCGTATTGGCCCCTGCTTTCAATGAGGGACTAACCATTATTCAGAATGTACGCTCCCTGCTAACGCTTAACTATCCCCGGTTTGAGATCGTGCTCATCAACGATGGCAGCACCGACGATACCATGGAGCAGCTTACCCGCGAATTTAAAATGGTACCGGTGGATTTTGCCTATAACGCCAAAATCCGCACACAACCGGTGCGAAAAATTTATAAATCTACCGACCCTGCTTATTCTTCCTTGGTGGTAATAGATAAGGTAAACGGCAAAAGCAAGGCAGATGCAGTAAATGCAGGCATCAACGTAGCCGCGTTCGACTATTTTGTATGTACCGATGTAGACTGCATCCTGCATAAAGATACCCTGCTGGAACTCATTAAACCAGTAATGCAAGAAAAAGCGAGGCAAGTAATTGCCGTTGGGGCTACCCTGCGCATTGCCAACTCGTGTGAGTTTGATGAAGGCGTGATGGTTCGCATGCGCCCACCTCAACAACTGTTGCCGCGCTTCCAGGAAGTAGAGTACATCCGTTCATTTGTGTTGGGAAAAATGGGTTGGAGCTATATTAATTGCGTACCTAATGTGTCTGGCGGCCTGGGATTATTTGATAAAGAAGTAGCTACCCGCTGCGGTGGTTACGACCACAACTCCTTCGGGGAAGACATGGAACTGCTGACCCGCATGTGCCGTTACGCCCACGACAATTACATCACCTATTCTGTAAGGTACATCCCTAAAACATTATGTTGGACAGAGGCACCTGCCACACTGGAAGTATTTAACCGGCAACGGACGCGCTGGGCAAGGGGACTGGCCCAGCTGATGTACGCCCATTTCCATATGTTCCTGAATCCTAAATATGGGAAAATGGGGCTGATCATATTTCCATTCAACTTCTTCTTTGAACTACTGGCGCCCCTGATAGAATTCAGCGGCATTATCATATACATTACCCTGGTTATACTGGGCAGGATCGATTGGCCTTACGCCCTGTTATTATTAATTTTCGTATATACCTATTCGATACTCATCACTACCATTGCCATACTGTGGGATCAACTTTCCTTCCGGTATTATAAATCCTGGAAAGAAGTGCTGTACCTCTGTGTGACGCCCTTTATGGAATTTTTACTTTATCATCCGCTGATCGTTATTTATTCATTGCGTGGATACTATTATTTTCTGACCGGTAAAAAAAGTACCTGGGGAAATATGCAGCGACAAGGTTTTGGCAAGAAGCAATAAAGAAATCAGATTATGCTGAGTTCATTTTTTCAAACAGGAGTATTTATATATGGTTGTACCATGCTGTTCCTATATGCCTTACTGGCGTATATGTCTTACCGTGGCATAAAACGCTTCCGGCAAGAGAGCAGTTTTACCAGTTACAACCAATTGCTGGATTCCCCGCTTACACCGGGTATCTCCGTAATAGCGCCCGCCTTCAATGAAGGCATTACCATTATCATGAACGTGCGGTCGTTGCTCACGTTAAACTATACACGGTTTGAAGTAATCATTGTTAATGATGGCAGCACCGACGATACGCTGGAAAAGCTAATCAATGAATTTGAACTGGTAGCCGTGGATTTCGCCTACAATGAACGCATCAAAACACAGCCGGTACGGCGTATTTTCAAATCTGTGAACACTGCCTACGACAAACTACTGGTGATAGATAAAGTTAATGGCAAAAGTAAGGCAGATGCTTCCAACGCAGGCATCAATGCAGCGGCATTCGACTACTTCCTATGCACAGACGTAGATTGTATCATTGAGAAAGATACTTTGCTGCGCATGATCAAACCATTTATGGATGAGGAACACAAGAAAACCAGAGAAGTAGGTGAACCTTGTCCGGAGTGTGGTTATGTGCACATAGTGGAAGACAGCCGCCGGGTGATTGCCACCGGCGCCACCCTGCGCATTGCCAATTCCTGCGAAGTAGACGAGGGGGTGATCATAAGGGTACGCCCACCCAAAAAACTACTGCCCCGCTTCCAGGAAATGGAATATATACGGGCTTACGTATTAGGCAAAATGGGATGGAGTGTGATGAACAGCGTACCCAACGTATCTGGCGGGCTAGGCTTATTCGATAAAGAAATTGCCATTAAAGCCGGTGGTTACGACCATAAATCCTTTGCGGAAGACATGGACATCATCACACGCATGTGCGCCTATATGATGGATAACGACCTGAAATACGCCATCCGGTATATTCCCACTACACAATGCTGGACAGAAGGACCACCCAACATGAAGGTTTTCAGCCGACAGCGGACCCGCTGGGGACGAGGCCTGATCGAGATCATGACCCTTCACCGGAAAATACTCTTCAACCCCCGTTACAAAAAAATGGGCATGGTTGTATTACCCTATAACCTGCTGTTCGAATTCCTGGCGCCCATCATAGAATGCACCGGTATCATTTACTATCTCTATCTCATTATCACCCACCAGGTAAACTGGCAGGATGCCGTTATCCTCCTGCTATTTGTATACCTGTACTCTATCATGATCACCACGCTGGCTATCTGCTGGGATCAGCTCACCTACCGCTATTACAACACCTGGCGGGAAGTGGTAGGATTGTCCCTGATGGCTTTTATAGAACCACTCCTCTACCATCCGCTGATCGTTTTCTTTGCCTTGCGAGGTTACTGGTTTTTTATTATAGGTAAAAAAACCGCCTGGGGCAACATGCAGCGACAAGGTTTTGGCAACAAGAAAGTAAATGCATAAACAAAACAATCAAATGGCCGTATTAAAACAGCTGTTAACTGGTATCATCCTATGTTGGACCATACAAACGCAGGCACAGATTTTTAAGCCGAAGAATAACGCAGAAACCTTGTATGAACAGGCTTTGCAGGAAACCAAACTGCAACACTATAGCAAGGCCATTACCCTGTCGAAACAAGCCTTGCAAGAGCAACCTGGTTTCATAGACCAACAGCTGTTGCTCGGCAGGTTGTATTTACTCACCAGGCAATACGACCTGGCCCGCAAATACGTAAAGGAAGTATTGGCCAAAAATCCGCGTTACCGCGATGCCTATTACTACGCCATCAACATAGAACTGAGCACTGGCCGCTATGCCGAAGCAGCATGTTATACCGACGAAGCCCTCAGCTATTACCCAGGCAGCATGGAGTTTATGTTAAAGAAACTCGGCATACTGAACCTACAGCATAAAATATATCAGGGCAATGAACTAGCGGAACAATTGATGAGCAGATATCCTCAGGATACCACAGTACGTAATGCCTACGTAGAACATTACCTGGAGAGTGGCAATTATTATCAACAACTTGGCAATAACGGGATGGCACGGCAAAGCTACGACCGCGTATTATTGGCAGACCCTCAAAATACAGATGCCCGGGAAGCTAACCTGGCCGTAACCATCAAAGGAGGTAGCTACCAATCAGCCCTGGACCAGGTAAATGAAGCCCTCACTATACATCCCGGCTCTTACGAGCTATTGATGCGAAAACTAGGCATTCTACAGGATATGCATGCCTATGCAGATGCTTTAGGCGCTTTGCAGGAAATACTGCGCCGCTACCCCAGCGATGGGAAAGCGCGCACCTTGGAAATATCACTACGAATAGAGGCCGCCGGTTACTATGCTAACACCGATCCCTATACGCTATATGAAGGCGTATTGGAAAAAGACCCTGGCAACCGGGAGGCATTAGACAAACTAATTGGCTACAGTATGGCGCGCGGCGCCTACCGGGAAGCATTAGCCTGGATTAACCGTGGCCTCAAAAGCAGTCCTAACGACAGCCGGTTACTCGCATTAAAAATGGATGTACTGGAAGGCGACCGCAAATACGGATCTGCCGCCGCGCTGGCGGAAATCCTATACCAACGTACACCTAACCCGGATTTGAAAGACCGGCTCGTTTTACTGGAAATAGCCAACGGCCGCGAATACCTCACCCAGCAACAGTACGACCTGGCTCTTGCCGCTTTCGAAAGCGCGTTGAAAGTAAGTCCTTCCGATACTACCGCGCTAGACCTGGTAGCCAATACCTGGATCGCTCAAAAAGATAACAACGCTGCCCTAAAAGTATTGGATCAGGCCTTAGGATATTATCCAGGCAATGAAAGGTTCCTACTGAAAAAATCCGCCGTACTTGCAGATGCAGGCCGGTATGAAGAAGCGGCAGCAATAGCCTCCCAACTGGCTAACCGCTATCCCGCAAACACCCGCTACAGTAGTAATCTGGCAGACCTGCATCTCACTGCTGGCCGGAACCTGATGCGTGCAGAAGAATATGATCTCGCTAAACAACAATTTGAGCAAGTGCTCGCAATAGCTCCTTCCAATATGGATGCATTGGATTATATGATTAACCTGCAAAGTGCTACCGGCGAGGCCGACAGCGCCCTTTATTTTGCAGATAAAGCATTAACCTACTATCCTGATAACCGGGACTTCCTGCTAAAAAAAGCATCTGTATTACAAGATATGCACGAATACACCGCATCAGCTGCCATTAGCGGCGCCCTGATGCAAAAGTATCCGTATACGCTCAAATACAAAAATACCTACACCACCAGCCTGATGGCTGCGGGCGCCGAATACCAACGCCGGCAACAGTACGACAGCGCATTAACCCAGTTTAACCAGGTACTGGCATTGAATCCGAAAGACTCCTTAGCCTTGTTATACAGCATTAATATCCTGAATGGACAACATCGATACGATAGCGCCCTCACCTACGCTGCACAAGGTAACCACTACTACCCAGACAATGAAGCCTTCTTAATAAAAAGGGCTATATCCCTGGAAAATAAAAAAGATTACGCTGCTGCTGCCCTGGCCGCAGACTCCGTAGTGAAACTACAACCGTCTGCTACCAATACAGATTACCGTGATTACCTGGAAAGTAAAACCTTAACAAACCAGTTTGCCCTGTACTACCTAAACTCCACGTATGACTATACCTCCAACAAATACAATATTGCAACCGTAGAATACCGGCATTTTCTTCAACGCGGCGGTTCTTATGCCGTACAACTGAATTATGCCGGCAGACAAAACGGCAATGGCTTACAAGGATTGGCAGAGCTCTATTATACCCACAATCCCAAACTATACTCATATGGATTGCTGGCTTATTCCAATAAAACAGTGTTTCCGCAGATACGCGCCTCTTACTCCATCTTCAAAACATTCAAAAAGGATATTGAAGTAGAATTAGGCGCCCGCTACCTGAACCTCGACAGCCTGACCAGTGTTTCCGGCGTTGTTTCTATTGCCAAACCTTTCGATGATTTCTGGATAAACCTACGCGGATTTGTGATCAGCGAATCGCCCAATATATATACTGCCTTTAACCTGACCGCCCGTTATTATATGAACCGTAGACAGGATTATCTGCAAGTAATAGGTGGACTGGGCACTTCACCAGACGACCGGAGCAGACTCATTAATTTCCCTAATCTGTCAGGATTGCTATCGCACGACATAGGTGTTGGTTATCAAAAAATAATACGCTATCGTACCACGCTGGGCTTGTTTGGCACCTGGTACAACCAAAAAATCAGTGATGTCGGTTATCAAAATCAGTACGATATTTATATAACCGTTCAGCGGAAATTTTGATCGCTATTAGCTAAACGCTCTCTTAACAATGTGCAGAATTATGAACAGCTTTTTGTTAATGCTCACCACATGGTTATATGCGGGTTGCCATACGCAAACAGAAGAACTGCCACTGGTACAGCAGGGACGGAGTGCATATGTGATTGTAGTTCCCACTAATGCTACCAAAGCAGAAACCAAAGCGGCCACCCTGTTCCAAGACTACGTGCAACGTATATCCGGTGCAAAGCTAAGCGTACTGCCGGAAAACCAGTACAAAGAACAGCCGGCGGTTTTTATAGGAAATACAGCACATAGCACCGGGCCAGAAAAAATAAAAGACGAAGGCTTTTTTATTGGCAGCAATAGCAAGCAGTTATTCGTTCGTGGTGGCAGCGGGCAAGGGCCAGTATATGGCGTATATTATTTATTGCAAACGTATATGGGTTGCCGTAAGGATGCCGACGTACCTGCCGTAGTGCCCACTACCAGGGATATACGTATTCCTGAAAATATAGCTGACCTGCAGGAACCCACTTTCCTGTACCGGGAAAGCTATTATCCGGCTTCAGCCGATGCTGAATACCTAACTTGGCATGGCTTGCACCGTTTTGAAGACCTATGGGGCCTGTGGGGGCATTCCTTCTTTAAAATACTGCCACCAACCACCTGGTTCAATACACATCCGGAATACTACTCACTGGTAAATGGCAAAAGGCAACCTTTACAACTTTGCCTAAGCAATGAAAACGTATATACTTTAACGGTAGCCTGGTTAAAAAAAGCCATTGCCGCTAACCCGGATGCCATGTATTGGTCTATCTCCCAGGAAGACGGTCCTGGCGCCTGCACCTGTGAGCTATGCAGTAAAGCAGACGCCGAGGAAGGCGGCCCACAAGGTTCGCTGATACGTTTTGTAAACCAGGTGGCCAGTCAATTTCCCGATCAGCGTTTCACCACCCTTGCCTATGGCTATACAGCTAAGGCCCCGTTAAAAACAAAGCCGGCGCCCAATGTATATGTTATGCTTAGTACCATAGACGCCTTCCGGCAGGCGCCATTAGCAAACGCTCCTTCGGCCGCCTCCTTCCGCAAAAACCTGGCAGGATGGGAAGCAACCACCGGCAACCTGTTTATATGGGACTATACGACCCAGTTTACCAATTATCTTACGCCTTTTCCTGATTATAATAACCTGCAACCCAATCTGCAATACTTTGCCGCCCACCATGTTAAGGGCGTATTTTCACAAGGTAGTGGCAGCACCTATAGCGATATGGCCGCCTATAACAGTTACGTACAGGCGGCACTGTTATGGCACCCGGATGCAGACCTGAAAAAGATCAATAATGATTTTCTAAATGGATATTACGGTCCGGCCGCTCCTTATATCGCACAATACCTGGAAGCGCTCCACCAGGGGGTTAACAGCACGCATGCCACGCTGGATATCTATGGCAATCCTGTTTACAGCGCCCGCGACTACCTATCCCCTTCCCTGATAGACCAATATTCTACCTTACTGGATAAAGCAGTATCCGCTGCAGGCAATAACAACATATTATTGCAACGGGTATACCACACCCGCCTGTTCCTGGAATATGTAGTACTGCAACAATCACGTTTTTATGGTACTGACAAATATGGTTACCTGGAAGCCGATGGCAGTGTAAAAACCCAATGGCCACAGCGGGTAAGCCGGTTTGTACAACAATGTAAAGATGCCGGCGTACAGGAACTATCAGAAGGCGGGTTATCGCCCAACGCCTACGCCCAGGAATGGCAAACACTGTTTGCCCGTAAATGGATCAACAGCCTGGCCCTGCATGCGCCAGTTACGCTGGTAAATCCCTATACGCCGGAATATACACCCAAACAAGCGGCTACCCTTACGGATGGGTTATCAGGCAGTAAAGATTTCAGCTACAACTGGTTATTTACCTACGGAAAAGACATGATTGCCACCATAGACATGGGCAGTGGCAAAACGGTGCACCACATATCCATGAATTTTCTGCAAGATGCGCGGCACTATATTTTTACTCCTATACAAGTATCCGTTGCCACTTCTGAAGACGGTAAAACTTTTACCCCTGCCGGCATAAAAGATATTCCTGTTGCAGGAGAAGATTACCAGGTACAAATCCAACAGGAAGTATTTACCTTACCGGGTACAACGGCCAGGTATGTAAGGGTAATTGCGAAATGCCCGGCAACGTTGCCTGCCTGGCGGCAGGTAGCGGGCAAATTACCGGCCTTATGCTGTGACGAAGTAATGGTAGAGTAGAAATTTTTTAATAAAATTTGGAAAATAAACAACGTTCAGTATATTTGCACCGTAAATATTTCTATGTGGGCATAACAGAACGAAAAGAGCGAGAAAAGGCGGAGATGCGGAGACGTATTGTAGATGCGGCTATAAAGATGTTTGTGGAAGACGGGTATGAGAAAGTATCCATTCGCAATATCGCCGACAAAATAGAATATAGTCCTGCTACTATTTATCTTTATTACAAGGATAAAGACCAGTTGTTATATGATGTACAGTCAGAAGCTTTTGCTACATTGGCCAGCGAGTTCATACTGAAAATAAATGCCGACGATCCATTTAAAAGGCTGGAACAACTGGCTATTGCCTATCTTGATTTTGCCAGGGAATATCCTGAATTGTATGACCTGATGTTTATTATCAAAGCCCCCATGAATGCCGTAATGAAGGAAGAAAAGTGGGAAAATGGGGACCCTTCCTACGATAGGCTTTATCACCTGATGCAGGAATGTATTGATAAAAAACTAGTGAGGTTCAAAGATGCCACTATTGGCACACTGTCGGTATGGGCCTTTGGACATGGTTTTGTGAGCCTCCATTTGCGGGGTAGATGCGCCAAAGTGGCCAATGTGCCTGAAGAAGACATGCCAGCAGTGATCACTGAAGCGGTAAAGGAGTATCTGCGCATGATCAAGGCATAGGCTGGTTATTATGCGACAAAAATGTATAGCAGTCGAAATGACGAAAGCCTTAATAGGCTTTTTTAAGATCCAATATTAAACACCGTTCACTATATCAACATCGATAATCAAGCTTTAGGGCTTATTTTTTTTCGATTACACTAAACACCGTTCACTATGTACACGTAAATTACAAAAGGAGCAATGTTAACATGCTTGCTATTGGCTAATATTGACTCCTTTGCACAGGACAATGTGCTGGATCAATACATACAGTATGCCTTCAGCAGTAATAAAGGCCTGAAAGATCAGCATTTCCAACTCACCAAATCAGTGATGGCCCTGCAGGAGGCCAAAAGCCTGTTTGGTCCCAATGTGGCCTTCCTCGGCAACTACACCAAATCACACGGAGGCCGTACCATCGATTTTCCCATCGGCGACATTATGAACCCGGTGTACAGCAGTTTAAACCAGCTTACCAACAGCCACAATTTCACCTCACTTAACAATGTTAACGTTCAGCTGAACCCGGATAATTTCTATGATGCTAAATTAAGAGCCAGCCTACCTTTGATCAACGCGGAAATTTATTATAACCAAAAGATCAAAAAAGAACAGATCAACCAACAACAGGCTGCCGTAAACGTATATAAGAGAGAGTTAGTTAAAAATATTAAAACAGCCTATTACCAATATTACCAGGCCGCAGAGGCTGTAGACATCTACAACAATGCCCTCGCCCTTATCAATGAGAATATCCGTATCAATGAAAGCATGGTGCGCAACGGCATACGCAACAACACCGCCCTATACCGCGCCCGCACCGAAAAGGAAAAAACGGATGCCGATATCAACAAAGCCATGAATGCAAGGCAAAATGCAAAAGCCTATTTTAATTTCTTATTGAACCGGGGCCTGGAAGAGGAGATCAGCTTAGACAGCACCCTGCTGCAATTGCCCGGGCAACTACCCGGCAAAGGCATCAACGACCGTGAAGAGCTACAGCAATACAAAAGCGCCACCAACTCCTACCGGCTCAACGAACAACTGCAGCGCGCCTACCTTATACCTAAGCTCAGTACTTTTATAGACTTGGGATCACAGGGCGTGGGCACGAGGTTCGACAAAGACACCCGCTATTATCTTTTCGGGGTAAACCTGGAATGGAACCTCTTTGCCTCCCATAAGTATAAATACAAAATTCAGCAGGCCGCCAATGATGTACAATCTATTACTAACTCGGCCGCACAAACTACAGATCTCTTACAGTTACAGGTATACGAAACCTTAAACGATTACCAAACCGCTTTAAAGAATTTCAAAACAGCACAAAGCCAGCTGGCCTTTGCAGAAAGATATTACCATGATCAACTAAAAGTGTACAAAGAAGGACAACTGTTGTATATAGAATTGCTCGACGCACAAAACCAACTTACCGGGGCCCAGCTGCAAACCACTATGGCACAAGCATCTGTTCAAACAGCCTATGCAGCAGTAGAACGTGCACAGGCATCATACAATATCAATAACAACAACCAATAAACTTATTTTTTATGAAAAATATATGGCTTCTGCTGCCTTGTTCCCTGCTATTATTTTCCTGTGGCAACAAACCGGCAGCTACTACTACCACTATTGATACCATACCGGTGAAAATTATGCCACTGCAAAAACAAGGTTCAGCCATCTCCATCACAGCTTCCGGTCAATTTACCACCGACGACGAAGTATACCTCTCCTTTAAAACCAATGGTATTATCAGCAATATCCTGGTAAAAGAAGGAGATCCTGTCCGTAAGGGACAATTACTGGCTACGCTTAATCTCACTGAAATAGATGCGCAGGTACAAAAAGAGCAACTGGCATTCGACAAAGCGCAACGGGACTATCAGCGTATACAAAGGTTATACAACGACAGTGTAGCTACCCTGGAACAATTAGAAAACAGTAAAACTGTGATGGACCAGGTGCGGCAACAACTAAATACCGCACAATTTAACCGGAGCTACTCTTCCATACACGCTACCCAGGATGGCTATGTATTGCATAAACTCGTAAACAGCGGACAAATGGTGAATGCCGGTACAACAGTACTACAAACAAACGGCGCCAGCAGCACCCATTGGATATTACGTGTAGGCGTTAGTGATAGAGAATGGGCACAAGTGAAAATAGGCGACAAAGCCACTATCGAAATACCAGGCCAGGCCAACGACACACTACCTGGAACGGTTACACGTAAATCGGAAGGCGTAGATGCGCAAAGCGGCACCTTCCTCATTGATGTACAACTCTCCGGCAACAAACCTGCCGCCATCGCAGCCGGCATGTTTGGCCGCTGTTATATCCAGTCAGCCGCTAGCAATAGCAACACCACCTGGAGTATCCCTTACGCCGCCCTGCTCGATGGCAATGGCAGCAATGGTTTTGTGTTTATCACAAACGATCACAAAACCGCACAAAAGATCCCCGTTACCATCGCCGGTGTGGAAAAAGACAATGTGCTGATCAACAGCGGCATGGAACAGGCCGGAGCACTCATTATTTCAGGTAGTGCCTATCTGAAAGATCAATCACCCATCCGGATCATTCCATAAGCTGGCAAGATCTATCTCCTCACACTTCAACATCATCATATGAAAATAGCCAGATATGCCGTTGGCAATTACCAGTTTACGCTGGTGATATTTATCATGATCATAGTACTGGGTATTATTACGATCCTAAACATGCCCCGGTCTGAAGACCCGGAAATGAGAGCGCCGCAGTTTACCGTAGTAGTAGTGTATCCCGGTACCAGTCCCAAAGACATGGAAGACCTGGTAGTAGATCCCATGGAAAAAGAGATCTATGCACTCGATGATATTAAACGCGTACGTACTACCATCAACGATGGCGTAGCCATTATGCGGGTAGAATATAAATACAGTTCCAACGTAGACCAGAAATACCAGGAGCTGGTAAGGGAAGTTAACAACAAACGGAAAGACTTGCCGCCAGACATTTATAGCATAGAGGTCAAGAAACAGGAACCCTCCGACGTTAATATCCTTCAGGTAGCGCTGATCTCAGAAAATGCCTCCCGGGATAAACTGCGTTACTACGCCGACAAACTGCAGGATGAACTGGAGAAAGTCCCCTCACTTAAAAATGTAAAGCTGCATGGGCTGCCGGACCAACAGGTGCGTGTAGAACTACAAATGGATAAGATGGCACAACAGCACCTGCCAGTAAACACTGTTATGTCTGCCATCCAGAGCGAAATGGCCAATATCCCAGGCGGGAATATTGATGCGG
The DNA here is from genome assembly GCF_049056765.1 of Chitinophaga sp. 30R24. Classification (NCBI taxonomy): domain Bacteria; kingdom Pseudomonadati; phylum Bacteroidota; class Chitinophagia; order Chitinophagales; family Chitinophagaceae; genus Chitinophaga; species Chitinophaga sp. 30R24. The sequence continues at coordinate 173,730 of NZ_JBJGXX010000005.1, forward strand.
GCGATAAAAGCTTTAACATCAAAACCAGCGGGAACTACGAAAATATAGCGGAAATTGGCAACACTATCGTATCTGCCGCCAATGGCAAAAATGTGTTTTTAAAAGATATTGCCAAAGTATACTATGGTTTTGAAGATGAGAAATACTTTGTGCGGCTGAACAGCCATCGTTGCGTAGTAGTATCTGCTGCGCAGAAATCCGGCGAAAATATCTCCAAAACACAAGTACAATATAAACCGGTATTGGAACAGTTCAAAAAAACATTGCCTGCCAATATAGACCTCGTGCAGTATTTCGATCAAGCGGATGCGGTGAACAAACGGTTGAGCGGTCTGGGTAAGGATTTCATCATCGCTATATTGCTGGTTGCCTTTACCTTGCTGCCTCTTGGGCAAAGACCCGCATTAATTGTTATGATCTCTATTCCGTTGTCGTTATCCATTGGTATTGTGCTATTACAACTATTTGGCTATAACCTCAACCAGCTAAGCATTGTAGGCCTGGTAGTAGCCTTGGGGCTATTGGTGGATGATAGCATTGTAGTAGTGGAAAATATAGAGCGTTGGATGCTGGAAGGACATTCCCGCATGGAAGCTACGCTAAAAGCCACTTCCCAAATCGGGCTGGCCGTAATAGGTTGTACCGCCTCTCTGATCATTGCCTTTATGCCGTTGGTATTTATGCCAGAAGGCAGCGGCGACTTCATACGCAGTTTACCCCTTGCCGTTATATTCAGCGTACTGGCCTCTATGGCCGTATCCCTCACCATCATCCCCTTCCTTTCCAGCCGCCTGCTAAAAGAGCATACCGGCCACCCGGAAGGCAACCTGTTTATGCGTTTGCTTAAAAAAGGCATTCACGGCAGTTATGCAAAACTGCTGGACAAAGCGCTGCATCGCCCCCTACTTACCCTGATTGTATCGCTGGTTGTTTTTGGCGCTTCTATCGGATTGTTTAAAGTAATTGGGTTCAGCCTGTTCCCGGCTTCTGAAAAACCACAGTTCCTTATCAACATACATACGCCACCACAATCTAACCTGCCCTATACCAATAACATTGTGTTGCAGATTGAGCAGGAACTAAAACAACAGAAAGCAGTACTGTCTTATGCCAGCAATATTGGGAAAGGCAATCCACGCATCTATTATAATGAAACGCAAGAAAACGAGCGAAGCGATTATGCTCAGATCTTTGTGCAATTGGACCCACATACCAATCCATCAGAAAAAACACAACTGATAGAAGCGTTACGTAAAAGGTGGACACCCTATCCGGGAGCCAAAGTTGAAGTAAAGAACTTTGAGCAGGGCCCCCCTGTAGTAGCACCGGTAGAAGTAAGATTATTTGGCGACAACCTGGATACCTTACGGATGATGGCTGGCCGTGTAGAACAACTATTGGAAAAAACACCCGGTACTATCTATATCAATAACCCGGTCAGTCACCTAAAATCAGATATAAGGGTAAAAATAGACCGCGATAAGGCACAACAGTTGGGCATTCCAACGGTAAATACAGACCGTATTGTTCGTTTGGCCGTTTCCGGTATAAACCTGGGAAAGTACAATGATCAAAATGATAACGACTACGACATTCTACTAACCCGGCAGAAAGATGGCAGGCCTACATTAGATGCTCTCAAAGACCTGTATGTCAACAATAATCAGGGTACTGCAATTCCGCTTTCACAAATTGCCCAACTGCAACTGGAAACCTCTCCCCTCACCATTAACCACCAGGAAAAGAACCGGGTAGTATCCGTGAATGCTTTTATCAAGAAAGGATTCCTCACCGACCAGGTGATAAACGATGTAGTAAAACAGATGGATGCCTTGCATTTACCTGCAGGTGATAGCTATGAAATGGGGGGCGAAGTAGAAAGCAAGAAAAATTCTTTTGGCGGCTTTATGAGTGTAATCATTGTAACGGTGTTCTTGTTTATAGCCGTATTGATATTACAATTTAAAACCTTCAAGAGTATGCTGATCGTACTTTCTGTGATCCCCCTGGGTATCGTAGGTGCAGCAATAGCCTTGTGGCTGACGGGCAATTCACTGTCGTTTGTAGCCATTATCGGGTTGATTGCCCTGGCAGGCATTGAAGTAAAGAACACCATTTTACTGGTGGATTTTACCAACCAGCTGAGAATGCAGGGAAAACCACTGGAAGCCGCCATACGGGAAGCGGGGGAAGTTCGCTTCTTACCTATTGTGCTTACTTCGCTTACCGCTATTGGTGGATTAATACCTGTGGCGATTTCCACCAATCCGCTGATAGCGCCGTTGGCGATTGTATTAATCGGTGGACTGATCAGCTCCACCCTGTTATCCCGTATAGTCACCCCGGTAGTGTATAAACTGATACCGCCGGCTATTACTACCGGCAATAAAGATCAACAGGATGGGCGCCACTTGCACCAGGAAGAAGAAGAGGAAAAACCGGCCAGGCATCATGATGCAATTCGCAATTGATTCCTTATTTTTACGGCCGATTGGGTAGTCACCAATCCTCTGAAAATTAGTTCTTATGAAAAAACATTTCCTGGCATTTGCAACCGTGATCCTTGTCATCTGTTTGAGTGTGCAATCGTCACAGGCCCAATTGAAAAGGTTCAGTATAGGCCCTTTTGTTGAAGCTGGTTTTCCTACCGGTAACTTTGGCGATACCCATAATACCGGTTATGGTATTGGTTTAGGCGCTGATCTGAAATTGATAGCCGGCTTCACAGCAGTAGCTTCCGTGAGTTACTTTCATTTTGGAGGAAAAACTGTGGATAGCAACCGCGATGGTAACAGCTACGGCTATCCGGATGCCAATGTAATTCCTATCCGGTTGGGGCTTAAATACAAATTGGTGTCTATACTCTATGTGAAAGTAGAAGGCGGTACCGCACAATTTCTCGGTAAGTTCAACAACGGCACCGGCGGCCTGATAGCTCCAGGCATAGGTATCCGTTTACTGGGCCTGGATGTGGAAGCCAAATATGAGGCCTGGTTTCATAACAATACCAATGGATTTTTTGGTCTGAAGGCAGGATACAACTTTTAACAATCATACGCCTTTAGTGATTAGCTGCGTACAGTTAATTACTAAAGGCGTATGCTTTAGAAGAAAGTTACCGTCCATGTCTTTTCAAATGTTTCTCCGGGAGCCAACCGGTTAATCCCTTCCTTCTCTTCCAGAGCGCCCGTAGCGGCCACGCTGTCTGCTATACCACACCAGGGCTCTATACATACAAAATCTGCCTCTTTTGCCGCCCATATGCCCATGTAAGGAAATCCTTCATAGGCCAGAGTAAGTCCGTGTGGCGTACGGTTACTGCGGATGCTGATAGCAGTAGAAGCCAGGTGTTTAAATACCAGCGCATCTTCATAAAACAAAGATTTTTTCAGGGGTAACTCCTGGGTATGCTCCAACAGCGGTTGTGGTACCTGCAGCACCTGTCCTTCGGGCGACAATGGCCATTTGCCTGCATTTTCTGTTTTATTGAAATACAGATAATAGTCCTCATAAGCAGTACCGGCTACCAACGGCACTTTAAAAGCCGGATGCGCTCCTACCGAAAAAAGTAATTCTTTCTCATCCCGGTTCAGCACCTGATAGGTAACCTGGAGTTGATCATCTTGTAACAAGTACTGAATGGTAAAATCGAAATGAAAAGGATATACCTTACGGGTAGTTTCATTATCTGAAAGGCGGAAACTTACATGGTCCTTCGCTTGCGCTACTACCGTAAACAATTGTTCCCTGGCAAAGCCATGCCGGCCCAGTGTATAGTCTTGGCCCTGATAACGGTAAGTATTATTTTTCAGGCCGCCTACTATCGGAAACAATACAGGGCTTTTCTTACCCCAAAAGGCTGGATCTCCGCTCCACAAGTATTCCAGATTATTATCTTTCCGGACAATACTTTGCAGTTCGGCTCCCTGTGGATTTACTTCAACGGTAAGTTTTTCATTGGAAATCTGTATCATAATGGTGCTGTTATAATAGATCACTGCGAAGATACTCTGTAATTAATACAAAGCTTTTACCTTTGCTGGGTATTTTTATTTAACGCTTAATATTAAAACGGAATTACCATATGGAATCTTTAAAAGGAAAGAAGGCATTGATCACCGGTGGTGGTAAAGGCATTGGCCGTGCGCTGGCAGTAGCATTAGCACAGGAAGGCGTAGATATTGCCCTGATAGGACGCAGTACTGGTCCGCTTGAAGCAGTAGCAGAGGAACTCAAAGATGCTGGTGTAAAAGTAGCTTATGCCACAGCAGACGTGAGCGACATGAATGCTGTAAATGCGGCAGTAGCCGAACTTACAGCAACAATCGGCTCCATAGATATCTTGATCAACAATGCAGGTATTGCTGCTTTTGGTGGTTTTATGGAGTTGGAACCTACACAGTGGGAACAAATTATACAGGTAAACCTGTTGGGGGTATATTATGTGACACGCGCCATACTACCAGATATGATTGCCCGTCAAACCGGCGATATCATCAATATATCTTCCACTGCCGGCCAACGTGGAGCCCCGCTTACCAGCGCATACAGCGCCTCTAAGTTTGGGTTGATGGGATTAACGGAATCGCTAATGCTGGAAGTGCGGAAACATAATATCAGGGTGAGCGCTTTAACACCTAGTACTATTGCTACAGATCTGGCGAAAGAATTGAAGTTGACAGACGGTAATCCTGAAAAGGTATTACAACCGGAAGACCTGGCAGAATTTGTAATAGCGCAATTGAAATTGAATAAGAGAGTGCTGATAAAATCAGCAGGGTTGTGGTCTACCAACCCATAATTATTTCCATAGCCTATGATGCAGCTATCTTCTGCATCATAGGCTATGAAAACATTATTTGCAGATACGAAATGCGTAGCCTAAAGATGCTGTAGCAGCACCGGTATTGTTTTTACCATTGGCAGTCCCCTTTTGGATATTCAGGAATCCAAAGTTACCACCACCTTCAATAAAGATCTGATTACGACCAAATTGAAAAGCCAGGCCTAAGTTACCGCTCACACCAACGTTAAAGGTATGTAACTGATTGGTGATGTTGGTAACAGCATCAAGCGATACTGGGCCAGGTGTAACAGGTTGTTGTTTACCTTCATCAAGGTAAATAATGCTGCTACCGCTGGTTACCTGTTTCGCGTGCAGCAGGAACCCGAAGAATGGACCAGCATCTATGTAGAGGCGTAACGGTGATTTAGGTCCCAGGTTCCATCCAAATTTAGCCAAAATGGGCACCATCAGATAATTGAGCCGGGCCTCGCTTTTGTAATCAGCGTACAGGTAAGTGGGTAAAGGTATTCCGGGAGGAGCCATCGGTGCAAAATTTTCAGAGGGCAATGCCTGGAAACCATTTTTCTTACCACCCTGTGCAGAATAACTGACCATGGCTTCAATAGAAAAAAGTTTGCTGATGTGATACTCACCGAGGATACCGAAGTCTGGTCCTTGTCTGGAACTATAACCGCTGTTTAGTGGATTTTCAGATCTACCGCTACCGGCAGTCAGGTTAGGAATACTGACACCACCGCGTACGCCAAGGTCGAACTGCGCGTTTGCCTTCAGGCCACAAAAAAGAAAGAGGGCCGGCAAAAGCCATTTAATGGAGCTTTTGGTTTTCATAATGAATATTTGTTTCCAAATTTAACGATTAAATCATATTGTTTTACTATCTAACAATAAACATTAACACAGGGGTTCGAATGGTACGTTATGTATGGTCGATGTGTAGCTAATTCTTTATTGTAGCTAGTTCCTTATAAAGATAAAGAAAGAATATCTTTATCCCTGAAACTTTCCAACAATTAAACTAACCTAAGTACAACATGAGCATGCAAGAGAACAACTCACCTGTATACAGTATTCCTTTAAGTTACCGCAAGATGGAAAACCTGCATATTGTTTTCTGGCTATTGAAAGATATCAGTTGGTGCATGATATGGAAGCCACTGGGCGTAGCAATGATTTTTCCCACACTGATCATCGCTATCGTCATCGCCTGGCGCACCCGCCAATATATGTCCGAATTATGTCATAACGTAGCCATTACTGTATGGATCACAGCTAACTCTTACTGGATGATCAGCGAATTTTTCCATTTTGATGCCCTGGTAATACAGGGAGACATTACCTATAAGCACCTTGCCCTCATTCCTTTTTTGACCGGTATCATTATACTGGCCTGGTATTATCTGTACTACCAGCCCAGGCATAAAGAAATAGCAGAGGTAATCACAGAATAAGCGGTTGGTGTAGTAAAGCGGCTGTACCCCGTAGGGAACAGTCGCTTTGCGATGACTAAGCTTACAGCAGCCAGCTGCTGCCCAACCGGCACTATTTCACAGAAAACTTATACATGGTAATTTGGGAGAATGTTTCCCCTGGCTGTAGTATCACATCCGGGAAGGAAGGCTGATTAGGCGAATCGGGGAAATGCTGTGTTTCCAGACACAATGCGGCATGCTGCATATATTTTTGCCCGTTGCGGGTATTGGCCAGCGTGCCATCCAGGAAATTACCGGTATATAGCTGAATACCTGGCTGGGTAGTAAATACATCCATTACACGGCCACTGGAAGGATCATAGAGTGTGGCTACATTTGCCAGCTCCCCTTCTTTTTTATCCAGTGCGAAATTATGGTCATAACCACCCTTTACCTTATCTATTTCAGCACCTATTTTCTTAGCGTTGGTAAAGTCCATTGGCGTGCCTTTCACAGGTTCCAGTTTGCCGGTAGGGATCAGTTTATCATTTACAGGCGTATAGCGACGGGCTTTTAAAAGCAGCTCATGTCCAAGGATGGTATTATCTTTCCCGGCAGACAAGTTAAAATAAGAGTGATTAGTAAGATTCACTGGAGTAGGCTTGTCGGCCGTAGCTTTATAAACGATCTCCAGGGCGTTATCTGGCGTAATGGTATATACTACGGTAGCCTGTAGATTACCCGGATAACCTTCTTCCCCATCTTTACTATTATACACCAATTCCAGACTGCTGTTGCCGTCGGGTTTGGCGGCCCATACTACTTTATCAAAACCTTTCAAACCGCCATGCAACGTATTCCCATGATCGTTAGAGGCCAATGTATACTCCTTACCATCCAGCTTAAATTTTGCATTGGCAATACGATTGGCATAGCGGCCAATCAGGGCGCCAAAATAAGGCTGTCCCTGTTGCTGGTAACCGGATAGCGAATCATACGATAGCACCACGTTACCTTTCTGCCCTTGTTTATCGGGTGTGATGATATCTGTGATGATACCGCCATAGTTCAAAATCTTTACTTCCATTCCGTTGGAATTTTTCAGGGTGTATTGCAGTACTTCCTGACCATCGGATTGGCCAAAGCTACGTGGGGCTATTTCCGTAGCCGCTATGACAGAGGAATCCATATTTTCTTCTTTTTGCGGGGCAGTTTTATTATTACAAGAAGCCAGTATGGTACTACCGGAGATAAAAAGCGCAGTTATCGCTTTAATGTTCATATCCATAACGTATTTAGATGTGATTAATGTGATTAATGTGATTGCTGTGGTTATCCTGATAAACGGATATTATCTAGGCGTACCCGTTACTATCAAATACAATAAAAGTAATGATAAGGTACTATAAAATATTCGTTTATCGTACAATTATAAAGATCCTATTCACCACAGCGCTCCAACGGCGCCGCATTACCCTTTAATCCTTACATTTGTCTAATTTTTGGGTTTATGAAACACTTTATTCTGGCGAGTACCTCCACTTTATTTGGAGAAAACTACCTGGCATACCTGCAACCTGCCATGAAGATATTATATGCTGGTATAGAAGAAATTATTTTTGTTCCTTTTGCCCGTCCGGGAGGTATTTCCCACGACGACTATACGGCGAGGGCAGCAGAAGCTTTTAGTAATATAGGCGTCCGGGTACGCGGGCTGCATACCTTCAGCGATCAAGCAGCCGCCATCAAAAGTGCAAAGGGATTCTTTACCGGCGGCGGTAACACTTTTCTGCTGGTCAAACAATTGCACGAACAAGGGTTGATGCACGTATTACGGGATGCTGTAATGACGGGTGCACCATATATGGGTTGCAGCGCAGGCAGCAACATCGGTGGGCTAACCATGAAAAATACCAACGATATGCCGATTGTATACCCACCCAGCTTTAACACTATGGGACTCGTGCCTTTTAATTTAAATCCACATTACCTAGACCCTATTCCCGGTTCCCAGCACATGGGCGAAACACGGGAAACACGGATCAAAGAATATCATACCCAAAATAACACTCCAGTGATAGGTCTCCGGGAAGGTAGCTGGATTTATGCCAAAGACAATACTTTAACACTGGAAGGAACGCTGAACGCACGGATATTTGAAGCCGGAAAAGCACCTTATGAAGTACCTGCCGGCAGCTCACTAGCTCACTTACAGTAAGAAAAGTATTGCCGCTCAAATAAAATCCCATCAAAGCTCTTAAAAGAACAATCATTCTTTTATCTTTGCCAGATGCGTGTGAAAGACGAAAATAAAGCAACCATTATCCGGCAAAAAGCTATTGAAATGATTGTTCACGAAGGCTTTGATGGGTTAAGTATGCATAAATTGGCCAAAGCCGCCAATATTTCTGTATCCACGATCTATATTTATTTCAAAAACCGTGAACACCTGCTCAACCAATTATTTGCTGAAACGGTAGATCTATTTATGAAAACTACCCTGAACGGGTTTAGTCCGGATATGGACTTCGCAGCAGGTTTATCCCGGCAATGGCATAACCGTTACCAATATATCCAGGAATACCCGCTCCACTATTTCTTTCTTGAACAATTCAGAAATTCTCCATTGATCAAAAAACAGGATAGCTTACAGGAAGACTTGTTCCGGGAAGCGATGACCAGGTTTGTATCGAATGCAGTAGAAAAAAAGCAAGTACTGCAACTGCCGCCAGAAGTGTTTTGGGCGTTAGCATATGGCCCTTTTTATACGCTGGTGAAGTTTCATCTCGACAATGCCACCATGTCTGGCACCCCTTTTTCGTTGAGCGACGAGAAGCTGGAAATCGCACTGCAACGGGTACTAAAATCGTTACAGCCTTAAAGGGGTATGGAGCATCGTTAACATCACGTATAATCATTTCCGTTATACAGTACGGGGCAAGTTGCGCTATAAAAGTTTTTATAAAAAAACAGCGGTGATTGCTCACCGCTGTTGCTATATTATCAATTATTGAATACTATCTTGCTATTTCAATCTTCACCTTTTTATTTTTGATTTTCTCGTTCTTTACCTGCTCCAGGGCATGCCCCACTTTGGATTTCACCACAGCTACAAAGGAAAAGAAATCTTTCACTTCAATCAGGCCAATATCATCTTTTTTCAGGTGTCCTTTTTTAGCCAGAAAACCTACAATATCTATCTTATTCACTTTATCTTTTTTACCGGCGCCTATAAAGACAGTAGTCCACTTGGGCTTTTCCGGCAAAATAGCCTCTGCTGGTAGTGCTATCGGTGCAATGGTATCGCCATCGAGGTAGGGCATCAGCTTTTCGTCGGGGGCCAAGATAACGATAGCGGTACCGCTGGCTTCCATCCTGGCGGTACGGCCATTACGGTGTGTCCAGCTATCCTCCGTATGAGGCAGATGAAAATGTATGATATAGCGGATATGTGGAATATCCAATCCCCTGGCTGCCAAGTCGGTGGTCACCAATACATTTACCGATCCGTTGCGGAATTTGCAGAGGGCCGTATCCCGCTCTTGTTGTTCCATAGCGCCATGATAGAAAGTATTGATAATACTTTTTTCAGACAACATCTTACTGGTGCGCTCTACTGCTTCACGATGGTTACAGAATACAATTGTAGAGCGGTTACCTAACACACAGATCAGGCGGAACAGGGTATCCACCTTATCATTTTCGGGTGAAAGCACTTGCCTGATAGAGAGTCGCTCCGCCGTTGCTCCACCTTCCGGAAGAAAGTTCAACTTTACCGGACTCTTCAACACCACGAATTCGGGTATATCTACCGTTTCTGTAGCCGAAGTAAGTATATGTTTATGAACATTGGGGAGCGATGCTACAATAAAGGATACCTCTTCCTGGAATCCTAATTCCAGGGTTTTATCGAATTCGTCGAGCACCAGTGTTTCAATCGTATCTACTGTAATATTGCCTCTACGGATGTGATCGCCGAGGCGACCGGGTGTACCTACAATAACTGCAGGCGCTTCTATCAGATTATTTTCTTCTGTTTCCCGGAGATGACCGCCATAACAGGCAGTAATCTTATAGCCAGTGCCCATGTGCCGGAATACCTTTTCTATCTGCAAGGCCAGTTCGCGGGAAGGCACTACTATCAACGCCTGGGTGCTTTTTTTGGTAATATCCAACCGTTCCAGGATAGGCAACAGGAATGCCAGCGTTTTCCCTGAACCGGTAGCCGACAGCAGGACTACGTCTGCATGTTCCCGATTGGCTTCCATGGAACTTCGCTGCATTTCATTGAGTGTTTCGATCTTGAGCGCGGCAAGTATATTACTTAGTGAGTATGTTTCTTTCTGCATTTGGCGCAAAAGTACGAAAGTTTCACTCAAAGCAGCAAAGACTGTCTCTTACCGGTATTGCGGCCCACAAAGATACCGACCGTACTTTGGGATACTGGAAGGCAAAAACAAGTCTACTTTTTCATTTTTTTATTTAAATTGAGCGCATGAAAACAACTTATATTTTACTGACACTTGTAGCCGGCGCATTTACGGCCTGTCACCCAGGCGCGCAACAGTCAACCGTTTCCACGGATACGGTAATTACATCACCCATCCATATACGAAATGCCTGTTATACGAAAATAATAGGCAGGGATACGATACAACTCACACTTAATGTTGAAGACAGTGTAGCAACAGGTAATCTATCGTATAATTTTTTTGAAAAGGACAAAAACACGGGTAAAATCTCCGGTTTGCTCCATAACGACATTTTACGGGCCCAATATAATTACTATAGCGAAGGAGTGGAAAGCTCCAGACCCGTTATTTTTAAACTTACGGATAAAACTGCCTTTGAAGCAATGCCTGAAAAAATAGATGACCAGGGCATTCCAGTGTTTAGTGCAAACAACCAGGAGTTAAAATTTGATACCATCCCTTTCCATAGATGTGATTAAATATAATCAGATGTGATTTTTTTGATAGACAAAAAAATCACATCTGGCTTAAAAAAGACGGTACATAAGTCGCAGATACCGGCACTACCATATCTTCCAGACCATTAAGCTGCAAATAATATCCCCGTGGCCCTTTCTTAAGAAGCATTACCTGGCGGATATTTACCAACCAGGAGCGATGAGCCCGCACTAACCCAATAGCGGATAAACGATCTTCCAGCTTTTTAAGTGTTGTTCTCACCAATACTTTATTGATCTGATTTCCGGAGTGATAATATATCCGTACGTAATTATCTTCCGCCTTTACCAGCAAGAGGGTAGCCGGGGGAAGAGCTATCATAGGCCGGTCCTGCCCGTCACAAAGCGTCACACCGTACTCCTTTCCCTCCAGTTCTTCAGTTCCCGCTATCTCCAGGTATACCACTTCATCCGCCCACCTAGGCGCCATACCGGCAAGCCTGCAATCCGGGCTAAACCTCCGTACTAAGAACTGCGTTATGCACATGGATAATAGCAATAACGGCAGCGCGTTGTAAGCCAACCAGAGGCCCAACAAACTACCAACCGCAACCCAGGCCATCCTATTGATAACTGGCATAGGCAGGGCAAAAGGAGAATGCTTAGCAGCATGCTTTGAGCAAGACAAAGAATACAAGCTTTTCATAATCGTGGATCATTTCTTCTTTTAAGATAAGGAAAAAAGCCGGTAAGCAAAGCATAAAGAGATGATAAGATCCGGACCATACATTTACAAAAAATGCATATTTCATATATCAATGAAAATGCAGATAGCCGTAGCCCTAACCGGGGTGGCTATGCTATTCAGCTGTAGTGGTGCTGCCAAAAAGGAAACGGCTACCGCAAGGGCAGATAGCGCAATAGCCTCCTATTCACCAGACCAGCAAAAGATCGCACGTATGGGCATGGCTACCATCACAGAAGATGCCAGACACGTATTGGATACCCAAAACCTGCACGTTCCTATTGAAAAAGCAGCAACGGCAGAAATTTCATTAATGGCTAACGCCATACTCGTATTTCATCCGTAATATCTCTTCCTCAATATCTACTAACTCCTGGAACTTGCGGACGATCTCATCCTGCGTACGGGGATCTTTAGCAAAAGAACGCAATACCTTACGCTGGTTATCCAGCATTTTCAGGTACACTTTACGGTATTGCTCGTGATCAATCCCTTCCCTACGATTGTGGACAGAAATAGATTTACGATGCTCTAAGTCTTCTCTCAGCTCCCATAAAGCCGTATTAGCACGCAAGTCTTCCGCATAATAAGTATCCAGGAACTCAATACTTTTTTCCGTTAAGGTATTCACGATGATTCTTTCCTGTTCTTCCAAAGGCAGATGACTATCTTGTTCTTCCATATTCAGCCAGCGGATAACTACAGGCAACGTAAGCCCTTGTATAACGAGGGTTAATAATATTACTGTAAAGGTGATGAACAGGATCAAGTTGCGCTGAGGAAACAACTGGCCGTTATTCATGTATACGGGTATAGACAAAGCAGCGGCCAACGATACTACCCCCCTCATGCCCGCCCAGCTGAAAACGAGAGGAGCCTTCCAACCAGGGTTACTCTGAGCAGTAGTAATATAACGGCTGGCGAATATGGTAAAAACAGTAGCCCCAAAGGTACACAGCAAACGGGTAACCATTAATACTCCAGTGATCATAAGCCCGTACTTAACTGCCTCATTCAGGCTCACTGAGCCCAGTTCCTTAATGATAACCGGCAATTCCAGTCCTATTAGTATAAACACGATACCATTTAGCATAAATCCCAGGGTAGACCACACGTTGGCGCCCTGGATGCGGCTACTGTAAGTAAATATCCGCTGTCTTCTGTAAGAAAGGAACAATCCTCCACTTACCACAGCCAATACACCAGAACCATGGAAGGATTCCGCCGTAATGTACATCACATAAGGGGCTGTGAGCGTAAGCACCACATCCATTTGCGGATTAGTGGGGAGCCAACGGTGGATCGCATAATAAATCATTGCTATTAGTATCCCAATCACAATACCCATCACGATAATTACCACAAAGCTCCCCGCAGCATCTTTAAACACAAAAGAGCCGGTCATCACGGCGGCGCTGGCAAAGCGGAATACAGTCAAGCTGGAAGCGTCATTCATCAGGCTTTCTCCTTCTATGATAGCGGCAAGCCCTTTCGGCACCTTCACATGCTGCATAACACTTGTAGCCGACACCGCATCTGGTGGGGAAACGATACTACCTAATACAAATCCCAATGCCAGGGTAAACCCGGGTATAATAGAGCTAGATACAATAGCCACTACAAAGGAAGTAACAATCACGATGAGGAAGGCAAAAGAAGATATGATGCGCCTCCAATGCCATAATTCCCGCCAGGAAGTATACCAGGCCGCTTCATATAACAGTGGGGGCAAAAAAATCAGCAGGATCAACTCCGGGTTAATCCGGATAGATGGGAGGAATTTAAAAAAACTCAATAAGAGTCCGCCTAACACGAGTATAATAGGATAGGCAATCTTTAACTTTTGCGCCAGCATTACCAGAAAAAGGATAATAAAGATCAGGATGATATACTGAATAACAGTAATAAGCATTGGAAGATTTTATCAGGATTAAAGATTTTGTTTTTTAAACTTACCTGGGAGTTTCACCTGTTTTCCGGATACCATAAAAGCACCCTCTCCCCTGTAATGCACTGTTTTAGGGTATTTAGGATAGGTAGCCACTTGCGCGTCTACCACTTCCAATATAAAGAAATTATAAGTGGCCAGTAATTGAGTATCTACCACTTTACATTCGAGATTGGCGTAACATTCCTTTATAAGCGGGGCTTTCACTATACGTCCATCTTCCGGCGTAAGGGCAAACTTACTGAATTTATCTATATGGGCGCCTGAAGTATTGCCAATGCCTATGATCTCATCGATCAGTTGGAGAGTGGGAATATTGATCACGCATTCCTTACTTTTTCTGATCAGCTCATAACTATAGTTGGCGCTGGTGATCATACATCCTATCAGTGACGGTGAAAATTCCATCACGGTGTGCCAACCCATGGTCATGATATTGGTTTTATTTTGCCAACGGGAGCTAACCAATACAGTAGGGCCAGGCTCCAGGAATTTACGGATTTCCCATACCGGTAACGCTGTTTTTTTATATTCCCTTTTCATAGTATTCATTTTTTCGGGCAAATCGCTGCAAGCGTTATACCTAACGAATAATCAACGAAAAGAGATATTATATTGTTGAATGCTGTGCTATTCTTTAAAACAAGCCGGGGCCGCCTGGAAAGGCAGCCCCGGTTATACCATGGCAAAAGTTGTTAGTATATTTAACTGGTAGCCACCCGCACCGTGGCAGGTTTCACCACCTGATAGTGTTGCTTGCCTTTTAAACCCAGTAATTGTAAGTATTGCTGGGTGATAAAAGTGATGTTATGCTTCGTGATAGCAAATTTGTAGGCCCTTTCCACCATCTGGGCTGTTTCTTGGGGATGACTTAACAGGATATCAAGTTGCAATGCCAGTGTTTTGCTGTCTTTCACTGCACACATCAATCCACGGCCCTCTTCGAGCAGGTCTTTAAGGCCGCCTGCATTGGTAGCTGCCACTGGCACCCTGTAAATAAAAGCATCCAGCACGCTACTGCCCAATCCTTCTTCGGAAGAGCTCATTGCAAATGCATCCATGACACTGAAAAAATCTTCCACGTTGTGTTGAAATCCCATTATCCGGTAAATGCCTAACAGGCCAGCTTCTTCCATCGCAGCACGCACTTCTGCCTGCATTTCCCCATTGCCAAAATGCAGGAATACAAAATCGTTGCGCAAAGTAGTAAGGTGTTTTATAGCGGCTACCATGCAAAGCGGGTCTTTATGCGCCACAAATGCTGCGGTAGTAGCAATTACTTTGGTATAAGGAGGGAGGTTCATTTCGTCGATTACCCGGCGGGCACGTGCTGTATCCAGCACTTTCGGCGCAATGGCGCTGGAAATCAGCTGTACATCTTTTACGCCAAAATCGGTCATAATCTGTTGAATAGCCCGGCTAATGCCTACTACGTGTGTGCATAACCTATATTTTAATAAAGTAAGTTTTCCTTTAGGCACAAAATCAATCCTGCGCGTAAATACAACCTTCGCCCAATGAAAAGGCCTGGTAAGGATCGCATAAGTAAGGATATGCGAAGTTTGCACATGGAAAATATCGTACTTGTGTCCCCGTGTGATCAAAAAGAAAATGACGCCAAAAACATTCTTAAAAGCAATGGTAGAAAACCCCTGCTCTTTTAGTTTTTGCTCGATCGGAAAATTTTTTCTACACAATACATCCACTTTCATACCCGCAGCGATAAAACCTTGGGTATTATATAACGTCTGTCTTTCTCCTCCTCGCCACGTTCGCTCAAAATTGAGCTCAAGTATGCGTATTGATTTAGTTTTCATGTGCTGCTCTTTTTTTGGTTCCTATAGGGTGGTTGCTCTTCTGCATGCTATTTAGCAAAAGTTTGAAATAGTTTATTGAACCTTAACATTACTTAACACTTCTATAGGCCCATTGGGGATAATTTGCCGGCAAATAAGATTAATGTCGATAAATAGCGGTTTTCCGTAGATTACATTTTGTTATATGGCTGATACCTGCATTTATTCTGGCATCATTTACTGGCATAATTCATCGCCTGAAATTAAGGTAATTTTTTGCAAATTACATTCTAAAAAAAATGAATATACTATTTGCAGGTAAATTTGAAGCAGGGTATAACCGAACAAAAGTAATACTGGACGGCCTGGAGCAACTACCAGGAATACAGGTTTCTTTTTATAATTTCCGGGAACGGTCTAAGTGGAACCTTTTCGCTCTCCGTAAAGCATGTGCTGATGCAGATATTATTTTCCTGCCTTCGTTTACACATAAAGATGTAGCCTGGATAAAATTCTTCACCCGTACACCTGTTATCTTTGACCCCCTCATATCCCGTTATCTTACCAAAGTATTTGATTACAAACAGGTAAAGAAAAGATCGTTGCGTGGTTATAAAAACTTTTTAAAAGACAAGGTAGCTATGCACAAGGCCGATGTGGTATTATGTGATACGGCAGCGCACCGGAATTATTTCCATCAAACCTTCCAGGTACCACTCTCTAAACTGCAAGTAGTAGAGGTAGGCGTAAATACAACAGCCTTCCATCCCAACACCACTGCTGGCAGAACACAGCAACCATTCACCGTTGGGTTTTACGGCGGCTTTATTCCGTTGCAGGGCACCCGTTATATCATTGAAGCGGCCAATATCCTGAAAAATCACACAGATATACGTTTCCATCTTATCGGAGAAGGATTTGAATACAAACAGATGCGCCACCTTGCGGAAGTAACTTACGGCCTGCAGCATATTACCTTTAGTGGCTGGTGCAAATACGATGTATTAAACGAGGCCATTAACCAGTTTGATATTTGTTTGGGCATTTTTGGAGACGGGTTAAAAGCAGACCTGGTAATCCCTAACAAAATATACCACTATGCTGCTTTGCAAAAAGCCATCATTACTAAAGACACGCCTGCCATACACGAAATATTTATGCCCAACAAAAACATTGTTCTCACTAAAAACGATCCACAGGAAATTGCAGACCAAATCCTCCGGTTAAAAGCAAATGCAGTGCAACGCGAATCTATTGCGCAAATGGGGTATGAAATCATCACGAATACCTACAATCACAAAGTGATCGCACAAAAAGTAGTAGATATTGCACAAATGTTGTTATCAACCGATAAGCGCACGGGGTAATTTTTCAGATCTGCCCAAAGAGAGCTACAGGGAAGATCGTATATAAAATTATTATCAAAATACCCTTCATTATTTTAGATCTAAATCATAAATTCTTATTATTGCCTTATAAATCAAATACCTATGTTTAAAGCATTATTGTTAACTCTTACTGTACCTTGTTGTTTTTGCCAACTGCTTATTGCCCAAACCAATCACATTACTGATAACGGAAACATTGGCATCGGCATTACCTCACCACGTACCATGTTGGAGTTGTCGGGGAATTCGGTAGAGAGGAATGCCTCTCCTTTTATTACGCTCAA
This sequence comes from Chitinophaga sp. 30R24, assembly GCF_049056765.1. Classification (NCBI taxonomy): domain Bacteria; kingdom Pseudomonadati; phylum Bacteroidota; class Chitinophagia; order Chitinophagales; family Chitinophagaceae; genus Chitinophaga; species Chitinophaga sp. 30R24. Next base: position 191,016 of record NZ_JBJGXX010000005.1, read on the forward strand.
TAACCGGGGCGCTAATACAACTTATGGTACCATACATGTATTAGGCGGTATACTGGGATCTGCCTACAGGGATATACGGGACCCGGCCTATGTAACAGGAATGTGGTTTGAGCGTTTACCCGCGGTTTCCGGCTTAAGTTCGGGGGGAGATATTGTTTTTGGCGCCACCACAGAACCGCTGTTATTAAGTGAAGCCCTACCGGCTGAACGGATGCGCATCACCTCAATTGGCAATGTGCTGATCGGTAAATCCACTCAAAATAACACGAAGTATAAACTGGATGTAGATGGAGTTGTACGTGCCAACCGGTTAGTAGTGAATGCCACGGGAGCGGATTTCGTATTTGATCCGGCTTATCCGCTGCTTTCCCTGCAGGCATTGGATAAATACGTACAGACGAATCGCCACCTGCCAGAAATAGCCCCCGCTGCACAAATGCAACAGGAAGGGTTGGATGTGGGCGACCATCAAATAAAATTATTGCAGAAAATAGAAGAGCTGACCCTCTATTTAATTGAGGTCAATAAAACACTTGAAAAACAACAAACCACTATTAACCAACTAACCAACCAGCTGGAAGCACTACAACAAAAAAAATAAAAGATGCTAAAATTTTCCTGCAAAAAAATTTGGGCAATTGATAAAATGATAGTTACCTTAGCGAACATACTCATATCGGATTCCTAACTAATTTACCAATAACCCTATCTTTAAATGACACGATTAACTATTTCTCTGTCTGACTTAATACTGCCCAATGGTGATGGAGGTACCACATTATAACAGATAGCAAAGCTATACTGGTCTTACCGGTAATCATAAAGACTCAAAATAACCGCTGGTGCAAATCACCAGGTAAATCCTATTACAAAACCCAAATCACCACTTGCTTATGGCAAAAGTACCCTCCGGCGTTCAACGTTGGACACGCGATTATGTGTTTGATAAGCCATGAGACAAGAGAAAGCGCTCGTTGGCCGCGCTTTGTTTAAATTGTTTACTACCTACGACAAGCCATGGTAGAGCAAAATTATGGCAACCCGGCAATACCCTCGGGGCTGCACAGTAACGGATATACTAATCAGACAAACGATTATTAGCCTCAGGATGACGGCTTCCTTATAATAAATGGCGCCCTATAAACGGCGCAAATCATGCTAAAGAAACTATTATGACGACAATTCCTTGTTAATAGGCCCGTAAGCTTATACAGGGAATTATTGCAGCTCATCAATAACATCCAACTGCTAAAAACAAGTAAGGGGTATACCTTCGGGCCTACCCCCTTTGATAATTTATTGCCAGCTCATAAAACCTTTGTAAGCAAAGTAAAGCAAAGCAAGATAAGATAGGTATTTGATCACCTTCTTCACTACTTTATAAATTTTAAATACCATCGGATGATCATCTGTTTTACTGAACGAATTTTTTGTTAGCTGCTCCATTGTTACCAGATTAAAATTGTTAAATAATTTTTTAATTGCGTTCATACAAAAGTAAAAAGGCAGCTTAGAGTAGGATTGTAAGAAAACGAAAGCAATAACGTCAATCAAGGTGCTAACTTCCATACTTGTAAGCAATAGTGAACGTCGCTTTATTTACCAGATTTAATTCAATCGGTGATATAACAACAATAGCGGCAAGATCCGTGTTAATTACCAGACCACGTATTCATTGGAATGGATTACAGGAGCATTCAATAATAGCTTACATCCTACTCCATAACATATTGGCCTCACTTCAAAAAATCATTATCCACCATCATAAAATCCAAATCAATGAGTAAAATCAAAGTGAAAGACGGTACTAAAATTTACTACAAAGACTGGGGAACAGGTCAACCACTCGTTTTTCATCATGGTTGGCCTTTGTGCGGAGACGACTGGGACGGGCAAATGATGTTTTTCCTGGAGCATGGATTCAGGGTTATTGCCCATGACCGCAGAGGGCATGGAAGATCCAGCCAAACTGCCAATGGTCATGATATGGATACCTATGCTGCAGATGTGGCGGAGCTTACACAGGCACTTGATTTAAAAGACGCTATACACATTGGTCATTCCACCGGCGGTGGAGAAGTGATCCGTTATGTTTCAAAATATGGGCAAGGTCGCGTAGCTAAAGCAGTACTCATCAGCGCGGTAACCCCGCTCATGCTACAAAGCGAAAACAACCCGGATGGCGTACCGCTATCCATCTTCGATGAAATACGCAAAGGCACCGCTACACAAAGACCACAATACTTTCAGGACTTCACTATTCCATTTTATGGATATAATCGTGACGGTGTAAAAATATCGCAAGGTGTTAGGGATAATTGGTGGCGCCAGGGCATGATGGGAGCCATAAAAGCACATTATGATTGTATCAAGGCTTTTTCAGAAACAGATTTTACAGAAGACCTTAAAAGTGTTGATATTCCTGTGCTGGTTATGCATGGCGAAGACGACCAGATCGTCCCGTATCCTATTTCCGGACTCAAGGCGGTTAAACTGTTGAAGAATGGAAAACTCATTTCATACCCAGGCTTTCCTCATGGCATGCCCACAACGGAAGCTGAAACAATCAATAAGGATCTCCTGGCTTTTATTCAATCTTAAACAACCGGAGAAATAATTCAACAGCAAGGTTAACCTGAATGAGCCGTGTGGCTTTGCTGAAGCCTTTCTCTTAGGCTTCAGCTTTTATTATGCCAACCAAACACAGCAATAATAAAAAGTAAGGCTTCATTTTTTGAATTTATTGTCAGGATGTTCTGATGAACCAATAGCAACATGGATGTTTCCGTGCACACTTATGGTAATGTCTCCCACAATCCACACATTTCCTGTACCCATTTTTACCCCTTTCATGATACTATACCATGATCTCTATATTACATTAGTAATCCGTACTATATATGACACAATCATCATTTTAAGTCGTCAATAAAATTTGAAATAGCTAACTGAACATTTCGAAAAAATATCCGTTTATCTATGTGGTTTATAAGTCATTACAAATAATTCAACAACACTGTCATGAAACTGGTATACTTATTCGCTGTATTTATACTGGCATTTAGCGTTTTACTCCAAAGATCTGATGGCACAAACCGAACATAGCATTGATTCCATTGATATTGCAATTAAGAAGGACCAGGCCAAATTTGAAACCATTTTCAGGGATATTCATCAGCACCCGGAATTGGGATTCCAGGAATTCAGGACTGCTCACAAAATAGCTACAGAATTAAGGAATTACGGCTATGACGTAAAGGAGAAAATTGGCACCACCGGGATAGCGGGAATAATGCGGAATGGCTCCAGCCCCATTGTAATGTACCGTGCCGATATGGATTGTAATGCTGTAAAAGAAACTACTGGTTTACCATATGCCAGTATAGACTCCGCCACTTTAGAAAACGGCAACAAAACGCCTGTAATGCACGCCTGTGGGCATGATGCGCACACAGCCTGGATGTTGGCTGTTGCTAAATTCTTTTCTGAACATAGAAGTTGGTGGCATGGAACAATTATTTTTATCGGGCAACCCGCAGAAGAGCCGATTCAGGGAGCAGAAGCAATGGTAAATGGCGGCTTATATACAGATTATAAAATTCCATATCCTACATATCTCTTTGGCATGCATACTGCTCCGATAAAAGTTGGGATGGCCACTGCCGCTGCAGGGGTAAGAATGGCAGGCACCGACCAATTAGATGTAACTTTTCATGGAATAGGCGGACATGGACCAACTCCCAACCTATGTAAAGTTCCCATTGTGATGGCTGCTGCAGCAATTATGCAATATCAATCAATTGTTAGCCGCGCCATTAACCCCAAGGATGCCGCTGTTATTACGGTTGGATCGGTCCAGGCAGGAATGGACAATAATGTGATTCCGTCTACTGCCCTGCTGAAGATAAATCTCCGGTGGTTTAAGAAGGAAGACAGGAATACGATGAAAAAAGGGATTGAGAGGATCAATGAAGGAATCGCCTATGCTTATAATCTACCAAAGGATAAATATCCCACCACAAAAGATAAAGGTTGGGCCCAACCTTTGGATAATGATTCCGCACTTACAAAAAGTGTAAATACCGCTTTAAAAGAGGTAGTAGACAGTGCACACTAACTGCTGGACGAAACAATACTGCCCTCCGTTATGGGCTCGGAAGATTTCCATCATCTGGTGATACACAATCCTAAATATGCTTATTGCTATGTACAGGTAGGTGTTGCCGAGCCTAAACGATTTAATGAATCATTTGCAGCAGGGAAATTGCCCTTTAATGCCCATAACGGAGATTTTGAAGTAGATATCAATGCTATCCCTTACGGGACCAAAGTTGGCATCGTTGCTATGCTAGCCATTTTTAATCATGGATAATACTAAAAGGTATTTTTAATCTCTCCTAATTACAGATCCGGATAATGTTCCCGGCGGAGCCCAGCCAGTTAGAAAAGCGCTTTAAAGTTGAAGTTAGGAGAGTGTATGTATGTTTTATTCTCCAAACATGGCCAGCATCTTATCTATTGCATTCTCCGCATGCATCCATTCGGTGTTCTCCAGCGATACTTTTGCCGCCTCCGAAGCCCGTATCCTCATCTGTTTTTCATAGGCGGAAATAGCCAACTGTATGTCGTTACATTCTTTATTGGTAAGGGCTTCGGCTAATTCGAGGGCATCAAGCATGGCCATATTTACCCCTTCTCCGGCAAAGGGCGGCATTAAGTGTGCAGCATCTCCCAACATGGTAAGGTTAGGTAAAGCTTCCCAGGTTTGGTCCAGGGGCATACTATATATCGGTCTTGGAAAAAAACTAGTGGTTACGTTTTCAAATAATTCGTGCCATATACTGTTCCATGCTGAAAAATCTTTTTTGAACCAATCGAGCACCTGTGCTTTATTGGAGAAATCTATCCTGCTATTATTTGCCCAATTTTCTTCCATTTTGGAAGTTGCATAAAAAGATAAACTGCCATCACCCTTTGAACTTACAATTAAACTTTTTTCACCCCCAAAAGCAAATATTTTTCCGCCCCTTAATAATTCGTGGATGTTAGGCGTTTTGATTTCAGCATCATATACATTTCCTTCCACACCCGTTACACCTGTATAAAAAGGTTTAACAGGTGTAATAAAAGGACGAATTTTAGAATTGGCACCATCTGCCCCTATTACGATATCTGCTATAGCCGTTTTGCCATTTTTAAATTCCAATTTCCATGTATTGCTGATTTGCGACATTGTCAAAAACTGGCTGTCCCAAACAACGGTGCCAGGTTGTAGGGAGTCCAACAAAATATTTCTCAATGGCCCCCGGTCAATTTCTGGTCTGAAATATTCATTGCCAAAATCTTCCTCTGGCTTCATATCATGATCGTCCCAAAAGATGCTTGCATGCTGGTCTACGATTCGCATTTTATCTGCACCAGGTCTATAATTCTTTTTAAAGGCATCCATTAACCCTGCTCCGGCTAATGCCTTTAAACCCGATTCTTCGTGCAGGTCAAGAGTAGCACCTTGTACTCTTACCTCTCTATTGACGTCTCTCTCATACACTTTTACATCAGCACCACTCATCTGCAAAAGTCTTGCAAGTGTTAGTCCACCGGGGCCGCCACCCACAATTGCTATTCTTTTATTTTTAATAACCATATTTGAGAATTTAACTTTGTTGCTCGTTTAGTGTAAGTAGACGATTGAGAAAAGAAAATAATCTACACTTTACTTTTTTTTTGAAATTTTTTACGGCCTAAGAGCAAACTTGACAGGTATAAACAAATAGGCGGCGCATCGCCGCTACTCATTTAATCGCCGTAATAAATTGGCATTGCATCTTTTCAAGCTACAGAAATTATTTTGAAATCTGTTTTTCCGCCTTACATTTGTTGTGTCCGTTATATATATCGACTTATATTCTTAAACAATTAACCTAAGCGTAACCCTCACTACTTTCATTTTACTTTTATGAACAGACCACTAATTACATTCGTTATTTCCGGAGTAATGTTAACTTCTGTACTCTCTTGCGAAAAAACCGGATTAACTACACATGTTGATACCCACAGCCCAAATCAACAAACCAGTGATGAAGTAAGGCCCAACCTCGCGGGAGGACATTTCAATGCCACGTACATTGATACGATCCATTACGCGACACCGCAATTGTATATCTTTAATGGTATACAGTATGCACGTTATGATGTATTAACCAATACATACAAAGGCATAAACACTATTGCCAATGGCTATCCCGGCGTTCCATTCACCAGCTTTGATGCCAGCTACGTGGACATCTGGCACTATGGTAACACAGCACAACTGTATATCTTTAGCGGCGATCAATATGCACGTTATGATATGACCACGAACCAATACAAGGGTGTTAATTCCATTGCCGATGGATATCCTGGTGTACCATTTACCAGCATCGATGCCTCTTACGTAGACGTATACGGCTATCCTGGTCACCCTAAGCTATATTTGTTCAGTAATAGCCAATATGCGAGATACGACATCCTCACCAATACTTATGAAGGTGTTGCCTCCATTAACAATTATCCAGGCATGCCATTTACCCGAATTGATGCTGCGTATATTGATAAATATCATTATAACGGCCAGCCACAATTATATATCTTCTCCGGTAATCAATACGCCAGATGGGATGTGCTGACAAATACTTACCAAGGCACCAATACCACTGCCAATGGATATCCTGGTGTTCCATTCTAAGTATTAATCAAACATAGTATATATAACGGCTAACCATCAAAGTCTGTTTTCCTTTTGGAAAGCAGACTTTGATGGTTAGCCCCATCTACACCTACGTCCCATTTAATAACCTGATCCCAGCAAACATTATAATGGGGTAATATACCTTCGCTTTAATTTTTTAATATTTTTTTAATCTCCATTATGATAATAATACATTTAACCCTAATTTAGCACCCGAATGTTCTTCATATTCAGAAGAATTATGAATGCCAAAGGAATAATCCTTATGTCCAACTGATTTCAATGCCAGATTACAAAACATTACACGCTATTCCTACTTCTGTTCTATTAAGCCAACAACAAACACTGGAAAGTAAAATCGTTAGAATAGTATCTAAATAAATAACCTACGAACTTAGATTATAAACTGAAAAACAGCTATCAATTATGAAAGTAACTGGCTTTACCTACATGCGCAACAGTTTCCTTTATGGCTACCCGGTAATTGAATCCATCAAATCAGTGCTACCCTTATGTGATGAATTCATAGCCGTGGTGGGAAAGAGTATTGATGGAACACGGGAAGCCATTGAAGCCATTGGCTCTCCAAAAATCAAGATTATAGATACTGAATGGGATCCACAACTCACGAGTGGCGGAAAGATTTTTGCACAACAAGCTAATATCGGCCTAAAGGCAGCTACTGGCGATTGGGCCTTCCATATACAATCCGACGAAGTAATCCATGAAGAAGATATTCCTGAAATCAGGCAAGCGCTTAAAGACAACCTCGATAATGAACAAATAGACGGATTTTTATTTAAGTACCTGCATTTTGTAGGAGATTACAAACATATTGGCACCACGCGGAAATGGCATAGTCAGGAAATCCGCATCTTGAGAAATAAGCCAGAGGTATTTTCTTACCGTGACTCACAGGGCTTTAGAAAATATAGCTCCGAGGATGCCTATAATAACGAAGAAAAAGGAGAAAAGCTCAAAGTAAAACGCTTAAATGCACGCATATTCCATTATTCCTATTGCCGGAATCCTTATTTATTGGGAGGAAAAGTAAAGAAATTTAAGAGTTACTACAATGCCAATAAGTCCAGTACACAGGACTATTACGACCAAAGCGAGCTTTTTGACTTTCATTCCGTTATTGACGTACTGTCTCCTTTTACTGGTACACATCCCGCCGTTATGCAAGAGCTCATTGCCAAACAAGATTGGGAATTTAAATATGATGCCAGCCGTGGATCATTTACCCCCCGGCACAAATTCCTTTATGAAGTAGAAAAAATTACGGGTTGGCGCATCGGTGAATACAAAAACTATAAACTAGTGAAATAAATATATTATCCTAAAAATAGGATACCAAACCCTTCAGGCGTCTTTATAAGGATACCTGAAGGGTATTTTTTACAGCCCATTTTACTCCGGGCATTTGGGCTGTATTTCCTTTTGTTTTACACACGACAGCACCATATCACGCTAACGTATATACGACCCTCCACCAACCTGTCAAGAAATATTCCTCTCCAACCCTGAATATTCGATAATATTGTTATGATCAAAACGAATGTATGGGCTATCATAAAACATTATCTGGCAGACAAGCGTTACTGCATATGGCTATTCCCCTCTTTTTGCTCACAACGTTTTCCAGCAGGTTACAAGCGCAAACACGGTTACAGCAATTCGACGACAACATACTGGAACATCTTGCAGCAGGAAGAACAAACGGCCAAACAGTCTTATGGAGAACAATATCCGACGCCAATAACTATGTTAATGTGGGCGCACCCGCGGCACTGCTGATCACAGGATTAATTAAAAATGATGCAAACATGAAGTATAACTCACTCTATATGGCCACTAGCGCAGTGGGTACAGAATTAATCAACCTACTGGTCAAAAAACTGGTAAAACGGCCACGTCCTTTCATTACCAATGTACATTTGGTACCGGTATATAAACCCGGTTCCTATTCTTTCCCGTCCGGTCATACTTCTTCTGCTTTCAGCACTGCCACTTCCTTATCCCGGGCTTATCCTAAGTGGTATATTATTGCGCCTTCCTTTTTATGGGCTGCTTCGGTTGGCTACTCCCGTATGTACCTGGGCGTTCACTATCCAACAGACGTTGCCGCCGGCGCTATCCTGGGTACAGGTACCGCATTGGCAACAGGGTTCCTAAGGCATTAAAAACAGGAATTGTATCTCTGTTAAATAAATATTATCTTGTAAGAGAACAAATGGATATGAAAAAACCACTTTACATGCGTAAAAAGTTCTTCGTATTAGGCCTAAGTTGTTTTATCACAATAGGAACTGTTGATGCCACCACCACATCAAGCAGCTGCTTATCCTCCACTACCCAAAAGTTAGCGGATGCCAAAAATCTGATAGGACGATGGGACCTCACCATCGACGAAAACGGGAAATCACTGCCTTCCTGGCTGGAAGTGAAGCTATCAGGCACACGTACACTGGTGGGATATTTTGTAGGAACTTCCGGTAGTGCTCGCCCCGTAGCCAAAGTAAATTTTAATAATGGAAATTTCAACTTTACGATCCCTCCACAATGGGAGAGCGGAGACCGGGATTTTGTTATTGAAGGCGCTTTAAGCGAAAGTGGTATACAAGGCACCATTACCACCAGTGAAGGCCAAACCTATCATTGGAAAGGCGTTAAAGCACCTGACTTGAAAAGAGCAGAAATACCGACATGGGGTAAACCTATCCAATTGTTTAACAGCAGAGACCTGACCGGCTGGAAAGCCACAGGTAACAATCAATGGGAAGTAAAGAACGGAGTGTTAACCAGCACCCATTCCGGCGCTAACTTATATTCTGAACAAACCTTTACTGACTTTAAATTACATGTAGAATTTAAATACCAGAAAAATAGTAACAGCGGCGTATACCTGAGAGGACGCTATGAGGTACAGATTGAAGACAGCCCCAATGAAGCCCATCCTTCCAGTGTATTATTCAGTGGTATATACGGCTTCTTACCCCCCTCTGAAATTGCAGCATTAGGGCCAGACAGATGGCAAACCTACGATATCACATTAGTGGGCAGAATGGTAACCGTAGTAGTCAATGGCAGAACGGTGATCAACAACCAGGAAATACCCGGTATTACCGGCGGCGCTATAGACAGCAACGAAGACGAACCAGGCCCCATTTACTTCCAGGGCGACCATGGCCCTATCGAATTCCGGAATATCGTTATTATACCAGTGGTAAATACTAAATAGGCCTGTATATCTTTTGTGAAGAGAGTGGGAGCATCACTGCTAAAATCGATCGCATGAAAATAGCTACTTATAACGTGAATGGTGTGAATGGACGGCTGCCAGTATTGCTCCGTTGGTTGGAAGAAACCACCCCGGATGTTGTTTGCCTGCAAGAATTAAAGGCACCCCAGGAAAAATTTCCGGCACAAGCGATACAGGATGCCGGATACCAGGCCATCTGGCACGGACAAAAGAGTTGGAATGGCGTAGCCATCCTCTCCCGGCGCCAGCTCCCCCAGGAGCTCAGGCGCGCACTGCCCGGCAACCCGGAAGATAGCCATAGCCGTTATATAGAAGCTATGATCGATGGCATATTGATTGGTTGTTTATACCTACCAAATGGCAACCCCGCCCCAGGACCTAAATTCGACTACAAACTCAATTGGTTTAAACGCCTGACCGCTCACGCTGAGACACTGATGGCCCAATCAACGCCAGTAGTCCTTGCTGGCGACTATAACGTGATGCCTACCGAAATAGACGTATACAAACCAGAACGCTGGGTAGATGACGCCTTATTCCGGCCGGAAGTGCGGGCTGCCTTTAAAGACCTCACCAACCAGGGGTGGACAGACGCCATCAGAAAACTATATCCGGAAGAAAAAATTTATACCTTCTGGGATTATTTCAGGAACGCTTATGAACGCGATGCCGGCTTGCGCATCGATCATTTCCTGCTAAGTCCCCAACTTGCTCCACGCCTCAAGGCCGCCGGCGTTGACCGCCACGTACGCGGATGGGAAAAAACCAGCGACCACGCACCGGTATGGATTGAGTTGGCTGATCGTTAAGATTTATCGCCGTACTACACATATAGAAATGGCAGGTGGATGAACCTTGCAAAATATAGCACCCCAGACAGTGGTAACAGCATGTAGATGCTAATCAATTTAGTACTATTTTTTGGCAGAAGAGGTAACAACTGGTAACTACGGATACTCTTGCCCGTTAAGATAGCTGCCCACTCATGCAGTTATTTAAACTGTCCTCCTTTATTTTTTTACAAATAAATTTCTTTTCCCCAGCCCCTTTTAATAATTTCTTAACATTATTATATTTCCTTTACAGTTTAATTCACAATGATACTCATATGAGCATGAACTTTAGATTGTGGAGTGCATGTGCTGCCCTCCTCTTTGTCGCTGCCTGTGCGAAGGATGGAATACACAAAGCTGCTCCTGTCACACCACAACAACCAGATACTGTCCGTGTAACACCACCGATAGATAATTCAGATAATGGAAGTTCTTTGTCCGACAACACTCACCTGTTGCTGGGTAACCCTACAGACGCACAAAGGAACCTGGTGTTCATCGAAAACTATCTGATGGACCAAAAGTATTTTGTAGAATCGTATAGTAAAAACCGTGGTATTCCTGTTTGGGTAGGTTGGCACCTGCAATCTGAGGATGTAGGCAGTGCTGGCCGCTCCGACAACTTCCGTCCAGATCCTAGCCTCCCTTCCGGCTGGTATCAAGTAAGCGACAAAAGCTATAACGGCGCTGTAACCGGTTTCGACAGAGGCCACAATTGCCCTTCCGGCGACCGTACCGCTGATGCTACTGCCAATAATACTACGTTCCTAATGACCAATATGATTCCGCAGGCGGCTACCTTAAACCAAGGCCCCTGGGAAGGATTAGAAGATTATGTACGCAATACCCTTGTTAGTACTGGCAATGAGGCTTATATTATTATGGGCTCTTATGGTAGAGGAGGACGAGGTTCCGGACAAACTAACTTTGCTGAAATACTGGATAATGGCAATGTTACGGTACCACAGCAGGTATGGAAAGTAGTAGTAATACTACCTAAAGGCAACAACGACCTTTCCCGCGTGGATGCCAATACTATTGTACTGGCGGTAAATATGCCAAATGACAATAGCTTATACAGCCTTTCCGGCACTGGTAAAACTGCCTGGAAGAACTACCTGTGCACAGTAAACGACCTGGAAACCAAGGTAAACGCCAGCATTCAGGCACAAGGCCTGAAACTGGACCTGTTCAAGAATGTTCCGGCTACCGTTCGCGCGCAATTGAAAAGCAAACTATTCCAATAATATTTACCCTCACCACAATTTAAAAAGGTCTGGAACATATATGTTCCGGACCTTTTTAATATATGCTCTTCCGTGGTAATTAAACAGGCAAATCTTACTGCGTCCGAAATACCCGGCCGGCCCTCCCCCTAACGCTGTTTTCAGTCGTTCATTCTACAGACAATAAAAGCCCATGCAAAACATTTTGAGCAGGAGTTAAACCAGTTCCTCTACTTATGACCTCATCGCAACATGAAAAGGAGGAAGTATCAAAAAAATCAATGACTTACTATAACATCTGGTACTGAATAAAAAGAGGCTATCTCAACAATATGAGATAGCCTCTTTTCAATATATATCCCTGCCAGTAATTACTGCCAGGTAAATTTCACGTCATCTATAGCAGTAGATGCTCTGTTACCGCTAGGACCAGTAGCCGCAGTGTACGTAACGATACGAATGTATACTTTACCGCTAATATTATTCAGCGCGCTGCCAAAATCAACGGTGATCGTATTATTAGTAAAGGCAGCATTACCAGTAGTCAGTGTACCGGTAGCATTAGCATTTATAAAAGCAGTTGGATTGCTGCCAGTAGCATAATCCACTAACCAGGTAGTAATTCTTGGGCTTTTAGCATCAAGAGACTGTAACTGGAAGGTCATTTTCAGGTTAGATTTACCTGTAGTATTATCGATTTCAAAAACAAAACCAGCATTGGCATCTACACCGGCCGTCTGACGTAAGCCTAATGCACGGTTCGTAGAAGCAGATTGCGCAGCAGCATCGCTATTGGCATCAAGGCTTGCATCTTGTGCAGAAGCAAAGTTTTTATACCCAAAACTAGTCTCAGTCCAAGCAATCTTAGCTGACTTAAAAGTAGTATCCCTACCTAAGCCACTAATCGTAGCAGCTGCCTTAACGGTTACGCCTGCTGGTAAACCACTATCCAGGTTATCGAAGTTGATCACATAAGGAGAGGTGGTAAGTACGATATTGCTGGCAACAGGCGCTTCACTACCACCACCTTTCACGTCATCGGATGCACGAAGACCTAATTGTACAGTAGTATCAGTAGCAGCTGCTGGTTTATATACGGATACATAACCTGTAACAGAAGTAACTGCGCCTTTATTCACTGTAATACCTGCAACAGTTCTTACAAAGCTTACGATATTACCGGTAGTAGCATCTGTAATGGTGTAGTTAATACCAGAACCACTATTATCACCTGAGGTAATGTTAGCATCTTTGATAGTTACCAGGGTAGATGACCAGGCTGTTTTATGGGCAATGATATCTTGAACAGTAGCTATTCTTGGTGTAACAGCACCGGTACCATTGGTTACTACTTTATCAACAGTCAGTCCGCTCAGTTCCAGATCACCATTGTAAGGTGCCAGTTTTCCACCTGAAGCATTGATGTTCACTACGGTACCAACAGGGTAAACAGGAGATCCCTGTGCAGCGTACAGGATAATACCAGCGCTATTGTCTGCCTGAGCAATTCTGTAGTTACCAGCAGCTTCGTTGCTGCTGTTAGAAACAACTATACCAGTGATAGTAGTACCTTGTGGCACTACCAGATCAGTACCTTTATATAAAGCTCTCAGGGCTGCAATCGTCATTGGAGCGCCTGTTGCACCATCGCAACGGGTACCGGTCATATCGCGTAAATCGGATGTATCGCGGATAACGAACTGGTTGGTGGTATTGAAGATCGTGTAGATACCAGTGATATCACCTTTACCTTGTGCTACTTTTACACCTGCGAAGCTGGCATAGCTGCTGGTGCGTAATACCAGGCTACCATTGTCGCAGTTCTGCAGGTTGATATTTACGTTCGCAATAGCTTTGGTAGAATCTGCGTAGGTTTTAGTCAGATCACTATTCGCTACCTGCATAGCTTTCAGCTTTACCAGCATATTCTGGTATTTCTGACTCAACTGTGCTACAGTAAGTTCTATTGGTACTACTGTGTTACCAGCGCTACCTCCTACCAGGAAGGAATCAATTACCGCCTGAGGAATACGTACTGGCTCGTTCTGGTCGTTTTTACCCAAACCCAGTTCCAGCAAACCACCATAAGCGCCGATGGTCAAGCCTTTAGCCTTTACAAATACTTTACGGCCAACAGGAAATTTTGCGCTCAAGCTGGAAGCGTCTAATTGGATGTTGATACCGGCAGTGCTATCTTGGATAACAATCTGCTTGTATAAGTTACCGGATTTATCATCTCCAATTACTATACCTGAGATCACCATATTATCGGTAATAACTACCGGACTTCCTTTATACAATGCCTGTAAATCGGCAATACTGGCAGTTACTTTAATATTAGGATCACCACTGTTATAAGGAGGCTCATCAAAAGTCTTTTTACATGCGGTGATAGACAGGGCTAACAATAATGCACCCCCGGAAAACCTTACGAATTGCTTACACAATTTGTTCATCGGATTTATTATTTAATGCTTGTGATATACGTTTATTGAATACGTGTGCAATGCACGGATTATAATCTTAAACCAACACTTACAAAGTAATTCAGGCCATAGGCATAGTAGTACTTCGCAGGGAATTTGTTGACATTTTTATCGGTGTAATCGAAGCGCAACTGTTCAAACCCACCGGTGATCATTTTCTTGTTATCCAGCAGATTGTTGATACCTGCGGTGAGTACCAGGGAAGATTTGATTCTACCGGTATTCAGTTGGAAGGTTTTACCACCATAGATGTCTACAGTATATTGAGATGGCAGTTGTTCCTGTGCGAGGATGCTTTTCCAGATATCAGAACCTGGCTTCACTCCTGCGGTAGCACGTTCTGTACGTCTGATAGGATTCATATCCACCCACATCTGATCAAAATAATTGAAGTTCAGGTTAGCAAACCAAGACTTCTTACCCTGATAATTCAGACCAACGGTATATGCTTCCTGTGGAGTTTGACCAACGCGGTAGTTCTTAGCGTATACTGTTTCGTTAGCAAGGATAGCAGAGCTGTTATCTACAGTTACTACTGCGTTCTGACGGGTGTTATAGTAATAACGGCCTATGTTGGCAGCAGCTTTAAGACTCAGGCCTTTATAAATAGGCGCTTCCAACCCAATTTCAATACCGTAATGCTCTTTACCTACATTAGACAGTGCATAGTTAACGAAGTTCTGGTAACTGTCATCGTAATAGCTCAATACATCCATACCATTTTTGAAATTGGTATAGTAACCATTGAGACGGAACTTCAGTTTCTCCCAGTTCAATACATAACCGGCTTCCACATCCATTACCTCTTCGGAACGCAGACCATTCTGAACAGTATTGCGGTTACGTGGAGAAATAAATACATTCTCTACGAAAGGCGCCCTGGTTGAATATGAAGCATTGGCAAAGAAGTAGTTACGGCCATCCAGTTTGTAAGTAAGACCACCTTTAACACCATAGTTGTTAAAAGTATATACGTTTGATTTTCCTTTTGAGTTATCAGGATACAAGCCATTTCTTACATTACCGGTTCTCCACATAGAAGTGTAGGAATAATTAGCGGCGATGAAGAAGTCTACGTGGTTATACTTAAACTGGGTTTGCGCGAAAGCACGGGCTTCGTTTAATGTTAGCGTATAGTCGTAACCGAAATGATCGTCTTTCTTGAGCAGGCGGTTAGGATTATCCAAATCGTTCTGGTTGATCAGGCCGTTACCAGGGAAATCCCTTTCAGCAAACTGGTTCAGGTTAATGAAGTAATCACCACCCAGCAGATCATTTACCCTTTCGAAGTTATGATCCTGTTGTGTGCTATAGGAAACGCCGGCAGTGAGGTCGATGTTGTTCCTCAATGCATTGTTATAAACGGTGTTGAAGTTACCCTTCTGGGTATTGGTTACCCTATCCTCCAGGATATAACGGGAAAGCGAGCCTGGCATTCCTTTTATGGCGCCGATATTATGACGGTTTACATCATACAGATTGTCCCATCTAACCTGACGATAGTTTACATCGTTAGAATAGAGGTTGGTGAGCAGTTGTTTAGTAGCATCATCCGTAGCATAGCTGGGGAGATTGCGGTAGTAGTCTGGTCTCGGATCTGGTGCATTATACCAATCCAACACAGTACGGGCACGTTCTCCAAAGTTATAGGATACACTAGACATCAGACTGCTCTTGTCGTTAATCGTCCACTCGTGGTTAAGGATAAAGTAAGGCTGGTAGCTGGTAGTATAGTTAGCGCTACGTTTCTTACCCTGTTGATAGCCCCAGGAAGGGTTATAGAAATTGGTGCCGGCCAAATCATACATTTCCTGTGTAGCAGCCGTTTGCCCACCGGTTACAGTAGGCGTACCAAAGGTGGTAAACGATAATAAGTGGTGTTTATTAATTTTTTTGTCGATAGACGCAAAGTAGGAAGCACCATTATAAAAAGTACCGTCTACGTATCCTTCTCCTGCATAGCGGAAAGATCCGGCAACAGAGAAAGCCCAACCATTAGACAACATGCCGGAAGACCAGCTAGCCATCACACGGTTGTTATAATTACGGTTAGATTGCGCATAACTTACACTTAGCTCTTTACGCTGTTTGGAAGCGCGGGTATCAATGTAGTTGGCGCCGCCGATGTCGCCGTAGGCAAAATCTATAGGTCTCAAACCATTGCTGGTCACCCTGCTGCGCATTACATCATTCAAACCACCCCACAAACTCCAGGCAGTATAGCCATTAGTGAGGTTCTTTACGGGCGCACCGTTGATATAAGTATCAAAATAGGAAGCATCATAACCTCTCAGCTTGAACCTGGCTGCATTAAAGTTAAATACTCCTGAGTAATAAGGATCGCGACCTCCATAAAGAATGGACGAAATACTTTGTCCGGATGACCCAACATTATTGTCGGCGTCATTCTCGTCTAAAACTACTACTGGGATGTTACTCTTGATGTCATCTTTCAGCTCCTGTGTTACTACGCTGTCTTTTTTTATTTGCGCAAAAGCAGCTGGGGCAACAAGCACAAGGCCGATCCCGGCAAATAGTTTCTTTGAAAAAAACCTAGCAGATCTATTCATGCATTAATAGTTTGAACAACTCTTGTTATATATGGGCATTATCGCTGTGTGAATGTAAATTGGTTGTCATTCGTATAAGGATAATCGTTAAAAAGTGGCGGATTAATAGTGGTCGCTTGGTTTACAGGCTTGACACCTTCTAAATCACAACAAAAATATAAAAGGCTAATTGAAAAATACTATTATCATAATATTAATTCTCAACAATCGGTCTCCTATTTTTATTTAGTCCCTTGCGCAAGCCATATATTTTTACGAAGTTAGCGGCGCGTTTAATCAGCAGCGTTAGTAAGATCATGCAAATAAAAAAACTATTATTAGGCCTGCTCCTCACTTTTTGTAATGCCCATACCTATGCACAGGCAAAACAATACAAGGTAGTAAACATCGGATTCTATAACCTGGAGAACTTCTACGATACCCTCCACCAGGAAGGGGTTAACGACTATGAATTCCTCCCCAGCGGAAAGAAAAGGTATACCGGAGCAGTATACCTGGAAAAAGCCAATCACCTGGCTTCCGTTATCCACGACATGGGTACCAATATCTCCCCTGAAGGGCTTACCGTATTGGGAGTGTCCGAAATTGAAACCAGGGGAGTACTTGAAGAACTAACCAACAATCCATTACTAAAAGACCGGCATTACCAGATCGTTCACTATAACTCCCCCGACGTACGTGGAGTAGATGTGGGCCTCCTGTATAACCCGGCGCATTTTACAGTAATAGACAGCCGTCCTTTACACGTAGACCTGCCGCCAGATCCGGATGGGTATCGCCATAAAACCCGCGACGTATTGTGGGTAAAAGGTAGCCTAGACGGACAAATCATGCATATTTTCGTAAACCACTGGCCTTCCCGTTTGGGTGGAGAAGCCGCCTCTGCTCCTAACCGTGCCGCCGCTGCTACGGTATGCCGCAAAATGATCGACTCTATCTACCAACAAGAACCAGATGCCAACGTTGTGGTAATGGGCGACCTTAACGATAATCCTACCAATGAAAGCATTACCAAAGTGCTGAAAGCTGGTGGTAATCCAGAGAAGCTGAAAGCTCAGGAGCTCTATAATCCCTGGGTAGCTTATTATAATAAAGGTATTGGTACACTCGCCTACCAAGACGCCTGGGCTTTATTTGATCAGATTATGGTCTCCCAACACCTGCTGGAAAAGAAAGATGACCAGTTTCATTTTTACAAGGCCAATATCTTCAAAAGGGATGATATGATACAATCGTCCGGTAAGTATAAAGGCTATCCGAAACGTACCTACGATTTCGATAACTATGCAGGTGGCTTTAGCGACCACTTCCCTACCTTTATTACCTTTATCAAGGCATTATAATTTATTCGTTCACCCAGGTTATTTATTACCCTGGGTGAACGAATAAAAATTCCCCCGGCTGATTCTTTGTATCAAAAAGAAATGAAAACGCAGATCAGTCTTCTGCTACTGACTTACCTTTCTGCTCGCTCTGGGCATTATATTTATAGGCATCCAGTTTACTGTAGCGCCCAATATTGGCGCCAAAGGCTTTGGCATCAAGTTATTCAGCAACGCCGATAGTTTATTTACTCACTACCCTTTCTGCCCTGAAGTTGCCATTAGGCTGGGTAGAGATCAGCGCTACCACCTGTTGCTGGTTATCCCGCACAAATTTTATTTTGAAGTCCTTCAGTTCTTTAATATGGAACTGATCCATATCGAGTGCTTCTAGCGTGTATATAGGCTGACCAGGTACAATCAGGTGCAATATTTTACCATCGGATAGTTTCACAGCGAGGGTCATCTCACCAATCTTGTACGTGCCAACGTATTGTTCCAATGTGGCAACGGGTATGGCTATACTTTTAAGCATCCGGTTAAATATAGTGGGCTGGGAAGCAGGATCGTAAGAGAAACTTAAATGATCGATATCACCGATATTGTTCATCAGAAACTGTAATTTCACCGATGACTTTTCAGTGGTATCGATTCCTGTATCTTCCACTTCATAGGGAGAAAAGATATCATAATTTTGGTGCTCCAGGTACCAAACATCATAAGGGAAACGGGCGAAAAGAGAATCTCTTTGCACCATTACTTCAAAACTGCCCAAAAGGTCATTAGTGAACACTCCTGCAAAATCTGCCAGCGGATGGGTAATCGGATGCACAACAGCTGAATCTTTAATGCGTTTGATCTCTTCATCTTTCCCGGGCGCCTCCTTTTTGGGCTTATCATTATTCACTATACCCAACAGCTTATCAGACAAGGCATTAATAACTTTAGTAGGAATAGGGGAATTATGCTGATTGCTCAGTACAACAATGCCAATACTGTCTGTAGGATAAAAAGTAGTAAGCGCAGAAAAGCCATCTATATTACCGCCATGCTCTACCCGGTAATGGCCATGGTAAGAAAACATCATCCAGCCCAATCCGTAATTGGCAAATTGTATATCCGGCTTTGCTGCAGACGGGAACCCTGCATCGATCACCATTTGCGAGGAAATAGCTTCCTTTACATAATCGGATGGGATAATCTCTTTACCATTGTATGTTCCCCCGTTTATCCAGGTGATCAGCCATTTAGACATATCAGTAACGCTGCTGTTAATAGCGCCCGCCGGCCCCATAGCTCCCAGATAATGGTATTTCCGTAACTTAATATTCTTATTCTTATCAAGAATATACCCTAATGAAGGTTCAGTACCTGCCGCCAGCGCTGCAATATCCAGGGAAGAGTGATCCATGCCCAACGGTTTAAAGAACTGGCTAACAATATTTTGTTCCCAGGACTGACCGGTTATCTGTTCCGCAGCCATCCCCTGTACCATAAACATAAAGTTATTGTACTGCCAGCGCATACGCAATGGGGCGCTGGGTTCCATATAGTGCATACGTTTGAGTAAAGTATCCCTGGATGCGGTGGTAAATAGATACCAGGCAAAATCATAACGGGCAAAACCTGTGCGGTGACACATCATATCCCGCAAAGTAATTTCATGATTCAGATCCGGGTTTATAAAGTCCAGGGCAGGCACATAAGTAGTAGCTGGCTTATCAAAATCTACTTTGCCCTGCTTACGCAGGTTACCTAACAAAGCACCTGTAAATGCCTTGGTACAAGACCCAATGGCAAACTGCGTATTAGGCGTTACCGGTAGTTTATTGGCAAGATCGCGGTAACCATATCCCTTAGAGAATATCACCTGCCCCTTTTCCACTACGGCAACGGCAAAACCGGCGCCATGCTCCTGTTGCAAGATACGCGTTAAGGTAGTATCTATATTACCCAGCTTATTGCCCTTTACGGATACCTGTGCCTGAGCACCTGCCATTATTATCAGGCAGCACAAACAGCTAAACCACTTGTTGATCAATGTTGTCATACTTGATTATTACTGAAACTAAATTGAGGCAATAAGGTCTTTTAACAAACAGGTTAGGGATACCATATCGATAAAAACAACAATATGCACTCTTATTGTAAGTTTACAGCAATTATCCGGTTAAAGCAAGCTGATTTTTAGTTCTATTGATTAAATAAACAGGTATCACAATCAGTACACAAGGCATAGCTGTCTTGCTGCTTACGCCGCAATAAACGTCTTATATATATTTACGGGCTTATTTCATTTTCCTGATCCGTTCCCGATGCATTTTACCCCAAACGCCCAAGGCCTTTAACACATCTTCCAACGAAAGGCTGTATTCGGTGAGACTATACTCTACTACTACCGGATATTGATTATTCACTGTTCTGCTTACAAAACCATTTAACTCCAGATCTTTTAGCTCGTTAGACAAAACCCTGGCAGAAATACCTGTAACGGTACGCTGCAGTTCATTAAACCGCTTGGGATGATCCATCAACGCAACGATGATCATCAGTTTCCATTTTCCTCCAATAGCATACAACGCATCGCCCACAGCGGCCAGATTGGCCTTACATTGCTCTGCACTATTGAGCCATTTACGCTGCTCCATAATATTACTGCTAATAAAAAGGTTACTACTAACCTTTGGTATACTACTAATCAATTGTTTGTAAATGTAGCTAATTTTGATTGCACAAAAAAAGCGTAACTGTTGAGCTGATCAATATGCCAACTAAATCCTTAACAATCAAACAGATTATGTACAAACTTAAAATTATTTCCGCTACTGTACGTCCGGGTAGAAAAGGTCCAATGGTAGCTCAGTGGATACTGGAACAAGTCAACAAACAGGGTATTTTTGAAGCCGAAGTACTCGACCTGGGAGAAATTAACCTGCCTTTAATGAATGAGCCGGTACATCCTATTATGAAACAATATGAACATGATCATACTAAAGCCTGGAGTGCAAAAATTGAGGAAGCAGATGCCTTTATTTTCGTTACCTCAGAGTACGACTATAGTTATCCCGCTTCCCTGAAAAATGCGTTAGAATACCTGGTGCATGAATGGGGTTATAAACCAGCCGGACTGGTGAGTTATTCCATTGGTCCATTTGCAGGTGTAAGGGCTTTACATACCCTTAAAACAGATTTACTGTCTTTAAAAACCATTGCATTGGGAGAAATAGTACCTATCCCTTCCCTCAACCAGTTTATTTCGGAAGAAGGAGTATTTACGCCTAACGAGCTGGTACATACTTCTACCACACTGATGCTCAACCAACTGATTCGTTGGACAAAGGGTTTGAAAGCCATCAAAGAAGATAAGTAAACATACTTTAAGCAGGAAGTGGGAAATTATTCCTGCTTCCCGCCTAAATCAGGTAAGGGATGCTTACGTTCACTTATTTAATATCGATATCAATACCAATCTGGGCCTGCCTTGTTTTCCATGGATAGCGGTCATCGATATCATTTACATTGGTTAATCCCAGTACGTACCTAGCATATATGTGTAATATGTCGAAAGTCATAGTTGCACCCGCAGCTACGCCAAAATCGCTGCGTTTGAAAGCATTTTTGTTATACGTAAGCAGGTCATCATTTTCATAAACAAGAAAACTATATTGCGGACCTGCATTGATAGTAAATTTCCTGTTAATGTTATAACGCAGCAGGAGGGGCAAGGTAAGGTAACTTAACTTCACATTTTTACTGGCCGTAGGATTGCTGTTATGGATATAACGCTCGCTAAAATCATTATCCCGTCTGGTATTTTCCTGAGCATACAATAACTCTGGCTGAATACCCCATTGTTTGTTAAAATCATAATTAGCATATACCCCTAATCTCCCCCCGAAATTATAGTGGCTTTGTATGCCTTGTCCATCCAATTGAAACAGGTTGAGATCTGCTTTAACACCATAATGAAGCCCCTGTGCCTTCACCATCGAAAACAAGAGCACCATTGATGCCGCCAATAGAAATCGTTTTTTCATAGTCGTTATTTTGCTATAAAGAAACGAATTCGTGGAATGTGAATTGCAAGCCCCCAACCACTAATAGATAATCCTGCCGTTTTTCACTATCATGCACGCAATTTTCTCGGCCAATCAACCGGGCACCCAACCATTTCCTCCTGAGTTACGCTGCTAAATGCCTTTATTTGCCCAAATAATGGCCATACAGACCGCCAATCAACTGCACCGGCTATACTGTTAAGGCTACTTTTTTGCCCGTTTTAACGGCTTGATAGATGGCATCAATAATTTTCAGGTCTTTCAATGCCTCTTCCCCATCTACCGCTACCACCGGCCGTTTGCCTTCCAGCAGTATGCCAGCCATTTCGTCCATTTGTACTGTCTGATGGGTAGTATGCGGCTGAGTAAGCTCTCCTTGGTGGGTGCGGCCTTTAATGGGGCCATATCCGGTGGAAGGCTGTAATTCTGCAAATCCCTTCTCCCCATTCAGGAAAAAGCGGTCCAGGTTGTTCATATTGTAGGTAGATAAACAGGACGCCACTGCACCCCCTGGGAAGCCAAGCTGGAACTGTATCGTTTCATCCACTCCTTCTTTAAATTTCACAGGATCTGTTTTGGTTTCCTGGGCTGTTACCCAAATGGGATCTTCCCCGATCATGTACCGGGAGCCATTAATCGCATAGATGCCGATATCCATCATAGCGCCGCCGCCAGCCAATTGTTTGTTCAGACGCCACTGCGTGGGATCACCGATTTTAAAACCGCATTGTCCCTGAAAGAAAAGCACTTTACCAAAATCACCATTCTGTCTCATCCGGATCACTTCCAACGTTTTAGGCTCAAAATGCATCCGGTAACCTACGAGCAGCTGCACTTTTGCCTTCTTGCAGGCTGCTATCATTTCCTCTCCTTCTTTAGCATTGAGCGCCATCGGTTTTTCACAGATCACATGTTTGCCGGCAGCAGCCACCCGGATCACCTGATCGCGATGCAAAGCATTCGGTGTAGTAACATATACGACATCTATATCCTGATTTTCTTTAATACGATCAAAGTTGTCGTAATTGTAGCAGTTCTTAGCGGGGATACCAAACCTTCCCTGCCAGTCCTGGACCTTAGAAGGCGTACCACTGATAACGCCTACCAATTTGGCTTTAGTACACGATTGCATGGCATTGGCCACACGGTTGGCATAACTGCCCAATCCCATGATGGCAACCCTCAAAACAGGTCCATCGTAAGGTGCTGGCGCTTGGGCCCACCCAGAAAGCGGCATAAAAGGCAATGTAATAGCAGATGCAGCAATTTTTTGCAAAAAGTCGCGACGAGAATTCATAACCGGATATTTTGGGTTTTAATAATACAAAATATCCGGGGAAATATAAACGAAAAAAGAGAGCGTATTCAAAATAAACAAAGCGCACAGAGAAGCGCTTAAACAGCGTTTGGACTTACTTAATTTATACCGCTTGCTATTCCCGGAACTGTACTAAGAAAAAATGACATCTTTTAATCCGTATAGCCTGTACCGGAGCCAGTTTTAAACGATAAGGGGCGGAATAAACAGGAAGATACGTAATCCTCTTTTTCCTACCTTAGACGCAAAAAAGTTATGATAGCATTCTTAGGTATGGGCCTGCTAGGCGCTAATTTCGTAAAAGCGCTACTCAAAAAAGGAGCACAGGTACAGGTATGGAACCGCACTGCCGCCAAAGCAAGCGCGCTTGAAGCTGCCGGTGCCAAAGCATTTAGTGAAGTGGCAGACGCGGTAAAAGGAGCAAACTTCGTACATCTTACCTTAAAAGATGACCAAACGGTTGATGAAGTGCTGGCGGCTGCAGCGCCCGGACTAAAGCCCGGCGCTATCATTATAGATCATACCACTACTTCTGCTGATGGCGCTGTGCAAAGAACCCAGGCATGGAAAGAACGGGGCTTTACCTACCTGCATGCTCCGGTATTTATGGGCCCGCAAAACGCACTGGAAAGCACTGGTTATATGCTGATTTCTGGCAACCAGGAAGTGATCAAAGCAGTGGAGCCTGCATTGGCCCAAATGACTGGCAAAGTGATCAACTTTGGCGATACCACCGGCAAAGCAGCTGGCATGAAATTATTAGGCAACAGCTTCCTCGTGGGGCTCACTGCCAGCCTTTCAGATACTTTATCGCTTGCCAAAGCACTGGATATTCCGGCCAGCGATATCAGCGCGCTGTTTGAGGTATGGAATCCTGGCGCCGGCATACCGGCCCGGCTACAACGCTTTATTGGTGGCAATTTCAGCCAACCTTCCTGGGAACTGAGCATGGCCCGTAAAGATACCCGGCTGTTCATAGAAGCCGCTGAAAAAGGAGGCACCCATCTTGCCATACTACCTGCCATTGCTGAGGAAATGGACAAGTGGATTGCCAAAGGTCATGGCAACGACGACTGGATGGTGATAGGAAAAGATAGCCTGTAAAAAAATAATCGTATAGTGGTTACTGCCACTATACGATTACAACCAATTATTTAAACCGGCAACTAATAGCTGGTAGCTGTTACTTTATAACCTGCTGCTACAAACGTTTCTGCTTTTACCTCTGTAATCACCTGCAGGTTCATACTATTCGGATCTGGTGCTACCAGCGTATAATGGATCACCGCTTCCTTAGCAGGCGTAAAAACAATACTGTTGATCTGCAAACGGTAACCTGAATTAGGTTGGTTTCCTGCCGACAAGACCACTTTACTTACCTGGTTGTTCACCGGTGTAACAGTAATGGTTACTGCGTCTTGTGCAGCATTGTCTCTTTCTGCCTGCGCCCGTTGCGCTTGTACAAAATTGGCGGCCAGCTTTACCATTTGCCGCGCTTCTGCCGCAGTGATATAGGCCTTAGGACGGAAACTGCCGTCTTTCAGTGACACTACGTTAAATTTAATCAGTGTTTGTACTGCATTTAAGGCATCCTTTCCAAACTCTTTCTCATCTTTTATATTCAACCACATCATATTTACCGGATACTGGCCAGTTCCCTGTATGGCCTCATATAAAGCCAATGCAAACTGTTCCCGTGTAGCCGGCAATTCTGGTCTGAGGTCGCGCCCCGACTGGACACCCTTGTTGGCGGCAATAATCAGGGCAGAGGCGTAAGGCGCGTTGTTGTTAGCGTATTTGTAGTAATCGGTGGCTTTGGGCACTTTAATAAAGCGCATATTGTCGATATTCAATCCCAACCCTTTTACGATCAGATCTATTCCTTGTCCGTACGAAATACGCGACACTGGTTTGGGCGACACCCATTCCTGCGCAGGCGCAGGCGTGTGGGCCTGTACGTGAAGATAAGGAGAACTGATCAAGAATGCGGGCAATGCTACTGCCATGTAAAGCTTCATAAGTCAAATGGTTTGTGTGGCGAATGTACAGCAATGTTTTCAAATCGGGCAATTCTGCCCTCCCCTTCGCGGACGCCCTGCTCCCCATTTTGTAGAATATTCTACCTAATAGTGCTATAGCCATCTGCTATTTACCTTCGTTTAGCCACAGCATAGTAATGCTTGTGGAGCTACTGCAACCAGGCGGCGCTATCTCTCTGTAAAAATTAGCAGGAACGAGCCTACTCATCCATCTTCAATGCATTAATTAGGGCAGAAACGGCATAGAAGGATAATGGCATTGGCTTTGATTCCCATAAAAGAAAAATATAGCGCAGGAAAGATAAAGCACAGGTGTTACCTGCTATTTAATCTCACTACCCCTTACACAGGATATTTAAAACCAAAACAGATGAAAATTCTTATGGTTGATGATGATGCCGAAGACAGGGATATTATCCAACTCTCCATGGAGTCGATAGAAGCACCCAATACCATTGTCTTTGCGGAAAATGGCGAACAGGCATTAAGTCTGCTCCACAATGATTCCCAACTCGGACATATCCCTCGTCTCATTGTGCTTGATCTCAACATGCCCAGGATGAATGGCACCGAAACATTAAGGAGTTTAAAAAACGATATCCGCTTTAAAAATATCCCGGTCATTATTTTTTCCACGTCTATTAATCCTTCTGAAAAAGAAAAATGCAGGCAACTAGGTGCCCACTCTTTTATTACCAAACCTATTTCCTTCCAGGAAAGCATGGAGATTGCACACATTTTTTTAGATGTGATTAAATAATATTTTGCTGCTGAGGTGTTCTGTAATAATATTTTGCTTTTAACATTTTAACCTTTATTATGGCGATGACAACATATCCAGGAAATCCTTTCCCATTGGGCGCTACCTGGGATGGCCAGGGCGTTAACTTTGCTTTGTATGCAGAAAATGCTATCCGCATTGAGCTTTGTTTATTTCACAGCACAACAGATGAAGAAGCATATGCCACCATACGGATAGAAGACCGTACCAGCAATGTATGGCACATCTATTTACCGGATGCCCAACCTGGACTGTTATATGGCTACCGTATACATGGGCACTACCATCCTTCGGATGGACATCGCTTCAATCCCAACAAACTATTACTCGATCCATACGCCAAAGCCATCAGTGGCATTATTCACTGGGACGACGCCCTCTTTGGCTATGAGCCCGGAGATGCTGCGGAAGACCTGAGTTTTAATGAGAGTGACAGTGCCGCCTTTATTTCCAGGTGCGTGGTCATAGACCACAACTTCGATTGGGAAAACGACCAATCACCCCAAACCCCTTATCATCAAAGTATTATCTACGAAATGCACGTAAAAGGCTTTACCAAACTGCATCCGGATATCCCCGAAAATATACGTGGCACCTACAAAGGGCTGGCACATCCGGCTACGGTAGAATACCTGAAAGCATTAGGCATTACTGCGGTTGAACTAATGCCAGTACATCACTTTATAGCAGACCGGCACCTGGTAGATGTAGGGCTGACCAACTATTGGGGGTATAACAGCATTAGCTTCTTTGCGCCGGATGCGAAGTATGCTGCCGCCAGTGGCGCCGGAGAACAAGTAAATGAATTTAAAGAGATGGTAAAAGTATTGCATGCCGCCGGCATAGAAGTGATACTCGATGTGGTATATAATCACACGGCGGAAAGCAACCAAATGGGGCCCACCCTCTCTTTCAAAGGCATAGATAATGCTGTGTATTACCGTTTGGCAGAAAATAAACGCTACTACATGGACTATACCGGTACCGGCAATACACTGAATGCACAACTGCCCAATGTATTGCGGCTGATCATGGACAGCCTCCGTTACTGGATCACTGAAATGCATGTAGATGGGTTCCGTTTCGATCTTGCTGCCACCCTTGCCCGGGAATTGCATGAAGTAAACAGACTAAGTGCCTTCTTTGATATTATTCACCAAGACCCTGTTATTTCACAAGTAAAACTGATTGCCGAACCATGGGATATTGGAGAAGGAGGCTACCAGGTAGGAAAGTTCCCTCCCGGCTGGGCAGAATGGAATGGCAAATACCGCGATAGCATCCGTGATTACTGGCGAGGCGCCGACAGTTCCCTTGCTGAATTTGCGTCGCGCTTCACCGGAAGTGCAGACCTGTACAAAGACGACTACCGCAAACCCACCGCCAGCATCAACTTCATTACCGCGCATGATGGCTTTACTTTACAAGACCTGGTATCTTATAACAATAAACACAACGAAGCCAATAAAGAAAATAACCAAGACGGAGAAAGCGATAACCACTCCTGGAACTGCGGGGCAGAAGGCCCCAGCGACGATGCAGCCGTCAATTCCCTGCGCGCCAGGCAAAAAAGGAATTTTATTGCCACCCTCCTGCTCTCTCAAGGCATCCCCATGCTGTTGGCAGGCGACGAAACCGGAAGAACCCAGCGCGGAAACAATAACGCCTATTGCCAGGACAATGATATTAGTTGGCTGCACTGGGAAAACATAGATCAAGACTTGCTTCGCTTTACCCAAAAAGTGATCGCACTCCGGCAACAGCACCCTGCCTTCCGCCGCAAACGCTGGTTCCGGGGCGCCCCGGTAGAAGGGATGGAGGTAGAAGATATCGCCTGGTTTAAACCGGCAGGCCATCAAATGAGCGATGAAGACTGGGATACCGGCTTTGCCCGCTCCCTCGGTGTTTATCTTAATGGTCAAAGCTTACGCCTTCAAGGCCCCAAGGGAGAAACAATAACGGATAACAGCTTTTATATTATCTTCAATGCCCACCACGAAGCATTGGAGTTTAAACTACCCGACGCTAAATATAGCCAGCAATGGAAAATCTTGCTGAATACTGATCTGGAAGAAGATGAACAGCAATACCAGGCGGCTGATACTGTAAAAGCCGCCGCCAGATCGATCGTGCTGCTATTAGCTGTTAGCTAATAGCAATCAACATCGCTACCGGAAACTGCTCCAGCATCGCTAATGGCAACTGTCCGTTGGCAGCGGTAATTACTTCTCCCGTAAAAATGTTCCACCACTGTGCTGGCATACCTTCAGATATCCGCAGGGTAGTTAAAGCAGCCGTATCATTTTTCAGTAAAGGCGCTACCACCAGGCAACAATTATCTTCGTATTGCCGCATAAAAGCGATCACTTGCTCCTGTTCGGGAGCTACAGGAATATAAGCGCCGGTGTGGAACAGGCGGGCATGTGATTTCCGGAACTGCAAAGCCTTTACAAAAACATAAAATTTCTCCCAAGCATGATGACGGTTCGCTTTCAATAGTTTCATTAACGCAGCAGGATCATCCTGTTCCAATTCCTGTATCAGCGACAACATATTCATACGGTCGATGTAGTTAACCGGTCGCCGGTTATCGGGATCTACAAAGCTAAAATCCCACCGTTCGCACCCCTGGTAGGTATCCGGTATACCTGGCGCCGTTAATTTCAACAACAACTGGCTGAGGGAATAAGTAGCTGCATGCTGGTCTATCTTATTGATGAGCGCATACAGGCTACCGATCAGGTTATTTTCCGGGGCAAACAAGTATGCAATAAAAGCCAGGCACCTGCTTTCATATGCTTCATCCGGCGACGACCAATTACTATGATCCTTCGATTCCCGGAGGGCTTTAATGATATAGCTAGAAAGCCTTGGCAGAAAGTCGCTATCAGGATCATCATGGCCGGGAAAGCCGGCAATAATGGATTGATAAATAAAATATTCGTCGTTGCCGGCTGGCACAATGCCATCTGGAAACTGATCGCGGAATGGTTGCGTACGGGCATGCCATTGCTGTACCTGCTGAATCCAGAGATCTGGCAGCAATGTGAGTACATTCAGGCGGATACGGGCATCTTCTCCCCGCTTGGTATCGTGCGTAGCCGTAGCGTTCAAGGTGGCAGGATATTGCAGTAACCTTTGCTGGCAACGCTCATGAAAAGTAACAGGTGCGCACTTATGCCTGGCCGGCGTGTCTCCCACTTCATTATGCGACAGTAAGGCATTATATACATAAAATACGGTGTCTTCCACGCCTTTTGCTGTTAAGGGTCCGGTAAACTGCATCAGTCTTTTTAAAAACTTCAGGGAAGCGGCAGGATGCTCATAATCTTCCTGCCACCAGGAGCGGATCAGCCCCAGTTCCTCTTCCAGAGCAGGCGCCCGCTGCAGGGCAGTGTGCAGGGCTTCTTCCAGTATGGCTATTTCCCCGGCAGACAGCGGCCAACTTTCGGGGTAGATCCGGTATACGGGCATCCCTGCCATAATGAGTCCCAATGCGGCTTTCAATTTCTGCTGATCCACACTCTTTTCTGCCAGCCGGTGATGGAATAACAGGTGCACCAGATTATTCCACTCTCCTCCCATTTGCGTTTGCAGGATCATCGTTTTTTTATTGAGCACCAATTGCTGGTATTTAGCCAGCTCCGGAAAATGGGAACGGTAAAAGCGGGAAATCTTTTCGTTTCCGTTGATATTGGTCAGCAGCCCGTTTACATCAGAGAGGAAATCATATCCCGTAGTACCGTTCAACCCCCAGCTCTGCGGCAAGGTTTCATTTTCCTCCAGTATCTTTTCGGCAATGATGTAACACTTTTGGCCAAATGTTTCCCGCAAGCGACGTACATAAATAGCAGGGTCTAGCAAACCATCTATATGGTCAATGCGCAGGCCCTGTATCAATCCTTCGTGGTAAAGCTCCTGCAGGAGCAGATGCCAGGTATCAAATACCCAACGTTCCTCCATCTTCAGGGTGATCCATCCATTTACAGTAAAAAAGCGCCGGTAGTTGATCTTATGCGCTACTTCTTTCCAATAAGTAAAAAGATAA
The DNA here is from genome assembly GCF_049056765.1 of Chitinophaga sp. 30R24. Classification (NCBI taxonomy): domain Bacteria; kingdom Pseudomonadati; phylum Bacteroidota; class Chitinophagia; order Chitinophagales; family Chitinophagaceae; genus Chitinophaga; species Chitinophaga sp. 30R24. The sequence continues at coordinate 221,689 of NZ_JBJGXX010000005.1, forward strand.
TATTGTTGTTCCAGCAGCAAAGCAAGCAGGGCTTCATGATGGTTTACCTGCTCCAACAACCGGGTTAGTTCATCAGTTGCCAGCCATTTATGCAGAAGCGCCTGTTTGCGGAGAGCCCACTCCTCGCTGGCCAGAGGCAATTTCATTTCCTGTTGCAACTGTACCAATAGCTCCCTTACAGGCGTAGGCATATGCTCTATAGCATTGAGCAATACCTCATATGCGGGTGCAGAAAGCGGGAATAACAGCTCACCGCAACTCATCTTAAAACCATCTGCCGTGCAGGTAAACTGCACCTGCTTAGCCGTTATGGCTTCCGGTAAGGAAGTATCCAGGAAAGGCACCATTAGGCGACCATGCAGGGCTGGATCGGGATATTCCCAGTCTATATCAAAAAAGTGGTACCAGGGAGATAACGGGCCACGCTCCAAAGCGTCCATCAACCAGGCATTACCGGGATGCAACGCCATGTGGTTGGGTACAATGTCTTGCACCCAGGTCATACCGCGGGTTTTCAATGATGCACTAACCCGGCGAAAATCGTCGAGCGTACCAATGGCAGGATTGATGCGGTGCGGGCAGATACCATCGTATCCGTGCATGCTGCCAGGTACTGCATCAAAGATGGGAGAAGCATAAATAGTAGTGATGCCCGATTGCTCCAGGTAATCCAATATTTCCTCCAACTGCGCCAGGGTAAACGATTCATTTAATTGCACCCGGTACGTGGAAACGGGAATCATACGCTCAGTTTTCATTAGCGATAATTTCGTAAAACAACTGCAGATAAAAGGGCTAATACCAAGGTATTGCTACCTGGTCTGGCAATGGCTGTCCCTGGGATATACGCCATCATAGCCCCAGTTGCGCGTACCCGGAAACTGCGCTACTGGCATTATTTCGATGGCTGTCGAGCAACGGTATTGGGTGCCAGAACGTATATTTACCACCGTAATTTTCCAATAACCGCCAACAACAGGCGTCATATTATTAACTGCCAGACCGGTATATTGTTTAAATAAGGGGAGCCTCACCCCTGGATAGTATTATTATCGTGGGTATAGTAAACGGGAAATTATAAGGATCTGCAAGAAAACATCAGCCCTACTTTCCGGTTGCCCGGAAAGTAGGGGACAGCTATAAACCAACAATTTAAAACTGGTTAGCACAGACTGCTTACCGCCCAAAAGAAAAAAATAGCTAGGCCGAAATACGGTGTGGTGCTTCCAGCAGAGGCCGGGCAGCGTACAATTCCTCCATAGAATTGGCCAGGAATTGCGGTAACTCGTAGTTTTTTTCGAAGATCCGCTGCAAGGCTTCTTTCAGGGAATAAATATCTGGCTGTTTCAGCAAAACGTCAGTAAAACCATCTTCGCTTGTCTCTGCCAGTTTTAATGGCCCTTCGGTAGCAGCCATCAGGATCACCGGTACTGTAGCCAGGTCTTCCATTTTCCTGATCTGCCGGATAAATAGTTTACTGTACTCTTTAGGCAGCGTAGCACTGATGAAAATATAATCCGGCAAAAAATCAGGATGTTGTTTCATGTAGGCAAGTGCATCGAAGCTATTATCTTGGCAAACACAGGCACGGTTTACTTTCAGCAGGTCTAACGATAAATAAAACTGGATCCGCCGATCAGGTTTTTCATCAATCAACAGGCTGTTAATCTTATTTTTCATATGGCGTAATGGATTTGCCCATTTGAAAACAAATCAGATGCCGGCTGCGGAAATGCCGGCAAACAGCTTCTCCTACAGCATTTCAGCAGAAAAAAGTGATAACGGCGGTGAGCAAATCTTCCTCAACTGTGTAATTTTACCGCAATCCCCTAATCAATAGTTCTGAAAGTAAGTAAAGGGTTGCATGGGGTGGCCCCGACTTAGATTGCCAGGAGTAAAGGCGTCCAGAATAAAGGATCTAATTGTTTTTCCACAGGCGGTAATTGCCATTGGCATCTCCAAACCAGGCCGTTAAACGGGGCGTCAACGATTAATTTTATGCCTGTACAACCACTTTGCCTACTGTTCTATGGCTTTCCACCTGTTGGTGTGCCTGCGGCATCTGATCAAATGAAAAAGCATGGGATACCAGCGAGCGCACCGCGCCTTGTTGCAACAGTTCGGCCAAACGTTGCATATCGGCGCCATTGGAAGCAACTCCCATTACTAACCCTGTCATACCCTTAGCTTCCGCCTTGGCAGCCAGCACTTCCCGCTGGCCTCCTACCAGGCTGATAATAGTGCTGCCGGGTTTCATGATTTGCAACGACAAATCAATATTATCCCCGCCAATGGTGTCCAGCACATAATCAAAATCTGCGGCATGCCCGGAGAGTGCCGGTGTTTTATAATCAATGAACTCATCTGCCCCTAATCCTAGTACTACCTCTTGATTGGCGGCAGAAGCAGTACCTGATACCTGTGCACCTAAATATTTAGCAATTTGCACAGCATAGTGTCCAACGCCACCGGCAGCGGCATGTATCAATATTTTCCGCCCGGCTGTAATAGGCATATAACGCGTTAGCGCCTGCCAGGCAGTTAATGCGGCTAAGGTAGCAGCGGCAGCCTCTTCATAGGAAATATTTTCAGGCTTAAGCGCCAGGTGCCCGGCTGGTGCCGCCACGTATTCTGCATAAGCCCTGCCCAAACCTGGAAAATTGACCATACCAAATACTTGCTGTCCTTCATTCAATAAGGGAGATTTTGATGCGATTACCTCCCCGGAGATATCCCAGCCCAAAATCATGGGGTGCTCATCCTGATAACGCGCTGCCAACCCTTTTCCGAGACGGGTATATACATCCACCGGATTCACACTGATAGCGCTTACCTTTACCAACACCTCTTCTTCTTGGATAATCGGTACTGGCACTTCCTGAACAACCAGCTTATCAGTACTACCAAACTCTTTTAAAACAATCGCTTTCATATGGAATTTTTAATACCTATAAATCTATCTTCATCACCATGCACTTTTCAAATGCTATGTTTTCCTTGCCAAGAAAAACAGCCCATACTGTAAATTGTTTATTTATCGATTGATGTCATTGTTTTATATGAGTGATAGTGTAACTGGGTTCCTGGCAAACATGCAAAGAATGGAGAATATATTTCTAATAAAATGGTTGTTGAGCAACAACGATAACGTATATGCTTAACCGCTACATTAACATTCTATAAGGTAGCCTATCACTGATCAAGGTAGTTTCCTATCCTTACCTATATGCATTATTCCATTTTTTGCCCAATGGCAAATGGTCCCCTATACCGGTATGGCCTATACGAGACGCTGTTATTATATATATTAATTTCATAATAAACCATACGCTTACAAAAGTAAGCTACACATTACTTACCGCCAGGGTACTATATGACCACCCTTATTGTCTCATATAGCCATTGAGGATGGTTATAACGGTATCGCATAAACTTTAAAAAGTACATAAGCCCAAGGAGATCAGGTGAGTTTTAATTTAAACTTGAATATAATGTTTATAACTCCGTATATAAATGTGAGTTTCATGTTAGTTATTTGTTAAAATCTTCAACCTGTAATTTTAAACTTACCAGAAGCAGGTATTGTTTTTAACAAAGAATTTACACTTGATAACCTGCATTCGTCTACCTTGAATGCAATCAACATGGAAACCTGGACCCCTAAAACAAGAAAACCTGGAAAGTTATGATTATCAACAATGTAGTACCCAGGATAACAAGACAGATGACTGAGGCAGATGCAAAGAAAGAAAGGATCGTAAAAATTATCAATTCATTGGCTGTAGGAGCAAGTCTATTAGCTTTTGTACTGGGCTTTCTGTTATATTTTATGACAGGCTATACACAAATTCTTTACCCTTCCCTGCTGGAAGGTGCACTATTTATGTCGGTGCTCCTGATTACCAAATATGGGCGACCGGTGCATGGGGAATTATTAATGTTCGTTTTGCATAATGTAGCCATCTGGTATTTTGGCCTGTTACTGGGGCCGGCTACACAGGTGTATCTGTTTGGGCCTTTCCTGGCTTTTTGCGTTTTTCTGGTATTCCAACGGCCCCTTGCCCAGATCAGCACATTAACCGGCACTGTAGTCATGCTATTACTGGTGGAAGTGCATTGCCACCGCCCTGTGGTTGCCCCGCTTCCTTTAAGCCAGGAAACGGAAACGCTCCTGCATTGGGCCGCGATATTTGCCGCTACCTTTCTGAATGGATCGGCTTTGTTTTTCTTTGCCAAAGAAAGCAGGTATCAGAACCAGCAATTACAATTACTGGTTAACCAACTGGACAAAACTAACCAGGCCATGCGGGTCTATGTACGGGAAACCACCCACGAAATCAGATCTCCGTTAAATGTAGTGAACAGCATCTTGCAAAACTATATCGAAACGGCCGATCCCGGGAAAAAGACCGTACAGGTAGGGGTGGCGCACCTGGAAGCAGTAAATTTTGCCTGCCAGGATATGCAGCTGGTCATGAGCAATGCCCTCGGCTGGTCTAAAATTGAAGCAGGAAAAGATGAAATCTGCGAGTCGCCCTTCATGTTCACCGACTGGATACTACAGTTGTGCGACACCTACGAATATTTATCGAAAAGAAGGGCGGTACATATAGATATTGACTTCAGCGATAACCTGCCGGAATATATCCTGGCAGATAAATCTAAACTCCGTACTATTATTGTCAATCTACTCAGCAATGCTATCAAATTTACCACTTTCCGATCCATTATTACCGTCAAAGCGGTCATGCAACACAACCAACTGGTGCTTTCGGTGGCAGATCAAGGGCCGGGGATCCCGGAATCAAAGAAAGAATACATTTTTGATCCTTATGTAACCGATATGGAGCAGCGCACAGAATCCAGCGGATTGGGGCTTCCCATCGCCAGACACATCGCACGGATGCTGGGAGGCAATCTTACTGTAACCGACAATCCTGATGGCAATGGTAGCATTTTCACACTCGTGCTGCCCATAAAAGCCACCGCCCCGCCCTTGCCGGATCTACACAGCCCTGTCGATTACTCCCTGCTAAATGGCTTGAAAGTATTGGTGGTAGACGATGATCATCTTAACCACCTGGCTTTCCGCCTCGCCCTCCGGCGTATGGGCATAGAAGTGATTACTGCCGATTCCGGCCCCCAAGGCTTCATCAAAGCCCGGATACATGAACCGGATGCCGTACTGATGGACATGGTTATGCCGCACACCAGCGGTATGGAAATGCTGGAAAAATTTAAGGCCGACCGGAAATTAAGACAGATACCATTTATCCTCGTTTCCGGTAACTGCTTCTCAGAAGTAAAAGAAGAAGTGATTGCTTCTGGCGCAGATGGATTTTTAAGCAAACCCGTCAACATCGAACATTTATATAATATACTGAAAAAGCTCATCGCCGCAGCAGCATAAACAGGAGGACCTATCCTTCGCATTCCTGAGCATTAAGCAATAGCATCATCATTTTCCCTGGCTGTAGGGCACACTAAGGGCATCACGTAATGGTGGTGCCCTTTCTACAATGACCTCCTACTCGTTTGGCAACTTCAACTGCCAAGTGGTCCGGATTTGACCAGCCCCCCGCATCTTTTGCTGCTGCTCGTTGGTACTCAGCGAAAGTAGGCGAGGTAATGCAGTAAGACGGGAGTAATCTTTCACTGCTACTTTATCTACCACAAAACCCATCTCTTTAAAAAATATTTCCGCCGCCTCAAAGCTATCGAACATATTCTCATGGATATGGTGCTGTGCATAAAAGGCTTTCCACTCCTGATCCTGTATAATACCCGCCCTGGCTTCTTCCTTTTTAATGTATATATCGGCTGTAATCCAGTAACCGCCACGTTGCTGCAATACCCGGCGGACAATTCCACATAACTTTTCTTTTTCCTGTTGATCCAGGTACATCAACAAACCTTCGTTTACGATTGCCAAAGGTCCTGCCGGAAAACGGCTAACGCGCTCCTGGAACTGCTCTTCATCCAACGCATTTAACGGCAACAGTTCCAGGTGCCCTTTCAATGGCCCCTTATATAAACCAGCCACAAATGATTGCTTAATAGCCACTACTTCCGGCAGATCAGTATCTATATAATAATCATCGTGGTCTTTAGCAGCGGCCAATCCACGAAAAGAAAAACCGGACGATAGCTCCAGCACATTTTTAATGGGCAATGCAGATAATAACTGATCGATGCTCCAATAGCGTTCTTCAAAATGAAGCACCCGCACCCAAAACATCCAATCAGTACCAGTTGGGGTTATTTCATAAGTTTTTGGGAACACTAACAGTTGGGCTGCCTCCTTTGCAAATGGGATGCGGGTGGTTCCTTTCAACATTAACAAGGATTTAGCAGAAGGGCTAATCGTACTGTAATCACGATGGGAGGTTTGCATAAGTATGATTTATAAAAGAATTAAGATACCGGTTTTTTCATACACGGGGGGTATTACTCCGCTTCCATAAATGCTGCCAGGTAGGGAGCCGTTTTACTTTCCTTCACGCGGGCCACCTGCTCCGGCGTGTCTGCCGCTACAATATGGCCACCTTCATCCCCAGCACCAGGGCCAATGTCTATCACCCAGTCGCTGCCAGCCACTACCCGCATTTCATGTTCAATTACCACCACAGTATTGCCGGCATCCACCAGGCTATTCAATTGAACAACCAGCTTCTCCACATCTGCCGGGTGTAGGCCGGTGGTGGGCTCGTCCAAGATATACAACGTATTGCCTTTACCGATACGTTGCAGTTCTGTAGCCAGCTTAATGCGTTGCGCTTCACCACCCGACAACTCTGTAGCTGGTTGTCCCAGTCGCAGATAACCTAACCCTACTTCGTGTAATACCTCCAGCGAACGTTGTAAACTGGCATCGTTTACAAAAAAAGTCCTGGCTTCATCTACCGTCATCCCCAACACCTCTGCGATATTTTTGCCTTCCCAGGTTACTTCCAACGTTGGTGCGTTGTACCGCGCACCATGGCAAGTAGGACAGGGAGCATATACGCTGGGCAAAAATAGCAGCTCCACCATCACTGCTCCTTCTCCCTGGCAGGTTTCACAGCGGCCCTTGGCCACATTAAAAGAAAAGCGGCCAGCATCATAACGCCGGGCTTTTGCCATTTTTGTAGCCGCAAATAGTTTTCTCACCTGATCGAATAATCCCGTATAGGTGGCAAGGTTAGAGCGGGGAGTACGCCCTATAGGTTGCTGATCTACCTGTACCAGCCGTTTAATATGCTCCATGCCGCCGGTAATACTTCCTCCCAAAGTAACAGGCCGCCCCTGTTCAACCCCTTCCTCTTCTCCAACAGGCGTTTCATATCCCAGGTGGGCAGCCACCAATTCTACCAATACCTGGCTAACAAGACTGGATTTGCCGGAACCAGATATACCGGTTACTGAAGTAAACACACCTACAGGAAAAGCCGCGTTGAGGTGATACAAATTATTGCGCGTAACCTCCTGGAGCTTTAGCCAGCCACGGGGCTGCCTCAGTGTACGGGCCCTCGTTTTTTCTTTAGAGAACAGGTATTGGCGGGTACTGGATTCCCGGATCACAGATAATCCTTCCGGAGCGCCGCTATATAACACTTCGCCCCCCTGCTCCCCGGCTGCCGGGCCTACATCTACAATCCAATCAGCATGACGGATCACATCCAGGTCATGTTCCACCACAAACAACGAATTACCGGATGCTTTCAGTTTATCCATCGCCGTTAGTAGGGCAGCAGTATCTGCCGGATGCAAACCAGCAGAGGGCTCGTCTAATACATATACTACACCGAAGAGATTAGACCTCACCTGTGTAGCCAGGCGTAGCCGTTGCAACTCTCCGGGAGAAAGACTGGGGGAACTACGTTCCAACAGCAGGTAACCCAGGCCCAGGTCTAACAAAACTGCCAGTCGCGCTGCAAAATCCTGAGCAATACGTTGTGCCGCCATCACCCGTTCGGGATGCACGTCCGTAGCAGTTGATGCAATAGCTTCCCCTGCTGCATAGCGTTGCATAATAGCCGCCAGTTGCTTTAACGGCAACCTCGACATATCCGCTATGTCCATGCCATCGAAAGTAACAGACAGCGCTTTCCTGCCCAGGCGCTTCCCCTGACATTCCGGGCACTCTTTACTGATCATATATTGCGCAACCCGCTTCTTCATAGCAGCACTTTCCGTAGTGCCAAAGGTATGCATCACATACCTGCGCGCACTGGAAAAAGTGCCCATATAACTGGGTTCCAGCTTGCGTTTGAGCGCATCCTTTGTTTCCTCCGGCGTAAATCCCGCATATACCGGCACTACCGGCTGCTCCTCTGTAAACAGGATCCAGTCGCGTACTTTTTTGGGTAATTCCTTCCAGGGCTTATCTACATCGTATCCCAACGTAACGAGAATATCCCGCAGATTTTGCCCATACCAGGCAGAAGGCCATGCTGCCACGGCCTTCTCCCGGATTGTCAACCGGTTGTCGGGTACCATAGAGGCCTCTGTTACATCATATATGCGCCCCTGCCCATGGCATATAGGGCAAGCGCCTGCCGGCGTATTGGGAGAAAAATAATCGGAATCCATATGGGCTACCTGTGATGGATATACGCCAGCACGGGAATATAGCATCCGCAACAGGTTAGACAATGTAGTAACGCTGCCTACCGAAGAGCGGGTGGTGGGGGCTCCCCGCTGTTGCTGTAACGCTACTGCGGGGGGTAATCCATCTATCTCATCAACTTCCGGCACCGGCATCTGGTGAAATAACCTTCTCGCATAGGGCGATACGGATTCCAGGTAGCGGCGTTGCGCTTCCGCATACAAAGTGCCAAAAGCCAACGACGATTTACCGGAGCCGGATACGCCAGTAAATACTACCAAAGCATCCCGAGGGATGCTTAAAGACACATTCTTCAGGTTGTTTTCACGCGCGCCGCGTACATGTACAAAACCGGTGTTACCAGTGGTGGAGAAATGCTGATCAAGTTTCCGCATGGGCAGCCCGCCACAAAAAGTATGCTAAAAGAACCTAACCTGTTTATTCTCCCCAGGCTGTTAACAATAATTGCCTGGGGCCGCCGTAATTGCGGTGTTCACATAAATAAATGCCCTGCCAGGTACCCAATGCCAACCGGCCATTACGGATAGGAATCATCACAGCACTGCCCAGTAAGGCAGCTTTCAGATGGGCAGGCATATCGTCGGCGCCTTCATCATTATGCTCGTAGGCCGGATCATTCTCCCTCACTGTTTTATTAAAGAACATCTCAAAATCTTTCCTTACCGTGGGATCTGCATTTTCATTGATGGTCAGGGAAGCAGAAGTATGCTGGATGAACACCTGCAACATACCAGTACGGATGTCTGACAATTGCGGAAATGCCTGTATTACTTCGGTGGTAATAATGTGAAAGCCTCTTCTCCGTTGCGATAGTTGTAAAGGCTGTTGAAAAATTTTCATACCGTTTATATATTATTTGTTTAGCGGTTAGTTTAGCGGCTAAGGTAATCATTCAACCGGATACCTAACAGTTCGCTATTATGCGCTAAATCAGCCACAGGTTTAAATTACGGGGTCAGCAATATGTATAAAGAAATAATTAATTCGAATGCTCGCGATATTTTCTTTATCTTCATAATTCCCACCATTGTTAAACGAATTATGAAAATCCTTAATTACTAAAATTTAAACCATGATGACGCCACAACAGATAATGATTATTGATGATGATGCTGATGACAGATCATTTTTCCAGGAAGCCATCAACAATATATCCCCTGTCATTGAAACACACGTGTGTGCAAGTGGTATGCAGGCCCTGGAGCTGTTGCATGACAATAAGATTGTAGCCCCGGATTATATCTTCCTTGATTTCAATATGCCGTTGATGAATGGAAGAGAATGCCTGGTGGAATTAAAAAAGATCTTGCATCATAAGATCACCAATATTATTATCCTCAGCACCTCCGATATGAAGGAAGACATGGAAGATGCCATGCGGTTGGGGGCTAAACTGTTTCTTACTAAACCCAATACTTTCCAGGAGCTATGTACCATGCTGAAAAGTGTGCTGGAGGGCCGCTGGCAGAAATTATTTACTCCGCAGGGAGAATAGCTATTTAAGTATTGCTTTGTTGTATTTATTCCTATACTCAAGTGGAGATAAACCGGTTGTCTTTTTAAAAATAGTCCTGAATGCCTTAGTATCTGAATACCCCACTTCCCACATTACTTCATTGATGTTTTTACGGCTACTTTCAAAGCCTTTTTTCGCTGCTTCTACTTTTACCCGTTGAATATACTCCGATACGGTATTGTTAGTAGCCTTTTTAAATCTTCTTTCCAGGCTTCTGCGGCCTATTGCAAACATAGACGACAATTGTTCTACAGTGATCTTTTCCTGGAAGTGCTGTTCAATAAAATCCTGCGCCCGCCTCACCAACTCATCCTGGTGTTCCCGCTGCCCTTTAAATATAGTGAAGGAGGACTGGTTACTGCGGTCTATCTCTATTTCAAAATATTTGGAAGCCAGGATCGCTATTTCACGGTCAACATATTTCTCTATGAGATATATCAACAGATTCCAGAAAGAGTTAGCCCCTCCGCTGGTATAGATACCATGTTCATCAGTAATAATCTTTTCAGATACCAATTCCACTTCCGGGAACATATTGCGGAATTCGGTAGCAGCCAACCAATGTGTAGCACAACGTTTCCCATACAGCAGACCCGTAGCCGCCAACAAAAAGGCGCCTACGCATAAGCTGGCTACCTCTGCCCCCTTCTTATGTTGTTGTATAATCCAGGGAAAAAAATCACTGTTCTGTGCAATTACTTCTTCCCACACGCCATTTACCGCCGGAATAATGATGAGATCGGAACAGATCTCTTCTCTGATCACTACATCCGGCATTACCCTAAACAACCGGTCATACACCTGCGGGTTTTTAGAAAGCCCCACTAACTGCACCTTAAACAAGGGTGGCTTTCCCATATCTTCCAAGAAATCATTTACTTTGGTAAACAACACAAAAGGCCCTTCGATGCAACTGAGCGCAACAGCCCCTTGCGGAACGAGGATAGATATCTGCTTCATGCTTCAAAACTAAGGTAAAAGAGAGGTTGGGAGTCAATCCTATTCACGGGCAAAAGTTATTTCAGCAAACCTTTTACAACGCATTCGAAAGCTTCCTTCATGATGGCTTCCGTAAACATAAACTTGCGGCCATCGATGTTTTGGCCTTCATGATGAAACTTGATGAGGGAGTATAACGGGGCAAACGCTACAGACCAATATACTTCTATGCTCATGCGGTTAATTTCTCCCCGTTTAACAGCATTTTCCACATAAGTGCCCAGCGACTGGCGGAACTCTTCTCTGATGCATTCCATCATCTTATCCCGGTAGGCCGAGTTACGGAGCTGCTCAAAAAAAACGGCCGATTTATGGTTATCCAGCGCATATTCCGCACGGTTCTTCCATTGTATCCATAACCCTTCCCTGAAAGACATATCAGGACTAAATCCCTTCAGCGTGCTGCGGGTCATTTTCATCCCCTCTTCCACGCTGATGCTGGTTAAAAGGTCTTCCTTATCCTTATAGTAGATATAAATGGTAGCCGGAGAAACCCCTGCCGCCTTGGCCAGCCGGTTAATCCCAAAGTTCTCCAATCCTTCCTTTGCTACCATATCGATAGCGCTTTCCCGGATTGCCTGTACTTTATTTTCATCTCTATATCTCATTAGTCGCAAATATAAATGAGCAAATGCTCATTTAAAAATTTTTCTTACTATTACCCCACTGCGCTTTCTCAAAAACGGTGAGAGATCCTGGTATAAAATAAAAAGGCTGCCTCACATTTGAGACAGCCTCATGACCTAATGGATAAATATTAATAACCAAGGTTCTGTTTCAAACCAGGATTCAGTACCCTTTCTCCGGAAGGAATCGGGAACAGGCGTTTGTTCACATCGTTATCCGTCTTATATCCCCACTTATCTTCATATTTACCGAAACGCAACAGGTCATTCCTACGCCAGCATTCCCAGTTCAATTCCCTGGCGCGCTCTTGCAAGATGTCGCTTTCAGTGATGAGGGTAACAGCCGGCGCCTTTCTTTTGCTGCGCAGTTGATTAAAAAGCACTACTGGCGTTTCACCATTGGTAATAGCTGCACCGCGCCATTCGGCTTCTGCTTTCATCAGTAAGATATCAGCATAGCGGAATACGGGTACATCATTGCTCTGATCCCTGCTGGTAGCTGCTACGTCTGGATAATATTTATTATTCCGGATACCTTTAGCTTTTCCCAGCTCATCGCCACCTACTTCAAATTTATCTACATCCGTTAACGTTACAGCCGGCGTAAAAGTGAGCTGGAAATCTACCGGGTCGGCTGCATCTGCACCATTATAGTTATTATCCAGTCCTTTTTTAGTGGTTTTAATAATTACAGGCTTACCGCTGAAATCATACTGTTCACCGATCAACCAGGTATCGTTGCGCACATCGCCGGCCAGGTTAAACTGCGCATAATACTCGGGGAGGGTGCTCACCGGATTGCTCAAACGGTAAGATAAACCGTATTTGGTTTGTAATGCCGGGTGCAGCGACATCCAGGAAAACTGGCATCCCTTGCCAGTTGCCTGGTCGTAAGGGATAGCAAAAATGAATTCCTTTATTTTCCAGCTGTTATCAGGATAAAACATTTTTGCATAGTCGTCTTCCAGCTCAAACTTGTGCGAAGCGATCACACTGTCGCACATAGCCACCGCATCTGCGTAATGGTCTTCGCCATTGTAGCGGGGTGCATTCAGGTACATTTTCGCCAACAGGGAAAAAGCGGCATATTTGGTAGGGCGGCCGTAGGTACTAACATCAGTAATTGTGCTCAGTAAAGGCAGGGTAGCTTTTATTTCGCTTTCAATGAATGTAAATACTTCCTTGCTGCTTTTTTGTACCGGTAAATCGCTGCCACCAAAAGTAGTGGTAACAGGGATATTACCATAACTATCCATCATGAGATAAAAAGCAATAGCGCGCAAGGTGCGTACTTCCGCCATAGAAGTTTTTTTAGCGTCGGTATTGGCCAAGGAGGAGAATTGCGACAATATCCGGTTGCAAGTACTGATAGTAGAGAAGCCCCAGTTCCAGCTGTCGGATACAATAGGATTATCCGGCGTCCAGTTATGGTAATGCATTTGCTGATAGCGACCACCATCATACCAACCACCCGCACGGCTGGGCAATATCGCCTCGTCAGTGCTCAGCGTTTGCAATTGCCAGAAAGAAGTGGAGTAGCTTTCACGGAACTTCACATAGGCGGGACCGGTAGCCAGTATAAACTGTTTATCTGTAGTGGGGAAATTATCCGGTGTTTGTTCATTTTCTACCGGCACATCAATTTTTGTGCAGGCGCTCAACAAAGCTGCAGCGCACAACGGTATGGTGATATATTTGAGTAAAGCATTCATGGCAGATGATTTTGTTCAGTGATTAAAAAGAAGCGTTAAGGCCAAACAGGAAGGCCCTGGTACGTGGATAATAGTTCTTATTGTCTACACCCGGTGTTAAACCACCAAGAGACAATTCAGGGTCTATACCGCGATAGCCGGTGAGTACCGCCAGGTTGTTACCGGCAACGTATATACGTAAAGCATGGAGACCTTTTATAATATGGCCAAAATTGTATCCCAGTGTAACGTTATCTATACGTAGGTAAGACGCATCTTCTATATAACGGTCGGAATATTTATAAGCGCCACCGTCTTTAGGTGATTCATTTGCAGAAGATGCTGGCAAATTATAGCTGCGCACATCATCGGGGCGATTCAAGTCTGCCAACGTAGCGTTTAACACCTTACCACCGATAGCACTTCTGAGGAAGATGCTGGCATCAAATCTTTTCCAGGTAAGGTTATTGCTCCAGCCAATGAGGAATTTAGGCTGGGCGCTGCCTGCATAAAAGAAATCTTTAAAGTTCTGAGGACTATTCGTCAGCTTACCATCTTTTGTATAAAACTGGGATACGCCATTGGCGTCTTTACCTGCATATTTAGCCGTAAAGAATTGTCCTACAGGATAACCAGCTTTCAATATCTGTACCATGGAACCGGTTTGTCCTTGTCCACCTGGCTCCATCTGGAAAATAGAATCCAGTTTGAAGCGGTCGTTTGATAAAGACACCAGTTTATTATCGTTATGAGTAAAATTAATAGAGGTGTTCCATTTAAAATTACGGGTAGCTACCGGCGACGCATCTACGGTAATTTCATATCCTTTGTTGCTGATCACGCCCACATTAGCCGTATAGGTGTTAGTAAAATACTGGGTAGTAGATACCGGATAATACCAGATCAGGTCACTTGTTTTCTTATCGTAATATTCCGCGGTCACGTTTACGCGTCCTTTCAGGATAGCAGCATCTACGCCCAGGTTAAGCATCGCAGTTTTTTCCCATTTAAGATCGGGGTTAGCGTTCTGGGAAGCACCAATAGCATTAGGCCAGGAACCATTGTAGTAGAAGTTACCGGTAGAACCATAACGCACCTTGGAGATCATTGGATTAAACCCTAAAGAGTTACCAGTAACACCGTAGCCTACACGCAGTTTAAGATCGCTGAACAGAAATTGCGTTTTCATAAATGGCTCTTCTATCAAGCGCCAGGCGGCAGATACAGATGGGAAAGTAGCCCAACGGTTATTCACACCAAATGCAGAAGAGGCATCCCTTCTGAGAGAGGCTTGCAGCAGGTATTTATTCTGGTAGTTATACCTTGCCCTGCTGTAAAAAGAGATCAGGCGTAACTTCTGGTAGATATTATCCCCCCAATCTGTTCTGAAATCGCCGGAAGGATTACCCAGGCCGATATTTGTATAACCCAGATCATCGGTGGCAAAGTTGCGGTTATTGGCCCGAAAACCATCGCCGGTTACGTCTTCCTGCCAGCTATACCCTAACAATACATTGATATTGTGGGCAGACAGTTGCTTTTCGTAAGTCAGGAAGGTTTCGGCTATTTTCCGGGTATTCTGGTAAGAAGAACGGATCGCTTCTCCATTGTAACCCGTTTTGAGCGTATAGTTGCTGGTAAAATAGCTGGCGGTAGTTACCTGTTCTGTTTGAGAAGTAACACTGAGGTCGTATTTAAAACCAAAAGGCAATAATACCTGAGCAGTGGCGTTCAGCATGTTTAACTTGCTTTCATCGCGTTCCCAGGCGTTTTCCAGCAACGAAACCGGGTTATAATACTGTACCCGTTGCAGGTTTTCTGTAAAAGTGCCATTAGCCTGTTTTACCGGCACGGTGGGCAGGTAACGCAGCATATTGTACAAAATAATGTTCTGATCAGGCAGTACATCAGAAGTACTGTTAGTGGTACCCAAGGAAACGCCTAAACGAAGATGATCGTTAAAAGCCTTTTGTTCAATATTGGCACGGCCTATCAGGCGTTTCAGGTCGGTACTTTTTAAGATACCGTTATTATCAAAATAGTTGATCGCCGCGTTATAGCTGGTACCTTTTGAAGCGCCGCTCAACGACAAGTGATGATCCTGCGAATAGGCTGTACGGCTTACTTCCTTCTGCCAGTCGGTATTAGCGCCCTGTTTATCGGATGGGTCCTGTGCCAGGTTGTTTTTAGCCAGGTAAGCATTCAGTTGATTCGCATCCATCATCTTTATTTTTCTGGCGATATTTTCTACAGAAAAATATGTGTTATAATTTACCTGCAATTGCTCGCCGGTACCTTTTTTAGTAGTGATCATAATAACGCCATTGGCTGCCCTGGTACCGTAAATAGCGGTAGCAGAAGCATCTTTCAGTACATCCACAGTAGCAATATCATCTGGCGATACCAGACGGATATCTGCGCCAGGCACACCATCGATTACATAAAATGGCTCTTGTGCAGCACCGGTACGTAAAGTAGAAGGGCCTCTCAAACTTACGCTAGGTGCAGCATTAGGATCACCGGAGCGGGTAATGTTAAGGCCGGCTACTTTACCTTGCAGCAGCTGCGCCGGGTTACTGAAACTACCTTTATTAAAATCGCTGTTTTGCACGGTAGTAATAGAAGAGGTAAGCACTTTCCTGGATTGCTTGCCATATCCTACTACTACAACACCTTTAAGATCAGTATTGGCAGTAGCTAAAGCAATATTCAGCATAGCAGCATCATCGCTGCTGATGTTTACTTCATTCATTTGCTGAGGCACATAGCTCAGGTGGCTAACGGTAAAATCGTAAGTACCTGGAGGCAGCGATAAGCGGTAGTGGCCATCCGGACCGGAGGTAGCGGCGTAAGCCCCCGTTCTGATCACCGCACCTGGTATAGCGGTACCAGTACCGCCTTCCGTAATAAAGCCGCTCAGCTGCGTATGGCTGGTTTGCTCGCCGGTGGGCTTGCGGTAAGCAGGGTTTTCAGTAAGAAATACCATGTTACCTTTCAGTGTCCAGTTCAGGGGGCTGTTACGAAAAATACTATTCAGTACATCCGTGAGCGTTGCACCGGACATCTGCAGGTTAATGGGATCTTTGTATAACCTGAGGTTACTGTCTTTATACGTAAAATTAATTCCTGCTGCCTTTTCGATAGCAGCGCAGGCTTGTTCGATGCTGGCGTTTTTCAATTGCAGGGAGATCAATTTCTTACTATCCTGTGCTTGCAGGACCTGTAAATTGAGCAATAAAAAGCAGCAGAGCCAACTCCAACTTATACGCATAGCATTGCCTTTAAAGCGGTGGCTTCGTTTTTTTTCCATACTTTTAATTATTATTTGGTTTTTATTGATGGCTGCCTGGGAGTTGCGTTCCGCGGCAGCAGCGAAAACAATTCAAATATATCCGCCCACTCAGGGCGGTTTTTTATTTTATCAGGATAACATTATTTTGTTGAACATAGTGTACGCCAGCTGTTTCACAGATAATATCCAGCGCAGCTTCCAGTGGTAGTGCCGGGATGGTGCTGGTAATAGTGATATTGCTTTCATCGGCCGACAAAAAGCGGATCTCTGTGCCATAGTATCGTTGCAGCTCGGCCATAATTTCCCGGAGTGGCATATGGCGGAAAGTCAGTATGCCATTGCGCCAACCTCCTACCGTTTCGTTGTAAGGCACCAGCTCTGTGCTAATCTTTCCTGTTATGCTATCGTAGTGCAAACGTTCCCGTTGTACCAGGGGGAACTTCTGCTGTTGATAATGCACAGCCACTTTACCACTGGCTACTGTTACATCCACACCGGCCATACCAGGAATACTCCGGATATTAAAGGCGGTACCAATATCTACTGTTGTAAGACGGCCGGTATGCACGCTGAATGGGTAACGGCCTCCATGTGCTACTACGAAATAGGCCTCTCCGCGTAAGTACAGCTCCCTGTTGGTTTTATTATAAGCGGCATTATAGGTAAGACGGCTGCCGGAACCCAAGCATACTACAGAACTATCCGGCAGATGAACAACTTGGGTTTTGCCGGGCGACGTTTCCCATACTTTCCAGGCGAGTGCTGCCCGTTGTAAACTATAATATTGCCAGCCATACCAGCTCGTAGCCACAACTATTAGCAGCACGGCGGCAGCAGCAGCTATACGCTTAACTTTATGCCAAGGATATATTTTACGTACGGGCATTCGCGTTTTATCCAGGAAACGTTGATAGGCGCTGTCTGTAGCCAATGGCGCTATGGCGGTAAGCAACTGTTGCCAGTCGGCCTGCATAAATTCATCCAGGCTCTCACTGTAAGCAGGATCAGTAAGATACTGTTGTAGTAGCTGCCGGTCAATGGCAGTACCATCGTTTTCCAGATACCGTTGTAATAATTCCTTATCTACTTGTTTACGCTCCATGTAGTCGCTTTCTACCTATGTATACAGGGAAACGGAGCGCTACCCCTACCGGTAACAATTACATAACATTACATTTACAGGATCACGGAAGTGAGGTATTGCATTACGGCGGAACGCAGATGTTTTAAAGCGGCGCCCATTTGGTTTTCCACCGTTTTAGGTGAGATGTGCAAAGCAGCGGCTATTTCCTTATAACTGAGCCGCTCATTTTTATGCAGTAAGAAAATAGTTCTCCGTTGCTGGGGTAAAGCGGCAATACTTTCCTGGTATACCGTCTGCAACTCTTTAGATAACAAAGGATCAGCAGTTACACTTTCCAGTTGATGATCTGTTACAGTATCAAAAGAGATGAGTGTATCCACCCGCTGTTTCCAGCAGTTGATCACATGATGGCGGGCTATCGTAAATAAATAATTCTCGAAGGTAGGCACTTGTATGGCGTCCTTTTTTTCCCAGCACTTTGCCAGTATCTCCATGGCAGTATCTTCCGCCCACGCTTCTTCTTTGAGATACCGGAAGGCATATTTCCGCAAACGCGGATAATAATGATCAAACACTTGTTTAAAGGCGGGATCATTACCCTGAAGCCATAAATGAACCACAGCTTGTATTTGGTCTGGCATATAATGGGAGCAATTGCTCCACAAAGTAGTGAGGCAATATGAATTCAATGTTAATGAAAATACTGTTTCAACACTTCTTCGCTGGTAAGCATACCAGTAGTGGTATTCAACGAATCTATTTTAGACAGTGCCAGTTTTTCGCCCGGTATCGTACTGGTTTCCAGCATCCGTTTCATTATAGGCATTTTAGAAGCAGGAAGGGTATCACGCAAGTATTTCTCCATCATCAGATTAGCGATAGGCACTGCAAAAGTGGCGCCGGTACCCGCATTCTCCACTATCACAGCGATGGCTATACGTGGATTATCCCTTGGTGCAAAAGCTACAAACACAGAATGATCTTTCAGGTCTACTACTTTACCACCTACCCGGCCACGGTTCTGGGCAGTACCCGTTTTACCGCATACGGCAATGCCATCCATACGGGCACCCCTGCCTGTGCCATGGTCTATTACATCTTCCATACCATAAATAACAGCACGGTAAGCGGTATCTGATACATTTCCCACTGCATTTTTTTCTTTGAACTTCTTCAACAGATCACCATTATCATTGTCGATCGACTGTACCAGGTGTGGCAAATAATAATACCCCCTGTTGGCAATCATGCACATAGCATTGGCCATTTGTAAAGGCGTTACTGCCACTTGCCCCTGGCCCATTCCTACGTATAACTCAGAGCAAGAGCTCCAGGCGCCATTGTACAACTTATTCAGCGTATTAGTATCTGCCACCACACCAGGGCTTTCGCCCGGAATATCCACACCCAGGCGATGTCCTAATCCAAACCTCAACATATACTCGTGCCATTTAGCATGTCCTTTCCTTAAGCCGCCCCATTTACCCGCATCTACTTCCATACGGTACAAGTGAATAAAATAAGCGTTACAGGAATGCGCCATTGCCACACGCAGATTACTAGCATGCCCCGCTTCGCTATGCAAACATTTTATTACATGCCCGCAACTTATATAAGCGCCGTGGCAAGGATAGCCAAAATCTGGCGTGATTAATCCTTCATCAAGGGCTACTAACGCAGTTAATGGCTTCATCGAAGAACCTGGCTGGTAAGTAGCCTGTATACCCCGGTTTAAAAAGGGCTCAGTAGGATCTGTAAACAACTTGCCGACATTCTTCGTTCTACTGCTGCCTGTAAGCAGGTTAGGATCAAAAACAGGCCCGCTTACCATGGCAAGGATCCCACCACTTTGAGGGTCTATAGCAACAATGCTACCTATTTTATTGCGCATGAGGCGTTCACCCAATAGCTGCAATTCTATGTCGAGGGAAAGGCGCAGGTTTTTGCCGGCAATAGCGACTGTATCAAATTCACCATGCTCTAATGCACCCTGCGGACGGTTTAGGTTATCCTTAATAATATATTGGATGCCCCGCTGTCCCATCAATACTTTTTCATAAGTTTTTTCCAAACCAGTAAGCCCCACATAATCGCCCGACTGATAGTCGGCATAATCTTTCATTTTAAGCATACCTGGCGATATCTCCCCAATATAACCCAACAAATTGGCCGCAGCTTTATAAGGATAGGCACGTATTTGCCGGGGCACCAATTCAAAACCTGATTGGAACAGGTACATGCTTTCCTGTAAGCGGGTATAAGTGGATGCCGGCAAAAGGCCGGCAAAAACAGATGGACGCATCCTTCCATTTTTTTTAACGGCATCACCTATACGTAGTTTGAAATCTTCCTTGCTTATTTCTAAAATATTGCACAAGTACCCGGTATCAATATTTTTAACGGTGCCCGGTGTTACTACGAGGTCATATAATATGTCATTACTAAGGATACTACGGTTTTTACGATCGAAGATAATTCCCCGGCTGGGATACACGATTTTTTTTACTACAGCGTTGGCGTCTGCAAGCCGGGCGTACTTTGTTTCCAGCATCTGCAGGTATAACAACCGGGTAACAATAAGGAGTACAAACCCTGCAATAATAAGGATGACAATAGTTTTTCTGGGTTGATGATAAACGGACATGGGAATGTAATGACGGACATAATTTAGGATAGCAAAGCTATCAATAAAACAGCTTGGCTGTCCTAAATTATAGATGAACGGCCATTACAAAGGATGAATTTTATCTACTGTTATTTCGCTATTTTTTATACCCGCCATTATTGCTATCCCATTTATACTTTGGGGTATCCCTTACCGTTATTACCATGATAAACGCGCTTCCTTTTATCTGTTTTATCCGCAATAAAACGAAACTGCGCAAAAGGTAAGAACATTATTTTCATAGGCCGACTAGTGACACAATAACACAACTAATTGATTAAAAGCATTATATTAATTATAAAATTATTTAACTAGATAAAAATCAGCCAATTGCCACATCCTTCGCCACTTTTTAACGTATATTAATAAAGGGAGGAAATGCCGTTTTCCTTCACATAGCAGTTGTTTTTTCTTAAATTCGTTCTATGTCAACATCTGGAGCCCGAAATTCATCACAACGAGTGAGGCAACTATCACACCTCATGATAGGACATCCTCAGCAGTTTACATTAGAAAACCGTATCTTCAATGCCATCTGTGCGATAGCCTTGGTGATCATCACCTTCAATATCCCATATAATTACTTCACGGGACTTACTGTTACTTCTTATATTTTTACGATACTGGTTGTTATTTTTACCTTTATCTACTATTTATCGAGGAACCGGAAAAAACTAAACACCAGTATTATCTTATCGGTAATCGTGATCAACGGGATGTTTGCCATCAATTACTTTTTCAGCGGCGGCATACAGGGCGCTTCCCTCCTGTCGTTTTCCCTGGCGTTTTTCCTGATCATGTTGGTATCACCCCAAAAACAATATTACTGGTGGCTAAGTCTTAACCTGGTAACGGTATTGGGTGTGATTGCCTACGAATATTACCATCCGGCCGCTGTATTGAATGTATATAACTCCCGGGATGATATTTTTGCAGACATGATCCCTACCTATATTACCAGTGTAGCCGTGATCTTTGCAGGCACTATTTATCTGAAAAATGCCTACAATAAAGAGAAAAAGCAAAGCGATGAAAAAACCCGTTCCCTGGAGCTCATGAACGCCGAAAAAAGTAAGTTGTTCTCTCTTATTTCCCATGATCTGCGCAACCCGCTAGCTTCCATCCAATCTTACCTGCAGCTGATGCGGGACATTGAAATTGAGCCACAGCATAAAATACAGATGGAAACTGAATTATTGTATGTGGTGAACAGTACACAAGAAATGCTATACAACATCCTGGTATGGTCTAAAACACAAATGGACGGGTTACACGTGAACCTAACTCCAATAGATGTAGCCACCGCCATTCATCCTATCCTCAAGATCAATAAGATGGCTGTTTCTAAGAAAAAGATCAGCCTAGACATTAATATAGACGCTTCTATCCGGGTAATGGCAGATACGAATATGTTACAACTGATTGTACGCAACCTGATAGGTAATGCCGCCAAATTCACCCCGGCAGGCGGCGCCATTTTCATTAAAACGAGCCGTGCAAACAACAGATGCCTGATAGAGGTAAAAGACAGCGGCGTAGGTATAGACGCTTCCCGGCAAGAGGAGCTGTTTTCCCTGAAAGTACGCTCTACCTTCGGCACCGATAATGAAAAAGGGATTGGGCTGGGGCTTTTTCTCTGCAAAGAATATACGATGGCGCAGCAGGGAGAGATATGGTATGAAAATAACCAGGAAGGTGGAAGCACCTTTTACCTGGCGCTTCCACTCGCAAATTGATATAGTTTCATATATTGATAAAGCCGGGAAAAACTTATAGGTACATTCCTCCGGAAGCTTCTATACGTTGTGCAGTAATCCAACGGGCATCTTCTGTACACAGAAAAGCTACAATACCGCCAATATCGTCGGGCACGCCAGTACGGCCCAAAGCCGTAGAAGCGCTGATATGCTGGATTACCTGCGGTGCATGTTCAAACACGGCTTTGGTAAAATCTGTTTCTATAATACCTGGAGCCACCACATTGGCGGTAATACCGCGAACACCCACTTCTTTAGCCAGGTAACGGGTAAATACTTCAATGGCGCCTTTCATAGCAGCATAAGCGGCATAACCAGGACTGGCAAAACGTGCCAACCCGCTGGAAAGATTAATGATACGGCCATTATCGGCAATGAAAGGCACCGCCTTCTGTGTCAGAAAATATACGCCTTTCAGATGTACATCATATAGTTCATCAAAATCAGCTTCGGTGGTATCTGCAATTTTTGAGTTTCTGTCGATGCCGGCATTATTTACCAGGAAATCGAATTTATTGCTGCCGGTATTTTCCTCCAAATGCGCAGCTACTGTGCTCAAAAAAGCATCAAATGATTTAACATTGCCGGTATCTAATTGAAATGCAGCAGCTTTTTGTCCGAGGGTCTGAATTTCCGCTACTACCTTCTCGGCTTCCGTTTGATTACTCTTGTATGTAAGAATAACATCATGTCCACTTTTCGCCAGATGTATAGACATATTTTTTCCTAAACCACGACTGCCGCCGGTAACCAGGGCTATTTTGTTTTTTGTTGCCATTTTTGTTGGATATTTTTTGATACAGCAAATTTGCATTAAACAGGTGGGCCGGTTATGGTGACAGCTTAAGTATTTATGGTAACTACTTAAGTATTTTACCGCTCCCCACTCGCAAATAACAACAACCAGCCTTCGGAGAATGTTTGTACGGTACGTCCCCGTTCATCGCACTTCATGGTTCCAGGCTTTTATTATCAACTGACCATCGCAGCCGGATGCTATATACACAACGGCGTTGTCTGGCTGTGATGTGTTCCAGCCTTTCTACCTCCACATTTTCTCCCAGCACGGCAGCAAATATATCATGTTCCAACTGGCACAGCTTTCCACAATGACTGGCCGCTCCTTTAATGGGATAATGCACAGCTGCTGCCAGTTGCTCATAAAAAAGCGTATTCTTACCGGATATTTACAATATTTGCAAGGCGGCATCGTCTATAAGTACGACAAACCTGGATGACTAATTTTATTTTAAGCCGCAATAAGCAAAAACATTTCTGGTAAGATGAAACAAGAATTGGGTAAAAAAAAGAAAGAAGCCGGCATATTCGGTCTGCTACAGCCATACATGGGGATGGTACTATTGCTGATACTGTTTACCCTGCTAAGCAACGGCCTTAACCTCTGGCTGCCCAAAATTATAGGTAATGGAATTGATGCCTATGAACACGGCACCTTCCAGCTTAATCCCCTATTGGTAAAATTTACTGTGGCCGTTGTCGTTATCCTGCTGTTCACCTATTTTCAGAACATCATACAAACATATGTCTCTGAAAAAGTAGCCAAAAATCTGCGTACCCAAATATCTGATAAAATATCAGGTCAGAGTTACGCCTGGGTAGAGCAAGCCAATCCCTCCCGGTTACTGACCAACCTCATTGCCGATGTGGACTCCATCAAATTATTTGTATCCCAGGCCATTGTATCGCTGGTATCTTCCCTGTTCATTATTGTTGGCGCCAGCGTGCTGCTAATTACAATCGACTGGAAACTGGCACTGGCCGTTATTGCCACGCTGCCGGTTATAGGTATCACCTTTTTCCTGGTACTCCGGAAAGTAAGGGCCTTGTTCATCAAAAGCCGGGAAGTGATGGATTGGCTCAATAAAGTAATCAATGAAAGTATCCTGGGAGCTGCGCTGATCCGCGTCATCAACTCCCAACAACTGGAATACCAGAAATTCCTTGATGCCAACTCCAAAGCAATGGACTTTGGGCTCTCCATTATACGCTTGTTTGCCGGCCTGATACCAGTGATCACCTTTACTTCCAGTATTGCCACACTGATCATCCTCACATTGGGCGGTCATTTTGTTATCAACAACAGTATGACGCTGGGCGACTTTGCCGCCTTCAACAGCTACCTGGCCCTGCTCATCTTCCCGATCCTGGTGATAGGTTTTATGAGTAATGTCATTGCCCAGGCCACCGCCTCCTATCAACGCATCAGCGCTGTTATTAATATGCCCGATACCATGCCAGGCGGTACCCTGACCACGCCTATCAAAGGAGATATCGCCTTTCATGATATCACCGTGAACTACGGCCAAAAACCCGTACTGAAAAATATTTCCTTCTCTATAAAAGCCGGATCTAAAGTAGCGATTATTGGTCCTACTGCTGCCGGCAAAACACAATTGCTTTACCTGCTCACCGGATTGATTAAACCTACGGCAGGCACTGTACTGGTAGATGACAAACCAGTGCAGGAATATAACAGCGAATCATTCCACAGCCAGGTGGGCTTTGTATTCCAGGACAGCATCATTTTTAACATGAGCATCCGGGAAAACATCGCTTTCAACGAAACCGTTACAGATGCCGCCATGCAAAAAGCATTGGATGCCGCCGCACTCAAAGATTTTATCAATACCCTCCCCGAAAAACTGGACACTGTTGTTTCCGAAAGAGGCACCAGTCTTTCCGGCGGACAAAAACAACGGATCATGCTGGCCCGCGCCCTGGCCATCAATCCAAAGATACTGCTGCTAGACGATTTCACAGCCCGCGTAGATACCAATACAGAAAAGAAGATCCTGGAAAATGTACATCAGCAATACCCTGGCATCACCCTCCTTTCTGTAACCCAGAAGATTGCTTCGGTTGCGCATTACGACCAGATCATCCTGCTCATGCAAGGAGAAATTATAGCCACTGGTACGCATACTGAACTAATACATTCGAGTCCTGAGTACATACAGATCTTTAATTCGCAACAAAGCACCAGCAATTATGAATTACAATCTTAATAAATATACAGAGAAAGATCACCGTACATCCAACTACGCAGCCTTTAAAAACCTGCTGCAACTGGTTTCACAAGAAAAAAAGAACCTGGTAGCGGCGTTGGGCGCAATGCTGCTGAATGCTACCCTGAACCTGTTAGGCCCTTTCCTGATCGGCTATACGGTAGATCATTACATCCAACACAAGCAATATCATGGCTTAATAGTATGCTCCTCCATATTACTGGGCATGTACCTCACTGCTTTATTCACCAGTTACTTCCAAACAAAACTGATGGGAGGCGTAGGTCAACGTACCCTCTTTACCTTGCGCAATGCCATTTTCAGTAAGATTCAACAGCTACCGGTAGCTTTCTTTAACCAGAATAAAGCCGGAGACCTGATTTCCCGGGTTAATAATGATACCGATAAGCTCAACCAGTTTTTCTCGCAGGCCCTGATGCAGTTCATCGGCAACATTGTTACCATGATTGGCGCTGGCATATTTTTGCTGGCCATCAACATAAAAATGGGAATAGCTGCCCTGGCCCCTGCCATACTGGTACTGCTCTTTACCCGCATACTTTCCCCCTGGGTAAAAAGAAAAAATGCAGCCAACCTAAAAACCGTGGGCGGCATGAGTGCCGAAATCCAGGAAAGCCTGAGCAACTTTAAGGTGATCATCGCTTTCAACCGCCGCGACTATTTCCGGCAACGCTTTAATGAAGCCAACGAAGAAAATTACCGTACCGCCATCGGCGCAGGGTTAGCCAATACCGCCTTTCTCCCTTTCTATGCCATGTGCGCCAGTCTGGCGCAGCTACTGGTACTCACTGGCGGCATTTACCTGATCACCCAAGGGGCATTCAGTATTGGCCTATTAGTGAGCTACCTGGCCTATGCCAATTTCTTCTATAATCCATTAAGGCAACTTGCCACTTTATGGGCTAGCTTCCAGGTAGCCATGGCTGGGTGGGACCGCATCTCCGAAATACTGAGACTGGAAACAAACCTCCATATCATTCCTGCTACCGGAACGCCTTCTCCTTCTGCCCCACTGGTAGAATTCAAACAAGTACACTTTGGTTATCCAGAAGGCAGAGAAATACTCCACAACATTAATTTCTCTCTCGAAAAGGGCAAAACATACGCCCTGGTAGGACCTACCGGCGGAGGGAAAACCACTACCGCCTCCCTGATTGCCCGCTTATACGATCCTACCCAGGGCACCGTACTGCTGAATGGAAAGGATATCCGCTCTTACAATACAGATGAACGCTCAGAGAAAATCGGTTTTATCTTACAAGAACCCTTTCTGTTTACTGGCACCATAAAAGAAAATATCCTTTACGGCAATCCGCTGTATAAAGATTATTCTAATGACCAGCTGATTGAAGTCATTGAAGAAGCCAATCTGGGACAGTTGTTGGCCATATTTGACAACGGACTCGACACCAAAGTGGTAGCCGGCGGTGATGGCGTTAGCCTCGGACAAAAACAGCTCATTGCCTTTATGAGAGCCGTACTCCGTAAACCAGCACTGCTTATACTAGACGAAGCTACTGCTAATATAGACACCATTACCGAACAGTTGCTGGGAGAAATCCTGGAAAAACTACCCGCTTCCACTACCCGTGTGATTATTGCACACCGCTTAAATACCATCGAAAATGCAGACGAAATATTCTTTGTGAACTCCGGCGAAGTGATCCGTGCCGGCTCATTGGAAAACGCGATGGAAAAACTTTTACGTGAAGTAAGGATGAGTTAATACATATTCGATATATCCATATTCCGGCAGCCGTTGCAAATAAGGTAGCAGGGTTGCCGGCATTTTTTTGGCTTGAATAGCCTTCTGCGATAATCTAGGAAAAGTTTTGTACCATTTAGTAAAAAACATACCTTCGTAATATAATACTATTCGCCGATGTCAGGCAGGCCAAAAATATTTGATGATGAAGAGGTGATCAGAAAAGCAACAGAGGTTTTCTGGCGGCAAGGCTATGAGGCCACTTCCACAGAAGATTTGCTCACAGCTATGGGCATCGGGAAAGGAAGCTTTTATCTGGCTTTTAAAGGAGGCAAAAAAGAGCTTTTTGAAAAAGCGCTGCAACAATTCAGCGAAAACGCTATTGCCCGCTTTAAACAAGGACTCAACGCAACAGATAATCCCATTGCTTATATCAAAGAATTTTTCCTGAGCAATACCCAAAAAATGCAACAAAGGGGCTGTTTCTTTGGCAACACCGTAGCGGAACTTTCCAATACCAATGCCCTACTGATGAAAAAAGCAACCCATCATCTGCAAATGTTGGAAGCGCTTTTCCAGGAAGCCCTGCAACGCGGCAAGCAACAAGGCTTGCTCAAATCTGATAAGGACCCGGTACTATTGGCCCGGCTACTGCTCAACAACTGGAATGGACTAGGCATTACCCGCAGAATGTATCCGGATAACGAAACGCTCTATGAATTGATAGAGATGCAACTGAAAATGCTGGATTAATTTAATACCGGCACACTATCCACCTTTACCTGGGAACTTTTGTACCTTAAAAAAATGAGATATCACCTTTTGCTGCTTGGAAGCCTGCTCACCTGCATAACCAGCTTTTCAAACGCCCAAAATATTCCGGTAATAGATAAAACGGTAAAAGCCTTTATGCACCGGTATCACGTGCCCGGCATGGCCATTGCCATCACCCGCCAGGGCAAGCTGATATATGCCAAAGGTTACGGTTACGCAGATACGATACACAAGACAGCAGTAACGCCTAATAGTCTTTTCCGGATTGCCAGCGTATCCAAATGTATAACGTCAACGGCCATACTTAAACTGGCAGCTACCAGTAAACTATCGCTAGACACCGCCGTATTTGGCCCACGTGGCGTATTAGGCAACCTTTACGGCAAACAGCCTTATAGCGCCGGCCTTGAGCAGATAACAGTGCGCCAGCTATTGCAACATACAGCCGGCGGCTGGACCAACAACGGCACCGATCCCATGTTCAGCCATCCCAATATGACCGTCCACGAACTGATCTCCTGGACCATCGGGCACCGGCCCCTGGAAAATACCCCGGGTAACGTATATGCCTATTCGAACTTCGGCTATTGTATACTTGGACGTATCATAGAAAAAGTGTCTGGCATGCCCTACGAAACCTATGTGAAAAAAGCAGTACTGGAGCCCTGCGGTATCAACAACATGCAAATTGGCGGCAACACACAGGCAGAAAGAAAACCAGGGGAAGTAGTGTATTATGGTCAACACGGCGAACAGCCCTACTTATATAATATCACCCGCATGGATGCCCACGGCGGATGGATTGCCTCCGCCACCGACCTGGCACGACTGCTGGTACACATAGACGGATTTACCCCGCCGGCCGATATCCTGACCAGCCCGTGGATAAATACCATGACAACCGCCTCCCCCGCCAATCCAGGCTATGCGCTGGGATGGGCCGTAAACCCCTACCATAACTGGTGGCATAGCGGCTCCCTCCCCGGTACAGCCAGCGAAATTATACGTACGCAGCAAGGCTTTAACTGGGTACTGCTCTGTAATACCCGCACCGATGGCAGCTTCTTCAACGATCTGGACGGACTGCTTTGGAGAGCAGTGAACAACCCTCACACCCCCTGGCCTGCAATAGATCTGTTTTAAGCACAGCATCACTGATAAAAAAACGTTATTATCCCTTTACGGCAAAAAATACGCTTAATATAGTATTAATGCGGCTAATTAATGCTTTTTTAACGCATCCGTTAGTTCATGTATGCTTACTTGCAGTTTGTTATCGGTATTACCACCGCTAACGCACAACTAAGGTGAATGCAAAACCTTTGGAGAATCCGGACAAGCTGGATTCTCCATTTTTTACTTGCAGGATGATACTGAAAAACTGATTAGCCAAATTCCCGTTGACGTTCAAATTCCACTGTTAATTAATAAGAAAAATATATGACGCGTATTTTAACCGCTTTCTTGTTCCTGCTGGCAGTACCGGCGCTGGCTCAGCTAAAACACAGCAAAGAAACGCAATACCCTACCTATCGTGGATTAGTGATGGCCGGCTACCAGGGCTGGTTCCGCGCAGCTGGTGACGGTTCTGGTGCACAGCATTTTGCCTATGGCGACGAAAACCGCAGCGGTATTGATATGTGGCCCGATATCAGCGAATATGAAAAAACATATATCACGCCCTTTAAATTAGCCAATGGGCAACCCGCCCGCTTTTTTAGCTCTTATGATAAAAGTACGGTAGACCTTCACTTTAAATGGATGCAGGAATATGGCGTAGACGGCGTATTTATGCAACGCTTCTTTAGCAATGCCAGGCACCGCGACAGCACCTCTTCCGTAATCCTGAAAAATGCCTTCGCTGCTGCTTCCAGATACAAACGCGCCATTGCTGTTATGTATGACCTCTCTGGCCTGAAAGCCTCCGGTGAAGATTGCTCCGCCATTATTGAAGATTGGAAATACCTGGTAGACCAATTGAAGGTAACCAACCAGGCAGGCACTAAAACCTATCTGCAGGAAAATGGTAAACCGGTGGTAGCTATCTGGGGAATTGGGTTCCCCGACCGCCCGTACAACCTGCGTAATATTGGATTAGACAGGCTGATCGACTTTCTGAAAAATGATCCGGTGTATGGCGGTTGTGCGGTAATGTTGGGGGTGCCTACAGCATGGCGAACCCTCAATGCCGATTGCCTGCCAGACCCTTACCTCCATACCCTCATTAAACAGGCCGACATGGTACTCCCCTGGACCGTACAACGTTACTCTCCGCTGCTGCATAACGATATGGACCGTTTACGAGACAACATCATCAGCGACCTAGCCTGGTGCCGCGCCAACAAGGTAGCATATGTACCTTGTGTATACCCTGGCTTTAGCTGGCATAATCTGAGTCGCTATGAATTCCCGGATGATGTAAAACCTTCCGGTTCCATTCCAAGGGAAGGGGGGCGTTTCTATTGGCAGCAGATCACCACTGCCCTTACCGCTGGCGCCAACAGGTTATATGTGGCCATGTTCGACGAAGTGAATGAAGGCACGGCTATCTTTAAAGTAACAGACCAACCTCCGGTAAGCAATACTACGCCCTTTGTAAACCTGGACGGAAAACCCTCCGACACTTATCTTTGGCTAACCGGGGAAGCCGCTAAAATGCTGCGCAATGAAAAACCCGTAAGCATAAAAATGCCGGAAAGAAACAAGTAGTTTGATCACCCAATTATTATAAAAACGAAGAGCTGTCTCAAAAGTGATTTGATGGGCCGCCGGAGAATCGGATAAACGAAAAATCTCTCCATCAGGTATCCGAATAAAATCGGATAAAAATTACTCTTGAGACAGCCTTGTTTTTTATGCTTGCGTATAAAAGTAATTTGTTTAAGTTTGTGGTATCCCTTAATGAAACCATGGACCTCACAACCGCCCAATACATCGTAAATAACTACCGCCGTTTCCTGACCGCTACAGAATCGGCTGCTTTACTGCATATACGCCGCAATTCCGCCAATACTACGCTTCGTCATCATATCTACCAGACACCGGAAGCGCCTGAAATACAGGCAATATTGGCAGATGATCCGGAAGAAAGTATCAGAAAAATAGCCAACAGGATATTGAACACTTATCCTGACCGTATTTTCCTGAACATTTGCCCCCGTTGCGCCCAACTCGCCCGGACGCACTTTGCACGGCAATGCCCGTATTGCTATTACCAATGGCATCAACAAACAGTGGCAACATTCCAGTTAAAAGGTACGTTTCACCTAAGGAGTAAATCTTTCTTCCTCTTTGGGGAGTTAATATCTGGCAATCTGAACAAAGGAAATTATCTTGACCTTACTACCTTAATGCTAAATTATCAACCGGAAATTACTTCCTGGGAGTTTATGCTGAATAAATCCTCCAACAATGTACATGAAGATATTGCTTTTCCGGTAGACGAAGTACACCCGGAAGAAAGGGCCTGGCTACAAGAAATGGCCGCTGCTTCGCATAAAATCAGGATCATTACTGAAAAAAGGGTATAAAAAGGGCGTTTATTGCGCTTATTTAGCAACCTGCTCATTCAGCTACCGACCATGTGTTAGCAAATAAATACCACCGCAATAAGAGGCGATTCCTACGATCATAAAAATGATGAACATCCAGATAATTTTGCGTTTATTTTCTTTACGGCGCATATCTCTGTCTAATAACAATTGTTCCGCAGCCAACCAACCCATGCCTGGATCGCCAGTAGTAAACCGCTCGTCCAGCCTGCCCGCTTTGATCATCTGCCGATACATTGCGGCAACAGATTTAGCGTTAGGGATATGATCCATTAATACTGTTAATTCACGTGTATCTTCATCCGGTATACGGTTCAACACTGTTCCTTCCGGAAGCCTGCCCGGCGTTAGCTTATCCGCAATCATTTTTAAATACGAATTCATAATGCTGCATGAATGGTTTGATTATCGGTAATGTATTTACGATATACCAAGCTCCATAGTTTTGATCCAATAAAATGTTTTAGCAGCCGCAGGCATAATCTGACATCACTCATCCTATATTTATCCACCCGCCAGGTATGGACACCTAACCATAAAAACACAACAACACTACCTTACGGGAACCACCGGGCTAAAGAGGCCGCTACAGAATTCCTTTAGGATTTATGCTTATTTTTAACCGATGAAAGTGCTGATCATAGAAGACGAACCTGCACTCAGAAGCAGTATACAAGATTATCTGGAACAACAAGGCTACATCTGTGAGGTAGCAACAGATTTTAAACAAGCCATTTATAAGGTCAATGAATTCGACTACGACTGCATTGTAGCTGATATTGGGCTGCCCCTGGGAAACGGCCTGGATATCGTAAAAGAACTGAAACTGCTGGAATCTGCCGCCGGTATCATTATCATATCCGCCAAAGATTCACTGCAAGACAAACTGAAAGGGCTGGAACTGGGCGCCGACGACTATCTTACCAAACCGTTCCATCTCTCGGAGCTCAATGCCCGTATAAATGCCATCTTGCGCCGTAAAAACTTTGACGGCAATACCGTTATCCATTTTAATGAAATCTCCATAAAACCTCATTCTAAAATAGTATTGGTGCACCAGCGGTCTATTACCCTTACTGGCAAAGAATATCAGTTGCTGCTGTATTTTATCGCCAACCAGCACAGGGTAGTCACTAAATCTGCACTAGCGGGGCATCTCTGGGGTGATGAATACGATCAGGCCGGTTCCTACGATTTCATCTATACGCATATCAAAAATTTACGAAAAAAAATCCTGGAAGCTGGTGGAGAAGACTATATTAAAACCGTATATGGTACCGGCTACCGGTTTGGCTAAGCGGCCAACAGCCGGGCCTTTAGGCGCCAGTACTAAAGCGCCGCACCGGCAATCATAAAATTATACTACCTTCAACCTGTTACCGGCAGTGCTTATCTCCTGGTAGCCAGCTACTAAAAGCCAACGGCTTCATGAAGTTACTTACAAAAACCACCGTTTATTTCCTGCTGATCATGCTGCCTGTTTTTGCAGCAGGAGCCTTTTATCTCTACGCAAAATTCAATACCGAAATCAAGCATGAAACGGACGAAGAACTGGTAAATGATCAACTGCAATGGATGCGGTACCTGGATACTGTAAGCGTAAGTAATCCGGTTTTTGGCATACATACGCCAGAATTTAACCTGCAACCAACAACAAAGGCTGCGCAGGAAAAACATACTATAAAAGGCGTTCGCATTTACCAGGAGCCGGAAAATGTATATTCCCCCTTCCGGCAACTTTCCCAGGTAATTACCATACATAGTATAAATTATGAGCTGGTACTGCGCAAGTCACTGATAGAGAAAGATGACCTGATCAGCAATATTATCTACGTTATGCTGGTGGCCTTCGCCGGCTTATTTGTATTTGTACTGCTTTCGAATTGGCTGATCAGCAGAAAAATATGGAAACCGTTTTATCATTCGCTGCATATGATCCAACGCCTGCAATTGAATAAACTGGAACAGGTTACCTTTGAGCCGGCACGCACCCAGGAATTCCGCCAGCTGAATACCGTCTTAAATAACATGACCGCCCGCATACACCAGGACTACCTTAATATGAAAGAGCTAACAGAAGACGCTGCCCATGAAATGCAAACGCCTTTAGCCATTGCACAAAGTAAGCTGGAACTCCTCTTACAGGACGAAACCCTAACCGAAGCGCAACAGAAAAGCATTCTTTTCAGCTATGATGAAATACAGCGCTTGTCGCGGCTGAACCACCACCTCCTGCTGCTGGCCAAAATAGAAAATCAGCAATATCCGATTACAGAAAAACCCGACCTCTGTGCCGCAGCAGAAAAATACCTGCTCCTCTTTGAAGAACTGATCAAAGAAAAATCCCTTCAAATTGATACCACTTTTACCAGCCCCACCCCATGGCCCTTGCATCCGGCGCTCACAGATATATTGGTGAGCAACTTATTGGGCAATGCCATAAAATATAATTTCCCGCAAGGCAGCATCCGCCTGCAAATCACGCCTGGCACTTTCCGCATTTCCAATACCAGCACCTTGCCGGCAATTCCTGCCCCTATCCTGTTTCAACGGTTCAAAAAGCATCACCACCAGGGAGGTCCTTCCAATGGCCTGGGCCTGGCGATTATAAAAAAAATAGCGGACTCCTACCAGCTCTCGCTGGCATATAGTTATGAAAATGGGTGGCATACCTTTACTGTGGCCATTCCTGACTGATGATCCTACAGATTTACTCCAGAATCACTTATTTCCTTTGTTGCAGCAACAACCTTTTTATTACATGAAACACCTGGTGATGACCGCCATTGTGCTGGGGACAGGATTGTCCACAAAATCGCAACACCGTACATCCGTTCCGGTTACAGATACCACACAACGCCCTGCAACAGATACCATCAGCAAAATATCAGATCTCAACGAAATCGTTATTTCATCTACCCGTAACAATAGCCGTATAGCCGATCTTCCAATGAAGGTAGAGATACTGGGCAAAGAGGAAATGATGGAAGAAAGCAGTATTAAACCAGGTAATGTAGCCAGCATATTGGGCGACCTGTCGGTGATACATATCCAGAACACCTCTGCTATAAGCGGCAATAACGCCATCCGCATGCAGGGCCTGGATGGGAAATACACACAATTGCTTCGTGATGGCGTACCGGTATATGAAGGGTTAAGCGGTAACTTCGGCGTGCTCTCTATCCCGCCATTAGACCTGCAACAAATAGAAATCATTAAAGGATCTGTTTCTACACTCTATGGCGGCGGCGCTATTGCCGGCATTATTAACTTTGTTGCCAAAACGCCTGGCAGTAAACCTGAGCTAACCGTGCTGGCTAACCGCAGCACCCTTAAAGAAACAAATGTGAATGCCTGGTATTCGGAACGCTACGGTAAAACCGGTTTTACCATGTTTGCCGGCGTTACTACTCAAAATCCTGTAGACGTAAACAAAGACGGTTTCAGCGATGTTCCCCGGCTACGGCAATACCTGCTGCACCCCCGCTTTTTCTGGTACATCAACCCACAAAGCACCCTGGTGGCCGGCTATACAGGCACCATCGAAAAAAGAGAAGGCGGCGATATGCAGGTATTAGCGCACCATGCTGATAACGTTCACCAATATACGGAAACCAACAACAGCGAAAGACATAGCGCAGAACTGCAATTTACCCGTAAAAACCTGGATGGCGGCACCCTCACTATTAAAGGGGCAGGCAGTTTTTTCCACCTGCAAAACGAGGAAGGCACATTTCCCTTGCTAGGCAATCAAACCAACACATATGCAGAAGCTGCCTATCATAAGGAAAGCGGTAAACATAACTGGGTGGCCGGGCTGAATAACACTGGCGAAATTTACCGCCGCGCAAAAGGCGACAGTACCTTGCTCGGCAACTATACTTACAATACCATAGGCGCCTTCATTCAGGATGGCTACCATTTTACCGACCAGCTGACAGCAGAAGCCGGGCTTCGGGCAGATTACCACAATGTATTCGGCTGGTATATACTCCCCCGCCTTGCTTTTGTATACAAACCAGTGGAAGCGCTTTCACTCCGGTTAAGCGCAGGCACAGGATATAAATCGCCCGCCATCTTTACCTCACAAACCCAAACCATCGGCTACCGATATCTCCTCCCCCTGGATGCCAACGTTAAATCCGAACGTAGCCAGGGCCTTAACTTTGACGGCAACTACCGCACCAGCCTGGGCAAAGTAGAGATCACCATTAACCAGGCCTTCTACTATACCTATATCAAAGATCCCATTCTGCCTGTGATAAATAAAAACAATCCTACTATGTTCCTGCTGGAAAATATACCCTATCAGGTAAACAGCATAGGAGCGGATACTTATCTCCGTTTTACATTAGACCACCTGGAACTGTACCTTGGTTACAATCATACTGTTTCCCGGTATAACAATGCGGCGGCGGTAAACCTTCCTTTTGCACCACAGGATAAATTTGCCAGCACACTGGCCTATGAAGTGGAAAACAAATGGCGCTTTGGTATAGAAAACAGCTGGGTAGGCCGTCAATACGACTACAACAACGAAAAAACACCTACCTATTGGTTTTGGGCCGCTATGATATCCCGGCAACTGGGAGAGCACATCACCCTGGTGTTAAACGGGGAAAACCTTTTTGATGCCAGACAAGGCAAACACGCCCCCTTATTTACCGGACCCGTTAGCCAACCTACTTTTGTGCCGCTCTGGGGACCGATTGATGGACGTACGGTTAACCTGTCGGTGAAATTTTCGCTGTAAGCATGCCAAACTTTTCATTCACTACAAATTTAATGTATTGATAATATTCAGAAGGGCGTACATTTGCGATCCTAATTTACTCTGAGTAACATGCAATCTGTAAAAAACAGGTTCTCCGTCCTTTTCGGATTCGGCGCCCTTCTGCTATTTCTATCATTTCTCGTTAGAACCGTACTACTGGTATGGATATATCCACAATCAGGCCTTCATTTCAGCCAAGTACTGGCTATTTATGGCAAAGGTATTATCTATGATATAGGCGTGGCGTTATTCTTTACCATAGGCTATGCGTTGTACCTGCTGTTGCTGCCTCAACGGTTCAATAATACCTTGTTTAACCGGGCCTTTACCTATACCGGTTTTTTTCTGGCCACCACCATCCTGGTATTTTCCTTTTTTGCTGAATTTACTTTCTGGGGAGAATATACCGGCCGGTTCGATTTTATCGCTGTAGACTACCTCATTTACACATACGAAGTAATCAGCAATATTAACCAGTCGTATCCTTTACCCTTGCTGATAGGCGGTGTATTGGCAGCAACCGCCCTGCTCACCTGGTGGCTGAGCCGCCGTGGTGTATTCCGCAGGAGCTTCCAATCCAACACTCCTTTTGGGAAGAGATTGTTTACTTTTTTTATGCTGTCGGGACTTATGTTGTTGCATATTGTTATCGTTAACAATACCTGGGCAGAAAGAAGTAAAAACCGTTATGCGCAGGAGTTAGCCAAAGCCGGCATCTATTCTTTTGTATCCGCGTACCTGAATAACGAACTAGCTTACGATAAGTATTATCTGCTGGAAGATGAACAAAGCGCTTTTAACCACTTGCGTACCCTCATTCAGGAAACCAACAGTCATTATCTGGACAATCGCAAGGATATTTACAGGAGCATTACAGATACAGTTCCACCGGTAAAACCCAACGTCATGATGGTAACTATCGAAAGCTTTAGTGCTGATTTTATGGAGCGCTTTGGGAACACGCAACGTATTACACCAGTACTCGACAGCATCGCCAAAGAAGGCATCCTGTTTACCAATATGTACGCCACCGGTACCCGCACCGTGAGAGGTATGGAAGCCCTTACCCTCGCCGTACCGCCAACTCCCGGGCAAAGCATTGTACGCCGGCAAAAAAATGAACAATTATTCTCAGTAGGCCATGTGTTTGAACAATCAGGTTACGAAAGCACTTTCTTTTATGGAGGAGATGGCTATTTTGATAATATGAACAAATTTTTCGGCAACAATGGTTACGATATCACCGATCGCTTACGCCATAAACTGGTAGACGATCATATCACTACTACCCGTACCAATATTCCTGATAGCAGCGTACATTTCGAAAACGCCTGGGGTATTTGTGATGAAGATATCTATGCTGCCGCTATTAAAAGCGCCGACCAGAAATATGCCGCCGGCAAGTTGTTTTATGATTTCATCATGACTACCTCCAACCACCGGCCGTTTACCTATCCTTCCGGTAAAATAAATATCCCGTCTGGCACCAGCCGCGAAGGCGCCGTAAAATATACCGACTATGCCATTGGCGCATTCCTGAAGCGTATCCGTACCAAACCATGGTTTAAAAATACGGTGGTTATTTTTGTGGCAGACCACTGCGCCAGCAGCGCAGGCAAAAATGAAATAGAGATCAGTAAATACCATATTCCCTGCATCATCTATAACCTTCCCGGATATACGCCCCAGGAAATCAGCGTAATGTGCTCCCAGATAGACATCTACCCTACCCTCCTGGGCCTACTGCACTGGAGCTACAATAGTAAATTCTATGGCAAAAACGTGTTGCAACCGGATTATTCCCCCCGTGCTATGGTGAGCACCTACCAAAAACTAGGTTACCTGGAACCTGGCAAAATGGTGGTTCTCAGTCCGCAGCAGAAAGCGCACTTTTTCACCTGGAACCGGGAACATAATGAACAGCAGGCCGCTCCTGCAGATAGCAACTTGCTTAAAAACGGTCTCGCAAATTACCAAACCGCTTATTATCTCTTTAAGAACGGAGGCATGAAACAATAACGCTCCTATAGTGGCTGTGGTAGCGGCATTGCTACCACAGGCCTTCCCTTCTTCCGATAATTATTATTCCCCTCCTGTTGTTTTTTCCACATATTTTCCTAAATTTATTACCCCGGTATCAATAATAGATTGTCATTTTCATGCCGGAATGCATAATCTCGCCCTCTTTAAAGCAACGCTTTGTCCGGTACACCGTGTGAATTGCCAACTGGCTAACCATATCTCCGGCAGCTTTTATCGTATCACTCTGTAAGACCATAAAAAACCCTATTTCGCTCATGCTGGCTACAACTTTTACCAGTTCGCTGAAAAGTGACTCTGTCAGAAAGGAAATACAGGAAGGCATGTCTTTGCATGACCTGATCCTGCAACAGCAACGATTACTGGAAATCATCGCCAGTGTGCACGATCTCTTTGCAGACCGGGCATACCCTCAGCAAGCTTTTAAGCGTTTGTTGAACGACTTGCAGGCACTCACCGGCAGCGAATATGGCTTTATTGGAGAAGTAGTACCCCAAGGTAACAGCATCCCTCAGCTCCTTCCACTAGCGATTAATAATTTTGCGGAAGACAGTAGCTGGAGCTTCGCCACCTCCCTTCAAACCGTGGCGCATAGCGGGCAACCGCTCATTCGCAATATGGGCAGTACAACAGCGGAACACCTTTCTGCCCCCTCTTTCTCTTTTCTTGGCCTTCCGGTAATACATCATCAGAAAGTACTGATGGTGATCGGGTTGGCTGGCTATCACACTACATATTCCACCACTACCCTTTCGCTGTTGCAGCCATTGTTACAGGCGCTGGGTGGCCTTCATTTCAGGGAAATAAAAGACCGCTCCACCGATCAGCTGCTTAAAGATTACACCAGCCTGCAATCCGAGCTGGAATCACTGATACTCACGCTGGATGACATTGTTTTTGAGATGGATGAAAAAAAAGTATTTACCCGCGTGTGGTGCAACCAGGAAAGCCTGCTGTTCCGGCCCCGGGAAGAAGTGATCGGTAAAAATATCTCGGAAGTACTGGGAGAACATGCCCTGGCTTTTAATCGCATGGCAGATAAAATATTGCATACCGGCGAACCTCAGGAATATATCTATCCCGATATACGGCAAGACGACCAACGGTGGTACGAGTTGAAAATGCGGCTGATCATCAACAAAACAGCTGCACCCCGCCGCATCTTATTACTGATAAAAAATGTATCTGAACGCGAAAAAAGATATAGCAGCTACCTGCAATCCCAATCCGAATTACGGCGGAGCAACCAATTGTTGAGCATATGCCAACAAATGGGAAAAATGGGAGGTTGGGAATTTAATGTGACCACCGGAGAAACCTATTGGACCCAGGAAGTATATACGTTAAGGGAAGTGCCTTCCAATTTCCCCATTTCCCTGCCATCTTCCATCAACTTCTATCATCCCGGCGACCAACCCACCTTTATTACCGCTGTCCATCAGCTAAGAGAAGAAAAAATACCCTACGACCTGGAATTACGTCATATTTCTGCCAAAGGCACCCATACGTGGGTACGTACTGTTGGCCGGCCAATATATAACAGTCATGGCCACTTAACACATTTCAGGGGCATTATCATGGATATTACTGATAAGAAAGATGCGGAGCTGGAATTATTAAAAGCCAGGGACCATGCACAAAAGGCAGCCCAGTCAAGGAGTGATTTCTTATCTGTAATGAGCCACGAGATCCGTACGCCGCTGAATGCCATCATTGGTATTGCCGGTATCCTCCAAAGCATGTCGGGGCCAGAGCATATTGATGTAGTGCATAACCTGCAGTTTTCTGCCAACCATTTGCTGGGGCTTATTAACGATATCCTGGATTTCAGCAAGATGGAAGCCGGTAAAGTTGAGCTGGAGCATATTCCATTTGCTCCTGCAGCACTATTCCAGGGCATTGTGCGCAATTATCTCCCGCTGGCAGAAGCGAAAGGAATTACATTATATACGCAGATCGACCACAACATCCCCCCTATTATTAATGGAGATCCGGTGCGGCTTTCCCAGATACTCAATAACCTGTTGAACAACGCTATCAAATTTACTCCAACGGGCAGCGTTACCCTGGAAGTAGCACGGCAAAACCTGGCAGGGCCTCGCTGTATCCTTTCCTTTGCAGTAAAGGATACAGGCATTGGCATTGTGCCAGACATGCAGGAAAAAGTATTCGACACCTTTGTACAGGAAGATACCGCCACCACCCGGCACTATGGTGGTACTGGCCTGGGGCTGGCCATCACCAAAAAATTGATTCATCTTTACAACAGTAATATCACCGTGGAAAGTAAAAAAAACGAAGGCACCGTATTCCGCTTCAACATCAACTTCGCTATTCCGGAAAAAGACAACCGTCATCTTGCCCAGGAGGAAAAATATGCAGATGGCTGTCTTGAAGGCATGAAACTATTGGTAGTAGAAGATAATGCCATTAATATACGTATCCTCGAACTACAACTTAAAAGAACCGGCGCTACCACAGTTACAGCCCGCAACGGGCACCAGGCGCTCGCCCGATTGCAGGAACAGGAATTCGACGCTGTGATCCTGGATCTTCACATGCCAGAAATGAATGGTTATGAAACCATCCCGCATATACAACACCTGCAGCCAGACGCCTTTATTGTTGTGCTCACTGCCGATATTATGCCCGAAGTAAGGGAACGCTTATCCAGGCTGCATATCAAAGACCTGCTACCCAAGCCTTACGCCGCCCACGACCTGCTGACTATACTGAAAAAACAGCATAGCCGGAAACCCATGCGCATGGTATAGCAGGCAGCGTATATGCTTTTATAGTACCTTCGCGCCTGCAACAATAGCCAACAATTATGCAAACATCTTCTTTGTCGGCCCGTGATATGGAAGTGATATGGCATCCATATACGCAAATGCAGACCGCTCCCGCACCGGTAGGTATTGTACGCGGACAGGGCGCCCTGCTTTTTGACGAAAATAACAATCGTTATATAGATGCCACTTCCAGCTGGTGGGTAAACATCCACGGCCATGCACATCCACATATAGCGCAACAGCTGGCCGCCCAGGCGCTGGAATTGGAACATTGCATTTTCGCAGGTTTCACCCACCTGCCGGCCGTACAACTGGCCGAACGTTTACTTCCACTCCTTCCCGGGCAACGCCGGGTATTTTATTCTGATAATGGCTCCACCGCAGTAGAGGTAGCCCTTAAAATGGCCATCCAATACTGGGACAATAAAGGTACCCGCAAACATAAGATACTGGCGTTTCGCAATGCCTACCACGGCGATACTTTCGGTGCTATGAGCGTAAGCGGCAGAAGTGTATTCACCCGCGTATTTGATGATCTGCTGTTTGATGTACATTTTATTGAAGTGCCTACAGCCAGTAATATTGCTGCCATCATCGCTGATATTGAAGCCCAGCAACCAACAGACATTGCCGCATTTATCTTTGAACCGCTGCTGCAAGGCTCCGGTGGCATGGTAATGTATGATGCCACAGCCTTTGACCAGCTCTTGCAATATTGCGCGTCGCAACATATCCTGCTTATTGCAGATGAAGTAATGACCGGTTTTGGAAGAACCGGGAAAAACTTCGCCATGGAATATGTGAGCACGCGGCCGGATATGATCTGCTTGTCTAAAGGCCTTACCGGCGGCACCATGGCCCTCGGCATCACCACCAGCACAGCAGCAATTTATGAAGCCTTTCTTTCCGGCGATAAGCTGAAAACGCTTTTCCACGGGCATTCCTTTACTGCCAATCCCCTGGCCTGTACAGCTGCCTTAGCCAGCCTTGACCTGTTTACCGACCCAGCCTGCGCCGCCAACCGGGCACGCATACATGAAAAACACCAACGCTTTTTAACGGCGCTGCAACAAATACCAGTTGTAAAAAATCCCAGGCTTTTAGGCACCGTACTGGCCTTTGAATTGGTAACCACCGGCGCAGATGGATATACCAACGCACTGGCAGATGACCTACACCGGTTTTTCCGGGCCAAAAGGATCATGCTGCGCCCCTTGGGAAATACCCTTTATATCCTTCCTCCTTACTGTATCACCAACGAACAATTAGACGAAATATACAGCAGTATCCAGGAGCTTACACAACAGCTGATGGTAAGCACTCCTACGTAAAAATATTAAGAGGCAGGTAGCTATGCTACCTGCCTCTTAATATTTTTACGCAATATATACGCCGGATTATTTTACAGGAACCGTAAATTTAGTATCATCCCATTCAAACACTACTGCATCACCAGGTAAAGTGAACGTCAGCTTTTCTACCGGAGTAGATAATATTTCTCTTTTTACTTTTACTGATAATACATCCTGGTCTTTATACTTCTCATAATCATACGCACCCCACTGACCCAGTTTGCTGTTGAGGATAACAGTCCAGGTTTTAGGATCAGGAATAGTAAAGAGGGTATAAGTACCTGCTTTTACAGCTTTACCACCAAATACCACATCTTTGCTGAAAGTGATTTCAGTAGCTTGGTCGGCACCAGTACGCCATACTTTTCCAAAGGGTTCCAGGCCGCCGAAAATAACACGGCCTCTTTTAGAGGGCTGACCGTATACTATTTTAATACCATTGTGTTCTACGGTCACATGCGGGCTCTTAGGGGCTTCCTGAGCAAAAACGAGGCTGGTGAAGGCTAGAAATAAGGTTGCCAAAAAGAAATGTTTCATTTGCTGATTTTTTTTACTGGAATGATTAAGATAGTAAAACAAATTAAAGGATAAAATTTGTTGCAAATTAAACAATAGGATCAATGGTAAAATAACTCCATGTTCATTTTCCTTCGCAGATCCTGCTCAGTTTTGTGAGGCTGCTGTCCATGGCAGGGCCATAGATCCTATCGGCCATAAAACCTCTTAATTTCCACCAGGGCAATAAGCCCAGTTTAATTTCCATATGCCAGAATATCGCAGTGGCTTTGCCGTCGGCCGTCCGCTTCAGCTCAATACCGCCATGCACAGGCCGGATATTTTTGATATCCATCAAGTAATGTACGCCTTTCTCCGGCTCGCTGTCGAGTATGGTTACCTTACCGCTGTTTTCTTTACCGCTCCAACTATATGAGGCGCCTGCGCCGTAAGAGGGATCAGAAAACACCAGGGTGGCTGTAGTATCGGGGCGGGTCCAGGGATTCCATTGGCCCCAGGCCTTCAGGTTGCTGACATGCGCATATACAGTATCAATGGGTGCCTGTATTACACCGGTACGCTCTACCACAGCAGTAGAAGGAAATACCAGAGAGATAAGAAAGGCCATACAACCGAATACAATAACACTGATCAGCACTAATTTAATAAAACGCATATAGAAATTTGGTGTTTTACAGGTTGGGGTTCAGTACTTAGCCAGCCACAATGTTACGGATATTTTCCAATCCCTGCTCAAAATCGCGGCCCACCCGTTTATCCATCATTAAGCCCATCGCCTTCTGTAACGGGTACTGTCCCATATTACAGATCATTCCCCAGGTAAGCAGCGTACCACCGGCAACAGGATCGAACCTGAAATATCCTTTGGCCACGCTCGTTTTCATAAAATCGGTATGTGTCGCTATAAATTGATCCGGCCTAGATTCCGTGATCGTCATATGCCCATGTTGCAGCTTACGGTTGTGGCTTTCCCAACTGTACCCTGCACCTATACCGCTTTCTTTTTCCCCATAGGTGATCTTCATCTGGGAGTTTAACGATTGCCAGGGCGACCACCGTTCCCAGTTGCGCACTACGTTCACCAGCGGAAAAATAACAGCTGCCTCTGCCGGTATAAACAGCGAGCGCTCTACTTTCACTTCTGGTGATAAAAACAAGCTGAAAATGAAAAGCCCCAGTACCAGGACTATAAAGGCACCCAGAATCATGAACAAAACTTGCATATTACTGGATTTAGATAGCACAAAGCTAACGAAATCGCCTTACTCCCACTTGAATACTTTCACGGCTACCGCATACACGACTATTCCCCATAGGGTAAGGATGGCAATATCCCATCCCACATGCCAGAGATGCATGCCTTCGAAGGCCACTTTTCTCAAAGCGTCAATGAGCCAGGTAAGCGGCATCAGCTTGCACACAGGCTGCAACCAGGCAGGAAAAGAATCGATTGGGAAAAAAGTACCCGCCAGCAAGAACTGCGGCAAAGTAAAAATATTGGCCAGCGGAGGAATAGTACTTTCATTTTTGGCCAGGCTGCTTACCACAAAGCCAAAGCCCATAAATACCAACAGGCCGAACACAGACAGCACCAACATTTCCAGGAAAGTAGCAAAGCCGTGCACCAGGGTAAAACCAAAAGCAAAATGTCCCAGGGCAATGATCACCACAGAGCTGATCAACTGAAAGAT
Source organism: Chitinophaga sp. 30R24 (assembly GCF_049056765.1). Taxonomy (NCBI): domain Bacteria; kingdom Pseudomonadati; phylum Bacteroidota; class Chitinophagia; order Chitinophagales; family Chitinophagaceae; genus Chitinophaga; species Chitinophaga sp. 30R24. The sequence continues at coordinate 266,169 of NZ_JBJGXX010000005.1, forward strand.
CATGCGGCTCAAGGCTTCTGCCAATACAATATAGGTCCGTTTAATCGGCGTAGCGAAGAAACGTTTAAGCACCAATGTCTGGCGCATATTATAAAACAGGAAAGCAGTACCAAATACGGCAGCGCTCATCAATGCAAAGCCCAGCTGGCCCGGTAAGATGAAATCGATGGTCTTAAATTCCCGTCCTGGCACCTCTGTTTGTATGAAGGTAGCCACAGAAGGACGTTGATAGAAATGATCATCCAATGTAGCAGTCACATTCTTTAATACCGACATCAAAACGGCCTTTTTACCGGCATCAGTAGCCGTTGAAGTACGGATATGCACTTCATAAGCAGGTACATTGTTAATGCCTTGCCTGGACACAATATCCAGGATGGCTACAATACGGCCCTTTTTCAGGTCGTCTTCCATCTCTGTGGCTGGCTGGTCTGTTATTAATTTTAACGTACCAACTTTAGACAGGACCTGGTAAAATGCGCTATTAATATCAGTCTGACGGTTTACGCCTACTTTTACAGAAACAGTACTACCACCAATAAATCCAAATACCAGGATAAATACCAGAGGAAACCCCAAACTAAATACCACGGCGGAAGGGCTGCGGAATATACCCCTTAAACTCCCTTTCGTAATGGCCAGCATGGCCTTCAACTGACTGTACTTAGCTCCATTCATCTGATCGCTTTTTAAAAACCGGCAGTAAAACTACTATAAAAAAATTATCAAAAGGGGTAAAGTTTCCCGCCAATGGGCCAAGTACCTGCATAGAAGGTTGATTTTAAAAATTATTAAGGAGATTTTAATCTACAAGGAAAGGATGATCCTTTCAAATATCAGCTAATAGCAAGAGGCTATCTCCGCTTTTGCAAACATAGGAGATAGCCTCTTTCCAAAGACAATTACTGCCTTCTAAAACGTATATTTAAACGGCAAGCGGGCCTGTACTTCGCCCTGCATCGCCCTTACTTCTTGTACCTCTTGATACAGTTCGTAATCCGCGCCCAGTTCATTTCTCACCAACCGGGTGCTTACGTCTCCGGTGAGACTTTTCACCAGTTTGGAGAAGGGGTCTTTTACTTCGGGGTATTCCCTTAAACGGTATTCAGATATTTTTGCCAGTCGGGCAGCACAGGCCAAGGCGTCTTTAATGCCGCCAATACGGTCTACCAGCCCCAGTTTTTTCGCTTGCACGCCGCTCCATACACGGCCTTGTGCGATACTGTCTACCACTGCAGAGGTCAGTTTACGGCCTTCCACTACGCGAGACTTAAAGGAGGCGTAAGTAGTATCTACCCCTCTCTGGATAATACGTTTTTCTCCGTCTGTGAGCGGACGGCCAACAGAGCCGAGATCGGCGTACTGTGCTGTTTTAACCCCATCGAAAGTAACGCCCAGTTTATTTTTGAAAAAGTCTTGCAGGTTAAACATTACCCCAAATACGCCAATAGAACCGGTTAAGGTGTTAGGCTCCGCGAAAATGCTGTCGGCCATACAAGAGATATAATATCCGCCGGAAGCTGCATAATCGCCCATAGACACTACCACTGGCTTTACTTTCCGTGCCAGGGCCAGTTCTCTCCAGATTATTTCAGAAGCCAGGGCGCTACCGCCACCGGAGTTTACCCGGAGCAGGATCGCTTTTATACTTTTATCTTCCCGGGCCTTACGGATGGTACGGATATAGTTCTCGCTGGCGATGGTATTATCACGGTCGGATTCGCCGCCTACGATATCTCCTTGTGCATAGATCAGGGCAATTTTGCTATCACCGCTGCCATCACTGAGGTCGGTACCGCTGTTATATTTTGCGAGGGTTACCAGGTTAAGCTTATCCTCTGCCTTGATACCGGTTTTACCTTTCAGTTCCGCCACTACTTCATCATCATATTTCAACCCATCTACCAGCTTATATTTCAAGGCATCGGCAGGCTCCTGGATCAGGTTTTCATTGGCGTAGCCATGCAGGCTTGCAGTATCTATATTCCGTGTTTGGCCAATGCCCAGGAGAAAGTTGCCATACAGCTCTCCCAGGAACTCAGTAGTTTGAATGCGGTTGGCATCTGTCATCTGGGTTTCGCGGAGCGGCTCTGTAGCGCTTTTAAACTTGCCACAGTAAAAAATTTCCGGTTTTATTTCCAGTTTATCCAGCGCTCCTTTTAAAAAGAATAATTGGGAAGAAAACCCTATAAAATCCAATGCTCCCTTAGGGTTCAGGTAAACTTTGTCTGCCGCTGAGGCCAGGTAATAAGCATTCTGGTCCATCACTTCGCCATAGGCGTACACAAATTTTTTCGACTGCCGGAAATGGAGCAGGGCATTCCTTAACTCTTCGGTGCTGGCAAAGCCATTGGGGTTACCATTTACTTTCAGGAAGATACCTTTGATATTATCATCAGTGGCGGCGTTGTCTATCAACCTGACGGTTTGGAACAACCCTGGTACTTCTCCTGGCTCGTTTCTCATCAGGGCGCCAACAGGGTTCACCAATTTTTGTTCGTTGTAAGATTGCCTGGTTTCCAATACCAGTATCCCATTAGGCTCAATGGTCACCTTATCTGCTGTGATGGCCTTAACGACTATTACCATCAGCACAATAAAACATAACGCTGTAAAAACGACAAATGCTAGAAACGAGGCTAAGAAAACTTTAAAAAAACGCATACTATTTGGTTAAGATGAAACTGAGGTGGAAAGATACATTTTTTCAAAAATAAGGAATATGGCTACTTTTGAGGCCTGAAATATACATGAATACAGCAATATTACTTATAGGTGGCAATTTGGGTGATCGTACAAGGAACCTGCAACAAGCAGTTCAAGAGATCGCTACAACAGCCGGAGAGGTGATAAAAACCTCCGCGTTATATCAAACGGCTCCCTGGGGAACCGTAGACCAGCCTGACTATCTTAACCAGGCACTGGAAATCCGCACTCCACTGGATGCACTAACGTTATTGCATACACTATTGGAGATAGAAAGAAAAATTGGCCGTATCCGCCAGGAAAAATGGGGCGCCCGGGTGATAGACATTGACCTGATCTTCTTTAACGACGACATTATTTCTCTACCCGAACTAAAGGTGCCGCATCCCCGGACACAGCTTAGGCGATTTGTACTGATACCTCTCCTGGATATTATCCCGGACTATGTACACCCGGTACTACACCAAACCATCAGCAAACTGGCTGCCATATGTCAGGATACGCTACCCGTACACCTGTACCGGGATTAACATTCAAAAAAATCATGCATGCACTATAAATTTATTACGGTAGAAGGGAACATCGGAGCAGGGAAAACAACACTGGCCACCATGCTGGCCAAACATTTTTCCGCTAAACTGATCTTGGAGGAATTTGCAGACAATCCCTTCCTGCCGCTTTTTTATGAACGCCCCCAGCAATACGCCTTTCCACTGGAGCTATTCTTCATGGCCGAACGCTATAAGCAATTAAAAGAAATGCTGCAGTCGCAAGACCTTTTCAGCGATGTAATTATCTCTGACTACCTTTTTATCAAAAGCCTGCTGTTCGCAAAAATCAATTTACCGGAAGAAGAATATTCCTTGTACCAGAAGTTGTTCGAGATCATCAACCCACAACTGGTACAACCGGAACTGCTGATTTTCCTGCATGCACCGGTTACCAAACTACAGGAAAACATCAAACACCGCAACCGCTCCTATGAGCAACAAATACCCGACGAATACCTGATGAATGTACATGATACTTACATGCAGTACATCAAACAACACCCGGTTCGTACCCTCGTAATAGATACTACCAAAGTGGATTTCCTGCGTCAGCCCGGCGACTTCCAACAGCTGCTGGAAGCACTGGAACAAACGTACGAACCGGGTGTACACTATCTAAAAATGTAGTTTTTTTGATTGTCCTGGTGAACAAGCCAATTTTTTAACCCCCATCAGGACAATCAAACACCATATCAAACATATCTATATCTATATAAATAATATAATTTCCATTTATACTCCATCTCTCCTACTTTTGTTCCTATCAGTTAAGAAATTGTAATACAGACATAGCGTCTGAAACAATCTCTTCTTTTAGTTGTTTTATTTACCTGGTCATTTCTTATTCACTACTTCAAAATTTAATCTCATGGCTGACGAAAAAAAGAAACTCACCACAGCTTCCGGCATTCCATATTTCGAACATGAAAACTCCATGACCGTTGGCCCACGCGGTCCTATTCTGCTGCAAGACTTTATCCTGCATGAAAAGATGGCTCATTTTAACCGGGAAAGGATACCTGAAAGAGTAGTACACGCAAAAGGTTCCGGCGCCTATGGCACCTTTACTGTTACCCACGACATTACGGCTTACACCAAAGCAAAAATTTTCAGTAAAATAGGAAAACAAACCCGCATGCTGGCACGCTTTTCCACTGTAGGCGGCGAAAAAGGGTCTGCCGACACAGAACGTGATCCACGCGGATTTGCCTTGAAGTTTTATACAGAAGAAGGCAACTGGGACCTGGTTGGTAACAATACACCGGTATTCTTCATAAAAGACCCGAAGAAATTCAGTGATTTCATTCATACCCAAAAGCGCGACCCACGCACTAACTGCAAAAGCCCTACGATGATGTGGGACTTCTGGAGCCTCAATCCTGAAAGCCTCCACCAGGTAACTACCCTTATGAGCGACCGCGGTACTCCCTACAGCCATCGCCATATGCACGGATTTGGCAGTCATACTTTCTCTTTCCTCAATGCCGAAAATGAGCGGTTCTATGTTAAATTCCATTTCCTCACCCAGCAAGGAATTAAAAACTTCACCAACGAAGAAGCCATCGAAATGAAGGGGCAAGATCCCGATCATTCACAACGCGACCTGGTAGAAGCCATCGACCGCGGAGAATATCCCCGCTGGACCCTTAAAATACAGATAATGCCGGAAGCGGAAGCTAAAACCTATCGCTGGAATCCTTTCGACCTTACCAAAGTATGGCCGCATGCCGACTATCCACTGATAGAAGTAGGCGTAATGGAACTGAATGAAATTCCAAGAAATTATTTTGCAGATGTAGAACAAGCCGCTTTTGCCCCTGCCCATGTTATAGACGGCATCAGCTACTCTCCCGACAAAATGTTACAGGGCCGCCTGCTCTCCTATCCCGACGCACACCGTTACCGCCTGGGCGTTAATTATGAACAGATACCTGTAAACCGCTGTCCGTATGCAGTAAATAACTACGAACGCGATGGCCATATGCGGATAGACGGCAACAGTGGCAGTGAGCCCAACTATTTCCCCAATAGTTTCGACAATATTGTACCTGATCCGGCATACAAGGCGCCAGGCCAGGAACTCGATTCCCTGTTCGCCGACTGGTACGACCGTAATGCGCCAGGAGACGACGACCACTATACCCAACCCGGCAACCTTTACCGGCTAATGTCTCCAGACGAAAAGCGCAACACCGTGCATAATATTGTTGCCAGCATGTCTGGTATCAATGGCCCTAAGAAAGATGAGATCATTAACCGGCAGCTTTGCCATTTCTTCCGCGCAGATGTGGGCTGGGGAATGGCCGTAGCACAAGGTTTGGGCGTTGCAGTAGAAATGCCGGCTACAGCTACACATGGAAAATAAAGCGTACATGAAGTTTTTTAAAAAGATCAGCGGAGCAGTTGGGCCTAACCTCCCACTGCTCCACTGATCTTTTATTGCTATTGAATGAATAAGGCGCTTATTTATTGCAGGCCCGGTCTGCAATCGCTGTAGCAGCCACAAATCCGCTGGTCCAGGCATGCTGGAAGTTAAACCCGCCAGTAATACCATCTACATCCATCACCTCTCCGGCGAAGAACAAATCGGGTGTAAGGCGGCTTTCCATTGTGGCCGGTTCTATTTCACTCAAGGTAATACCACCGCAGGTAACAAATTCTTCTTTAAAGGTAGTTTTACCTTTTACCGGAAACTCCATGCTTACCAGCATCTTCATCAGGCGATGCTGTTCTTTGGCCGGCAGATCGGCCCAACGCATCTCTTCCGGAATGCCCGTTTGTTGTAATAAGAATTGCCAAAGCCTTTGCGGCAGGCCAAATGGATTTTTATGATATAATTTCTGCTTACCTAACTCAAAACGCAGGTTTTGCCAGTCATCCCGCAGGGAATTTTCATGCTGGCCTGGCAGCCAGTTTACAATAGCTGTGAAAGTATACTGCAACTGCTGCAACTCCCGGGCGCCCCAGGCAGAAAGCCGGAGTATTGCCGGGCCGCTCAGCCCCCAATGCGTGATCAATACAGGACCTTGCTCCTGCAACTTAGTACCGGCGATCTTTACATGCGCAGTAGCGGCTACTCCCATCAAACTATTGATCGGATGCCCAGGCATATTAAATGTAAAAAGAGAAGGAGCCGGAGCTGCAACGGTATGCCCGCTTTGCTGCAACCAGGCAAATTTATCGGCCTGGGCGTACCCTCCGGCGGCTATACATACATAATCGGCGGTTAGCTCCCCGCCTTTTGATAATTGCAGGCCCCATTGCCCGTTATCCTGACGGCCAAAAGCCGTTACTTCAGTATTGGTCCGTATCTGCACCCGGTACTTATCGGCTTCCCTCAATAAACAATCTATAATCGTCTGCGAGTTATCCGTTACCGGAAACATACGCCCATCTTCTTCCGCCTTCAGCCCCACACCCCGTTCAGCAAACCAGGCAATGGTATCAGGCACAAAGAACCGGGAAAATGATTTCTTCACGAAATGCTGTCCACGTGGATAGCGTTTAGCCATATAAGGTATATCCGGCGCATTATGGGTTACATTACAACGTCCGCCACCGCTTACTTTTACCTTAGACAACAGCTTACCGGTTTTCTCCAGCAGCACTACTTCCAATTGCGGACATAGCCGGGCTGCATTCACCGCACAAAAAAAGCCAGCAGCTCCACCGCCTGCCACCACTAAACGTTTCTGTTGTAATCCCATTAAAATCTTGTTAAAAACATGGTTTGAACGTGCAATAATAATAAACCTGCCGTAATCTTACCGATTAAACTTCCGAAGTTTATATTTTTGACATATATTATACTGGTTCAAATTTGATTGCATGCAACCGTACCTGAAGAACAAGCGTCATCTGCTTAAATGGATGCTTCCAGCCGTATTGCTAACCGGCGTAACGAGTGCACTGGCTATACTACCTTCGCCCAATGACTGGTCCGACCGCATAGTAAAGGCATTGCAACAATTCGGCACCCGTTATCCTGCCGAAAAAGTATACCTCCACCTCGATAAAGACTATTATGCCGCAGGGGAAACCATCTGGTTTAAAGGCTACATCACCCTCCAGGGAATGCCTTCTACCTCGGCCACTAATCTCTATGTGGAACTACTGGACAAGAATAATAATATTGTTCAGAAGAAATTATTCGCAGCAGGTGGTGGTGGCGCTCCGGGTAACTTTGAGCTTCCCGAAACTCAGAAAGCAGGCGTATACCAGCTCAGGGCCTATACCGCCTGGATGCTCAACTTCGACCCGGATTTCTGTTATTCCAGGACCATAGAGATCTTCGACCCGGCCAAAAAAACACAGCCTCCTACCGATAGCGCCACCACACAAGACTTTGCCGTACAGTTCTTTCCTGAAGGCGGTAACCTGATCGCTGGGCAACCTAATACCGTTGCATTTAAGGCAATCGACAACAATGGCTACCCTATTGAAGTATCCGGCACTGTAAAGAACGCCAAAGGCAGTAATGCAGCCGTTAAATCCGTACATGACGGCATGGGTAGCATTGACATTACTCCCGCCGACGGACAAGATGCTTTTCAGGCAGTGTTAAAAAGCGCAAAAGGGCAATCTAAAACCTTCGACTTACCCAAGCCCGTTACCTCCGGAGCTTCTCTGAAAATATTCAATAAAGGCAGCCGCATCTTCTATCAAGCCGTATCTGCTAATGCAGCCGATACTGCGCTGGACGACCTGATGATCATGGCCCAAATGGGACAACAGCTGGTATATAAAGCCAACCTGAATGTGGGAGAAGGCCGCATCAGTGGTTTTATCCCTACAGACCAACTGCCCTCAGGTATTCTGCAGATCACCCTTTTCGCCAAATCCGGCCAACCACTTTCCGAGCGCCTGGCCTTTGTACGTAAAAATGATCTCTTGCAAATGGACGTACTGGACGCCGATACCCACAAAGAACCAAGAGCTAAAAACGCTATCGAGATCCGCTTACCAGACACCATACAAACCAATGTCTCCATTGCGATCACCGATGCCGACGCAGTACCGGTAGATAAAAATTCTAATAACATTGTATCCAATTTTCTGCTGACCTCCGACATCAAAGGGTTTGTATACAATCCTTCCTGGTATTTTAAGAACGATTCCGCCGCCACCCTACGTGCCCTGGACCTGGTTATGATGACCAACGGCTGGAGGCGTTTCAGCTGGGAAAAAATCATCAATCATGATTTTCCCCAGATTAGGCACCCCTACGAACAAGGACTGACCGTAAAAGGTATCGCCTATCTCATGAATGGCCGTCCTATGCCTACCGGTCAACTTGATATGATCATCAAACTGCCGATAGACAGCTCTTCTATGTTCGCCCAGGCGCCCATCAACGCCGAAGGGATATTTGAGATCTCCAACATGCTATTCCCTGATACTGCTTATATCTATTATCAGGGTAACGATAAAGTAAAAAAAGGCGTAGACGTAGATGTAAAATTCGATCCTCACTTCTTCGAACGCCCTACACAAATAAAGATACCTTTCCCACTGCGTGTACCGCCAGCCGTAGATAATAATACATTGAAGCTGTTCCTGACCAACGCTTCTGAAAGCAATAAGGTAAACCATTCGCTCAACGACAAAACCGTACAGCTCAAAGAAGTAAACGTAAACGCACAGAAAGTGAAACCGGAAGAAACAACGGATAAACGCTATACCTCCGGTATGTTCTCCGGCGGCGATGGCTACACCTTTGACCTTACCAAAGAAACGCCCGTTGCCCTCAATATATTCCAATACCTGCAAGCTAAAGTAGCAGGTTTACAGATCACCGGCGACATGAACAATCCTACCCTCTCCTGGCGCGGTGGTAAACCAGGCTTATACCTCAACGAAATGCAGGCAGATATCAATACACTAACTTCTATTTCTGTAAATGATATCGCCCTCATTAAGGTATTCCGTCCTCCATTTATGGGCGGCTTCGGCGGGGCAAACGGCGCTATTGCCGTGTATACCAAGAAAGGCGGAGATAACGCCCCTAAAAATGATCCCAGCATCAGAGGATTTAAACTCTATAAAAAAGCCGGCTATAGCATCGTGAAACAATTTTATTCCCCAGACTATGCTGTAAAGAAAGACATACACGCTTTACCAGACAAACGCCTCACCCTCTACTGGAACCCTACCGTTACCGTAGATACCCTGACACATACTGCCAGAGTAGAATTCTATAACAACGACTTCACTAAACGTTACCGTTTAGTGGCAGAAGGGATGGGAGAAGATGGTAGCGTAGGCAGACTGGAACAGGAGTTTTAAATGAAGTGATTATATTTTTGAGGAGGGCTGATCCATGAAGGGTCAGCCCTTTTTCTTTAAAGTAGGTATTGACGTTAGTTAGCAACCACTATTTGTTCATTTTTCTTGTTTAAGCCCTTTATTCGCAGTATACTTGCAGTTGTGAAACCATTAACGCACATGAAAAGTGCATTAATATTAATATTCGAGATTAAACAATAACGTTAGCCTACTTTTTCCTGTGAACACTAAGGAATCTAGAAATTTATATTAAACCTATACTGAATGAAGACGCTCATCTGTGCTATTCCCATGTTTTTAATTACCTTATTTTGTACAGCGCAAAGTATGTATCAAATAAAGGCAGACAGTGTACGCATCTATAGTACCTGTGATACGGCAGAACTAATTCTGGAAAACCGGACTAAAAATGTATCTGGTTTTCTATTTAACAAAGGGGGAGGCCGTACTGAATTCCAACGGCTCCGGCTTATTGATGCCGGCAACAATTCCATTGCCATCCAGGGACAAGATACCTTACACCTCGGCAACCTACTATCTTCTGTGGGGGATTCCCGTTATGATCTCATATCTACCAACTTTCTCACCATTCCAAATTATTCGTCCCTTTCATGGACGGATTGGCCTACTAACAAGGTAATAGGTTACCAGGCCTACACCTCGCCCGACATGCCAACCTTATCCGAACAAGCATTTCAACCCCAGAATGCTAATAACTACTATATTGGCTTGGTAGCAAGAGACACATATACCGGTTTTGATTTTACCGTAAACTGGAATGGTGAATCATTTGGTCCCAATGGTGCTTTCTTACGTATCAAGGATGATACTTATCATGTTTGGAGTGCCTGGCGCGAGCTGGTATTTAAAGACTTTTCAGACAAGAGCTACATTCGCAATCAGCATACCAGCGCACAACCCGCCAGCTTATGGATTTCTGGCGCAGCAACGATTGGAGACAAGGTAACGATTGAAGACAAGGTAACGTTAAACAAATACAAGAATAATGCTACCGAAGATAGTATGCTAAGTGTAAATGCTTCAGGTGAACTAAAACTAAAAAAATTAGAAATAACTCCGGCAAATTATCTAAAAAAAATGCCATCCACCGAATATACACTTCAGGTAGATGATTACAATTTGCTTATTGACTTCCCTGGAGCAACAACCGATATTATGTTATCATTGCCATACCCACCCCTTACACCCCTTCCCTCTGATAGAGTTTATCATGTTTACATAGGATACTTAAACGGTCATTCATTATGTATAGGTGACAACGAATTTTATGATTCAAGTCGTCATAAGGTAGCACATATTATATTTACTGGCAATGTATATTATATCTATAGTGTAGACTCGCTCCAAGGAGAGTGGTAGCCTAAAAATTTTGTATAAATACTACGGATAAAACCTGGTCGGGCCGACCAGGTTTTATCCGTAGTATTACATAAAGTATATCAGCTTTTAGGATGACTCAAAAGTAGATATTTCTGTTAGTTAGCATGTTGCTTCAATTCATTTAGCTCTTTCTTCAGTGTACCAATCTCGCTTTGCAATGCCTCCATTTTCTGACTCATTTCCTGCATGGCTTTCACCAACAGGGCTGTAGTATTCGCCTGGTCAATGCCAATGCGTTCAGGCGCCACCATTTCCTCAGGCGCATCCTCTGCAATAAAACCGATATGCAGCAAACCCTTTTTATCCGCCTTATACCTGAAAGTCTGTACGGCTGCTTTATTGAGGAGATTCAATGCGGACCTATCAAACGGCTGAATATCTTTCTTCAAAATACGTTGCGAAGATTGGTAAATAGAAGTAGCCTCAAATTCCCCCTTAAATTTTGTAACACCATATTTATCCATACGGAACAATGTATCAGCAATCATATGATCTGTATCTTCCTTTATAAACAAGATCGCTGAGGAATCCAGCTTGAATGACAATAGCTCTTTGCCACCATTAACATCCTCCATACCCTTCATATACAACAAGCTACTACCACCGTAATCCACATGATTCGAAAACGTATAACTACTCCAATTATAATCGGTACTAGCGCCATACTTGTTAGCCAAGATATACACAACGGTATCTGATTTAGACCAACTCACTCGGACTCCGTTATATTTATCTGTTGACAGCTCTGAAAGCCCCCCTCCAACAAACGGATCATTCAAAGTGCCGAATTTTACGCCAGCATAATTGAAAAGCATATATGTAGAATCTGTTTTTTCATTAATCCCTTTAAAAAATAAGGAACGTTGACCAGCATTCAAGGTTCTGTTGGTGGTTAAAGTACCATCTGTTGTATATATGTCTCCTCCATTGCCATTACCAGTCAAAAACTTCAATTTCAGGTTACCAGCTGCATCTGTTGTCAACACGCTGTCGCCAGCTGCATTGTTTCTATACTTAGTTAACAGCACACTATCGCCGATCCTGGCAGTTCCCTTAATCCATAGATCAGCCGACTGAGCAGTTATCTTCTGATTTAAGATATAACTCCTATCTGCATAGTCTTTGAATAACAATTCCCGCCATTTACTCCACTGATATCTGGTATCATCTTTAGAACGAATAAAAGCGCCATTGGGGCCTTCCAGTTCACCATCCCAATTAACAGTGAATTCAAAGCCAGAATCGTTGTCTAATACTACCAACCCGTTATAATAGGTTGTATCTCCTTCTCCCTGAAAAGCCTGTGCAGAAAGGACTGGCATACCAGACGCCATATAGGCATCGTAGCCCACTACCTTGTTACGAGGCCAATGTTCCCATGATAAAGAAGCATTCCATGGAATTGTAACAAAGTTAGTAGATAGGAGGTCATAACGCTCATCCCCCCACGTAGATATAATATTACCTATATTTAGGGTATCTTGACCTTGAATAGCAATAGAATTGTTTCCGGAAGCAATCAATTTAAGCTGCTGGAACTCTGTTCTTCCCCTCCCCTTATTAAACAAGAAACCTGGTACTTGTTGCGTGCGGTTTTCCAAAATCAGTTCGGCGGTGTCACAAGTATTATAAATGCGTACACTATCTGCCTTAATCTGATATACCTGTTGGGCGTAACAAAAAGAAATAATAAACAATAAAAAAATAGTACAAATAAATGATTTCATGGTATAGGTGATAAGGTACTTTTAGTACTGTCAAATACGGTGATTAAAGCAGTTCACCAATATATTTTAAAATAAATGAAGCAATAATATTATATCCCCCCTTGTAATGGTATTCATCTTATATTCCTGCATCTCCTTATATTTTCATCAAGAACTAAAGTTAACAAAGCGAAATATATTTGTGAGATATAGGAAAGCTGAGACTATTTCATAATACTGTATAAACTTCAAAATTATTATTCTTTTGGGGCTAATTTTAATCTGCCACCAAAAATAGTAAAAACTGATTAAGAATCGCATTTTAGTTTTCTAATTTGCACAGAAACTATTTTATTAAAACACACACCAGGCTTCTATTTAGGCATCTTTAATATCACTTTTAACACCTCTTTTTCCGCCAATGTTAGTTCATTCTTATGTCCATCCTTAATTCTAGTAGCAAGAATAGAACCATCTATATCTGTCGGCTCCACCCAATTTCGGCCACAAGAATTAGAGTTATAAATTAATTGATTTATTAACTTTAAACTAGTAATATGAAAAAGAAAAATTTTACAGAAAGTCAGATAGTAAGTGCTCTTAAAAGACAGGAAGTGGGGATAGCAGTTAAAGATATCGCCCGTGCACTTGGGATTAGTGAGGCAACCTTTTATAACTGGAAGTCAAAATACGGAGGAATGGAATCCAGTGATGTCAGGCGTCTAAAAGATCTTGAATCAGAACATGCCGAGCTCAAAAAGATGTATGCAGAACTTTGTATTGAAAATCGGGCTATGAAAAACCTAATTGAAAAAAAGCTGTAACGCCTCAGGAGAAACGGGAAGGAGCCGATTTTCTTGTAAAGGAAGAGCAGCTTAGTATCCGCCGGAAGGTTAAACGCAGGTTACCCACCAGAATAAAGGAAGCTTTGATGATTCCCGATCACCCTAATGAAGTATGGAGCGTTGATTTTATGAGTGATGCTTTGGTGGATGGGAGGAAATTCCGCTTGCTAAACGTCATAGACGATTTTAACCGGGAGTCATTGGCTATTGAAGTAGATACATCATTACCTGCATTACGACTAATCCGCGTACTGGAAAGAATTATAGAACAACGGGGACAGCCTACTTGTTTGAGGACAGATAACGGCCCCGAATTTATCAGCCATAAACTTCAGGAATGGTGCGAGAATAGGGGAATCCGGATAGCTTATATCCAACCAGGCAAACCAACGCAGAATGCTTTTATCGAGCGAAAAAATGGAAGCCTGCGTAGAGGGTTACTCAATGCCTATCTGTTTAGCAGCTTAACTGAAGTTAGGTTCATGGCTGAAGAATGGCAACGGGATTATAACATAGAGAGACCTCATAAGTCACTCGGATATCTGTTGCCTGTAAAGTATGCTCAAAAGCATCTACAAGTCAAAATCTCTAATCCCTAGTGGCCTTGTTTTAGGGGAAGCTTACAGAGGATCAAAGTCGTGGAGAAATAGAGACTCAGCACCCAGGTTATCTGGGAGCCCAGGATACCTACTATGTGGGTTATATTAAAGGGGTAGGTAAAATTTACCAGCAAACCTTTATTGACACC
>NZ_JBJGXX010000006.1:0-224200 GCF_049056765.1 Chitinophaga sp. 30R24
TTTGAACTCAAATAGGCCTGAATAATAAGATGCTTGTCACTTTCCAGATAGTAACCGTTCTTAAGTTTGACGATTTTCTTCATTTTTTACATTTTTTGTGTAAACCTATTTCAGGACAAGACATATCATGATAGGTAATCCTTTGTTGACACCTTCCTTTTCTAATAATATTAAATTCCTATACATCAATTCCGATTTTATGGCCCGGAAAACCACATGGATTGATGTAGGATATACAATTATTTCCAATGATATTAGCACTGCCGACAAGGTAGATAGTGTGGGCCGGAAAACATTTCAGTTTATCAATAACGATTATTCTTCCTTGTTATACGGTAACGTCAACTACAGCTACCCATTGGCCAAAACAGTGACCATGAGTATAAGCGGAGCCTGGAACCTTCGCAATACCACTAACATCGTAAACAATGAGGAGAATCACATCAAAAGTGGCAATTATACCCTGGGACTTTTCCTGTCAGAAAATGTGCCCAATAAAATGAATATCATGTTGACGGCAAATACTTCTTATAATAGTAACCGGTTAAGTATACAAAAAAGCGTGCCAGCAGATTATTGGGCCATCGATTTGAAATTACAGGGAATGGTATTTTTGCCATTGAAAAGTGAATTCCATTCTACCTGTTCAGCAATACTCAGGCAAAATACCGATGATTTTATCGGTAATACCAACGCAATATTATGGGATGCCTGGATTAGTAAAAGACTATTGAAGAATGAATCATTGGTGCTGAAAGCTGCAGCAGTAGATATTTTGAACCAAGGGAAAACAATTTTCAGGTCACTCACCACCAACTATATTTCGGAAGCCAAGTACGATAATGTAAGACGCTATTTTCAACTTTCCATCACTTGGAACTTCAGTAAATTCCCGGCAGCTCAACCATGAGAAACTAAATATTAAACTATGCGCTATTGTCTCATTTTTTTATTCGCTTTGATTTCGCAGGGTACTCTTGGGCAAAGTCGAGAATTACTACGTGAAGGTACGATTGTGTTTGAACGGCGGGAAAATCTGATGTATTTGAAAAGAAAACAAATTTTGCAGGAAACAAACCACAACAATGCTAACTTTCGTAGCCTGTATTTTGAGCTGAGTTTCAATCCCCGTAAATCTGTTTATAAGCCTGTTATATCCAACGCTACGGATAATAGTGTAGGATTACCTGGTGAGGATAATATCGTTTTTCAGGATGTACAGACAGAGATGAGCACCATCCGGAAAAATGTACTCGGACAATTTTTTTTACTGAAAAAACCATTCTCAGAAGCCCGCTGGAAATTGACAGAAGAAAAAAGAATCATTGCCGGCTTTGAATGTAAGAGAGCCAACGCCATCATCATGGATTCTATTTATGCAATCGCGTTTTATACGGATGATATAGTAAGCAGCTTGGGACCGGAATCTTTTATGGGCTTGCCTGGAATGATCCTGGGATTAGTACTGCCACATAAGCATGTGTCGTGGTTTGCCATCAAAGTAAATGCAACAGCCGAGCCGGATGAAAAAATAGCCGCTCCTGACAAAGGAATTAAAAAAACAACCCAGGAACTAAAAGAGATCATTCAAAAGAGTATTGGAACGGCGGATCCTCAACTGCAGGAGTATTTGTATTTATATCTGCTATAAGTTAAGGCTGATTTTCCACTGCTACTGCTACAAACGTGGGGCGCGTCCCTGCAGTGACGTTCTGACGTTCTACCCAAAAATGAGACAGTTTAAAATAGAGAAAATGGGGCAATGAGCTTGTAAATTCAAAGCCATTTAAAAAACTGGAAATTACCTTGTTTATCTCTTGCACAAAGTTTGGCAACAGCTTTACCAATTATACTAGATTCAGGAATAAATCCCCAATACCTTGAGTCTGAGGAATTACTGTGATTATCTCCCTCTGCAAAGAAATAGTTCTGTGAAAAAGTATAAGTTGTATTCCTTAAACTATCAAAATTAAATTTTATTGCTTTATTCTCATATTCAATAATTGGTTTATAAAGCTCGAAGTTCCTTCTGTCGAGATGCACAGACCAACCTCTGGCAGGCACAGTCAAAGGTCCTAAACTATCGATAGTCCATTGAAAATCTTTATGATTAGGATAACCAGCATCAAGAGATTTTACATAGGTTATTGTATTCAAGCAACCAGATTTCTCCAGGATGGCTTTTTCACTTAGGTTCAGGTATATACTACTGTTACTACTGGCAGAATCATCTTTTAAAGAGTAAGTAAAGTTCAGATATTCAGCATAATACTTGAAAACAGATACGTTACTGATGGTGGCAGAATAATGCCGTTTGCTAGTCAGATAATCGTTGAATTTAGTACCATTAATATAAGTATCGCCGTTAATGATCTGCAAAATATCACCAGGAGTTGCCACGCATCTTTTTATCAGAAGGTGCTCTTCATTTGTTTTATTGAAAATGATTATATCTCCCTTTACAATTTTTGTAAATCCAGACAGGCGTCTATAACCTCTTATCTTACTATCTTTCTTTTCTGGGAAGAACATATCCAGCCATGGAATGTCGCCTGGCGATTGTGGAAGTTTAGGGCCATAATTTAATTTACTTACAACAATATTATCTCCAATAAAAATCTCGTCTTCCATTGAGCGGCTGGGGACCGTATAAATTTCAATTAAAAAGAGTCGTATTGAGATGACTAAAATAAATATGCCTGTAATCACTACAATACTTTTCCATTTGTAATATAGATATTTCTCTAGTGTTTTCAACCATAAATTATAGCAAATTATAAGGAAGGGAAAAATAATAAGCCACCACAGTCCGATATAGATAATGGTCAGGCAGCATATGGCAAGAAGAATAAGATACCTTCTTTTTAAAAGTTGATCTGTAAATGTTCTTTTCTTATTGTTCATTGAGTTACCTGAGTAATATTATGGTTTTAAACTTGTATTAGTCTTATTCTTTTTTAAGCCAAATTTTCTGGGAAAATAGGCGGCACTCAACATGAAATACTGTTGTAAGGTATTAACGCTCTGACTAAACAAACGATTATCAGAAAAATAATTGATCAAATCTCTATTCTGATGTAATAAATCCAGCGCCGAGAATTTAAGTTCAGCGTTTGCTCCTTTTAAGAATCTATAGGCGATATCAGCATTGCAGATTGTAAAAAATTCTTTATCAGTGTAATTAGTTTTAGCTGAATTAAAATCAATATTAGTATGCAGTTTGATATTTTGAGAAATAGCGAATGTAGAATTAAAGAATATTTGCAGATTACTAATATTATAGTTATTCAGATTCATTTGTTTGATCTGGCTATAATTATACTGTTCACCGATACTAGTATAAAAAATATCCTTATAAGAATAGGTTATATCGGTAGAAGCAGAAATACCACGATTTTTATACAAGTAACTAATATCATTGACAACAGAAGGACTTTCTGAATATTTTAAATTTACATCTCCAGACCATTGCAATTGATTTTCTTTAGACTTAAAAGCTTTTTGTAGATGATCTGATATTGAATAGGTTTTGCTATAATCCCCATTGACAAAATAGTGAATGCTCCTACCAAGAGCGTCTATATACTCTTTATCTGTTATTACTCCTTTTATCAGCTTGGCATTTAAGCTTACTTCATTAATAAAGTCATTCATCTCCTTACTATTACGATATGTATAACTAAGTAAAAAGTTATGCGTATAAGATGGATTAAGCCCCAGATTTCCCCTATCAATATTATAAGTATTGATATCATCAACAAGGGGTACTAACTGTTGTATAGTTTGATATCTAACGGAAGTGTTGTAACTAAAAATGTAAGTTTTAACAAACTCGCCAGATTGCTCATTAATATGTTTGATAAAAGCAGATGGAATGAAATAAGAATATGAACGGGTTATGTTCTGAAAATCTTTCCCGGAAGCATTAGTTAAATTAAATATTTGAAGCTGTGACAAGAAATTAAAATTCCATTGTCTGCTATACCTTCCATCCCACTTGTTAATGATTAATTTTCCGAAATTAATACCTGGTTGGTAGTTCCAGGTCTGTTCCTTATTTATATTTGTAAGGGGATTATAGATTTGGTATTTATCCTGCAGCTTATTGCTAACTATATTATTGTTTTTATCGTTCTGAAAAGAGAGTTGATTAATAATATCTATCAATATGAAAGGTTCTCTTTTCCATAGGCTATTAATACCGTAAATCCGTAAGTTAACGTTTTGCCAATTGTTTGTCTCTCTTAGCTGATATAATCGATCCAGATTCTTGCTTTCAGAGGTATCTGTTGACGTAAATATATTTGAACGTTTAATATTAGAATTATTGTTTAAATGTCTGAAAGCATACCATAAGTCCATGTCCAACGACCGATGTTTAAGTCCATTATTGGTAGAATATCTTCTTGTGCTCCAATTAAAACCTCCGCTTATCATTATTTTCTCTTGTTCTTTGTTTTGCAGATCGTATCCTTCACTTTCATTAGAATTGACAGAATTAAATGAGGAGTTTTGTTGGGCAGACACGTTCTCTTCGTTTACACGGTTAACCGAGAAATTCGTGTTGAGATTCTGATTACCTGTTTTTCTTGCATAACGCGCATTGACCCCCCGATCATTTATATTGTTATGATTTGTATAGTCAGAATTCTGATGTAAAGTGCTGTTATCTGCGAGGGTGGATATGCTTTCCGTTTTTTGTTTTATGTCGGCAACAGCATTCCTCTGATAGTAATTCCCTCTTACAATGTTGCTGTCCATGGGATTATTGGCATGATCCTCGAAATCGTACTCTCCACTGGCTCCGAATGCGGCGAATTTTGTTTGCCCGGCTTTTCTGAAATCGGAGGTATAACTGGTACTTAGATCATTGCCTTTATAAGAGGTTTGGCTCACTAATATACTCAAATCATTTGCTGTCTTATTGACATTATTATATACTCCACCTATGGTATACTGACTTTTCGGAGAAAAATAGTTAATCATTCCGCTACCATCTTTTCGATTATTAGTGCCCATACCATATCCTAATTTACCGAAATAGCCATTTTTTTTATTTTTATCGAGCGCAATGTTCATGAAAGTATTTTTATTAACTTTATTAGGGTCATTTTTATCTTCATACACCTGAACCTTTTTTACTGCCTCTTTTGAAATATTACTAATAACAATATTTGGATCTCCTCCAAAGAACTCTTTTCCTTCAACCAGTAGCTTACTTATTTTTTTACCATTTACAGTAATCATTCCGTCGTTCCAAACAGTAACACCCGGAAGCTTTCGAAGCAGATCCCCAACAACGGCATTAGTATCCAGTTTGAACGCAGCTGCATTAAATTCTAAAGTATCTCCTTTCATTTGCAATGGTGGCGGCGTTTCGGTAATTGTTACCTCTTTAAGCATTGTTGTTTGCCGTTCCATTATTATTGTATCAAAAGCAAAAGGTACTGCTTGGTTTTTAATAATAAATTCTTTTTCAACAGATTTATAACCAATATTACTTGCAACGAGTCGCAATGCAACGCCAACGGGCAGCTTCTCAAATTTAAACCGACCCCAGTTATTAGTTAGTTGAAAAATGAGTAACTTCATGTCTTCAGCTTTATATATAGATACAGTTGCAGATTGAAGGACATAGTTATGTAATTTATCCATTAATAGACCGTTGGCTTTTCCTTCGTCGTTGGTAGTTTTTATAGTGTCGTTGGTTTGGGCGGATGTTGTAGCCACCAGAAGGGTTAATACCATGGCTGTCGCCAGGCTTTTGGAATAATAGAAGCTGCGATACAATAATAGAGTAATATTCATTTAAATTATGAGGTTCTGCTTTAGTGAGAGATTACAGCTCATTCTTTAATTGAAGTCGAAGAATGACAGGGTTAGCGTCTTTATTTGATTTAGCGAAATAGTTTAAAAGAGTAGAATCATATTTAGCATTTAAAGATTTATTTTCATTATGTGCTTTTAGCATTGCGAATGAGGTAAGGCTTGTATAAGAATATTTACCGTCGCAAAAATCTAAGCCGTAATTATCGAAGTTTGAATTGGTATTATCAAAGAGAGGTAGATAAAAGGATTTTGCATCAGGCAAAATATGTTTATATGCAATAAGGTTTCCAGATTTTAAATTGAGAATGAGATTATCTTCATTGTTGGAGTAGTAAGTTGCTGCTTTAAATAGCAGATTGTCATTTATTTTATAACAGTTATTTAAGCTAAAAATCTGATTGGGGTGCGTTTTTATAAACTCTTCTCTTTTACCTGTATATAACTTGTTTGTTAAAAAATCAGATGGTAGTGCTATATTGGCAGGAAAGGCTAAGTGATAGCTATAGTTGATGGTATTGGGAGTAATAGTATAGATATTAAACGAATATGGTTTTACAAAAAAATAAGCGGTATCAATCCCATAATTCGTTAGTGGACTGGTGGGAGGACTCACTACATCAATTTTAGCCTCTTCTTCACCGTAATGGAATCCGGTTGCAAGTACTGATGCATTGCTCTTTGCATAGCGGATCAATGCCCTGGAATAAGGCTGAAAATATTTCGATCCTTTTTTGATGTCACGGTAGGGGTCATAGCTTACTACAACATCTGGTCCTAAATATGCGAAATTCGAATTAAATATGCCAAGTATTTTGATATCACTAATGTCTTGCTGTCTAATGAATTTTCCGTCAATATCGCAAATAGTAAGGATTTGAAAAGTATTATCAATATACCCGATCTCCCCAAGCCATTTATTGATGACAAACTTATGGATTATGGTATTTCTTTTCCCTTTGATTTTAGAGAGAAATTTTCCGTCTTCCTTAAAGATCAGTATACAGTTTGTCGCATGATCTAAAATGATATAACGGCCATTAAAAATATCAAATTGAGAAATGTTACTAAATTGGCTTTCACTGGTTGTTTCTAATGGGATATATTTAATATCTTCAAAGATATCAGAGGCATTTCCACCAGAGGCATTTGTTGGATCAATACGCAATGTTAATACTCCTTCATTGTTGTTCTGGATTTCTTTTAGTTGTCCAAATCCCTTATTCCATGTGAATATTCCCAATAGGGCAAAACTACAAATCCAACAATTTATGCTATACCTTATTTCCATAATAAAACTATTAATGATTTTAGATGAGCTATTTATCTGGTATTTTAAGTTTTAATTCTATTTCTCTCATTTGCCTTAAAATATCATTAACAGCCTCGGAATTAACTTTGATTTTTTTCTTTAAAAGATGCTGTGCAATAAGTCTTGCTTTTTCATTTTGGTTTGTTTCAACATATAGATTAGCAAGTAGGTACTCCGCATAAAACTTCGCAGGAATCATTAAAGAAGCCTTTTTATATGCTGCTTCAGCCTCTGGATACTGCTTTAGGGATTTATATGCATCTCCAATAGCGCATTGCAGAAAATAGGTATTATGACAGGCAACAGCACGATTCAGTATAGTTAGTGCCAGTATATGCTCTCTGTATATTTCTAACGTTTTTCCATATTGCATAAGAAAGTCGCCTTCTTTGTTAAAAGTTGGATATACTTTCTTGTAAAACGCTACTGCATTTCCATAATCTCCATCACGGTAACATTCCAGGGCTTCATTCCAAATATAATAATCCTTCCGTAATCTATCATTCTTTTTCCAAAGGATAATAATCATTAACAAACAACTACAGATAAGCCCTATTTGAAACACTCTTTTGTAAAGAGATAGATGAATCTTAAAGGTAAAAACAGGTTTATGATACTGGACAAGGTAAGCTATAGAAAACAAAACATTCATTTTAACTAGCAATATAGCACTGGGATAAGAAAATAGTGAAAAAAAGCCTATACTTATCAAGCTGTACTTGCAAAGAACTCCATATCCACAGTCTCTCTTTATATTTGTACGCATTAAAATGATAAAAAGCATCACAACAATTATTCCCGCCAACACTCCGTTTTCTGCAAACAGTTGTAATGGATCATTGAATGCATAGATTGTTTCACCTGCAAAATCAGCATAACTTTCGGATCTTTGATGTTTCAATTCATCCGACTGATAAAGCATATAAAAAGATTTGAACCGATCCAGGCCAACCCCTGTAAATGGTCGGTCACAGATCATATGTAAGGTTGATTTCCAAACAAGTATCCGGCCATCAGCCGAATTTTTTTTCATAAGATAAACTTTTCCGATAACAAAACAAAGCGCAATTGATAAAATTGAAAGAAGTGCTAATCGGTAAAATTTCGGTAAACCAAGCACCTTGTTTAGCATCTTAGAAAAATGTACGAGCAACATAAATATAATTACTGAAAACCAGGCAGCTCTGGAAGCTGTGCATGCAATTATGATAAGGATAAAAACGGAAGCGGCTAATAATATAATTGGCAGGGTTGAAATAATAAATTTTGCTCTGGGATAGTAGCGCCGTAACTCATCTTTTAAAATGCCGTTGTAACCTGCAAAAAATACTGCTATTGTACTAACCAGAAATCCTGCTAGTGCTCCAGGGTTTGGAAAATTGCCTGTAAGCTGGAAATTCTCATTATTGGAGATCTTATAACCGGCTATTTGCAAATAACCAGTAAACGCTTCAACAGAAGCACACAGGATTATTGCAAATAGCAATATCATATAAGAGATCCGGTTAATATTCCGTAACGTTACATAAATAATTGTTAAGCCGAATAGTTCATAATAGTGTAGAGAAAAAACATGATCTGGCTGAATAAAATTACGGTTGATGATAATAATCAGCACTAAACTTATTAATAGTAGATCTATCTGTGTTATTTTGAAACTGTTCTCATTGGAAACGGCAAATAGCAGGAATAAAAAGGCCAGAATAAGTGTTAGATAACCAAAGAGGAGGAATTGTCGTGCTTCTATCGATTGTATATTCTGCGAAATATTTTCAATCGGCAATATAAAGTATAACAAGAAAAGACAAAGTAGCATGCAATATTTAGCCACTTTTCTAATCTTCACAAAATAAGCTCCCTCTTTAATCATCGCTTCAGTTTAAACTTTTATTGCTATTATAATCTGTTAATAAACGAGATGTTTTATAACTCTTAAAAATCAACTGATAAATTGTATTATAATATGCCTCAGAGATTTCAGTTTCTGAAACTTCAGGGATGAAAAAATTATTTACAATGAGTTGAGGCGTTAGTGTGAAAACAAAAGGTTTTTGAGTTGCCCATTCATAAGGTATATTAAGACTTTGACAATAATATACATTAAAAGGAATATGATTTGTTTGCACAAAAACTTTTAATTTGCGAACATTACTGTGAGTAGTGATAACAATTACATTTTCATTACCAAGACTATCAGCATATTTTTTTATTATGTCCAATTCATGCTCAATACATAAACTGCAACCCTCTTCATTATTGCGTACTACTATTTTTGTACCCCCATTCACCAGAGATTTCAAAAAAACCTTTTGGTCATTAATGTCGGTTAGCAATATTGAATCAGGAAGGTGTGTATTATTGTTTAGTAGAGAATTGACAACAGTTTGCTTATGATAAGATTTGCTTGCTTTTAGATGAAATGTAACATCATCATCTTGCACTTTTTGTTTGGGTTCTTTCTGTTTCATTACCAATAATGTGATATTTAAAGCAACTAATACAAACAGACTGCTATACATCAGAATTTTATTCATATGGAGATTTTTTGACTATAACTCTTTCAATTTTTGTATCAATAATACTGGATTATCCGAAGGTTGAATTGAGTGTAAAAGATCAATCTGTTCCTTTGTATAAAGAAAATCTGATGCCTGAAAGCCAATACTTTTTCCTAATAACTCCTTGAAATACTTATTGGCGCCAGTAGCTAAAGTATCCGCCTGAAAATTTGTAGTGTGAGATTGATGAGACTTTTTATAAGTGTCAATGGTAGAAGGATCATAATATGAAATCGCGTTGTTCCCTTGCACTGAAATTAAAATCCCAGGAAATATACCATTTATATTGTTGAACCATACATTGCCATATTTCAAAACTTTACTTTTTTTAGAGTAAAAACAAGTGTAAGTTGATCCTTTATAATTGAAATTAAATATCAAAAAATCTGGAGTTTCAAAATACTTGGAAAGGTAAGCCCAATTACTCTTTTTGGCCCAGGACAAAAACTTACTTATAGATGTAAAGTTTCTTATTGTGTCGTAAGGGATCTCCCTGCTTCCAAAATCAATTTTATATTTTTTTGTAAGAAGGTCGCTTGTTAACGAATAAATGGTGTTTGAGTATCCTGGAGAAACTATTGTTTGCCCATCGTTCTGGCTAAAGAAGAAAATTCCTTTGCTAAAGTTCCTGTCTTTCTTTTCGAAACCTATATGTGTTAGCTCTCCATTTTTATCAAATATTTTTAGATCGAATTTTTCATTGGTTACCTTATCTCCGCCAATATCCATAAATAAGGCAAATTGTTCGTGGTCTAATATTACTCCGGATTTCGCATAAGATTTTACCCTTACTTCTTTAAGGAAGTTTCCGTTCATATCATAGACAAGGAATTTCCTAAAATCATTTACCCATACAATCAATTTATTATTGTTTATTGAGATATCATTAGGTTCATTATATTGTCCTTTTCCGCTTCCTTTGGACCCTATAATTCTTAAAAATTTCCCGTTTTCGTCAAACTCGATCACAGCTTTACGCTCTACCTGATCAAGGATGAAAAACTTATGATCGAAAGCAATCATTTTATCGATCCTGCCGATCATTGATTTATTGTTGGTCTCCAATTTTACTATCCGAATACTATCAAAAATTTCTGAATATTTGCAAAGCGATAGTTCTTCCAATTGGTTAGGGATAGATATGACTGTAGTCTGTTCTTTACCTTCTTTTAATAGGGTAACATAATTGCAGGAGGAAAAAAAAATAACAATCAAAGATGTAGGTAATAAAAGTAATTTCATGTAATCTATATCAAGGATGATAGGTTTAATAACAAGATGCTTAATTTCAATATAAAAACATTTCCAGTTAAATTTACTCCCTGTTTAATGGGATTTATCACTCCTTCAATGCTTGAATCGCTGAACATTGGAACTCATATTTTAAATAATTTGAAACAGCAAAGAAGGAAGGACAGTGCTTACACATTGCCTTCCTTCTTTGTCAGTTATTTCCCTGCATCACAGCTCTTGTCGCATTGGCTTGAACTACATGTACCCGAAGTTGCATTTCTGCAATGGCTATAATGTCCTGTATACGTTATTTGATATGTGTACGGCTCTATTCCGTAAGTTCTGGTTACGGAACAAGCTTCAGTAGCACATTCTTTCGGGTCACTACCATTGGAGGTTTCTTCATCAGCAGAAACGTTTGTGAGGAGATTGGATAATTTGAGGTCACTTGCCTTAAAATTTTTTTGAACGAGTACTTTTGTATTAAACAAAAATAAACCAGCAGCCAAGCCGCATACAATTAATCTGGTAAATAATACTTTGTTTTTTTTCATTTTATCTGGGTTTTAAAATCTTCTGAAGTGAATGTCATGTCATTCTGTTTGAGTGATAAGCTATTCCTAAGTTATTAGTTTAATGATACTATACAAATGTGCAAATACACTTTTTTGAATTTAGTACCTATGAGACAGAATCTGCTGGATATCTAACTGAATTTGGACTGCTGTTGTTATACTAAAGGTTATCATGTGATCACTATATGCTGGTGTTATGATTAACGGCATATTAAAGGAGATGGATTGTTACACAATTAATTTGGAGTTATACAACTATTCTAATGTAGGATTAGCTACAAGATAAAAAATAGAGGGATATTCATTTTAAGTTAGGAGCTGTGATTGCTTTGTGGTAAAGAATTGTAAATAATTTGATAAATATTTCAACTCAGAAGGAATAATAAATAATAATTATTTATTATCTTATCCAACAATATCCATAATGCCTTTAATAAGGCCATGAGCTTTATAGGGACAAGTATAAATTAATGGGTATTGCTATAATAATGATCATTTTAATGTATTTGAGTTAATAGCTAAATCGGTAACATTGGACGAATGCAAGACAATCAGTGAAATCAATTGTATAATTATTTTAAATTTTCGTTCGTGACAGTATTATTAATGAAATTGACCTGTTGGGCCGACTTGCCGGATAAGAAGCATCCTCTTTTTCCAAGTATAGTATCAAATATGATTTTATAATAAGCGTCTGACCGAAACCCTTTTTTCGAACTTAGTTCTAAAGTTGAATTGCTATAAAATGAGCCAACTGTACTTCCAATGAATATCGGTTCTATAAGTGCTAAATGACTACCGAACGATTTGATGCAATAGTTTTTAATTTTTTATGATTCTATGTTAGTACTTTACTGGTAGTTTGGTTAACCCTATATTCAGGGCATTTGCAAGCTGTATGGTAAGACATCATTCCATTATCTCAATTCTACAATTATTATGTTGAGCAAAAAGATCATTATTTCGCAACAAAACAGCATTCATCTAGTAGACTCGGAAGAAATTATTTTTTGCAAATCAGATAACTCCTATACTTTCATTCATTTGTTAAATAGCAGAAAACTCATTGTAGTAAAATCATTATCTAAAATTGCTAAGGAGCAATTGTGTCTGCCAGGTTTTATTCGTGTGAGCCAGTCGTATTTGGTTAATATAAATTTTATAAGTTCTATTAATAAGAAAACTAAAGAACTGATTTTATCGAATGATCAATCTATTCCATTTACTACCACCCTTAAGGAACTTTTCACACTGATGTTTGATAATAATTTGTTTATAACCGTTAATTAATTTTAAGTGCGTTAACCTTATGACCCAAACAAAGCACTAGGCTCGCATTTATTAATAAATTTGAAACCAAGGGAATTTCTTACAGAATCATGAATTTATTCTTTTAATCTCAAAAAGTAGGGTAGTGTAGTATTTCAATCCATCTTATTTTGGAAATCTTATCAGAAGGTGTTCTACGATCATTTCTTTTTCTTTTTTATCGTTAGCTCTAATCCTAATGCGTCCAGTATTTTTTCTAGGGTAATAATCTGCATTCCCCAATCAGGTCGCTCGAAGCCAACGAGCGTACTTTGTGTTAGGCCTGCCCGTTTTGCCAATCCATATCGCATTAGCCCTTGCTTTTTCGATATGGTTAGTATTCTTTCTCTTATTTCGTTTTTATTCATTTTTTTGTAGAAATTAAGTTTTTGAACTTATTCGATTGACAAAGAGGGCATCTCAAAAGTATTTGAGACGCTCTTTTATTTTTAGAATAACTAAATCAATATCATCACTATTAAATCCCAACAAAAAGGAGAGGAAGAAAAAACCGGCTCCGCATAAATATTTATTCATTCCTGGTTGCATACAAATATGGGATATACTTATTTCCTGTTTTTTAGATATAATGTCGAAAAATAGCTGTTTTTAGCAGTGTTACTAAAAATGTTTTTTCTTGGTGGCTATTTTCAGTAATGTCTGGCTATTTTTGTTCCTGATAATATGTAAGTATAGTTTATATCTTCTGTGTATCTGATACGGGATCTGAAATTACCATTTCAGATCTGGTGTCGATATTTTTTTATTTCTGGCTATTTCAGAAGCGTAAAATCTATCCATAAAATAATAAATAGTCATCTCCTTATAGCGTTGATGATTCATAAACATCTGATTCACGAACATATGAATGTAACTGGCAAATAGAACTGCCTCTCTGTTCCAGTTGATAACTGGAGGAGCGAATATCCCGGTTTCAACTTAATTTAATGCAGTTATCAACTGGAACAGAGTGGAAAAATATTCATTTTTTAACCCGAAAAAATTGTAAGCTAAAACCCGGATAAGACCTCTTACTGCGTATAGACAGCAGCGTGAAAATATCTGTTTGCCCTTGAATAAATATTGTTAAAAATATCTAGATAGTTTAATTATCTTCAAGATAACCAAAATCAAACCCTCAATATTGTTTCACATGATGAAGAAGATAACCCTGTTACTGTCAGTAACTGCATGGATCTGTGCAGTGCATTGTAAAACGTCCGGTAATGTATTATCCAGAAATAATTTTCAGGTAGACAAGCTGCAGCTGCTGAATGACAGCGGCGCAGCCGGAAAAATCATCTTTCTGACCTACAGGGTCAGTTATGATTCGGCGCAACAGGTATACCGGTTTATGCTGGTAAATAAACAGTTTTCAGAGGGACGCCTGGGGCCTGATGCTCTTTCCGAACGGCCCATACCGGAAAAAAATTATTTTATCTGCGAGATAAAAGGCAGTAATAACACACAGTATATAAAAGAACAGGACCCATTAAACAGGGAAGTGGAATACCCCGGTGATCCCACCAATGATGCTGCATTAGCAAGAACCGTGATCACTGCTCCTGAAGGTGAACTTACGATCCGCTTTCAATATCAGGATGATATGCAGTTCCTTACCATTCAGGCTTTTAATAACAATAACGCTCACCTAAAAACCATCTATCGTGCAAAATTTTAAAACCTATGCGGCCAAAAGCTGCAAACTTCTTTTATTTGGCGGACTTGCATTGATGCAGTTGAAAGCCGCTGCCCAGACCTATACCGTATCTACGCTGCAAAATACTGGGGCTAAAAGCAACCGTGTCAACTTTGTATTTGTTAGCGATGGCTATACTTCGGCAGAGCTACCTACCTTTGCGACCAACGCCACCACCGTGAAAAATGCGCTCCTGGCTGTAACACCGCTGGCGCAATACACTTCTTTTATCAACGTATATGCGGTACAGGTACCCAGTACCCAATCCGGTACCAAACATCCTGGTACAGCATCTGATGAATCTACTTCAGGTGGTCAGCCTGTCACCAATCCTACCACTTATTTCTCCTCCACTTTTGATTATAGCGGTACTCATCGCCTGGTTTATCAATCCAGCCAGACACCCATCACGAATGTACTGGCCGCAAATCTACCTGAGTACACGCAAGGCATTGTGTTATGCAATACCACTTATTACGGTGGTGCAGGAGGTACCTATGCTACTTCTACATTGCATACTTCTGCTACCGAAATCGCTATCCATGAAATTGGTCACTCTTTTGCCGGGCTCGCTGATGAATACTGGGCAGGTACAGGCTATGCAGCGGAAAAACCAAACATGACGCAAACCAGCAGTTCTTCCACCATCAAGTGGAAAAGCTGGTTAGGCATCAACAGTATTGGTATCTATGCCTATGGTACCACTTCACCTGAGTCCGCCTGGTACAGGCCTCATCAGAGCTGCAGGATGCAATACCTGGGATATGCCTTTTGTTCTGTATGTTCAGAGGCTTTCATCAGCAAAATACATTCGAAGGTAAATATGATTGATGCCTATACGCCCACCAGCACTTCGTTTACGCTGAGTGGGACCGGAAATCAGACGTTTACAGTTACGAATCTCCAAACCACTAACAATTCCATTAGTGTGAAATGGTATCTTAACAGCAGCTCCGTACCTTTTGCCACAGGTACCACGGCTACAGTACCTTACAATTCCTTTGCAACGGGTACCAATACAGTAAAGGCCATCGCTACTGATTCTACCGGACTTTCCAAATCATACCTTCCGGCCGCTGGTTACACCAGAACTGTCACCTGGACTATCACTAAATCGACAGCTGTAATAAAACTCTCCGGAACTGTATCCCAGAATGCCAATCAGCTACAATGGCGGGAAGATTCATCGGGGGTAACTGCAGATCATTATATTCTGGAGAAAAGTGACGATGGTAAAAACTTCTATCAGGTGGCAACATTACCTGCTACAAGCCATACTACAACAGACAGGCAGCTGAATGGAACGGAAGCATTTTATCGTATTTCTGCTGCTGATGCAAGTGGTCGGATTCAATCAAATGCTACCATCCTGATGCGTAACCCGCTTACCAAATTTAATTATAAAGTATACCAGGATGCCATTGGTCGCAGATATAAGTTTACTTATGAAGGTGATATTGCGAGTGATGCCCGTGGTGAACTTACAGTAGTGAATTCCGCCGGTATGGTTGTATTGAAACGTAACCTTGGCAAGGTTTCCAAATCAACAAATTATGATTTCAATCTGACCGGGCAACCGGCAGGGATCTACTTCGCACAGATAATGATCAATAATCAGGTATATAGTGCCGAGTTACTGGCACAATAAGGAATATAAATAGAAACTCCTTTAAAGTAAGGGTAGAAGCCCTGCTTTAAAGGAGTTTTAGTTTTCAAAAGAAAAAATAGATGTTAGTTGGTAGCGTATATTTTTTAATGAAAAGTAGTTTTTCAGCAACAGTCATTTTTGTACTTTCAATCATTATACTGTATATAATATTACCGCGATAGCCGTGAAGAAAATGACCATCGTTTGTTCCCCTAGGTTTCAGCCAGGAAATTTGGAGATAACAGAAATGATTGTTGCCATCAATTGGGTAGTATTTGCCATAGCCGGCCTGGGTTCCATATTTATTGCACTGGCTACCATCAGCTTCCAGGTAATAAAGGCGGTAAGGATAAATACCGTGAAGGGACTGAAAGCGGGATAATTTATAACGAAATGTGAATTGTAGAAAAAATATGACAGTAAGAAATCTAATAATATGTAATAGTCAGACATCCGCTGCTGATATTAGATTTTCAGAAAATCCTTGTTTCAATCCATCTTATTTTGGAAATCATATCAGAAGATCATCCAGGTGAAGCCCGGCCATGTATTCTTTGTTAGTTTCAATCCATCTTATTTTGGAAATCATATCAGAAGCAAGCCCCTCCATCATCTGCTGCTTTGATAGAGAAGGTTTCAATCCATCTTATTTTGGAAATCATATCAGAAGAGTATTACGCAGGAAGATTTCATATAAGGCGATCTGAGTTTCAATCCATCTTATTTTGGAAATCATATCAGAAGTTTAGAGCGAAAGATTATTCATTCGACTTAAGGTCAGTTTCAATCCATCTTATTTTGGAAATCATATCAGAAGGTAAAAACGCCAATCAGGATGCGTTGATGCTGGCGAGTTTCAATCCATCTTATTTTGGAAATCATATCAGAAGCTGGATTAGGAAATACCGTGAGCACTTTGGAGTGGTAGTTTCAATCCATCTTATTTTGGAAATCATATCAGAAGTCTACAAATCTCTTTTTGGCGGAAATAATGATCAATAGTTTCAATCCATCTTATTTTGGAAATCATATCAGAAGAGGCGACGTAATGATCTATAGATTCCGGCTGATAATGTTTCAATCCATCTTATTTTGGAAATCATATCAGAAGTGTTAATATTTATACTTGCCATGTCTTACTTATTAGTGTTTCAATCCATCTTATTTTGGAAATCATATCAGAAGAAGGTATTCGCCAACGGCATCCGCAGGAACCCCTGTGTTTCAATCCATCTTATTTTGGAAATCATATCAGAAGTCGCGTTGTCTACATTGCTATCTTGTAGCGTTTTGTAGTTTCAATCCATCTTATTTTGGAAATCATATCAGAAGAAGTTTCTACCGAGCCTACTTGTTATCTGGCAGCATGTTTCAATCCATCTTATTTTGGAAATCATATCAGAAGCACAATGTTGTGACTGCAAAATATTTCTTTAGTTTTGTTTCAATCCATCTTATTTTGGAAATCATATCAGAAGCAAACTACAGTTGTTTTCCCGTCAACAGAAACACTGGTTTCAATCCATCTTATTTTGGAAATCATATCAGAAGATAAAGCGCATCTCCCTTTGATGGGGCGAGCGTCAGTTTCAATCCATCTTATTTTGGAAATCATATCAGAAGACGCTCCACAGTGGTTACAGCAATAACAGCCGCTTTAGTTTCAATCCATCTTATTTTGGAAATCATATCAGAAGTCTTGATCTTACTCTACGTCTAACTCAGCGTTTAATTGTTTCAATCCATCTTATTTTGGAAATCATATCAGAAGAATCCTTATTCCAAACTGATGGAAAGGGTAATTGATGTTTCAATCCATCTTATTTTGGAAATCATATCAGAAGATAGTCTTTCCCGCAGTCAGCCCTGTAATGTCTAGCGGTTTCAATCCATCTTATTTTGGAAATCATATCAGAAGACGACAGTTGATCCTTTCACAAAATAATCAGGGCCAGTTTCAATCCATCTTATTTTGGAAATCATATCAGAAGTAGTTTTTGTTTGTTTGATGAATCAAAGATACGTCACGTTTCAATCCATCTTATTTTGGAAATCATATCAGAAGATTTTGCATTCCTGCAAGCATAAGTGGCAACTGGTGAGTTTCAATCCATCTTATTTTGGAAATCATATCAGAAGATGATACCGGTCCCAATCACATTATTTCGAAGAATCCTGTTTCAATCCATCTTATTTTGGAAATCATATCAGAAGTGGACATTTCATTACTTAATCAGTTTAACTAATAAGGTTTCAATCCATCTTATTTTGGAAATCATATCAGAAGGAATTTTTTATTTGGATCACTAAGGTGATCATGTTTGTTTCAATCCATCTTATTTTGGAAATCATATCAGAAGAGCATAGCCAATAGGCGCACAAAAAATCGAAAAAATGTTTCAATCCATCTTATTTTGGAAATCATATCAGAAGGTTTAGAGCGAAAGATTATTCATTCGACTTAAGATCAGTTTCAATCCATCTTATTTTGGAAATCATATCAGAAGGTTTTAGTAATGGTTATAAGATCAGATGGTTGGTTAGTTTCAATCCATCTTATT
Source organism: Chitinophaga sp. 30R24 (assembly GCF_049056765.1). Classification (NCBI taxonomy): domain Bacteria; kingdom Pseudomonadati; phylum Bacteroidota; class Chitinophagia; order Chitinophagales; family Chitinophagaceae; genus Chitinophaga; species Chitinophaga sp. 30R24. The sequence goes on from NZ_JBJGXX010000006.1 coordinate 18,721, forward strand.
TTGGAAATCATATCAGAAGAGTGGCTCAATATACGACAATAGAAAGCTACTGGAAGGTTTCAATCCATCTTATTTTGGAAATCATATCAGAAGCAGTTTCGGTAATTCTTCCTCGAGAAGGCCCATTAGGTTTCAATCCATCTTATTTTGGAAATCATATCAGAAGATTTGAGACTGGCCGGATCATCGCCGCCACGGGCAAGTTTCAATCCATCTTATTTTGGAAATCATATCAGAAGATACGCTTCTGCCAAGCTGGTCTAAGATCATTTTCCAGTTTCAATCCATCTTATTTTGGAAATCATATCAGAAGAGCCTGTGGCGCCCTCGGTACGTACCGGATCGGATTGTTTCAATCCATCTTATTTTGGAAATCATATCAGAAGATCGACGGCGTGAAGCGAAAGTATTGGCCACTGAACGTTTCAATCCATCTTATTTTGGAAATCATATCAGAAGATTACCCGGCCTACTTCTTTTCCCTCTGGGCGTCCCGGTTTCAATCCATCTTATTTTGGAAATCATATCAGAAGTGTTGGCTAGACTAACGCTCACCTCCAGGCTATCGTGTTTCAATCCATCTTATTTTGGAAATCATATCAGAAGCTTTGCGATAGCGTACCCGATCGAAGTAGTCGTATCGTTTCAATCCATCTTATTTTGGAAATCATATCAGAAGTCGTCTATGTCATTAAGTGACTGAAAATCATACATTTATCCTTATTTCTCAACCCGCTACTTTTTGTTTCCATCCATATTTCAAAGAGCTAAAACATACATTTTTTAATCTTTTTCGGAATCGTAAATGATTTATTATCAGTTATTTAAAGCATAATTTTTATACTTGAAAAATAAATAGCAAGCCGGAATGCGATTATTTTATGCAAATATTACGATAAGTACAACTTACGCATCTTTGCTTATATTTTGTTGCCTTGGGGAAGAAGTTAGTGCTAATAATCTTGTTAATCTCCTGAGCACATATTTCAACTGATTGTTTATCTGCTTTTGTCACCTCGATTTCAATCAGCTTGTTTTTACTTCGTGTATAAACCAGAAATCCTTTTTTTACGATAGTATCAAAATTTTGCTCTATCAGCCATGCATAACAAAATATTTGTGTTTTATAAGTATCATAAATGCGTTCTTCAAATATAGCAAATTTATAGTCAAGAGGAGCCATAGTGCCATCTTTTAGCATTAGCACTTCATCTATTTTACCACGAAGCAACTCATTGGTAAGGTATTGATCATTATATCTTTTTATTACGCCGATTTTCTGCCTTAGATAGGACTTGTTTTCTTCTAGTTTTCTGTCATGGATTTCCCGTCCCCGCATTACTTTATAGTTGCGCTCTTCATATTGAGGTATTGTTAATACATATTCAAAATAAGTAAATCGTGGACAATATAAATATTCTATAATATGTGATGGTGTTAATGTCATATCCTCATGCTATAATTTTAGAAGACTTCATAAGAATAATGCTTTCACTTCGTCGGTTATTAGCCTTTTATCGAAGGCTTTACCTAATAGAATGGTTTCCTGAAGTTCATGCTTGGACATAGGGAAAATGTATACGGCATCTTTATTCTCATCTATTAGGTTTTCTATCTGTAGCTCAAGGGTATCTTTTTGATTTTTATCGATCGTTCCTAGGAATACAGAAAATTGAACGCGATATAATCCCGTTTGTTTACAAAGTTTGGCAACTTTAGTCCGCACTTTATCATCTTGAATATCATAGAGTACCCATGCTATCATATAATTGCTGATTGTAAATGAGATAATCTTGATTTATTATTTATTTTCTTCTCCAGTTCCTTCCCGTTTTATTAATTCGTTTGCAAAACTGTGTGCATCCTGTTGCATTGCATTGGATCTCGTTTGGTTCCTTCCTTTATATCGGATGGGGTCACCTTCCATATAATTGTTGAGTGTCGTAACCAGTAATTCCTTTCCTGCTTTATTAAGTGTAACTCCATTAGTAATATCATCTGTATGAGACTTATTAATCTTCTTGGCAGAACATAACCTGAAAACTGTGGTTTCAACAAATGTTCTGTAAGGTTCAATAAAATCGAACACCATACTCTTCTGATTATAATCATCCCGGTGAAGGAATCCAACGTAAGGATCTAGTCCTGCAATCATAAGGCATTTTTCTACCCGGGAGTAGAGAATACCCATACCGTAATTTAAGAACGCATTATAGGCATCTTTTGCGGGACGCATGCTCCTGCCTGAAAATTGGTATTGCGCTGGTAGTACGTAACTGATGGTCTCAAAGTATAATCTTCCTGCTGTACCTTCCAGTCCTCGTATAGTATCAGCTATACTGTCAATCCTGCTTGCCTGAAGAGCCTGGAGCGACTGGCAAAGCTGCCCTATGCTGTTAGCTTTCTCTTGCAAATATTCAGCTATTTGTGGACGATGTTTTTTGAGGTCATGGATAAACTCCAGCTGGTTATTCATTTTTTGCTCAATCCATAATTTAGTATACTTAACTCCCTCTTCTCCAAGACTTGCCTCCAGCTGCCGCTTTCTGATACGTGTGGTACTGCCAAGTTTACTATGCCAGATTCTACCTAATGGATGGCCATCTGATTGCGTGAAAATAATATCAATGTTATTTGTTAGTGCCAGCCTGATTGCATCTGTACTAAGGGCTGCAGAAACAGATATTATGATTGAGCTGATCTTATGTACTGCAAGATATTGTTTGGTGGGTGATGTATCCTTAGACGGAATTTTTATCTCAAACATATCGTCTTTTACATGCAGATATGTCCCAAAAGTATTGAGGTAGATTTGCATTTTTCAATTACTTTAAACAACTGACCGGATAAACTGTATTAGGCCCGTACCACCGTCCCGAATCCTCTGGATGTCTGCTTTCCCAGTCCAATACTATCAGGAAGTAACATATTTGTTACAAAATCGGCTTCAAAAGCCATCATGGTTTTATTTTTAAACTTAGTTTCTTTCTCATTAGTAACTTTGAGGTTGGCCATAATAGTACCTTCTACCTGATAGTTGATTCCTTTGCAGAAGCTGAGGATATTACCGATCAACAACGACTTTAAATGCTTTGCTCTCTGAACTTCGTCTTCACGGCGATAATCGGCGTAGTTCTTTTGATTTAAGGCCATCCACAGTGTTTGAAAGCGGTAGGCATGGAGGTCGTCTGACAGGCCAATTGTTAGTTGCTTGCTTTCGATGTTCTTTTGCAAGATAGGATAACTACAACCATCAATTTCTAAATACCGCATCTGAAGAAATAGTTGAGTCAGTAGATCAGCCCCTTCGTTAAGACCAATCAATATTGGGATATGCTCTAATACTTTGTATTGTACCATTGGGTAGCGATATAATAGTTCTCCTGATTCCAGATGGTTATGAAGCAGTGGCGACTGCTCTTTGAATAAATTGCCAAAAAATCCCCGCAGTTTATGTGCATCACGGGGAGACAAGTTTATTTCCGGAAAACGGATAACTGTTTGATGTAGTTGAATGGGCATGAGTTAGAAGAGTATAGTATGTATTTCTTTTCTATTTTTACGATTGAATCCTGTTTCAGTATCATACGCAATATTTAACAGCTGTTGGTCTATAACGAGTATATCTTCTGCCAAAGGGTGAATTGGACGTAGTTCATCCGTGTACCAGGAAGGCACTGTAATAATCCTTTGATTAAAAACACGCTTATGCGAACGCTCAAATATGATCTTCTTTTGTTTAGCCGCTTCTTTGTCAGAACAATTCAGCATATCCAAGAAAGCTTCTTTGGCAATAGTTCCACATTCATCTACTTCAACGAAAACTGAGCGGGCATTATGTTGCTCTTCAATAATTTTGAATGTTGATATACTATGGTCTTTGTTATCATATTCGAGGTTTTTCAATGATTGATATAATTTTCTGGAATAATCAAAGCCACCTTTGTCTGCTATCTGATTGAAATAGTTATGAACAAGCTCCAAATATTCAGATTCATATATTTGTATTTTCCCATTCAGCGCTTTGCGAGATTGGTCATAAGTAATTTTTCCATAAACTAGATGACAATCTCCGAAGTCTATAATATACAAAGGTAAGTATGTTCTTTCAGGATTTAGGGGATTGGCCTGCCGGTTAATACGTCCTGCTACCTGTATAATGGAATCAATAGGAGCTATGTCACGGAAACCCATATCAAAATCAAGATCAACACCAGCTTCTACTATCTGAGTAGATATGAGAATCGGGTGGAGGTTAGCACGTAGTTCCTCTTTAATTTGTTTGATTACCTCAAACCGGCGACAGGGAACAATGTTGGTGGATAAGTAATGGATTGGATTATCGTATTTTTTTTCAGATAAATACTGTTTAACGGCTTCATATAATTCAATACTTCTGTTTACAGTGTTAACTACTATAATGCACGATTGATTATTGTTCCAATGTTGATGGAAGTAGTTGCTGATAAAGTCCGCTTCATCAACAATTCCTCTGTCCAGTAAGGGCTTAATAGCTGTACGGCGATAGCTTTCATAGATGTTTTTATGATCGTCCAATAATTCTAGGTAAGCTGGCTGACCATTATTAAAAAAGGCTTTATCCGATTTGTCCAGATTATTTTCTCTCAATAAAATCTCCTGGTAGGCCAGTTCAAATATCTGTGGTTTGGTTGCTGTCATCAGTAGGATACGGGTACCCAGATACTTACATAGATGATAGAGACAAACACCAATAATCGGAATCTTATCCAGTGACAGGGTTTGTACTTCATCCAATATTACAATGGCCCCAGCCATATGGTGAAATTTTTTCAGTAGTTTATTCCGGTTGCCGATTAATGTCTGAAAAAATTGGACGAAGGAAGTAATCACCACGTCACTCTGCCAGGTATCCAGCTGCATCAGTTGTTGATGGTAATCAGATGCAATGCTTTCCCCATCATTTTCTTTTTTATTAAAAACATCTGCGTACTGATAATGTGCCAGTATATTTGTATCCGGCATGGTGTGTTCGTACTCTTCTAAAGCCTGTTCAATGATGTTAATGAAGGGAAGTCCATAAATGATCTGTGGCAGAAACTTTTCTTCCAGGTGAATTTTCTCCCGGAGCTTAAGTGCGAAATCCAATGCAACAAGTGTTTTACCTACTCCGGTAGGAGCGGTGAGCGTAAAGATCTTATGTTGCAGGATATCCGGCTTATTCAGCTTGGCAATGACTGTTTTGCGAACCTGATTGCGTAATACATTAGTGCTGCTATGTAATCGCTGATCAACGAGATCGCTTGTAATGGCTTGCCTCTGATAAACCGGTGTATCGGAGGCATCCAGCTTATCGGCTTCTATTAATAAGGAGAAGAGATAGTTAATCAGAAAATAGTGTTCAATAGATGCCTTGCCAGATTCCCGCAGGTTACGTATCTCATTCCGGCATTTTTTGAAATCAGGGAATGATAACAGTTGATGTAATGCAGGAGAGGATAGTTCATCTTTAATCTGCTCAAGGTGAGGTAGCAGACTATCTCTTTGCGTATTAAATATACTTTCTTTATCCTTTTCTTTTTTAAGACAGTCAATAATCTCCGTCAGATTGGAATGATGAGAAACAATGATAAAATAGCTAAATGCCGCGAGGATAGGGCTTTTTTCTTTATATTTTTCATGTACTGCATAAGCTCCAATGCGGGAGTGCTTTTTTAGCTCTTGGTTTGGTTTTCCTCTTTTAAGCAGGTAGTCCTGGAAAAAGATAGTGTATTTCCCTAGGTCATGATATTGGCATAGGTCATCCAGCAAATTTTCCAACGTTTGGATACTAAAGCTGAACCCTAAACCAGCGTAGAGATTCTTTATCGCTTTTCCAGTGACTCCCTGATTATGTACAGTTAAACGTTTAGACCCGGTTTGCCCGGAAGTACTTTCTTTTGAATGAGAATAAAAGATGATTGCGTTATTCATTTTCTAAGAAAGTAATTGATTGTGAATCGTCCAGTATATAGTAATCACCACTATAACTAACCTTTAGTGGCAGCGCATGATGGGTAAATAGTACACGATTCATTTTGGATATTTCCCGGTTATTATCGGCAATGAAATCTGCCGGCATCAGTTCTTCTTCTACAAAGTTACTATCATCATCTTTTTCAAAATGCAGGGCAGTAATCTTATCGGAAATAACAGCGGAATGAAGTATTACCTCCTGATTGTTGATTTTTTTATGCGCTATTTTCTCTTTCGTGAACAGGTGTACATCGTCTATATAAGCGGCAAAACCGGCTATCCCAAATGATAGATTATAATGTGTGCGCCGCTGCAACGTATACTCTTTTAGCAGATCGAATATAGGATCTGTTGTATCGAAAGCAGATACAAAAATCCTGTAACATATTTCATCACATTGTAAATTATATCCGGTTATAATTTCAAATGGAGTTTGTATGTTTCCGCCAGTTCCTCTAAAGTCAGATCTGAATGGTTTACTCTTCTCTATGTCGGCGCCCAGGTTTCCGAGACTGGTCACACGAAGAAAATTTAACCGGTGGAACGTTTTCTTCACGGGCGAACGTAAGGAAATACCTATCCGGATTTTGTCAGAAGAGAATTTCGAATAATATTCATCTTTAGGTAAACCTAGTATAGCAGCTAACATACCACTAATGGTAGTTCTGGGAGGAATACTGAAAGACAAGGAAGTGTTATTGGCATAATACTTCCTGAAGTGAGCCATCTTTCCCTTGAGATCAATCTGTAAAACTTCCATGCCTTTCTAATAATTGATGGCGGGGTGATTTTTTAAAAATGTTTCTTTGATGGCTTTGTCTTTGCCGGTATTGTCGCTGAGGAGCTGTTTCAGTTTTGAAAAATCTATTTCAAGATCTTCCAGTCCCCGCACATTTTCTTTTTTAGGCTTAACAGTCAGGTATTTTCTCAGGTCGCCGAAATAACCATTAGAGAATCCATCATTATAAACAATTTCAAGCAGTAGTTTAGCATATTGATTGAGTTTGGAACGGGTAGGGTTGGCTGAAACAGCATTCCATACAGATATCCTGAAGGTATCCCTGTCCTGTTCAGTGAGCCCTGTTGTTTGAGCGGCATGTTTATTAATGGTACCATTAAAGGCGAGTAAGCTGTAATGTACACGATAGTCTTTTCCGAAGGTGCTACTGTCATCGTTCATCGTCGTCACAATTGAATTGCTATCTACCAGATCTACTTCGTGTAAGGAATATCCCCAATTGATTTGTATAGCACCGGTATAGGCTTTCGTAAAGCCTGCGACAGCAAATGCACTTCCAAACATTCTAATATCAACAAATTTGTTCTTTACCAGCTGCGCCAGCATGTAAGTATTGAGTTCCAGATTTTTCTTATCCTGAAGTGTTTTAAATATGCTGTCTTTATCTTTTTTGCTAGATACAATTTCCTGGAACGTAGTTTTTAGTGAAGGCTTTTCCTGAAATAGCAAATCAATATCCGCTTCATTGTTAAGGACTCTGTCAATCACATACTGCAACTTTGTACCAGGACTTACTTTGTTTTCTCCTTCCATGTCTACAAAAATTTCAACTCCTTCACTTTTGAGATAGTCGCGGATAGAACGTTTCAATCGTGTATCGGTTACAAGGTTTGTTTTGGTATCATAATCCATTCTCGGTTTGTTCTCTTGGTCGGGGTCACCATTCGGATTGCATAAGGTAGCATCGAATAGGAATAGGAAATCTGAGTTATTTTGTACGATAGACATTTTATAAATTTTTATTGTTTTTTACGTTGATACCAAAAGAGTAGCCGTTTAATATGAAAAACAAGGCTTCCTGGGGATTAATATTCCAATCATTATAATGGAAGAATTCATGAAAGCGGGCATCTGTGAAAATAATTTTTCCTACCTCTTTGTATTGTTCTGCTTTCTCTACTAATGAATTCCTGAGTCGCTGTATATCATTTTTTTCCATACCGTTAAAGTTTAATTTATCGAGCACGGTTTTCTTTTTGTCTTTCTGGATATAAGCTACTGAGTTGAGCATTCTGCCTAAATAGAATAATGCTTTCTGGTAATCTTTATAATTCATTTTTTCAAAGAATTTTTCTATTCTTTGCTGGTAATCCGAAATAGAGGTGGTTTCTTCAATGCCGATTATTTCTTCTGTTTCAGTTAGATTGTTATCTTCCATATAGTTTGATAGTTTTAGTTGGGTTAAAACCTTAAAAAATGCCAGGTATTTAAAAACAGCATCTCTTATAGCAAAGTCAAAAGCATCATCACTAAATTTTTTTACATTTTTGTATGCTTCATACCGCCCAAATCGATGACAGAGAATAAGTTCAGTGAAGTGCTTAAACAGGATATCGGTATTGATTTTTCGCGTTTCTAGTATAGATTTGAAAATGGATAAAGCATTATTTTTCTTTTCTTTATCTTTCCGTAGCGGAATGAGCTGATAGATATTGTATAAATTGAATGGCCCCGATTTTTTTTCTTGATTCCAGTATTCAGTCATTACATCTTGCCATGCTACTGCGTCCTCCAGGGTTTTGAATAGCAAATCAGTATCTTCAAAAACTTTTAACACCTTTTCAAAGTGTGTTTTTGATACATCTTTTATCAGGTTGATAGTTTTGAAAGAATTGCCATCTGATTCAAACGCCAGAAAATTAAGCCAGTAGATATCTCCTTCCTGCATTTCATCTTCAATGGAAGTAATTGAACCAGCAAATACTTTACCCTGAAATAATAATTCCGATTTCTTATAAGTTTCTTCTAAAATGGTGTGATAGTTTACTGTTTTTTTCGACAAGAACTGAGGAATAATACAGTGGGAGATGCCTGCAATGCTTATTTGTTGTGTTTTCAACAGATACTCCGAAGCTCTCTCCAGATATAATTGTTCTTCAGAATTGACCTGATAGTTTTTATGAAAATTATTCTTATTAAAACCGGCAGCATAATTTAATGTAGTTTCCACAAACATGTAATTGATGCTATACCGATTAGGAAAGGCTACGCTGGTCACATTTTCTTTACTGCTGCCGGAAGCATAGCTGATCTTTTGTTCCTTTGAAACAGGTTGGGTCAATCGATCCAATCGTATAAATTTTTCGTAGCCTTCCAGTGCTGAAACACGTGTAATTTCTTGAATGCCCAGTTTGGGGGAAAGCACGGCAGCATAAGTGAGCACGATACTGCTTTTTGAGCCATTGCTTTTATAATTTCCGTCAAAAGCGTTATCGTAAATAGTTTCAGGTTTATTCCATTGCTCTTCCAGGAACCTTTCTCGCAAAGAAAAAGTTGCCGCAAGTACCTGATATAATAAGGTGCTACGAAGTTCCGGGAATTTATTGTCAATGTATTCTTGGAACTCTCCTTTAGCAGGAAGATTCCCCTTGTTATCTATTTTGCCGAAAAATGTTTTTTCAATTTGAATGATTTTTCCGGTATCACAACAAACATAAGTTGCTTTATTATTACCCCCTTTTATGGCTACATTTCTATAGGCATAAGGGGAGTCTTCGCTATAGTTGCTCACTTCATGCAGGCTGATGGTCTGTTCATCCAGATTAAAAATGATGCCGGTTATAAGGTTCTCTTTTTGAGCATTAATTTTAGGTATATCAATGATATCCGACCATTCATCAAGGTTTCTGCTAAGTTGTTCACCTAATCGGGTAAGGGTTAATAGCATATAGTGGAATATAAGGTTTAATTGCGGTTGCAATATAAATATTATAGTTTTCGCAGGTATATAGTATTTGTTATCTTTATGTTATTCAGCTTTTTTTATAAAGCTTTCATTAACTGGGCCACCAGGGGTTAGGGGCATTATTAACGTCTCTCCGAAAAAAATGATGGTGCATTATGCTACAAAATGAAAGTTAATTTTGCATTTTGATAGCAGCGCTTCAATAGAGATAATATTTGTAATTATTTGAGAAATTTATTTTCCCATCCGCTTGCATATAATCTTTCAATTGAACAATAACCTAGGTAGAAGATAGTACTCCGTATGCATGGATAACTTTTTCTGTATCCTTTTCACGACTATATAATCATGAAAATTCCCCCTCCGTTTTAATCAAATCATGTTTACTTCATTCTCAAAATGATCATAAAAGTATTTTGGCATTTCACAATTATGTTTATTTTTGCCAAGTCGTATTTATGACTTTGAAGTATTTAAAAAGAACGTACCTATACCTTGAAATGAGTGCCTGTTTGTGTTCTAGTATCTTGTAGCAATAGCGTAACCCATTCTCCCAGGTAAGTATATTTAATGTAATGATGTCGTGTGAGAGTCTTGTACCTATTGATTGTTAGCCAGCTGATATGCATAACTGTTGCTGCCCAACGGATGTTTATGGGGAATCGGTATGTGGCCGATACCGGGTATTATTATATACATAGTGGATGTAAAGGCCTGGTAAGTATTTCTGTTCCCTTGTTCAGCAGACCTGATTCGGCTAACATTACCGCCGTGCGGCTGGTAAGCAGAAAGCCTTTGCCTGTAAAACAGGAGCCGGTTCACGTGCCCCTGCTGGCAGTACATGGGAATGTGCTGTACGATTTTTATTACCAGTCCAATATTGATACTCCTTATACGGAAAGGGATATACATCAGCATACGCTCCAAACCAACCTCAGTATTACTGTAAAGAACAGATATCCGTTACGGTTATCTTTCAGCACACAACAAGGTAACTCTTCGTTATTTAGGAACCTAACGGGTGCAAGGTTATATTATAATAACCGGGACTTTAGGAACCAACTGCTGATGAACGCCAAAAACTGGGGTATGGGGAAGCTCAAGCAACAGTTGGAACTGGATTCATTGAAGCAGTATGAAGACAGTCTGCGTGCAAAGCTGATGGCGTTGCGACTGGATATTAACATGCCCGATTATAAACAACGGCTGATAGAAGCGCGGGAGCAGGCCATGCGCTTCCAGCTGGATTCGCTGGCAGGCAGAATAACGGCCGGGCAACACGGCGACAGCCTTTACCAGCGCTTAATGGCGGAAATGAATGGAAGAAAATTATTGCTGGATTCCCTGCAGGAGCGGCTGAGCGCAACAGATAAAAAATACCGGCAGCTGGATCAGAAAATGGGCCGGCAGAAAGCGCACCTGCTGGATGTGCTGCAGCATAGCCGTAACAGCCGGGAGCTGGCTGATGAACTGGAAAGTATGAACCTGCCGGATAGTATTGTGCCCAAAGGATTTAAAACGTTACTGGCTATACGTAGTTTCGGTATCGGGCGTACGATGGCCGATTACTCGGAACTCACGGCAAAAAATATCAGTATTACGGGGGTACAACTGGAATACAATCCTTCCTGGTACCTGGCGGTTGCTACGGGTGTGGTGGATTACCAGTTCCGCAACTTCATTGTGCGGGAGCAGCGATCCCCACAGTATCTTAGCCTGGTACGGGCCGGCTGGGGGATGCGGGAAGGCAATCATGTTTTTGTTACCTATTATACCGGCAAAAAGCAGCTGTACGGAGGCGCTCTTACCGATACGGGGCACCTGGCCGACAATCACCTGATGGGCGTAGCCCTGGAGGGACAATGGAAACTGCTGCCGAATACTTTCCTGACGGCGGAAGTGGCCAAGTCTTCTCTGCCCTGGAATACACGGCAGTTTCATGGCGGTAGTAATGCCAGCAGCATGATGGATTTTTCTACGCATAGTAATGAGGCTTATACAGCTGCTTTCAGCACATTACTGCCCAACTGGAATACGCGGATAAACGGGATGTACAAGTGGATGAACAGCGATTTCCAGTCTTTCAGTCTTTATACGACCGGCTCCCGCCAGATTGCCTGGAATGTGCAGGCAGAGCAGCCGTTTTTTCATCAGCGTTTACTGCTGGCTGCTGCGATCCGCAAGAATGATTATGCCACTTTTTATATGCCCTCCAATTACCAAAGCAATACGGTGTTTAAGAGCTTACAGCTAACCATGCGTATTCCCCGGTGGCCGGTGGCGTCGCTGGGTTACCAGCCTTCTTCACAGTTGGTGAAACTGGATGAATCCCATTTTACAGAGCAGGTGTTTAGTATGCTCACGGCAACGGTTACACATACGTACAAATATCATGAAATACTGATGAGCAGTATGGCCAGCTACAGCCGTTTCTATAACCGGCAAACCGATAGTGCATTTGTATATTATAATAGCCGGAACTGGCTGGGCAGCCATACGCTTTTCCTGCCACAATTAACACTCACTGCACAGGCTGCAGCAGCTGTGACTACTGACTATGCATTATACACCCTGTCTGGTGAAGGCACCTGGAAGCTGCGTTCCTGGCTGGATGTAGGCGGTACATTGAAATATAACCTGCAGACGGTATATGACAACCGGCAATGGGGATATGGTATCAATGCCCGTATCCAGGTACCTTATTTTGGAGAGATGGCTTTACGGGGGGATAAAAGTTATATGCCCGGCAGCAGCAGGCAGCTGGTGTCGAACAATACAGGAAGATTAACCTATACCAGGATATTTTAAAATTATGACCCGAATCAAAACCCTGGCAGTTACCGTTTGTTTAACGTGGCTGCTGACGATGAAAATGAATGCGCAAGTGGTAATGTCTGTACAGGTACCACCGGCAGGTCTGTTACAGCAGTCGCAGTTATGGAACCTGGTGCTGACCAGTACCGCCAACACGCCGCTGAACGCCGTAATTGCTATGCGATTGATGGATGCCACTACTGGACAGCCGGTGCTGAACGGCATTACCCGCAGTATTGCCCTGAGCAGCGGTGCCCGGCAGCTGCAACTAAAAGATGTAAGCCCCGTTACGTATGAGTATTTATCTCCGGTGGCAGACAGGAGAGAGAATGCCTTGCTGCCTCCCGGCAGGTATAGTGTATGTTACAGCCTCATTGTAACCGGCGATAAATCGGACCATACCCAGAGCGAGCAATGCTTGAATTTTGTAGTGGAACCGGTGGCGCCGCCCCAGCTGAATAGCCCGGCGAATACTGCCATGCTGGAATCTTCATTGCCGCAGTTTACCTGGATCCCGCCAGCTCCCCTGAACCTATTTGCTGATCTGAATTACGATATGGTCTTGGTAGCACTGGAAGAAGGCCAGTCTGCTGTAGAAGCGGTTCAATCTAATATGGCGGTATACCGGTTTTCCGGTCTTCGCCAGCCTTTCCTGCCTTATCCGGCAGGAGCGCCAGCGCTGGACAGCGGTATTACCTATGCCTGGATGATTACGGCCAATAATGGCCGGCAATATGCAGCACAAACAGATGTATGGACATTCCGGGTAAAAAAGCCTGCCAATGTGCTTGTAGACGACCTGACTGCCTTTGTAGAGCTGAGACGGGAAAGTGGCCCGGCCATCAACAGTGGAAAATCTGTGAAGTGTACTTATGTAAATGATGCGGGCGATGCAACGGCTACCTATGAAATCATTGCCCTGGAAGAAAATAACCGGGTTGTCCGACAAGGACAGGTAAGCCTGCAACCAGGCGCCAATATGATGGTATTACCGCTGCAAAACGGTAGCAGGTTATCTTCCGGGAAAACTTACCTATTCCGGCTGATGAATAAAAGATCCGAAAACTGGGAAATGAAATTTATATATACCCCATCCCTTTAAAAAAAGACGGGCACTTATCCCTTACCTAAAATAGAATGAAATGATACTGGCTATTGCAGCGAGAGGAAAAAAATGGATTGCAGCTTCCCTGTTGGGAGTGATGTACCTGGATATGCTGATCCCGGTACCGGTAAGAGCAGCTGTAAGCAATACCCGCAATATCCCTGTTGCGGTAAACACACGGGAAAGCTATACGGTGCCGGCAGCTGTTCGGCCTGTAATCGCCGCCCCTGTAACAAAAGGTAACAGTAAAGCCTATACGCCACCAGCTAAAAAAGCAGATCTGGGCGGTCCTACGCAACCGGAGACGCAGACCTTTCACCCGGCGGGAACAGATAATATGGTGGATCTTTTCTCCGGGGATTTTCATTATTCCATTCCCCTGCTGGATGTAGGTGGTTACCCGGTTACCCTGGGGTATAATAGTGGTATATCCATGGATCAGGAGGCCAGTTGGGTAGGCTTGGGATGGAATATTAACCCGGGAAGTATTACCCGGAACCTGAGAGGGCTCCCAGACGATTTTGACGGAGATATTGTTAGTAAAGAATTATCCATACGGGATAACGAAACGGTAGGAGTTAACCTGGGGTCGGATATGGAGATCATAGGGCTGCCGATGCCGCTTAGTCTTGGCGGCCACCTGGGTGTTTTTAAAAATACCTATAAAGGATGGGGATTTGAGACTGCTGCCAACGCATCTATCAGTGCAGGAAAATCAGCAGGAGGCCAGGCTACTTTCGGGATGTCTATCGCCAATAATTCCCAGACAGGGTTAACTATTTCCAGTACCATCGGGTATAAAAGCAAAGCAGAGGAAGTGAATGCCAATGCGGCTGTTTCGGGCCATGTTAGTATCGGATCATCTTATAATTCCAGGTCGGGATTATCCGGTTTGCAGTTATCCGGCGGCGTTAGTGCTACAAAGGCAACAGAAAAGAGTACTAAAAATTCGGCAGGTGAAACTGTAACCAAGGAACAGCAATTTAAGACGGGCAGAAGTGCGAGCGCATTTTTCTCTTTCGCCTCCCCGGCGTATACGCCCACTATCAATATGCCCTATACGAATACGGCTACTACTGTTACCCTGAAAGTGGGTACGGTTTATACGGTAATACATCCTGCTTATTTTATCAGCGGTTATTATACAAAACAGGGAATTGAAAAGGGAGACAAGTTTTTAAGCCTGCCCGCCTATGGATATCTCAACTATGAGCATGCCAATAATAACCGCAACGCACTGCTGGATTTTAACCGGGAGAAGGATATTCCGTACCGCGACAAACCGGCGGTGCCCAACATCGGGGTACCTTCCTATACCTACGACATTTTTAATCTATCCGGTGAGGGCATTGGCGGCAACTTCCGGGCTTATCGCAATGATATTGGCTATGTATACGATAATACCATGACTACCCGGGATGGTTCCCGGAGTATCAGTGCAGATATTGGCGGCGGCTTTATCGGGCATGTGGGCGTGGATATGGATTTTACAAGGGTGATCACTTCGGCGGGTTTATGGGATGAGAGCAACCCATTAAAAGATATTGCAGCTTTCCGGAAAACAGACAAGCGTTTTGAATCCGCATATTTCAGGAGCCCGGGAGAGAAAACAATCAACTCCCTTTCCTTTTATGAGGCACTGGGCGGTGACCAGCTGGTGACGCCCCGCTTGTCGCAATTGGGAAATACTGCCCAGATTCAGACTACTAACCGGCTAACACCATACCAGAAGGGGCTTCCGCAACAGGATATTTCACTGAATACCCACAACGTTGTGAAGCCCGACAGGGAAAAGAGAACCCAGGTAATTTCTTACCTGACAGCGAAAGAGGCTGCGGAAGTAGGATTATCCAGGTATATTGAAAACTACACAGAGAATACTTTTTCTGTAAAGAAAAGCAAGGATGAATTTGTAGATGAATTTTACGGCCCCGGAGATGGTTTATGGGGACTTTACTACAGTGATGAGTGGCTTAGCAACTATAGCCGGTCAGTAAAGGAATCGGAAATTAATTTCCCCACCCTGAGCAGTTTTGATTACAAGGTAAACCCGCAGGCCAAGGCAGGAAATTATTTTAGTGCAAGGTATATCAGCAGGCTGAAAATACCGGTCAGCGGCCGGTATACTTTTAAAACGATTTCTGATGACGGGGTTAAACTGTGGATGTCGGACGGTAAATCGAAAATGGAAGTATTTATAGACTCGTTGAATGAACAACATGATATAGCACATTATGCGACACTGGACCTGGAAGGGGGAAAACTCTATGACATTGAACTGCAGTACAACCAGGCCAAGAAATTAGCCAGGTTTGAATTTTACTGGAAGTCGGATGCGCTAGCTCCCGGTATGGATTTTCAGATTGTACCCCGCACCAAATTCTTCACGCAGAAGGATGCCACTTCCTTCCCAGTCGGCGATGCCGCTCATCCGTGGATGACACGGGAGAAACGGCTCAATGAATTCAGAAAGGAAAATCATATTTCTGAAATTGATGTGCTCAACAACGATGGCCGCCGCTACGTATATGGTATACCGGTATATAACCTTTCCCAGAAAGAAACCACTTTCTCAGTAGCCGGCAATACCGGCAAGCCGGATGAAGGACTGGTTCCTTACCGGTCTGGCTCAGATGATACACCTGATAATATGCAGGGACGCGACCGGTATTTCACCGCAGAACGGATGCCGCCCTATGCCCATTCCTTTCTGCTGACCGGTATCTTAACTCCCGATTATGTAGATATGACGGGTGATGGTATCTCTGATGATGATGCGGGCAATGCTATCCGGTTTAACTATACGAAAACTGCCGGCCTGGGTAACCCTTATAAATGGAGAGCGCCCTATAACAATCAGGCTACCTTTAATGAAGGACTGAAAACCGATAACCGGGATGATAAGGGCAGTTATGTTAGCGGTACCAAAGAAATATGGTATCTCAATTCTGTTGAGTCTAAAAGCATGGTCGCTATTTTTACCCTGGGCAGCCGAAAAGATCTGATGCAGATAGACAGCGTGGGTAACAAGTCCGACGGTGGTGCGAGGTTGCTGAAGCAGATAGACTTGTATGTGAAAGCAGACTTTATAAAGAACGGTGCAAAAGCAAGGCCGGTAAAAACGGTACACTTCAACTATTCCTATGAGCTATGTCCCGGTATTAACCAGGATGGAAGTGGTAAACTAACCTTAAAGGAAGTGTGGTTTTCCTACAACGGCAATGATAAAGGGATGAAGAATGCTTATCATTTTAACTATAATAAACTGAACCCTGCCTATAATCCCAGCAGGAACGATCGTTGGGGTAATTACAAGGACCCGCTGCAGAATCCCGGTTCCGTAGCAGGAAGCCTGATCAATAACTCAGATTATCCTTATGCCATACAGGACAGCGTCAGGGCGGCCGCCAATGCAGCTGCCTGGACCCTGGATTCCCTCGTAATGCCTTCCGGTGGAAAGCTCAAGATAGATTATGAAAGCGATGATTATGCTTATGTGCAGGATAAAAGGGCTATGCAGATGTGCAAAGTGGCCGGCCTGAGCAAGCATGAGCCTACCAGCCTGTCGGATATTTCTAACCGCCTTTATGAAACAGGCCTGGATAATATGTATGTATCTATTCATGTACCCGTTGCGGTTACTACGAAAGAGGAGGTCCGTGCCCGTTACCTGGATAACATAGAAAAATTATACTTCCGCCTCTTTGTAAAAATGCCTTCGGATAACTATGGCAGAGGTAGTGAAATAGTATCCTGTTATGCAGATATCGATACCGCTGGCAGGTATGGCTTTTACAATGATGGCAATACTATATGGGTGAAACTGAAAGGTATTTCATCCCTGGGTACCCCTGGGGGCACTATGAGCCCGCTGGTAAAAGCGTCTATGCAGTTTCTCCGCCTGAACCTGCCTTCAAAAGCCTATCCGGGATCGGATGTGGGCGACCGGATAGATGCCAAAGAAGCGGTGCAGATGTTATTAACCCAGGCAGATAATATTATTAATACCCTCAGTAGTTTTGAAAATATAGGACGACTGAAAGGGGTAGCGCAACAGATTGATCTGTCCCGGTCGCTGGTGAGGATTTGCAGCCCTACGCTTAAAAAGTATGGCGGTGGTTTG
This sequence comes from Chitinophaga sp. 30R24, assembly GCF_049056765.1. NCBI lineage: Bacteria > Pseudomonadati > Bacteroidota > Chitinophagia > Chitinophagales > Chitinophagaceae > Chitinophaga > Chitinophaga sp. 30R24. The sequence continues at coordinate 36,461 of NZ_JBJGXX010000006.1, forward strand.
CGGGTAAAACGCATCGTCACTTATGATAACTGGAGTAAGATGACCGGCCAGCGGGGCGCCACTTACGGTAAGGAATATACGTATACCAGCACTCAATTGCTAAATGGTGAACAGGTAGAGATCAGCAGTGGGGTAGCTTCGTGGGAACCGATGCTGGGTGGCGAAGAAAATCCCTGGCGTGTACCGATCGAATATGAGGAGCGAGTGAGCGCACTGGCCCCTACTACAATGGGATACACCGAAGAGCCCCTGGGTGAAGGCTTTTTCCCGGCGCCATCAGTAGGCTATAGTAAAGTGCGCGTAAGAAGTATTCATACCAAAAACAACCGCTCTGCCAACGGCGTGGATGAAACCAGGTTTTTCACTACCCGGGATTTCCCAACGATCGCTGAATGCACCCCGATCAATAACGATACCCGGAAACGCTATAAAACGCCTTTAGGTAGTTTGTTGCGGATATATAATAAGCATTACCTGGCAGTATCCCAGGGATTCAAGATAGAATTGAATGATATGAATGGGAAGATCCGCTCGGAAGCTACCTGTTCTGAAACGGATCCGAATCACTGGATCACTTATACGGAGAATTTTTATCACGTGGATAATCCCAATGCTGCCCGGTTGCACCTGAATAACCAGGTACTGACCATTTCCCCGCAGGGGCAGGTACAGCATAGTGAAATCGGTAAAGACCTGGAACTGATGCTGGATATGCGACAGGAAAGGTCGCTGACCAACGGATTAAATGCGAGCGCCAATACAGACGCATTCACGATAGCCGTTTGGCCAGTGGTGATACCCTCCCTGATTCCGTTGCCTCAGAGAGAGGAAACAGTATTCCGGTCGGTTGCTGCTACCAAAGTGATTTACCGGCACGGGATACTGGATAGCATGGTGGCCATTGATAAGGGCAGTAAAGTATCCACGCACCAGTTGCTGTATGATACGGAAACCGGCGACCCCGTACTGACTTCCGTACAGAACGAGTACAACGACCGGGTATATAATTATACCTATCCTGCCGGTTGGATCTACGAGGGTATGTCTGGCGCTTATAAGAACATCGGTGTAACCCTGGAGGATATTGATATCCAGCAGGGACGTATTGTTGGGGGACTGAGTGGTAAAGTAACCGATTATTTCTTCTCCGGTGATGAGATACTGGCTTATGCAAGACGTAAGGTTTGGGGAGAAATATGCGATACTACTGTTGCCCATTGGCCGCTTGCTTTCAAGGTATGGGCAGTGGATGCTAACATGCTGAAAGGCGGTACACCGGATATTTACTTTATCAACCAGGATGGCACGCCTTTAAGCGGCAGGCATATTTCCATGAAGATTATCCGCTCCGGCAGAAGGAACATTGCTGTTCCGGCAGGTAGCGTAACGATGTTGGACAATCCTTTGCAGGGCGACGCCTTTGTATTGAATAACAGTTCCCGTATCGTCAATGCCGCTGCCACGGAGTTTAAGGAATTCTGGATGGTGCCCGACCGGAAAGTGCCTGTGGTGATTATTGATACCTTCAGGAATGTGGCTATAGACTCTACGTTCCTGGTTACCTGCGGTGCTAACCAGCAATCCGTAAAAGTAACGGTGCCGGCCAGTAAATTCAGTTCCGTTGTAAGTCAGCAAATGGCCAATGAGATAGCGTGGTCTTATATGGAAGCTGCCGGCCCTTCCCTGGCGAAGGCGCAGATAGGTTGTGGCTTTTATTACAGCGATTCCACATCCGGTTATTTCCAGCGCAATTGCCCTGGCGGAGCAGCGGGAGATGTTGTGCGGTACTTCCTGCCGGCTGGCGCAGATTCATCCCTGGTAAGTAAAGAGGAGGCTAATAACCTTGCCAAAGTAAGGTTGCAAACGGAAGGACCCGCATATGCCGCTCAATACGGCCGTTGCTATTATTATAACGAGCCGCAGACCGGTACTTTTACGAAGAATGATTGCCCGAGTGGTACAGTCGGTTTGTCGATATCATATACTGTACCGGCTAATCAAGATACTTCTTATACAAGCGTAGCTGCTGCCAACCAGAAGGCGCAGGCGAGGTTGAGTACAGAAGGGCAGGCCTATGCAAATGCCAATGCAGGGTGTACGTTCTATGTGAAATTGGCTCAGGTTGAACCGCAACAATATACAGAGGAGATAAGCCCTACGGAAAGACATGATGTGACAGCGACAAGCCTGAAAGTAAGCTGTTTTGCTGATAAGGCTTGTACTATTCCTGTTACCGTAACGAACCAGGTGATAAGAATTCAACAGTCTATAATTAACAGAGACGGCAGCATCGACTATGTACATAAATCCTATTCAATGACGGGTTCGAGTGCTATTGTTGATAGCCGTGTGCCTGTAAGCGTAACTGTTTCTATCTGGGATAGGGGTTGGCATATTGAGCCGGATAACATTGTATATGGTTATCAGCTTGAATCCAGTCCTAATTACATCATTGTACCATGATAACAACGAATTATATGCAGCGACTAATAATAATCATCTGCCTTGTGATAGGTATGCTCACACATGGCCGCCTTGATGTAAAGGCGGAATGGTATCTGCGGCCGGATACCTCCGGCACCTGCATCAGCGCGGTGAAAGATACAGGTATCAATCCCTATACGCTGGGTATTGCGGGCAACTGGCGGCCTAACCGCAGCTATACTTACTATAGCGCCCGGAAGGAATCGGATGCCACTGTAAGTGCTACCGATATCCGTAATGAAGGGGCCTTCGCTTCCTTCATTCCTTTCTGGAACCGGAGGGGTAGTGATAATACCCTGCAACCGCAGGCGGATACCACGGTATGGGTTTGGAACAGCGAATCGACCCTATTTAATACCAAAGGTTTTGAACTAGAGAATAAGGATCCGCTGGGAAGATATAATGCCGGGCAATACGGTTACGCCAATACGTTGCCGGTGGCGGTAACCCAGAATGCACGCTACCGCGAGGCACTTTTCGAGGGTTTTGAGGACTACGATTTTGCGGCTAATACGGATACGGTTTGTGCAGTAGAGCGCAACATAGATTTTGGGCCTTATCAGCAAAACCTGGATAGTAATGTGGCGCACACAGGAAAATATTCCCTGCTGGTGGATAAGAACAGTACAGTAAGTGTGGGAGCGCAGGTACTATCGGGAGATGATGCCGGTTTTGATTTTACGATCAATACCGGTAGCCTGAGCTGTTTTCCGGGAGCCGTTTTATTGAAAAGCATCCGGGCCGACGGGAAGGTGATCCTGCCATCCTTTTCGCCGCAAGCCGGCAAAAGGATGATCGTGAGCGTATGGGTAAGAGAGCAACTGGAATGTGATTGCAGCAGCTATTCCCGTTCTACGCTGACCGTGAATACAGGTACTGCCAGCGTGATGGCCCGGCCTTCGGGAAATATTATTGAAGGCTGGCAGCAGGTAACTGTCTTGGTGGATGTTCCTGCCGGCGCCACCACTTTTTCAGTGGTTCTTTCCGCCACAGGTAACAGTCCCGTGTATTTCGATGATCTGCGTATCCATCCCTATAATGCCAATATGAAATCATATGTATATGATCCTGTTAACCTGCGCTTAATGGCGGAACTGGATGAAAACAATTATGCCGCTTTCTATGAATACGATGATGACGGCACCTTGATCCGTGTTAAGAAGGAAACAGAAAGAGGGGTTAAAACCATTACAGAAAGCCGCAGTGCATTGATAAAAGAATAAAGATGAGAAAGATACTGATCTGGTTTGTATGCCTGTTGGCAGCAGGCCGTATACAGGCGCAACATACCGCTTCGCTGCAGAAAGCAGTGGCTATCCTGGAAGAGGCGGGCCACCATTTTACCAGCGGCAGCCAGTCGCTGAACATGCATTATACCATTGCCGATGCCGATCAACCGGATGTGCTGCTGGATTCAATGAAATGTTCCATGCAAACGCTAGGGAATAATTTCAGGATGGAAACCGGTAATATGCTTACCATAAAAAATGACAGGTATACTATTGTGGTATTCCATGAGGATAAGTTGATCTACCTAACTGGCGCTTCTCCGCGTGATTCCTCTGCCCCCAACCCGGCCGGGATGCTTATCCAGGCATTACAGTCGGCAGGTATGGCGCAAAGTGACATCCGGGAGGAAGGGGATACAGTTACGCTTCACTTCCGGTTTGGGGAAAACAGTGCTTACCGGGATATGTTGATCAAGTTAAACAAGGATCACTCCCGGCTTTACAGTTCGCAATACCTGATCGATGGGGAGCAGCTGCCTTTTGAGTTTAAAGATCTCACGAAAGGCACCTATGCACTGCTGCAGGTTATTTTCTCCTACCGCCCAGCTGTCGGCTTAACAGCAGCAGATTTTGACGAGCGGCAATTTTTTACCCGTAAAGATAACGTACTGGTACCCACCGGTGCTTATAAGAATTACGAAGTTATTACTGGTACTCCGAGCAACTAACGATATATGAAACATCCTATACGTGTAAATATTTTTTTACTGGGGCTGCTGATCCAGCTCCTGTCGATGACTTGCTATGCACAGACCGGTTTTACGATCAAAAAGATGCTGGATGGCGCTAAGGGAGAACTGGTAGCCGGTAAGAGCGCCAATGTTCAGGATACGGTATATTTTGATGCCACCCTGAAAAGTAAGCTGGAATCGGCCTATACTACCCGCAATATCATCACCTTTAAACTGAACGAATACAGTGCTGTTTACCCGAAAGGCCCTTTTACGGCTACGGCACAGGTGAGAATTATCTACGATGCTACAGATCAGCGTAAAGATTCCCTAGAGCGGAGCATGACGATCAGTTATGATACCGTTAATGCCTATACGGCGCGTAACAGTTTTGTGTTTAATAACGCCCATGATGTCACCATCCGGTTACTGAGCATCACCACCGGCGATGCGGCTATGACAGCCGCCCTGGTCCTTGAAAATGAGCTGCAGGTAAAACCGGCATATAAACTGGATAAGGTAAATGATGTGGTGAGGCAGCTGCAGTTTTTATCTCCTACGGCTGCCAATCCCGACCAGATAACGGTGAACTGGGAGCCGGTGAATGCGGCTGACGAATACGACCTGGAATGGACTTATATAGATGCCACGGCCTTGGCCAACAAAGTTTACGGCGACCCGGTAAATACCAGTCTGGTATTCCGGAATAATGCCAGCCGGGTAAGTGTTTCCCAGAACGGGTATAACGTTCCCTTAATCTATGATAACAACGGTACTTTATATGCGCGGGTGCGCCCGGTGCAGGCACGGGGCAACAGCAGCCGGAAAGAGGCGGGCTGGAGCAATGTGGCCGCTTTTTCTTTCGGGGGGCATGAAAATAACCTCAACTGGCAATCTAGTATCAGTTATGCCGAAGAGGGTAAGCGCAAAGTAGTGGTGCAGTATTTTGATGGTAGTATGATGGGCCGGCAAACAGTTACCAAGGATAATACTACCGATACCACGGTGGTGTCCGAAACGCTGTACGATAAGCAGGGCAGGCCGGTGATACAAGTATTGCCCACGCCCACCCTCAGTAACATTATAGCCTATACGAAAAGCTTCAACAAAGGAGTGAATGGGGCCTATGATGTAAGTAATTACGATACCCTTACCAGTCCTGCCGCGATACTAACGGCTGCTGCGGCGCCTATGGACAGCAGCAGTGGGGCTGCCCGGTATTATTCAGCAGCGAACCCACGTGCGTCAGCAGGCTTTAACCGGTATATACCAGCATCGGAAGGCTATCCGTTTACAGAAACGGTGTACACGCCTGATAACACCGGCCGTATCAGCCGCCAAGGTGGCGTAGGGCAAGACTTTGCCATCAACAGCGGGCATGAAACCCGGTATTACTATGGGGCTGCCAACCAGGCGCAGATAGACCGTCTTTTTGGTACGGAAGGGGGTAATGAAACGCATTACTTCCGCAACATGGTAAAAGATGCCAACGGCCAGTACAGCGTTAGCTACCAGGATATGCATGGCCGTACAGTGGCTACCTCCCTGGTGGGAGAACCAGTTTCGGGGGCGCTGAAAGGCCTCCCTTCTAACATAGTCACCCCGTTAACGGAAGTCTGGGGCGGCGGTGCCAATAACCAGCGTAATGGCAACGCCCTGGTGGTGCATAAACCGTTGGTAGTACCGGCAGATGATGTCTATACGTTTACCTACTCGCTGGTGCCCCCGGTATTAAAAAAGAAAGACTGCAACGGGACGGAGATCTGTTATATCGGCCGTTTTGACTTGGAGATCAGCATTACGGATGATGTGATGAACCAGCTGCTGCCTGATGGCAAGCCGGTAACTCAAACGTTCAGTAACTACAATGCAGGTAGTATTATCTCCGATTGCAGTACGCCATCGCCGGTAACGCTTACCTTCTCTGTTCCGTTGAAAGAGGGCAGTTACGAAGTAGTGAAAACGCTGGCTATAAATGAAGAGGCGATGGAAGGCTACCGTCAGCAGCTGTTCCTGAAAGGCAACACTTGTGTAAGCCTTGAGCAGATACTGGAGGAGCAACGGCAAGCCTACAAGGACATTTCCTGTGCCACGGATTGTCAGTCTTGCATAGCCATTGTGGGCAGCCGTAGCCACTTCGCTGTAAACTATATGACCCAGATAGGGTTAGCGGTTACCGATTCTGTTCATTACCGTAAAGAGATTGATGCTGCCTATGCGGATATCGTTTCCAGCTGTGATCAGCTCTGTGAGAAAACGACTTTGGCGGATAATACCCGCATGTCTATGCTGCTGGATATGACTCCTCCCAGCGGCCAGTATGCAGAACGGGAGAAGGCAGCAGAAGCATACAATATTTTCTTTTCGCGCCCCACGGCAGATGATGATGTGCTGCCGGCTGTATACCAGCGTGCAGACCTTCAATACCAGAACGCAGACGGCAGTGCAGCCCAGGTGTATGATGAAACCCGCCAGGCAATGGTAAGGCCGCAGGCGCTAACGCCGCAGCAGTTTGCCGACAAGTTCCAGTCTTCCTGGGCGCAGGCTTTGCTGCCGCTACATCCGGAATATTGCAAGCTGCTGGAATATGAAAAGCATAAAGCCAGCCTGGCCTGGGATATCCAGTTCAAGGCTACCGACACCTATGCTGAGGCCAAAGCCAAGGGTTACCTGAACCCGACCAATGGCAGTGGTAATGTTTTTGCCTTCTATGGGGCTTCTGCCAATCCTGACCCGCTGGCATCGGAATCAGCAGCTATAAAAAACGGATTGGAAGCAACGCTGATAACTTTTCAGAATGGCAAATCCATATACACCATGAGCGCTGCAGCCGTGATGTGTACAACAGATGCGGCATCCTGTATGGTGAATTACAGTCAGAATGAGAGCGTATTTAAGGAAAGTACCCTGTGCGCAGGTGATCTGAATATGATCTGGCGCAGCTTCCGGGAAAACTACCAGAATATCAAACAGCATTATATTGACAGTCTGCTGGAGCATGCTGCTTGTCCTGCCGGCGCCGGTAAGGTAAGTGCCCGTGATTTGTTTGCCCAGGGCAAACAGCCCAATTTCATGACGGCAGGAGCGGCGTTAGCCCATGCTGGCCTGGATTATCTGCAAGAGTTCACCGTAGCCGACAAGCAGCGGGTAAAGGATTCTGCCGCCGCCCAGCTGGACCGTTTTTATACGGATAACTGTAACCGGTATGTATCTACGTGGATGGAGCAACTGTCTCCGTGTAACTATACTTCCGCCGAGTTTGCCGCATTGAAAGACCGGTTGATAGCTGTATGTAAGGCAGGCTCAGATGCTGCGCATCCTTACGGGTCCAGTTCTGTGCCAAACAACAGCCCTGATGCAGACCGGTCTTTTGAACAGGTGATCAGGGATTTTAATGCTACCCACCCGGATGTAACGGGCAAGGGGGATCGCAGTGCTGCCACGGCCTTGCTGGTCACAGTTCCTTCGCCTTATTATGCGCAATCGCTGGTAACCGGCAAGCCCTCTTTCAACATACCAGAAGCCTGCGAATGTGATAAGATAGCAGCCTTTAAGCGAGAGTACGACCTTGCCCATAAAGTGAACGAAAGCACCTCGCAGTATCTTTTCAGGAGCCGTCATGTAAATATCGCGCAGGAAGATCTGAACTTGATCTTGCAGTCCTGCACGCTGGCGAGTGGTTGCACTTATCAGGAAAGGCCGGTACAGCTACCACCGGTATTCCAATGTTACAGTGCCGCCCCCTGTGCTACCTGTATCATTGTAGACAGTTTATACAACCGGTTTATGGTCGATTACCCGGGTATTGTACCTGCGTGGCCATCCGGAGAAGATAACGTAAGCCTGATGAGTAGCACGGGTCCTGTTGAGGATGCAGTGCAGGTATTACGTAACCAGGAATTTGCGACGTATTTAAATAACCGCCTGGGGTATAAGTATGACTATAGCAGTTACCTGCAGTTTATTGACAGCTGCCGGATACTGCATTATGAAAATACCATAGTAGGCAGTACCTCCAATCAGGTTAACCAGTTTTCCTTACTGTGGAACGGAGTGCCTAGCACTGCTACTATCCGTAAGATAAGCCGGACCCGGTCTGGGGAATACCTATTAGCAGGAAATTTAGCTGGCAGTACTGCGGCGTTGTTAGTAAAGCTGGATGCTGGCTATCAGCTGCTTTGGGCCAAGAGTTACAGTGACGGTCCCGGTTTGTCAAACATTGTGGCGGTAGAGGAAACACAGGATGGCGGTGTATTACTCGGGGCCTATACGGCTAACCATCCGGGAGGCATGACCACCACTTATCTGCCCACAGTGCTGAGACTGGATGGAACAGGTAATTTGATGTGGTACCGTGCTTTTTATTCTGGAAGCCCGACAGGAGAAATCTTAAGAGACCTAAAAGAATTAAGTAACGGCCATATTGCCTTTATCGGCGATTATGATGCGGGTAGTTATACGTGCGACTGGATGGTTGGCGTGCTGGACGCCTCTGGTAATACCAGCTGGCAGAGAAGAATGTCGAAGTCCAGTGGAGAAATGTCGCAGTTCATGGTGGAAGACGGAGGTAATATTGTTGTTTCTTCCCTGCGGATAGCCAATACGAGTTATGTAGCCGATTTATTCCGGTTCCGTGTTACTGATGGTGCCGCCATAGACAGTGCATCGTTTCAGTATAACAATAATTCGCTCCGGAACCTGAATACCTGCGGACTTTATCCATTACCTGGCGGTGGCTATAGTTTGGTGCTGATTGCAAAGTATGGTACCTCAGATGGTACCGGCGCCGGTGCTGTGATGAATATCAACCGTGATCTGACCTTCCGTAGTGCCTATGAGTTGTCTGGGGGCACAAATATTAGTTGGATGGGTTCCGGTATGCTGAACGATGGTTCCCTGTTACTAGCAGCCAATACAGCTAATGGTAGCAGTATTGTTAGCTACCGGTTAACGGGATCGGGCACTATTTTGAATGCCCGAAGTTTATCAGTACCTGCTAATACGGAGATCAGAAACCTGTTTATGGCTGCTGACAGCAGTATCCTGGCCATCGGCCATGTGGGTGGTAATCCCGGGGTAGGTATATTTCCTACGGGAGTAGCGGGTTGTATGGATGTTCCTGCCACTATCACGGCTACGCCGGTAAGCATGCTGAGTTTAAATCCGCTACTGGACCGTACGGTTATCACTCCAACCACTATCCAGATGAGTGTTACGGTGAGTGCGATACCCGGCAGTAGAACGGGCTCCGGTTGCCAGGTAAGCACGGGAACGATATCTTTATATACCGGTCCTTTATTATGTGGTCAAACAGGAGCTACCTTCCCTGAAGTAGCTTTTGAGGAACCGAATAATTGTACAGACAGTTCCTTTAACCTGATCAATACGGCCACGGCGATTTATAAAGCCCGTCTGGATTCGCTGAAGGATACTTTTAACGAAGATTACCTGGCCAGCTGTTATGCAGCAATGGATCTGGAGAACTTTACGGTACAACATAACCTAAGTGAATACCATTACACCCTTTATTATTACGATCAGGGAGGTAACCTGGTAAAAACGATACCGCCGGAAGGGGTAATGCTTGATCTGAGCCAGGCGTGGCTGGATGGAGTGAGAGCTGCGCGTGCAGCCGGTACAGTTAAAGTGCCTGCCCATAGCCTGGCTACGGTATACCGTTATAATACCCTTAACCAGGTGGTATCGCAGGGGTCTCCAGATGGTGGTAATAGTTTATTCTGGTACGATCGGTTGGGTAGACTAGTTGTATCCCAGAATGCTGAACAACGGAAAAGCTCCGCTTACAGCTATACGCGTTACGACTACCTGGGAAGGATTACCGAAGTAGGCCAGCTGGTATCCGCCATGCCAATAACGAGTGCCATCAGCCGGGATAATACGCAGTTGGAAGGCTGGCTTACCGCCGCCGCAGACAGTCGTACCCAGATTACGAAAACGACTTACGATCTACCCTATACGCCTGTAGCACCACTGCTGGAAGCCCAGAACCTACGTAACCGGGTATCGTGGAGCGCCGTTTATAATACAGCAGCAGACTTGGCTGCGCTCAATCATGCCAGCGCTACTTATTACAGCTATGATATTCACGGTAACGTGGATACGCTCCTGCAAGACTACCGCCTGGGTGCGATGGGCAATGCGCAGAACCGGTTTAAGAAACTGGTTTATCACTACGACCTGGTGTCAGGCAAAGTAAACCAGGTGGCTTATCAGCCTGGTATGCCTGATGCTTTCTATCACCGGTATAGCTATGATGCGGAAAACCGCATCACCAATGTACTCACCAGTACTGACAGCATCTACTGGGAAAATGATGCGTTTTACCAGTATTATCAACACGGCCTGCTGGCAAAGAGCATTTTAGGCCAGCAGCAGGTACAGGGTATCGATTACGCCTATACGCTGCAGGGTTGGCTGAAAGGTGTGAACAGTACCAATCTTTCCCCGGTATACGATATCGGCGGTGATGGTGGCGCCGGCAGTCTGGTGGCGCGTGATGCCTTTGGCTATACCCTGCATTACTCCGGTGACCGTGATTACCGCCCGGTAAGCCATACTGCTGGCGCCATGGCCAGTGGGGTAAGTACTACCCCTGGACTATTTGTACCGTTATTTAACGGTAATATTGGTGCTATGAGCGTTAGCTTACCTACGTTGGGCGAGCCGCTGCTCTATGCTTACCGTTATGATGTACTCAACCGCCTGAGCAGCATGAGGGCCGCCAGCGGCTTTAATGTAGGGGCCAACCGCTGGCAGCCAGCGGTACTGCCAGACTTCGGGGAGTCTGTTACCTATGATGCCAATGGTAATATCAAGACCTACATCCGTAACGGTAACCACACCTTTGCCGGCAAGCCTTTGGCAATGGACAGCCTGAGCTATGCCTATAAAGCAGGTACTAACCAGCTGGACTACATCGAAGATGGAGTAGCTGGGGGTAATTATCCTACAGATATCGATAATCAGGCAATACATAATTACACCTATGATGCCATTGGCAATCTTACTGCCGACAAAGCAGCCGGCGTGAGCAGCATAAGCTGGACGGTATACGGAAAGATCCAGCAGATCCACAAATCCGATGGTACGGATATCACCTACACCTATGACGTAGCAGGTAACCGTATCAGCAAGAAGGTAAAAAACGTCGAAACCTGGTATATCCGCGATGCAACCGGCAATGTGATGGGCATCTATACGAAGGGAGATTCGTCCGTTAACAACGGAGACCTCACGCTGACGGAAACCCACCTGTATGGCAGCAGCCGTTTAGGTCTTTTAAACCGCCAGGTGAATGTGGAACATATTGTAGCCCCAGAAACGGTAGCCTTAGCAAACGGTACGGGATTAAATACTATCTTTAAACGGGGATACAAGGTCTTTGAATTGGGTAATCACCTGGGCAACGTACTGGCTACCGTTTCGGACCGCAAGCGTCCTATATCCCTGAACGGTAGTACCATCAGTTACTTCGACCCCGTCCTTACCTCCGTACAGGATTACTACCCCTTCGGTATGCTGATGCCTGGTCGCAGTGGTCATGCCCTTGGTACGGGTTGGTCTTCCGGCACAGATGATATCAATGGTTATACCTTGCCGATAGATCTGTCGCTGAATAACCGCAGTGATAACCAGCCATTAGACTATGTAGCTACCCGCAGCATAGAGCTGCTTACCGGTTTTACCTCCGGGGACGATGATAATTTCAGTGTTTACATTGCCGATGATACTTATGCCGGTGGAGGGAATGTAAATGGTGCCTCCGGAGGAGTTGGGGGGTATAGGTATGGGTTTAATGGGCAAGAGAAGGACAACGAAATACAGGGAGAGGGAAATGCCTATACAGCTCAGTTCTGGGAGTATGATCCGAGGATAGGTAGAAGATGGAATTTAGACCCGAAATCGACTGTTGGGATAAGTCATTACTCTGCTTTTAATAATAGTCCTATTGCTTTTGGAGATCCTTTGGGAGATACGTCCAGTACAGGAACCCGAATTATGGGAGGATTGAAAACTGTAGGGGGAGTGATAGAAATGGGTGTTGGTGCGGCAGGAGGTATAGCTACCAGTTGGACTGTAGGAGGAGCAGTTCTTGGAGGATTGGCAGTTGTGCATGGTGCAGATGTTACCTCACACGGATTAACAGAATTAATTACCGGACAGGAAGCTCCGACCTATACGCAGCAAGGTATAAGTTTGGGTCTACAGACAGCGGGATTGAAGAAGTCAACAGCGGATGCTACAGGTAATTTTGTGGATGGTGCTTTGGGTATAATTTTTAGTAGTGGAGCTGGTTTAGTAAAGGTTAGCCCTTATATTTTCGGCAAAGGACCTTTATTAAAAACAGTATCAGCAGAAGCAACAATAGTCAAAGAGGAATTTGATATGGCTTCTTTTGCTGATAAAATAGTTGGTTTTAATAAAACAACTAATGGCGGAGGAGTGCTTCTGAATGGTAGTCCTTCATCAGCTATTTTTACTGCGCAATATTATTCAACTATTGCAGAACAAGGTGCTGCAATTTTTAGATCAATATCGCATGGACATATGTTCCAGGATGGGAATAAGAGAACAGCTGTTATGGCTTGGCAATATTTTGCAGAGCATAATGGAATTAAAACACTTAGTTATAATGAATTAATGACTGTTGCGACAGAAGTTGCTACTGGTGCTATGCATGAGGTAGAAGATATAGCAAGAGCTATTGCAAGGTAAAATTATAGATTAATTATGCAGACAATTACAAGTATTGTAAGTAGATTATTTAATAATATCTCTATTGAAGATTTTATTTACTGTTTTGAAAAAATTAAAGAGAATGGAGATGTTGGAGTTATTAAGTTTGATGGAGATAGAAAAGATAAACAATATACAGTTTTTATTACTTTTTCTACAATCAAGGCAGAGATGATTAGAGCTGATGAATCAACATTAAAAGAAGCTTTGTTTAAAGTCCTGCTTAAATATATTGAAGTTAGAGAAGGAGTTTAACGATAATGCCCGGTCGCAGACCGGGCATTATTATTTTAATATTGCTTGTAATTTAGATTTAGCGATGAAAGCATCCAGGAGGGAGTAAACGCACTCTTTATCTTTATCAGGCAGTTCGTTAATCTCATTAAGCCGCTTCATCATCTTTGGATCTTTAAGAATGTTGGTATCGTTAGCCTCACCGAGTAAAAAGACAACAGTCGTATCCAGGGCATCTCGTATCAGCAAGAAGGTAAAAAACGTCGAAACCTGGTATATCCGCGATGCTACCGGTAACGTAATGGGCATCTATACGAAGGGAGATTCGTCCGTTAACAACGGAGACCTCACGCTGACGGAAACCCACCTGTATGGCAGCAGCCGTTTAGGTCTTTTAAACCGCCAGGTGAATGTTGAACATATCGTAGCCCCAGAAACGGTAGCCTTAGCAAACGGTACGGGATTAAATACTATCTTTAAACGGGGATACAAGGTCTTTGAATTGGGTAATCACCTGGGCAACGTACTGGCTAGTGTTTCGGACCGCAAGCGTCCTATATCCCTGAACGGTAGTACCATCAGTTACTTCGACCCCGTCCTTACCTCCGTACAGGATTACTACCCCTTCGGTATGTTGATGCCTGGTCGCAGTGGTCATGCCCTTGGTACGGGTTGGTCTTCCGGCACAGATGATATCAATGGTTATACCTTGCCGATAGATCTGTCGCTGAATAACCGTAGTGATAACCAGCCATCAGACTATGTAGCTACCCGCAGCATAGAGCTGCTTACCGGTTTTACCTCCGGGGATGATGATAATTTCAGTGTTTACATTGCCGATGATACTTATGCTGGTGGAGGGAATGTGAATGGTGCCTCCGGAGGAGTTGGGGGGTATAGGTATGGGTTTAACGGGCAAGAGAAATCAGATGAAATTAAGGGAGAGGGAAATAGTTATACAGCTCAGTTCTGGGAGTATGATCCGAGGATTGGGAGAAGATGGAATCTGGATCCCAAACCTCAAATTTCTATCAGCGACTACACTGTTTTGAGAAATAATCCTAATTATTATAATGATGTATTGGGTGATTCTATTATTAAGTTTAACATTAGTAATAGTAAATATATTCACGGGAGGTCATCAGTATACATAGATCATAGCGTTATAGGAAAGGTACAAGAATTATTAAATTATGCTGAAAATAATGGAATTCATATTCAAATAAATAGTGCGTTTAGAACAACGAGAAGACAGGCCAACTTATCTGGAGTTAAAAAAGGAGTTAAACCTGCGAAGCCAGGGAGCAGTATTCATAATGCGGGAGCGGCATTTGATTTTGCAGTTTATAAAAGTAATTCCTTTGAAGGAAATGTTACGGTTGATCCTAGGAAGAATGATGATATAGTTGAACATTTAATTGGTGAGGGTTGGACTTGGGGTGGTTATTTTAATAACAATTATGATCCTATTCATTTTGATTTAAGAAACAGCATTAATAAAACTAAAATGATAAGCGAAAACCAAAGACAAATTGATGGAGAGAATCAAATGGATATTGATGAATCTTTAATCAAAAGAGAGGTAGATTATCAGCCTAAAATTGGTATAACTAAAGATAGGTCTGTTGGAGAACGTAATAGTGTTGAAGCGCAAAAGCAAGTGCTATATCCCACTTCATTAAGTATTAAATCTCAGGCTCCTAGTATTATTGGTAGAATTGGAAATTGGTTAGAAGATAATTCTCCGATTGGAAGTGGCGCTAATAAAATAGGAAAATGGCTGAATAATTATTAAAATTGAATTATTAAAATTGGATTATAATGGATATTTTATTTACAATTTCTGCTAATAATGTATTTAACCAAAATAGATTACGTTTATACTTCTTCGTATGTTTTATACTTTCACTCTCTTTAGTTGTCTCTTGTTCTTCCTCAGGAGGTTTTAAAGAAAAAGATATAAAACATCTTGATAGTCTAAGAATTCTTGCAGATAAACTTCTTGAAAATGACGAGTATACTTTCAAAGCTTATATTGATAAGGGAAATGGCAATTATTTGGTAAGTAAGGATAGTTTAGATAACATTTTAGAAAGAGCAAATAGCAATATTGAATATGTGCTATATAAGTATGAATTAAAAAATGGAATGTATGTTGTCAACAAGAGTTTCATTTCTCAAACGGGTGATTCTGAGCATAATATTTATTGGTATTATGACCGGTTTAAAAATCCACTATTAATTCAAGATAGTTTCAATTGCTTTGATGAAAATGAAAATGTTATAAGGTCAAATATTTATTACTATATTGAATTTAATAAAATCATTCACAGAATTGTTGATAAACCAAAGAAAATTTCTTGTGGTGATAGAGTAGAGCTTTCTGCTTTAAAAGTTATTTCTTACAACAGTGGTGAATGGTAGGCTAAGTAAATGCTAGGAGACTATTACAAAAAGTGTGTAAACTTAAAATCTGGGAGTCAAATTAATAATTAAATTCTCACCCTTTTATCAAAAATAGTTAAAAACTGATTTAGGACCATGACCATTAGAAATGTAGTGCTCCCAAAAAGTTAGATACTTCTTGGGAGCACTACATAGTCGCAGGTTTTGCCTTTAGTCGAGTTCATTTGGATCAAGTTGAAAGGTTGGGGCTTGCTTTTTCTTCAAGCATATAATTTAACTAAATCTAAACAAGAAGAATTTCACATCTCTAACTTCTTCAATTAAATTACTATTTCCAGCCCTTTCTCTGAACCGTTCTGAAAAAAGTTGACCTTACCCAAAACGCATAAAAATACCTGATCGATGGGGAGCAGTTGCCTTTTGAGTTTAAAGATCTCACGAAAGGCACCTATGCACTGTTGCAGGTTATTTTCTTCTACCGCCCAGCTGCCGGCTTAACGTCAGCAGATTTTGACGAGCGGCAATTTTTTACCCGTAAAGATAATGTACTGGTACCCACCGATCGCGTTACGACTACCTGGGAAGGATTACCGAAGTAGGCCAGCTGGTATCCGCCATGCCAATAACGAGTGCCATCAGCCGGGATAATACGCAGTTGGAAGGGTGGCTTACCGCCGCTGCAGACAGTCGTACCCAGATTACGAAAACGACTTACGATCTACCCTATACGCCTGTAGCACCACTGCTGGAAGCCCGGAACCTGCGTAACCGGGTATCGTGGAGCGCCGTTTATAATACAGCAGCAGACCTGGCTGCGCTCAATCATGCCAGCGCTACTTATTACAGCTATGATATTCACGGTAACGTGGATACGCTCCTGCAAGACTACCGCCTGGGTGCGATGGGCAATGCGCAGAACCGGTTTAAGAAACTGGTTTATCACTACGACCTGGTGTCAGGCAAAGTAAACCAGGTGGCTTATCAGCCTGGTATGCCAGATGCTTTCTATCACCGCTATAGCTGTGATGCGGAAAACCGCATCACCAATGTACTCACCAGTACAGACAGCATCTACTGGGAAAATGATGCGTTTTACCAGTATTATCAACACGGCCTGCCGGCAAAGAGCATTTTAGGCCAGCAGCAGGTACAGGGTATCGATTACGCCTATACGCTGCAGGGTTGGCTGAAAGGTGTGAACAGTACCAATCTTTCCCCGGTATACGATATCGGCGGTGATGGTGGCGCCGGCAGCCTGGTGGCGCGTGATGCCTTTGGCTATACCCTGCATTACTCCGGTGACCGTGATTACCGCCCGGTAAGCCATACTGCTGGCGCCATGGCCAGTGAGGTAAGTACTACCCCTGGACTATTTGCACCGTTATTTAACGGTAATATTGGTGCTATGAGCGTTAGCTTACCTACGTTGGGCGAGCCGCTGCTCTATGCTTACCGTTATGATGTACTCAACCGCCTGAGCAGCATGAGGGCCGCCAGCGGCTTTAATGCAGGGGCCAACCGCTGGCAGCCAGCGGTACTGCCAGACTTCGGGGAGTCTGTTACCTATGATGCCAATGGTAATATCAAAACCTACATCCGTAACGGTAACCACACCTTTGCCGGCAAGCCTTTGGCAATGGACAGCCTGAGCTATGCCTATAAAGCAGGTACTAACCAGCTGGACTACATCGAAGATGGAGTAGCTGGGGGTAATTATCCTACAGATATCGATAATCAGGCAATACATAATTACACCTATGATGCCATTGGCAATCTTACTGCCGACAAAGCGGCCGGCGTGAGCAGCATAAGCTGGACGGTATACGGAAAGATCCAGCAGATCCACAAAGCCGATGGTACGGATATCACCTACACCTATGACGTAGCAGGTAACCGTATCAGCAAGAAGGTAAAAAACGTCGAAACCTGGTATATCCGCGATGCAACCGGTAACGTAATGGGCATCTATACGAAGGGGGATTCGTCCGTTAACAACGGAGACCTCACGCTGACGGAAACCCACCTGTATGGCAGCAGCCGTTTAGGTCTTTTAAACCGCCAGGTGAATGTGGAACATATCGTAGCCCCAGAAACGGTAGCCTTAGCAAACGGTACGGGATTAAATACTATCTTTAAACGGGGATACAAGGTCTTTGAATTAGGTAATCACCTGGGCAACGTACTGGCTAGTGTTTCGGACCGCAAGCGTCCTATATCCCTGAACGGTAGTACCATCAGTTACTTCGACCCCGTCCTTACCTCTGTACAGGATTACTACCCCTTCGGTATGTTGATGCCTGGTCGCAGTGGTCATGCCCTTGGTAGGGGTTGGTCTTCCGGCACAGATGATATCAATGGTTATACCTTACCGATCGATCTGTCGCTGAATAACCGTAGTGATAACCAGCCATCAGACTATGTAGCTACCCGCAGCATAGAGCTGCTTACCGGTTTTACCTCCGGGGATGATGATAATTTCAGTGTTTACATTGCCGATGATACTTATGCTGGTGGAGGGAATGTGAATGGTGCCTCCGGAGGAGTTGGGGGGTATAGGTATGGGTTTAACGGGCAAGAGAAAAGCGATGAGATCAAAGGAGAAGGGAATAGTTATACTGCTGAGTTCTGGGAGTATGATCCGAGGATAGGAAGAAGATGGAATTTAGATCCAAAACCATTAGTGGATATAAGCCAATACGCTGCGTTTTCGAATAACCCTATTTTGATAACTGATCCATTGGGAGATACCGGAACGTTGCCTATTATGCCGCGTGAAACCAAAGGAATCATTAACACTGCCAGTGCAGATTATTGGTTTCAAAATCCAAGCGGCGCTGCAATGAAAGATTTCTCTTTCTTTGTTTTAGATGCGATAGGAGTAAATTCCATTGATAATTACGTAGCAAATAGATTCAATTCAAAGAATAATAGTGTATCACAGGTTTTATTAGAAACTGCAGAGCTGGGAATAGTATTAACTACTTCTGGAGAAAAGCCAGGTGGAAAAAAGGGGGCTGGTGGTGTAATGCCGGAACATCCCATATCACCAGAGCATGCGGCTCTTCAAGCCAAGTTTGAGAAGTTAGCAGAGGAGCATTTGTTACCTGAGTATAAAAAGATTGATCCAAACCTAAAAGCTGGCTATACAGGATCATTTAAAACAGGTAAAGTGGGGAACCCTAATAAACCAACTTATGGTCAGCCCGTCAATCTGAGTCAATTTGACATTGATTATTGGATTCAAAGTGATCTATTGCATCAACAAAACGGAAAAACTTTAAAAGCAAATACTAATTTCAGAGAACTTTTAGGTCAGACCCCAGGATTTGAAGGATTAAAGCCTGATAAGAAAGGGTTTTCAATTAAATTT
Source organism: Chitinophaga sp. 30R24 (assembly GCF_049056765.1). Classification (NCBI taxonomy): domain Bacteria; kingdom Pseudomonadati; phylum Bacteroidota; class Chitinophagia; order Chitinophagales; family Chitinophagaceae; genus Chitinophaga; species Chitinophaga sp. 30R24. The sequence continues at coordinate 55,672 of NZ_JBJGXX010000006.1, forward strand.
AAACCGCAGGAGAAATAGCAATGCAAAAGATATTTGGAGCCGAAGCAAAAGTATATTTAAATTATGAGGGTGATATTCATTCTCTAGCAGAAAAATTAAATAAGAAGTTACATATTGATATTACTATAGAAAATAGGGAAGACCCTCCTTATGATTTTACTGGTATGTGTCAAACGCTTGGAATTGAAATATGGCTTAATAGTAGTGATAAGGAGCCTCGATATGCTTATGAGTTAGAACTGAGGACGGAGTTAAGAATTGGTGAGTTTATGAATGGACAAATGCATGATTTATCATTATGGTTAGCAAGATTTATTACTATGGTTTGTAAAGTTGAAACACTTGTTTTACTTGAAAATGATGAAGTAGTGTTTAAAATAGATAGTTAAATTAAATAAGTGGGTGGCTGATTTTAATAGCCAGTCCAACCATTCCATGTCTTTATGAAAATTAACAGTAAAGGACACTGTTAATACCTTTTTTGAGAATATAAAAATATTTTGTATGAATGATGTGGCCCGGTCGCAGATCGGGCCACATCATTCATGATAAGTATGCCTTGCTTTAGCATCACGAATAAACATGTCGAGGAGTTTAAAAGCATCAGCTTTATCCTGGTCATTTAATTTTTGTACATCCATAATCCTATCCAGGATTGTTTGGTCAAGTAGAAGGTCAGTATTGCCTACCAGGTAATCAAGAGATACTTCCAGTGCTGTTGCAATCTGGGCGGCCATCTCAATAGAAGGTTTTACTTCATCGCGTTCATATCTGCCAATTACGGCGCCATGTACCCCTACTTTTTTAGCAATCTCCTCTTGGGACATTTTTTTGTCCTTTCTCACTTCAGTAAGCCTTTTGCCGAAAGTAACCTGCTTCATATGACACATTGATAAGAACAAAAGCTGCCAATTTGGGCTGCTTTTGTTCTTATCAATGCGCATATGCACTGCGGGCTTTAGCGTCGCGGATATATGTATCAATAATGTCTTGTCCTAAAATAAGTTTACAGATTTTAAAAATAAATTCTAAAATTGGTTTGCATTTTAGTTTTAGTCCTGTTCTTGTTTTACAATGATGCTTTTAGAGTAATAGTTTTTCCATAATCTGGCTGTCTGAATCTGATTATGATGAACAAAAGCCGGAGACATATTGCTGATACTCATATGTGGGCGGTCATTATTATATAGCTCTACTACATCATGTAATAAAGTCCTGGCTTCGCTCACACAACTGCTTCATATGCACTCAGGTATTTATTTTTAAGGATTCTATTCACTCTTTCTGCAATAGCATTATCCCTGGGATCACCGGATTCAGTCATACTGATATCAATATTATTATCTTGTAATAGCTTTACATATTGGTTACTGCAGTATTGTATACCCCTATCACTGTGATGGCAAAGTGGTAAACGATTGCCAAAAGTTTGTTTCAGAGATTTCACTGCCATTTGCAATGCCTGCAAGCATCCTACTGCTTCCAGATTATCAGCAACATGGTATCCTACAATCATCTTGGAATAAGCATCTGTAACAAAACTTTTGTAGAGATGTTTGTCTCCGTTAATTTTCCAATAGGTCATATCACTTACCCATATTTGATTGGGCCGCGTTGGCACTATATTTATTATCAGGTTAGAATATTTTCTAAACCAATGCTGAGACATGGTTGTAGCTACTTTTCTTTTTCTACGCCGGACCAATAAATTGTTTTTGGACAACAGATCGAACATGGCATCTCTGCCCATCTTAATTTGATGTGCTATCAAAAAAGCCTCTATTTTGCCATATAGTTTGCGTACCCCAAGCTTTGGATGTAGTGTGCGTATGGCATTTACTTCTTTTAATACCAGGCTTTCTTCTATACCAACCTCTATTTGTCTGTAACCTTCCTGGTAATGGGCCTGACGGGTAATACCAAACCAGCCGCATAACCGGGCCAGGCTTATGCGGGAATATTGTCCCTTGATGAGTGCTATGGTTTGGTATTGTACTTTTTTCTGATGGGTATTTTAAACTCTTTTTCCGCAATATCCACCATGGTGGAGAAGGCAATAGCCTTCATTTCACCCTCTTTAAGCTGTTTTTCCAGGTCAGCAATGCGTTTTTCTAATTGCTTCTTTTCAAAGTCATTATTAAGAGATTGAATTGGTTCTGTCACCATCAGAGATGGGGCTTTGATTAACCAATTTACGTATTTTCTCCGGCGCTTCATATCCCAATTCCCGCATCCACTTCAAAATCTTTCCATGTTCCTCAGCATGACCTGTATATTCTTCCCAGATGGACTGCTTCGTTCTATTTGAACTCAAATAAGCCTTAATGATAAGGTGCTTGTCAGATTCTAAATAATAACCATTTTCTGGTTTAACGATTTTCTTCATTTTTTACACGTTTTGTGTAAACCTATTTCAGGACAAGACAAAACGCAGTAACCCCCACGCATCAACATTACGCGCGCATTTTTTTTTCAATTGAAAAATCAAATGAAAGAAAAAACTATATATTTATAGCAGTTCTTTGAGAAGGCAAACTGCCTGACGGCAGTGGGGAATGGCGACAGAAGGGAGTGGTGTTGTATAGGTATGGGTTTAATGGTAAGGAGAATGATAATGAGGTGAAGGGAGAGGGGAATGAGCAGGATTATGGGATGAGGGTGTATGATCCGAGGATAGGGAAGTTTTTGAGTGTGGATCCGTTGACGAAAAGTTATCCAATGTTGACTCCTTATCAATTTGGAAGTAATAGCCCTATTGAGAATATTGATTTAGATGGAATGGAGGGTTGGAGTATAAATAAACCAAAAGAAGATGCAGTCGCTTCATATGAAAGATCAGAGAATCAACGATCTATTGCGCAGAAAGAAAGGGTTAGATTATTTGAATCTCTAAATAAACCTGCAAGTATTAGTAGACCTAATGATTGTATACTGTGTAAGGAAATAAGTAATCAACAGCATGCATTTGACAAAGAAATGTCAGAAAGGGCTGCATTGGATCCTATTTCCTATGGTGGACCAGGATTTGGGTTAGGATTAGGAAGAGATCCCATAATACAATCTGTCGCCTCCTCCCTAGCTCCTGAAATAGGATTTGCTGTATCTACTTTTTCTACCTATGGTGGTATTAGAAATAGAGATTATGTGCAGGCTGGATTTTGTTTTTTGCTACCTGGTAGAATAAACGAAAAAGAGGATATGCATATAAGTGTATCCTTTTTTTCGTTTATTGATGATAGTATTTTTACGTATAAATTTTACTTACTACTTACTACTTGCTAGTACCCCGGAAAAGATAGAAAGTAGTAATGCAAGCGGTGTAAATATAATGCGTTCCCACTCGTTTATTGAAAACAAGTTCCCAATGGCATTAATGAAAAAAAATATAGCCTGTACCCATAAAATTATGTTGATTAGCTTATTCCCCATGGGAACTTTTAAAGTTTGATTTTTTATCAATATTATCACCAGAAAAAGGATATTCAAAAGAATGGATATACCCTCCAACCGGTACATCTCATTATGGGACTTGAGCTGCCCTCCCCATACAATAGTATGGGGTAATACACCAATGAGTACCAACAGGTGGAAAGCAATGATTAAAGAAAAAACAGTAATTATACTTGTACTTGCTATTTTTTGAATATATACTTTCATGAAATGATGCCGTTCGTTTTTTATGGAGTTTAATTGTGCAAGGTATATAATCAATTACTATTTTCGATACTTCGGTAAGTACCGGCGGCTTTCCCGCTTTGATATTAGAAGGGAATTAGATGTAGCTGTTACGGCTAAACGCAATTTTTCCAATGGTCAAAAGTGAACGTGATGTGTACTAATACGAACACATTAGATTTTATTTATTATTTATATCATTGGGAGATATTTTATAATATTCTGGCATATTATTGTAGGCTGGTTCGTAAGTATTAATATTCCACTATGATCAAAGCTTATATGCGTATAACCTGGCGTTATCTGCTAAAAAACAGGATGTTTACCTCGCTTAATCTTATTGGTCTGTCTACGGGAATGGCCAGTGCATTGCTGATTTGTTTGTGGGTAAATGACGAATGGAGTATGGATAAGTTCCATAAGCAGGGGCGTCACTTATACCAGGTAATGGAAAACAGGGCGCATGCAGATGGCATTAATACTACGCCGGAAACCTCCCCACTGTTGGGAGAAGCGATTACAGACGCGCTGCCGGAGGTGGAAATGGCGGTTACTACCACGCCGGTGTCCTGGTTTCAGAAGATGGCCATCAGCGTAGGGGATCATCCAGTAAAAGCTACCGGTATCTTTGCCGGCAAATCCTATTTTGATATTTTCTCCTATCCTGTGTTACAGGGCAATTCACGGACAGTCCTTGCTAATAGAAATAATGTGGTAATCTCCGCAAAACTGGCCAATACATTATTTGGCGGTACTACCAATGTGGTGGGTAAAACTATCAGCATCAACTTGCAGATATAAAGAAGGAAGCAATGGTGGTGGGTATATTTGAAGGTACGCCTGCTAACTCTTCCATACAGTTTGATATGGTTTTCTCCTTTGATGCTTTTAAGGAAATAATGACTATTACAGGTACGCTCAGTGCCCAGAATAGTTATGGCCTTTTTCATACCTACCTGATACTGAAAAAGGGTACAGATCTTTCGCTATTCGATGCAAAGCTGAGTACCTTTATCAACAGCTATGGAAGCGGGCCTGCGAGGCATCTCTTCCTGAAGCGCTATATTGGATAACTACCTGTATGGCCGCACCTACGAAAATGGTGTGCAAACCGGTGGCCGTATCAGCAATGTAAAATTATTTTCACTGATAGCACTATTTATTCTTGTAATCGCCTGCATCAATTTTATGAATCTTTCGACCGCCAAATCCGCTGGCCGCATGAAGGAAATTGGTATAAGGAAAGCAATGGGGGCAAGGCGTGTATCGCTGGTCACGCAGTATATGGTTGAATCAGTGTTAATGGCCTACTTCTCATTGGCTATTGCATTACTGATAGTCTGGTTGCTGCTTCCGTACTTTAACAGCATCACAGGTAAAGCATCTGCAATGCAACCCGACCTTCGCATAGTATTGGTTTTTATGTACGATTCTCAGTTTTTTGCCAGGCGCAGACCAATGTCTCAGATGATGGTGCCTCTTGTTTATGCAAACATAGAAGATGCCCTCTTTGGGTTTTAAATTATCTCCAAACCCTTATAAAATAAGCCATTTTAAAAGGATAGAAATCCGGATACGCTACCAAAGTTTCTTGAAAGCGGTGGTTTATAGTCCCTGTAGGCTCACGAAAGCGAGGCACAATTCGAAAGCATGTATTACGTTGCAATAATCACCCTAACGCCTGTTTTTTTAATCTTCTCTATCGTTGCAGGATCTGCTTCCTTGTCAGTAATAATATAATCCACCTGGTTTAGATTACAGATCTTGCCCAGGCCCCGGCGGTCGAATTTACTGCTGTCTGCAAGCACTACCACTGTTTGAGCTAGGGTGATCATTTTCTGGTTTATGCCGGCTTCTACGATGTTGGTAATAGACAGGCCATGTTCCAGATCTATCCCATCCACACCCAGGAATAAAACCCCGCAGGAAAGTTCGTCCAGTATTTTTTCCGCAAAGGAGCCGGCGGTGGAAGAAGAGCTTTGATAAACAAGTCCCCCTAACTGGAGCACTTCAACATTGGGGCGGTTGCATAATTCAAGTGCTACTTTGAGGGCGGGTGTTATAACAGTAATACGTTTATCAGGGTACAGCACGCGGGAAAATTCAAAGAGGGTAGTACCGGAGCCTATTATAATAGAGTCATTTTGACCGATAAGTGCCAGTGCAGCTTGGGCAATTTTCTTTTTGTCATCAACTTTGATGAATTCCTTTTCATTGATGGGTCGTTCTACAGCATAAGGATTATTAATAGAGCCGCCTCCCCGGGTCCGGAACAGCAGTTTTTTTTCTTCCAGCAGCTTCAGGTCTTTGCGGATAGTTACTCCGCTAACATTCATTTCTTCGATCAATTGGGATATGCTGACTTTCCCTTTCTCCTGTAATTTATTAAGAATGAATTGGTGTCTTTCGGTAATTGTTTTCATGATCAAATGTTCTGCAAAAATAAAGTTATTTGGGTGGCCGGGTGCCTATGAAAGTTTTCAAATGAAGTTGCAAGATAGCGTAATTGGTCTATAATTGCTTTTAAATTGCTTTCTTTTTATTAAATAGTGTTAAACTTTAGTCTACAATAGTAAATATACTATTGTAGTAGGAATAGGAAATTCTTTCATTAAGTTATATTTTATATCCTTTCTGTACTTGTAATCCCTAACTATTTCTTCACATTGGCGTAACAATACCTTTAATTTTCTTTCATTACTTTACATTTTGTTTAAAAGCCTTTCTTTTTAAAACGGAAGGAAAGCAATATTATCTATTAGAAAGTAAACTAAATTATACAACCTATGAGAAAAAGCCAATGCCTTGTCATTGCCCGCAGCTCCCGCAAATGGTACTTGTCGCTGCTCTTCCCGTTATTTTTTCTCCTTGCAACAGTCATTTTCTATCCTGTATCTGCTCAGGATAAACCTGTTCATGGTATTATTACTAATGAAACAGGGCAGCCGCTCCCCGGTGTGAACATCACGCTGAAAGGTTCCGGCATCGGAACTACTTCAAACAATATGGGGGCGTTCAGTATGCGTATTGCCGATGAAAACAGTGTGCTTGTCTTCAAGTGCATAGGCATGAAAACCCAGGAAGTAACCGTGGGAAGAAATGCCAGCATCAACATCGCGCTGGAAGCGGAGCCGCAGAGTCTCCAGGAAGTGGTAGCCATTGGATATGGAGTGGCCAGGAAAAAAGATCTCACCAGTTCCATGACTACTATAGAAGGCCAGGAAGTGGCCAGGCGAAATGTAACTCAGGTATCCCAGGCACTGCAGGGAACCATGCCTGGTGTGATGGTAACGCGTACTAATAGTGCACCTGGTGCATCGGCCTCTATCCGTGTTCGTGGTATCACCACAATCGGTAATAGCGAACCGCTGGTGATTGTAGACGGGGTGCCAATCAATAGTATTGATGATGTTAAGGCCGACGATATACAGGATATATCAGTATTGAAAGATGCTGCCTCTGCTTCTATTTATGGCGCCCGGGCTGCTGCCGGCGTTATATTGATCACCACCAAGCGCCCACGCAGTGGTAAGTTCTCGCTGGAATATAGCCCTACAGTCGGTTTTGAGAAAATGGCAAAGTTTCCTGAAGTAGTCGGCGTGAAACGGTATCTTGAAATGATCAACGAATTTACCTGGAACGATGCAGGGAATGCACCTGGCGGTGAATATGCCTTATACGCAAAAGATAAGGTGGATAACTGGCTGGAACGTAATAAAACTAACCCGAACGACTATCCTGTTACAGACTGGATAGGTAAACTGGTGAATAACAGTGCATTCCATCACAACCATTACCTGTCGCTTTCTGCCGGAACAGATAAAATAAAAACGCAGGCATCTATCAATTATGAGAAAGTAAATGCCTTGTATGATCATCGCGATTTTGAACGGGTAACCTCCAGAATCAATAATGCTTTCGAAATTAATAGTTTTATCTCCGCCAATATTGATGTTTCCGTCAATCAAACCAATACAAATGCTCCTACGATCAACCCAATCTGGGACGCGCTCCGTTTTGCTCCTATTTATGCCGCTACATGGGCGGATGGAAGGATCGCACAAGGACAAAATGGGTCCAATGCCTATGCTGCCCTGCATTACGGTGGATTTGACAAAGGCGCTACCACCCGTCTCAATGGGCGCGCTTCTCTGCAGGTAAAACCTTTTAAAGATCTTACCGTTACAGGAGTGCTTGCTCCCTATTTATATTCGAGCAAGGGCAAAAAATTCCAGACTAAGATACCTTATTATACTGCCAACGATCCTACTGTATTGGCAGGTTATATTTCCGGGTATTCCACAACAGGGCTTTATGAGAACAGAGGAGAGGGGAAAAGCCTTACTAAACAACTGATCGCAAACTATACCAGGAAGTTGGGCAATAACAACCTGAATATAATGGGTGGATACGAGGATTTCTATATTTACAACGAATCGTTGGCTGCACAGGCTGAAAACTACACTTTGTCGAGTTTTCCCTATTTAAGCCTGGGACCACTGGATTATATGAAGAACAACGGAAGCGCTTATGAAACAGCTTACCGTTCTTTATTCGGCCGTATCTTATATGATTATAAAGATAAATACTTCCTCCAGGCAAATGTACGGTACGATGGATCATCAAGGTTTCATCCCAGTTACCGTTGGGGTACTTTCCCTTCTGTTTCCGCCGGTTGGGCGCTTTCAGAAGAATCATTCCTGAAAAACAGCCAGGTGATATCTTTTCTGAAATTGCGTGGTTCATGGGGGCAACTGGGTAATGAACGAATCGGTAATTATCCTTACCAGTCTTCAATCGGTTATTCCAACGCATTATTCCACCAGGGATCTGCTGTGATATCAGCTACTACGGCTGCACAATCTGCCTATGCGATACAGAATATTACCTGGGAAAGAACAGAAACGGCTGATGTAGGCGTAGATGCTTATTTCCTTAAGAATAAACTGATGTTTTCCGCCGATTATTATGTGAAAAAGACAAAAGATATGTTGCTGGAGCTGGAAATACCTGATTATATGGGTTTCGACAATCCACAGCAAAATACAGGTATTATGACAACGAAAGGCTGGGATCTGCAACTGGCCTGGAAAGATAGAATAGGAAAGCTTCGCTATAGTGTTTCGTTGAACCTGTCTGATTCCAGGTCCAACATGGGCGACCTCGGTGGTATTGTGCTCGATGGCGCACAGATCATCCGTCAGGGTAGTGAATACAATGAATGGTTTGGTTATGTTTCCTCCGGTTTGTTTCAAACAGCAGCGGAAGTAACTGCATCCCCCAAATTATACGCTTCTGTAAAACCGGGTGATGTGAAATATAAAGATATCAGCGGGCCTAATGGCGTTCCTGATGGCAAGATCACTCCTGATTATGACAGGGTATTACTGGGTGGATCTTTACCACGTTACCTCTATGGAGGTACAGTGAACCTCGATTATAAAGGATTTGACCTATCTCTTGCTTTCCAGGGAGTTGGTAAGAAAAGAAGCCGCCTGGTTGAACAAATGGTAAAACCATTCTTTAGCGCCTGGACCAACGCACCGGCTATTATTGATGGAAAATACTGGAGTGTATATAATACGGAAAAAGAAAACCAGGAAGCGAAATATCCCAGACTTTCTTACCAGGGATCAGAAAACAACAATTATGTTATGTCCGATTACTGGTTGATCAATGGCGCTTACTTCCGGTTGAAGAACCTGGTGATAGGTTATACCCTGCCTTCCCAATGGCTCAAAAGTGCAAAGCTGAACACCCTGCGCGTTTTTGCGTCCGGTACGGACTTGTTTTCGGCCAGCCATTTCCCTAAAGGTTGGGACCCTGAGGTAAACTATGCCTCCTACATCAGTAAGTCATTCAATTTTGGATTATCCGCTAAATTCTAATTCCAACGATCATGAAAAAGATATTTGCAATCATCATGCTGCTTCCCCTGTTAGTAGGATGCGCAAAACTAGATCTCAACCCGCTTTCCGAAGGTTCCAGCGAAAACTGGTATTCCAATGAAACAGAAGTGACCATGGCGCTGAACGATCTTTACCGCCAGTATTTATGGGAGCAGGAAATCAATTTTGAAACCGAACGGATGACGGACAACTGGACACAACGCCAGGCTGTCCACGTATTTTCTGCCGGTAGTATCACCAGTGAATGGGCCTTTAGTGAAGGGGTTTGGCTGAATACCTATAAAGGGATCACCCGTGCAAATGCCGTGATCAATAACTTGCCAAAGGCTGTTGATAAAATTCCGGATGCCCGTCTGAAAGAGCTGGATGCAGAAGCACATTTTTTTCGCGCAGCTTTATATTCAAGGCTTATCTTCCATTATGGAGATGTGCCTTACTACACAGAATACCTGACCATTGAGCAGGCATTTAAATTAGGCCGCAGACCCAAAGCAGAAATCCTGAAAGATATTTATAAGGACTTTGATTATGCTATTCAGTATTTGCCTACCAGCTATGGATCAGCTACACTCAAGCGCGCCACAAAGGGTGCTGCTATGGCCTTTAAAGCAAGGATCGCGTTGTATATGGGCGATTATGCAGTTGCGCGCGATGCGGCCAAAGCTTGCATGGATCTGAACGTATATTCCCTTTATCCCGACTTCCAGCAATATTTTCTTTCCAAGAATAAGAACCTGAATGAAACGATCTTTTCTTTACCGCGTTCATTCCCACTTGGCTCTTCCTGGACCGCTACCAATTTCTTTCCACGTACAGCCGGCGGAAGTGCAGTAGCTCAGCCATCCTGGGAGTTATTCGCTTCATTCCCCTGTACCGACGGATTGCCTATCGATGAATCGCCATTATATAATCCGCGCAAGCCTTTTGAAAACCGTGATCCACGCTGTATGGCAACGATTGTGGAATTCCAGACAGCGCACCTCGGTTTTGTGTACGATCCCAATCCATATGCTACTACCGTATTGAGGGTTTCCACTGGTAAAACAGTGAGCAATAAAGATAACCGTGCAGTGGATCAATTTGCATCCTATAATGGCCTGGCACTGAAGAAATGGGTGGATGAAGATTGGTCTGATGACTTGCAGACCGATTTTGACATTATCATTATGCGCTATGCTGATGTATTGTTGATGTATGCAGAGGCAAAAATGGAGTTGAATGAAATTGATGAGTCGGTGCTTAATGCGATCAACCAGGTACGTGCCCGCGCATATAAAGTGAATGTAACGGAGGTAGGAAGCTATCCCGCTGTTACTGCCACCAATCAGGCTGGATTGAGAAAGCTCATTCGGAATGAGCGCCGTATTGAGCTGGCATGGGAAAACCGCCGATTTGATGATATCATCCGTTGGAGAATTGCTGAAAAAGTATTGACCCAACCCATTTATGGCCTGCTTGATCCCAGTCCGTTAAAAACAGAGGTGGTTGACAAGGGCTTATGGTTCTTCCCAACGGTTACCGATATAGATGATGAAGGATTGCCCAACTTTGCACCAATGTATGCAACCGGGAAGATCAAATTGCTGGTGGAGCGGAATTTTGACAAGAATCGCCAATACCTATGGCCAATACCTTCCAAAGAGATTATCATCAATAAAAATCTTACACAAAATCCCAATTATTAAACTGAGCATTTCTTTGAGATGATCCCTGCCAGGATCATCTCAAAGCTTAATAACAATACGGATGGTGTTAAAAGCAGAACGCAGACGATGGTTGATTATAGCAATCATATTTATTGCTATCGTATTCAATTATATGGATCGCCAGATTGTATCCATCCTGAAGCCGATGCTGAAAGGAGAATTCGGATTGTCGGACAGCGGCTATGCGTGGGTGCTGAATATATTTACAATCAGTTATGCGGTGATGTATCCTATATCCGGCTGGCTGGTCGATAAGTTCGGTACCAGACTGGTTATGTTTTGGGGTGTGCTCGGCTGGTCGCTGGCTTGTATAGGAGGTGGTTTGTCACGCACTATCCTGCCATTCAAGTTTTTCCGGGGCATGCTGGGCACTGCTGAGCCAACCAATTTTGTTGCGCAGCTGAAAGTAGTAACGGTCTGGTTTCCGGGCAAACTTCGTGCAACGGCTAATAGTTTATGCGTTGCAGGTAGTTCAATTGGGGCCATTGTTGCTCCACCCGTTGTTGCCTGGCTGGCATTGAAATATAACTGGCGGGCTGCTTTTGTGATATTGGGTGCTATTGGTGTGCTGATCGCCTTATTATGGAAGTGGGTTTATCGTGATCCGCCAGCAGATATCCTGCTGGAAGCAACAGGAAATAATAATAGTGCAGCTATTCCTGCTTTCAGATGGAAAAAGCTTTGGACAAGGAAAAGCCTGTGGGGAATATTACTGATCCGTTTTGTGAGCGATCCGGTGTGGTATTTCTGCCTCTTCTGGTTGCCGGGGTATTTGCAGGAAGAATCGGGTTTTACACTGGCGGAAGTGGGCATGTTTGGATGGATACCTTTTCTTGTAGCCGACCTCGGTGCTATTGCTACCTCTGCCTGGTCGGATAAATTGATGGAGAAAGGGCATGAACCTTTAAAGGCCAGAAAGATCATGCTTACAGCAGTGGCCTGTTTTGCTCCCTTATGTATGCTGGTACCTTATATTCCTAATGCTGTGGGTACGCTGGCGGTGTTCAGCATTGTTGCAATCGCCTGCCTTAGCTGGTTATTTACGGTAAGCGTGGTGGTGGCGGAAGCATTTCCTGCGAATAATGTATCGAGTGTGTTAGGTATAGCAGGAGGCTTTGGAGCAATGGGGGCTGTACTGTTTAACTACTTCGTAGGGCAGTTTATAGGAACAATGGGTGCGGAAAAGATCTTTATCGCCATGTCTTTCCTGCATCCTGTTGCTGTGTTATTGCTATGGACCATGGTATGCTTAGAAAGTCCTAAGGCAATTAATTAAAGCGGCACGCCGGATTAAATAATGAAATAAATGAGATATATGAAAACTGCAAAGACAATCAGGGAAGCGGCAAAAGACCTGCCTGTCAGGAAAGAAACAGATGTGCTGGTCATTGGTGGTGGCCCTTCGGGATTTATTGCCGCCCAAGCTGCAGCAGAAGATGGGTTGAATGTAACATTGGTGGAGAGCCGGAGCTTTATTGGTGGTAATATGACCATTGGTTTGCCGATCCTCGGCTTTTTGGGGCAGAAAGGCAACCAAATTATTAAAGGTATTCCGCAAAAATATATTGATCGCATGAAAGCGGTGCAAGCGTCCAGCGAACATCGTCCTTGTCCGCTCCACATGAGCCTGACGCTGGTAGAGCCGGAAGCGGTAAAAACAGTGGGTTTGCAAATGTTGCTCGAAAGTAAGGTAGATGTATTGTTCTATGCGTTTTGCGCGGGTGTGGTGATGGAAGAAGATGAACTAAAAGGGGTGATCATTGAAAGCAAGGCCGGTCGCGAAGTAATACTGGCCAAGGTGATCATCGATTGCAGCGGAGACGCAGATGCTGCTTACCGTGCAGGGGTGCCTTGCGAATATGGGAACGACCAGGGAGGCGTACAGCCGCCAACGTTAATGTTCTGCCTGGGAGGTGTGGATACAGAAAAATTGCGGTTGAGCATCGCTGAAGAACCCCGTACTTATCTTACTGATTTTATTCCCGCTGAATATTTCGGACAAAACAACCAGTTCGTGTTGGTAGGATTGCGCAATCTGGTTAAAAAAGCCCAGGATGCAGGTCTTACATTAACAACTGAAAGAACCATACTCATTACCGGTTTACGCAAAGGAGAGATCTGGGTAAATATGACCCGCGTGAATGGCGTGAACGGCACCGATCCTGGCAGCCTCACTTATGGTGAAATCGAAGGACGGAAGCAGATCGAAGATATCCAACGCTATCTCATTGAATACGTTCCCGGCTTTGAAAATGCTTATTTCCTTAAAACAGCACCTTTCCTGGGTATCCGCGAAACAAGGCGCATCAAAGGATTGTACACGATGGACCGGGATGATATTTTAAGCTGCCGCCGTTTTGATGACGCTATTGCGGTAGCAAGTTACCCGCTAGATATCCATCATCCACAGGGTGGTGGTTGTACGCTTGAATGGTGCGGCGACTCTTATGATATTCCCTATCGCTCACTAATACCCCAAAAAGTAAAGAACCTGATCGTAGCAGGGCGCAGTATTTCCACTACTCACGAAGCGATGTCTGCTATCCGGGTTATGGCGCCTTGTATGGCCATGGGAGAAGCAGCTGGCCGGGCGGCCAAAATGGCTGTCCGGGAAAATAAGCAGCCGGCTGATATTGATGTGAAAAAATTGCAGGAAGAGCTAATTGAAAAAGGCGCCTACCTGCGTATCGAAAAGGAAGCGCTGTGAACGGAATACCGGAAACGGGACTTACAGTTTATTTAATGGATTAATTTTTTAGTTATGGGAAAATGGATACTACTAACGATACTGTTGTTTACAATGATGGTAGGTGATTTATCCGCACAGAAAACGAAATATGTAGTACTGGTTTCTATTGATGGTTTCCGGCCGGATTTCTACAGGGATGTATCGTGGGGTGCGGTCAATATGCAACAGATGGCCAGAAAGGGAGTTTCGGCGGACGGTGTCAACAGCATTTTTCCTTCACTTACATTCCCCAACCATACAACGATCATTACAGGCGTGCCTTCGGCAAAGCATGGGATTTTCCATAATGCGCCATTTTCGGGCAGTGAAGAATCAGAAGAATGGTACTGGTATGAAAAAGATATTACTGCCACCACTTTGTGGGATGCGGCAAAAGCCAGCGGTCTTATAACTGCATCGGTTAACTGGCCTGTATCGGTTGGTGCGCCGGTTACATATAATATCCCGGTTTATAAGCAGAAGGGGAAGTCTCAGTTATCAGCTACCTCGGAAGTAGCTACGCCACAGGGTTTGTTGCAGGAAGTGGAGCATTATGCTACCGGCCAGCTGGATACGGTTAACTTCAATACTAACGAAGATCTGCTCGTGATCGATGAAAATGTGGCAAGGATCGCGGGTTATCTTATCCGCACGTATAAACCGGCATTCACTACGGTTCGTCTTTCCAGTGTTGATCATTTCGAACATCTTGAAGGAAGGGAAGGAGACATGGTGCGCTCAGCAGTGGCCGGGGCAGACAGGGCTATTTATACGATCACTGAATCAGTGAAGCGTGCAGGCATTGCCGATAGTACTGTTATTATTGTGACCGGCGACCATGGATTTGTAACCGTTCACACTGCCTATGCGCCGAATGTATTGCTGAAAGAGGCCGGTTTATTGAATGATATTGAGAAAGATGATTGGAAAGCACAGTTTAAACCTGCTGGTGGCGCGTGTTTTCTTTACCTGAAAGATCCTGCAGATAAAGCAGTACTGAAAACAGTAACCGATATCATTAATAAGCGCCCGGAATTAACAGGTGGAAAGTTTAAACTGATCAGCCGGAAAACTATGGATGAAATAGGCACAGACCCGCAGGCCGCGCTGGCACTTTCAGCAGCGAATGGCTATCAATTTGTAGGCGCAATGAAAGGGAGCTTCGAGCGGCCAGTTAAACGTGGCACGCATGGTTTTTTCCCTGACTTTAAAGAAATACAGACCGGGTTTGTGGCTTACGGTCCTGGTTTGGGAAAGGGGATTGTTATTCCGGAAATGTCCTTGACCAACGTAGCGGCTATTGTAGCCTCTTTGCTGGAGCTGCCATGGAATACGAAAATGGACCCACGTTATCCGCAGATCCTGTCCAAATAAGAAAAATTTTTACGATCAAATTAGATAAGCGAAAGACGAAATTGTTATGAGAATCTTAGTGACGGCGCCGTATCATGAACAGGGATTACTGGAACTCAAGTTATCCCTCGGAGAAGTAATTTACAAACCCTGGAAACTGAATGCCCGCGCCTATAATGAAGAAGAGCTAATGGCGCTATTGTACGAAACGAAAGCAGAAGCACTTATAACGGAGCATGATCATGTTACGGAAAGGGTTATTGCTGCCAATACGCATCTTCAATTTATTGGGGTTTGCCGTGGTACGCCTTCCAATGTGGCTTTGGAAGCAGCTACAAAATTGTGCATACCGGTTTTTTATACCCCCGCAAGGAATGCCCAGGCGGTGGCAGAGATGTTTGTTGCCAATGTAATCACATTTATGCGTAGAACGTTGCCGGCTATGCAATGGCTGAAAGACCGCCAATGGGACGCCGGGACACATACTTCTTACCTGCAGTTTAAGGGGACCGAGCTAGCCGGTAAAACAATAGGAATAGTTGGATTCGGAGCAATCGGACAACTGATCGCCAGAATGGTAGAGCACTATCCCTGTAGGATAAAGTATTATGATCCTTATGTGGATGCAGCTATGTTCCCTTCCTTTGCCAATTCTTCACTGGTAGAAGTTTTTTCCAGCAGCGACATTGTTTCTGTTCATCTACCGGTTACTTCAGATACCAGAAACATAATCGATAAAACGCTCTTTTCAGTGATGCGCAAGGATGCCATCTTTATTAATACGGCCAGGGCGGCGGTAGTTAACCGGGAAGATATGTATAATGTACTGGCAGCTGGTGCTATCCGCGGAGCTATTCTGGATGTATTTGATAACGAGCCTCCCGATGAGTTAGACTATGCTATCATTGACCTTCCGAATGTAATGGCCACTCCCCATATTGCAGGAGCCACTTTTGAAGTGGAAGATCATCATGTACGCATCCTGAACGGTGCGTTGATCGATTGGTTTGTGAATGGCACTCATCCCGATGGCAAGGTATATAATAAAGAAGTATTGGTTAATGCTGTGAAACGGTAAACAGATATCATAGCGCTGTAATAACATTTGAGATTTTGTATGTATAAATATTTTTTAGTTGTTGATATCGGTACCGGCAATGCCCGTGTGGCGGTTGTCCGGTCTGATGGTGAAGTAACTGGTGTGGCGAGGGGAGATATACAGTACCATCGTGATCCGTTATATCCTGATGCTATTTATTTTAAGCCGGATCTGTTATGGGAGCAAGTCACAGGTCTTGCCCAGGAAGCGTTGCAGCAGGCTGGTAAACCTGTGATAACAGCCATTACTTCCACCAGCCAACGGGAAGGTATTGTTTTAATTGGTAAGGATGGAAAGTCCATGATTGGGTTGCCGAATATTGATCACCGGGGACGTGAATGGGAAAATGAATTTGCAGATAAAAACAAGATATATCAGCTTTCCGGCCGTTATCCCGGTTCTTTGTTTTCCGTGTATAAGCTCGAAGGGATTCGCCGGCGGCGACAGGAAATCTGGCAGGAAATAGAGGTATTTGTAAGTATCAGCGATTGGGTAGGATACCAATTTACCGGCATTGCTGCCTACGAGCATTCACAAGCCTCTGAAACGTTATTGTACGATGTAGAAAAAGGTGGTTGGAGTGATGAGCTATGCGAGATATTCCATTTCGATAAAAAATATTTGCCCCCGCTTGCTCAATCCTGCAGCATTACAGGACCTATTCTTGAACCGGTTGCCAATACATGGAATATCTCTAAGGATGCAGTGATGGTTACCGGAGGTGGTGATACACAGTTGGCCGTTAAAAGCACGCAACCAGCGGGAGATGATTTTGTGATCGTATCGGGTACTACCACGCCCATTGTAAAACTGGCTGCTCACTATGTTACAGATGAACAGCAACGCACCTGGACCAACAGGGACGTAGAGCATAACCGGTTTATATTCGAAGCGAATGCAGGTGTAACGGGTCTGAACTTGCAGCGCCTGAAAGAAATCTTTTATCCGAATGAGGGATATGAGGTGATGGAAAGAGAATTGCAGAAAGATGAGGCCAGGATGTGTATGGCATCACTGGGGTCGTTGGTTGCATCAGATAGGTCTCCTGTTGTTAAAGGTGGGTTCATATTCCCCGTACCGGTTTCACATGAGCTCTCGCGCAGCTCTTTTATCTGGGCTGCCCTGCTTGATATCGGCTTTTCCATTGCAGAGAATTTCAACGTGCTAAAGGGGATCGTAGGCCATACGCCTGATTATATATGGGCCTGCGGAGGTGGACTGCAAAGTGGGTTGTTCCGCCAGGTGCTTGCTGATATCCTTGATACAGAAGTCAGGGTGAGATATGGGTTTAGCCAGTCATCCGCTATTGGTGGCGCTTTAATCTGTAATGCTGCATTGGGCATCAACGATGCGTTGGTTAACACTACTGTGGAAGCTGTAGTGCCGGATAAATGCAGGCAGCAGCTCTTTGAGCAATTATATGCAGAATGGAAACACTCCAGGCATTTTTTCAGACAATTAAGCTGAACATACGGGATGAATCAAGCATATTTTATTGGTATCGATATTGGCACGCAAGGAGCGAGAGTTGTGCTGGTAAACCAGGATGGTCATTTGCTGGGAGCAGCAGACAGGGTATTTGAGGTTACGGCCCGGTTCAGGGTAGAACAGGACCCGCAAGAATGGTGGGATACCTGTTTAAAGTTGCTCCGGCAGGTATGTAAAGAGGTGGGTGCGGTAAATGATCTATTGTTGGTAAGCGCTATTACGGTTACTTCTACTTCCGGAACGGTTATTCCGCTGGATAAAGACTTTCAACCCCTGCATGGCGCAATCATGTATAGCGACGGCAGATCTGTAAAAGAAGCAGAACGTTGCAGGGATGTGGCAACAGCTTTTGGTGCCAGGGGATACACCGCTTTTAATACTTCCTGTGGATTACCGAAGATGCTATGGTATCTCAATAGCTACCCAGGCAAGAAAGAGCATATCAGGTTATTTGTTCATGCAGCGGATTATATTACTGGAAAACTAAGTGGTAATTTTTCCACTACAGATTACACGAATGTGTTGAAGTCGGGATACGACCTGCACCAGCTGAAATGGCCGGCCTATGTCACGGAGCAATTGTATATCCCGGAAGAATGGTTGCAGCAGGTGGTGCCTTCGGGTACACCAATAGGTTACCTGCAACCTTTTTTGGCAGCGGAACTAGGCTTGCCACCCACGGTAAGGATTACCGTGGGCATTACCGATGGATGCGCTTCCCAGGTAGCCGCAGGCGCTGTGGAACCTGGGAATTGGAATACTACTATTGGTACAACGCTGGTTGTTAAAGGAGTAACGTATACGGAGATCGAAGACCCTGAAGGGGCGTTATATTGTCACCGTCATCCTGAAGGACTTTGGATGCCCGGTGGCGCCAGCAATACCGGTGCCGATTGGGTAAGCGTCCTGTTCAGCGGGGAAGAGATCAATGTGCTTAGCGGGAAGGCCGCAGATTTGGTGCCTACCTCGTACTTTTCGTGGCCTTTATTGCAACAAGGGGAACGTTTCCCCTTTGTAGCGCCACAGGCGAAAGGCTTTATGCCGGAGGATATTTCAAGAGAGCTGTTATTGGCGGCCAATATGGAAGGAGTAGCCTATATTGAAAGATATGCCTATGAACGGATAAAAGAATTATCAGGGGAGAAGATCGAAAAGATCTGCACGGCAGGAGGTGGAAGTAACAATGATATATGGTTGAAGATCCGCAGCAATATATTAAACCTGCCCGTGTATAAAATGAAGCATGTTACAGGCGCTAACGGCGCCGCTGTGGTAGCTGCTGCTTCCACGCATTTCAACTCATTGCGGCAAGCTGCCCGCTCAATGGTCCATGCAGAGAAGATAGTTACACCAGACCCATGGCTGGCCACTGTATACAATGATCGTTACCAGCATTTCATTAACCTGTTAAAGAATAAAGGATATATTTTCTGAGCCTATGTTAACTGTATACCTTTTGCGCCATGGACAAACCCGCTGGAATGCCGATGGCAACCGCTATTGTGGCCGCACAGATATTCCCCTTACGGAAAAGGGAGAGGAGCAGGCACTGTTTGTAAAGCAGCAATTATCAGGCATCCGGTTGGATGCAGTATATGCTTCCCCGTTACAGCGTGCTGCCCTGACTGCACATATAGCAACCGGTAGGGATGTTATTACAGATGATCGCCTCATTGAAGTTGCTTTCGGGAACTGGGAAGGTAAAACGCGTGAACAGTTTTGTCTGGAAAACCCTTCCAGCTGGCATAACTGGAGCAATGATCCTTTCTGCACCCGGGCAGGAGAAACCGGGGAAACAGGCGCCGAGATAGTGGCTAGGGTGGAAGATTTTTTTAAAGAAAAGATGCAGCAGCATAAAAACCATACGATCATGGTAGTGGCCCACAATGGCGTGAACCGTTTATACATGGCGTACAAGTTGGGTATGCCATTGAAGAACTACCGGCAAATAGTACAGCATAATTCAGCAATCACACGGTTCTATCTGGATGAAGAAGGAGTGCTCACGCTGGAATACCTGAATACGAATTTGTAATTATAAAGCTCACTTTTGAAAGAAAACGCTATTAATTTAAATCAAATCAAAATGAAAAAAACAACCTTAATTTTGGCTGTTACCCTAGCCTTAGGTTTTGCAGGATGCAGAAAAGCTATACAGCAAGACGCTCTCCAACCTCTTAAACCGGTAACTTTAGCTGTTGAACCTGGCCCAGGTGCATTGGCAAGCCTGAATCCTATCAAGGTAATGTCATTTAACATCAGGAAAACGGTTGAAGGAGATCCTTTTACCCTGGAAGAACGGAAAAGCTATATTCTTAAAATAATTATTGACAACAACGTTGATATTTTTGGAATACAGGAATTAGCAGATAACGATATGGAGACTTATTTCAATACCGAGATGGCTGCCGCTGGATATGGTGTCTACAACTCCGGGCTCGCGAATGGTTCTCCCAAATCTATCTGGTATAAGAATTCCAGATTTACACGTACAAATGCCGGCTGGTTTACCATGCATACACCGGATTACCGTAGTGGAAAATGGGTGATTTTGCAAGATAAATTAGCTCCTTCCAATAGCTATTTTGTTTGTAATAGTCACTGGACTACTGTGAGCTCAAGTGAGAGAAGCATGGATGCTGATAGTGTGCTTAATGCAATTACTACTAATAATACACAGCATTTACCTGTTATTTGTATGGGCGACTTTAACGCTTCTCCTGGTACTGCTGAAATCACAAAAATGAAAGATGCCAGTGGGCTGAATATGGTGGATGCATTGTTTGATAAAGACGGTGATTTCACATTCCATGGCTGGAATGCGACGGGTACTAGCAAAATTGATTATATACTGAGTACAAGAGATCTCGCCTTTACCAGTTCCAGTGTAATCACTACAAGCTTTACTGTTGGGGGTAAAACATTATGGCCTTCCGACCACTTTCCGGTAATGGCGTCTTATATACCTGCGATCTTTGGTGGCGCTCACACCGACACAAATGGAAAAAGCGCCAGCGCAAATACCAACTTCTATTTTGCTGATGTAAATGGAGATGGTAAAAAAGATAAGATTTATTGGAACCGTACTTACGATAATGGCAGACCACAGGTGTTTTTATCGAATGGAGACGGCACCTTTGCATCACCAGCTGTAGTACATACTGCAGGAGCGTCTACACTTGCCACTACGAGATATCATTATGCTGATATCAATGGCGACGGAAAAGATGACGAAATTATTTGGGACCCAACCTTAAATTCGGGTCATACACGGGTGTATTTAGCTACTACCAATGGTAACTTTAGTTCAACAGTGATAGATAATCCTGAAGGTACCAGCCAGGGAACTACGACTGTTTTTCATTTTGCCGATGTAAATGGTGATGGTAAAGCAGATAAAATTTATTGGAACTCAACTTATGACGATGGTCATACACGGGTTTATTTAGCTACTTCAGGCGGTAGCTTTAGCGGATCTGTTGTTTCTGGCGCTGATGGAGCCAGTACCACAGCCGGTACAACATTTTATTACGTTGATGTAAATGGCGACGGTAAAGCAGATAAAGTGCTGTGGCACCCAACATTAAATTCAGGTAAACCGATGGTTTACTTATCTAATGGTAATGGTAATTTTACACTTTCTTCAACATTCAGCAATTCTGGAGCTTATAGTGAAGTAGCTACCACCACATTCTACTTCGCCGATGTAAATGGAGACGGCAGGGCAGATAAAATATATTGGAATCCAAATAAGAATTTAGGTGAACCCAAAGTTTATTTTGCTGATGCCACTGCATTTAATAGCCCTATGTACTCATTAAGAGGCACTTCCCAAAGTGAAAATACCCGTTTTTATTACGCTGATATTAATGGCGATGGTAAAGCAGATCAGATCCGCTGGAACTATGAGGATAACGATGGCGAATTAAGAAATTATTTTGGTAAATAAATCGATGAATTTATTTGTTCATCGGGCTGAATTTTTCCAGTAGCGTATAAATTTTTACTTATTTCAGTCAAAACCTTATAGCCCAATTTTATTCGGGTACCCGAATAAAATTGGGCTATAAGGTTTTGATACACCCTCTACTTGTATTTACTTAAGGTCCATAAAATGGTTTTATGTAGTTGACTTTTATCTTATACTATTCTGTTAGTGAACAGTAAGCTGGATTGTTTTTACAATTGAGTCCTGTTTGTCTCTGTTGGCGTTTGACGCAAGAAAAGTAACTTCATAAGCGCCAGGCGTAGCATATTGGTAAGTATAGGGGAACTTACTTATGTTTTCCCCAACATTTTTGATAGGAGTGCCCCAATCCGGGCTTACCTTTTTCAGGTCTAATGGTCCCATAATCACCCATGCTTCGGCATTATCGGTAGCCAGTTCAGGAGTAGTTGCTCCTGTAATCACCAGCGATGTGCCTGCCGAAATCGCCCAGTTATAAGTATTAACTGCGGTATAGGATACCCACCCAGGGCTGTAAGTAGTGGCGCCATAGTTGGTAATAGCAGTATTATATGCATTTAAATTGGCAATGAGATAAGAGGTATTATCCGGCAGTGTATTATTGATTGTTAAAGCGGTAATGGTCCATTTATTTTGTTTAGATCCACTGGTAGCTAAATATTTAAAGGCAATATAAACCGGTTTATTTGTATTGGCCATATCTGTCAGGTTAATAGGGCCGGATGATACAGCGGTACCTGTTGATAGGGTAGCCTTGTCTGTAAAATCTTTCCAGTTGGCTGCTGAGATATTAGCAAGGGTAGTTGCGGTATCTGTTCCCAGACCGTTGAAGTCGGATGAAACCATGATTTTCAGGGAATTGGGCTGGGTGCCGTTTGCCCTTGCCGAAGTAAACAGGAGTATAGGCGTACCCGATGCCGAAGTTCGGTTGCTGTATTTATACCTGTTTCCTGGTAGCCCTGAGTAAAAAGTAACATAATCTGCATTGCCGCTTAAATTAAAGCGGATCGTATCATCGGGAGTGTAATTGTTTTGTGCTGTTGAGGCATCAAATGAAATTGTTTTCAGACTCAGTTCCTTACTACAGGAGGAAAGCGTGAACAGTGTAACAGCGATTGGAAGTATATGAAAAATGCGCATAAAGTACTTTTAAATTGGATAATAAATTACCATCCCGGATTTTGGGCAGCTGCCTTATTTACCGTTATTTCCCCGCTTGGGATAGGATATAATAAATGCTTTTCTGATACGTTGTTGCCGGCAACAGCGCCATAAGCATAGGTGCCGTTATTAGCCTTAAATTCTGCGGCTACTGCTTTCATGGTAGGGATAAAAATTCCCCAGCGTATGAGGTCTGGCCTTCTTAACGTTTCAAAGCAAAGCTCTCTTGACCTTTCGTCCTGTATAGCCAGTTGGAACTGTTGTTTACTTAAGCCCGGTGTAAGATCGGCGGTGATGTCGGCTGCGGTAACAGATTTGCCATAGCCTCTTCTGCGAACCATATTAATGGCTTCATAAGCTGTAGCCGTAGGGCCATTTACCTGGTTTTCTGCCTCTGCTAGCATCAGTAATACATCTGCATATCTTAAGATCGGGAAATTGGCGCCGTTATAGTTTTTGTCTTTCGGTAAAAGTGTTTCATATGTTCTGCGCCATTTGGCAGCAGTCCGGTCATAGATCTTGTTGTTGGCAAAATAGGAGCGCTGTCCTGTAGAACTATAGGAGAAAGTAGCAATCGCCCAATCCCTTCTGAGGTCGCCGGCGCCATATAATTTATACAGCCTTTCTGTAACACGGATGGTACCATAGCAATATCCTGAATCCGGATAGTTGGGCGCAGAATATCCAATCCCGATATCATTGCCTAAGCGGCCGTTGGCAATGTATCCATCAGCCCTGTTACCTTTTTCTTCTGCTTCCCACATCACTTCACGTACATTGTATTTATCCTGCATCTCATTAACGAATACCTGGCTAAAACCACTGTTGTTATCACCATCTGGTGCAACTGCCGCTGTGATCAATGAATGTTCGCCTGATGCTTTTACTTTGGAAGCCCACTTTAAAGCTTCTGCATACTTTGTATTGTCGAGTAATGGATAGCCTGCCATGGAGAGGCACACCCTTGCCAGAATACCTTCTACTGTTGTTTTACTAATACGGCTGCTATAACCGAGTTGGGTAGAGGTGTATACATTTTCTTCTGCCGTCTGCATATCTTTCAGAATTTGCGCATACACTTCTCTGGCGGGGGTGCGGGGCCTGCTAATATTATTGGGTGAGCCAGTAGGAGTGGTTTGCAATGGCACATCACCGAAATTGCTGACCAGCAGATAATAGTAATATCCCCTTAGAAACAAAGCCTCTCCCAGTATAGCGCGGCGCTTTACTGCGTCCATTGGCGCTATGTTAATATTCGCGATGAGGAGGTTGGCGCGCTCAATACCCGCGAATAATTGTTGCCAGAAACCATTGATGTTAGTATCCGTATAGTCGTAGTTATATACCCATACGCCTGTGGTGGCGGAGGTAACAGCCCGGAAGCTTTCGTCTGTACCGGTGCCTAAATTAAAAAACATGGCATCACCATACAGGGCTGAGGTGCCGAGTGGATTATATACTCCTGCCAGGGCGCTCATTACTTTATTTTCAGTATTATAATAAGATTCCGGTGCAAGGAAATCTGTTGGCTGGGTATTAAGGAATTTTTTGCAGCCTACCATACAAAAAGAAACGAGGATGCTGCCATACAATAAGAATTGTTTCATATCACAATAGCTTTAATTAATTTAAAAAGAAACATTGGCGCCGAAGGTGATTGTTCTGGCCCTTGGATAAGCGGAATAATCAAATCCAGGTGTTAATACCGAATTATAGGTATTCACTTCAGGGTCCATACCGCTGTAGTGAGTCCAGGTAAATACATTCTGGGCAGCAGCATAGAACCGTAAGCCGGCAATTTTCATCCGGTTGAGTATCGCAGTAGGAATACCGTATCCTATCGACAGCGTTTTTAACCGCAGGTAAGAACCATCTTCTACTGTTCTGGAAGAATAGCCCCCACCATAAAACCCGTTGGTTCTGTATAGATTGGTGTTTGTATGGGTGGGCGTCCATCTGTCTTCATAGCTGGCAAATTGGTTGAAATAGGCCCGGTTAAAGGCATTTCCTTCAAATAACAACCGGTTTACATTCAGCAGGTCATTTCCGTAAGACCATTGAAAGAAGATGTTCAGGTCAAATTGTTTATAGGTAAAGCTGTTATTAAACCCGCCTGTATGGATAGGCAAACCACGGCCTATGATGGTATAATCGGCTGAATTGACTACGCCATCCCCGTTTATATCTTTATATTTAATATCTCCCGGTTTGATCAGGTTCCGGGTGTTGCCATTGGTTGGTACATTGTCTTTCAGGATATATGAACCATTCGTCGCTTTATCAAAGTCTGAATATTGGTATACGCCGTCCCATATATAGCCGTACATATTGCCCAGCGGCATGCCTATTTTGGAGATATAAGCAGGTAAGGTAGCCCAGTTATTGTCCCAGGCAATGGCAGATGTGATAGCTTCCTGGCCTTCTGTGAGGGACAGCACTTTACTTTGGTTAAAAGAAATATTGAAACTGCTGCTCCATTTAAAATTTTCACGTTGTACAGGTTGCGCATTGATCGTGATTTCCAATCCCTGGTTTTGCATACTGCCAATATTTTTATACGCAGTAGTATAACCGGTAGAAGTAGGCATACTTGCGTTCAGCAACAGGTCATTTGTTCTTTTTCTGTATATATCTGCGGTGAGAGATAAACGGTTATTAAAGAAGCCAAGGTCAATACCTGCATTGAATTGTGAAGTGGTTTCCCATTTCAGGTTCGGATTGGAAATAGTAAGCGGGATAATACTGCTTTGATAAGTGTTATTGAAAACGTAAGTATTGCCCAGTGGTAAAGCAAAGGTGGAGAGATAAGCAAAATCATTAACACGGTTATTACCGGTGAGGCCATAACTTAACCGCAATTTACCATCAGAGATAATGGGTAGTTGTTTCATGAAATTTTCTTCCGAGAACCGCCAGGCAACGGCACCGGAAGGGAAATAGCCCCATTGGTTTGCCGGAGCAAACTTTGAGGAGGCATCTGCCCGGTAAGACGCTGTTAACATGTATTTTGAACGGAAGCTGTAATTGATCCTTCCCAGGAAGGAAGCCATATTCCATTGGGAAGTGGCGGCGCGGGTGGAGTTAGGAAGTGGCGTACCTTCTTCGAGGCCGCTCAGGCCAAGGGCTTCATTGGGTAAGTTGAATGCCCCGAATCCAAAGGTGGAAGTTTTGCCGCCTTGCTCCGTCATACCTGCTACCACATTAAATGTATGGTCCGTTCCTATTTTTTTGTTCCAGCTAAGTGTATTTTCGTTTAGCCAGGAATCGTTACTGATAAAGTTGATAGAGCCGTTTACGCCGTAACTGGACCCCCAGGTAGTTCTTTTGCTGCCATACAGGGTATTGGAATTATTTAATGCTTCCGTACGTACGGTGCTGTTATTTACTCCACCAGTAACTCGCAGGATCAGGTCTGGTATCAGTGTATATTCGGCATAGGCATTGCCGGAAAGTATTTTGGAAATATTTCTCCGCACCAGGTTTTGCTGGTTAATGATGGGGTTGATCCGGTAGTCTGAACTTAAATCTATAGCAGGATCAAATAATTCATCTTCCAGGTGGGAGTTGTTTTTGGTGGTGTTAAGCGGTGCAGATCCGAATACACTGTATAGTAAAGTAGTGGCTGCGTTGTTGCCGGATTCGGATGGGCTGATACCAGACCGGGACAGGTAACTATAGTTTACATTGATGCCCGCTTTCAGTTTAGTATTAATTTGCTGATCAAGATTGATGCGTCCCTGGTATCTTTTGTAGTTTGAATTGATGATAGTACCCTCCTGGTCAAATGCAGAACCTGAAATTAGGTATCTGGTCATCTTATTGCCCCCTGTTAAGGAAAGGGTATGGTTCCGGATAGGTGCTGTGCGAAACATCATGGATTGCCAGTCGATGGCTTGCTGTGATTTGTAAGAGTCAAGCGTTTTACCATTGCTCAGATAAACGCCCGTAGGGCTGGTGGTATCTGTGGTGTTGCCATCCCGTTCAATCTGGTACCGTACAAATTCATACGGTGTCATCATCTCCATTGTTTTCAGGTTGTTTTGCCAACCGTAGGAGGTGGTGAAATTTAATACGGGTTTTCCTTCTTTACCTTTTTTAGTAGTAACAAGGATTACGCCGTTGGCGCCCCTTGCACCATAAATGGCAGTGGCGGAAGCGTCTTTCAACACTTCTATAGCTTCAATTTCTTCCGGGTTGATATTGTTGTTATCCGGATTTTCAATAGGGAAACCATCAATTACAAAAAGAGGCGAATTATCTTGTGAGATGGAGTTGTTTCCCCTGATAACAATGTTCACAGTGGAGCCGGGTTGTCCGTCTACAGAGCTAACCTGTACGCCGGCTATCCGTCCTGCCAGAAATTCTTCAAAGGAACGCACCGGCGCTTTCGTGGCATCTTGTATATTTACTTTTTCAACAGAGCCAGTCAGGTCTTTCTTCTTCATGGTGCCATAACCCACTACCATCACATCGTTCAGGGTAGATGGAATGGGCTGCAGTTCAACGGAGAGGGAAAGGAACTCTCCCTTTTTGTAATTGTAGTTTTCAATGAGCTTCTTACTATAACCGATGTAAGAAAAGGAGAGGGAGTAGGTATTTTCTTCCAGTCCCCTGAACAGGAAGATGCCCTTTTCTGTAGTAACAGTAGCCGCTTTAAACTTAGTGCTTCTGTTAAAAATTTCAATGGATACACCTGGAAGGGGCACCCCTTTTTCATCTGTCACTATTCCTTTAATAGCTGCTCCCTGCTGCGACCAGGCAGGCTGAGAAAGTACTAACAGGAACAGCAAAAGTGTGTGTTTGATGTGCTGTAATGTTTTATTCATGTTGGTTGTTTTTGACAATAGAATGCCGCTTCCCTTATCGGGAAGTGTTTTAATAGTTAGGAATATTTTTTATCTGGCTTTTATCAGGTAACCCGAAATAGTGGTGTCTATTTTAAGGTCATTTAACCCCGCTAGCATTACCAGTATTTCATCCAGTGATTTAGTTGTTTTAATGTTTCCGGTATATTTACGTTTATCCAGCTTTAAGGCCGGAGCAAGATCAATCGCTATGTTGTATTGATGGCTTAAGGCATTAAATACATTTGTTAGCGGTGCATTGTTAAAATAGAATATGTTATCCTGGAGTGCGATAGACGCTTCTGTGCCGCTTATATCAGCAGTGGTTTTTGCCAGTTGTTTTGCTGGATAGATCTTATGCATCCGGTTATCAAAACTATAGTCGTCGCCTGGCGATAAGTATAATGTTTGGGTCTTGTCCAGCAGGCTTTTCACGGCAATACTACCTGATAATAACTGAACCCTGCTGGAGGTCATGCTGTCGTATGCAGTGATCTGAAAAACGGTTCCCAGTACGGTAGTGCTAAACCTTTTTGTGTTAACCGTAAAAGTGTGATTGGCATCTTTGGCTACTTCAAATAAGGCTTTGCCATTAAGCTGTACATTTCTGCTGCTTTGTGGCCAGGGCATTTTTATACTGATATAGGAATGAGCGAAGAGTGTTACAACAGAACCATCTGCTAGTTGGTACCGCTGTTTTTCTTTTGTATGATTGATAATAGTAGAATCCGAGGAGGAGATCCCCGGGGAGGTAGGCGCCAACAAGGCGGTTTCAGGTGTATGACTGGGTTGGTGAAACAGTGTGTACCCGATTAGCAGTAAGCCGCCGGCAAAGGCTGCAGCCATCTGCCATTCCCGTTTCTGTGTGAAGTGCAGTGGGCTACGGTATTTCCTGATAAGCTTTTCCTGCTGCTTCCACACCTCGTTTTTCATAGTGTTCCGGATGGTTTGCAGCATTGCTGCTTCTTCCGGCGACATACTACTTCCAAGCTCCTCCAGCCATTTGAATAATAGCGCGATTTCCTGGGTAGTACAAGTCCCCTTCCGGTAGTTTTTAATCAGTTGGTATAAATCGTCCTGTGGTAGTTTTTGATGCACACTTAATAGTTTCTACCTCATTAGTCGTTTTAAAGGAGGCAAATAACCATCGTGATATGGGCTTAATAATTTGGTAATATTAGATGCTAGAACAATATTGCCGGGAAGTTATTTTTAAGTTGTTTTTTTAACCGGGTAGCTGCAATATTTAGTTGGTTACGGATTGTTTGCTTTGATTTGGCAGAAGCAGCTGCAATTTCCTCTATAGACATAGCATCGATGTAATGTAAGCGGAACACGGTTCTTAGCTGTTCGGGAAGCTGGCTGAAACAATTGTAGAATTTTTCCAGCTCTTCGTTAAATAACAATGGATCGGAGCCATCAAGGGAGCCTTGGTAGCGTTGTAGTGTATTGAATAAAATAGTGTGTTTTTGTCTGATATGCTTTTTTCTGAGAAAATCAATTACCCGGTATTTTAATAAAGACATCAGGAATGCCTCTACGTTGTCGGGCACCGGAAAAGAAGCCCGGTTAAGCCATAGTTGCGTAAAGTAATCCTGCATCAGATCTTTGCAGTCATCATAATCCTGTATAATCTGGTAGCTATAATTGAACAGCTTGTTCCAGTGCTTCTCATAGATTTGCCGATAAGCTGCTGCAGCGCCGTTTTGAAACCTGGTCCAGCAATCTTTTTCGTTCAAAGCATTCGTATTCATGGCAAGGAATAATATTTAAAACGTGTTGTGCCGGCTATAGAAAAAGTTATACAGTTGCCTATAAATCAGTTGCTTGTGGGTTTTTATACAACTAATAGTACGCACAACCCGAGGACTAACTTCGTATAATTTTACCGGATATGCAAAGAATAATTTATCAAAATTACTGTGAGAAGCTTTAATTCCGACAGATTGCGGAAAAGCATTTATCAGGTAATGGAATATCAATAGTGTAGTGGTAAAAGGTATTCCTTAAATTAGGTTGACGTTATGGTTGTAGCATATAAATAGGTTTTGTAAATATAACGTTGTACGCTATCCGGAATGAAATAAATGCAGAATAGTTTGGTTTGCTAACTTTATAAATTGTGCTGGTAAAGTTAGCCTGGTTGTTTGGAGAATTAGATATTTAACAGCATTAAAGCCGTGAGGTAGCTTTGATAGTAGGTGTTGGCTAAAATAAAACGTCAACGAAGTTGATGATGGGCGCTGTGTATCTGGTAAAAGGAAATTTTTTTTATGCCGAAAGATTTTACATATTTGTAAGTTTCTAAAATAATGGTATGCATACATCTAAGAAGGCCGCTATCGGTTTTATATTTGTTACGTTATTGATCGATGTAATGGGATGGGGGTTAATCATTCCTGTAATGGCAGATCTGATTGCACAGTTAAAAGGCATTCCGGTGAACCAGGCCAGTACTTATGGTGCTGTTTTATTGTCCGTTTTTGCTATTACCCAGTTTTTATTTGCACCGATAATGGGAAACCTGAGCGATAAATATGGTCGTCGTCCTATTTTATTATTTTCTTTATTTGGTTTTGGAATCGACTATATTATTTTAGCATTGGCTCCGGCATATGGATGGTTATTTATTGGGCGGGTTATTGCTGGCATTACCGGGGCTAGTTTTACGACAGCCACTGCTTATATTGCAGATGTGAGCACGGATGAAACTGCAAGGGCCAAGAATTTCGGTATGATAGGCGCAGCCTTCGGTTTGGGCTTTGTACTTGGACCTGCTCTGGGTGGATTACTGGCAAACTGGGGCATCAGGGCACCTTTTTACGCCGCTGCTGTGCTTTGCCTGTTAAACTGTTTATATGGATACTTTTTCCTACCCGAATCATTAAGTAAAGAAAATCGCCGTGCTTTCGACTGGAAACGGGCTAACCCATTTGGCTCACTGAAATTTTTAACCAGGCATCCTGAGATTGGCGCGCTGGCATTCAGTTTTTTCCTGCTTTATCTGGGCGGACAGGCGGTGCAGGTGAACTGGAATTTCTTTACCATTTACCGTTTTAATTGGAGCGAAAAAATGGTGGGTATCTCCCTGGCTGTAGTTGGTGTATTAGTGGGCGCTGTGCAGGGCGGATTAACAAGGGTTATCAATCCCAAAATTGGCAATGAAAAAAGTATTTATCTCGGACTATCCCTATATACGTTGGGGTTAGTGTTGTTTGCCTTTGCCACACAAGGATGGATGATGTTTGTTTTTTTAGTGCCTTATTGCCTCGGAGGAATTTGTGGGCCGTCGTTACAATCTGTTATCTCGGGTCATGTACCACCTAATCAGCAGGGCGAACTACAGGGGGCACTTACAAGCCTCATGAGCCTTACTTCTATTATCGGACCACTGATCATGAATGGCACCTTTGCTTACTTTACTACAGATAAAGCACCGTTTTATTTTCCGGGTATCCATTTTTTAATTGGAGCGTTGTGTATGCTACTTAGTATAATCATTACCTATAAGGTATTGGGCGGGGAGAAGAAAAATCGTCCTGAACTGCCGGAGATGATAAATCGTTCGGGTGATCTTAATGATGTACCCATGCATTAAAAAGTATAAACGTTTTCCAGTTTATGCTTTATGAGGAAAAAGTAGCGATGCTAAATACATTGTGCATTCTCTGATGCGCTTCCATGCTTTACAATGCAGATATTTTTACGGTGATCGGGCTTTTTAAGCGTGAATGCTTATTAAAATGTCGTTTTTTTACACCTACCGTGGCGCTTTTGGGTTTTAATTTTACAAAAAATCAAAAGCGATGGATAATAATTTCACAAGAAGAAATGCGATTGCCAGAATGGGGTTGCTTATAGGGAGTACACTGTTGACCCCATTGCTAGGATTTGGTGTTGGCAATGAAAATGACAAGCGTAATTTAAGCCCATTTTACCTTGCTCCTCAGGAACCGCTACAACCAGGCCCTGGGGGATTAAATATCCGCACCTGGGTAAAAAGTGCCCAAACAAATATGCAGTTTTCTTGCGTGGAAACAGCAGTAGCTGCTAGAAAAATGGGGCCTGCGCCGCATGTTCACGATCAGCTCGATGAGTTGATGTATGTAGTTGAGGGAACTGCCACTGTTTATGTAGCAGGTAAGGTACAGGAAATTGCTGTAGGCGGTTGGCATTTTCGCCCCAGAAAGATAGCGCACACCTTTTGGAATGCTGCTGATAAACCACTGAGATTTTTTGATATGTATTTCAATCAGAATTTTGAAGATTTTCTTGAAGAATTATTTCATAAGATAATACCCGATATGGTAAAAGCTGGGGTTACACCTATGGATCCGGCAATTGCTAAACGGATGAGCGACCTGGATAAAAAATTTGGGGTGACTACCTTCCACGAAGAGAGAGCGCCCCTTGTTGAGCGTTATGGGTTAATTGGATAGGTATCTAAGAGGAAGGGTGGAGCATGGCTTATTATGAACAATGGAATGGGGAAATGAACTTTCTTAATCGATTTTTATTATCTTAATGTAGGATAGAACGTTGGCTTGGCCTTCATTTAAATGAAATAGCCGCTATGTCTTTTTACCAATACACCCCGCGTATCGCTTTATCGGCATTTATTCGAGTATATCGGATAGGCAGGTTTGTATTTGATAATCACGTTCCTTTGCCTTTTAAACCCTATCCTCCCCGTCCGGAGCATTGTTTGTGTTTTTATCCCAATGATACAGAGCAGGTGGAGTATACTTACACCAGAAGCAAAGCCGGCCGGCAAAAAATAGCCTTGATAGGGCAGCATACCGAGGTGATTAACAGGTATGTAGGAAGGAACTTTTTAATGTTTCAGATAGTATTTCAGCCGGGTGCCCTCTATCGTTTAACAGGTATTCCTTCGCAAGAACTGTTTAACGCCTATATAGATGCAGAAACAGTATTTCCTAATAGCATCAGTGGTATAAATGAGAAACTGGGAGAGGCAGCCGGTAATGATGAAATGATAGCAATTGTGGAAGACTTTCTTTTTAAATTAATCAACCGGCCGCTAAAAGATATTGACAGTATTGACAGGTTAAGTGCAACAATACTGGAGTCGCCTAATATGTTTTCTGTTGATTATTTAGCCAAGGAATCCTGTTTGAGTTTACGTCAATTTGAGCGGAGATGTAAAGCGCGTATGGGAGTGTCTCCTAAAGCGTTTATTAACCTTGTACGATTTAGCAATGTAAACAGAATGAAAAACAAATATCCTGATATGGATTGGTTTACGCTGGCTATCCATTGTGGCTATTATGACCTGCAGCATTTGATTAAAGATTATAAGAAGTTTTCGCTGCTTACACCAGGCGATTTTTTTAAGTTGGAATTAGAATGCCCGGAAAGAAAGCTAGGTATTGTAGATGCCTTTTAGAAAGCCAGGATAAGCATATCAATTTATTCGGATACGGATACGCCTGCACCATCTCTTACGTGTTAACAATAGATAACGTTTCTTTTTTCAGTCTGGCATAATTTTATCATTAGTATACCTGACTAAGAAGTTTAAGCAGCCTGCAAACGCTTAGCTTCCTTCATTAAATCATCAAACGCTACTGTCATGAAAACGTTAAAATATCTTATTGTTACAGTAATACTCATAGCTGGATTAAGTAGTTGTGTGGTTGACAGACCGGGATACTACCACCATCACCATCATTATCACGGATATTACAGATAAATAAAAATAACATTATTGTTGAAGGGGAAATCAGCGGCCGGAATGCTTATAAAGCGTTCCGGTCTTTTGCTATAAACGGCAATGGCGCCAGGCAGTATATCCGCCTGACGCCATTGATTGATTCCTATTGTTATTTAGTTCAGTGGGTTCTGTGCAATTACCCCGTTGGAATTATTGATTTCATCCTGTGGAATCAGGAATTGCCATCTGATATCGCCCGCAGGTACGTTAATAACGCCTCCGGCAAGTGCATTGTCGTGGTTGCCACCGCTACGGTCTAACGGGCTGTTAGTGCGTTTCAGGTCGTAGAAACGGAAGCCTTCTCCCCACAGTTCAATGCGGCGCTGGATCATGATTTCATTTACCAGGGCGCTACCTGTAGAGGTACTTAATGTATATTGGGGATCGCGTTGGTGTACGAGTGTGTACAATGCCTGTGCAGCTTCGCTGGCTTTACCAGACCTTGCATTCCCTTCAGCTTCTATCAGATACATTTCTGCCGAACGCATCATCGGCATATCGCCGATACTGCTGCCTGGATCTGCTACCAGGAATTTGCGGTTCATGTATGGTTTTCTTGTTCCTCCGCTTGGAATAGGTACGTTAGGGTCTTTTCCTGTTGAGTCCCAGAGTTGTTTGCGTACATCTGTAGCAGAGATTAGGGCGTAAAGTTTGGAAAAGATCGCCTTAGGATTTGTTTTGATATTTGTGGAGGCATAATTCGCAGACATATAAGCAAAAAAGGAATAGAAATAGGAAGTTTGGTCAGCTTGCTGATGTATTCCCCAGATCCATTCCGGATTGGTATAGTCATTAAATCCGGCGGTATATTGAGCGTTGCCCATCAGGGAAAAGCCGGTTCTGGCTAATTTAGCATAGTAGGCGGCAGAATCCCATTTTTCCTGTGTTAAAGCTACTCTGGCCTTGATGCCCTGCGCCACGTTGATGTTCAGATGGGACGCATTGGGGCGTTTGAAATTCTGCAAAAGATCCATGGCTGCATCAAGGTCTTGGTTAATACGGCCATATACGTCGGCGATAGTAGCCCGGGCAGTGGCCAGAGCACTTGGTGCTAGTACAATAGGAAGACCGGCTCCGTTGTTGGCGCCTGTGCCATCATAACGCACGCCAAAAAGCTGTATCATCTGGAAGTAGGCCCAGCCCCTGTAAGCCAATGCTTCGCCCTTTATAGCGCGTCTGTCTGCCTCTGGCCCTGCTGCTTTGTCGATGTTAGCAATAATCATATTGGCGTTGGCAATAACGGTATAATAGAACAGGTAATTGAATTTAGGTACCCTGTCGGTAGCTACCCGATGGGACAGCCATTTGTAAGAGTCATTGAACCAGCCGTTGGCAGCTGCAGTCATTACCAGGTCTTCACCCATCATATCCATGTATATCATGTTAGCACTCTGGCCTCCCTGGTCCTGGTTGCTGTAAAACTGTGAGTACATGTATCGGTGTATACCGTTAACGGCGGCCCAGGCATTGGTTGTTGTACTGAAAGCATCGCTGGTAGCTACCTTGTCTGTTGGGTTGGTATTCAGGTAATCTTTACTGCAGGAGCATAGAACGAGGAACAGTAAAAACAGGGATATATACTTTCCGTTACTGTTGTTATAGTGCAAGAATATTTTTTTCATGATCTTAGAAGTTAAGGTTTACGCCCATTGTAACGATACGGTTATAGGTGTAAGTGTTGGAAGTGGTACCATTGAAGCTTTGGTTGACGTTCATGCCTTTTCTGGAAGAGAACATATGCAGGTTTTCTCCAGACAAGTAAACGTTGGCATCATTGCCTGTGATGTGGGAAAGCCACCTCTTGGGAACTTTGTAAGACAACGTGATATTGTTGATGTTCAGGTAAGAAGCATTGGTCAACCAACGGTCGCTGGCGCCGCTGAAATCGGAAACACGGAGATTATCCATACGAGGAACCTTGGTAATGTCTCCTTTTTTCTGCCAGCGGTTTAGGATATCTGTAGATAACGCAGTGCCATATTGGCCGCTTACCATCAGATTAGCGTAGTTGGCATCGTATACTTTTCCACCGAGTTGGTAGGTTACCGTTACTGAGAGGGTGAGGTTTTTGTAAGAGAATTCATTTAAAAGGCTTCCATAGAGTTTAGGTATGGAAGATGCTCCAGCGTACATATACTTAGCATTGCTGATAGAGCTGGTAACTGTATCCTGTGTGCCATTTTTGTTAGTGATGATCTTTGTGTTGCCAGGACTTGCTGGATTGTAGGTTTGTGCTGTATAAAGCGCATCCCCGTTATCAGGATCTACGCCATAAAAATGACGCAGGTAGTAGTCGTATATAGAATGCCCTACGCTCAACTGTTTGGTACCATCAATGATTTGTGGCTGGTTGTCGGGCATGCGGGTAATCTGGTTTTTAAAGGTGGTGGCATTTACTGTCAGGGAGTAACGGAAATACCTGGTTCTAACGATTTCTCCTCTTAATTGTAGCTCTATGCCTCTGTTGTACATATCACCTACGTTGGTGTTGATGGTGAAACCGCCACCGGTAGTACCTCCATTAGATAATGGTTGCGGTACGCTGAATATCATGCCAGAAGATTGGCGGTTGAAGTAATCGATGTTACCGGATAAGCGGTTATCGAATAAACTGAAATCAAGGCCCAGATCGAAGCTGTTGTTAGATTCCCAGGTGAGCTCGTCGTTACCGAGTGTTCCCTGAACAAAGCCTGGTTCTCCGGCATTGTTCCTGCCCAGATTATAAAATGCCTGGTAAGCATAATAGCTGATACCATCATCTTTTCTGTTACCACCGTCGTTACCTACTTTACCATAAGAAGCCCTGAGCTTCAGTTGATTCACCACATCAGTATTGAAGAAGTGCTCCTGGGCGATGTTCCAGGCGCCGCCTACAGACCAGAAGGTAGCCCAACGCACAGCAGGTGCAAATCTGGAGTTACCGTCCCGGCGCAGGGAGGCAGATAAAACATATTTACCTTCGTAATCATAATTCAGACGGGATAAATAGCTTTCTATGCGTCTTACATCCGTATAGGAAGTGGCGGTGTTGATAGTTGAAAAGTTGGGCAATTCGGTGATTCCATCTACAATCTGGCCCTGTTTATAGCCTTCCAGGAAATTGGAAGTGTAATTGTAGTTTTCGTGGCCCGCGAGTACATCCACATTGTGTTTATTCCAGCTGCGATGGAAATTCAGCAATTGGTTAAATGTGTAGCTTACTTTACGTTCGGTATAGCGGTCAGACCTGCCGGCAGGTGCGCCGTCGCCCACTATTCTATTATCATAATCCTGGTACAGGTTATTTTCAATATCCGCGCTGAAGTTAGTGGTCAACTTCAGGAAAGGGGCAAAGCTGATCTCTGCATAGGTTCTGCCGCTGATCAGATCTTTGTTCTGAATCCTTTCATTTAACAAGTTTTCATAGATGGCGTTCCTGCCTCCGGCGAAGGGTCTTCCTACGCCGAGGTCATACAGGGGGGCGCCTTTTTCATCCAGGATATAGGCGCCGGAAGCGTCGTGTTGGTGCACGGCGTAAATAGGGCCGGCATACCTGGAGAAATAGAATGGATTTACGAACCCGGTGCTGCTGGCAGTGTTGTCTTCATTTTGTTTCATGTAGCTGCCGGCGGCGTTAAGGCCTGATTTAAACCAGGTAAGTGGGTGTACGTTGAGGTTCAGGCGGCCATTAAATCTTTTCATATCAGATTTGATCAGGTAGCCTTTCATATCTGTATAGCCAAAGGAGCCATAATAATCCGATTTATCTGTTCCTCCGCTATAGGAAAGCTGGTAGTTCTGACGTGAACGGCCACCTTTTTCTGCGGCTTTGCTCCAGTCCAGGTCTTCCGGATACAGCAACTTGGCGTCAGGATTAAGATGACCATCGGCATCCAGCAATTGGCCGGCTGGAACACTAAATGGATTAGCTAACAGCAGCTGGCTAATATCGCTATAGGCGGCGCCGTTATAATTTTGTTTGCCATTGTTGGCGCCGCTGGTAAAGCGGGGATATAACCCGGATGCGATCTTGCCTGCATCTGCCAGTGGAACGGCGGTAGTGCCATATGCAAGGCTATTACGGTAGGCTTCCCACATCAGCGGGTAATATTGGTAAGCATCTACCCGGTCATATTCCTGAAGGCCTCTTCTTACGATGCCGTAGTTGGCACTAAAAGAAAGGTGGTTACGGTTTTTCTCTCCTTTTTTGGTAGTAATGATAATCACACCGTTTGCGGCCCGGGAGCCATACAAAGCAGAAGTGGACGCATCTTTTAAAACGGAGAGGGTGGCGATATCTGAAGGGTCAATGGCTCCCAGGGAACCGTCGTAAGGTACACCATCCACTACATACAAGGGGGAGCTGGAAATGGAATAAGAACCAAATCCCCGGAGCCTGATACCAGGACCGGCATCAGGAGCACCGCTGGAGTTAGTAGACTGTATACCAGGAGCTGCTCCTACGAGCGCATTAGTAACGTTGTTCAGCGGGCGTTTCTCAAAATCTTTTGATGAAATCTGTGCCGCGGCACCTGTATATACAGATTTTTTACTGGTACCATAGGCTACTACTACTGTTTCTTCCAACTGGTTGGAATTGGCAGCCAATGTTATATTCAGTTGTGTACGGCCTTGAATGGCTACTTCCGTTGTTTTATAGCCAATAAAGGAAACCAACAGGATATCATCAGCATTACAGGAAAGGGTGAAGCGACCTTTTACATCGGTGATCGCCGCTTTGGATTTATTACCTCTTATCATCACGGTGGCGCCAAGCAAAGGTTCTTGGTGTTCATCCGTTACAATGCCGCTGATCTGGATAGGAGCTACTGCACTGGTGGTAGACAGATCATTGAGGTTGCCGGACTGCTTTTGATGTTTTATCACAACGGTTTGACCTACTATTTCGTAGGTCAGCGCTTGACCGGATAAGGATTTGCGTAGTACTTCTTCCATCTCTGCATCATGTACCTGCAAGGAAACAGTTTTTGTTCCGCGAAGATCGCTGTCGCTGAAAAAGAACTGATAACCGGTTTGTTTTTCTATTTCTTTAAATACTTCCTGCAGGGAGGCATTCTTTTTAGAAATAGTAAGCTTTTGAGCTACAGCACTGGCGTATGCGCCCAGGCTACAAGTAAGCAACAGAAAGGTGATAAATTTTACGAAATGTTTGGGCCTTTGGTTCCGTGCGGTCGTTTCATGCAGGTAAAGGCTGCTGTTAGGGGACAAGATTCCCTTGTGTAAGGGCAAGGGCTTGCCATTAGCATTAAATTGCATATTTTCGTTTAGTTTGGGTTGATAAATTAAGCTGGTTGTCTATAGTCTCTACAGATGGCTCTCTGATGCAGGCCCAAATCGTTTAGCCGTTCCATCTGGTCCATGGAGCGGTTTTTTATGGGCCTTTGCATTTTGGTTGATAAGTTCGTTATTTCTTCTTTCTCATGTTGGCATGGTTGTTTTTAAGATTGAATAATGATTGTTCGGTCCTTTATTTCGAAATGTATTTTGCCCGTAGTTTCTAATATATGTAACAATTCAGATAAGTTGGCGCTGCGGGAAATCCCGCCACTGAAGGTTTCATCGACTGAAGCCTGATATTCTACCTTAATATTATACCAGCGGGCTACCTGCCGCATAATTGTATAAATATCTACGCTGTTGAAATGAAAATTCCCATTTTTCCAGGCAACTACATTTTCTACCTCCACATCTTCTAGCAGTGTCATAGCACCTGAAAGGGCTATAATAGCCTGTTCTGCAGGTTTTAGCTGTTGAAGCCTGACCTTGATGGCCCCTTCTACCAGGGTTATTTTCTGGGAAGGTTCATCCGGATATACGTTGACGTTAAAGCTCGTACCCAGGTCTTCTATGATCTCCTTGCCGGCCTTTACACGGAAAGGTTGTTTGGCACGATGCGCCACCGTAAAATAGGCTTCCCCATTAATGCTCACCATCCTTTCCTTTCCCGTAAAAGCGGTAGGGTAGGTGATAGAAGAAGCGGCGTTTAGCCATACCTGGGTGCTGTCGGGCAATACTACTTTGAAAGTCCGGCCAACCGGTGTGGTGATGGTATTGTATACAGCCTCCTGTGTTTGCGCACTGGCCTGGTAGGCTACCTGTCCATTGTCTTTAATGATCTTCGCGTCGCCCTGCGTAGCTAATACCCCGTTGTTAGTGCTGTCCAGCAAAATTTGCTGTCCGTTGGACAGGGTAAGCATGGCACCGGTAGTGCCAGGTGGCAGCTGGGCTGCCGGATTATTTGCAATAACCTGGTGTTGAACCGGCCTTAATTGCCACAATATCACATTACCTATGCCTATCAACAGTAGCACCGCAGCGGCTATCTTCCAGCGATACCGGCGGATAAAGGCCACTTTTAAAGGAACAGTTTCCAGCACGTCGATCTGTTGTACTATACGATCGTACATACGATCCCGTGTAGCCGTGTTTTCTTCTTCCGGCACTTTCCAGTTGGTGGTTTGTTGCACATGCCGGAACCAGGTTTCTATCTTTTTCTTTTCTTCTCTAGTACACAACCCCTCTCGATACCTTTTTAATAACTCCTGTGCCTCCTCCTTTTGCATAACTCCTGTTTTTAATGGATGAAAAATGCATATTTGGTAATGCCTTATTCTTTTAGTGACACAACGTTGAAAAAGGTGGTACTCCGGATAAAAGATTTTTTTACCTGATTAATAAAAGCCCCAATACAGAGAGGGAAATATCTTTCAGGTATACGCGTAATACCTTTAATGCGCGGTGTATCTGCTTGCGAACGGTTTCTTCTGAAATATTTAATTGCCTGGCTATTTCCTGGTAACTAAGATTATACTCCCGGCTGAGCCGGAAAATACGCTGCATGCGGTCCGGAAGCCTGGAAATGGCTGTTTCCATATGCATGGCCACCTCTTTACCTATCAGTTTCCTGTCAATAGTGGAGGTGATATCCTGTGCCATAAAGGAGGCCAAGTATTCAAGATAGTTGGAACGGGTAATATTTTTTTCAATATAACGGATACACATATAGTGGGCGCTGTTGTACAAATAAGTAGATAACGACGCCTGGATAGAGAGCTCTTTTCTCCGCTTCCAGAGCGAAACGAACAATTCCTGTACAATATCTTCCGCCTCTGATTGTACTTTTACAGCGTTCATAACGTAAACCAGCAACTTCTCCCAATACCTGTTGTAGATAACGGTAAATGCTTCCTTGTTATCCTGTTTCAATAACTGAAGCAATAAAACATCCGAGTAATTATGATAAGCTACATACATCATCGAAATTTATAATACGTTTATAAATCTGGTATCAAGATAAAATATTTATTTAGAAGATAAGTATAGCAGATAAAAAGTAACTAAAAAAGGAGAATTTATCAAATTATTATATTATTTAATGTGTATGTGGGCGGAGTGGATTTGAAGGCAGGGAATAAATATTACATCAGTACTATTTTAAGTGCTAGGTAGGCTTCCAAACCAAATTTTCCACATTTCCTGCCAATACCGGATTGTTTACATTCGCCCTTCACCGCCTATTAGGAGGGTAGGCCTTCCTGCTGTTCGATCCGCTAGGCGCCGGCTACGAATAGCTATATTTAGTAGCTTATTACCGGTGATATACAATAAGACCGTCCGGAAATGCCTATTGGAGATGCTGGTGTTAAATAAATTTTAATTCTTTTCTGGAAGCGGGAAATTAATCTTATTTTTTAAATATCTCTGCGAGATAAAAGTGTCCTGAAAATCTCTGTAACCCTTACTGATAGTGGGTATTATTGTGAGCAGTAGGGTAGTGCGGTGAATATAATTGACGATGCTTTGGGGGCTTAATTCATGATGCTTTTTAAGCGTTGATTTGACACAAGTAATATTATTTTATGATATTTTAGATAGGATTTTCATAATTTGCGATGCTAATTGATAACAGTGTATGCTTAGCATTGCAGAAACAGGACTGTATAATTACCTCGTCCAAAAAAATGTTCCAGGCTTAAAAGATAACGTAACTACGCTTTCTCTCAAAAGGGGAGCCCAGTTATATGGTACTTCGCAACGATTTACAGACATCTATGAAATTGTAACAGGCGCGGTTAAGTTGGGCAGTATTTCGGATAAAGGGAAAGAATTTATTTACGAGTTGGTAACGCCGGGAGAATTCTTTGGTAATCTGGCAGTGCTGAAACAGGATGATTTCTGTGAATTTTGTAAAGCATTAGTGATCACACAGCTACGGTCTTATAAGTTGCCCTTCTTTAAGCATGTGACTACACATGATCCGGAAGTAGCAGGATGGTGCTTTGCGAAGATTGTATCCAGGTGGAATAAAACAGAATCCATATTGGCAAATATCCGCTCTTATGAGCCACGGGAAAGGATTCAGGTATTGAATACAGAATTACAGAATACGAAGATCGCAGCGGCTAACCGGCTTATTTCTTTAGGTAGTTTGGTTACCTACCAGGATATTGCAGACCTCACCGCTACCACCAGACAGCTGGCTGCCGATACATTAAATGTGTTATAATGATCTGTCTGCGCATAATTTGTTTCCCCCTCATTTGCCTTCCTGGCGTGCCATTGCGCTAAATGTAAGAATCTGACATCCTTAATATTTTTATAACTATTTGGTGATCTTTACATTACCGTTTCTGCCAATTACTTCATTTACTTTTGCACCTGCTTATTAAATCTATCGGACGTCGTCGTGAAAAACGTTACGCCTAAATCTAACTTGTTCTTGTTATGAGAGTACGTATGCCGTATTTATTACTGTTGTTGATTTCTGTACTGCCTGGTTTGTCTGTAGTTGCACAAACAGCCAATCGAAGTACAGACCGCAGATTGTCGAAGTACGTAGTATTGATCAGTATTGATGGACTCAGGCCGGAATTCTATTTGGACCCTGCCTGGCCAGCGCCCAACCTGCGATTCCTGAAAAATGGCGGTGCCTATGCAGAAGGAGTAAGAGGGGTATTTCCAACGCTAACCTATCCTTCACATACCACTATTATTACAGGCGCCATGCCCGCCCGTCATGGTATTTATTATAATACTATGTTTTCAGATTTTGGGTCTACCAACACCTGGTATCGCGAAGAAAAATTTATTCAAACGCCTACTTTGTGGGATGCTGTTCATGAGGTGGGCATGACCTCTGCCTGCGTATCATGGCCGGTATCTGTGGGAGCGCCAGTAGATTACAATGTACCGGAATCATGGGAAAACGACCGTAACGGTACGGTGTCTATTAATCCGAATGTTGCGCCAGCAGGGCTTTTTGAAGAAATACAACAAAATGCCACTGGTAAATTATCTTATAGCCAGATGAACCTGAATAACCTGGCGATAGATGAAAACTTAAGCCGGATGGCAGCTTACCTCCTGAAAAAATATAAACCTAATTTCACTACACTGCACATTGTATGTGTAGACCATGCAGAACATAATACCGGTAGGAACGGAGAAGAGGTGAAGAAAGCGCTGGCTTCTGCAGACCATGCAGTGAGCAATATACTGGAAGCTATTCAGGCTGCGGGTATTGCGGATAGCACTACTATTATTATTACCGGTGACCATGGATTTTCTGACATCCATACAAGCATTGCGCCGAATGTATTGTTAGCACAACATGGTTTAATACCTGCTGGCCGCGATAAAGACGGTTGGAAAGCGATGTTCCATAGTGCAGGCGGTGCAGCTTTCCTGCATCTGAAAAATAAGAACGATAATAAAACACTGGCCAAAGTACAGGCAATATTGGATAGCGTACCTGCCGCGGTAAAGAGAATGTACCGCATTGTAGGCCGTAAAGAGTTGGACAGCATTGGTGCAGATCCACACGCAGTATTGGCTATTGCAGCGATAGAAGGGGTATCTATTTCCGGTAGTGCTACCGGCGATCTGGTAAAGCCAGGTCATGGCGGTACGCACGGTTTCTTCCCTGATTTTGCGCATATCGAAACAGGATTTATCGCCTATGG
This sequence comes from Chitinophaga sp. 30R24, assembly GCF_049056765.1. Lineage (NCBI taxonomy): Bacteria > Pseudomonadati > Bacteroidota > Chitinophagia > Chitinophagales > Chitinophagaceae > Chitinophaga > Chitinophaga sp. 30R24. Next base: position 99,298 of record NZ_JBJGXX010000006.1, read on the forward strand.
CGCAGGTATCAGCCAAGGTACCGTAATCCCTAAAATGGGATTGGAAGACATTGCACCAGTAATTACTAAACTGTTGGGTCTTCCTTTTACGGCTCCAGATGGTGTACTGTTGCCAGGTATCCTTAAATCAGCCGGTGGCCGTGGATATGGTCCGGTAATTAATGGAAACATTAACGCAGCATCTACATCTGAAGTAAAATAATAATAGTCAGTACAGGCTTCACTACGTCCGGGGTTACAACAAAATTTTACAGGATTTTATCACTGTACTGCTATTGCTATATCTATATCTATCTCTAAAAGTCACTTTTTATGCTATTGAAGAAAGCATTACTTTACTTGCTCTGCATGTTTTTATTGCCGCTGGCAATGAATGCCCAGGTTACTACAGGGTCGGTAACAGGCGTTGTTAAAGGTCCCGATGGGAAGGGGGCGGAAGGAGCCAGCATTACGCTGATTCACCAGCCTTCCGGTACCCGCTATTTGAACCGGGCACTGAAAAATGGTTCGTTTACCTTAAATGGTTTACGTGTAGGCGGTCCTTACCTGTTAAAGGTAGAATTTATGGGTTTTAAACCACAGATCGTAGAAGGATTCAACATCGCGTTGGGTGAACCTTATGACGTGGTGGTAACTTTGGATGAAAACGTTACTGCACTGAAAGGTGTAACGATTAATTCAAATGTGGTAAAACGTAAAGGGGCTACAGAAAAGAGCGGTGCTGCTACAGTGATCGACTCCAGACAGCTGTCTACATTGCCTTCTTTCTCCCGTAGTATCACCGACTTCACTAAGCTTACTCCGCAATCTAACGGTGGTAACTCTTTTGCAGGAAGAAGTGGTTATTACAACAACCTGAAAGTGGATGGTGCTAACCTGAACAACAGCTTCGGTTTGAACACTGATCCTTTGCCAGGTGGTAGCGGATCTCCTATTTCCTTGGATGCATTTGACGAATTATCTGTAAACATTGCGCCTGTAGACGTACGCCAGTCTGGCTTTACCGGTGCTGGTATCAATGCGGTAACTAAAAGTGGTACCAACGATTTCCACGGAACAGCGTATGGTTTTTACCGCGACCAGTCTTTCAACGGTAGAAATGCAGCAGATGTGAGATTGGATGCAGCTACAGCTTCTTCCAAGAAAACTGTTGGTGGTAGCTTAGGTGGCCCTATCATTAAAAACAAACTGTTCTTCTTTGTGAATGGTGAGTATGAAGTGAATTCCGGCGCCAGAATTACCAACTACGTAGCAGATGGTAGCCAGAATGCTGGTAACAAGTCATCTACGCCTTTAGATTCTATGGCAAAGCTGGCCGCTTACCTGAAAAGTAAATATAATTACGATGCAGGTGCTTATGATAACTATCCTTCTGCCGGAAAGTCTAACTATAAATTCCTGGCAAAGGTAGACTGGAACATTAACAACCATCATAAACTGACTGCTAAGTACAGCGACTTTGTGAGCGATGAAGAACCTGCTTCTATCAATGGTAACTCTATCATTGGTGGTGGTGGATTTATTTTGCCAGGAACTACTTCCGCTATTTCCACTTTGCCTAACAACCGTTTGAGCAACAAGTCGATGGTATTTGCTAACTCTGTATATGGATTTAAACATATCGTTAAAACCGGTACAGTAGAGTTGAACAGTACTTTCCGCAATATGTCTAACAGCTTATTGCTGACTGCCACTAAAGTAAGGGATACCAGGGTTACCAACAGCTCCCCTTTCCCTTTTGTGGAAATATTTGATGGTACTACTACCCCGCATAACTATATGAGCTTCGGTATAGAACCATATAGCTATAATAACGATGTAATCAATAAAGTATATAGCGTTACCGATAACTTTACCTATTATACCGGTAAGCATACCCTTACAGCAGGTGTGTCTTACGAATACCAGCTGGTAGGTAACATGTTCATGCCAGGTGCACAGAGCTATTATATTTACAACTCACTGAACGATTTCATGACTGATCAGGCTCCGCTCTATTATTCCTATGCCTATTCTATGGTGCCTGGTAAGAAAGCGGTATACTCAGCAGAACTGAAATACGGACAAACAGCGTTATATGCGCAGGATGAGATCAAAGTAACCAACAAATTTAAAGTGACGCTGGGTTTAAGAGCTGATAAACCTGTATACCAGGAAAAAGCATTGGAAAACCCTGCTATCACTGCGTTGACTTTCCCTAATAAAGAAGGTAACATGGTTCATTACAATGGTCAATGGCCTACTTCCCGTATAAACCTTTCTCCGCGTATCGGCGCAAGATGGGATGTACTGGGCGATAAATCCCTGATCATCCGTGGTAGCACTGGTATCTTCAATGGTATGGCGCCTTTTGTATGGTTAACTAACATGCCTACTAACTCTGGTATGTACCAGAACAGTGTGGCACTGAAAAATGCCAATCCTGACGAAGCAAATAAGCTGAAGGATATTAAATTCGATCCTAACGTAGACGCTTATGCAAAATTGTTCCCGCCAGTGGCAGGTGCTTCTATCCCAACCAATATCGTAATGGTAGATCCTAATTTTAAATTCCCTCAGATCTTTAGAACAGACCTGGCGGTAGATAAAAACTTAGGACATGGTTACAGCTTCACCCTGGAAGGTTTAGTGACAAAAGATATCAATGCGATTCGCATGCGTAACGCTAACCTGAAAGATCCTACCGGCATCGCCAATGGTCCGGATAACAGACCTCGTTACGTTTCTACAGCTGGTCCGGACAGATATATTTATCCAAACATCAGCTCTGCTGTTATCTTGGAGAATACCAGCAAAGGATATTCTTACGCGTTGACTGCTCAATTGTCTAAAGCATTTGCTAAAGGTTTATATGGTTCCGTAGCGTATACTTACACTCAAGCAAAGGATATCTCCGGTAACTCTGGTTCACAGGCTTACTCTGTGTGGAACTCCAACGCTACTGTAGGTACTACCAACGATCTGGAAATGAATCCATCTTCTGGTGTAGCTCGTCACAGAGTAGTAAGCATGCTGTCTTACCGCTTTGAGTACCTTTCTCACGCTGCTACTACTGTTTCATTGGTGTACCAGGGTGCGCCTAGCGGTAACATCACCTACAGAATCAACGGTGATATGAACGGCGATGGTAATAACCAGGACCTGATGTTTGTACCTAATAAAGCTACAGACCTGGTCTTTGAAGCATATACTGCTACTGTAAATGGTGTTACTTACAACTATACACCAGAGCAACAAGCTGCTGCACTGGATAAATTCATTAATAACTCTCCTTACCTCAGCAAACGCCGTGGTAAATATGCAGAAAGAAATGGTGCTATCTCACAATGGTATAATGACATTGCTGCACGTTTCATGCAAGAGTTCTATCTGAAAACAGGTAAGTCTAAACACACCCTGCAGATCACCGCAGACGTGAATAACCTGCCTAACCTGCTGAACAGATACTGGGGTATACAGAAATCTACTACTACCAGCCAACCACTGGCTTTCAGAAGCTACAATGAAAATGGCGTTCCAGTATACCGTATGCAGCAAAATAATAACGGTGCATTATACACGAATCCGTTCCAGAATACTTACGGCTCTTCCAGCACATGGTCTATGCAGTTGGGTGCCCGTTACATTTTCTAATCTAATATTGATGTCAGCATGAAAAAGATAGTTTATTTATCCTCATACTTGCTTTTTGCATTACTTACTTCCTGTACAAAAAACAATGATTTTGTTAAGGCAGAATTGGAAAAAGCATTACCTACAGTAGAAGTGACCAGTATGGGCCTGTTAAGACAGGTAGGTCCTTTTACCCCTGCCGATGTGATACAGGTAACCTTTGGCGGCGCTATTACTAAAGCTACTGCTGGTACCATGGACTTTGCCTGGTATGATGCGCCAAGCTCTGGTGCAGCTAAGCTGATAGACAGTGTGCATTTTGCTACCTGGAACGAAGCAGCTACCGCAGCTACCGGTAATAATAGTGTAACCACTACGCTGGCTCCGGCTACTTACCCGAATACAAATACGTTTTCCGGTAACATGAACCTGAAGTTGTCTAAATTAACTGGTGGAAATAAGCAGTACTCCTTGCGTATTTATGTTCGCACGGATAAAGATGATATGGCTACCATTTCACAGACAAAATTCATTACAGTAAAATAAGTTTGTTTAAAAGAGGGGTGGGGTGCTGTCTATGGACAGTGCCCGCCCCTTTGTTTATTTTGTTCCACATGAAGAGATCCATTTATCAGTTAGGAGGCTCTTTGCTGTTACTGCTGTTTGTCTTTACAGCTTCTGCACAGCAAACTGCTTCCCTGCTCCAGTTTAAAACAACAACGGAGCTACAGCAATTCCTTTCATATTCCCAACAGCGTATTCCCCTGATCAGCGCCCACCGTGGTGGCCCACAAAAAGGGTTTCCGGAGAACGCGCTCGAAACATTCCAACATAGCACCCTGTTCCAGCCAGTGATCATTGAGTGTGATATTTCACTGAGCAAAGACTCTGTGATGGTGCTGATGCACGACAACCGGTTGGATAGAACCAGTACTGGCACCGGGCTGATAGAAAGTTATACTTACGAGGAACTGCGGAAATTTAAACTGAAAGATAACGACGGGGATACTACCGATTTTCGTATTCCCAACCTCGACGAGGTATTACGGTGGGGAAAGAACAAAGTGATCTTTACACTTGATGTTAAGCGCGGGGTGCCTTATGCCAAAGTAGTTGAAGCCGTGCGCCGTTGCAAGGCTGAAGCATCCGTAGTGCTGATCACCTATAGCGCCACACAGGCAGCAGAAGTATACCAACTGGCACCAGATCTGATGATTTCTGCTTCCATTCAGCGTAAAGAAGACCTGGAAAGGTTAAACGGCCTGGGTATTCCCAGCAACCGCTTGGTGGCTTTTATCGGCGTAAAAGAAGCGGATGAAGCATTATACCAATTGCTGCACGAGAATAAAATCCTTTGCATTCTTGGTACTATGGGCAACCTTGATAAACAAGCCGTGGCCAAGGGCGACAAGAATTATTACGATTTTGTAACACGGGGCGCTGATATCCTGTCTACCGACAGGCCAGTGGAAGCAGGTCGTATGCTGCAACAGTACCGCGACGATAACCAACTGCATTCTGCACATATCAAACAACAACCTGTATCTAAAAAATAACTATCATGAAGAAGAAATATTATCGCCTTGCGCTAGCGCTGTTACTGTTGTCTGGCAGTGCAGCATATAGCCAGGAAGATACGGTACAGCATATTGTTCCTGGACGTGTAAACAGCGCGGCTGCCATGAAGCAGCCTTATGTGATCCTCATATCAGCTGATGGCTTCCGTTACGACTATGCAGAGAAATACCAGGCGGCAAACCTGTTGGGCTTTGCCCGGCAAGGTGTGCAAGCAGCTTCCATGCAACCTTCTTTTCCCAGCGTTACTTTCCCTAACCACTATACGATTGTAACAGGGTTGTACCCTTCCCATCATGGACTTGTAAACAATACTTTCTATGACCCGGAAAAGCAGTCTAACTACTCCATGGGCAACAAAGCCAAGGTGAGGGACGGTTCCTGGTATGGTGGCACGCCACTATGGGTATTGGCAGAACAACAGCAGATGATCAGCGCCAGTATGTTCTGGGTGGGCTCCGAGGCAGCAGTGCAAGGAGTGCGTCCTACTTATTACTATAACTATACAGAGAAAATAAATACAGACAGACGCATTGCTGTGGTGAAAGAGTGGCTTTCCCTGCCGGAAGAGAAACGCCCTCATCTGATTACGTTTTATCTTTCCGACGCAGACCATGCCGGTCATAAATATGGTCCGGATGCACCGGAAACAGGAGAAGCAGTGAGAACAGTAGATGCGATTGTACAGCAGTTAACAGCAGCTGTGCGTGAAACCGGGCTGCCGGTAAATTTCATCTTCGTGTCTGACCACGGGATGACCAGCGTAGATAGGGAGCATCCCATTTCTATGCCTGCCGCCATCGATACCGCTAAATTCCTGATACCTTCATCAGGTACCATGGTGGAATTGCATGCTAAAAATGCAGCAGATATCCAGCCTTTATATGAAACATTAAAGCAACAGGAAAACCATTATAAGGTTTATCTGAAAACAAATATGCCGGCTTACCTGCATTATAGCAGTACAGATGATAAATTAAACCGCATAGGTGATATCCTCCTGGTTCCTGATTGGCCTTATGTGTTTTCAGAAAGGAAACCTGGTATCGGCCATCATGGCTTTGATGCTACTGTGGTAAAAGACATGCAGGCTACTTTTATTGCCTGGGGACCAGCGTTTAAAGCGCATTTGAAGATTCCTGCTTTTGAGAATATCCATGTATATCCACTCGTTGCGCGTATGCTGGGATTAAAGGTAACCACGCCGGTAGACGGCCGTTTGGAAGTATTGCAGCCTGTCTTAAAATAAGGCTGGCAGTGGCAGGAACAACTGCACTGGAAAATTTGAGATAACAGGCCAGTGCAGTTGTTAGCCGCTGTAGTATGGACTCTTTGTAATGGTGCCCCCCGCCCACTAACTTTGATGGTTTAGATCTGGATTTAAAAGGAAGGAAATTCCCTAAAGCTTCTTTGTCGAACCGCTTCCTGGCGGCATTATTGGATGGCTTATTTGCTTTGCCGGTTTGTTATGCCGGCGAAAGAAAGTAGGGGATATGGCAGCTAAAACGCAGGTAATTAATACAGCTGATTACTATGGAGAACTTTCTTAATTAGTAAGATAATTAACTTAAAAAGGCGTCTGTTCACAGGCGCCTTTTTTATTGCCCCTGTGTGAATATGGAGATGCCGGAGAACATTGGCTATAATTTCTATATCTCTACTGCGCCTCCACTGCAGTAACGGGGGAAATATGATTTTAATGTTTACCCGGAAGGAACAGTTGTACCAATTTTTTCCTTTTGCGTAAACAATTTTCCCGTTTCGATTAATACCCTTTTTGTTTTCCTGTTAGCTTTGTTTCCGTTCTGAATTGAAAAACTTTTATCATCCCATTGATAAAGGTTAGTGCCCTTTTGACCGATTATATTTTAAAGGAATACCAGATATTGATGTAATACGCAATAACTGCCAACCGAGCTATTGGGTACCGTGAGCCCTTTTGTAATCCGACTCCTGGAACCCTGTTTCATAACCCTTAAAGAATCATTAATGGAACCTCAGTTTTTAACTTCAATGGTGAGCCCGGCATCCAACACTGCCAACCGTCCTCCTATGGCGCCGGACATCATTACCATTACTGCTGACGAACGGCAGGAACTCACAAGGATAGGAAAGACTTTAAGAAAAATCTATGGACACTACGAAAACCCGGAATACATATCTATACTGCACTTGAATGCTTATAAGATATTACCGGAGCGTATTGCTACATTATTAAGCCGTTTAGGCACCGATTTTTCGACGCAGCAATATGGTGCTGTTATTCTCAAAGGGCTGGTGGAAGTAGACCAGCATGCACTGGGGCCTACGCCTCCCAGTTGGCGGGAAATGGAAGCTGATAAAATGGTGGAATATGGTTTTATTTCTTCTTTGCTGCATGGCGCTGTTCCCTCTAAACCAGTGGAATATTTCGCTCAGCGTAAAGGAGGCGGTTTATTGCACGCCATTATTCCGGAAAATAATATGGCCTATTCCCAAACCGGCGCTGGCTCCAAAACTGAATTGTTTGTGCATACAGAAGATGCTTTCCTGTTCCATGCCGCCGATTTCCTCAGTTTTCTTTACCTGAGGAATGAAGAAAAAGTACCTTCCATGCTGTATTCTATCCGTTCTCACGATAAGTCGGACCCCGTACTAAAAGTGTTGTTTGAGGCGATTTACAAATGTCCGAAAGATGCGAATTATGCAGTAGAAGATGCCAATGGGGAAGGTACGCTGACAGCTGTTTTGTATGGCAATGCAGCAACGCCTTTTATACGTTTTGATGCGGCAGAGCAGATCTATAATATAGAAGCAGGTCAGAGCCCGGAAGCGATGGAGAACCTGCTAGCCTTCTGGCAGGAAGCAAGGGCCCGTATCTATAACGATTTTATTCCCGAGGCGGGCGATCTGATCTTCGTTAATAATCATCTCTGCGCCCATGGACGTAATGCTTTTATAGCAGGTTTCCGCGAGGAAAATGGCGAGATGGTGCCCTGTGAGCGCCGTCTGATGCTAAGGATGATGAGCAAAACAAGCCTGATACATATACAATCAGTGGCGCATCCCGAAAACCCCTACCTGGTGATGGAAGAACATTACGGGAAGATATATGCGCGGTAATCAACAGTAATAACCAATACTATCATTAAAGAACACCCTAAAAAAGAACTAATGGATACAGCTACTATTGCCGCATTTGAGGAGATGACCATACTGCCTCCCGTTGATACTGATAAAGCTATTTTTAGTGCTGCTACCGTACAGGAATACAATACCGCCATGCAGGCAGCCCTGGAGTTGGTAGCTACGTTCCTGGAGCGTACCAAAAAACCTTTTAGCGGTATTACTCCCCAGGCATTGGCAGCGGTTTTTGAGACTGTTGATGTTGATACCCCGCTGCCCGATTATAAAAGCTTATTGGAAGAAGTGGATAAATTATATGTAGAACATGCTACCGCTTTCCACCTGCCCCAATATATTGCCCATCTCAATTGTCCGGTAGTGATCCCGGCGCTCGCCGCGGAAGTACTAGTCAGCGCTATCAACTCCTCCCAGGATACCTACGATCAAAGTGCAGGTGGTACCTTGATGGAAGAAAGGATCATTGCCTGGACAGGGCGCGAGCTGGGCTTTGACGCCGATTGCGATGGCGTTTTCACTGCCGGCGGCTCCCAAAGTAACCTGATGGGATTATTGTTGGCAAGGGATCATTATGCGATGCGCTATCTGCAGCATAATATTAAATTGAATGGTTGCCCGCCGCAGGCAAGCCGTTTTCGCATATTTGTTTCGGAAAAGTCGCATTTCAGCAATCAGAAGAATGCTGCCCTACTCGGATTGGGAGAACAGGCGCTGGTGGCCGTTCCTACAGATAGCCGTTTCCGTATGGATGCTGTTCTCCTGGAAGCCGCTATCAAAAAAGAGATAGCAGCGGGCAATATTCCAATCGCTATTGTAGCTACTGCCGGAACCACCGATTTCGGTAACCTTGATCCATTACTCGCTATTGGTCACATCGCTGTGGCATACCATCTTTGGTATCATGTAGATGCCGCCTATGGATGCGGGCTGCTGCTCACCGATAAATACCGCTATCTCCTGAATGGTGTAGAACTGGCCAATTCTGTTACAGTAGACTATCATAAATCCTTCTTTCAGCCTATCAGCAGCAGCGCCATTATTGTAAAAAATAAACAGTCGCTGGATATTATCCGCCATCATGCCGATTATCTCAATCCGGAAGAACAGGACTATGATGAATTACCAGCATTGATTAATAAAACAGTGACGCAAAGCACTCGTCGCTTTGATGCCCTCAAGCTTTGGTTTACCCTGCGATTGATGGGTAAACAACAATTGGGTAATTACACCAATACCATTATAGATACTGCTGAGCAGGCAGCCTGCCTCCTGGAAAACGACAGCGATTTTGAACTGTTATGTCATTCCGACCTGGGTGTGTTGGTATTCCGCTATAAACCAGATTTCGTAGCCCCGTTAGCGTACGACGCTTTTAACCAGAAGATCAAAAAGTCGCTTTTCTCTAGTGGTGAAGTACTCCTGGCCAGCACCCGGGTAAACGGTCTTTTCTACCTGAAATTTACCATCCTTAACCCACTTACCACTATCAGCGATATCCAGCAAATTTTAACCACCATTAAAAGACATGGAAAAAATGTTCTTCAATAACAACAACCTACGGGAAACAGCCCTGCAGCTGAATTTCTCTATATTGATAAATAATGCCTGCCGGGAGCTAAATAACAATTCCTATTACGATGGCATACCCAGGTACGACCCTGTGTTGGCAGAACATTTTAATGCCACTGGCCATACCTTACACCTGAAATTCAATTTTCCGGAAAGTAGTGCTGAAGTATATGTGCCGTTAAAATACGCAGCGGTTACCCGCCGGCATCAATATGATTTTCCTGTAGTGGAAAGAAATACTACTGCAGACAGTATCGCTATCATAGGTCCGGAACGTTTCCTGGAACTCGTAGCTGCCCATGCCCGCCTTACCCATGAACAGGCTAATGCGGCGTATATCCAGCAGCGCCTGCACAACAGCATAGATAACATCGCTACTTTCCTGACGCATTTCCAGGAAACAGGGAAAGTAACGAACAAGGCGGAAATGACTTTTATAGAAGCAGAACAACTGTTGCCAGCCGGGCATACCACTCATGCGCTGAGTAAAAGCAGGGAAGGCTTTTCTGTAGATGACCTGCTGCAGTATTCTCCAGAAACAGGGGGCCGTTTTCAACTACATTATTTCTTGTTACATCCGGAGCTGGTGATAGAGCAACAGGCGAAAGGGCAACTACCCTCCGGTATTTTCCGCGACCACCTTAATGAATATACGAAAAAAGATAACGGGATACAATCACTGCTGAATAAGCATGCCGATTGGAAAGTAACGCTAACGCATCCATGGGAGGCCAATTACCTCCTGGAGGATGCTACTGTAAAGGAATTGATCGCCAAGGGGCTGCTGTACAACCTGGGGGCATGGGGGCCACTATTTACAGCTACTTCTTCTGTAAGAACGGTATACCATGAAGAAAGCAATTGGATGTACAAGTTTTCTTTGCACGTAAAAATTACCAGCGCGGTAAGAATAAATTATTTGCATGAATTGCAAAGAGGTTATCAGGTATCTTGCTTGTTAGCTACGCCACAGGGACAACAATTGCAGGAAGAAAATCCTACTGTTGCCTTTACTGGAGACCCGGCTTTTATCGCAGTTGTTTATGAAGGTAAGGTGATAGATGGATTTAGCACCGCTTTACGCGAAAACCAGTTTATGAAGGAACGGGCAACCCTGAACGTTGGACTGCTGGCTTCTTTTTGTCAGGATGCCTTGCCAGGACAAGTGCCTCGTATCGTAAATGTAATAGAAGGCGTAGCAGCACGTGCCCTTAAGCCTATAGAACAGGCGGCAGAAGAATGGTTTACGCGTTACCTGCGCTTGTTGCTGGAACCTGTGTTGCGTATCTTCAACCACTATGGGCTGGCCTGTGAACCGCATCAGCAAAATACGTTGTTGGAGCTAGACAGTGACCTGTTCCCTGTTAAAGTATATTTCCGCGACAACCAAAGCTTCCTTTTCAGAAAGGCTAAACAGGAATTGGTAGCGGAAATGCTGCCCTCATTAATTGCTAATAATAAAGACTTTCTTCCAGATGAGCGGTTATTTGAATTGTTGACGCACTATCTCGTGATCAGCAACCTGGTAGGCTTGATCAATGTAATGGGTGCCAATGGCCTGGCAGAAGAAGATAAACTGCTGCAGATCCTTTACCGTGAACTGGAAAGCCTGGTACCCGGAGATGAAAGTGGTTTTGCCGACTACCTGTTAAAGCGCCGTTATTGGATGGGGAAAGCTAACCTGCTCACCGCCCTCTGTAATATAGACGGAGGGGAAACGCCTGCCGCTGTAGCGCATATGAACTATCCTAATGTGCTGCACCGGAACTTCTTTTCCAGGCAATTGATTGACCCGGAAGGGAAAGAGGTGATTTATAGCCGTTATTTCCCTAAAGAAGAAGTAGTGATCAGCATCCGCCCTATAGACCTGGACCGCGATCTGGAAATGCTGCATGAATGGTTTAACCGGGAACATGCCATTAAGATCTGGCAAATGAACTGGCCAATCCGGCAATTGGAGCATTACTACCGCACCTTGCTACCCGGTGAAATGATGTACAGTTACATAGGGGAAGCTAATGGCGAGCCTACTTTTAATATTGAAGTGTATTGGGCTATCCGTGATATGGTAGGCGACTATTACGATGTATTACCCACTGATTACGGTACCCACCAGTTTATTGCGCCGGTAGACCCTAAAAAGAAGTATGCTTCTCCTTCTACCCAATGCATGGTAGATTATGTATTTGCCCAACCGGAGGTAGGTAAGATGGTGGGAGAAGGGGCGGTAGATTCGCTGGCTTCCATGATGAATAAAGCACATGTAGGATTTAAGATAGAGAAGGTGATTGAAATGCCGCATAAACGAGCTAACCTGAACTTCTGTTATCGAGAATGGTATTGGGCCAAATTCCCACAGAATAAAGACATCCTTATCACGCCGGTGGCTGAAGTCCCCGTAAAAGAACTATAACATGAGTACCCCTCAAATATATACGGTGGCCGGCATTGGCATAGGTCCCTTTAACCTGGGACTGGCTGCGCTTACGGCTCCGCTAAAAGAGATCAAGGCCATCTTTTTTGACCAATCGGATGAATTCAACTGGCACCCCGGACTCCTGTTCAGTAACGCCACCTTGCAAACGCCTTTTCTTTGTGATTGTGTTACGATGGCTGATCCTACCAGCCCTTACAGTTTTCTTAATTTTCTGAAAGAAACCGGGCGGTTATATAAATTTTTTATACGGGAAAATTTCTTTGTATTAAGGAAGGAATATAACCGCTATTGTAAATGGGTGGCCACACAATTGCCTGCCTGTAAATTCTCGCATCAGGTATTGCTGGTAACCTATACAGCTGGGCTATACGAAATTACTGTGCAACATACGGCTACAAAAGTAATAAGCACCTATTACGCGGAAAAACTCGTATTAGGTACCGGTACAGTGCCGGCTATGCCTGCATTTAGTGCTACCGTCAACGGCAGTCAGGTGGTGCATACGGCTAACTACCTGCATCAGCGGGCATCATTACTGGAACGTAATAGCGTTACACTGATAGGCTCTGGGCAGAGTGCGGCTGAAGTGTTTTATGATCTCCTGCAACACCGGTCCGGTCATCTTTCTCTCAACTGGTTTACCCGGCCCGATCGCTTTTTTCCGATGGAGTATTCCAAGCTTACCCTGGAGTTGACGTCTCCCGATTTTGTGGACTATTTTCATGGCATGCCTGCCCGCAAAAGAAAGGATATGCTTAAACAACAGCAATCACAATTTAAAGGAATCAACTATAGCCTCATCAATGATATTTACGATGCCCTGTATGAAATGAGTGTAGAAGATGAAAATGTACGGGTAAATATTCAACCAGGGGTGCAATTGAATGATATCCGTGATCACGCTACCGGTGGATTGGAACTGAACCTGGAGGAACTGGCCCAGCAGCAATCGTTTACTGTTTATACTGATGCGGTGATATTAGGCACTGGCTATAAATACCATGAACCGGCATTCCTGGAGGGTATACAAGAACGGATAGCCCGCAACAGCGATGGTAGTTTTAAGGTGCACCGGCATTATGCGATCGATCAAAACGGGAATGAAATATTTGTGCAGAATGCGGAAACACATACGCACAGCCTCATCTCCACAGATCTGGGGATGGGCGCTTACCGCAATTCCTGTATTATTAATCAAATTGTCGGAAGAGAAGTATATAAGACAGAAACGCGGATCGCCTTCCAGGATTTTGGCGTACCGGCATCCTTGCGTTCAACAGCTGTTATATCGTAACGCATCATTTACTTAAGCTCCTTAATTTATGACGAGTATAGATACTTTTCACACATTGCCCCACCTGAGCCGGGAAATATGGCAACAGGTAAATTTGCAGCTAATCGCTAAAAGCATTGCAGAGCTTTTACATGAGCAGGTGTTGCAACCTGAAATTACTGGTAAGGAATATGATGAGCGTACACATTTCCGGTTAAATACCGACCAGGAGAACCACTATTATACTTTTACTGCCAGTCCACGCATGCTCGATTACTGGCATGTATATCCCGGATCTATACAAAAACATGAAGACGGGCGTCTGGTTGATACTATATCCGCTACTGCGTTTTTTGTGGAGCAGCAAGTATCGTTGGGCCTTAAGCCATTTACGCTTGCCCGTTATATAGAAGAGGTACAGCATACATTATATGCTGATGCTTATTTATGTTTCCGGGGCCGCATGGCCGCCTCCCAACTCGCTGCGGCGGGTTATCAGGAAACGGAGCACCGCATGGATGGACATCCCTGGGTGATTGTGAACAAAAGCCGTATAGGCTTCGACGTAAATGACTATAACCGTTATGCGCCGGAAGCCGACCAGACTATCCATTTGTTATGGATAGCGGTACACCGGAGCAGGGCCGTTTTCAGTTCACTCGGAGAAATAGAGGAAACCAATTTCCTGCAACAGGAATTGGGAGAAGAGGTGGTGGATGCCTTTCGGCAAAAGCTTACTGCAAAAGGCCTCAACCCGGATAATTATATTTTGATGCCGGTACATGAATGGCAGTGGCATAATAAGCTGTTGATGCAGTTTGCAGGGGATATTGCCCATCAACTACTGATACCACTGGGAATAGGGAAAGATATTTATTCGCCTCAGCAAAGTATCCGTACTTTTTATAATGTTAGCCATCCGGAAAAGCATTATGTAAAGATGGCGGTGTCTATTCTGAGCACTGGTAATATTCGCGGCTTGTCGCCCCGTCAGATGTTGATAGCGCCCCGTATTACGAAGTGGGTGAAGGATATGCTGGACAATGATCCTAAGTTAAAAAAAATGGGCCTGATCTTATTAGGAGAAGTTGCCACGGTAACTTACCAGCATCCTGGTTATCATGCCATCACTAATGCGCCTTATCAATTTAATGAAATGTTGGGCGTGCTGTGGCGGGAAAGTGCCGCCAGTTATTTGCAGGCAGGCGAGAAAATGATCACAATGGCTTCCCTGTTGTATGTCGACGATCAAGGCAATAGCTTAGCCGGCGCATTGGTGGCGCAATCTGGTCTTACTACGGCAGCCTGGCTCCGCGCTTATCTGACCGCCTATCTGACACCTTTGCTGCAGATCTATTATCAACATTCCCTTTGCGTAACCCCACATGGTGAAAACATTATCCTGGTAATGCGTGATCAGGTGCCGGTAAGGATTATCATTAAAGATTTTGTAGACGATATTGTGTTAACTACCGAAGCAAAAGAAAAGCTGCCACCTGAATTAGCCAGTGGGTTGATACAATCTTCCAATAAGGAAAATATACCCTTGTTTATCCTGCTGGGTGTATTTGATGCTTTCTTCCGGTATCTCGCAGATGTTTTTCATACTTATGGACAGTTTGAAGAACATGCTTTCTGGAAGCTGGTAGCGGAAGTTGTGGTTAGCTATCAATCAGAGCATCCGGAGTTGGCCGATCGTTTCCGTAAATACGATCTCTTTACGCCTTCTTTCAAACGTTTTTATATCAATAGCCTACGGCTATTGCATCATGGTTATGAAGACCGCACCGATTTTGCTATTCCACCTAAAGGAGGTGTTTTGGTAAACCCATTGGTGCAAGTAACAGAAGTAGCGCTGAATGTAGCGCCATAAACAGGTTTTTAATTTACCAGATTATATAAGATGAGAACAATACTGGCACAAACACGATCTTTTTTTACCCTCTTCCGTGCAGCAGTGTTAGGTACGGAAAAGCAATTTACTACGGGAGGTATTAACAGGGCCATCATCCTGTTATCTGTACCGATGGTGATGGAGCTGTTCATGGAATCGCTTTTCGTATGTACGAACCTGTTTTTTGTGAGCCGGCTGGGGGCAGGAGCTGTGGCGATGGTAGGAACCGTTGAAACTGTGGTATCTTTTGTATATTCTGTTTCCATTGGATTAAGTATTGCAGCTTCCACTACCATTGCCAGAAGGATAGGTGAAGGTAAGCCTAAAACGGCAGGTCTTACCGCCATGCAGGTTATTTATACAGGGCTGGTTGTTTCGCTGCTCATAAGTCTGGTATTATGTTGTTTTAACCAGGAGATACTACGCCTGGTGGGTATTTCGGAAACGCTGATACAAATGGATCACCTGTTTTCGAGGTTAATGTTTGGTAGCATCTTTTTTCTGATTATGCGGATTGCGGTAAATGGCATTTTTCGGGGGGCGGGTGATGCGGCAATGGCCATGCGTACTTTGTGGCTGTCTAATACGGTGAACATTGTTTTATGCCCGTTGTTTATTTTCGGATGGGGCCGGGTACCAGCCATGGGTTTAATGGGCATAGGCCTGGCGGCCGTAGTGGCCCGGGTAGTAGGAGTCTTGTACCAGGCTGTTTATCTGTTGCGTGGTAAATCTGTGATGTGCATCAGCAGAAAGCAATTGCTCATTGTGCCTGGCATTATCCGGAAGATTATACAACTGGCTTTTGGTGGAATGCTTCAATACATGATCCCTTCTTCCAGTTGGCTGCTGATGATCCGCATTGTATCGCACTTTGGAGGCGATGCTTTGGCTGGTTACGTAATAGCGCAACGCATCAGTTCTGTACTCACCATGCCGGCATGGGGCATTGGCAATGCGGCAGGAATCCTTACTGGTCAGAATATGGGAGCTGATCAGCCGGAAAGGGCTGAGCAGTCTGTTTGGAAAGCAGGGGTTATTAATACCTGCTTTTTGTTGTTGGTGGCTGTTGGCTGGCAGTTTTTTGCCGATCCGGCTGTAAGTTTCTTCACCAACGTGCCTGCAGTGGCAGGCAATGCGGTAACTTATCTACATTATATCTCCATTGCGTATATTCTTTTAGGTTATACTATGGTGATTTCCAGGGCGCTTAATGCCGCAGGGGAAGTAACCAAGGTAACGTTGTTGTATATACTCATGTTTTATATCACCCAGCTGCCATTGGCCTATCTGTTAGGGATATTTCTGGATATGGGCCCCCATGGTATATTCACGGCAATCTTGTTGTCGGAAATTGTGCTGGCGGCCAGTTGTATCATCGTTTTCAGGAAAGGAAAATGGAAACTGAAAAAAGTCTGATTTATTAATTACAAATCTTTAAATGCATATAGACATGAATAACTCGCAAAAATTGTTTGAAGTAATGGCCGTTGCTTTGTCGATCCCTGTAGATACGGTTACTGATGATATGGCCTACCAGGGTATCCCTGAATGGGACTCAATGACTCATCTGGAAGTGGTGGCAGGTATAGAGCAGGCTTTCAGTATCGGCATCGATATGGAAGATGTGCTGGAAATGGGCAGTGTAGGGAAGATCAAAACATTGTTACAGAAATATAATGTGGTTTTCGCCTCATAAAATAATCAGCGAATGAAACTGTATGATCTGATACAGGGCAACAATAAACTATCGTTTATTGATGCCCTGTCTGGCGATATCCGCCCGGTAAGCGATTTTCACAGATCCCTGGAGATAGATGATCTCCGGGGAATTGTGTTTATATATTGTGATAACCTGATCGGTTCGATAGAAGTGTTATTGAACTTTCTGGATAGCCGGTTTGCCGTGTCTTTATTAAGTCCGCAATTGAATGAACAGTTTAAGGAAGAACTGGAACAAAGGTACCAGCCCTATTACGTATACGACCCGGAGAGAGCCGGGCTGAGAGGGTTCGATAGCTATACCGCCGGCAATAATATTACACTATTCAGAAACCGGTTAAAACCCGATGTGCTGATACACGAAGATATCAAGTTATTATTAAGTACTTCTGGTACAACAGGGTCTCCTAAATTTGTAAAGTTATCCAACGAAAACCTGGTACAGAATGCATATTCCATCCTGGACTATATGCCAATTACCGATGAGGACGTGGCACCATTGAATGTGCCCATTATTTTCGTATATGGCCTTTCTATTTTTACTACCAATTGTATAGCAGGAGGAAAAATCCTATGCACTAACCGGGATGTGTTACAAAAGGCTTTTTGGGATGATTTTAACCATTATGGCTGTAGTACCATAGGCGGAGTGCCTTATGTATATGAAATGCTACACCGCATTGGTTTTTTCCGGAAAGATTGTGCCTCGCTGCGTTATATGACGCAAACGGGCGGCCTGCTGAACCATGCATTGATCAAAGTGATCGCCGCTTATACGGATACGTATAACAAGCAGTTTTTTACACAGTATGGTCAAACGGAAGCGGCAGGACGTATGGCTTACCTGCATCCTTCAGACCTGTTGAAGAAAGCAACGTCGATCGGTTTTCCTATTAAAAATGGCCGTTTTGAAATAGATGGCTCTACTGGTGAGCTGATCTATTATGGGCCGAATGTTTTTGGTGGGTATGCCAATGAAAGTAAGGACCTGGCATATTTCCATCATACTAATAAGTTATATACCGGCGATATAGCCCGCGAAGATGAAGAAGGGTATTACTATATCACCGGCCGGATCAAGCGGATCATGAAGTTGTATGGTACCCGGATTAATCTGGATGAGGTAGAGTTGATCCTTAAAAATGAGTTAGGTGGACAAACTTTTGTATGTGTAGGTATTGAAGATAAGGTGCTGTCGATATTCCACCTGGATGAACAATTAAGTGAAGAAGCCGTAAAGAACGTGCTGAGAGACAAAATGAACCTGCATCCCGGCTCGCTGCAGGTAAAATATGTAGCAAGTATTCCTTTAACGCCTAATGGCAAGGTGGATTATACCTCCGTAGCTGTTTGGGTGTAGTATATATAATATATCATCATTATCATGTAAATGTTCCGGAAAAAAGAGTTATTAATGAACAAACATCTACTATCAGCAGCCTTTGCAGGCTGCATGGCCTTGTTTGCCAGCCAGTCATGGGCGCAGGCAAACGCATCTCTTTATGGCAAAATACTTACATCAGACGGTAAAGCGGTATCTGATGCCTCCATGATGCTGGTGGAAGCAAAATTGGAAAAGGTAACGGATCAGGCAGGTGCATACCGGTTCGATCATTTAAAGAGTGGTAATTATACCATAAAAGTCTCTGTATTGGGATTGCCACCCGTCAGGAGAAATGTAAGTATAGCCAGCGGAGAAGAGAAGCAGTTGGATATTACGCTGAGCCAAAGTTCGGTGAGCTTGCAGGAAGTAGTGATAACTTCCCTTACGCCAGGCAAGTTATTAGATAAGGCCAGTAAATATGTGGCTAAAATGCCATTGGATTATCTGGAAAATCCCCAGGTGTATTCTACTGTTTCGGATAAACTTCTCGAAGAACAGGTAACTACCGATTTGAGCGAAGGGTTGAAAAATGTGCCGGGTATCGTAAAGATGCAAGGCAGTATTGGCCGCAGCGGGGATGGCGCTGTATATTATAACCTCCGCGGGTTTCCTACGCGTATATCCATGATAGATGGTATCCCCGGACAAACTAACGGAGAAATAGATGTGGCCAATATTGAGTCTGTGGAAGTAATCAAAGGTCCTTCCGGTACCCTGTATGGCGGCGCTCTCACTACTTTTGGCGGCCTTATCAACGTAGTTACCAAAAAACCGCTCGATACCTTGGGCGGGGCAGTGTCTTACACTGCCGGTAGCTATGATTTGAGCCGTCTTACAGCAGATGTATATGGCCCGGTTAACAAAGCCAGAACATTGAGGGCTCGGGTGAATACTGCCTATCATACCCGTAATAGCTTTCAGGATGCGGGTTTCAGGAAATCTTTTTTTATTGCGCCGGCTATTACCTACGACGTAAATGATCGTTTTACCATTAACGTAGGCGCCGAGTTTTATAATTATGAAGGCACTAATCCTTCCATCATTTTCCTGAGCCGCACCCGCCAGCTCTTTGCCCGTACACCAGACGAGTTGCATTTCGATTGGTCGAGGTCTTATACTAGTAATGATATTACATTGAAAGCGCCGTCTTCCAATATCCATGGCCGGGCAGATTACCAGTTGGGTAATGGCTGGACTTCCAGCACTAATTTTTCCAGGAATATCCGCAAAACGAATGGGATGTACCAATACGAGTTTGTGCGTGGTAATAGCAGTGATGATTTGTTGGAGCGGAACGTACAGCTACAGCACTCCAGTGGCGCCAGCACCTCTGTTCAACAGAATTTTAATGGCGATTTTCGTATAGGCGGCATACGTAATCGTTTACTCGTGGGCTTAGATTACCTTAATCAGACTGCAGATAATGACAATTCTCCTATTATTAAATATGATACCATCAGTGGTAGCGACCCTGGTAAAAAATATGTGATGTTATCTTATGCAGCAGCAGTCAATAAAATTACTGCCAGTACTGCAGCACCTGTGGTAAACCATACCTCCAGTAATGTGTACAGCGTATATGCGTCTGATGTAGTGAATATTACAGACAATTTACTGGCCATGCTGAGTTTACGGTTAGACCGCTTTGAAAGTAATGGTACCCGTGATTTTGCCACCAATAAGATAGTGGCCAACAGTAACTATGGTCAAACGGCATTGTCGCCTAAATTTGGCCTGGTATACGAAGTATTGCCAGGTAAGGTATCTGTTTTTGGTAACTACATGAATGGTTTCAGTAATGTAGCGCCGGTAACGCAGCCCCTGCCTGATATTTCCGGCAATTTTAAACCGCAGCATGCCAATCAGTGGGAGGGCGGCGTAAAATTAGACCTGTTGAACAACCACTTGTCTTTTACCGCCAGCTATTACGACATTAAAGTAGATAATATTACCCGTGACGGTTCCATCACTGTAAATGGTACCGATTATGCCATTACCGTGCAGGATGGCACACAAATCAGTAAAGGAGTAGAAGTTGAGCTGGTGGCTACGCCATTGGCCGGGTTAAATATTGTGGCAGGTTATAGCCATAACGACAGTAAACTGATTCGCACATCCAAAGACCTGGAAGGCAGAAGGCCCGTTTCTGCTGGTCCCCCTGATATTAGCAATGCGTGGGTGAGCTATACTATTCCTGTTGGTAAGCTCCATGGTTTCGGCGTGGGTGTTGGCGGTAATTATGTGAGTGATTATTTAACCGTTAATGCTGCTCCCACCGGTATCTTTACTTTTCCTTCTTATACCCTGTTGAATGCTACGGTGTTTTATGATGTAAGAAGGTTCCGTCTGGGACTCAAATTCGATAATATCACCAATGTGCAATATTTTTCTGGCCAGGGCGTAATTAATCCGCAAATGCCGTTTAATTGCTCTGCTAATGCTACAGTAAGATTTTAATAGCGTTGATGGTAACAGATAAAGGGCTGAGCTGCACCTGGCAGCTCAGCCCTTTATTTTAGGCATGAATAAACTGCCGGCATTCAGCGCTTCCATTTTAGGTAGTTATGTCAAAAACAGGAACAGACATGGAGAGCCATGCCTGTTTTGTTTTTGATATAACCGTAAAGTATCAATCCTGCTGTATATACAGTTGGCCGATATATCTTTTGCCTGCGGGTGGTTTGTTCCACGTAGATGCCTGCAGGCAGCTTGTTTGAAATTTTTTTTTTGAGAGATAATAAAATGACTACAGTAATATGGATACTTAAAGCTAGTAAGGATGGCTGCGAAAGAAATGCAATGGCTGAAGTATCAAGGAAAATACCAGTAACAATAACCCCTATACGATAGAGTAGTGTGTTGCGTTAATAAATTGATAACATACCAATGCTGGATGTTTGGAACAAAGTGTTTTAATTTGTCTCCGTCTGAAACGGTACAAGGCATGACTCCAGAAGAGCGATTTAAAGATCTCTACCTGAATTATTGGGATATTCTCTATCAGATAGCGAATAAGAAAACAGGGGATGCCCAGGACGCTCTGGACCTTGTGCAGGATACTTTTACCTATGTGTGGCAACAGTTTCCTCAATTGGAACTGGAGGGCTCTAAAACCAGGTCTTACCTGATTACTTGCCTGTATTACCGTATTTTTGGATGGCTGCGGGCCAATGGCCTTAAAGGAAAACACCTGCAACATTTTCAGGCATACCTGGAAAACGAGTTAAGTATAGACCCACACTATAATGTCCAGGATATGGAAGCCGAGCTAACGGCTATTAATATTGCCATTGCTGGTGAGTTAGACCGTATGCCTGAAAGAATGAAGCAAATTTTTGTAATGCACCGTTATGAAAACAGATCGGTAGAGGAAATCGCTGCCCTGTACGGTATTTCTCCCAAAACGGTTAAAAACCAGTTGAGTGACGCCATGCGTCGCCTGAAAAACTTCGCGGATTCTTATCCTGCCACTACTATGCTTCCATTCCTCGCGCTGTTTATCAAGTCCTGATTTTTTTGTTTGGTAACATTTTGGTAACACACTATATCCGGGATTTTCTTCGAGATATGCTCTAACTATATGTATGGAGCATCATCAACAATTACTGGAAACAATGCTCAACCGCTTGTATAGCGGTGAGGCAACCGAACAAGAAAAAATGATCATCCGCCAGTGGATGTTAACTTTAAACATGCCGGATCCCTCCCTGCAAGGGGAGGAGCTGAACCTGGCAAAGCTGGAAATGCTGCACCGGATATTGATTGCGGAAGAAGCGCCTATGCCGGAAATTCGTACACACGTTCCAGTGGTAAGGCTGCTTTACAGGATAGCTGCAGCAGCAGTGGTATTCCTGGTGGTATTTTCCTGGTGGTGGCTGCAGCGCCGTGGCTCAGAGGCTGGCAAACGTCTTGTATATACTACTATTAGTGCCACTGGCCGGCAGATAGCGCACATAACGTTGCCCGACGGATCGGAGGTATGGTTAAATACCCATTCTAAACTGGAGTATGATGAGGGACAGTTCAATAAAAAGGAAAGGCATGTACGGCTTACCGGCGAGGGTTATTTTGAAATTTCCCGCGACAGTCTGCGTCCTTTTATTGTTTCCTCGGAAAATATTGATACCCGCGTATTAGGTACCGGATTTAACATAGAAACATATCCTGGCGAATCAGAGATACGTGTAGCGTTGGTGCATGGCAGCGTGGCCGTGGAAGATCAGCAAACGCATGGCAGGATACTACTGCACCCCAATGAAATGTTGCGTTATTCCAAAGCAGAACAGAAATGGGGTGTGGCAGCTTTCTCTGCAACGACTATACGAAACTGGATAAACGGCTACCTGTCGTTTGATGAACTGCCGCTGGCAGATGTATTAGAAAGAGTGGCCGACAAGTATCGTATCTCCATAAAATATGACCAGGAACAAATAAAAAATAAAAGGGTAACGGGCGATTTTAAATCCGGACAGTGGCAAACTGTGCTGGACAACATCCTCTTCATACACCGCCTGCATTACCACGAACGAAACGGCATTATTTATATCAATCAACTATAACCAAAAACAGCACAAGGAGGTCCTGGGAAACCTCCTTGTGAAAACCTGTGTAATTAACAAGTAAAAAATGAATCACAAGATTAAAAAGAAATTGGCGAATAACCAATTCCTAAGGGTCGTGCTATGGGTAGTCCTTTTCGGACATCTAAGCCTGGCATGCCAGGCACAATTAAGCTCGCTCCGGCAAAAAGTAGCATTGCGGCTGGAAAACACCACCGCGCTGGCAGTGATCACCAATTTGAGTAAGCAAGCCTCCTGCTCCTTTTTTTACACTGCCGCAGAGCTAAGCAAAGTGAAGGTGGCCGCTTTTACCGTAAATGGTACTTTAGGCGAAGCGCTGGAAAAGCTAAAGACCATGGCGCCGCTGGAATTTAAAGTAACCGGCAACAACATTTCTGTGCAGGTAACCACTACCTCCGATAAAGTTAATGCCGGAGGCGCATACCCCATCACCGGGCGTGTAATGGATGCCAAAACGGGTAAACCTGTTATGGAGGTGGAGATCTATATACAAGGCAAACCGGGATCGGTATTATCTGACCGCAATGGTGATTTTGAGATCCGCACAGCTGCTGCCGGCGACCTGGTTATTTTCTCCAGGGCCGGATACATTAGTCAGGTGATCACCGTAGCTAATCATTCGGAGATGAGCATCCACCTGGTAGCGGATAATCGTGTATTATCAGGTGTAACGGTAGCCTCCCGGCGGCGGTTGAATAATGAAGCTGCCCTGTTGGATGAAAGAAAAAATTCCGCCGTTGTAGCTGATGGTATCAGCGCGCAGAACATTGAAAAAACCGGTAGTATTACTACCGCACAGGCATTGCAGCGCATCTCCGGCGTTACAATCACAGATGATAAATACGTGGCAGTAAGGGGCCTGGGCGATCGCAGTGTGATTGCCCAGCTGAATGGCGCCCGTCTCTCGTCTTCTGATCCTGACAGGAGTACTATACCGCTGGATCTCATACCGGCAAACCTGCTGGATAATATCATGGTGTATAAAACCATGACGCCGGATAAGCCAGCAGATGCTTCCGGAGGAATTGTAGAATTGAAAACCCGCTCTATCCCTTTAAAGCAAACACTTTCATTTACGGCGCAAACGGGGCTTAATTCGAACATTGGATTGGGTGGTAAGGTAAATAGTTTCTATAACAGTGATATGGGATTTTTGGGGCAACGGGTGAAATCGCACGATCTGCAACCGGATTTCCTGAACCTGAGCCATCAATATCCTGGTGGCCTCTCTCAAATGCAGCAATTGATCAACAGCGGTAAAAGTGACCCTGCTTTGCTGGAAGAAGCTAACCGCATCAATAATATCATGCACCATTTTGATCCGGTACTGACCACCCGTTATAAAAAAGCGCCGCTCAATGGTATTTATAATATTACCTATGGCAATTCCTGGCAATTTCCCGGGCAGCAGCGCCTCGGATTGATCCTCAGCGGCAGCTATTACAGCCGTTCTACCGATGTGAGTAATGGTATATTAAACCAATACAGTATATACCAGGGCGTTATGACTGGTAACCCGGCTATTGATGAATCCCGCAATATCCCGGCGTATATTACGCCCAATACACCTAATCTCGGTAGGTATGTACGGTACCGGGAAAATACGGGCACGCAAACACTGAATTATGGTATCCTAGGCGGGCTGGCTTACCGCTTTAATCCCAACCATGAGATCAGCTTCCAGTATATGGGTAGCCGTGGTGCCGAAACGCAGGCCACCAGCCTTTCCGGGCAGTACGACTATACTACCGGACTTAACGGCCCCGTATATAGTAATATCTATTCACTCAAACAAACGTACCGCACATTCAACACTTTTACACTACAGGGAGAGCACAAGTTCGGCCAGGGAAAATATGCGCCCCGCCTAAGTTATAATGGTGCGTCTTCCAGATCGATGCAGGATGATCCCGACTACCGTTTTGTGAACCTGGCAGACTACCGGCCTGCCGGGGGGGGAAATTACCTGATAGCGCCTTATCCTAATAATAGCAATAATCAGTACATCGCTGTTACCGATTTTTATTCACTGGTATCCGGATATGTAAATGGTTATGGCCCTTATGGTAAAATACAGGCGGATCCTAATGGCCGCCGGTTCCGTAACCTGTCGGAAAACAACTATAATTATAAGGCGGATATTACTTTGCCTTTTGGTATACGCGGACTGGATCAGTCTTTTAAGTTTGGTGCCAATTACCTGTACCGGGAACGCAGTTTTGGGGAAAATGTATTGTCCCTGCCGGGATCTAATTTCTCGGTATTGAAACAATACCCGCTTTACCAGGTATATGGTAACCTCGATCAGTTGGTGGGATATAGCCAGATCGGTTTTCACCAGCCGGGTACCTCCACAGGAGAAGGCGCGCCGCTTACCAGTGGTTATCTGTATAATACGCAGAAATCGCCCAATAACTACCAGGGCTTTTATGAAACAAACGCTTTCTATGGCATGCTCGATCTGCATCCGTTGAAAGACCTGCGCCTGACAGGTGGTGTACGTTTCGAGAAAACCAATATCCAGAGCCGGATCGATACGTCTAACGTATACATCGATCCGTCGCTGTCTGATGGCAGTATAAACCTGGTGTTTACCAATCCGGTATCGAAGTATATTACGGAATACAAGCCTTATTATTCTTTTAACCTTACTTATACCTTGCAGGAGCAGATGAACTTCCGTTTGGCATACAGCACTACGCTGGCCCGTCCGGAAATAAGGGAGCTCACCAACGTATTCGAATTTGATCCTTTCCAACAGGCATTGGTAGTAGGTAATCCGGGCCTGGTAAACCAGGAAACCAGCAGTTACGACTTTCGTTGGGAATGGTTTCCCAATGCAGGCGAAGTGTTGTCGGCTTCCGTATTTGGTAAAGCTATCCACCAACAGCTGGAGCGGGTATTCATACAAAATTCTGATGGGGTGAATGCCTTATATCCGGAATTCCCTACGGTGTCTTACCGCAATAACCCTAATACCGGTCATTTGCTGGGAGTGGAGTTAGAGGTAGTGAAAAATTTGGGACGCTTATGGAAGCCATTGCACTATTTCTTCCTGGGAGCTAACGTAATGATAGCAGAAAGTAATGTAGCCAAGAACCCGGAACGTTTAGTGGCTGCGCGTATCATTGATAGGCAATCGCCTACTAAAAGTCCATTGTTTGAACAGGCGCCATACTCCATGAACATTTTCTTCAACTATGCCAATGCCCATAGCGGTACAGATATTACAGCCACCTTTAATATGGTAGGAGAGCGGTTGATACAGGTGAATATGGATGGCGCTCCTGATCTTTACAGCAGGCCGCTGCCGGTGGTGGATCTTGTTTTCAGTCAGCAGATCACCAAACGCCTGTTGTTTAAAGGATATGCCAAAAACTTATTGAACCTTCCTTACGAAGAAACATATAACAATCCTGGCACCGGTGGTAAATATTTTGGTACGAAGTATATCCGCAGGAGTTATCAGCGTGGTACAGAATATATGATGGGCCTTACCTACAACTTGTTCTAAATAAAAAATTATCCATAAAATGAGTATCATTAACAAGAAGGTGATTCGCTATACCCTGTTGGCTTTTACCTGTTTGCTGGCCATGGCCTGTAGCAAGGATAAAATAGATGCACGTGTGGGCCATCAGCCGGATAACCGTAACATGGCTAAATCCGGTGTGCGGCTGATACAGTTGAGTGGCAGTACAGACCTGATAGTGAATAATATAAAGCTCACAGATTGGCATCTAACGCCAGCGGGCGGTGCTCCTGTTCCTTATCCTACCCCTTATTTTCCTAATACCGGAAAGTTAAGTGGCGCCTGGTTTTTGCCACAGCAGTTCCTGGATGCCAGCGGACAGGCTTATGTAAAAATCGGGCAACCGCAAAATGCTACGGCCGATTTCATTGCTGATTCTTTCCGGGTACAGGACGATTATAATCATCCCTGGGACTATTACCTGGGTACCAGTGCTAAGGATGTGAAAGGCATATACAGCGTTACTCCGGTACCGCGTACCACCGTTGCGCCGGCCGATCCCAGTCATTTCCGCATACGTTTGGTGAATCTGTCTAGTGCACTGGGAGAAGGAGCTACCAATAAATTAAGTCTTGCATTTGCCGATGGCGCCCGTGTAAGCGCTACCACTTCCGGTATTGGCAATCATGCCTGGTCAGACTATATAGAGCTGCCGTATGGTACTTATCAGTTTAAGGTACTGATAGATGGCAGTAACCGGCAGATACCAGGTAAAACGCCGATATTGACCTCTCTCGATTCAGATACCCTCTATGGTTTAAATAGTTCGCAGGTGTATTATGCGCCGGTACGCGCTTATCAACCTGGTGGCGTGTATACTATAGCGGTAGCCTTAACGAGTGGCAGTTACCAGAACAAAGAATATCAATTGTACCCTAATGCGGCCACCGGGGTAACCGATATAGAACCGCCGGTAAACATCACCTTTGGCCGTATACAGATAGTGA
This sequence comes from Chitinophaga sp. 30R24, assembly GCF_049056765.1. Lineage (NCBI taxonomy): Bacteria > Pseudomonadati > Bacteroidota > Chitinophagia > Chitinophagales > Chitinophagaceae > Chitinophaga > Chitinophaga sp. 30R24. The sequence goes on from NZ_JBJGXX010000006.1 coordinate 126,943, forward strand.
ATGCCGTAAGTGAAAAGGGTATACAAACGGTTATCGATAATTTACCGGCCCAGGCAGCAGACTATGGAAAGGCTGGCGACTATGTAACACTTGTAAAGGGTGCACATCATGTGAAAGTAACCGATGCTGCCGGCAAAATACTGGCGGAGAAAGAGATACAGGTAAATGCCGGCGATAATCTCAGCATATGGGCTTATCCCAATAAAAGTGCAGTTACAGATCTGCTGGTAGTGCAGAATAATATGAGCGGCGTACGAAATATGTGGTCGGGCAACGACGGCTCTGATGCCGCCAATGGCTTATATGATCCGCTTAATTTTGGTATGCTGGTGCAAACCCGCTTCTTGAATCTCTGTCCTGATTTGCCTTATGTAACATTTACCAGAAGCAATGGCGCCCTCTTTACCGAAGACCGGTTTTCCAGTGCGTTAGCAGCGCAAAACCTGCAACCGGGCAAGGCCGCTGATGCGCTTGCTGTGCCCTATCCTTATATAGACTTGCGCATTGTTACTGGTAATATAATACAGGCTTACAGTTCCCGTCCTGGGGTGCTGCCAGGCAACCGGCTTGTGAGTGTGCCTGTGCTCACGCCTGCAGATTTTATAAGGATGCCTGCCTTCTTTTTTCCGAATGGGAAGTCAGGCGCAGAGCCCGGCGTATATACGGTAGCGTTAATAGGGCGTAGTAATAACGACCAACAGCCAGCTATGGTTGTAATCAAGCATAATCAATAACCGCCAATACTAAATAAATGAAGCATATGAATATAAATCTTCCGGGGCGCAGTTGGAAAATATGGGTGCTGCCACTGTTGCTTTGCAGCCAACTGTTGATGACAGCCTGCCGGAAAACTGCTTATAATGTGATTGAAGGAGCCGCTTACCTGCGTGTGTTCAATAGCCTTAACTATGATGTAAACGTTACCAGCAAAGACCAGCCACCTCCTTTCTTGGCGATGGTAATTGATCCGGAATACAATGCAGACGGCCTGATCACCGGAGGTAAAATACTGGGTGATTTTCTGGATAAACGGAGCGCTTATGCAGCGCCTTATCCGGTAAACGCTGGTAATACTTCCTATAAGAACACGGAATATCCAGGCAGTGAAAAAGTGCTGGTGGCGCCAATTGTAAACGGTATCAATCTGTCTAGCTGGGCGCAGATACCTTCCGGCAAGCACCGGGTGGTTTTCTATAACCGTCCTATTAGTGCTACACCGTTTTTTAGTTTGCAAGATCGCGACCGCAAAAACCTGTTGGTAGACAGTATCCTGAACTTTGTACCTGGGGAAATATATACCATGCAGGTGTTATTAAAGAACGTATCCACAGACTATCCAATACCGGTGGAATTGTATGTACGGCAAGAGCAATTTGCTAAGATGCCTTTTGCAGATTCGCTGCTGTATGTAAACTTCTATAACCTCAGTGCAGAAGGATATGCTGCTGCCAATCCTGGTAAAGCGGCGCTTGGTATACAGGCATATTATAATGCCAGTAATAAATGCACTGCTTTTGGAGATACCTTGAATGTATTTTATACCCTGTTTACCGATGATTGCGCTTATCCTTATGTAAATGGGGCTAAGATTGGCACCAACATTATTGGCAGCTATAATAATATCTGGCTGGGTACCCTTGTCCGTTCGCATGTAGCAGGTGTAGCGCCTTATGTAGCTATTCCTATGTTTGCCGCTAAAGACACCAGTGGCGGTATCCTTAGCCGGCAGTGGGAATTGTTTGCGATGCTGGCACCTGGTTTGGCACCAGTGCCCGGTGCTGTATCTGTGGGGGGCGGTATGGCAGGGGCTAACCCTACGTTTGGCGCTATTGCTTGCAGTAATGGCAGCAACGATGGAAAAGGTACTACCGGTACTGCAGCCCGTCAAAGTCCTCCCAAGGTATCTAATGCTTATGTAGCCAGCTGCTGGATACCTAACCTGATTAAATATACGGCATCAGGCATTTACCAGCAACGTTCTTTTGCTACGATCAGTTCCATTGAAATTATTAATAACCAGGTATACCTAATGAGTGTGCAGCGTGTGTATGCGCCACCCGCTAACTGACCAATAATATAATATCATGCAGATGAATAAACAGCTATTTCTTTTTTGGATAACAGCAGGGTTCCTGTGTTTGACAGTTGCTTGCAAGAAGCCGGACTTTGAAGCACAGCAAACTTCAGAGGAGATAGGTACCGTCAGCGATTACCTGAAGAATAACTTCGACTTTTCGCTCTTTGCCGCTGCCTTGCAAAAATCGGGGTTACTCGATAGCCTCAATAAAGCAACAGCCTCTTATACAATATTTGCCCCTGTAAATGCGGCATTGAATAAAGACAGTATTTACCAGGCCACCGATTTTGATAAGTGGACCACAGATAGCCTTCGCTATTTTGTAAGGACGCATATACTCCCTGGCAGACTGTTCTTGAACGATATTCCCTTGTCGTCTGATAACCGGTATAAAAATATCAACGGGGTGGAGTTGTATCTTTCCCGTTCTTCCGATACCCGTACTGCGCTGGTAGTGAATGGTGTAAATGTGCAGAGCACTTCCTCTCTCAGCAGTACTACTGTTACATATGGGATCACAAGGCTAAACGGTGTGATTTACCCTATGCCCAATACCGTGAAGGTACTTCCCTATACAATTCAGGACTTTTTGCTGTCGAGGGGGAATTTATCCCATCTGGTAGCCGGACTTAAAAAATTTGGCCTTTGGGACAAGTTGAAAGGGGATGGGCCCTTTACGGTATTTGCGCCATTGGATTCTACTTTTGAACGTTATGGTATTACACTCGATAGTATCAATCGTATGGATGTAGCGCGTTACGATCCGGTAGTTTTCGGCGGATATTTTCTTACGCCCAACCACGTTTTTCTGCTGGATATTCTTCAACTGCCTCCTCCTACGGGTGTGATCTACCTGGCCTTCCCCTCTCCATCTCCTGCCTATAAAACCGTGATCGGGCAGCAACCTTTTGGTACTGGTATGGGAGTGGTAACAGCGCAATCTGCCACTACCAAAGTATTGGTGTCTGTAGGGCCTTATGCCGATAATGCGTATGGGGCGCAGGGTACTCCTTTCCTGCAGGAAGCGCAGGCAGGGCTGGGGTTAAATTCATTCAACGGTACGTATGTGAATTATACGCTCAGCAATGGCGTACTGCATTTGTTGTCTGATCTTTTGGTGATGCCCGCTAAGGTAGCCCGATAGACCATTTTATTTAAATCGTTTACAATGATGAAATTATCAGCTTATATAAACAGCCTGATGTTGCTGGTACTAATGGTTGCCTGTACTAAAACCGAAGAACCGCCGAAGCCAATAGGTAAGCCGTTTCCCTATACAGGCGATGCTACTAAAAGCCTCACCGCCTTGCTAGACGCTATTCCGGAAGCCACTATTTATAAAGCGGCGTTTAACCGTTCAGGTATACAACGTTATATGGATAGCATTAGCGGTGGCGTTAAGCAAGCTCCCTATACCTTGTTTGTACCTACAGACAAGGCCCTGCTGGCGGCAGGGTATACGGCAGATATGCCATTTGCTATGGCAGATAGCCTGGTAAGATACCTTGCGTTGCCCGGTAATTTTCCGGTAAACATGGGTACTATGCCCAATGGAACAAGCTTTTACCCGCTGATGTATCCCGATCCTCAATTAAGAAGGACTATGCCAACGGTGTATACCAAAAGTTGGCCTTACTTCTATTGTATAACAGTTGGCTTTTCCGGCAATTCCCTGTTATTGAATGGTAAAGTAGTAAAAGTGAATGCAAAGGCTATTGCTGCTACTAATGGTACCATTTTTATGATAGATAGCCTGGTCACCAAGCCACAGGATGAAATGTATGAAGTGCTGACCCGCGATACCGCCTTTAGTTTTTATATGGCTGCGCTTAGAAGAAGCAATGATTTGTACAAGCAGAAGGGGATACTGGGAGACATATACAATATTACATTCAATGATACTTCCATGTTGATGCTGGGGCCGAGTACTTACACGCCTGGCAGCCAATCTTTCGCCGTTTTATTTGTACCGGTAAATGATGCTTTCAGAAAGGCAGGCTTCCATTCTATCGATGATATCAACGCATACATAGGGAAATCGGTGCTGGCAAGTAGCGGAAATGGTACGCAGTTACTTACTAACATGGATTCTGTGCTGGCGAACCATCGTTTGTTGTACGCGTTCGGAGGTGTAAACACTGGTTGCAGTTATTTATATACCAGCGACTTGCTTACCTCTCCCTATAGTGCCCGGGATAATGGTAGTAGCATAGGGGGGGCTATTATTTTTCAACATAGCGGCAGTACCATTACTTTACACCGGCAAGACGCCCTACTGGGGCGTGGGGCCACTATTATAGGGCAGTCGGACATTACTACACTAAATGGCGTTGTACACCGGGTAGATAATCTGTTGTTGACCACTCCTTAACCTACTATTTTATTCGATATGAAATATAAATTTTTACGTCACCCTCAATGGTGTGTATGGGTAGCAAGTGCGCTGTTGCTGACTGCTTGTACAAAAGATGAAAGCAAGCCGGCAGATATCAATGCGCATAATGGTATAGCGGCAGTAGTAAACAATAATTTCAGTTTGTCGCTGTTTAACTACGCGCTGGGAGTTACAGCATATAGCGACACGCTTGCTCGAACTGGGTCCTATACCGTATTAGGTCCCTCAAACGATGCATTTAAGACAGCGGGATATGCCACCGGCGGCGCCATTATCACAGCCGGCAGTGTTATGAATGCGTTGGTGCCTTACCATGTGCTTCATGGGCAGATACGGTTAGATTCGTTGCCGATGGCATTTAATAAGCCTTTTTATTCGGCTGGTGGTAAGGTATTGTTTATCACCCGTTGGGCTAATGCAAGGGATACAGCTGTAGTAGTAAATGGCGCCAGGGTAAGCACACGGGATAGAGCTGCCTCCAACGGGTTGATCAATGTAATAGATGCCGTGTTGGTGCCTTCTGCCTATACCGATGTACAGGAAGCAGTTTCCGGTGATCCTGATCTATCTTTTTTTAACGCGGCTATTATCAGAAGCGGAGTGGCGGCTACTTTACAGACTGCCGGGCCTTATACGGTTTTTGCGCCTGTAAATGCTGCTTTTAATGCGATAGGAATTGCGTCGGTAGACAGTGTTTATAAGATGGACCCCACCAAGCTGGAAAAGTTGGTGAAAGGCCATATAGCGGCAGAAATGAACTTTGTATATGATTATATCCTGAAAGCAGATGTTAACGCTAACACCTATACGCAACAAATGCTGGGGGGTACTGCTACCATTGTTACCCTTATTCCTAACAGTACGCAGCCGGGGCGTTTTTCCGGCATCAATATCCAGCAGTCGGGACTCACAGCCAAAGCTACACTGTCTAAGAGCAATGTGCTGGCCGGTAACGGTGTTGTGCACAATATATCGCAGGTATTAACGCAATAAATGAATGAGTATGTTTCTTTTAAATAAAATGACCAGGCTATTGTTGCTGTTATTGGCACTAACGGTTGGCAACATGGTTACCGTTTATGCACAGCAAACAGACGGAAGCCTGATAGGTAAAGTAGCTGACAGTACGGGGCAGGCATTGCCCGGAGCGGTGATCACCGCTGTGCATGAACCTTCCGGTACCACTTATCATACCAGTGCAGATAATACCGGACACTTTTATCTTCCCGGACTGCGTATAGGCGGTCCTTATCGTATAGCCGTTACCATGATGGGGAAACAGGCTACAGGCATGAACCAGGTTACAGTGCGGTTAGGGGAGCCACAGCAGCTGAATTTTGTGATGAGGGATGCTTTTACACAATTATCCGGGGTGGAGGTGAAGTCGGACCGGAAGCCCGCTGCTAATACTTATGGCGCAGGGCAAAATATTACCCGGACCCAGTTGAGCAACCTGCCGATGATCTCCCGCAGTTTACAGGATGTAACCCGCCTGGTGCCGCAGTCATCGAAAGATAACTCGTTCGCAGGAACGAATTTCCGGTATAATAATATTACCGTTGATGGCGCCATCAATAACGATGCGATCGGTTTTAGCCCTTCTGCAGGCGGTATTACCGGTACTTCCGGTACCCCGGGCTCCAGTACGCGTACCAATGCTATTTCGCTGGATGCCATTGAAGACATGCAGGTATACCTGGCGCCCTACGACGTGAAGATCGGTAACTTTACAGGCGGCAGTATCAACGCGGTTACCCGCAGCGGTACCAACACCGTAACAGGGGCCGTGTATGCATTTGGACGTAATGGAGCCATTACCGGGAAAGACAAAACAGGTAGCCTGGGAAAAATGAGCAGCGATTTTTATGATTACCAAACCGGTTTCCGGGTAGGGTTACCTATCATTAAAAATAAACTGTTCTTTTTTACGAATGAAGAAGTGACCCGCAGGCAAGACCCGGCTCAACTGATGGCAGGGCAGCCGGAAACCGCGCAGATCTTCAGCCAGAAAGATGCGGAAGATATCCGCCAGGCCACGCTGAGCCGCTACGGTCAGGCGTTTGATCCGGGAACGGCAGGGGCTTACAACAGCTATTCCCACTCCGAAAAATATTTCAACCGCCTGGATTGGAATATCAATGAGCAACATCAGCTTTCTATCCGTAATAATACGATCCGCTCCCGCGCTGTAAATATGGACCGCGACCAAATGGACTTCCGTTTTAGTGCTATGGCTTATCAGCAGGTGAATAACCAGTCTTCTACAGTGGCTGAATTGAAGTCGCGTTTTGGTAACGGCCTTTCCAATAGCCTGATCGTGGGGTATACGTCTATGCAGGACAGCCGTAATCCGTTATCTGATCCTTCGCTGCCACAAGTGCAGATCATGGGCCGTACACCCGGTACTACCATTTACCTGGGAACAGACCGGGAGGCATCTATCTTCAACATGCAACAAAAAACCTGGGAGATCACCGACAATTTTACCTGGCATACGGGCAAGCATACACTTTTATTGGGTACGCATAATGAGTTGTATAATATCAACTATGGTTTTGTAAACTCTTGGAATGGAAGGGTAGATTATTTAAGCATACAGGATTATTTGGATAACCATCCTTACCGGATAAGAGGTAGCTATAACTATCAGGATAATACCAGGGATTATATTTTGTCGCATCCCGAAGCCCGTTTTCATGTAAATATGCTGGGAGCATATATGCAGGATGAAATCCGCTTGTCGGACCGTGTGCAGATCACTCCAGGCATCCGGGCGGATTACGCTTTTGTACCTGATAAACAGCCTGTCAGCGATGCAACAAGAACGGCTATGACAGATGATTTCTTTGGTAACACTTATACCTATACGCCGTTGAGCCGGATCAACAACAGTTACCTCACCAAGGTGCAGGTATCGCCACGGATAGGTATCCGCTATGATGTTACAGGCGATCAGCGCCTTATTTTAAGAGGAGGCGCCGGCTTATTCACCGGCCGTATACCCCTGGCCTGGTTAGGATATGCTTTCTACAATACTGGCGTCCATTATGGTTCCTACGACCAGAAGTCGGATAAGCAACCATTTGCGCCGGGAACCGATCCTTTGAAGCCGGGGCCTAACGGCATTGCTGACTTTATAGGGAAAAACGGCGTGGTAACCAATAACCCTAACGCCGGGCAAACACAGGTAGACGTAGTAGATAATAATTTTGTGATGCCGCAAGTGCTTCGCACTAGTATTGCCCTGGATTATACCGCCAACAGCGGCTATAAGTTGGGCATAGAAGGTATTTACACGAAAACAGTAAAGGATGTTTATTTCCAGCAGGTAAATATGAAAGACGATCCGCGTTATTACGGTTTCGATCCGGCGCATCAATTCCCGGTGTATAACGGATCTGTAGATGCCCGTTTTTCCAATGCCTACGAGTTGAGCAATACGGGCCTGGGTTACCGATACTCGCTAACCGCTACAGCCAGCAAGCATTTTAACGTTGGTTGGAATGCTTCCATGGCCTATACTTACGGAATGTCTAAAGATGCATTTAATGGTATCCGTAACTCTATGGAAAGCAATTGGCAGCTGAACCAGGCGCTGAACCCGAATAGTGCCGGCTTAAGTTGGTCTAATTTCGATATCCGTCACCGTATATTGGTGAACGTTAGCTATCAAAAGGCCTGGGATGAGCATTGGGTTAGTCATATTGGTTTATTGGTTAGCGCGCAGTCGGGGAGTCCTTTTACCTATGGTATTGTAAACAATAGTGTACAGGGTTTGCCACAGCAAGTAAGTGAAGTGTACATTCCCACTGAGGCAGAGGCAGCGCGTTTCTTCCAGGATTATACCGATGCAGCAGGTCAGTTGGTGACAGCTACCAGCCAGGCAGCTGCTTTTAATGCCTATGTGAACAGTAATGCCTATCTGAGTTCCCGCCGGGGTAAATTTACAGAACGCAATGCCGGACGTACTCCATGGAATACTACCGCCGACCTTCATTTGTCGCAGGAGTTCCATTTCAATAAGAGCAGCCGTTTTATAACGCTAACCATCGATATCATGAACCTCACCAATCTGCTCAGCAGTAACTGGGGCCGCGTTTATTTTTCGCCTAATACGTTTAATTCCACTGCTAGTGTGGGACTTACACCAGTATTGTTCCCCACTAAACAAAATGTTGGGAATTATCCGGTGTATACCTTCCTGCAACCCGGAAATGCCTGGTCCATCGACTATTTCAATTCCCGTGCCCAGGGGCAGATAGGGCTTCGTTATTCTTTCTAGTATATTCGCTTAAACCGAGTATACGAGGGGCTGACCATAAATCATGGTCAGCCCCTTTTTTATTTGGGTGCCTGATGGGCATAAAGCTTTTTCCCGCATATTGTTTAACTTGTAGTAAACAGTAACCACATCCCATGAAAATAGCCATATTAGATGATTATCAGCACGCGGTGCGGGCGCTTTCCTGTTTTAAGCTACTGGAAGGACATGAGGTGTTGATCCTGGACAAATCTGTCAGAGATATTTCGGCACTGGCGGCTACTTTACAAGACATTTCCATTATTGTATTGATCCGTGAAAGAACGCCAATCACATTGGATTTACTGGATAAATTGCCCGCATTGAAGCTGATAAGTCAGACTGGGAAGGTATCCGGCCATTTGGACCTGGCGGCCTGCACACAGCATAAAGTTGCTGTAGCGGAAGGCACAGGGTCTTCTTTTGCTCCGGCCGAGCTCACGTGGGTGCTTATCATGAATACATTACGGAAATTACCGGCAGCCATTGCAGCCATGAAAGCGGGCGAATGGCAAATAAATATAGGTACATCCGTGCATAGTAAAACGGTGGGCATCTGGGGATATGGCAGGATTGGTAAATTGGTAGCAGGGTATGCAAGGGCCTTTGGGGCCAAGGTATTGGTATGGGGAAGCGAAGCCTCAAGGAATGAAGCGGTGGCAGATGGTTACAGTGCTGCGTCCGACAAGGCGTATTTTTTCCGCGAGTCGGATGTAGTGTCCCTGCACCTGCGTTTAACAGCAACTACCCGTGGAATTGTGCAAGAACAGGATTTGTTGAAAATGAAGCCTACAGCAGTATTTATTAATACGTCGCGGGCCGGCTTGGTAGAAGAAGGCGCTTTGTTGGAAGCATTGCAGCAAGGCCGGCCTGGTTTTGCCGGTTTGGATGTATATGAACAGGAGCCTATATACGATCCGATGTACCCATTGTTGCAGCTGCCTAATGTTGTGTGTACGCCGCATTTAGGGTATGTAGAAGAAAACAGTTATGAACTGTATTTCCGCTCGGCGTTTGAAAATATCTTGCATTTTATAGCTGGTAAGCCTGTAAATATTGCAAACCCTGAGGTGTTATAGTGTGATGTATACCGTTTTTTACTTATATAAACGGATTATTTTGCTAAATCGATTTTTCACGGTTGTGTCATATCTTGCCGTCCTCCTTTGTTTATTAGGGGTGGAGGCTTGTATATTTAAGCCTGGCCCATTAAGGGGCCGGAGCCGGTACGCCGGTTATATGATGTTATTAAAAAACAATTATCAACATGAAGCCTTTTATCACTGTATCGCTGTTTTGCCTGGCTGCAGGCATCAGTAAGACCCATGCCGGCCCGGTGCATCCTCCAAAGGAGCAAACCGTTATCAGCCGCGATTCCATTACCCGCGACGGATATACGCTGATCTTTGTTAACCAGGACGCCGACTTTGCCCAAGCCGGTGCTGCGGTAAAGCAAAGGATGATTGAAACCTTTTTCCAGGTATACCCTGAACTGGCTAAAGCCTACAATCCAGCTACCCTGAAAAAAGTGGTATTTGATGTAGACCCAGCCTATGACGGTGTGGCGGCTACTACCAACGGCGTGGTAAGATATAATCCGAAGTGGATGCTGAGAACGCCTACCGATATAGATGTAGTGACGCATGAAGTAATGCATATTGTGCAGGACTACCGTCGCAGCATTGGCCCAGGATGGTTAACGGAAGGAATTGCCGATTATGTGCGCTACCAGTTTGGCGTAGACAATCCTGGCGCTCGTTGGAGCCTGCCGGATTACAATGCTGATCAACACTATACAAACAGCTACCGCATTACGGCCCGTTTCCTGGCCTGGCTGGAAGCCAACCGTAAAGCTGGTATCGTAAAAACGCTGGATGAAAGCCTGCGCGCCCATACTTATACTGCGGCTATCTGGCAACAGCAAACCGGTAAAACCCTGGATGAACTCTGGGCAGCTTACACTGCTGATCCCGTATTCACGGTAAAAAAATAACAGTACAAGAGAGGAGGTTTCACTTCTTCGCCAGCAGCTAATAGCCAACAGCTATTAGCTGCTCTCTCCTTCCAATACCCTCTTTTCTCCGGTAATAAAGATTTCCCCCCAGCCTGTTTAAATTTCTCCTTATCTTGCAATTTTTAGTATATATTATTATTTATTATATGTGAATATGCTTTTAAAATGTTTGCATAATACCCATAGCAATGATCCGGTATCAAAAAAATAGCTATATTATTTAAACTTACTGATCCGGCTATGTTCCAGGTGATTTAGTAAATCTGTTGCCATCATTTTAAAGAGGTATGCCCAACCAGCTCCCTGTTTATGGCCGGTGTTACGGTATAGCGATCTCGCAATAAGGCAGTACAACTATGCTTTAGTCAACTTATATATAAAATTCTTGGAAAATGGCGATTAACTTACAAAAAGGACAACGTATAGATATTGGTTTTACAAAGCTGAGTGTTGGATTGGGATGGAATCCGAACGAAGGTACCGGTTATGCCTTCGATCTTGATGCTTCTGCATTTATGATAGACGACAATAAATTGATTGTTCAGGAAGAATTCTTTGTTTTCTACGGCAATACAGATTCTCCAGATGGTGCGCTGCATCATACTGGCGATGATCCTACCGGAGGTAATAGCCTGGAAGGGGATGATGAAGTGATACAGGTGGATCTGTCGAAAGTGGATTCCCGGGTAAAACAGATCCTTTTTGTAGCTACCATACATGATGCTTCCGCCAGAAGGCAAAACTTCGGTCAGGTGCGAAATTCATATATTCGTATTGTGGATGATGCTACCAGCAGCGAAGTAGCTAAGTATGAATTGGATGAAGACTTTTCCATTGAAACTGGCGTGGAGTTTGGCCGCTTGTACCTGAAAGAGGGCAAATGGCGTTTTGAAGCCGCTGGTGTTGGATACAAAGAAGACCTGGCATTTTTCCTTTCTAAATATTTCAAAGGACAGATCATTAAATAATTGCTTTCATCTCTTTGATTCCTCACCTATGGCGATTAACTTAGCAAAAGGTCTGATAGTAAACCTGGATAAGAATGATAAAGGGAACGCAGTCGATAGCTTTATAAACGAATTAAAAGACAACCTACTCCTGAGCAGAGGGGCAACCAACCTGCCAATTTTACGATAGTAATTATAACCTATAAAATTTGAGTGTAAGATGAATGAACTAATCCAACAAATTATTGATAACCCTTTACCTTCTCTGATTGTGGTCGGGAACCTGGTGATCATCGAAAGCCTGCTGTCGGTAGATAATGCTGCTGTATTGGCTACTATGGTAATGGACCTGCCAGAGCATAAAAGAGACCGTGCGCTGAAATATGGTATCGTGGGCGCCTATTTGTTCCGCGGATTGGCCATGCTCTTCGCTGCCTTCCTGATCAAGATCTGGTGGCTGAAGCCTTTGGGAGGCTTATACCTGCTGTACCTGACCTTTAATTGGTGGAAGGAAAAACTCAGCGGGGGAGAAGAAGAGTTACAAGAAGAAAGTATAGATAAGGGGAAGAATTGGCTATATAGAGCTACAGTAGGCGCTATTGGTCCCTTTTGGGCTACTGTGGCGTTGGTGGAGCTAATGGATATGGCCTTTTCCATCGATAATATTTTTGCTGCCGTAGCTTTTACAGATAATATCGTGCTGGTATGTTTGGGTGTATTCATTGGTATCCTCGCGATGCGCTTTGTAGCCCAAACCTTTGTGAAACTCATGACGAAATTCTCTTTCCTGGAAGGCGCTGCCTTTGTGGTAATCGGTGTGCTGGGGCTTAAACTGAGTTTGTCTATTTTCGAGCATTTCTTCCCGGAATCCCCACTTACGCAGTTCCTGGAAAGCTCATTGGCAGATATATTGACTTCTATCCTCACTGTGGCCATCTTTATTGTGCCCATCATTACTTCTGCGTTATTCAATTTTCCTAAAAAATCTTCCGGGGTAAAAGCAACAGATAAGAAAGCTACAGCGGCAGAACTGGAAAAGTAAGCCGTGATAAATATAATAAAAATAGGATGTATCAGATTTTTGATACATCCTATTTTTATTATCGGGATTTTATTTAAGCGCTTCACAGGCGCTTTATTTCTTTTTATTCAGGTGTATGAAAGGTAGTTTTGTGTATGCTATATTGGTGTACCTTTCTTTTTAGTTAGATGATATTAGTGTTCAGCATAGTTTTCAGGATATTGGTCTGCACGTCATAATTACCAATATTATGTAGAAAGTTTACATCTGATATTTTTTCATAATACTCCTGCAGAAGCGGTTTTACATTAGTCGGCAGGGCCGATTTGGTGGCTTTTGCCTGGTTTTCCAGCTGATCATTTTTATCTGATAGTTCCTGTGCAATCCTGGCTTTTTTGGAAATGGTGTTAGACCAGTCTACTCCCGGGATCTGTGACATATCGCAGAAAAGGAACAGGTTTTTTGCCGGGAAATATAAAAAATGCCGGTCAAGGTTTGTTAACTGATATACTTCTATGATCGCATTACCCGCTTTTAATCCGCAAAAAAAATCGCTTCTGAAATCTATTTTACATAGTAACCCCAGCAACTTTTTTTGAATGGTAGCATGGCTGTTCCGGTATACTTCTTCCGGTTGGAAGGAGATCAGCGCCTGAATGGTATCTGGAGGAATATCATAAAAAAAATCTTGCGCAAACCTTGCACTGAAAGCATTGATATTTTTGGATAGCGGATATTCATCCGTATCATCTGATAGCACCTGGTAAAGCTTTCTCAAAGACAGATTGATCTTGAGCGCTTGCCGTTGTTTATCCAGGTTGAAATTTTTTTCTGAGAAGACGGAGTCATTTATTTTTTCGATCAATTCTTTATTCAATTGAATTTCGTCAAATAAAAGACTCACATTTTTCTCATTACTGGTCTTTATTTTTTTCAGCAGGTCAATTACCGTAGCCGTATATTGTAAGTGAAATAATTCCAGTTTGTTTAGATCCAGTTCTTCTGTATTGGTTTCAAATAATTTATGAACCACCTGGGTGCGGAGATATATCTTATAGATCACCTCTTCTTCAAAAAATACCGACAGCAACTGTAGTTTGCTGATGATTTTATTGGAATCCTTTAATATGCTTGCCAGGTGCTCTTCCATCAATTAAAACACAATTATCCAACATTGGTTACATTCTTCTTCAATTCTGTTTCCAGGTTTTGTAGTTCACCATTTAACACTTTGCGGTTTTCGGTTCCCTGGTCATGGATTTTCTTCACCTCGTGCAGGGTTTCGATCAATGACTGAGTTGTCCTTTTCAGGGTTTCGATAGATACCACTGTTTTTTCATTTTCTTTAGCTACCTCAATACTGTTCTGTTTCAGCAGGTCGGCATTTTTTTGCAGGATGGTGTTGGTAGTGTCGGAAATTTTCCGTTGCATATCTACATTTGCCTTCTGCCTTTGTAATGCTACGGCGATAGTCAGCTGATTTTTCCATACCGGGATGGTAGTGGTAATAATCGACTGGGCTTTTTCTGCAATAGAAGTATTGTTGTTTTGCACCAATCTGATCTGTGCCAGCGACTGCAGCATGATAAACCTTACGATCTTCATGTCTGCCAGGCGTTTGTCCAGGCGGTTAACAAAGTCGCGGAGGTCGGCAATTTCATAGTCGTTGTAATTGGCGGCGTTCAGTTCCATCTGGGCCAATTGTTCTGAGAGCTCATTGTATTTCAGCTGGCCTGAAATAATGAGGTCCTCCATTTGCTTGATGTAAGACACATTGTTGTCGAACATGGTTTGCAGGGAGCTATTATCTTTCAGGGAGTTGATGCGGCCGGCCTTTATTTTATTGGTGATTTTATCAATGTTATTGATCACAGTATCGTATTTCTGAAAAAGTTTTTGGGCATCAAAAACGATTTTTTTCAGGAAAGGTACTTTGGATAAAAGCTGTTTAAAGCCGCCTTGGTTCAGCTCATCTACATCAATGTAATTCAGTTCTGCAAGCAGGTCGTTGATCAGTCCGCCCACTTCTCCGGAGTTGTGGGTACGTACAGAAGTAAGGAATTCGTTGCTGTAACGTTCCATGGAATGCTGTACTTCGGTGCCGTAGTTAAGGATGGAGTTAACATCCCGGGTATCGATGGCCTTATTAATGGCAATATATTTCTGGTTTTCGTCAGGCGTTAGGGAGGTCAGGTTTACATTTCCTTCCTTATCTAACCGCACCGGAGTGAGGGCCTGTGCTGTATTGTTTATATTTGTATCCATGAGATATCAGATTAAATAGCTACTATAAATAGAGTTGTGCAACGGTATTAACGGTTTCCTGGAGTTTTTTGTCTTTGGTAGGTTCGCCAATAGCGTTGAATTTCCATTCGCCATTCTTTTTATAAAAAACGCCCATCACCATAGATATATGACCTGCAAAACCAGCGCCGCTGGCGATGTCATATTTAGCAAATACTTCGGTAACACGGGAAGGGGTACCCTCATAGATGCGGATAGACGCGTAAGGAATAGTGCCAAAATCGTGTCCACGGAAGCTATTGAGCACAAAGGCCACGTAGTTGGTATTGGTGTTGAGGCGTGAAAAATCCAGAGTAATCACTTCGTTATCCAATCCGTCGTCGCCGCCCATATCACCGGTAAGGTCGTCGCCACTGTGTTGTATTGCGTTATCTTTGGATCTCAGGTTGCCGAAATACACCACTTCCAGCAGCTGCTTTTGTTCATTGAACAAGGCGCAGCTGCCATCCAGGTCTACGGCTTCTTTTGATCTGGTTAATCCGAATAATCCTTTCTTTTCAATTGCGCCCCAATTGATGCCTACGCATACGTGCTGCAGTTTGGCGCCATTGCTTTTTTCCAGGTTGATGCGTTGTCCTTTTTGAAGATTGATAGCCATTGTTAATGGGTTATTTTAGTAAGATGGAGGTAGATTAATTGTATTTATTGAGATAATCCTGTAAGCCGCCTTTCATGCCTGCGCCTACAGCTTCGAACTTCCATTCGTCGTTGCGTTTATAGATCCGGCCAAATTCAACGGCAGTTTCTATGGAAAAGTCTTCTTCCAGTTCATATTTCAGCAATACTTCGTTAGTAGTGGAATCGAATACGCGCACATATGAATTCCTTACCTGGCCAAAGTTTTGGCGTCTGCTATCGGCTTCGTGTATGGTTACTACTACACAGATCTCGGTGGCTTGGCCGTCTATTTTGGAAAGGTCTATTTTAATTTGTTCATCATCGCCGCCGCCGTCGCCGGTGAGGTTGTCGCCCGTATGTTCTACGCTACCATCCGGAGAAAGCAGGTTATTATAAAAAACGAAATGGTGATCAGATAGTATCTTCTTATTCTCTCCCAGAATGAAAATAGAAGCGTCCAGGTCGAAGCTGCTGCCGGTAGAAGAACTATTGGCATCCCAACCCAATCCAATGGTGAATTTAGGCGCATTAATCGCCTGCCGCTGTCCTTTTTGCAAATTAATTGCCATGTTCTATGCTTTTATGTTTTCTGTTAAATAAGTGTTGATAAATAAAATCCATGTTCCGCTGGTAGGCCTCAATAGTATGATAGCCATTGCCTAATGCCATATTATACAGTAGGTTCACAAATTTATCGGTCTGGTTCTGCAAGAAAATGCAAAATGTCTCAAAGTCGTAATTAAGTATATATTTTACGATCCGGGTATTGATAAAAAAGTGTTCTCCCTGAATAATGGGCGACAGGTCGAAAATAGATTTTACTGCATAATAATTCAAATAATTTTCAATGTTGGGGTGGATGTCGGGATTTTTGAGTTCTGCAAAATAGAGCAGGAACAGTTCATTGGAGAGCTGGTAATCTGCCGTCATTTTCAGGATCATTCTTTCATGGGCGCCGGTGATGCGGATATCGTCCAGGAATAAAACCTTTTTTCCTTCCAGGAAAGCTTTGTCGATATGGAAGCGATCATTCCCAATGAGTTGCAACCGCTGGGCGGCATCCAGTTGCCCGTAATCTTCCTTGTAGCTGATGGTCCGGTGTACTTTGGTTTCTTGTAACACGGGATGTCCGTTGGCAGCCAACCACCTGTTCAGGTGGAAAACGAAATGGTTTTTCATGGCAAAGGTAGCGGTAGGGATAAAGGAGTAGGGGCTGGATACCACTACCATTTGTACTATAGGATGATGGCGCAAATGGTGGGCAATAAATCCTTCCGCCAGGTGAATGCCGAATTGCTCGGCCACTGCTTCATCTCCGAATTTAAAGCGGCTGTATGCATCCGGGCTAAATCCGATGTGGCGGCTGTCCGTGATTTTATACAATGAATAGGTGGTCGTTGTCATCAGTTAGTAAACTTGAGATACACGTATGATTGGAGTTGATTAACAGCGTGCGAATGCCGGCCCTATGAGCGCCATCAATGTCTGCCCTGATATTATCGCCTATATGGATAACCTTGTTCAGATCTGTAATGGAGGTGGAGCGGTTAGCCGCTGCGGTGTCCAGCATCAGCCGGAACATTTTTTCGTTGGGTTTCGACATGCCTGTTTCGTCAGAATATAACTGGAAGTCGAAAAAAGGCGCCAGCTCCAACTGCTGCAATACCAGCCTCAAAGTACGGCCTTTAATAAACGCGGTATTGCTTAACAGGCTGAAAGTGCTGCCAGCCGTCGCTTTCAGTTGTTGTAAAACCGGTAGGGTGGCAGAACAATAGCGCGTCGGAGGGTATTGCAATACCAATTTTTCCATTTCCTGGTACAATTCTGCGAGGTCCAGGTCATGAAAAGAATAGCGGTGGTCATTCATTTTACTGATCACCATCAGGTACATTTCTTCTGCATCTATATTGCCCCCTGTTTTTTCATTGATGGCATTGCACATCAGATCTACCTGCCGGAAGATCGTTCCTACTTCTGCTATTGTTTTATCGCGATGGTTAAAATGTTCAAAGAAAAACCGGGTTCTTTCCTGTTTAAACAAAGGATTCGATTTTATCAGTGTTAACCAAAGATCAAATGAATAATGTTGGTATATGTTCATGAACAGTGGCTTAGTATATTTTGTGTCGGGTATTTTGGGCACATGGCATCGGGCGTGCACGTAATATAAGCTTTTCTTCGATTTAAAAACCGCTATTTTTTATGAAATAAGATATTGATAATAAGGAAGGTAGGAAATCGTATCTCCGTTCACTTGACCACTGTGATAACTATACGTAATGTAATGAAAAATACAGGATGTAAAGGTTTAAAAATGAAGTTGGTTAATTATATATAGTAATTAAAATTTATATACAAGGGTTGAAGATGGATTTTTCCTGCCGGAGATGATTATTTAAATTGCGGGGTCCAAAGTATTCCATGAATCTTCCATTTGTCATGAACACATTCGATTTTTTCCTGACGCACGTGCGAAAGAGAATGCCATTGCTAACAGTAGCAGAAGCGGAAATGATGTTTGCTTCCTTCAGGGAGAAGCGGGTGAAGAAACGTCAATTGATTGTGCAGCCGGGATTTGTAGCCCGTAGCCGCCATCTGGTGGTGAAAGGAGCCTTCCGTGCTTATGTGGTCGACGAGAAAGGAGAAGACCGCACCATTCAGCTGGCTATAGATGATTGGTGGATCACCGATTATAATAGCTATGTTTTTCAAGCGCCGGCTACGATGTTTGTTGTAGCGTTGGAAGACAGTATTATTCTGGAACTTGGTTATGAAGAGGAACAAAGCTTAAAAAACTCTTCCCGCCTGGTTGAAACTTTTTTCCGCATTAAGGCAGAACGTTGGGCCGCTTTCCTGCAACGCCGGATTATAGCAGGGCTTACGCAATCTGCAGAGGAGCGTTACCTTGATTTTCTGGAAAAATATCCGCTCCTGGTACAGCGTATGCCACAATACGTATTGGCTTCCTATCTGGGAATGACAACCGAATTCCTTTCCAAGATCCGCCACCATAAATTGAAGAAGAAAAGTTGAACTACTTCAACATTATTTTTTGAACTGGTTCATTTTTATTGATTTAGGTACTGCACAACTTTGTGGGACTAAATAATATATCATGTCCGACAAATTAAAGAATAAGGTAGCCGTTATCACCGGCGGTAGCAGTGGGATTGGTTTGGCTACGGCTAAACTGTTTGCTGCTGAAGGCGCCAAGGTGGCTATTACCGGCAGGAACAAAGACAATTTGAAAAAAGCAGTAGACAGCATTGGTAACCAGGCTATTAGTATCACCGGAGACGTGAGCAACCTGGCCAACCTGGCAGCAATATTCCAGCAAGTGGAGGCCCAACTGGGAAAAATAGATGTATTGGTAGCCAATGCAGCCATATATGCCCTGGCGCCATTAGCCGATTTTACGGAAGAAATGTTTGATAAGATATCGGACATTAATTTCAAAGGTACTTTCTTCACCGTTCAAAAAGCCTTGCCTCATATGAATAATGGCGCATCGGTGATCCTCACTTCTTCTGTAGTAGCAGAAAAAGGCGTGCCTCAACATGCGGCTTATGCCGCTTCTAAGGCGGCAGTAAGATCACTGGCCCGCAGTTTTTCCGCGGAGTTGCTCGACCGTTCCATTCGCGTAAATGTACTGACCCCTGGTCCGGCAGATACCCCTGTGTTTGACTCCGTTACCAATACACCGGAAGAAGCGGCCGCGGTTAAAGCTGGTATGGCAGCCTTTGCACCTGTGAAAAGAATTGGCACACCGGAAGAAATGGCGGCGGCTTCCCTTTTCCTGGCCAGCGCCGACAGCGCTTTTATGGCTGGAGCCGAATTGTTACTCGACGGCGGTATACGCTCACTTTAAGCGCATTACCAGGCTTATTGGTTAATACAACAAGCGTTGGGGGAAATAGGCCACCAGCGCTTGTTGTATTCAGCATATATCTAATTGTCCCCCGTTTTCAGGGAGAATAAGCTTTTTTTCTGGCAGGCTTTGCATTTCCGGTACTGTGTATAATAATACGGTAAGTACATATTACTTTCTTTGTTGTAAAGAATATGCAACGATGTGAGTGGATGTTGTATATTTAGCAGCATTTAAGTTACCTACATAAATTTAATTATTATGGAATACAGGAAATTTGGAAGAACCGGCTGGCAGATCAGTGAAGTAGGTTATGGCATGTGGGGCATGGCTGGCTGGACAGGCTCGGAAGAGCAGGAGGTAAACCAGGCATTGGACCATGCTATAGAACTGGGCTGTAATTTTTTTGATACTGCCTGGGCTTATGGTGATGGTTTAAGTGAAGAGATCTTGAACAAAACCATCCGCCGGCATGCTGGTAAGCGTTTGTACGTGGCCACCAAGATACCGCCTAAGAACCGTAAATGGCCGTCTAAGCCAGAGTATAACATCCAGGATGTGTTTCCGGCGGACTATATTATAGCGTATACAGAAAAGAGCTTGAAGAATCTCGGCGTGGAAACCATCGACCTGCAACAATTCCATGTATGGGAAGATAGCTGGGCTGGTTTGGATGAATGGAAAGAAGCTGCTACAAAATTACAACAACAAGGAAAGGTAAGGGCCTGGGGCGTGAGCGTAAACCGTTGGGAGCCAGATAATTGCCTGGAAACCCTGAAAACAGGTTTAATAGACGGCGTACAGGTGATCTATAATATTTTTGACCAGGCGCCGGAAGATCATCTGCTGCCTTTGTGCAAAGAGTTAAATATCGGTGTAATTGCCAGGGTACCTTTCGATGAAGGTACTTTAACAGGTACTTTCACAAAAGAAACTACTTTCCCCGCTAACGACTGGCGCGCTTCTTACTTCGTGCCTGAAAATCTAATTTCCAGCGTGGAGCATGCCGATGCACTGAAACCTTTATTGCCCGAAGGTATGTCGATGCCAGAAATGGCATTGCGGTTTATTCTTAGTAATCCGGATATTGCCACTACTATTCCGGGTATGCGTAAACTGAAAAATGTGAACGCAAATATGTCGGCTAGCGATGGTAAGGGCTTGCCCGAAGCGCTATTGCAAAAGCTGAAACAACACCGTTGGGACAGGCAGCCGACTGGTTGGTCGCAATAAAGCAATGAAATGATTGCCATTACGATGGCAAATATGATAAATTGAAGATGGATACTAACACCCCTGCCGTGGTTCACCGGCAGGGGTGTTATCGTTTAAGTACTCGTATGATTAAGACCTGAATGTCATATTATCCTTATCAATTATCTGGTTGCCACTTAAAATGAGACACTGATTTAGCTATATAGTTAAACAGAAGTCCTACAGGTATTTTTGTAGGACTTCTGTTTAACGAATATGTGCTTTTTTAGATAGTTGTAGGCTCCCCCTTTAGAAGCGGAAATCCGCAGGCATTGTCTGTGGATTTTCCGTTTTATAAATTATATGCCTTCTTTACTTTAAAATCTCTTTAGTGTCATATCAATGAAGTTAAGGGTAAATGATCATATCGTCGGGAGTTCCAATCATGCACCCCAGATCCGCTTGTGACAACCCTTTCTTCTTGCGTGTAAGCCCATAAAGCGTCACCATGCAGCACTGCTGCTGAATCCGGAAAGCTGCTACCACCGCAGGAAATGAATATTTATCCAGAAGACACAACAGGGTGATATTAAGTCTGCTGGTATATCAGGGCTTGCGTGTGGAGGAAGTAGAGGATCTGATTTACCGTTAAGAGAAGGTAAGCTCATAATACATGCCAAACGAAGAACTGGGCCCAGGAATATGACGTTAGAGAGCTTCCAAGTGTATGAATTAATGGATTACCTGCATCAAGTGAGAAAATAATTTTTACCGGAAGGAGTAATGAAAGGTACAGTATCTGGCATGGCATAAATAGGTAAGTTCTACAGAGGCATATGAATAGAATGTATTGGATGGCTTACAAGAAGCTGTATGGACAGGTTCCCTGAAAACTTTATGTTCCAGTTGTTAGAGGATGAGGTGGAAGGCATGGTATCGCAAAATGCGATACCATCCAAAAAGCACCTTGGTGGCTATTTTACCTATGTTTTTACAGAACATGGCGTGTTAATACTGGCAAATGTATTGCGTAGTGAAAGGGCCATACAGGTAAGCATCCGTATTATTGAAATCTTTGTGAAGATGCGGGAAATGCTGTCTGCACATAAAGATATTTTATTGAAACTGGAACAACTGGAAAAGAAGTCCAGTGGCCAGGATGCAGATATACAACTGATCTTTGAATACCTAAAGGAATTACTAAGTCCACCGCAGGAGCCGCGTAATATGATCGGTTTTACGCGACATGATGAAGGGGAAAGATAGGTGGTAAGCAGTAAGTGGGCAGGTCTTTGAAAAAAATGTCATCGACGAGGAAGTGATCAGGAAACGTGCATCGGGTCTGGTGCTGGAGGAGACGCATTAACCTCAAACGTAAGCAGTGAGTGCTGGCTGGCAGTGTGAAGATCTCTCCATACCCGGTTGATGGTTGTTTCCGACCGGGCTGCTTCCAGGCCGCAATAGGGAAATAAAGCATCGGCGGCTTTACGGGAAGTGTGGGCCAGTTTTCTGCTTGCATCACTCACTGCGGTAAGTTGTTCTTCCGGGATATGTCCGCTGTTAAGTAAAGTTTGCCAGGATTGATCAAAGGTCTCGTAGAAAATGGTTCGCCTGGTTTGCAAGGCATGTTCATTTTCGGCGAGGGTATGATCAAAGAAGTCTACTTGCCGGGAGGTATAGCTTTTTCTGCCAGTGCGTTCGCGGAACGCTATTGCCGCCAGGCGGATGAAATGTGCGGCCATGCCGGCACTGTTCACGGCCAGTGTGGTTTCTGCCAGTTGGAGAAATGGGTAATTAAAGCCAGGACTGTTTACCTGTATATGTTCATTGATCTTAAATTCCCTGTTCAGTGGTACTTGTACTGCTTTGGCTTCAAAAGCATGGCTGCCGGTAGCAATCAGCCCGAAGTACGACCAGCCCGGTATAATAGTTACTTCTTCTTTTTTTAAGATAAAAGAAAGCACTTGCGGAGCTCCGTTGCTGTCTAGTATACTGGTGCCGTTGGGATGTTGCAGTTGGCAGTTAGCAGTGAATACGGTGGCATGCATAGCGCCACTGGCATATCGCCAGGTTCCGCTGATCGTATAGCCGTTTGAGTGTTTTACGGCTATGCCGCCTACTTCGCCGCTACCGGCAAAGCAAACTTTCCTGTCGGAAAAAAGGGTTTGGGCCAGTGTTGGGTCCAGAAACCCGGCAAACCATCCGGCGCCGCTGCAGAGCGTTACTGTCCAGGCCAGGCTGCCATCCAAAGCCGCTAGTGATTCTTCCAGCCGTAATATCTCCGGTAGCAATTTGCCCGGACCTCCATAGGCTACTGGAACAAAAAGCTTAAACCATCCTTCTTCATAGGCTAGCTCCAGTAAAGCCGGGTGCAACATTTTCCTGTTTTCCGAAAGCGGTGCATATGTTTCAATCAGGTGTGTAATGTGTTCTTTCATTGCATGATTATCGCAGCAAATATAACTATAAACCTAATTGTGTGATTTTTGGTCGCTTACTCCTGTTATTTTGAATTTATTTACTATGAAATATGATTTATTTTTTGTTAGTTTATGATTATAACAGCTGAATGAAGAAAAATATTGAATATTGTAAAAAAATATAATTTATTGGATGACGCGCGCCTGTTTGCCTTGTTGAAGGAAGGTGATATGAGTGCTTATGAGGTAATTTATCATACTTATTGGCCCCGTCTTTACGGATACGTTTACAACAGATGCCAAAGCAAAGAAATAGCAGAGGAAATTATACAGGAAGTATTTTTTTCCCTCTGGGCTAAAAGGGCCACTTTGCAGTTAACCCACTCCCTCTCAGCTTATTTATTTGCAGCGGTAAAGTACCAACTGTTTAATTATATCAAATCAGACCGTATCCGTAAGGCTTATATCAGCCACATTGCCCATCATCCGGAGGAGCAGGCGGATAATTCCAACGAAGAAAATATTGCTGCCACAGATCTTAAAAATGCGATGGAGAAAGAGATGGCCCGCCTCCCGGAAAAATGCCGCCAGGTATTTCGCATGAGCCGCCATGAACACCTTTCTGTGACTGATATTGCCAAGATCCTCAATATCTCCCACAAAACAGTAGAAAACCACCTTACCAAAGCATTACGGCAACTCAGAATGGTACTGCATCATTATTGGTGTATTGCGTTGATTTTACCACAGATATGGGCATCTGAAATAATGTAGTGAACACCAGCTTTTCCATCTTTAAAAAAAAATATAAAAAGACGTAGGTGTTTCAGCGCACTTAATATACTACCTTTTAGAAGATGTTATTTATTCCGGATTAAATAGTAAGTCTGCCAAAGGGATGAACAACCAGGAACTAAAAAAACTAATTGATCAATATTTGAGTGGCACGTTGGATACAGCGAATACCGCAAAACTGGAACAGTGGTTAGATGTTGCGGGTACAGATGGCGTATTCGAGGCACTGCCGGAAGAAGAAAAGGAGATAGCCAGAAAGGAAGGCTACCAACGGTTGCAGGCCCGTATCCGTGAAAGCAGGCGAAGCGCCCTGGTAAAATCAATGCTGCGTAACTGGAAAGCAGCAGCCTGCATAGCCTGCCTGGTGGTAGCCGGCGTATTGGAACGCAACTTTCTGCTGGACCTGGCAGCGCCCCACCGGTTGGTATCGTGGCATACCCCTGCCGGTAAAACGAAAAAACAAATTCTTTCAGATGGCTCTATTGTATGGTTAAAAGGCAACAGTACCCTTATCTATCCCGCCGCTTTTGGAGTGGGGAGCAGGGAGGTAATCCTGGAGGGAGAGGCCCTGTTTGAAATAGCCCAAGAAGAGGCGCGCCCTTTCCTGGTAAAATGTGGCCATCTTACTACCACCGTATTGGGAACCAGTTTCAATATCAGGCATACCAACACGGAAACACAGGTAGTAGTGCTTACCGGAAAAATTGCACTTAGTACGCCGCAGCGGCCGCGCCTTATTCTTTATCCGGATCAGCAGGCAGTATATACGCCCGGTACCGCTGCACTCACCCCACAAAAAAGGGAGGATACCAGCATGAGTGAAATCATGAAGGACACGGAATATAACATGAGCTTTAACGATGCTGCTATGCAAACCGTGATAGGGAGAATAGAAAAAAAATTTGATGTAGATATTCAATTGCAGGATACAGAGATTAATAATAACCTGATTACTGCGGATCTTACCGGCCAGTCTTTACAATATACGATGGAAATGATCTGCCAGGTCCTCAACCTGGATTTTGAGATCAAAGGAAAAACTATTTTACTCACACAAAAAAAGTGAAAAATGAACCTATTATCAACCACTATCGCAACACGTAGCACACAAATGAGCATGACCAACTATCAACACCAGGCCTCTTAAAAAGCGGGGGTAGGGTAACAGCCCCACCAGCTCATGTCATGGTGACCCTATTTTATCTGACCGCGTAACAGCGCGGATAGGGGATTTCTTTGTCAAATTTTATCAGCCACCTAACAAAGTACAAGGTCTATGCTCATAAATTTAAAAACAAGTGCTTTCCTCTCCAAATGCAGGAAGGCTACATCGGGCGTATTATTGTTCAGTATAGCATATATCGGCAACGGCTACTCGCAAGGCATTCTTGATAAGAAAGTGTCGCTGCAGGCAGAAGATATGAGCCTGAAAGGCTTGCTGAACAAATTGCACAGCGAAACGGAAGTGAAGTTCGTATACAGTTCCAGCCGTATTGCGCTTAATCGCAAAGTAACCGCCAGCGCTAATCAGGAAGCGTTGGGTAAAGTGTTGGACAGGGTGTTAGGCCGCCTGGATATAGGCTTCGTGGTGAACGATGGTTATATCATCCTCAAAGAAAATCCGGTAACTGTTGCTGAAGCTACCACTACACCACCCGGCGATATAGTGGTAAAAGGTAAGGTATTGAATGAAACCAATGAGCCTTTTCCCGGTGCTACCATTGTAGAAAAAGGTACGGCTAATGGCATTACTTCTGGGCCGGATGGCGCTTTCACTTTAAGCGTAAAAGAAGGGGCTATCCTGGTGGTTACTGCTGTTGGTTATAGTGTAGTGGAGGTGAAAGCGGCTGATGCTGGTATTATCCGGTTAAAAGCTGCGGTGAAACAATTGCAGGATATAGTGGTAACAGCAGCTGGAATAGCCCGGCAAAAGAACAGCCTGGGTTATGCTGTGAGTAGCGTTAACTCAGATAAGTTAGCCCAGAAGTCGGAGCCAGACCCGGTAAGGGCCCTTACTGGCAAGGTAGCTGGCGTAAATATACAATCGGCGGGCGGTGTGGCCGGAGGTGGTACCAACATTACCATCCGTGGTAATTCCTCGCTTAATGGCAATAATCAACCCTTATTTGTGGTAGATGGTGTGCCTTTTGATAATTCCAGCTTTGCTAATGTGGGTGCGGCTACAGTAGGGAGCGTGGGTGTTACCAACCGTGCTTTTGACCTGGATCCTAACAACATACAAACCATGACTGTACTGAAGGGCGCCGCTGCCGCTGCTTTATATGGCTCCCGGGCGGCCAATGGTGCTATTATCATTACTACTAAAGCAGGTAAAAAGAAAAGCCGCAAAGGCACCGAAATTACCTATAATACCGGTTATTCCATAGAGGAAGTATCTGGTTTGCCGGAATATCAAACCAAATACGGCCAGGGTACCAATAACGACTACCGGCAAGGGGTATACGCCTCTTGGGGGCAACCATTCGAAGGGGTGAAAAGCATGCTGCCTTCCCGCAGTACTATTCCCCACCAGCTCACCAGGCAATTCAGTTCCGCGGTGTTCCCGCAGTTCTATGAGGCCGATGGAGTAACGCCTATACTGGTACCCTACAAGTCGTACGCAAAAGAGAATGCAAAGAACTTCTTCCGCCAGGGAAGCGTATACGAAAATGCGATCACTATCTCTTCCGGCAGTGAGAAAGGTAATTTTAACGCCGGTTTCTCCAATACCCAAAATAAAGGCGTAGTACCTGGTAATGAAATAGACCGTACTTCCGTAAACGTAGGTGGCAACATTAAACTGGATAATAAATTTTACGCCAGCGGATCTATCAATTATGTGATTACCCGGCAGAAAACGCCACCCGTTGGGGGAACAACAGGATCGATTATGTCGACGCTGATGTATGTACCTACCAGCTATGACCTGACCCATTATCCTTATGAGAATCCTATAGATGGTAGTAACGTATATGATTATACGGGAGTTGATAATCCTTATTGGTCCGTAAAGCACAGTCCTTCCACCAGTGCGGTAGACCGGTATTATGGTAACCTGGTATTGGGTTTTGATCCTCTGCCATGGCTCAATGTACAGAACACCATTGGTTTTAATGCCTATACCGACCGGCGTCTTAACGTGAGGGGCAAAGGCAGTTCGTCTTACCCCAATGGCAGTATCACTGCTGATAATATTTACCGGCAGGAGCTGGATAATACCCTGTTGCTGACCGCCACAAGGCGGCTGTTGCCGGATGTTTCCCTCCGCGTTATTCTGGGTAATAACGTAAATCAGCGCTTAACAGACCGTAAAGCTTTTTATGGCGACAATATCATCGTGGCAGACCTGGCAGACATGAACAATACCAGCTCTGTAACTCCCATACAGCTCACTAATAACCGTAATATCCTGAAGCAGCGCTATTATGCTTTTTTTACTGATGTTACATTCGATTATAGAAACTTTGCTTCCTTGAACCTCGTAGGGCGCAATGATGTATCTTCTACTTTGCCTGCCAACAACCGCAGTTACTTTTATGGCGGGATCAATGGTTCTTTCGTATTTACAGAAGCGCTAAAGTTATCTGGGAATGTCCTGAACTTGGGTAAGGTTAGGGCAGGATATACCCGGGTAGGTAACGAAGCTTCTCCCTATCAGACCCAAAACTTCTACCAGATAAACCCGGTGTTGGGGGCTACTGGCTCGCCGGCCAATGTAGGACTACCTTTTACTCCACCAGGAGGCATCGTATACAATGTGGTAACGCAGGCAGACCTGCTTACCAACGCCAGCCTGAAGCCAGAATTCATCACAGAACTGGAGTTAGGTACAGCCTTGCAGTTTTTTCATAATCGTATAGGCGTTGACTTTACCTGGTACAATAAGAAGAGTACTTCGCAGATTTTCCAGGTAACGGCGGCCCCTTCTTCCGGTTATACTTCGCAAATCCTGAACCTGGGAGAAGCCACAAATAAAGGCGTGGAAATAGGCTTGAACCTGACGCCGATACAAATCACTAATGGCTTTAACTGGGACATCTCCGCTAACTTTACGCGCAACCGGAACATGATTGTAAATCTGGGTGGATACGAGCGTTTCAGTTATGGAGGCGCTAATGGTACCAGCAGTGTGCATATTGTAGGCCAGCCTTATGGTCTTATACAAGGTACCGCCTATGCCCGCGACGAAGACGGAGAGGTGCTCATTGATCCTAATACCGGCAAACCATTGATTTCCGGCGCACTGAGAGCAATTGGCAATCCCAACCCGGATTTTATGATGGGCATCACTAACACTTTTCAGTATAAAAATTTCTCGCTTAGTGTGTTGTTCGATTGGAAGCAAGGTGGGCAGCTATATTCCCGTACAGTAGCAGAAATGCTTTCCAGGGGCGTTACGCGCGATATGGAAAACCGGGAGTTCATGATTGTATCTCCCGGCGTGTTGGGTGATATCAATACACAAACAGCCCTGCACGATGATAAAGGTAATAAGATCCCTAATAATGTTGCCTTGTCTTGGGAAGACCATTTTTTCAGCGGCAGCATGGGGCCCGGTAATGGTGGTATCAATGAAGGAGCGGTGTTTGATGCAACGGTATTCCGCCTCCGCGAAATTTCCCTGGGCTACGAAATACCTAAAAGCTTCTTAGGGAAGTCGCCCTTTGGGTCGGCCTTCCTTTCCCTGAGCGGCCGTAATTTATGGTACAAAGCTCCCAACTTCCCCCAATACACGCATTTTGATCCGGAAGTGAGCTCCCTGGGAGTAGGTAATTCCCAGGGCTACGACAACCTGGCAGTGCCTACAACCCGGCGGTTTGGCCTAAACCTGAAATGTTCTTTCTGACCTTAAACCTGATAGTATCATGGTAT
The DNA here is from genome assembly GCF_049056765.1 of Chitinophaga sp. 30R24. Taxonomy (NCBI): domain Bacteria; kingdom Pseudomonadati; phylum Bacteroidota; class Chitinophagia; order Chitinophagales; family Chitinophagaceae; genus Chitinophaga; species Chitinophaga sp. 30R24. The sequence goes on from NZ_JBJGXX010000006.1 coordinate 155,768, forward strand.
TTAAATATTTCGTATATACATTAGGGTTAATAGTATTGCTGTCAGTTACCGGTTGCAAGAAGTTTGTAGATATCAATACAGATCCGAATAACCCTACCACGGCCCAGTTATCGTTGTTGCTGCCTTCTACAGAGATATCGATGGCAGCTAATATGTACCAGCTCAACAGTGGTACGGCTACCTTTATGCAATACACGGTATTTTCATCCGGCCTTAGCCGCTTGCAGCAACAAGGCACCAGTTTTAACGATTCATGGGATGGATTTTATACTCAAACGCTCAACGACCTGGAAGCAGTGATTAGCGCCGGCAAGGCCCAGGAGCAATGGGGTTATGTGGCTGTTGCCCAACTGGAAAAGGCCTACCTGGTTAGCATTATGGTAGATATGTGGGGAGATATTCCCTATTATCAAACCCAGCAAGGGCAGGAAAATGTGAGCCCGGCCTTCGATAAAGGCGGTGATATTTATGAAGACTTGCTAAAACTGATTGATGTTGGCATTGCGAATGCAGGTAAAGTGACTGCCGCCACGTTAGTGCCGGCATCTTCCGACCTGATCTACAGCGGAAGCAAGAGTGCCTGGCTAATGATGGCCAATTCGCTGAAGTTAAAACTATATAACCAACTCCGGTTGGTAGATCCGGCCCGTTCTGCAACAGCGATCAAAGCTTTGTTACAGGATCCGGTAGGATTGATCGGCGGCAATAGTAATGCTAATGCCAACGACTTCACTTTCCGTTTCGGTCCGGGACAGAATCCCAATAACCGTCATCCCTGGCACCGTGCAGAGTACCAGGGCAGCAAAACGTTTTATATGAGCCAGTCGCTCATCGATCTATTATTTAACAATGATGATCCACGGCTGCGGTATTATATTTTCCGGCAGAATGCCACTGCAGGATTAAACAACTCTTCCAACAGCAATGGCTATTATGGCCGGAATCCTGGTGATGGCACTGCAGCCCCGGCCGATTTGAACCGGCGTTCCACCTTTGGCATTTATCCGGCAGGAGGGCTGTACGACAATGCACCAATCAATAACCTGCCTGCAGCTAACCAATTTCTAACCAATAACGGCGCTACCGGTGTCCTTAAAGTAGTAGGTCCCACAGACGGCACCGGTGCTGGTATCATGCCTTTTATCACAAATGCGATGATAAAATTTGCTCGTGCAGAGGCAGCGCTTACATTGAATACCGGTGATGATGCCCGGGCGGCATTCCGCGACGGCATTGTTGCCCACCTCAATAGCGTAAGCGCTTATGCCGCCGCCAATGGGGGCGTTTCCCTGCCGGTTTCCCTGATCAATGATTTTGCCGATAAACAGCTGGTAAAATTTGATGTGGCCAATGATGCCGGTAAACTGGAGCTGGTAATGACGCAGAAATACATTGCCCAATACGGCAACGGCATGGAGGCTTATACCGATTACCGGAGAACCGGGCTGCCTGTGCTGCGGGCGCCTTTGTCGCCCTTGAACACTTTCCCTCTCCGGCTTTATTATTCTGAAACAGAGCTCACTGCCAATACCAGTTTGGGAGATAACGCCAGTCGGATACAGGTTGCCCAGCAAACTACTCCGGTGTTCTGGGATAAATAAGTATAAAAATTGCAGGACTAAAATTATATTTATGAAGCACTTAATAATTGCCATACTGCTTATTTCAACGATAGCGTTATCCTGTAAAAAGGTAAAGTATGAATGGGAACATTATACCTATACGGCTGTACCGATCATAACGATAGATACCACCAAAACCGCCCTGCCTACCAGGCAGGCGGGCAAGGTAGCATTCTTTAATCTGAAAGATCCGGATGTGGCGGCGCAGGAATTTGCCTTTACCCTCAATTGGGAAGGCTTTGGGAAAGAAACGGTAAAGTCCATTGAAGTATATGCCAGCTACAACAAAGCGGAAGTCAGCGTACCCGCATATCCGTTAGTGATCTCTGCTCCGGGAAATCAATATCCCAATATTGCACAGTTCCCGTTGCCCAGTATTGTAGGCGTTAATGATCATTTGTATGAAACAGTTGCTACTTTTCCAAAAGCCTATTCCTTTACAGCAGCGGATTTAGCTAACATGAACCACGTCAACTTATCCGAGGTGGCGGTGAACGATTATTTCCTGTTTAAGTTTATCCTGAACCTGGGAGACGGGCGCAGGGTAGTGACTTTTTTCAATAACATCTGCGATGAAGCCAGGGGAGAACCTGGCGATTGTCGTGTAGGCGTGCGGTTTAAGAAACAGTAAAACTAATATACATACATGAAGCGAATCATACCATACCTGACGGCAGCTGCCGTTGCCCTGCAAATGGGCATGGCAGCCCAGGCACAGGATATCCCTTCTCCTAAAGCCCATTTTGGCTTTAATATGGGGGATGATTATAAACTGGCCAACTATACACAAACAGCCGCTTATTTTCAGCAACTCGCCGCTTCCCCGCGTGCAAAGTTAGTAGACATTGGCCTCACAGAAGAAGGCAGGCATCAGTATATGCTCATCGTTTCCTCTCCGGAGAATATCAAACAACTAGACCGCTATAGAACTATCGCTCAGCAACTGGCGCATGCAGAAGGGCTAACGGATCAGCAAGCCCGTAGCTTGGCTGCTGAAGGGAAATCGGTGGTATGGATTGATGGAGGCCTGCATGCAACTGAGGTAGTGGGCGCCCATCAGCTGATAGAAACGATGTGGCAGCTGGTAAGTCGTAATGACCCGGAAACTATGCGCATACTAGACAATGATATTATCCTGTTGGCGCATGCCAACCCCGACGGGCAGGAACTGGTGTCTGACTGGTATATGCGCGAGCCGGATACCCTGAAACGGGCGATGAATATACCACGGCTATACGAAAAATATGTAGGGCACGATAATAACCGGGACTTTTATATGATGAATATGAAGGAAAGTCAGAACATCAGCCGGCAATTGTTTGTGGAATGGATACCGCAGATTATGTACAACCACCACCAGCGCGGTCCCGCAGGTGCTGTACTGGCAGGGCCTCCCTACCGCGATCCCTTCAACTACGTGTTTGACCCGCTGATCGTGACTAGTATAGACGCGGTGGGCGCGGCCATGAATAACCGCCTCAACGTAGAAGGAAAGCCTGGCTTCACCCAACGTGCCGGTTCCCAGTTCTCTACCTGGTGGAACGGTGGCTTACGCACGGCGCCTTATTTTCATAATATGGTAGGCTTGTTAACTGAAATTATCGGAGGGCCTACGCCTGAATTGGTGCCTTTGGTACCAGAACGGCTTATTCCAAACGGGGCCACGCCTAACCCGGTAACGCCCCAGTGGTGGTACTTCCGGCAATCCATCGATTATTCGGTATCACTCAATTATGCGGTACTTGATTATGCTGCCAGGTACCGTAGCGACCTGTTGTATAATATTTACCGGATGGGCAGCAACGCTATTACCCGTGGCAGCAGGGATAACTGGACTTTCTATCCCCGTTATATCGATTCCATTAAAACAGTATATCAGCATAATAAAAAAACAGATAGTACTAAAACAGCAGAAGGCGGTGGCGAGTTTTCTTTTGGCAGGGAAGACACGATCCCGGCTAAATATTATGCTGCCGTACTGAATGCCCCCCAGCTGCGTGATGCCCGTGGGTATATTTTGCCAGCAGATCAACCTGATTTTCCTACGGCAGTGAAGTTTATTAATGCCCTGATCTACGCGGGAATACAGGTGCAGCGGGCTACTGCTGCATTTAGTATTGGAGGAAAGCAATATCCCGTGGGTTCTTATATCGTGAAAACAGCACAGGCGTTCCGTCCGCATGTAATGGACATGTTTGAGCCGCAAGATCATCCGAACGATTTCCAGTATGAAGGTGGTCCTCCTATCCGTCCTTACGATGCAGCCGGTTGGACATTGGCTTTCCAGATGGGCGTACAATTCGTTCGCTTGTTGAACGATTTCGACGGGCCTTTTGAAAAGCTCCCCTATGGCCAGTTACAGTCGCCCCCTCCCTATAAGGTGGCAGCAGCGAAATCGGGATATCTGATAGATGCCCGCATTAACAATGCCTTCATTGCCGTGAACGATCTGCTGAAAGCTGGTGTAAAGGTATTTCGTTTACCCGTAGGCGTGAAAGGTGCCGGCGCCTTCTATATACCTGCTTCTACTAAGGCAAAAAGTATATTAGATAAGGATGCAGCTGAATTGGGTGTACCCGTTAGCATGAGTGACCGGCGTCCTGCCGGACTAATCGCGTTACAGCCTATGCGTATCGCTATCTGGAACAACTATGGCGGGTCTATTCCTGCAGGGTGGATCAGTTGGTTGATGGAACAATACCATTTTCCCTATGAATTTATTTATACACAGGCTATCGATTCCGGAAAGCTGCGCAGTAAATATGATATGATCATCTTCGCTACCGGCGCTATCCCGGATACCGGTAAACCTAAATTAGCCCGTGGTGACAGCAGGCCTCCTAAGCCTGAAGAGTTACCCATGGCCTACCGTTCCTGGTTGGGTAAGATCACCGCAGATACTTCCATTCCTCAGCTGAAAGCTTTTCTGGCAGCGGGAGGTCAGATTGTTACTATCGGCACTAGCACCAACCTGGCCTATCATCTGCAGTTACCCGTACAAAATGCGTTGATGGAAAAGAATAAGCCGCTTAGTGGTAACAAGTATTATATTCCTGGCAGTTTGCTCCTGGCGGATATCGATACCACGTTGGCCGCTACTTTTGGAATGCCTGCGAGGAACGATGTTTATTTTGAGCGCAGCCCGGTATTTAAATTGGGAAATGGAGCAGATGCAGCCGGCATTAAAAAAATATTGTGGTTTTCTGATGAGAAGCCCCTGCACAGTGGTTGGGCCTGGGGACAACAATATCTTAAAGGAAGCATCGCCGCTTTTGTAGCGCCCGTGGGTAAAGGCCGGCTATATGCTTTCGGCCCGGAAATCACTTTCAGAGGGCAGTCACACAGTACTTTCAAATTACTGTTTAATCAATTGTATCAATCATTATAAGATATATCAGCGGTAAATAATTCAACCAAAATACTGTATGAAAAGAAAGCTATTGATCACTATCACAGCGATAGGCTGGTTTTGCACCACTACTGCATTGGCACAAACTATTCCTGCACCTAAAGAACATTTTGGGTTTAACATAGGAGATGATTACCAGTTAGCCAACTATACTCAAACAGCTGCCTACTTCAAAAAGTTAGCGGCTTCAGACCGGGTGAAGCTGGTAGATATTGGCCTTACGGAAGAAGGGCGGAACCAGTATATGCTGATCGTCTCTTCTCCGGAAAATATCCATCAATTGGAAAAATATAAAAAGATTTCCCAACAGTTGGCCAGAGCGGAAAGTTTGACTATCGATCAGGCCAAATCCCTGGCTGCGGAAGGAAAAGCCATCGTATGGATCGATGGCGGTTTGCATGCTTCGGAAGTAGTAGGTTCCCACCAGTTGATTGAAACCGCCTGGCAATTGGTGAGCAGAAAAGATCCGGAAACATTACGTATACTCAATAACGTAATTATTCTGATGACGCATGCTAATCCTGATGGACAAGAACTGGTGGCTAACTGGTACATGAGGGAAACTGATCCTTTGAAAAGGTCGATAGACAAATTACCCGTATTATACCAGAAATACATAGGCCATGATAATAACCGCGACTTCTATATCATGAATATGAAGGAGAGTATGAACATGGGCAAGCAACTATTCCTTGAATGGATGCCACAGATCATGTACAACCATCATCAGAGAGGGCCTGAAGGTTCAGTGCTGGCAGGTCCTCCCTACAGGGATCCTTTTAATTTTTTCTTTGATCCGCTGATGATTACTGGTATTGACGCCCTGGGTGCTGCGATGTACAACCGCTTGAATGCAGAAGATAAACCAGGATACACCCGTTTGAATGGTTCCAGTTTTTCTACCTGGTATAATGGCGGCTTACGTACCACTACCCAGTTCCATAATATGATTGGAATCCTAACTGAAATTATTGGTAATCCTACGCCGGAAAAAATACCGGTGGTGCCGCAGCGTCTTATTCCTAATGGAGCTACACCCAACCCGGTGAAGCCTCAGAACGAGTGGCATTTCCGGACTTCGATCGACTATTCCGTATCGTTGAATTACGCCGTGCTTGATTATGCAGCCCGTCAAAGGGATGAGGTATTGTTCAATATTTATAAGATGGGCAGGAACGCGATAGAAAGAGGAAACCAGGATTCCTGGACATTATCACCTAAGGGGGCGGAAGCCATTACCGCTGCTTACAAAAAAGACCAAGGCAATGCCGATAGTGAAGACAAGAAAGATGATGGTGATCCTTATGGTTGGATGACACGGGGCAACAATATCCCCATGAAATATTATGAGGCAGTATATAAAAACCCGGATACGCGTGATCCCCGTGGCTACGTGCTATCGGCGGATCAACCGGATTTTGCTACTGCCGTGAAATTTATCAATGCCTTAATTAAAGCAGGCATACAAGTTCAACAGGCGACTGCGGCTTTTTCTGTAGGGGGCAAACAGTATCCGGCAAGTTCTTATATCGTGAAAACAAATCAAGCTTTCCGTCCGCATGTATTGGATATGTTTGAGCCGCAAGATCATCCCAACGATTTCCAATATCCGGGCGGCCCGCCTGTTCGCCCTTATGATGCGGCCGGCTGGACATTAGCCTTTCAGATGGGTATCCAGTTTGATCGTGTGCTCGACGGTTTTGACGGGCCTTTTGAAAAATTGCCCTATGGCGAGTTGCAGCTGCCGCCTAAAGCAACTGTTACGGCTGGCAATGCCGGCTATTTACTGAGCCCCCGTGAAAATAACGCGTTCATTGCTGTGAACGACCTGATGAAAGCGGGCGTAAAAGTATACCGTTTGTCGCAACCTGTTCCCGGTAATGAGCAGGCAATAGTGGGTGCTTTCTATGTGCCGGCAAGCGCTAAAGCGAAACAAATTTTGGAACAATCGGCTGTCACATTGGGGTTAAAAGCTACGGGCATCCATAAACGCCCATTAGCTACAGTGAGTGTAATGCCTATGCGTATAGCCCTTTGGGATACTTACGGAGGATCTATGCCTTCCGGCTGGATGCGCTGGATCATGGAGCAATACCATTTCCCTTTTGAAGTCATTTATCCGCAGGATATAGATACTGGTCATCTCCGTAAAAAGTATGATGCAATTATATTCGCTACCCGTGCCATACCGGCTGTTGGAGGAGATAATAACCGTAATGGATATATGTTCAAAGACCCACAACCGGAAGAAATCCCGGCTAATTACCGGCATTACCTGGGCAAGATCACTAAAGAAAAATCCATTCCGGCAATTAAACAGTTCCTGGAGGAAGGTGGCACTGTGATCACCATTGGTTCGAGTACCAATCTGGCTTATCACCTGGGGTTACCTGTGCATAACGCGCTGGTGGAAACAGACAAGGCTGGCAAAGAAAAACCGTTGCCCGGCACCAAATACTTTGTGCCCGGCAGCATCCTGCAGGCTACCTTCGATAGTACCCACCCGGCTGCCTGGGGGCTTCCGTCATTAGTGGATGTTAACTTTGATAATAGTCCTGTATTTAAACTGGATGCAGACGCTATTGTAAAGGGGGTAAAACCTATTGCCTGGTTTACTACCGACAAGCCATTGCATAGCGGTTGGGCCTGGGGGCAGGCTTACCTGAAAGATGGTGTGGCCGCTTTTTCTGCACCAGTAGGAGCAGGTATGCTCTATGCTTTTGGTCCCGAGATCACCTTCCGTGGGCAGTCGCTTGGCACTTTCAAATTATTGTTTAATGATTTGTACGGAATGGTGGGTAAAGATGTGCAACTGATCAGGAAGAAAGATTGATGAATGGATAAACTGCAGATCATGAAAGCGGGTGTATCAGACTTTTGATACACCCGCTTTTATTCAGGTAAAATAAGGTAAACCGCTTTTGCTATTGTTCACAAAGTATCTGTTTGTTCCACAGGAATACTCCTATTTTAGCGGCGGTGGCAAGAGGGATTACTTTACTCCATTGTTGTAGTAAACCGCCAAAGGTTTGTGCCTGGTGGGCCATACGCAGCAACGGGAATATTTCTGCAGTTTCCAGGAACGCAATTTCCCTTTGGAGGTTAGGGTGGAGTATCGCTGTTTTTATCTCAAGAAGATCATCTACTACGCAAGGTACTTGTATATAAGTGAGTGCTGCAGATACCTGTACCTGTCCATGCCAGAGCCTTTCCAGCTCCTGTTGGATAGGGATGTTTTTTTCGGGAGGTGGTTGCCGCGGATGGGGCGTTTGTTGTAATGCCTTGTATAGCCGTTGGGCAAAGGGTAAAGCAGGTAGGGTGGGTGGTAGTACTACCTGTGAACGTTCCTGCCAGAAGGAATGGGCCGGGCCGGGCCATGCTTGTGCGTAATATTGGGAAGTCCATTGTGTATGGTTTACAATTGATTCCGTCATGCGCTCTTCATAGAATTGTTGGGCCATTTGCTCGCTGCCGTTTTTCAGAATGGTGTTGACGGCAATCGCGGCCTGCAAGGAAAAGCGCATAGCTTTTTCTACGCCGGTAGACGATAGTGGGTCGATAGCAAAAGCGGCTTCGCCTAATTGCAGCCGCCGGTGCAGCCAGGGTTGTTGATGGGCGTATGACAGTATTTTGCAACTCTGCAAGTAGGAGAGTGGACCTTGATGTACGGCCGGGTGGAATAACTGCGCTTTTTTCAGCATCTGGTGGTATACTTGGGCAAGTGGCTGTGCTTTGAGGTGCTGGGGGCTGGTAAAAGCAATAATGCGATAGCGGCCATCATGCATTGGGGAGCCCCATAGCCAGCCATTTTCAGTCGCTTCTACACAGGTAGCAGCCGGCATATTACGGGCATGGGTATACGCCCATATCCCTACCATTGGTGGCGCAGTGAGCAGACGTTGTTGATGATGCTGTCCGCGCCGTCCCCGGGCGTCGAGCAGAAAGGAGGCTGAAATGGAGAGTTGGCAGGCTGCCTGCCGGATATATACTTGCCAGGTATCGCCATCCCAATCGCTGCGTTCATACCGGGCCGGTTGAAATACGGTGAGCCCTTTGGTGATAGCCAGGTCGAGTAGGCCTTTGTCGAGTAAGCCACGATTTACCATGGCGTTGTTGCCGCGCATGTTCGCTGTTTGTATCAGCGGAGTGGTAGATTCCCAGATCACCTGGGCAGGTAATTGTTGCAGGCAGTGGTCTTCCTGCAGCAGTTGCGCGGCGCCCAGGTAGTCGAAAATATTATGGATGCCTGGAGAAAGGGATTCTCCTATTTGCGGCCGCGGAAAAAGTTCACTTTCCACCAGTGCCACACGGTAGCCCAGTGAGAGTAAGCGTAATGCGGCGCAGCTGCCTGCCGGGCCGGCTCCGATAATAACAACGTCGTAACTATGCATGTATGCAGTGATAAGATAATGGCAGTATAAAAGATTAACGGTACCAGTCTGGCGCCAGGCGGCTGATACGTTCATGCGCCTGCATGGTATAGTGTAGCCATCCACGTATGTAGTCGCAGGCAGTGCGGCCTTTTTCCAGTACTTCGTGATGGCATCCGCCACCGCATAAATACTTGGCCCAGCAGCTATTACAGGGTGTTTGTTGGTGTACATGCCTGTTTTGTAGCCAGTTGTTTTGTAATGTTGCGTTGGGGCCTTCATAGATATTGCCCATACTACCGGCAGCTTCGTTCACAAAACGGTGGCAGGCAAACAAGTCTCCGTCTGCTGAAACGCCCATGTAGCCGGCGCCGGCGCCGCAAGGGTAGGGGCGGTGCGTGCCTTTGGCTATTTCTTTCAGGGCGTTGATCATATTCAGGAAAGGAAAACGTTTGCCCTGCATTACATGTTGTTCAAAGAGCAGGCCGCAGGAAATCATGCCTTGCAGCATAACGGCCAGGTCGTCTGGGGTCATTTCATCTTTTCCATTGGAGGAACGTAATAACGGGGAAAACCCTACGCTATGAAAACCCATACGGATAAATTCCAGTAATGTTTCTTCCAGGTTATGCTGTGCAGGCGTTACCGTTACCCTGGCGGATACTTGCATCCGCCGTTGCGCTGCCAGCAAAGGCTGTATCTTTTCGATGATGCGTGCATAGGTGCCCGTGCCATCTTTCATGGGCCTTTGCTGATCGTGCTGTGCGCCGATGCCGTCCAGGCTGATGGTTACGGCAAAGCCGTATTCTTCGAAGAAGCTGGCGTCTTCCGGCTTTAGCAAAGTACCATTAGTGGTTACAGAAAAGTTCACCTGCACTTGTTTTTGAGCGCCGGTTGTTGCTGCATAAGCGGTGGCTTCCCGCAGGGCTTTCCGGTTGATCAGTGGCTCTCCGCCGAGGAAGGTAACCTGTACCTTGCTGCCGGCTTTGGCTTCTTTCAGCAGCAGATCGATCGATTGCTTAGCGGTGTCCAGATGCATATTTTTGGCGGGTCCGCCAAAGTCGCCCTGATCTGCATAGCAATAGGTGCAGCCCATGTTACATTTCTGTGCGATGGCCAGCGAGATGGCATACAGCCCAGGATCTTGCAGAGGGGTGTCATCTATCAGTGGCGTTGTATCTAGGCCCATGGCGGTTAATTCACGGGTGATCGCTGCTTCATCTTTTGCGGCAATCAGCGTTTCGAACCGTTGCCGGATAGCTGGGGAGATCCGGTGCAAGCGGCTGCCGTTACTTACTAATAACTGGTCTGTGCCGGTAGAAGGAATGATATGTACCTGCGTGGAGCCAGGCAAGGATTGTTGGGTGATCTGCGAGGTGAGTTGGGCTGCTATTACAGACAGCGGGTGTTGATGAACAGGTGAAGCTGTGGAGGACATCGAAATGGCTTTTAGCCACCAGCGGCTTGCCGCTGGTGGCTGATGATAAAAGTAGTAGTGAGCTGTTATTTAGTGGCTGGCCACTAAATACTACTTGCAATCTGGTTCAGGATCATCGCTGGTGAGTGCATCGCGTCCATTAACAATGAAGTTAAGCTCGCCTTCCCAGTTTTGGAACAAGTCATTGTAAGAGAACAGCCGTGTGTCCAGGCGGTTATCGGGTATGTATTTACCGGTACGTTTTTTGGCAAGCCACATATCTCCTTTACTGAGGCCATTTTCGCAAGGTTCTACGTTTACGTAGTCCGGACGGGTAGCAGCCCAATAATAGCAGGCACATTCCCGGTAATCGTTCTGCCAGGGGGCGCAAAGGCCTTGGGTAAGATCGCCGGGTGACAGCAAGTTTTGCGTGATCTGCGCTGAATTACCGATGAAGATCTGTTCTACGATGAAATTATAGGTGACAAAGTCTTCCGGATGATCCTTTATTTGCTCTGCCGTTACCAATACCGGTAATTTTGCTGGTGCGGCGGTAAATGTCAGGGAAGCGCTTTGCCCGCTTTTTAAGTTGAACAGGGCCAGCAGATTAGACCATTCCATGAATGCAGCGCCTTGCGGGTTATCTGCCGTAATGAGAGGAACGCTAGCGCCGCCGGGGAATACGGGGCCTTCTCCCATTACCATCGTAAAAGAGTTGGTAGTGCCTACTGTGATGGCTACAAGGCGGTGCCCCTTGAGCCCATGGCCCGACTTATCATCCAACACATAGTTATCGTTTTCGCTAAGGACAAGGCCTACGAAGAAATTGCGCCATATATTCCGGAAATCAGATTCCAGGCCAGGGAAGCAATTAGAGATGGCCGCTCTGGGCAATACTGAATAAGGGTTGCCATCTCCGCGGTAGTTGACCTGGGCTACCAGATCGTTTGCCGGGACCGAGGTGGGTTGTTGCTCAGCTTTTAGGGTATCGTTGATAATGGCTGCTTCAGCTGCCTTGATCACGGTATTGATCATACGCCGGGTGAGGGTAAGGGCGCGGCCATCGGCGCCACGCATCAGGCCGGGCATTTTACGTCTTTCTTCATTGGAAAGATCACCTATCTTATCCGGGTGGCGCAGGGCATCCGCAAACCAGGCTGCCATGCCGGTGCTCAGGCCATTGAACACTCTTTCGTGCAGGCTACGCAGTGCCAGGTTGTCTACAATAGAGCTGGCCATAATCGGCTCAAACAGGCGGCCAAAGTCGTTGGTATCCTGCCGGGCCATGGTGCTGGCAACGTTCCATCTGCCATTGATAGGGTTGCCGTTCATCACGGAGGTGTTCATGAGTGTAATAGACTCAAAAGCACGGCGTACAATTTCTTCTACTTCGGCAATGGGAACATCGTCATTTCTTTCTATGCCCAAGATAATTTGTTCCAGTTCGTCGGAGATAGCGCGGATGGGCAATACATCTGGTGCAAAAGCTGGAGGGCCGGCACAGATATGCGCCATCGCCACAAGGTCGCCAAGGTTTACCTGCACAATACCATCGCATTCATCATCGAGATAGCCCCAGCTGTATTGGTTGCCGTCGTCGTCGGAGTATCCGGCGAAAATTTGACCCGGCATAGTATAAGTCGGGTCGAAATCCGGTCCTTCAAAATATTTGGTCCAGGGGCCATCCGGTTTATAGAGTAGCTGGGCATCTGTTGTAATATTAGGATCTGGTGTGGGATCTTGGTCAGGTGCCTTCTTGCTGTTGAGGGAGGCGCCATACACTTTCCCGCCTGCCGGTGTGTAACGGAGACGTATCTCCGGATATTCGGCATTGGGCTTAATAAATTGCACTGAACCCAGGGGCAGCGGCTTTTTTTGGTTGTCTACAAAGTTAGGGCAGGTACCATTTACAGGCTTGGAAGCATAGTCTGCTCCGCTGATAGTAACGGTAGCCTGGATGCTGTCGTTGTTGTCGCCCGTTCTGCGCTGTATTTTATTGTTGCCCAGTTTGATCAGCCAAGTGATGTCTGACAGTTGAAAGCCAGCGCTTTGCAGCAAGGTGGTAGTGAGTGGTACCAGTTGATCAGGAGCATCGGAAGTAATGGCAAATACTTCCAGGAAGGGAGCTACCGGGCGGATTTTACCATTTGTATCCGAGGTGCTGGCGGCCTCTTTAAAGGTTATTTTGGAAGGAGTAGTGGCGGTTATGCCATCACTGGTAATAGTAAAAGTAGGTTTGGGTACAATGTTACGGAAGCCCAGGGGCTGATCGTCATTGATTTCCAGATCGTAGGCTTCCACTGGCGTAGTGGCGGAGCCCAACCTGGATATTGCAAAGGGAGGCAGTATACGGATTTCTTTTATTGTTGTTGCCATAATGATTGTTTTGAGTAGGTGTTAGCAAGCTTTTACCTGTAGCATTTCATTGATGATATCTGTTAATTGGGCATCAGCTTCCCGTAAGCCCTTAAGATATTGTTGGTTAGTTTCCTGCGGATCATTCAACATTTGCGTGATCAATGCAGTAGAGGCTTCTATTACATCGGCATGCGTGCGCCATCTGTTATGCTCACCTACAGGCAGTTGCAGGGTGTAAGGAATCAGAAAAGGAGCGCCTGCCGTTTTTTGGGAGCCATCGCCCAGTGGCAGTTGTACCAGTACACCGGCAATGCTGCGCAGGTTATACATCTCACCAAAAGTGGAATTAATGATCAATCCTCTTGGGGTAGTAGCGCCGGCGGTATTCAAACCTTCTTCTAATACAAAACTATGGTTCAGGAAATTCAGCAGCAGCCGGTAACGGAGATTGAACAGATGCGCCCAGTTAATAGTTCTTGGGTCTGTAATAGCGTCACGCTCATCATTCCCGGCTACTTGTCCTCCTGAAGGATCACTGTCGCCGTCTTCATCTCCTTCTTTTATATATGGATTAACAGCAACGTTGCGTGCGGGCGCCCATGCTGAGCCGGCCGTATTTATCATATCGGTCATATCCTGGTATATCAGGAGGAAGCGGGTAAAGTGGGAAGGGTTTTCTGTTCCCTGGGTGGTATCTTCTCCCTGCTCTGCAATGGACTCTAAGGCATTTTGTGCATCGTCGCGGCTGGCCAGCGGCATCACCAGTACATCTGGGGTACCGGTAGGACTGCCGTGCAGGGTGTTGCCCCTAGCGCCACCCTGATAGCCACGGCCCCATTCATCGAATTTGCCCTGGAAGGGATAGGTGTTTGCCTGAAACACTTCGTCGCCGATCCGGTCTGTATCCTGCACCAATTGTTTCAATACATCGAATAAAGCGCCTACCGTATGGGGGTTAGGTACCGAGCCTTCTACTTTTTGCTTAATTTCTTTTGCCCACCGGTCATCACTGTCGATCCACTCTTGTGGCGCTTCTGCATATACGTATTTAGCAAGGGAATCGAGCGTAAGTGGTTCCAGCTTAAAAGGGAAAGGATAGAAAGGTGTATCCCAGGGATAATCCTGCCGGTCGAAGTGCAAAGGTGCGCCAATTAATTTCAGGATGTTCTGTACAGAGATAAAGTGTCCCATTTCTTCTTTGGCAATACCTAAAATCGTTTCCTGCCAGGTTCTTACCCGTGTGCGGAAGTCGCCTGTTTCAGGTATCTGTGGCCCGCCAAGGCTATAGGCGGCATAGAGGTATTGCAGCATCAACCCATGCTCAATTTCTGCGTCGATATACAGCAGGAAAGTAAAATAGTCTTTTGCGTTAAATTCCGGAGGGATGGAGACTGGCTGTTCTGTTAATGCAGCTTCGCTTAGAAAGGTATGGACTCCTTCCTTTCCTCCAATGTTGATCTGTCGCCGGGTAGCTTCAAGCCGGCTAGTCAGTAGCCGGGCTCTTTTGAATACAGGACCAAGAAAGCGTTGGTAGTTGCTTTGCATAACTGTTGAGTGTTTTGGTTATATGAGTAAACGGAATAAAAAGACAACAGACAATCAAGGACATGAAGGGTTATTCATGGACACATTTTTATAGATTATTTTGAGATATTTTATATTGATGGTTACCGGGAGAAATAAAGTAAGCGCATTTTTATGAACTGACAAAATTATTTATGTTAATACAGCAAGAAGTTTCGCTTCTAAAATAAGTATTTCCGCTATCCATCGTCTTATTGCTGCAGTGTTTTTAAGATCTGTTTACAATTGTTTAAGATCCGTTGACAAGTACTTATCAAGATTATATTTAATTTCTACCCCGTTATTCAACCAAAATAAATTGAGAAGTCGATTGTAGCGCTGCTCTGTCGCAGTATTTATTTTTAATTATGAAAGCCCACAGATTCCCTTTTTAATAATCAAATTAAAAAAAGACGTATGAAAGTTGCATTGTTTGCTGCAGCCATTATTGGGCTGAGCGTACTTTCAGGATGCGAGAAAAAAGGTCATCCTGACAGTGATCTCCAACCTATTTCCGCAAAGGGACAAAAATTCCAGGTGGTAACTCTCCCGCCCGCCACCTGGCAGGAGCATTGGTTTGAGCATAACCAATTGCTGAACCGCGTATTTTATGATACCAGTGTAGCCGTGTACTTCGACAAGGATGTAAACAGCAGCATTACCTGGCCTTTTACTTACCTCGCACAGGTATGGAACTATACTAAAAGCACCTACAGCGCTTTTGGGGAAGATTCCCGCCTGTATGTGATATTGCATGCAGGAAAATATTCCGGCGGACATCCATCTACTTATATGGATGCCAGCCATGACTATCACAATGTAATTGATGTAGGTTCCGCCGATCCTAATGCCTGGATTAGTGGTACCGGCAATGATATTGATCTTACTACCCATGAAGTAGGACATATCGTGGAAGGCGCTTCCAAAGGCGTACATAGTTCTCCTGCTTTCGGCATCTGGCATGATAGTAAATGGATGGAGATCTATCAGTACGACGTATACCAGGCATTAGGCCGTAGCAGCGACGTTACCCGCTGGTATAATATGAAGATCACCCAAACAGATAATTTTCCCCGTGCTAATACTTATTGGTTCCGGGATTGGTTCTATCCAGTATATCATAACTATGGAGGGGCTGCTACGCTCAATAAATTCTTCTCTTTACTGGCACAGTATTTTCCTAAAGGCACCTATAACAATGGGATTGCTACTTATCCGGAATATACCCGTGGTATGAACTTCGGTGAATTTGTACATTATTGGAGCGGTGCTGCCAACACTGATCTGAAACTGTTGGCGTTGAATGCTTTTGGTAACAAAGATGAAAGCGGCAACGACTGGACTGCCCAACTGAAACAGGCCAAATCTGATTTCTCTGCTATTACCTATCCTACTAATGATATTACCAATTCAGGTACTATTACTGTAAGCAAAGATAACAGTGGCGGCGCTTCTGCAACAGAAGGCTCCTTAAAACTGACAGACAATGTATATGGCAGTAAGTTGTTCGTAGGTGGCTTTCCTACCAATTTCTGGATGCAGCTGCTGTTTACCAGCGGTCAGGTAGTAAAATCGTATACCCTTACTTCCGGTAACGATGCGGCAGACCGCGATCCTAAAAGCTGGCAGCTGAAAGGCTCTAACGATGGTAACAACTGGACAGTACTGGATACCCGGACCAATCAATCTTTTGCTTCCCGGAACCAAACTACCCAGTATACTATTTCCAATACTACGGCTTATAAATACTATGCCTTGTATGTAACAGCCAACAATGGCAGTGTAGATTTTCAGTTGAGTGAGTGGCGTTTGCTGAAATAATTGATGCAGCCGTCTTTCCGGGCGGGAAGACGGCTGTTTCTATTCTTCAAACCGCCGTAATATTTCCATTAGTTGCTTCCTGTTTAATCCTATATTCAATTCTTCTTTATCCAGGATGTCTTTTTCCCGTAGTTCTTTCACCGTGCGGTTAAAACTTCTTAAAGAAATGCCCAGGTAGGCAGCCATGTCTTTTTTGGGCAGCGAAATATGTTGATCGGCTCCCAGGGCCAACAAACGTAACAACGCATATTCTACCGGGTATAACTGCTGGTAAGATACCCGCCGGCAAGTTTGCTGTATGCGGATGGCCAGCTCCTCCAGTAATAAGGCATTGAATACCGGGTTATGCTGCACCAGCTCCATGAAGAGCGGATGCGGTATACTATAGGCCGTTACTGCTGTAATGGCTTCTACATTGCATAAGCATTTATCTTTCCTGATTGCTTCCAGGTCGCCGGTAACCTCTCCCTTGCCCAGGAACTCGAAAATATAGTCCTTACCGTTATCTTCCGAAATATAACATTTAGCAATACCTTCATGGATAATATATGCCTGGCTAATGGTATCTCCCTGCCGGATCATCCGTGCGCCGGGCGCAAAAACTTTCAGGGTAATGCCTTTTTCTGCAGTGTACTGCTCCATGAAGGCAGTGAACCCGGGATTGGTGCGTAACATACGATTGAGGGTGGGACATTTGTCCCGTTAAATTTTAAAATGGCTATTATTTTACCGCCGGAAAAATGTAAAAATAACAATGATCGGTCAAATCAACGTCATAGCATTTGATGCAGATGACACACTTTGGGTAAATGAACCTTATTTTCAGGAAACAGAAACCCGCTTTTGTGGTTTGTTAGAAGATTACCTGCCTCAGCATACCATCTCGCAAGAACTGTTTAAAACAGAAATGGCTAATCTGGAGCTTTACGGTTATGGCATTAAAGCCTATATACTCAGTATGTTAGAAACCGTATTGCGGGTATCCGAAAATACCGCCAACCCGGAAATATTCCATAAGGTGATACAATATGGTCAGGAAATGCTGAATAAGCCCATAGAGTTGCTCGACGGGGTAGAAGATGTGCTGAAAACATTGTTCGGCAAGTATCGTTTGGTTGTAGCTACTAAAGGCGATCTGCTAGACCAGGAACGCAAACTGAAAAAATCAGGATTGGAGCGGTACTTTCATCACATTGAGATCATGAGCGATAAAAAAGAACGCGACTACGAAAGGTTGTTACGCCGTCTTGATTGCCGCCCGGAAGAATTTCTGATGCTCGGTAATTCCCTGAAATCAGATGTATTGCCAGTACTGGCTATTGGAGGCCATGCGGTGCATATTCCATATCATACTACCTGGCTGCATGAACGTATTGATCATCATGTAGAAGGGCCCCGTTTTTATCAGATGAACACCATTGCAGATATATTGCAGCACCTCGTTGTATAACATTGAGGATAGCTATCAGGGCGAAAGAAATCATGTTCATTTCTTCCGCTGCTTTGCTGTTTTCCTACGCTCATCCCATTATTGCCCTGTATCAGCTTACAGCGTTATCGTATACGCATAGCTGCCCGTTTCAGGATAGCTGAAAGTATTTGTATTGCTATATATGCCCAACGCCGGAATTATTTTATTTTGTATGAAAATATTGAAAAACTAATAGAAGCCGTACCTTTGCTTCATCTATCGACAATAGCTTCCATCGCGTGAAATTGTTTCTCTTTTTTTTAACCATAAATCTTTAAAAAACTATGAGTAACGCGAAAAACTTCCTGTTAAACGTTCACAAATTATTAATTGCCGTTTCGGTCAATTTCAGAGACAGGGTCTGCGAAGAATGCAGTTGGAGCAAGCCTACTTTCTACAGAAAATTAAAAGACAATTCTTTCAGTAATGCCGACCGTGAAATGATGTTGGCTGTTTTTGATGAAGTATATTTTGCGTTGAAAGACGCATTGCCCGAAGAGCGGTGAATGCCTTTAAACAATCGCAACAATCATTTTGTATTATCTCTACAGGTGCAGTACAAAAGCATCAGACAAGCTGAACAATGTAACCCGTTAACCTCCTTTTGTAGCGTAAAGGCAACACTATAGTAGGGGATAGTGCCTGAAAATGCCGGGCGCTTTCGGGGCAGAGTATTTGTGGAACTGCATCTTGCATGTAATCACTAAAATCAGCGACATGAATAACAAAAAATTGTTTGCGATTGCGGCAGCAGCGGCTGTGGGTATTATCCTGTACAGCAATTGCAAAGTAACCATTCCTAAAGGCGCCAGGGCTGTGTCTCCCTTTGATGTGCGGAAATACCTCGGCACCTGGTTCGAAATAGCCAGAATGAACTACCGGTTTGAAAGAAATCTTACAAATGTTTCCGCTACCTATTCGCTGGATAACCATGGTAACATAAAGGTAGTCAACAAAGGTTTTAATATGGAAAGGCAAGCCTGGAAAGAGGTTACCGGCAAAGCCAGATTTGTAAAACATACGGATCAGGGACGGTTGAAAGTTTCTTTCTTTGGTCCCTTTTATGCAGGGTACAGCATTATAGATATCGATGAACATTACCGGCATGCATTGGTAGTAGGTAACAGCTTGGATTACATGTGGATACTTTCCCGCACACCCAGTATCCCCGCCGACATTAAAGCACGTTTTCTGACAAAAGCAAAGCAGTTGGGGTATAATACCCCCGCACTTGTTTGGACCCGGCATGATCAATATTATTCATAAAAAATGAAATAAGTATTAGGAAATACTAAATTAATTAGTATTTTTGTTGCAGAAAGCAAATTGAATAATGTAAAAAAGCCTTGAGAGCCATGCTGTAGTGGTTTTTCGGGGCTTTTTTATTGATAGGGGTACTAAGTAAATTAGTATTAATGAATCGTTACACCCTAATACAGACAGCTGGCGGCATAAATATTGTTTGACAGATTGAAATAAGCAGTCATATTATGAATGTAAAAAGAGTTTTCGGCACTGTTTTAACCGTGCTGGGTATTGTTGGTCTTATTTATGGCGGTTATGGTTTTGTAAAACAGGATATGCATTGGCGTGAACTGATAGTGGTAGGCGGCATTGGTCTGATCTTTTTCGCCTCTGGTATCGGACTCATTAAAAATACTAATGACGATGCCTGAGCAATAGCGATGTGCATACGTGTTGCTACTGTTGGCTAATGTGTGGGTGGCAACGACAATAATGGTACAGATGAATTGTAAGCCAGCTTCTTGGCAATGCCTTCCCGGAAAACATCTGCGAAAAAACCGTGTTTAAGCGGTACTACCATAATCAGGGAAGCGTCGTGGTCTTTAGCATAAGATAAAATGCCACTTACTACATTGCGTTCGTTGATATAGTCAAAAGCAGGATCGTATCTTTCGAAGATATTACGTAGCTCTGCGATGTTTTCCCGGGCATCGGCAGAATAGGTTTCGGGGGTGCCCGGAGCTACATTTACTACCCTTACTTTTCCAGGGAACGCATCCAGAAACTCATATAATCCATGCATAGGTATAACGGAATTGTCTTTCAAATCAGTGGCAAAAACAATATTTTTCACCCCTTTGCCAATGATAATATCCTTAGGAACAATCAACACCGGTACTTTGCTTTCCCCGATCATCATTGAGGTAGTATTACCCAATAATAGTTTTTCTAGGCCAGATCTGCCGGATACTCCCATTACGATAATATCCACATGCTCCTTTTTACATAAATGGTTAATGCGTGCAGATAAAGATGCATCTTCCGCCAGTGTTTCAATGGTGATAGGCTGCGCTGGTGTAATAAAGGTGGTGAGCAGGTCGTGCAGCCGCGACAGGTTTTGCATACTGTTCAGGTAAAGTTGCTTTGCACTCACGGTAGTGCTTTCCGGTAAATCAGTGCCAGGGAAAACGGATTGGTAAGCATGGTATAATAAAATACGTTTTACTTTCAGTGGGCCTGCCAACTCGGCCCCATATTCGGCGGCCCGTAAAGCACTTTCTGAGAAATCGGTTAATATAAGCATGGTTTCCATATGCAAAGAAAGTTTTGATAGATGAACGCTTGCGTAAGATACCTGTCAGTAAGCGTAAACAATTTAATAAGGCTTATGTTCACCAAAATCTGTCAGATATTGGATGTTACGCGCATTTGTGCTCGTATGTGAACATCAGTTAAAATAGGCAGTCGAAGCAGGCTTATCCGGCATTGACCGACATCATTTCGTAATAATTTTTTGTGGAGATCGTTGGCATTTGTAGAAATTTTGTGAACTTGGCCCCTTTAATCACCTAAACTGTACATACATAATGAAAACCACAGTAGTAATTCCAGGAGCCATGTTGTTAGCAGCTTTGTCATTGAATGCTTGTCAGCAATCTGCTTCCCACCAGGAAACAAAAGACAGTACTTCTGCAGTGCAGGAAACACCCGTTACGGTAACAGATACCACCGCAGTAGTAGCTGATACTGCTGCTACCAACGAAAAAGAAATTACCGGAAAGGTGAAAGAAATTGAAAATGGAAAAGATGGCTACACCGCAAAAATTGAGGGAGAAGATGGCCATACCTATGCCGCTACGATCAGTCGCGCTAACCTGAAAGACCCTGCTCAATACAAAACCCTGAACACAGGTGATAAAGTGACGGTAAAAGGTGATTCCTGGATGATGGGAGAAGAAGAAAGAATTACTGTGCGCGAGCTGAAATAAAAAGCAGTTGAGCTGCTCAGTAAATCATATTTGAGCTGTGTAACAAAGTCCCGCAACCCAATACCTACGACCTTTGTCTAAATCAAAATTCATAATTATGGCAAAAGTTTGGTTTATCACAGGAAGTTCCCGTGGGTTAGGGCGTAGCCTTACAGCGGCAGTACTGGCGAAAGGCGACCAGGTAGTGGCAACGGCCAGGCATCCGGAGCAATTGAATGATCTGGTAGCAAAATACCCGGATCAGATATATCCGGTAGCCCTGGATGTAACAGACAATGCACAGATTGCTGTTGCAGTAGCAGCCGCAGTCAAGCATTTTGGCAGGATAGACGTGTTGGTAAACAATGCCGGATTTGGCATTACCGGCGCTACAGAAGCTTTTACAGAAGAGCAAGTGCGTAGCCAGTTGGAAACAAACCTCTATGCGCCAATTGAAATTACCCGTGCCGTATTGCCTCATATGCGTCAGCAACGCTCCGGCCGTATCTTGCAGATCAGCTCTGTAGGCGGCAGGGTAGGTAATGCCGGATTGACTATCTACCAGGCGGCAAAATTTGGTTTGGGTGGCTTCTCAGAAGCTTTGGCCCGCGAAGTGGCGCCACTGGGCATCTTTGTAACAGCTGTAGAACCAGGTGGTTTTCGCACCGACTGGGGAGGTGCATCTATGACCTTTGCCCCTCATGTGGAAGGCTATGAAACTACGGTCGATTGGGTCATCGGCTTTCTGAAAAGCGACCAGTATGTGCCCGTGGGCGATCCGGACAAAGCTGCCAAAGTAATGGTGGATTTGGCCTATGATCCCGCTCCACCAATACACTTGCTATTAGGTAGCGAAGCTGTAGGCTTTGTGCAACAAGCTGACGCTGCAAGAACTGCAGACCTGGAGAAATGGTTGCCGGTAAGTTTGTCCACAGACCATGATGATGCTGTAGATTTCCTCAATTCTGAAGCGGCACAAAAATTTGGCGCAAAGAAATAGCTTAAAGCTTTAGCTACCCAGTAGCCAAAAGTTTTAAGAAGAATTATCTGAGGATCAAAAATAAATGGAGTCTATGAGCATCGCTTAAACGGCCCATTTGTCTCCATCAGGTACCCGAATAAAAGCGGGCGTATTGTTTTTTGATACGCCCGCTTTTTACGCCCCTATACTCGTATATTCCTGCTTCATTCCCCTGCATCAATGGGTTCCGTACCTTTTAGGGCCTTGTACACCGGCCAGCAGCTAATTGCTGATACCCGGATGACAATGCACCGGCTTGATCCATATAAAATGGTCATAGCCCGTTTATCCACTTTTGGTTTGAATTAAAGCGTTGTTTTTTTATTTTACGAGCCCAGCTTTTTTGCTGTGTAATAATAACTGATGTAAAATCGCTTATGAAGAAATTATTATTCGGGTGTGCAGTCACATTAATGGCTGTTACCTCCTATGCCCAGGAAAATGCCTTATGGCTGAGAAATCCGGTTATTTCTCCTGATGGAAATACTATCGCGTTCGGATATAAGGGAGATATTTACCGGGTAGACGCCCAAGGTGGGGTGGCTGTGCCACTTACGATCCATGAAGCGCATGATATGATGCCGGTATGGAGTCATGATGGAAAATACATTGCGTTTGCGAGCGACCGCTATGGAAATTTCGATGTATTTGTAATGCCCGCTGGGGGTGGCGCCCCGGTTAGATTAACCACTAACAGTGCCGGAGACTTTCCTTACGATTTTACGGCAGATAATAAAGAGGTGCTCTTCGGAAGCGCCCGGAATGCGCCTGCAGCTAGTATAAGGTTTCCTAATAAGTTGTTCAGGAACCTGTATACGGTACCGGTAACCGGTGGCCGTGCGGTATTGGTTAGTGCAGCTGGCGCCGATGTAGCACACTATAATAAAGCCGGTGATAAAATTATTTTTCAGGATAGGAAGGGGTATGAAGATCCGATGCGTAAGCATCACGTATCTGCTGTTACCCGGGATATCTGGGTATTGGATGTGGCGAAAGGCAGCTACGAAAAGGTTTCTGGATTTGAAGGAGAAGACAGGGAGCCGGTATTTGGCAATGGCGACCAGGTATATTATCTGAGTGAGAAAGATGGTATTTCCCAGAACCTGTTTGCTGCTTCGCAAACAGATAAGGCCAGCATGAAGCAGCTTACGCACTTTACCCAACATCCGGTGCGTAACCTGTCTAAAACAGATAATAACACCTTTTGCTTTACCTATAACGGTGAGATATATACGCTGAAAGAAGGGGAACAGCCCCGTAAGCTCAACGTGAAAATATTTAACGACGGTAGGGCCGGAGTGGTAAAGAATATACCGGTAAATGGCAATACCACTCAATTTGCCATGAGCCCAGATGGAAAGGAAATGGCCTTTATTGCCCGGGGAGAGGTATTTGTAACCAGTGTGGAAGGCAATACCACCAAAAGGATTACCAATACGCCCCAGCAGGAAAGGATGGTACAATGGTCGCCAGATGGCAAACGTCTGATCTATGCCGCAGAGCGCAACGGCAGCTGGGATATTTACCAGACCACCAAAGTACGTAAAGAAGAACCATATTTTTTTGCTGCTACCCTGTTAAAGGAAGAACCGGTAATTGCCACCGGGGCGGAAGAGTTTCAGCCGGTATTCTCGCCTGATGGCAAGGAGATCGCTTATGTAGAGAACCGCAATGTGCTGAAAATCTTTAACATCGCTTCCGGTAAAAGCCGTACCCTGCTGCCTGCCGGTCATAATCACTCCTATTCCGATGGCGACTGGAGCTTTGACTGGAGCCCTGATGGCAAATGGATTGTAACAGACGACCAGCAAGGATATTTCAATAACAAAAATGCTGCGTTGATAGCTACTGATGGAAAAGGGGAAATCATCTATCCGGTGAACAGCGGATTTGGGGAAAACAACAGCAAGTGGTCTGCCGATGGCAAAATGCTGACCTGGGCCAGCAGCCGTGAAGGCCGCAAGTCGTTGGCTAAACAAGGCAGCAGGGAAGTGGATATCTATGCGGTATTTTTCGACCAGGCAGCTTTCGACCGGTATAAGCTTTCGAAAGACGAATTCAACCTCCTGAAAGAACAGGAAGCGACTGGTGGTAAAGCAGCGAAAGACTCCACACTGAAAGCAAAAGATTCTGCCGATACGAAAAAAGGCTTCCAGCCAGATTTCAGCAACCTGGAAAACAGGAAGGTACGCTTAACGATCAACAGTGCTTCAATCAGCGATTATGTAATAAGTAAAGATGCGTCTAAGCTTTATTATATGGCCGCTTTTGAGAAAGGGTATGATCTCTGGGTAACAGAACCCAGAACCGGAGAAACGAAGATATTGGCTAAACTGGGCGGTACTCCCGGTGACATTGCACTTAGCAAAGACGGTAATACCCTTTTTGTGAGCAACCGGGGCAGCGTAGTGAAAGTGGATGCCAGCAGTGGTAAGATCACACCGGTGTCTATTAGCACAGAACTTTCCCTCAATCAAGAAGAGGAACGCAAATATATTTTCTGGCATGCATGGAAACAGGTGAAAGGGAAATTCTATGATCCTACCCTCCGTAATATGGATTGGAAAATGTATGGTGATAATTACGCACGCTTCCTGCCGCATATCAGTAATAATTATGATTTCGAAGAGCTGCTGAGTGAGCTGTTAGGAGAATTGAATGGTTCCCATACCGGTGGCCGTTATTCTCCGCAGCTGCAGAATGGCGACGTTACTGCTTCCCTTGGCCTGCTGTACGATGAGGCAGCTGCCGGCGATGGTATCAAAGTCGACGAGATTATTGCAGGAGGTCCTTTTAATAAGGCTGCCAGCAAACTGAAAAAGGGCGATATCATTGAACAGATAGATGGTATTCCGGTTACAGCTAAAGCGGATTGGGCCAGCTTGTTGAACCGTAAAGCAGGTGATAATGTATTGGTAACGATATACGATCCGGCTACGAAGGCCCGCTGGGAAGAAACGGTGAAGCCTATTACCGCTGGCGAGGAAGGTACCCTCATGTATAAACGTTGGGTGAACGCTATGCGCGCCATGGTAGACAAGCTCAGTAACGGGAAAGTAGGCTATGTGCATGTACAAGGCATGAACGATGCCAGCTACCGTTCTGTATACGAAGAAGTAATGGGAACGAGCAGGGATAAGAAAGCATTAATTGTAGATACCCGCTTTAATGGTGGCGGATGGTTGCATGATGACCTGTATAATTTCCTTAGCGGTAAAAAGTACCTAGAATTTGCTCCACAGGGTGAAAGGTTGAAGGGAGGAGAGCCCGGCACACAATGGCAAGAGCCTAGCTGTGTGTTGATCAGCGAAGGTAACTACAGCGATGCCTTTATCTTCCCTTACATCTATAAACAAGGACATCTTGGTAAGCTGATAGGTATGCCAGTACCGGGTACAGGCACGGCTGTATGGTGGGAAACCCAGATAGATCCCAGTTTGGTATTTGGTATCCCAATGGTAGGTACAATTGGCAAAGAAGGCCGTCCTACTGAAAATTTACAGATAGAACCAGATATCCGAGTGCCATTGCCTTACGGAGAATTCTTGAAAGGTAAAGATGCCCAGCTGGAAGCAGCGGTGAAAGAAATGTTACAGGAGATCAGGTAATCACAAGTAGGATCAATTAACAAAGCGGCTGTTTCCTCTATTTGCAGAAGGAGACAGCCGCTTTTATTAGGATACCTATAGGTAATTGCAGGCCCTGATTTACTTTTGATACTTCTTCCTTGTTGCAGAAAGGTATCCTTTTATTATTTATGGTTCTACATCATCTCCCCGTTTTCCAGCTGATGGGCCGTGCCCACCTTTTTTCCCTTTCCCATTACCAGATCTGGTTTGGTCGGCTTTGTAGTGTGTAACCATGTACGCTAATGGCCGCAAAGAGATACGAATTTTGATTAAATGAAAACGATATTGCAAAAAGTTATCTCCCTAACTTCAAGTTCACTTCAAAATCATCTGTTAATATCACTCTGGTATCAGAGGGGTATCAGATAAATCATTTAATCACGTTAACTTTATATTCCCCCATACGCATACATATGAAAGTTTTGATCGTAGAAGACAATCGGGAACTGTCCAGTGGTATTTCAGACTATCTCAACGGTGAAAGGTATGTTTGTGAACCGGTATACGACTTTGAGTCGGCCAGGGAAAAGCTATCGCTTTTTGCCTACGATTGTATCCTCCTGGATATTATGCTGCCAGATGGCAATGGTCTGGACTTGCTCAAGTTTATCCGTAAGGAAAACATCAGTAGCGGTATCCTGATTATATCGGCAAAAGACGCCTTGGATGATAAAGTAAACGGTTTAGAGGGAGGAGCAGATGATTATGTGACCAAACCTTTCCACTTGCCGGAACTACACGCCCGTCTCCGGGCTATTTACCGCCGCAAAAAGCTGGACGGAACTAACCTGGTGGGCTTCAACGAAATAGAACTGAATACCGACACCATCGAGGCCCGCGTGCACAGTGTTTTGTTAGATGTTACCCGTAAAGAATTTGATTTATTGTTGTATTTCGTGGTGAATAAAAATCGTGTACTCTCCAAGCAGTCTATTGCCGCCCACCTCTGGGGAGATTATACCGATAACCTGGCTAATTTTGATTTCGTTTACCAACATGTAAAAAACCTAAGGAAGAAGATCGGTGCAGCAGCAGGTACAGACTATATAGAAACGGTGTATGGCTTAGGCTATAAGTTTAATACTTCCAAATCATGAAGCTACTGAATAAGATAACCCTTTGGTTTATCGGTATCGTATTCCTGGTAACCCCGGTTGCTATGTTGATCTCCCGTAATAACATTAAAAAGCATCTGGATGCGGCAGAAATTGAGCGGATGAAGGAGGTGAACGACCGGGTGGCAATGCAGCTCATGGCAGGAGAGCGGACAGACCATTACACCCATGGCAGGCCCATAGAAATCAGTCTCTATCCCGGCTCCTTGCCGGGTGAAAAGGTGCAGGTAAAGAAAGAAGACTGTGTGGCAGATGACCTTACAGCGGAGAAGGAATGCCGCATTACGGTTAGCTCCTTCTATCAGGTGGGCAACCAGCAATACCGTATTTCCTCTTACAATTTTGTAATCAACTCTGAAGAAATATTCCGGGGTATGCTAGGTGCCGTTGTCTGGAAAATGCTGTTGATAGTGTTGGCTGTGGCTTTTACTGCCCGTTTGCTTTCCAGGGTTATTTTGTCTCCTTTTCACCATACCATGAAGGTGATCAAGCATTTTGACCTTAAAAAACAAGACCATGTGCAGTTTCCCCCTACCAGTACTAAAGAATTTAAGGAATTGAATGCATTTCTACTAAAAATGACTGAAGGGGTAAAGGAAGACTATGCGGCAGTCAAGGAGTTTAGTGAAAATGCTTCCCATGAGCTGCAAACACCATTGGCGGTGATGCGGAGTAAACTGGAGCTTTTGTCTGAAACCAATATTAACAGCACGCAGGCCGCCCTGATTGGCGACATGCAGAATGCGATAGAAAAATTATCCCATATTAACCGCTCCCTGATCTTGCTCACCAAGTTGGAAAACCAGGAATATAAAGCAAAAGACAGCATCAGGTTTTGCACGGTAGTCAGAACGGTGATTGCTACCTATGAAGACTGGATCATGATGAAGGAAATTGCGTTAACCACCTCATTGGATAAGCATATTCCACTACATATACATCCTGCCCTGGCAGAAGTGCTGATCAGCAATTTGCTGAGTAATGCGATCCGGCATAACCAGGAGGGAGGACAGATCCGTATGGAGCTGACCAATAGGTTTTTACGCATCAGCAATACCGGGTTACCACCGGTAATGCCTACACATGAAATGTTCCGCCGTTTTAAGAAAAGCAACCAATGTAACGACAGTATAGGACTCGGCCTGGCAATTGTAAAACAGATCTGTGAAGTGAACAACTATGCCGTGACGTATGTATATGAAAGTGGATGGCATATTTTGCAAGTATATTTTTATAAAAGTGATGCCATGCCGTTTAACCTGCCGGATATAAAGCCGGTGGGGAATACTGTTGCACAGCCATATTTTTCTTTTTGAAGATAAGTCGAACTTTTATTTGCCTTCAAAGTTCCTTCAAAATGTGACTGTCTCTTTGTGATTGAAGCTCTAAGACATTTTAGTTGTAAAAAAGAACCATTTATGTGGAGTAAGAAATCCTTGCTGTTAGTGTTATTGCCATTCCTATCAAACAGCAACCTATACGCACAACAGGTTTTTACCCTAAAACAGGCCATTGATACGGCTGTAGCGAATTACGGGACTATCCGGGCCAAAGCCAGTTATGCTGCCGCAGCCCGTGATCTGGTGTCCCAGGCCAAACGCGATTATCTACCCAATTTCAACCTCTCTTTAGAACAGGATTATGGTACTGTAAATAGTCAGATTGGCCCGCTCTATGGCTTTGGAGGCTTAGCAGTGGCTTCTTCCGGGCTACCGTTGAACCATCAGAACTGGAACGCCGCTTTTGGCGCATTGTACCTGACTAATATCAACTGGGATTTCTTCGCTTTCGGACGGGCAAAGGAAAGAGTGAAGACCGCTGTAGCAACCGCTACACAAGACGATAAAGATTGGCGGCAAGAGATTTTTAAGCATAAAATAAAAGTGGCGTCCGCTTATTTAAACCTGGTAGCTGCCCAACAGCTGACCCGTTCTTACCGGGAAAACCTGGACCGGGCAGATACTATCCGTATGGTAGTAATTACCAGGGTAAGAAATGGCTTGATTGCAGGTGTGGATTCCTCACAAGCCAATGCAGAATACTCCAGCGCCAAAATAGCCCTTACCAATGCTATCGACTTTGAACAGCAACAAGGTAATCAGTTGGCGCAGTTGCTGGGTATTCCTCCGCAGCCTTTTTTGCTGGATTCAATTTATGTGACACGTATCCCGGCTATTCCATCGGAGCCTTTTTCGCCAGATAAACACCCGGTGTTACAATGGTACAAAAGCCGCATTAGCGTGAGCGATGAAACCACTAAATATTATAAAACCCTTTATTACCCTACGTTTACACTAGTAGGTGTTTTACAGACCAGAGGGTCGGGCTTTGGTGCGGGGTATTCAACAGATCAAACAGATTTTACCCACGGTTACTGGAATGGTGTGAAGCCCAATATCGGCAACTTCTTATTTGGGGTAGGCGTTAGCTGGAATATTACGCAGCCTTTCCGCATCTCCCGCCAGGTAAGATCGCAACAAAAGATCAGCCAGGGATTGCAATATGAATATGAGCTGGCCGATCAGGAAATCCTCGCGCAATTAGACCTCTCTGATACCAAAATAAAGAACGCACTAGATAATTACCGTGAAGTGCCGGTACAGGTGAAGGCAGCATCGGACGCCTATTTACAGAAAACGGTATTGTACCGCAACGGACTTACCAACCTGGTAGATGTTACCCAGGCATTGTATGCACTGATCCGGGCAGAAACAGACAGGGACATTGCCTATACCAATGTATGGCAGGCTTTGTTACTAAAAGCCGCTGCAATAGGTGATTTCAGCCTTTTCGAATAGTAGTGCCATCGCTATAGTTAAACGGAAACTAACAATGATGGTGGTTTTATCTATCAATACTTCATTATTATGAATTTAATCAGTTTTGCATTAAGGAGACCTATTACCATCCTGGTACTGGTAGCTGCTTTGTTCTTCTTTGGAGTTAAAGCGGTGAGTACAATCAAGATCGATATCTTTCCTAAACTGGATATGCCGGTACTTTATGTATCGCACCCTTTTGGTGGGTATACGCCCGCCCAGATGGAGGCTTATTTTGCTAAACAGTATATTAATATATTCCTGTTCGTTAATGGGGTTAGAAGCATTGAAACCAAAAATATACAGGGTCTTACCCTGATGAAGATCAACTTCTACCCGGGTACCAATATGGCCCAGGCTGCCGCAGAGGTGAGCTCCTTTTCCAACAGGATACAGGCCGCCTTTCCTCCTGGTTCCAATCCGCCTTTCATCATCCGTTTTGATGCGTCTACCTTGCCGGTAGGAGAACTCGTACTCAGCAGCGATAAACGGAACAATAATGAGTTGCTGGATATGGCCAACGTATATGTACGTTCGTCTTTTACCTCTATTCCTGGTTTGGTTGCCTCTCCGCCTTTTGGAGGGAACATCCGTACCGTGGTGATCAAAGCCGATCCGGTGCTGCTCCGTCAGCATAACCTCACGCCAGACCAAATGGTGGAAGCCATGCGCCTCAACAATCAAACTGCTCCTTCCGGTAACGTGCGTATCGGCAACGATAACTATATAACGCCCGCTAACACCACTATTCGTACAGTAAAGGATTTCGAAAATATACCCTTGTTCAAAGGAGGCGTACAGAACTTATACCTCCGCGACGTAGCTACCGTAGAAGACGGCGCGGATATTACCGCGGGCTATGCCCTTGTAAATGGCCGCCGTTCTGTTTATCTCAGCATAGCGAAAAGTGCGGATGCATCTACCTGGGAAGTGGTGCAGCGCCTCAAAAAAGCGCTGCCTACCATGCAGGCGCAATTGCCTGACGATGTAAAGCTGAGCTACGAATTTGACCAGTCTACCTACGTGATTAACTCCGTAAAGAGCCTGCTCTCAGAAGGCGCCATTGGCGCGGTGCTTACCGGTTTGATGGTGTTGCTGTTCCTGGGCGACCCCAGAGGCGCCTCGATCGTGATCATGACCATTCCTACCTGTATCATTTCCGCGGTACTTTTCCTTAGCCTGTTCGGGCAAACTATTAATATCATGACCCTCAGTGGTTTGGCGCTGGCTATTGGTATCCTGGTAGATGAAAGTACAGTGACCATTGAAAATATACACCAGCATCTGGATATGCATAAGCCCAAGCCGCTGGCCATCTGGGATGCCTGTGTGGAAATAGCGTTCCCTAAATTGCTTATCCTGTTTTGTATCCTGGCAGTGTTTGCACCGGCATTTACCATGGGAGGTATCCCCGGTTCACTGTTTTTGCCACTGGCATTGGCCATCGGTTTTGCTATGGTGGTTTCTTACCTGCTGGCCCAAACCTTTGTACCGGTAATGGCTAACTGGATCATGAAAGTAAAGCATCACAAAAGAGCGGATGGTTCCGACATGTCGGATGCAGAAGAATTTGCCGCTTCCGGTTTGGCCGGTGAAAAAAATACCTGGGACCAGAAGGAAGTATTGTTACAGCAGGCCGACAGCGACCGTACTGGAAAGCAGAGCCGCTTCGAACGTTTCCGTAACCGCTATCTCCGTTTTATAGCCCGTATAATGCCTTACCGCAAGCCTATTGTGATTGCCTACTTCGTGATAGTAGGGGGTGCTGTGGTGTTGTTGTTTTCCGCTATTGGCCGTGATGTATTGCCCAAGGTGAACGGTGGCCAGTTCCAGATCAGAATGAGGCTGCCCGATGGTACCCGTATAGAGAATACAGAGGCGGAAACTATTAAGCTTACCCAGGGGATCAGTGATATTGTGGGTAAGGAAAATGTAGCTATCACTTCCGCTTTCGTAGGCACTCACCCGCAACAGTTTTCCATCAATCCTATCTTCCTCTGGATGGCAGGTCCGCAGGAATCTGTATTACAGGTAGCCTTAAAAGAAGACTATAAAGTGAACCTCGATAACCTGAAGGATAAAATCCGGGAAAAGGCGAAATCCATTGACCCCGTCATGAAATTATCTTTTGAACCGATAGAGCTCACGGATAAAATCCTGAGTCAGGGCTCTCCTACGCCGGTAGAAGTAAGGTTCTCCAGCCGTGATAAGAAAATGAACGAACTGTATGCCAGGAAAATGGTCACTGAATTGGAAAAGATTGGCTACTTACGTGATGTGCAGTTAGGACAGTCGACCCAATACCCGGCGATAGATATTAATATCGACCGTATCAGGGCTGCACAGCTGGGAGTGGATATGGGGGATGTGGCCCGTTCCCTGACTGCTTCCACCTCTTCTTCCCGTTTAACGGAAAAAAATATCTGGGTGGATGAAGTAAACGGCAACAGTTATAACGTACAGGTGGAAGTGCCGGAAAATAAAATGAACAGTAGAAACCAGATAGCTGAGATCCCGTTGTTAAGGAATGCTACCCGTCCTGTGCTGGGAGATGTGGCTACCCTCACTAACGATACCACTTATGGCGAAATTGATGACCTGGGTGCGATGCCCATGATCACGGTAACGGCTAACCTGTATAATAAAGATTTGGGTGGGGCTTCGGTAGATGTAAAAAAGGCAATTGCTAACCTGGGTAAGCTGCCCCGTGGATTAAGTGCAGAGCTGATTGGTTTGAGCAGCACGCTTACGGATACACTGGATAGCCTGCAATCCGGTTTGCTGGTGGCTATTGTAGTGATCTTCCTGATGTTGGCTGCGAACTTCCAATCCTTTAAGGTGTCGGCGATTGTGTTGGCTACCGTTCCGGCAGTATTGTTAGGTTCACTTACTTTATTGATGCTGTGCCATTCTACATTGAATCTGCAGTCCTATATGGGGATGATCATGTCGGTAGGGGTATCTATCTCCAATGCGGTATTGCTCATCACCAATGCAGAGCAGATCCGTAAGCATAATGGCGATGCGTTATTGTCTGCCAGAGAGGCGGCAGCTTTGCGTATGCGTCCTATTCTGATGACTGCCTTGGCCATGGTGGTAGGGATGATCCCAATGGCCAGCGGCTTCGGAGAAGCTGGCGACCAGTCGTCTCCATTGGGTAGGGCTGTAGTGGGTGGTTTGATCGCCTCTACCTTCGCGGCCTTGTTTATTTTGCCGCTGACCTTCGCCTGGGGACAGCAGAAAACAAGTACACAAAGCGTATCCCTGGATCCGAGGGATGAAGAAAGTATTCACTACATTCCTGAAGATGATAAAAAATAATATAGTATTATCAACAACATCTGATTTTATTAAAATACATTTTATGAATAGCGGTTTTCGTATCTCTTTTCCTTTATTGTTTGCGATGATTATCATTGCAGGTCTGCAGAGTTGTGGCTCCGGCGGCCATAAAGGAACAACCACTGCTGCGGAAGCAGCTCCTGCACTGCCGGCATTCATCCTGGAAAAAGGTAGTTTATCCTCCTCTATACAAATACCTGGTGAGCTGATCGCTTTCCAACAGGTAGACCTATACGCTAAAGTGAGCAGCTTTGTGAAGAAACTGAATGTAGACGTAGGCAGCGAAGTAAAAATGGGTCAGCTGCTGGCCGTGATGGAAGCACCAGAATTAACTGCGCAGTTGCATGGCGCTGAATCCCGGTTGAAATCACAGGAAGCCATATACGTATCCAGTAAGGCTACTTACGACCGCCTGCTAGAAACCAGCAAAACACCGGGAACTGTTTCCCAGAATGACCTCGACATCTCCAATGCCCGGCAGAAATCTGATCTGGCGCAGTTGGATGCCGCTAAAGCTGCCTGGCGCGAAATACAGGATACCCGTAACTACCTGGAAGTACGTGCGCCTTTTTCCGGTGTGATCTCCGCCCGTAATGTGAGTGCCGGCGCATACGTAGGACCTGCCGGTAAAGGCTCTGAACTGCCCATTTTTACCTTGCAGGAACAAAAGAGACTAAGGCTGGTGGTAAGTGTACCGGAAGCTTATACCAGTTACCTCCACAACCATAGCGAAGTTACTTTCAAGGTGCGTTCGCTCAACAACCGTGAGTTCAAAGGAAGGGTGGTTCGCCTGGCTGGCGCGTTAGACATCATGCTCCGTTCACAGCATACAGAAGTAGATGTCATCAACAACGATAAAATCCTGTTACCTGGTATGGTGGCGGAAGTAGTGGTGCCGTTGAACAGCACTACCAATAACTTTTTAGTGCCTTCCAGCGCTGTGCTCAATTCTACCAAAGGCATATACGTAGTAAAGGTACAGAACGGGAAAACCAAATGGGTACCTATTACTACCGGCGGAAGTGGAGAGGGGCAAACGGAAGTATTCGGGCCATTGAATGCCGGCGATACCCTGATCACCACTGTGAGCGAAGAGGTAAGGGATGATGTGAGCGTGCCTGCCGTAAAACTGCATTAGGTAGATATCAGCGATTATTCAGCATGCTATCTTTAAATTCTGTGGTAAGCCTTTTACATTTAAGATAATAACTAAAGCCGTCCGATATTAACAGGGGCGGCTTTAGTGTTTCCTGGCAATATGGGTATGCAAAGTTTACTCCCGGTGCAGGGTATTGATTACACCTCTGAAAAAGCCGGTAGATTCTGCGATGCCAGGTAATGGGTCATTCATGTCTTTTTCAAATTCTATGCTGCAAATGCCGCTATATTTGATCTTATCCAATGCGCTGATCAGTTGTTTGAAGTTGATAACGCCCCTGCCTATTTCTATGGCTTTGCCATCTTTTTCGGCTTTAGTTACATCTTTAATATGAAGGTCAAAGATCCGGTCTTTATAGGCAAGAATGGCTTTGGCCGGATTTTCGCCGGCGCGGATAGCATGGCCAATGTCCAGGCAGATGCCCATCCGTGCATCGCGGTTTTTAATCAGGTCGTATGCGTTTTTAGGACCGGGGTAGAGGGCGTCTTCCGGGCCATGGTTATGCACTGCCAGGCGGATATTGTAAGTTTTTATCTTTTCTTCTGTATAGTCCAGCAGTTCCGGGTTGGGAACGCCCACTATCAATGGAACGCCTACACGCTTGGCATATTCAAAAGCTTCGTCTACGGCTTGTTTCGTTTTCATATAGATAACGCCTACCGCATATACTTTTATGCCTGCGGCAGAAAATTTACCCAATACTTCCTGTATTTTCTCCTGGCTACTGTTGAGAGGGAGGTGAATATCTTTTACAGAGATGTTTTTTATGTTCACCCGGTTCATGATAGCAATAGCCTGATCCAGGTCGAATTTAGCAAAGGTGTAGCCGGCTATGCCGATGGCCTCATCCGGTAGCGTAGGGGTGTGATCGTTATAATGGCTATTCCGGGCTAGCAGGTTGAAAGGGGATATGGTGGTGGCTGCCATACCCATAGCGGTGTGTAACAGAAAATTCCTTCTTGATGACATATGGTTGTTTATTTACGTGGTTGCAGTAATGACGGTGCTCCCGGGCATCCGGTAAGCAGGGTAATATCTTTAAATTTTTTTTATTTTCTATATATTTTTTGCCAGCGGTGGCATTTACGTCAACTGCAGGGCCTGCGGAGTTTCCAGGGGAACATATTTTTGATATAGCTGGCCGTTTATTTCCGGATTGCCGCCAGCAGCCTGCGGCAGCCCATGATTAGCACTATCAAGGCTATCAGTCCGCAGAAGGCCATGGCCAGTGTAATGCCTTCTTTCAGATAGCCTTTATAAGGCACATATAACAAAATGGCGCCGGCCACAATTACGCTGATTGCAGCTGGCAGTGAGGTTTTGTTTACAGCCCGTAATTCTTCGCCGTCCGGTAATTCGGGAGGAATGGATTTGTAGGCCACGGCGTAGGTGGCAGCATTTTCGCCGGGAAAAGCGCCATGCCCGGTAAGGGTAGTAATATCTCCATCATTGAAATAATCGCTCATTTTTTCCCCGTCAAACATGTCCAGGGCGTTAAGTTCTTCTTTCAGAAAATGGATAAGTGGATCTATGCCTTCTATGGCAGAAAGGGCGAAGGTATCCAGTATTAATACTTCGTTTTCTGCGATGTTTTTGTCCAGGTACCCGATAAAGTCACGGTATAGTTGTAATCTATCCGGGAAGTTTTCTTCCATAAAGGGATAAGTTGCCTGGCCGTTGGTGATAGCGACTTGTTTAGCAACACGGATGCGGGCGGTTTCCGGGGCGCCGGTGTTGGTGCTCATGTGTTGGTAAGCTTCCCGCATGGCTAGTTCTACATCATCCAGATCTTTTTCCCGTATTAATGTCAGCCAGAAAAAAGGAAGGATATTATTTGCCTCAAATAAAACGGCAGATGTTACTTCGTTGCTTTTAATCAAATAAACACGATGCCCCATTGTCTTAATTTTTTTATATAAAAAGCATTCCCAGGGATGTAACATCCTAAAACAATTAATTTAACCATCAGTTGTAAGGTCTGGAAAAATATTTTATTCAGATGCTATCGCCTGGGTGTTTTCTATTGGTAGTTTGATGATTATCTATAGTCATTTTTTTTACTTTTTCATAAGAAAAATAATATAGATTATCGTGTTGAAATTCAGCTCATCTGATTACCGGCGGTAGCGGTACTGAAACGGAAGGGATACGAAGCCGGCGCCTTTATCGGGCGCCGGAATCTGGTTCAAAATCCAATGATACAGAGTTCATACAATACCGCTTGTGGGTAGGAGGAGGGCCATCGTCGAAGATATGCCCCAGGTGTGAACCGCAGCGGGCGCAGATCACTTCCGTCCGATGCATGCCATAGGAGTTGTCTTCCTTATACAGGACACTGTTGGCCCTTGTTGGCTCAAAAAAACTTGGCCAGCCGCAGGTACTGGCAAATTTGGCGTCCGACCGGAACAAAGGATTACCGCATACAGCGCAATAATAGGTGCCTTTGGCGTCGGCATCCCAGTATTTACCC
This sequence comes from Chitinophaga sp. 30R24, assembly GCF_049056765.1. Classification (NCBI taxonomy): domain Bacteria; kingdom Pseudomonadati; phylum Bacteroidota; class Chitinophagia; order Chitinophagales; family Chitinophagaceae; genus Chitinophaga; species Chitinophaga sp. 30R24. The sequence continues at coordinate 192,566 of NZ_JBJGXX010000006.1, forward strand.
GTAAAAGCCCGTTCTGTAGCGTTTTCCCTTGCCACGGCGTATAATTCTGGCGGTAATATTTTCTTCCATTCGGCATTGGTCACATGAAGGGTATGCGTATCCGTCCTGGAATAATAAGGATTATTCATCGTAGGCTGTTTACTGCTGTTCTGGCTATGGCAGGCAATCTGTGTAACCAGTAACAGCGTTAAAAGATATAATACTCTCATCTGCTAAATTTACCGCTTTATCCCGGTATTTAATGAATTAGACGCCTTATCTCCCCAAACCTTACAAGTACGGGAAAAATTACGTTATTCCTGCCGCTAGCGATACAAGATACGTATACGGAAGGCCCTTTCCGGAAAACGTTGGTCTTTTGCCTGGCGCCGGGCCTGCTATTTTTCTGTAAACTGTTGCTCATGGTTTGCTGTTGGCTGCTTTTTATGTTAAAATGCTGTAATTTTGCAGCTTCGTAAAAAATAAGCTCAACAATTGAAAAGGATACTTTATTTCTTTCCGTTAAATCCAGTAGAAAGGAACAGTGGAAGCCGGACGCGCGCATTAAATCTGCTTAAATATTTTAAAGCACGTGACTTTAAAGTGGATTTTATTACCAAGTTGGTTTGGGGCCAATACACCCCGGAAAGTGTTAAAGCTTTTGAGAACAGTGGATTGGCAGAAAATATATGGGTGATGCAACGCAAACCGGTAAAGAAAAATCCGGTGAAATACTTTTTTTCCTATAAATTATGGCACATCCTCTTCGAACGTAAGCTTAAGCTGGTGCCAGGTTCTATTCCTAATCACACTACCTGGAACCTGCGTAAGCATTTCGACGACCTCCTGCAACAACAAACCTACGATTATATTATTATCAGCTATGCCTATTGGGCAGACCTTATCCTGGATAACCCGCATGTTGGAAAATCTGTCACTATTATAGATACCCACGATTTGCTGGCCTCCCAGCATCAGAATGATATCGGCTTTGACAGAGGAGTAGCGCTGGGGGATGAGCTGAGAAGGGTGGCCCAATTTGATCAGGTATGGGCGATTTCCCCGGAGGAAACCTACTTTTTTAGCCAATTTCTGAAAGGCAAAGTAAAACATATCCCGATGATGATGGCGCCGCCTCCTAAGGTGCAGCCACTGGGAGAAAAAACTTACGACCTGGTATATGTAGCTACAGATAATCCGCATAATCTAATCTCTTCAGCCTGGTTTTTCAGGGAAGTATACCCTCTATTGCCAGCATCTTTAAAGATCTGTGCCATTGGGCCTATTACCGGGCATATCAGTGAGGAGTACAAGAATGTGACCCGCATTGCTTTTGCAGATGACCTGGATGAATATTACCTGCAGGCGAGCATTGCCATTTGTCCTATGCTCACCGGTACCGGGGTAAAGGTAAAAGTGGTGGAGGCGATGTCGCATGGCTTACCGGTTGTTTGTACAGACCGTGGATTGGATGGTTTGCCGGATAAAACCAACAATGGCTGTTTATGTGCCAATGATCCCAAAGAGTTTGCTGCGAATATTATACGTTTGTTGGAAGACAGGAGCTTTTATGAAACCGTGAGTGCGCAAAGCCTGGCTTCTTTTCATCAACATTTTTCCATCACAGGAGCTTACCAGAAACTTGACAAAGCACTGGGTATCCGGTAACAGTATGGCCAACATGAAATCCAAGCAAGCAATACAGATCTCATTTAATGGGAAAACCCAGGCCGGCGGGGTGGAAAGGGTGGTATATTATCTGGATGAATATTTTCGTAGCCGTGGGATCGACTCCCGTGTTATCGATGAGGAATTTCTGTTGCATCAAACTTTTTTCGGAAAGCTTTTACAGCAATTGTTCAAGTACCGGCATTTTAGAAAGAGAAGAACTATTTACCTGGCAAGATATACTTCGGCCTGGCTATGGTTGTATAAGCGTACCCGCTATGTGGTAATTGTACAGGGGGAATCCACGCCGTTTTTTCCGGCAGATTTTAACTTTATACATGGTAGTTATCATTGCATGGAAGTAGCTTATGGCCGTACAGACCCCCGGCTTAGCCGCATAGCGGCTTTGCAACAAAAGACCTGTAACAGGGCCAAACAGGTGGTAGCAGTATCCGATAAAGTAAAACAGGATCTCATCACCTGGTATCAGTTACGGCCAGATAAGATCATCGTACAAAACAATTGTGTAGATACAGCCCGATTTCATCCCATTCGAAAGCCCGCATCTGGCCGCCGTACTTTGTTGTACGTAGGTCGCTTGGTAAAGGAAAAAGGATTAGCTGCCCTGCAACAGCTGGCCCCGGTAATAGAACAATCACAAGACTGGCAATTGCTCATTGCCTGTAATGAAACGCCAGCCACCAGTTTTTTTTCTGCATTTACTCATACTACGGTGAAAGTAGGCCTGGGCATAGACAATATCGCAGCAGAAGCTTATGCAGCAGGGGACCTGTTGATTGTTCCTTCCCTGTTTGAAGGTTTTGAGCTGGTTACCCTTGAGGCGATGTCGGTAGGTATCCAGGTGATAGGTACCCGGGTAGGGGCCATCAGCGACCTGTTGGACCGCCAGTTTCCAGGTGTGCACTTGTTGCCGCCAGACATTTCTTATGATGATCCGGCTATTTTAGCGCATTTCAATAAAATATTGGATAACGCCGGATTGTCTGTTACTCCCGAAGCCTTACACCAGCGGGTAACGCAGCAATTTGGCATTGACGCTTATATGAAAAAGCTGGATACTATTTTGGGGCCAGCGTTTTTTCATACCACCTGAAAAAAGTATTTGTTAGCCGCGGGCTTACCAGGTTGATGGCACTGCCAATATTCAGGAATACGATCCTTTTACGGAAAGCCCGGTACAATCCCTTGCGGGATAAGGTAAGTGTATGCCGGTGTTGCCTGAGCTGTTGCAGGAAAATATCCTGATTTTGCTGGCATTGGCCGTTGGCTTCTACATAAGTTTCAAAATAGCCGCCATATTGCAATATCCTGGTATTATGATAGCGTTCAAAGGAACGGCAGTATTGATGGAAAATGCCTTTCGACTGCAGAAAATTCCTCATCAGTTCGTCGGCTGCATAGAAGTGTGCAATCTTATGCGTTGATATCGCTTGTGTTGTTATAGATTTCTCAGCGTTTGTTTTTTCCCGGATCAGATATTGATAATAACTGCCGCTGATGAAACGGATTATACGGGAATGGTAAACAGCTTCCAGGAAAAAAGGGGAATCTTCAAAAATAGGTAACCGAAAGCGGATCTGATGAGTGGTTAGCAGGTTCCTTTTATATAATTTGCCGCAGGTGGAGGTATTGAGCTTATCTGCCCAATGAGTGGCCTCACTAAAAAAGCTTTCTATAAAATCGCTGCGAGAGAAGTTTTCCGGGAAGTATTCAAATACCTGTAATACTTTTATATTTTCCAACTCATTACCGGGCTTACAAACCTTGCTGAATCCGAAGCAAACAATATCAGCAGCTTCTTTTAAAGCTTCCTGCATACACATTTCCACTGTTTCAGGCGCTATCCAGTCGTCGCCATCTACAAACAAAACAAATTCGCCGCTGGCATGATCCAGGCCGGTGTTTCTCGCTGGTCCGGGGCCTCCGTTGGGTTGGGTGTGAACTTGTATGTGCGTATGTTTTTGCTGATAGTCAGTTAACACCTGTAAGGAGTCATCGGTAGATGCGTCATCTACAAAAATGATTTCCAACGGGGCATAGGTTTGTTGTAACAGCGATGCAATGCAATGCGGCAAATAAGGCGCCAGGTTATAAACAGGAACAATAATACTTACTAACGGGTTTTTCATACCTCAATTCAATATGGCCATTATATCTTCAAAATAAAGGCAGCGTTATCGCTGCCTTTAAAAATCCGTAGCAAAGATATAAAAATATTATTATTTATTGGTTCACCTTAAATTTTTCGGTAGCGCCAATAGTGGTGCGGGTGCAGGTCATTGCCTGGGTGCCACCTTCACTGGAAACATATGCACCGTTGTTGCCCTTCAGTGAAATGCTGCCGTCACCGTTATCAATCCAGTCGAATTGTTCCCATGGGCCAATAGCGGTACGGTTGCAGTTGATCGCTTGTGTACCGTTTTCTGAGCTCACATAATAGCCACTGTTTAGCAGCACTACTTTGCCATTGCCGGCATTGGTAACGCTGAAATGCTCCCAGCCCTGTGCAGTGGCGCGGTTGCAGTTCATTGCCTGTTGTGCATTCTCACTGGAAACGTATAGGTTATTACTGCCTTTCAGGGTAATAGTTTGTCCGTAAGGAGGAGGAATAGGGTTGCCGCCACCAACAATGGGTTGGGTAGGACGGCTAGCGGTAAGGCCAATTTGTCCTTTCAGCATTTTACCGCCATCGCCGGTAAGACGCAGGTAGTAGTCTGCAGAGCAAGCCACGCCATCTTCATCCAGGGTTACAAAATTAGCACCAGCAGGAATAAAGGCGGAGCTTTCGGCAGTTTTAGCGATCTGGTTACCTTCATTGTATTCGTCGAACATAGAGATGTAGATGCCTTGTGCGCCTACTCTTACCATGTTATAAAATTGACGCCACATAAAGTCGCCATGTGCGCGCTGGTGTTCCTGAAGGTCGCCGGGTAGTATGCAGGGTTGGTAATCGATGCCATGGTCATTGCAATAAGCCTGGTCAGGGGTGTTTACATTAGTGTAGAAATTATCTACATCGTTTACGTTGCCAATGCGGCCTACCATCCAGGGAGATATCATGTTTAAGGCGCTGTAGGTAGCCAGGAAACTAGGACGGGAGTCGTCGCTTTCTGTACGCCAGTGGGTAGGAACGCCACCAATAACGTAGCAGCCCTGGTTTTTGAACCAATTGATCACATCCAGGCATACTGCAGCAGACCAGCTATGGTTACTGTCGTTAAAACCAAAGCCCCAGATACATACTACTGGTTTGCCGTTTTGTTTGGCATAAGCGGAAGAGGTGGTGTAAGCCGACATTTTATTAGTCCAGTCGGTTTTGATTTCAGACTGCATATTAGTCCAGCCGCTTACATCGTACATAATGTAGAATTTACGGCCATAGGTTTCTGCAGCGGTTTTTACTTTCGCAGTGATAGCATCACGTACGGGGCCTTCGGAACCATTGGGGTTAAAGCGCTGTAATGCTGCGCAGTCAATACCGTTTTGCTGCATCCAGAGGAAGTGGGTATTAACGGTTTGGTCGGTGAAAGAAGAAAACAGTTTGGCTTGCTGACCGTTGTTGAGGTTAGGCCAGGCAGTAGCATAAGTGCTGGTATAATCCCTTACGTCCGGCCAGGATTTGATGCCGTTGTTGGAAGAAGAAGGTGAGGCACCCCAGTTTTGGGTCCAATGCCACCACGCATTAATAGGGGAGCCATCCCCGATGGCGGCAAACCAACCTTGGTAGCCAACCGTAATTTTGCCGACAACATCGCCAGCAGGTGACCCCAAAGTGCTGATGGCGTTTTTCTTTCCATCTTGCAATGATTGTAATTGACTGACCTCTTTCTTTGAGCAGCCTACCGACAAAGAGATAAGGGTCGCCAGGAGTAGATGCAACTTGCTTTTCATGTGTGGAATAATTGAGTGGTTTAAAATTACAAACGGATTCCCGGGGGAATAATGGAAGCCCCGGCATTACTATCGGATTTACTTTTTCATCATGGAGTATTTACTTTGATGTTAGTGGAATGTTTGTTAAGGGTTTTCTACAGCATTATTAGAGCAGTCTGGGACTACACCGGATTTTCCCTGGATCTATAATACCCTGTTGACAGTACGGTTTTCTTATTGTGTTACCATGGTTATTGGGGATTTTGGTTTTGAGGCATACTGAAGCATCTTCTGATGCTTCGGATTTGTTTTTTAGGCCCTTCTAAAAAATGTTTTAACGTAGAAATTTTTCAATGCAATTAAGCGGGGAAGCACTAATGAAAACCCTAATAAAGGGCTAATAAATAAGTTAGGGTAAGTTTTTTTTGAAAGAAAGGAAAGGATCCCCTTTTTACGGGAGATGTGATGGGGAAATCCAGCCGGGAGTTCCGGCGCAGTGCGGCGTGATTTCATACTGCCGTCACCGTAACCAACGCCCCCGATTAGGTTACGTTTCCAGTCGCCTGCCATGATGGTGCGGTTTGCCGGCAGTTGCTCCTTTGCCGGCAGATAATTATTTATTAGTTTACAGTACTCATTGCACTTCTCCGGTTAATTTGGCGTTATTCGATGAAGTGTATTTTTTCAACCTTATTGAAGCCAACAGTATATCCGCCTGGTAAAAATCCCGATATGAGCTATATACGATTGTTTTATCACTACAGTGGGGCATTATTGGCCCTATTTATTTTTCAGTTTATTGCAGCTCCGTTGTTCGCACAGCAAAAGCCTTTGCAGCTTTGGTATAGCCAGCCAGCGGCCGTATGGGAGGAAACCCTGCCCCTGGGCAACGGGCGTATAGGTATGATGCCAGACGGAGGTATCAATCACGAGAAGATCGTATTAAACGATATTACTTTATGGTCTGGTGCCTCGCAGGATGCTAATAATTACGATGCCTGGAAGCAATTGCCTGCCATCCGGCAACTGTTAGCCGAAGGCAAAAATGATGAAGCGCAGGCGTTGATGGATAAATCGTTTGTATGCACCGGAAAAGGCTCCGGGGATGTACCTTTTGGTTGTTTCCAAATGCTGGGGGAGCTATCGTTGCAATACGATTATCCCACCACAGATACAGCTGCCTATATAAGAACTTTATCGCTGAATGATGCCATGGCGACCACTAGTTTCCAGGTGAACGGTGTTGCCTATACGCGGGAATACTTCATGAGCTTTGGCGATGATATAGGTATTATCCGCTTAACTGCCAGCAAACCTGGGCAACTAAATGTGCGTATCGCTATTAGCCGGCCCGAACGCGCTACGATCAAAACGGTGGGTAACGAGTTACAGATGTTGGGCGAATTGCAGAGCGGCACCCCTGATCCTGGTATGCGCTACCTGACCAGGATACAGGGTAAAAGTAAAGACGGACAGGTGATTGTGGTGAATGATACGCTGTTGATCCGCAACGCTAGTGAAGCAATAATATACGTGGCTACTGCTACCGACTTCCGGAACCCTGGTTATCAGGAACAAACTGCCCGGCAGTTGAAAGCCGCCCTGACAAAAAATTATATCTTACAAAAACAACAGCATATTGCTGCTTACCAGCGTTTATTCAACCGCGTTAGCCTCTACCTGGGAGAGGGCGCCAATAGCCATTTGCCTACCGATCTGCGCCTGGTTAGTTTCCGTAAAGATCCATCAGCCGACAATGCATTGCCGGTGCTGTTCTATCAGTATGGCCGTTACCTCACCATCAGCAGTACAAGGGTAGGCTTACTACCGCCTAACCTGCAAGGGTTATGGGCTAACCAGATCCACACGCCCTGGAATGGCGATTATCACCTGGATGTAAATGTTCAAATGAATCACTGGCCCGTAGAGGTAAGTAACCTGGCCGAACTAGACTTGCCCCTGGCAGAACTGGTAAAGGGGCTGGTGAAGCCAGGTGAAAGAACTGCCAAAGCTTATTATCATGCCGACGGTTGGGTAGCGCACGTGATCACCAACATATGGGGTTTTACAGAACCGGGGGAAAGCGCTTCCTGGGGTACTACCAAGTCGGGTTCCGGCTGGTTATGTAATAATCTCTGGGAGCATTATGTCTTTACCAATGATCAGCAATACTTGCAGGATATTTACCCCGTGCTCAAAGGTTCGGCGGAGTTTTATAATAGCATGTTGATAAGAGATGTGAAAACGGGATGGTGGGTTACATCACCCTCCTCTTCCCCTGAAAATTCTTTTTATCTGCCGGATGGTAAAACGGCTAACATCTGCAATGGCCCAACAATCGACAATCAGATTATCCGGGAGCTGTTTATGCACGTTATCTTTGCCGGTCGCCAGCTGAATAAAGATGCTGTTTTCTGCAATGCGCTGGAAGAAAAATTGAAGCAATTGCCACCGGCAGGCCGCGTGGGGCAAGACGGTAGGTTAATGGAGTGGTTGGAAGCGTATGAAGAGCCAGAGCCGCAGCACCGTCATATTTCACATTTGTATGGCCTTTATCCCGCCTCTCTGATTACGCCGGAGGCCACACCCGAATTGGCGGCTGCCTGCAAAAAAACGCTGGAAACAAGAGGCGACGATGGCCCTAGTTGGTCTATCGCCTACAAGTTATTATTTTGGGCGAGGTTGCATGATGGCAACCGTGCCTGGAAATTATTTGCGGAGATCATGAAGCCAACGTTGAAAACGGATATCAATTATGGCGCAGGCGGAGGCATTTACCCCAATCTGTTATCTGCAGGCCCACCTTTCCAAATAGATGGCAACTTTGGTGGTACAGCAGGATTAGCGGAAATGCTGCTGCAAAGCCATGCAGGATTCATAGATTTGCTGCCGGCATTGCCTGATGCCTGGAAAGCTGGCGGTAGTGTAAAAGGCTTGAAGGCAAGGGGGAATTATATCGTAGATATCGCCTGGAAGAATGGTGTGGTTACCGATTATAAGATCAGCAGCCCTTTCCCTGCAAAGGTAAAAGTGCGCATCAACGGCGATATGAAAGAGATACAATCAACGAAAACGATGCTTATGGCGGTTGTTGAATAGTGATTTTATAATCCGGTTATCCATGGTTCAATTGTCTTTGAAGGTCCTGTTGCAGTGACCACAGTTCTGCAATGGAAACAGGTCTTTTGCTCACGCTATTTATATTTTTTCCTTCTTTAGTAAAAAGAAAAGGTAAGCAACTGAATCCCTGCATGCCGTTTAATTTAGCGACGTCTGCCTGCCAGTTTTTCCAGCGGAAAGATTCATAAAAGCCTGCAATGTCGCCAGTGCAGCAGAAAGTGATGAAGTCGGAGTAGCCGATCTCCATATTTTCCCATTCCATGGTGTCGGGGGCAAAATAAAATACACTGCCGATGCCTTCGTTGTGTGCCAACCCACCGTTATTGATAGCATAGAAACCACCGATCACATCGTCGGCAATTAATAAATAGGTAGGCTGCTCTCCACTTTGTGTGAACGTTTTACCTTCGTTCCATTCAGGCAAGCTACGGTCCATTTTTTTGCAGCCAGATCCCAATACCCTGATCCAGCCATGGTCTACCAGGAGGCCGCCGGTTTCATATATAATGGCGCCCATAGGAGAGTGGGTAGTCACCTGGGTTTGATAGAGTGCCTGCTCCGCACGGATAGGGTCCCTGGGCAGGATTTCTATAGGGTTGTTACTGTTCCTGATCCAGTGCTGTACTAATTCCCAGCCGGGTTCTTTGGTATCGATCAGTTCTTGCAATGATTTCATAATAATTATCTGATTAAACAGGTGCGTGCAATTTAAAGCAAAAGGGGATAAACGATTCTGCTTACTCCCTTTTTTTAAGATATGTTTATGTTTTTTTATCAGATTTTTCAATCCCTTATTTCTTTTGCTATCTCCTATTTACTGCCTACCATAGCTTGCGCCCTGCCTGGCTTGATGGCTTTGCCCCAAAAAAATTGCCTGCAGTTTATTAAATAAATTGCAGGCAATTAAAAAAATATCAATTTATATATTTCCTTTCTTTAGCTGGTTTACGGCATAATCTACTGCTCTTGCCGTAAGCGCCATATAAGTGAGGGAAGGATTTTGGGTAGATGTAGAAGTCATACAGGCGCCATCAGTTACAAATACATTGCTGCAGGTATGCATTTGATTCCATTTATTGAGGATAGATGTTTTAGGATCACGGCCCATCCGTACTCCGCCCATTTCGTGTATATCCAGTCCTGGTGCTTGTTTGGAGTCGCCAGTTTGGATATTGGTAAACCCTGCTTTGGTATACATTTCTGTCATCTGCTCAAAGAAGTCTTGCAGCATTTTTTCATCGTTGTCGTCGTAGTCTACGTCGATATTGATGAGTGGAATGCCCCATTCGTCTTTGTGTTGGGCATCAAGGGTAACCGTACTTTTTTCTTTAGGAATAGTTTCGCCCATCATGTGTGAGCCAACGTTCCAGGGGCCTATTTCTTTGTTGAAGAGTTGTTCTTTGAGGCTTTTACCGAAGCCATCGGTGTTGGTATGTGATCCCCTGCCGGCAGAGAAACCTGCCGCATAGCCGCGCAGGAAGCCGGTTTCCTGTTTGGCCACGTTCCGGAAGCGTGGAATATAGGCGCTGGTAGGTCTGCGGCCGTCGGTGGTAGTATCTTTGAAGCCTTCGTATTGTGCAGAGATATGTCCGCGGTAATTATGGAAAGCGAAATATTTACCCAGTACGCCACTGTCGTTACCTAATCCATTCGGGAAACGGTGGGAGGTAGAGTTCAATAATATCAGGTTGGTATTTACAGCAGCTGCATTTACAAAGATCACCTGGGCATAGTATTCCATCATTTCTTTGGTATTGGTATCGATGACGCGTACCCCGGTGGCTTTGCCTTTTTGCTCGTCGTAGATAATAGAATGGACTACAGAAAAAGGTTTTAAAGTAAGGTTACCGGTTTTTTGCGCCCAGGGTATAGTAGAAGAATTACTGCTGAAATATCCGCCGAAAGGACATCCTCTGGCACACAGGTCCCTTTTCTGGCATTGTCCGCGACCCTGGTCTAGGTGTACTTGCTGCGGCTGCGTTAGATGGGCGCAGCGGGCATATATTACGTGCCTGTCTTTATAGTGGCTTTTGACAAAATCCTTGAAATAATTTTCTACACAACTGAGCTCCATCGGCGGTAGGAATTCCCCGTCGGGGAGATGGGCAATACCATCTTTATTACCGGAGATGCCCACAAATTTTTCTACATAGCTGTACCAGGGTGCAATATCCTTATACCGGATAGGCCAGTCTACCGCAAAACCATCCCTGGCAGGGCCTTCAAAGTCGAAGTTGCTCCAGCGCTGGGTTTGGCGCGCCCACATCAATGATTTGCCGCCTACCTGGTAGCCGCGTATCCAGTCGAATGGTTTAGGTTGGCCGTATGGGTGGTCATTATCTTTTACGAAGAAATGCATGGCATCTTCATGGAAAGCATAGCAGCGGCTAATTACAGGATTGGCTTCCCGTATTTCCTGGGGTACCTGTCCGCGATGCGGAAATTCCCAGGGAAACATATTAGTAGTGGGATAGTCTTTCAGGTGTTTTACATCCCGGCCTCTTTCTAGTACGAGGGTTTTCAGTCCTTTTTCAGTAAATTCTTTCGCTGCCCATCCACCGCTGATACCAGAGCCAATTACAATGGCATCGAACGTGCGGTTTTGAAGGCTGGTATTATTATTACTCATATTGTTAGCAATTAGGCAAGTTTCCGGATAACGGGTTTCAATGGCACACATCCTTTATACCGCGCCGGCACTAGCTCATAAACATTTACATTGGTGAGGAAATATTGGGAACTCGTATAAGCCTGGATGGTCAGGCGTTTAATAGCTTTGTAAAAGAAGGTCAGGTCATCTTTGGCGTCTTTGTTAGCTTCCAGGGAAGCCACTAAGGATGTTCTTTGTGGGACAGTACTTTTCAGGAAAGTATGGCCATTAAGTTTTTTACAGGCTTCGTCGAATGCTTTCAGGCCATTCATCCATTGCTGTTGCTCTTCTTTTTTATAGCAATCGTCTATCATGATGAGCGCAAACAAATGAGCGGAAAGCGCTTTGGCGCCAGGTGTGCTGGTAGCGGGAAGAATGGTTTCCACCAGTTCTGCCAACATTTTTTCCTGATCGCCGTTTACCTGTATGTGCTTTAACGTTAACGATAATCTATTGGTATGTTGCAGGCAGGCTGGTAATATTGCCAGGCCGGCGGAAACATATAACAGCTGTTTTAAGGCTTCTCTTCTGTTCACTGCCATGAATAGGAATTTTGTGTAATGAAACGGGAATTTATTTGCATCATCTATAGCTTCTTTTTTGCAAAAACGTTTTATTTCTTTGGTTCTCGCGGTAAATAAGTAATAAATATAAAAGAATCTCTGTGTTTTTACAATGTTTTTTGAGGAGTGGCCGGTAGGTAAGTTTGTCTGCTGCAGAAAAATAGCAGCCGCTGAGGTCCGGATAAAAAATTGTATCATTGAGAATAATACTGCATAAAAAAGTTATTACCATATGCTGAAAGAGAGAATCCGGCAATTAGCCAGTGGTTTGTTGGATGAGGCTACTGCCAACCGCCGTCATCTGCATGCACATCCAGAACTTTCTTACCGGGAATACCAAACGGCCATTTTTATAGAAGAAAAGTTAACCGCGTTAGGCATTCCTTATGAGCGGATGGCAGATACGGGCATCGTTGCTTTACTGCAAGGTGCAGCCGCCGTTTCTGATAAAGTGGTGGCCCTAAGGGCAGATATTGACGCATTGCCTATTCATGAATTGAACGATGTGTCTTACCGCTCCTTACACGAAGGGGTGATGCATGCCTGCGGGCATGATGTACATACTGCTTCCCTGTTAGGCGTAGCAGGTATTTTAAGCCAGATGAAAAATGAATTTTCCGGTACGGTGAAATTTATTTTTCAGCCTGCGGAAGAAGTGATCCCCGGTGGCGCGAGCCTGATGATTAAAGCGGGTGTGTTAGAAAATCCATGCCCACAGAGTATTCTCGGGCAACATGTTATGCCGGAATTGCTCGTAGGAAAGGTGGGTTTCCGCGCGGGGTGCTATATGGCCAGTAACGATGAAATATCCATTACCGTTAGAGGAAAGGGAGGTCATGGCGCTATGCCGCATTTAGGCATTGACCCATTGGTAATTGCTTGTCATATTGTGATTGCGCTGCAGCAAATTGTGAGTCGCCGCGCAAATCCGCTATCCCCTTCTGTATTGTCGTTTGGAAAAATGATCGCTAACGGCGCTAATAATGTGATTCCTGATGAAGTGAAATTGGATGGAACCTTTCGCTCGCTCGATGAGCAATGGCGTACTGCGGCGCATGAAAAAATTATAAAAATGGCTGTATCCATTGCTGAAAGTATGGAAGGCACCTGCGATATTAAAATTGAAAGAGGGTATCCGGTACTCATCAACCATGATAAGCTGACGGCCACCAGCCGCGCACATGCTGTTGATTATCTGGGGGAAGAACAAGTAGTGGACCTGGATATCTGGATGGCGGCAGAAGACTTTGCTTCCTATTCCCAGGTAGCAGATGCTTGTTTTTATCGCCTGGGTGTACGCAACGAAAACAGCGGTATCGTTTCAGGATTACATACTGCTACTTTCGATGCAGATGAGAAAGCCCTGGAAACCGGCGCAGGACTGATGGCTTATCTTGTGCTAAAAAATTTGGGTAACTAATTAAGTGTTGGTGATACACCTGATTTTTACCGGTCACTTTTTTATTACCACCTGTTTTATATCATTCACCGGGAAAAATGATGCGTTCACAAAATAGGTCTTAGTACTAACGCCGATGGATATATCTTTGTTTTAGGTTTTTCATAGGATATGGTTAAAATATTAAAGGGGAGGTATTCTTACCACCCCTTTTTTTGTGCCCGCTCACTGCAGTATTTTTTCCCTTATTTTTGGATATGCAAAAAATTCTGTTAATAGGTAACCCCAAACTGTTGCAGGAAAGTATCGCAGATCTGCTGCAACTCAATCATTATGAGGTTGTGCTCGCTGAAAATGGTAAAATTGGAATAGAAAAAGCAAGAGCGCTACACCCGGATATGATCTTATGTGAGATGAATATGAATGGGATAGATGGCTTAGGAGTATTGAGTTGTATCCGTAAGGAGCCGGCGCTGGAAGCTGTACCGGTAGTTTTCCTGACAGATCAGTATGATGCCCGTGCTTTCCGGGAAGTGATGAATTTAGGGGCAGATGATTATCTGGTGCGGCCTTTTTCGGGCAACGACCTGCTACTCACAGTAGGGAACCGTTTACACCGTTCTAAGATAGCCGCAATGGCCCTGCCAGGCCATTCGCCGGAAGAAAAGCATAATCTCAAACAAATGATCCGGGAATTTACAGCCAATCGTAATACGATGCGCCTGGCCCCCCAGGAAACGGTGTATAAAGAAGGCAGTACTCCCCGTTATCTGTTTTATATCCGAAAGGGCAAGGTAAAAACCGTTAAAACGCACGAAGATGGTAAGGACCTGGTAATCGGACTTTATAAAAAAGGCGATTTTTTCGGATATGTGGCCCTGCTGGAAGATGCTCCCTATAAGGCCACTGCTATTGTTATGGAGGATACCGAACTACTATTGATACCCCGTGAGGATGCCGAAGAAATTTTTAAACGTACGCCATACCTGGTAACGGAATTTGTACGTATGATGGCGCAGAACCTTACTGAGAAGGAAGACCGGTTATTAGGCATCGCCTATAATACACTCCGGAAAAAAGTAGCCAGTGCCTTAATACATCTGCGTAATAAATACCAGCAACCGGAAGCGGAAAATTTTACAATCCGCATTTCCCGGGAAGAACTGGCATCGGTAGCCGGTACTGCTACCGAATCGTTGATACGTACCCTCGGCGATTTTAAGAGCGAGCAGCTGATCGCTATCAGTAGCGGCAGTATTACTTTGCTTGATATTCCCCGGCTTGAAGATATTGCCTTTCATTAAGGCCGGCTGGCTGTTCATTGGGGGTACCTTAATCAGGTTAATAAATTAAAGGACGTAAATATATGTATTTTTTTATTTATCAAAAGAAAAGGAATGTTATTTATCTTCGCGCCCTATGTTGACATTTGCCAATACGATTGATATAATTATTCCCTCTTTCCGGCTGGATGAGCAGTACTTATTACCGTTGATCCATTTACCCAAACCTGCCGGCTGGACGTTTAATTATTATGTAATAGTAGATAATCCAAAAGTACAGCCAGGCAAGGAAATATTGCGATTGGAACAAGAAGGCAGCATCCACCTGTTTATCAATAAAGAAAATCTGGGTGCAGCAGAAAGCCGTAATAAAGGCATTAACGCAGGTAGCGGGGAATGGATTTTATTTCTGGATGATGATATTGTAGCCGCGGACGATGTACTCTTTCAATATATAAAAGCGATTGAATCTAACCGGCAGGCGATTGGTTTTATTGGGTTAACGGATTTTCCGGCGCCTATAAACAGTTTCACGCGGGCGCTTACGGCAGCCGGGCTTACTACGATGTTTACCATTGCAGAGCGGCAGCAGGAATTTATGTGGGGCGTTACCGCCAACATGATGTATAACCGTGCGGCTATGCAGGAATTGCGTTTTTCTTCCATCTTTCCTAAAAATGGAGGAGGAGAGGATGTGGATCTGCCTGCACAGATAGGCTTGCGCCATAATGCCCGTTTTGTTTGTGTAAAAGAGGCGAAAGTAACGCATCCCTGGTGGAACGATGCTCAACCGCATTATAAACGTTTTGAACGTTATGGAGAAGGTATGGCCCTGCTGCTACCACGTTTTAAAGCCTATAATTGGTACGCATTCCCCAGTCCGGTAGAAGGCATAGCGCTATTGCTGTTAACCGCTCCTTTATTTTTTATCTACCTGGGTTGGCAGCAATGGTTGATATTATTGTTAGCTGTGCCATTAGTGGATATGCTGATTAATTATATCCGGGCTTACAATATGGGATATAAGGCGCCCCAAGTGGCGTATTATATGACCTTGCTGAGATGCAGTAACGAATGGGGGCTGTTTAAAACCAGTATAGGTAAGGGGAGGGTTCATTATTTTATGCGGAGGATCAATATCGATTTTTCCCGTCCCCGTCATTTCCGTACCAACAGATGGCGCATTATCAAACTATTACTGTATATCGTACTATTGGTAGTATTAGTCATTAGCCGCTAACAGGCCGGATTTAAAAGTAACTACTTCGGCAACTTGCAGCTTTTTTGCTATCTTTCTGTTTCATGTTTGATCCAACATTGCCAAAAAGCATACGAAAGAAGGTGCTTGTGCCATTGCCCAGGTATGGGTTTGATCCAACGGAGGCGGCTATCCCATGGTGGTTGTTAACGTCTGCAGGTCATGACCTGTACTTTGCCACTCCGGATGGATATAGTAGTATGGCAGATCTGCGTATGTTGAGAGGAGAAGGGTTAGGTATCTGGAAATGGTTATTGCAGGCCCGCCCAGACGCAATTGCTGCTTGCCACCGGATGTCTAACTCTGATGCTTTTTGCAGTCCGCTTAAGTATACAGACATCCGGCCGGAAGTCTTTGATGCTTTACTGCTTCCTGGCGGGCACGATAAGGGGATGAGGGAATACCTGGAGTCGCCCGTATTACAGAACACAGTCGCTACTTTTTTTATCTTACAAAAACCAGTTGCTGCTATTTGCCACGGCGTAGTATTGGTTGCCCGTAGTAAACATCCCCAAACGAAGTATTCTATATTACGCAACTATCAAACCACTGCCTTATTACAATCACAGGAAATCACCGCCTGGCAGCTTACACGATGGTGGCTTAAAGACTATTATCTTACTTATCCTGTAACTGTACAGGCGGAAGTAACTGCCGCATTGGCAGATAGTACCCAGTTCCTTTCCGGACCTTTTCCTTTGCTCCGGGATAATGCAACCCACCTTCGCAGGGGCTTTACAGTATTGGACCGGCATTATTTGTCGGCCAGATGGCCCGGGGATGTATACCGTTTTTCCCACGATTTATTGCAACTCTTAGCCGCTGGCGAACAGCCACTTACCTAGAGTATATCTACCCCTTCTCTTGCCAGTCATTGTTGTAAATTTGTATGCTTGGATTAACAAATTGTTTGAAGTATATGAGTAAGAAAGGATTAATACGTCCGTTATCAGTATTGGACCTTGCGCCGGTATTGGAAGGACAAACGCCCGCAGATGCTTTTCATAACAGTATGCGGCTTGCACAGCATGTAGAAAAGGTCGGATATAAACGTTTCTGGATGGCAGAACACCATAATATGGTAAGTGTAGCTAGTTCTGCCACTGTAGTATTGTTGGGGTACATTGCCGGTGGCACCCATACTATCCGGGTTGGCTCCGGGGGGATTATGTTGCCTAACCATGCGCCACTGGTGGTAGCAGAGCAATTCGGTACGCTGGCATCTTTGTATCCCGGACGGATAGACATGGGGCTGGGCCGTGCGCCAGGCACAGACCAGATTACTTCGCGAGCCTTGCGCCGCGACAGGTTAGGGTCTGGTCATGATTTTCCTGAACAGCTTCAGGAGTTGCAACATTATCTTTCGTTTGATAACCATACTGGCGCGGTGAGGGCTATTCCGGGCGAAGGGTTGGATATTCCCATCTGGATACTCGGGTCCAGTACAGACAGTGCTTACTTAGCTGCAGCGATGGGTTTGCCCTATGCTTTTGCCAGCCATTTTGCGCCGGCGCAATTGCATGCCGCCCTAAAAATATACCGTCAACATTTCAAACCCTCCGAATTCCTGCAGGCACCGTATACTATAGCTGGTGTGAATGTCATTGCAGCGGATACAGATGCCCAGGCCCAACGGCTGGCCACGTCGTTTTACCAGATGTTTCTGGGAGTGATCCGTGGCCGTTTGCAACGGTTAGCACCTCCGGTAGACAGTATGGAAAGCTTGTGGACAGAATACGAAGCCGCCCATGTACAGCAAATGCTCACCTATTCCTTTATTGGCGGCCCGTTAACAGTAAAGCAAAGATTACAGCATTTCCTGGATGATACAGGGGTGGATGAGGTGATGGTGGCTACCAATGTATATGACCAGGATGCTCGCCTGTATTCTTATTCTTTATTGAAAGAAATTTTTGACCAGCTTACCTAATAAGTGTTACTGTACCTTTCTGGCTAAAGCGCCTGCCGGTATAATCTACACCTTGTACCATCCATACATAGGTGCCGGCAGGAGCTGGTTGCCCTCCCCAGGTACCATCCCAGCTCCCGGAGAGGTTGTTGCTCCGGAAAACTTCCTGCCCCCAACGGTTCCATACGCATAGAAAATCAAGTGAAGGTACGCCTGGCGCAATTACACGGAAAACGTCGTTACGGCCGTCGTTATTGGGCGTAAAGGCCGTAGGGACATAAAAAGTAGGACCTTTATATACTTTAACGTTGATCTCGTCTTCATCCCGGCATCCTTCCGGAGAAGTAATGATGAGGCGATATGTTTGGTCTTTGTATAGCAGCGCCAGTGGATTATCCACAGTAGGATTAGTGAGCCCGGTAGAGGGTAACCAGGCATAGGATACATTGGGATTGGTCCATTGCGCTTGTAACTGCAGTGGTTGGCCTGCTGCTACTACCGTGTCTCTTCCGGCACGGGCATATACGCCGGTTACTTTTACAGGCGTCTCCACTACAGGTGAAGGGCAGCCATCTGTACTCTCTGCATATACCTGTACGGTATACTGGCCTGTATCAGGGTAAGTATAATTCGCTTGTTGCTGCATTAGGGTATTGCCATTGCCTAGGTTCCAGTGCCAGCGCGCTATAGGGACGTTCGGTGTAAGGTTATTGGCCTGGAAAGTAATGGCAGTTCCCAGGCACACATTTTCTCCCTGGCCACTGATCAGGGGCGTATTTCCTACCATTACGACTTTACTGGCGCTGCTGCTGCAGCCCTGGGAAGAAGTAGCTGTTAGCTTTACCTGCCGCGATCCGGTAGTAGTATAAGGTGCTAAGGGAGTTTGACTATTGGCAATAGTACCATCTCCCCAATCCCATTCCCATTGATTTATATTGCCTACGGTAGTAGTAGTAAGGTTTTGCATATGCATATCGGCGTCCAGGCAAAGTGGATTAGGACCAAAGTCTACTACCGGATATGCCTCTATGGTAAGGGGGATTTTCTGTGTATCAGAGATACAACCACTGTTGTCGGCGATTACGAGTTTTACTTCGTAATGTCCTGCTGAAGGGTATACATGCGGAGGAGGTTGAGCAACATTTGAAGTAACGTTATCTCCAAAATCCCACCACCAGTGCGTAATGGCTCCGAATGAACTGGAATTGTCTTTAAAATCAACAGGTATACCATCGCAGAAAAGTTGTTGTGGGTTGATGTCACATTGCGGGCGCAGTGCGGCGCAAAATTGTTGCAGGTTGGAATAACCGCCGGTAGAACCGGCAAATCCCCAGTATACCTCTGGATTGCCGGTGAAAATATCGTTTATAATGTCTTTATCGAGCGCTAACCGCAGTACATTGTCCATACTTACTTCCAGATGCCTGCGATTAGCATCCCAGTTGATGCGGAACAGGTGCCATTGGCAGTCTTCGATATTGTTTTGCTCATTTAATGCAGTGACAGGTCCGGCAAGGTTGCTGGCACTATTGTGGTCGGCGATGCCATTCATTTGAATAGCCAGGTGATCGTAAAGAGGATCGTTTTCATCGCTATTGGGATAAGTATCTATCAATATACCTAAGGAAGGAGAAATACCTTTGAACCCTAATCCCTGCCCTGTGGCGCCCAGGTTAGTGCCTTGTGTTTGCAGGATAAACCCGATGCCGTCGGCTCCATTGCCATCTTTACAACCCAGATTTACATCGAACACATAGTTGAAGGATTGCTGGAGATTGATTTTGTTTTTATTCCATACCGTGCCACTGATACCTTGTTGATCGGGTGTTAATATATAGCAGTTACAAGTGCGCTGGGTGGCGGCCCCGTTGAGGATATATGGTAATAGCGTTTGACCTGGTAGTTGGGTACATGCTATTAACAACAGACTGCAAATAATGCATAATCTTTTTTTCATATTATGCTATAACAAGGTAGTGGATAGTTTGCCAAGGGAACAAGATACAGACCTAGTGATTAACATCAAAGGACAAATTAAGTTTTCATTAGCCGGCCCTCCCAAAAAAGGGCTAACCATCATAGTTGATGGATCTTTATGTGTGAAGGAATCTGCCGGGTTAATGTACTGCACGCCAGATTCAGTTATGTTGGCAATAGTGGATTAATTTCATCTGCTGGGGCTTTATAACGTATTTGCCCGGTTTTAAGTAATTTGCGGGTGATTTCAAGGGTAATTATGGATATAAGCGTTAATAAATACATCAGTGAAACCGGCTTCTGCAGCCGTCGGGAAGCGGATAAATATATAGAACAAGGCAGGGTAACCATCAACGATAACCTTGCTTCCAAAGGTAATCGCGTGAGAGAAGGCGATGTGGTGGAAGTAGATGGAGAGCCATTGAAAAAGAAAAAGGCCACCGTGTATATCGCGCTTAATAAGCCCAAAGGAATCACCTGTACTACAGACCTGAAGGATAAGACCAACATTATCGACTACGTGAACTATTCTTCCCGTATCTTCCCGATAGGAAGGCTGGATAAACGTTCAGAGGGCCTTATCTTTCTCACCAATGATGGCGATATTGTGAACAAGATTCTTAGGGCAGGTAATCAACATGAAAAGGAATATATCGTAACAGTAGACAAGCCTATTGACCTGGAATTTGTGAAGGCGATGCGCAATGGCGTCCAGATTCTGGGTACTGTAACGCAGAAATGTTTCGTGCAACAGGAAGGCCCCAACCGTTTCAGAATCATTCTTACGCAAGGCCTCAACCGGCAGATCCGCAGGATGTGTGAGGCATTGGGTTATGAAGTGCAAACATTGAAACGGGTTCGTATCATGAACATGACGTTAAAAGACCTGGCACCAGGTAAATGGCGGTATTTTACGAAGGAAGAGATCAACAGCATTAATGATATGGTCGCTAATAGCAGTAAAACCGAAAAAGGTAACCACCATGAAGGAATGGACGAGTAACAGGGTATTACCGATAACAGTTACCCGGGCAGAACGTTTTTTTCCGGTAGTAATGGCTGTATCAGCTTTGCCGCTGCCCTCTCCCGATAACTTTCTACACCCGGAAGAAGAAGACAACCTGACCGGCGCCGCCGAGCAACAATATTTATTAGGCCGCCACGCTGCAAAGCTGGCTGCTGCTCATTTTACCCATATAGCGCCTGCCAATATACGAATCACCTCCGGCGTATTTGGTCAGCCAGTTCTATATTGTCCGGGGTACAGTAACCTGCAGGTAAGTATTGCGCACAGTGAAGAGGTGTCAATGGCTATCGTTTTCCCGGAATCGCATCCCATGGCAGTAGATATAGAGGCGATCACCAACTATTCGTATATCCCTCCAGTTACCATACAGGAAGCAGACCTGATGGCGTTATTGCCATATAGCGGCACAGAAAAACAGCTACTCTTCTGGACTGCCAAAGAAGCGCTGTCCAAAGTCCTTAAAACCGGTTTTACGACCGACCTTTCCCTGTTCCAAATTAAAACAGCCATTGTAGAAAATGGTGCGCTCGAATGTACCTTCACTCATTTTGTACAATACAAAGCTATTTGCTGGATAGCAGGGAATATTGTTTGTGCCCTGGTATTACCAGAGAAAAGCCAGATAGATATTATTGCCGTGCAAGCGCTTACTAGTCCTGCTGTTTAGAGCAAGCCTATGCGGCTTTGTCGTTTATATTTTTCAGGTTCCAGAGGTATATATGCTGGTTTTCTAGAAAGTGATAGTAGGTTGTTTCTTGTTATTGCCCATCAGCTCCGTAGGTATAAGATTTACGCCATTAAGAGTAGTTTTTTCATATAGTCGTTGAGGTTAATTATTTTTTTTTAGGAAAAAAATTTGGAAGTGAATGGATAATTCCTACATTTGCACTCCTTTTACAGGAAAGGATTCCCTAGCTCAGTTGGTAGAGCAATACACTTTTAATGTATGGGTCTTGGGTTCGAGTCCCAAGGGGATCACGGAAGAAACTTGAAACCTGCGCTTGGCGCGGGTTTCAAGTTTTGGGTCTATTTGATAGTCTATCAAAGTGCAGATTCGCTGTTCTGGTTTACTTAGTTTTATTTGGGTTGACGTATCAGTATCTAAGTTACAATTTTTGAGATGAATTTTAATAGATGAATTTTTTGGATACTTAAAAATCATTCATAATTTCCTCCGTTGTAATAACATCTGAAAGGTGATTTAATGCAGACAATAGAATTTGAATTCTATTGTCATTTAACCAGAAAATCCGCCATGATAGCGAATTTTCTGGTTAAATGAGTTCTAACTATTTTAATTCCATTCCAGAGATTATCACTAAGATACTATCTTCCCAAAGTAATACGTCGTATTACCATTCTCATCTCCAGTGTGCTTTCTGTGAATTATAGGAAGATCTTTTTTTGCCCATACTCCTGCGGATTCCTTAACAGTAATCTTAAGATCATCCCCTTCAGGTTCTATATAGCATAATCTGTCGTTGAAATATATTTGGCCTGTCTTATACCATGTTTGGCCATTTTCATCGCCCTGGTGCTCTCTTGCTGTGATTACCTGATTGCGGGGAGCCGCGAAATCACTGGATGATTCTTTCTGTGGACTACTCCAACCACTATTTTCGACCTCAAATGTTCCAGGCACGGTATTACCGGAACTATCCACAGCTTTTAATGTTGCATACATATATAAAGTCTGGCCGTTTTCATCACCACTGTGGTGCCGTCCGATCATAATTGTACCGGTAGGGCATGTAAATGAATGATTACTCTCCTTGAAAGACTGTGATGTGGATTGTCGATCCACAACAATCAGGATTGTTGATTTGGCATCCAGAGTAGACGCAGCTGTAGTTTCAGTTTGATTTTGTTGCTTGGACATGATAAATGGTTTTTAAGAGGGAGTTAAAAGATTATTAAGGATACTGCCAGTCGGAAATGTCTAATGCTAAAAAGGATGATTTTGACCAAAGAATGAATGTATTACAGAATACAAAAACTGTTTGGGTTATTTTGCCCACGAAGTGAATAACTAACAAGTCTACCTCAAAAAGGTTGAACTTAATTTGATTTTCAAGAATGAACAATGTTTAGATCCCGCTTACCAAGTCCGTCTCAGAGTGGATTTTCCGTTTGGATAAAATTATATGATTTGTAATTTTAAGGCATAAAGGCACTATCTCACAAACTGTGTAAATATATTGAATCGGTTTTTTTACAAAAGACTTGATGAATATAACCGGCAGGAGTGAGCACACCGCAAGGAAGATCCTATAGCAAATATGTCAGGCCAATGGGAAAAAGAAGGGGATACGGTGACAGTGGTGGAATTTTGTCGGTTTACTGGATTAGAAGAGGAAATTATTTCTAAATTTCTAGTATATTGATGCTTAGAAATGGAAGTGGATGAACTGAGTTCGAATTAACTATATTAAAACTGTGGATCGAAAGATTTGAATTTTTTCAAGAAAGGAATGATCGCTTAGCAAGCGATACTAAGCGTCCTCTATTTTATATTGACCCAAATGTTTTATTATGACTTCAACTAAACAAGTGTCAAAGCACTTCAGGGATGTTCATTTTGGCGGTAACTGGACGAGTATAAACCTTAAAGACACATTAGCAGATGTAAATTGGAAACAGGCGACCGCAAAGGTTCATGACCTAAATACTATAGCTGTTTTGGTTTTTCACATTAACTATTATGTGAGTGCTATTTTAAAGGTCTTACAAGGGGAACCCTTAAACGCAAGTGATAAATTTAGCTTCGATCTAAATCCTATAACCTCTGAAGAAGAGTGGCAGGAATTAGTAACTAAAACTTTTACTGAAGCTGAGCAGTTAGCTTTACACATTGAAAATTTAGATGAAACAAAATTATTCCAAGATTTTGAAGATCCCAAATACGGAAATTATTACAGAAACCTACTCGGAGTTATTGAGCATACGCATTATCACCTTGGGCAGATTTCTTTGATAAAGAAAATTATCAACCCGGTCCTGGCTTGATATAAAGCGTGTATACTTCATTGTTAATTTGCAAATGTATTTTGTGCTGATTTAGCAAGGATTTTCGTATATTGGTAAATCAACTACAAACCCGTACGAAATAAGCTATTCTAAGAGAATACAGTGCTTTAAAATTCGTTTGAAAGCGGTGCTCTATAAGCTTTTGATATAGTTACAGCATGATCGCATCAAAGAAAATAAACAGTTTTGAACCTGCTTAATTCCTGCGGCCTCAAAACTGTTGTTAGTATATAAAGCTCAACTACTCCAAGCCAATCTGACTGGCAACAAAAAAGGTAACATTGGAATAGTTAGTGCAAACTTTTTTCTTTGAAACGCTTATTAGTACCACGGTTTAGGAAATAGGGCTGATTAAATTACACCCAACCCAACCGACAACCGGTACCTGCTTTGATATTATTATATTTGTGCTTTCACCCTTGAGATGAGATACACCGAATTACTTCCGCATCCTGTTTTGTCCGATTATATTGATACTTACTGGACGCTTACCCATGATTATGGAGCGATGAAGACGCAGCATATTTTACCGGACGGTTGCATCGATATCATCTTCAACTTAGGAGCAGATTGTACGACCGATCATGGCCAGTTCTTGATAAAATCAGAAAAAGTTTATCTGGTAGGAACGATGACCACTTTTAACAGCGCTACTGTCGCAGCAGGAACTAATTTGCTTGGTATCCGGTTTAAGCCCGCTGCCTTCCAGAACTTTTATCAGTATTGTTCCCTGCATGAAATCACTGATCAGACATTGGAATTGGATAAGGCCTTTTGTCCTAATCTGTATCAAACGGCAAAAAAATCTACGGCCTATCTTAATCATTTTTTTGCCGGTGAGCTATCTCCCAGAAAGGATAATATCACTCATCTGGTGGCCGACTTGCAAACTCATCAGGGGAGGATCAGTGTGAGGGATCTGGCGAAAAAACACTTTATGTCGGAGCGACAACTGGAACGAAGGTTTAAACAGCAAATCGGTATACATCCTAAGACGTTTATCAGTATCGTCCGTAACCAGGCGGCATTAAATGCTATTAAGCACAGAGATGTCAATAGTAGCTTACTGGAGATTGCACTTCATTATGGTTATTATGATCATGCCCACCTTTCCAAAGAAATAAAGAAATTCACCGGGCAACCACCTTCTCTGGTTTGATTTTGTCGGATTTTTCCAAACATCCAGGTCGCTTTTGCTTGTATTTTCGTCTAATGAAATTTGTAAATAAACTATTCATTGGCTGCTGTGTAGCCTTCAGGCTTGTAAACCAATAGAAAAATTAAACACGATGATGGAACAAAGAATTAGCGTATTAACAATTGGGGCTGATGATCTTAACGTGATGAAGCAATTTTATGAGGAAAAATTGGGATGGAAACCTATTGCGGAAAATAAGGACATCGTCTTTTATAAAATGAACGGCTTTCTCTTTAGTATTGGAAAACGTAAGGCGTTGGCCGACTTTATTGGAATACCCTCAACAGGCAGCGGTTTCCGTACGGTTACAATTGGCTATAATGTGTCTACAGAACAGGAGGTCAGGGATATTTATGCCAGGCTGAAAAGCAAAGGAGTAAGGATATTGACAGCACCTACGGTTCCCCCCTTTGGTGGTTTGTTCTTCTATTTTGAGGATGTGGAGGGGAACATAATGGAAGTGGCCTACAATACTTTTATCCCGCTGGATGAACACCATAATGCTGTTGATCATAAATCCATTGATCACCTATAACGATTATCCGATGTGATAAATTAGGTATGCATTTTTAATTAATCGTTTTTTGAGATGATTTGCTGCTTCATTTGTGGCTGGTTTTTTTCGCACTATCAGTTTTTCTCAAATATGGCAGCCAAGATGCTTCAAGTTGGATCTATATGTTATTTTATTGTTAACCATAAGGTGTCATTTAACCATTACTGATGGGTAAGCCAAAAGTTGGTGTGCAGCAATAAAATTGCCTGATAGCTTCAGTGAGTTTGCATTTTGGAATTGAGATTTTTTAATCAAAATAGAAACTGAATACCTCATGGACTGAAATGTTTAATGTTACGTATAGTTATTTCATTTTTTTTATTGACTTTTTTAGTATTTTTACTGTAGATATTTAAATTATCATTATATAATATTGTGCCTCAAATCATAATCATTTAATTGAAATATTGAATATCCCCAATATTTAACCTCATTATTATCACAAACACATCCCAAACCTTAGCCATGAAGAGATCATTATTTATTGTAATTATTTTTCTGACTACTATATCAATCTCAAAGAGTCAAACCACATCATCTAAAGACAATTTTATTGTAAAATTTAATGTAGGTAAAGGCGATTTTGTTGACAAACAGCATTTACCAAAATATGTAAAGGAGGGAAGCACAATTTCCATAGCATATGATAGTGTGAACACATTTTTATATGGATCATATGCCAATTTTTCTGACATAAATCACAATTATCAAGATGGACTAAGCACATTGCAAGCTGGTTTTAGCGACATTTCTACGGCAAAATCTATAGAAGAAAAGGAGGTGGGGGCAATACAAGGACTAGAGAGTTGTCAAGTTAAGGGACTAAAGTTTCGTGCAAATTTGACAATTCCCGACGCTAAGGCCCTCATTAAAAATAAGCGACAGATACTGGATAAAATTGGATCAGAATTTTCAAGTATTGAAATAAATATCCTGAATATAAAAGCCATCATGAATATGGACACTATTATAAAAATGGCGATAAACAATCCTCAATGTGATAATATAAAAGCGATGAATGATGCAATCTTTACTCCAGTTAAGGTTTACAGCATTAATAGCATCGAGGATATTGTCCCTGTTTTTAATAAAAAATTGACCTTACTAACAAAAGCTATTCAAAATATTACCCGGAATATCTCAGACCTTGAATTATTAAAATCAGACCTTAATGCAGATGGTAAAAGTGAAATCGACGAATTGGCTGACAGCTTAAATAAAAGAGTACGCAATCTCAATGACGCTTATTCTGGTGCAAATCTTTCCATATTACAGAGAAACGTTGCTATATTTTCAGTTAATGCTCAAACTGCAATAAGTTCGTCATTTAAAATTCCTGCAAGAGTTATTGCTACAGCTAATGGTGACTATCTTCAACTTAGTGATTCAATAAAGGATAAAAATGGAAACTTTAAGGTGGCTATTCTTCCCAATAAAATAAAAACAGTAGGAGGAACGCGAATCGACTTTAGTATCGGTGTATCCCTTAATATAGGTGGTAACGGTTCTGATTATTCATTCCAGAAGAATCCGGATAATGTTACTTCCGGCCCCGATACTGCAAAGGTTGTTTTAAGAGAAGATGGCATGAATAAGCGTCTTCAATTAAGCCCGGTTATTTTCATACATTGGTATCAGACAACCAAATGGGCTGTTCAATGGACTTTGTCGGGTGGTCTTTCTCCGAATTTTTCTGATTTGACCAATACTAAAATTTATTTAGGAACGAGTTTGGGCTTCCCATCCAGTAATGACTTAACAAAAAGGTTTGTGGTAAATTTGGGCGTGTCTGCTGGTTTTGCTGATGTTTTAAAGAGTAAATACAAAGATTATAGTAATTACGCCCAATTTTCAAATGTTGACGCAAGCGATTTGACTCAAAAATCTATTCGTGTTGGAGCATTTGTTGCATTGTCATATAATCTTGGCGGTTCAGGGCATTAATACCTTTAAAGCAGTAAAGAACACCTGAAATCACCCGGATGTTTCTTTATACTACGTGACATGTTTTGCTATTCTTTATAGAACATTACCATTGATCTAAAGTGTATAACTTAGCCAGTTGCTTCAGATTTTCAAGGAAATGGTTCGAGAATTATCCGACCGGGATCACAATAAAGAAAACAAGCAGTTTTAAAGCCGCATAAATCGCAGGATTTATGCGGCTTTTCTGTTTTTAGCATACAACGCTAAATCTCTCTAAGTCAATCTGGCTGGCAACAAAAAAGAGAACATTGAAACATCCCGCAGAACTGCCGTTATCTGCAACCAGTTCTTCTGCTACTTGTCTTTTGTGGAAGGCCCCAGCTTTGTTTGTGAATAAATCCTTCTGAATCTGATTGTCAAATTGCGGCAATGACTATGATATAGTCTTACGATGATATATATATTGAATCCATAATTTAACCTTTATGACGCATAGAGTCCAAAATCTATCGCATGGAGGTTACTAGCGACGACATATTGCTCCAGGAACTGAAAATAGGAAGTAGCGATGCATTTTCGAGAATTTATAATAAATATTGGGATAAAGGTTTATATGCAGGCCTATGACAGGCTTAGAGATATCAAGCAAAGCCGGGACTTAACGCAAATAGGGTTTTGAATGCAGCAGATTATTCCCCCTGGCGAATGGTGAGCTGGTCTTCGACAGAGTGGCTTTAGGTGATGTACTGGAAACGCTGAACAGAAGTTTGGGGGTAAGTGTAAAAGCTTCTCCGGAATCAGGACTCAGCCTAAGGGTTGGATTTTTGTCCCTTTGATTAAAAATGATTAAGGACCATGCCCAGTTCAACTGCACATGATCCATTTTTTTTGAAGTCACCCTTAACCTAAGGCCGGATACTACATATCAGTAAGGAAGTGAACGTTGCACAAATAATTTATATTTTGATCAGTATGCTATAGCTTGCCGGATTGGAGATTTTTTCTTTCAAAATTAAATGCAAAGAAATGGGTATCAAGATATTATAGGTGCTGTTAAATAATATTATTTATTTAACAGCACAAGTCCGATTCATTCCTGTGAAGAATTATCTTTGCACGCTTAATTATGGCTCTACCAAAGGAAGAAATACAATTAACTGCGCAATATAATGATATTGACGAAGATATTCTTCAGGGAGTTTTTTATTAATCAGGTAATCTTTTCACAAAATAGTAGGTACTAAATATTGATTGTTATGACGAGGAATAGGATAAAAATATTGTGTTTTCTTTTATGCTGCGCTGGCACATGTATGGCGCAAAACAAAGTGTTGGTAGTAGCACACCGTGGCGACTGGCGTAATGCCCCGGAAAATTCATTGCTGGCTTTTACGTATGCAGCAGCCATGGGCGTGGATATTGTTGAACTAGATCTGAAGAAAACAAAAGATGGGGAGATCGTTATCATGCATGATGAAACGATAGACCGTGTTGCTAACGGCAAGGGCAAACCAGCTGATTACACACTGGAGGAGATCAGGAAGTTCCGCTTGCGCAATGGTCTTGGCCGTGTTACCAATAACCCCATCCCTACCTTACGGGAGGTGATGATTGCCCTGAAAGGAAAAGTGATGGTGAATCTTGATAAGAGCTACGATTATTATGACGAGGCATTTGCTATTTTGAAAGAAACCGGCACATTGCAGCAGGCCATTTTCAAATCGGAAGTTCCCTATGCAGATCTGAAGCAGCGATATCCTGTATTAATCGATAGTATCATTTATATGCCAGTGGTAAATCTTGATAAGCCTTTTGCAAAACAGATTATTACAGATTACCTACATTACATGAGGCCTTATGCTTTTGAACTGGTTTTTCAGAAAGATACTGCCGCTGTTTTATCGAATAATGCTTTCATTACTGAGCAGCAATCGAAAATATGGATGAACTCATTATGGGCTTCGCTCAATGCGGGCCATGATGACGATAAAGCCGTAGAAGAAGGCAATACAAAAGACAGTTGGGACTGGTTGATTGAGCATGGGGCAACGGTTATTCAGACAGACAGACCGGCTTTACTGCTGCGTTATCTGCAGAAAAGAAAATTACATCGCTAAAAACGATAAAATGATCACCGGTTAAAATATCGCTATGGCTGGCTTATTGTTATTTGCCAGTGAAGGTACTGCTTTCATGTACTCCGTACCAAATCCAAAAAGTAATCGGAGAATAATATGTAGCAGATTGACCTGTAAACGTCAAAATTTAAAAGCTAAATTTTGCCCAAAATAGTTAAAAACTGACTCAGGATCATGCCCAATTTCTAATGGGCATGATCCATTTTTTTGAAGTCTCTCTTGATGACTCCTGGTTGATCCATTCTTCTTTTAATAAATCTGCTGCCAGTTTTCCTATGTCTTTTGCGGCAACCATTAGAATCGATTTATCTGTTGGATTAAGAAAGCTTATTTGAAGAGCTTTTTCTAGCGCAGCAGTATCGTGCAAGGGTCATAGTAAGCCCACAAATTTATCTTTCGTACATTATCTATATCTTTCTATAAGAATAGGTATAGGCTAAAAGTATACCATAGGGGATAAAATTATCCCTATACGAATATTTTTACCCTTATTGCATTGGTGTGACTTTATCATCAAATTTGTTCCAAAAAAAGCATGGTACAGGAACAACAAAAAACGTTATTGACGGAATATTTACTCGGCGATTTGAAACTTCCCAATAGAGTTGTTATGGCATCTCTTACACGGGCTCGTGCTACCAATACTGAATTGGCACCCAACGAACTTCATGTACAATATTATGCCCAGCGTGCAAGTGCCGGATTAATATTAACTGAGAGTGCATGGGTAAGTAAAAGAGCTATCGGCTTCATTAATATCCCAGGAATTTTTACCCAAGCCCAAACCGACGCCTGGGAAAAAGTAACTCATGCCGTGCATGAGAAGGGTGGCAGAATCATGTTGCAATTGGTGCATTCGGGAGCTACCTCTCATCCTGATTATTTGGATGGCGCTTTACCTTTAGGCCCCTCTGCTGTTAATCCGCAGGAAAAATCATATACCCCAACAGGATTTAAAGACACCGTAACTCCTAAAGCTTACACAATTGAAGAAATCAAGGAAACGGTTGCTGAATATAAACTGGCAGCCATCAATGCGAAGAATGCAGGTTTTGATGGTGTTGAACTGCATGCTCAGTTATATACACTCATTCCGCAATTTTTGAGCAAGGCAACCAATCAGAGAACAGATGAATACGGAGGCAGTATAGAAAATAGAAGCAGGATCTTATTTGAAATACTGGAGGCACTAATTAGCGTTTTTCCAGGAAAAAAAGTAGGTATTAAATTTACACCGGCAGCATTTAATGCAGGGATTATTAAACCGGATGAAGATACTATTCAAACTTTTGATTATGTATTTAGTGAACTAAACAATTATGATATTGCTTTTATAGAATTGGTTGGCCCATCTTTAGACTTAAAAGAGACCGTGTTAGAGTCTTTGAAAGATAACTTTTACGAGCATTTTCGCGCGCTTTATAAAGGTACTCTTATGGCTAATCTTGGATTTGGTTGGGAAACCGGCAACAGGATTATTGCTGCAGGAAATGCTGATATAGTTTCTTTTGGGGCTCCTTTTATTGCCAACCCGGATTTGGTAGAGAGGTTTCAAAATTCTTTTCCGTTAGCGATGGCTGATACAAGTACCTATTACACCGGTGGCGAAAAAGGCTATACGGATTATCAAAATTCAAATAATTAATCCTGGGAAGATTATATGGGAGAGTAGTAGATGTTTGCTATTACAATACGGGCATGTCTGTATGCAGGATAAGTTCTATGAGTTTCTTTAGCGGATATTGTAAACTGTAATAGTCAATATTTAATCTGACAGACAGCTAATTTTGGGCCCAACGAATCAGCTGTAAATCTATGAATATTTTATCCACTAAAAAATTTGCCGAGCTACCCGCTCATTGTGACTCTGCAAATTTTTAGTGGATAAAGCATCAGGAAGTTACTTCGGCATCTAAATACCAGTCTGTAATAGGCTTTCCCTTAGCCAATCCAATACTGTCTGTAAATGTCTCCAGGGGAGTCTTCCCAAAACAATACTTTCCACTGTGGGTTCTTTGTCCATTATAATAGTTCATCCAATCATCTAAATCTGATTGCATAGA
>NZ_JBJGXX010000007.1:0-183268 GCF_049056765.1 Chitinophaga sp. 30R24
TTCATCTACTTCTGGTATTCTGTTTTTTAATAGTGGCTTACTTCGGCTGATCTCTTTCAAGGCTAATTCGCCTCCTTCTGCATACAATTTCTCAAAACGATAGAAACTATCTCGGCTGTAACCCAATACATGCCTCTGATACATTCCCCAGCTTCCCTGCTAATTTCAACAGCCCTAATTTCGGCTGTATTAACTTTTCTGTTGTTGTCATGATCCTAATCTTTTTGTGTTATCTGTTTAACAATAACTGTCAGATTAAGTTTTGACTTCTACACGTCATCTGAAATGGTATAACGCAGAACTAAATTAGCGGTTTGCTTACTCATATGAACCACCTAATGCTGTGATCGCTGCTACCGCAATGTACATGATCTTATTTTACTTTCTCGGAACGTAAACGACTTTAAAAATGTTTCGGATCTGACAAATCCCTGGAAATATCGTCAAAATAGCAGTCTATAATATTTCGCCCCTTGCCACTCTATAAACTTTCCAAATATTGAGTGATTCTATATTTCTCTCTTTCGCTTTCAAGAAGCTTCTCATATAGTTCAATTATTTTTTGCAGCAGAAAAGATGTTTGCTGTTGCATATAACCATTACGCGATCCGCACTTCAATAACTGACGAGCATACCTACTATCAAAGTACTGTATAAATTCGACAGATATATCTAATGCACTGGATACCGTCTGTAAAATGTGTGGCTTAATTTTTTGCTTTTTTTCCAACAGAGAAACTTTTTGTTGGTTCCAATTACTACCTAATCTCTCAGCAAGTTGCTGTTGCCGTAACCCAACTAATTCTCTTATTTGCCTTATATTATTACCCTGATGGACAGAACTATTATCAATCATAAAAAAACTATCATACCGCACAAGTTTACGTTATTCTACTAATGTAAAAGTCATCTCGAAAACTGTAAATTACAAAATAGAAAAATCTTGTTTAAGATTTGAATTTACGTGCTTTGTAAAAAAACATGAAAATGCCTAGCCGTAAAAACCAATTAAACCTTACCCTCTCTGACGAGGGATACACCAATGATTCCTACAATTCAGAAGTACCTCCCGCAAAAAATAATTCAGATACTCCTGAGAATCCAGGAAGGTGGAAGAAGATAGCTGAATTGATCCCTGCATCTAATTTGCAATTATTAGAAATAAAAGAACTAGAAAAGCTAACAAAGGCGATTAATATTTCAGGAAAGGTTGAAAAAGCTGCAAGAGAACTGATGCGCAACATTAGAGAGAGTATAATGGAAGAATGTCAATGGTCACCGCCCACATATTATAGAAAGCAGAGGAATGGAGGAAGATGTGTATCAAATGCGGAGAGGCAAGCCATTAGGAATATTGTAGAGAAAAACGTAAATACTTTCCTTGAGCAGATAACAAAGCTCGTCAACCCTTATAGAAAAGATACATAATTCTAAGTCAAACCAGTGGATTTCCATCTGGAAGGCAGCACAGCTGTCAGTCACTGCAATTAAATCGGTTGTATCAACTACCACCTTTAGCGAAATAAAATTAGCTTACTTAAAATAAAATCATCAGAGGTAAAATGAAAATAAGAGAATATGAAACCCATAGACAAACTTGCCTTTAAGCAATATCATCTATCTTATTTACTTTCTGGTAGTCAGAAAAAAAGGTTAAAGGTAATTTTTCGGTTTTATGATCTGGATAGACTAAAGGAATATATAACCAAGTGGCAATATATCGGCCTGATAAACGATTATGGTTTTTATGAAAAAGGAGAAGAAAGAAAGCTATTAATGAATTTTTGCGATAATTTTCTTAAGATAATGGAAGTCTTTTATATCAGGAGTAAGCAAAAGACCTTGAAACAATTCAACAGAATGACCTTGCTATCGAGGGAAGAAATAAAAAACACAAATATAGTCCTTGATTCATTTACAAATCAGTATAGCATTGAATATGCAAAAATGGAATTGCTTGATTTACTCAATGTAGTCATTAGCTATAATAATGGGGATGTGGTAAACAGGAGTGATATTCTGCCATTCTTCATAACCGTTAATTGTTTACTGGAATTAGTTTATGAAAAAGATAAGTAGATCAGGACATTATTAATATTTACTCCAATATTTACTCCCACCTAATATAGAGCCATAACAGTATAGCTATCTTTTCAGCATTCAGCCATTTTACGGATTCTGACACCGTATACTCAATCGAAGGCAGAATGCCTTGTTGTTCTAAAAAATTCAAAAAACAGTCATCTTCTTTGAGTCGGTTCATAACACGAATAATTCGTTTCGTAAAACCATGATCAATGGTTGTCTTCTCCCGAAATTCCTTGAAATTGATATGAGGGGAAATGTCTACTTTGAAAAAACAGATCAACGGGTCTCCTAAAGAATCAGATAGCATATAAAAATCATTCCTTGATATATCACTACAACAGCTATTCAGGCAGATACAAAAGTCAGTCAAAATTAATACAAACTCTATGAAGTGGGCCTTGGGGCCATTCCATATTATATCTCTATCTGCACCTCCCAATAATTCATTAAAATTATACATAATATATTTTTCTAAAGTAATAAGGTGTAAGTTTCCACAGTAAAATTGAGCAAAAACTATGCTTATGAAAGTCATTTAGGATATATTTTCTATGACAGAGGTACCCTCTTCCTGCTTACAGTAATACACAACCATTTATGGCTTATAGGAAAATTAGAATTTCTCAATAATTAAAATTTCCTTTTTGTACTATAAAACGTCCTTTTTGATATATCACAATTATATATTTTGCATAACTTTTGCTGATCTACAGCTGTACAATGTAGATTAATTAAAATAAAAGCTATTACCTATGCAGAGTGAATTAAGCCCTTTTTCTTATCGCTCCATAGCGACATGGTAAATAAGCTAGAACTATTAGATGATGAGAACCTGGAACCTATTGAGTACTCAAGCCGTGGAATTTCGATCACGCAAGGAACTATGGAGCGGTTGAAACAGTATATTTTGGAAAATAGATTTGAGGATGAACAAAGTGAAATTCACTTCTTTAAGGAGGTGAAACCAATGTTCATGAGTAAATTGATCTACCACTGTAAGATGTACGACCTGGAAGTCAAACGACCGTTAAAGATTGATCATTTGAATCAGGAAAAGTTTCTGAAACATGAAATACGCCGTGTACAGAAACACTATAAGCGGCATCATGAGGTATATTCTTACTATAAATCCGGGGCAACACATTTAGACAGGCAGTATTTCCTTCGTCAGCCTGGAAGCATGTTTTTCTTCCAGGATACATTCATTATCATAGACAGCGCCTTCCAAACTACTCATGATAACCTCATATCAGAGTTTATCGCTAATGAGTTTTACTGTAAATACCTGTACACCCTTTTGGAAGGTGATAGTAAACCAGCTTTGCAAAAACAGGTTCCTACTTCGGAAAAAAGTCTAAACTGGACAGCATCCAAAGCTGCATTGATAGAATTGATTTATGCACTCTATAGTGCTGGCGCTTTAAATAACGGAAACGTCGATGTAAAAGACATTGCAAATTATTTCTCAAAAATGTTAAATATTGACGTAGGTAATATCTATAGAACTTTCCAGGAAATTCGTCTACGAAAGAAAAGCAGAACCCAATTTTTACAGCACCTTATCGAAAGAATTGAAAGCCGTATGAACTTCTGGGATGAAAATCCACGATTATAACAATTTATCGTCAGCTTAGCTACTTACTGAGGTATACTAAAAGCTAAGGCAACAAGAATACAATTAAAAAAGCCCTAAGCTTTGATACGCTCTGCCTGCGCATCTGGTTACTTATTCCCCAACCAACTATATATAACTCACAGGTACATAAATAATGCTATAAGCCTACGAATATGCTATATGTTGATCAATTAGCCCAGCTCTGCCGATACCACCTTTATACAAAGGAAATCTAACAGTAGCATATCTGACCGCTTTTTGTCCATAACAAAAAACCGACTACGGTAGCAAGTGGGGAAAAAAATATACAATCGTTCTTCTTGTTAATAAAAATCGTCTCTAGCCGCTGAAAGTTCAAGAAACTTGGCTTTTACATGGATTGAAAAAATTTTACCGTATTCGGTTCATAGTGTGAAATGCAGCTTTCAGATTAAGCCATTTTTGTATTGTCAACAAAACAATACGATTATGATGGTTACATGGACAACATACCTATCAGTGCTCTTTATCCTTCTCGCACTGTATTATGCTATTATCATTCTGCTATACTACAGAAATGAAATTGGGTCTAAAATAGCTGGTAAGAAACGGAACCAAGCTAAGAAATCAGTTGATAGCATATTATTTCCAGAGCCGGTGGACGAAGATGAAAATCTTGATACCGAAAGCACTACTATTTATTCTTTAGTCGATGAATTACAGGCATTTATATATCAGGCAGGCAGAGAGAAGATGGACAAGAAAACACTGGTAATAGGCATTAAAAAGCTTTTGAAAAAATACCCTAGAACCAAAGGCAGTATTTACCAGGAGGGTATTTCTAATATGATTGCTGTAATCACCGAGAATAATTGTGGTATTTATTTTAGTGCAGATGAATTGAGGAATATGTGGGTATAACAAGTGCCATAGGAACACTCATCCGCATCTGTGCAGGAAAACCAAGTGCGGAGAGATGGTGTGGAGAGTGTTCCTTTTTACTGAATAGTGGGTTTATCTATATACTGCCCTGCCTTTACACGATAGTGCTGTTTGAATAAGTGAAGTAACGAGTCAGTGTATTTGGTGGGGCTTTTTATGTCTGAACATTTTTCTATCAACATAAAAGCTAGTGAATATGAAAGTGATGAATTTTGATTGCGTTAAAGGAAAAATTAAAATCCTAAGTGTTTTTTCAGCGGTAATGCTCACCGTCACAACTTTGTCTGTAATGGGTCAGGACGGGGTTGCAGGTATTCAGGAGGCAAATACAAAAGTCAGAGGGTACTTTGATGTAGGCTGCGATCTAATGTATGCGGTTGGCGCTATTCTCGGCTTGATCGGTGCCGTACGTGTCTACCAAAAATGGACCAATGGACACCCGGATACAGGATCTACTGCTGCTGCCTGGTTCGGTAGCTGTGTCTTCCTGGTTGTCGTAGCCACCGTTCTAAAGAGCTTTTTCGGTTTATAAAAATGATGGGTATGGCAAATAGTGTTTACAACATCAACAAGGGAGTTAATGCAAGTATAGAATTCAAAGGGCTAAAGGCTCAATATATATGGTATCTCGGTGGTGGTTTACTTATAATGCTATTACTATTTGCCATACTCTATATCTTGGGAATTAATTCCTATTTGTGCATTGTAGTCGTAGCAAGTGGAACTATATTTTTATTCACTTATGTTTATAAGTTGAGCAATAAATATGGTGAACACGGCATGATGAAAAAGATTGCCAGCAGGAGCCTTCCGAAATTTATAAAGTGTAATAGCCGGTCAATTTTCATTTCATTTAGAAACAAAAATAACATGCCGTGACTATTCTGCAACGCCCAACTATGATAGTGTAAAAAAATATTTCACTAAAAGATATGTGGAAATGGAAAAGTGGCTGAAAGATATTCTTCCAATAATGGACATAGAGCATAATTGCATTTTGAGTACGCAAGGTGACATTACCATTGCATTTGAAGCTCAACTACCTGAAATATTTACTGGTTTTGCTGATGATTTTGAAGTGTGGCATCAGGGATTTATCAAAGCCATTCGCCTTTTACCTAAAGGCAGCGTATTTCATAAGCAGGATTGGTTCATAAAGTCAACCTATAAATCCGAATCCAGTAGTACAGATAGTTTCCTAATAACAAGTAGTCAGAAATATTTTGATGGCCGAGAATTTCTTGATCATACTTGTTATATAATGATTACCAAAAGATCAGAAGACCGGAAATCTGCGACTTCACTTCTTTCAAGTTTAATACGACCTTCTATTGTACCAGAACAGACAGTAAGTACTGTTGCATTACAGGAATTTGAGGACGTTGCAGGACAGTTTCAGAAAGTATTATCTGATTGCGGTATTATTTTGACACGGCTCAAAGATGAAGACCTGAGAAGTCAGAATCGGAAAGCGGGGCTAATAGAACGATACCTTTTCCTCCTGGAGAATGAAGACAATCTACTCATTAAGGATATAGAACTCAAAAATGGAATTAAGATCGGTAATAGTAATTGTCAACTTTTTACCATTTCTGGTAGTGAAGACTTACCCCCCTATTGCGGCTCACGCATTAACTACGACCGATATAGCACTGATAAAACTAAGTTCAGTATTGGTTTTGCTGCACATCTTGGTCTGCTCTTACCAGTGAATCATATTTATAACCAGTATATAATCGTGGACGACCCACAACAAACGTTAAAAAAATTTGAAAGCAAGAGATTACGTTTTCAATCTTTGGCAGCCTATTCCCGCGAGAATGCAATATCCAGAGAGGCTGTCAATGATTTTCTTAATGAAGCCATAAGCCAGCAACGCCTTCCGGTGAAAGCTCATTTTAATATCCTGACATGGTCTGAATCAAAGGAAGAAGAAAAAGACATCAAAAACCTGGTTATCTCCGCGCTTGCGCAAATGGATGCTATTGCAAAACAGGAAACGGTTGGAGCCGCGCAAATATTCTGGTCAGGCATTCCTGGGAATGCCGCAGACTTCCCTAAAAACGACACGTTTCAAACTTTCGCGGAACAAGCATGTTGCTTCCTTAATGTGGAAACAAATTACAGGACTGACTCATCAGCAGATGGCATTCGTTTCTGCGACAGGTTAACAGGCAAACCTGTATATGTAGACTTATACAATGCCCCCCGCATGAAAGGTATAGCTAGTAATATGGGAACTTTAGTTTGCGGAACAAGTGGAGGAGGTAAGAGCATGACAGTGAATCATATCATCCGGACGTTGCATGATCAGGGCGCTCACTCTGTAATCGTTGACATAGGAGGTAGCTACCGAGGATTATGTGAGCTTGTCAGTGGGTATTATTTTACATATACCGAACAAAATCCTATACGATTTAATCTTTTTTATCTACCAGAGGGGCAATCTCTGGACACAGAAAAAAAAGAAAGCCTGAAAACCTTATTGGTAGCTCTTTGGAAACAGGAAAGTGAGAATTTCAATCGTTCGGAGTATGTAGCACTGTCAAATGCACTTCAAGGTTACTACCGACACTTAGTTGAACACCCGCAAATTTTCGCTTGCTTTGATTCCTTCTATGAGTACCTGAAAGAAATCTACATTGAGGAATTGAAACAGTTCAATCTAAAAGATCGAGATTTCGACATAGATAATTTTATCTATGTTCTAAGACCGTATTATCGTGGTGGTGAGTTTGATTATTTATTGAATGCTACTGGCAATCTTGATCTACTCAATCAGAGGTTTGTCGTTATTGAGCTGGACAACATCAAAGATCACCCTGTTCTATTTCCTGTGATTACATTGATCATTATGGAGATGTTTCTTTCTAAAATTAGAAAATTACAAGGAATACGTAAAGTATTAGTGATTGATGAAGCATGGAAAGCTATCGCAAAAGCCGGGCTGGCTGAGTTTACAAAGTACGCATATAAAACCATACGGAAATTCAATGGAGTACCTATTGTTATCACGCAGGAATTAGACGATCTAATCAGCTCTCCTATCATAAAAGACGCAATTATCGCAAACGCAGATATTAAGATACTCATGGACATGCGAAAGTTTGTTAACAAATTCGAGAAACTTCAGGAAGTACTTGGCATGAGTGAGAAAGGTAAATCTATACTTCTATCAGTGGATAAAAATAATCGAGAAATTTTCGTGGATATAGGCGGTCAAGAAATTAAGGTATATAAGAATGAACTATGCCCAGAGGAATACTACGCATTCACCACGGAAGGAAAAGAACGGGTTAAAGTCTTAGAATATGCCCAAAGGTATGGCAGTATGGAAAGAGGAATTATAGAGCTGGTGAAGGAAATAAAATCTTCCGTGTAAACCATAAACTATATATCATTATGAAGAAAATAATTGTTGGGCTGGTACTGTGCATAGGATTGACTATAGCCCCGACGCAAAAAAGCCACGCGATCATTTGGGAGATAGCAAGGCAAGCTCTGATTGCTGCCATAAAAGCAATGGACTTAGCTGTTCAGCGATTACAAAACAAAACTATTTGGCTACAAAACGCACAAAAGCAATTAGAGAACATTCTAACGAAATCCAAGCTAGACGAAATATCTGAATGGACTAATAAACACAAGGAACAATATGCAAATTATTTCGATGAATTAAAAAAGGTTAAGCAGGCTATCTCTGGTTATAACCGGGTAAAAGAAATAATAAACAAGCAAATAGCCTTAGTAGATGAATACAAATCAGCATTTGAGCTATTTCGCCGCGACAAACATTTTACTCTGCAAGAGGTGGAATACATGGTTAAGGTATATACTGGTATCATTGATGAAAGCATAAAAAACATCGATCACCTTTTTCTGGTAGTTAACTCTTTTAGCACCGAAATGACTGACGGGAAACGGCTGGAAATATTAAACCGCATTGCAGAAAGCATAAACATTAACCTTAACGACTTGCGCGAATTTAATACAGAGAATATCAAACTAAGCCTGCAACGTGCCAGGGATGAAAACGATATGATCCAGATAAAAAAATTTTACGGCATCAAATAAAAAAGTTTATGAAATACATTCTAATCCTTCTGATTTGTACATTGCCCCATAGTGTACAGGCCCAAAACAACCAGATAAAGCTTTATTTACAGCAGATTGCGGCAAACAAGGTTTACATCGAATATTTGCAAAAGGGATATAGTATTTCCAAACAGGGGTTGACCTTCATAGGAAATGTAAAGAACACGCATTTTACATTGGATAAAAACTTCTTTCTCTCGTTGGAAAATATTAATCCAAAAATAAAAGATTATTCTAGGGTGGCAGAAACAATAACCTATAGTCTGGAGATAGCAAATGATTTCACAGCCAGTTCACGTTTAATAAACAATAGCGATCTATTTGCAACTTCTGAAAAAACGTATGTAGATCGTTTAAAAAACGATCAACTAGATGCTTCCCGTCAGTCAATTGATGACCTGATTAATATAATCAACCCCGGTAAATTGGAAATGTCAGATGACGAAAGAATCAAGCGGATAGATATACTACACGGAGAAATGAGGGAACGATACCTGTTCAGTAAAGAATTTTACAGCACTCTAAAAATACAGGCATTACAACGTCAACAAGAAAAAAGAGATGTAAATAACCTACGTGATTTTAGTAAATAAAAACAGTTTCAGATGAAAACTTTCATTTTAAAATGCTTTTTAACCACAACCCTAATATTTACTTTACTACCGCCTATTCGCGGTCACGCCCAGGCTAAAGAGCTGGCTCAACTTGCACTAAATCTGGAAAAGCTAACGCAATTCAAGCAGATACTTTCAGATTTAAAAAAGGGATATGAAATACTCTCTGGTGGTTATAAAACTATTAATGATATATCCGAAGGTAATTTCCAACTACATAAGTTATTTCTGGACGGGTTAATGCAAGTAAATCCTAGTATAAAACAGTATAGACATATTGCCGATATTGTAAATTACCAGGTGCTACTTGTAGAGGAATATAAACAGGCCATCAATAGCTCAAAATCTACCGGGGTATTCAATCCCAATGAAATTGAATATATGTCCAGAGTGTATGCAAGACTTTTTGACGCTTCTATTCAAAACCTGGATGACCTATTCACTGTGATAACAGAAAACAAGTTACGTATGTCCGATGAAGAACGCTTATCCGCAATTGATAAGATATATTTTGACATGGAAGACAAATTGACCTTTCTGCGACACTTCAATAATTCAAATTCTGTTTTGTCTTTACAACGATTGAAGGAACAAAAAGAAGTTGAAAGGATGAAGGCATTTGAGGGAATCAAGTAAAATGCGACTCAGTATAATAGGGTTTTTCTGATTTTAAAAATGTGATTTATGGATTTATGTGTAAAAACCTTCGTAACAGGATCAATATTGCTGTTCTTCCCATTTCTTGTTCGCGCGCAAGATACGGGTATGGTAGATGAAGTAAATAGCTTACATGGCGTGTTAGATAAGCTGTATGATGATCTGATACCATTATGTAGCAAGTTGATTACTGTCGGCAGAGGCATTGCAGGTTTCGCAGCTCTATTCTACATAGCAGTAAGGGTATGGGGACATCTATCACGTGCGGAACCAATCGATTTTTACCCTTTATTCAGGCCATTTGTATTAGGCTTTGCTATAATGATATTTCCATCGGTGATTGCAATGATAAATGGTGTAATGAATCCAATTGTAATAGGAACAGCCCAAATGGTTAAAAATGCCGATGAAGCAGTGGCAACACTGCTAAAAGAGAAAGAAGATGCGATCAAGAATACCGACCCATGGAAAATGTATGTTGGTCCTACTGGTGAGGGTGACAAGGAGAAGTGGTATAAATACACGCATGATGGGCACGAAAGTAAAGGTGACGGCCTATTTGGTAATATTGGAAATGATATAAGATTCGCCTTTGCTAAAGCATCTTACAATTTCAGGAATGCCATAAAAGAAGTTATTGCCGAAGTATTGCAACTGCTTTTTGCCGCTGTGTCATTGTGCATCAATACAATGCGCACATTCAATTTGATCGTCCTCGCTATATTAGGTCCGCTGGTTTTTGGTTTGAGTGTTTTCGATGGTTTCCAACACACACTTAAACATTGGTTAGCCAGATATATAAACATCTTTCTGTGGCTACCTATATGCAACATCTTTGGAGCAGTCATTGCCACCATCCAGGCGAACATGCTTAAAATAGATTTAGGTCAGCTCGGCCAAACCGGAGATACCTTCTTTAGCAGAACCGACTTAGGATATATGGTATTTTTAATCATCGGCATTTATGGCTATACAACCATTCCGAGTATAGCCAACCATATCATGTTTGTTGGTGGTGATGCATTAACCGGTAAAATGACTGCCGCAGTGGGCGGCGTGGCCGGTGCTGCTGCAAGTGCTGCTGTTGGTGGAGCTGGCATAGCAGGGAAAGCCGTAGGTTCAGCGGCTGATGGACTTGGTGGCCTTATGTTTTCAGATAAAAACAGCGTAGAAGCAGGACTAAGTGATCCCCTTGGTAATATAAAGGAAGGATATAATCAGGACAGTGATAGGAATGGCTTAGGAGCTAGCGCCAGTAGAGCATATGGGCACTTGATTAAAAAATTGAAAGGTGGCGATACTACCTGATCTCCTCATCCCTGTAGGTTGATAAAATATATTAGCTTGTTCTGATCAAAAATAAAGGAAGTGAAACATTGTGTAAGAACGAAAATGAGGGAAAGTATGTTTCGGAAAGCTAAAAGCATTCAAAGCTCGTTTGAACATATCAGGGCGTTTACGGCTATAATTATTACTTGCGTATTCTGCCTGTGTGGATTCACTATATACAAGTCAATGAAATTGGCGGCAGCTACGCAAAACAGGATATACGTCTTAGCAAACGGAAAGGTACTGGAAGCATTTGCCAGCGAGAAAAAAGAAAACATTCCGGTAGAAGCAAAAGACCATGTAAAGATGTTCCATTTTTACTTTTTCACATTAGACCCAGATGAAACTGTTATAATGTCTAATATCAATAAGGCGCTGTATATGGCAGATAATTCAGCAAAGCGTCAATATGAAAATCTGAAAGAAAATGGATACTATTCAAACGTTATATCCGCGAATATCAGTCAGAAAATTGAAGTGGATAGTGTTTCAATAAATGTCGATCAGTACCCATATTATTTCAGGTGTTATGCGCGACAAAAAATTGTCCGCGCCACTAGCATTGTAACTAGGAATTTAATTACCGAAGGTTATTTGAGGAACATTAGTAGAAGCGATAAAAACTCGCATGGATTTCTCATTGAGCGGTGGAATACAATTGAAAATAGAGATTTAAAGACTGTAACAAGATAAAAGATGTGGAAGTTATTTAAGCGGAAAACACCGCGTATTTCTTTAATCCATGTGCTTTTTGAACGTGGTTCAAATATTATGGAGCGCAAACATAGAGGTTTAGCCAATGTCTTAAATAAGAAAGTAGCTAGATGGTCAACATCTAGAATTAAAATAGCAATGATATTGTTCATTACCATTTATGTAGCATCTATAGTATATCTGTTGGTAGATACATTTTCCACCAATACCGATAATATTCAAGTTGATCATATATATGTCCCCAAAAACGTGTCACTGAAAGATACCCAAAACAGAAGCCTTGATGAAGAAAACAAGTTTATTAGAGTGCGGATAAAGGAGTTTTATTTGTACATGGACAGCCTAAAAAATGATACTAATGGCAAGCATATTTATGATAGTATAATTCATTACAGGCCAGGGTTACTTGATAGTATTACCTATTGGGAATCATTGAATAATCAAAAATAATAATTATGAAATCCGAACAAAAAACAACTACAGAAAAGAACAAAAAGAAAAGGCAATTTCTTCTGGTGTTGCCTTTTCTTGTTATTCCGTTTATAACTATAATTCTATATTCCTTTGGTAAGATCGACAACCCCTCGAAAGAGGATAAAACAAAAACGAAACTCCAGGGATTCAATATGAATCTGCCGGGTGCGAAGACAAACGATGATAGTAGTTGGAACAAACTGAAATATTATGAGAAAGCCGATAGAGATTCGGCAAAATATCGTTCATTAATGCAGAACGATCCTTATTTAAAACTATCGTCCTTGGAAGGTCAGACATTTGCAAGTGACACCGACTACACAAATTATGAGATTGGAAGTAGACGTATTGTATCTATGAGCAATTCTGAGTATAGGGGTAATGAAATCAAAGACCCGAATGAAGAAAAGGTCTATAGAAAAATAATAGCCTTGAATGAAGAACTCAACAGAACATCGGCTTTACCAAACGGAACTGATAATTCATTAAATAGCCATCTTCCTACTCCTTTACAAAATAACAATACGGAGGGGATATATCGCTTAGAAACAATGATGCGCGAAATGTCCAATG
Organism: Chitinophaga sp. 30R24; assembly: GCF_049056765.1. Lineage (NCBI taxonomy): Bacteria > Pseudomonadati > Bacteroidota > Chitinophagia > Chitinophagales > Chitinophagaceae > Chitinophaga > Chitinophaga sp. 30R24. The sequence goes on from NZ_JBJGXX010000007.1 coordinate 13,081, forward strand.
CTGACAAACCAGATCAGCAAATGGAACAAATATCAGATGTACTTGAAAAAATACTGGACATTCAGCATCCAGAGAGAATTAAAGATAAATTCCAATCACTGTCTGAAAAGAATAAAAATCAGGTATTCGCGGTATCAACAAATAAGAATGAAAATATAGTAACTCTAATGCAAAGTGATACTATCAGAAGAAGTCCTATTATGGATTCCCTTCTGTCTCTTGAATACCTTGACCCGGAAAATAGGTTTTACTCACTGGAAAATCAAGATAAGAGTAGCCTACCAAACACGGTAAGAGCAGTCGTAAGCGAATCTAAAGAAGTAACAGATGGTTCAAAAGTGAAGTTAAGGTTACTTGAAGACATTTACGTAAATGGTGTCCTTGTGCCGAAAAATACCTTTGTTTACGGAAAAGGAATACTCAAAGAGGGGCGGTTTGCAATATCTATCAAGTCGATACAATCAAGTAATAGTATTCTTCCGGTTGACCTTTCAGTTTTCGACCTAGACGGCATTGCCGGTATAGATGTTAATGCTAACATGGCAACCGAAGTGGCAAAACAGTCAGCAGATCAAGCAATTCAAACATTGAGTATTTCATCTCTCGACCCTAGCATTGGAGCGCAAGCTGCTACCGCTGGCATTCAGGCTGCGAAGTCCTTAATAGGAAGAAAAGTAAAAGTTGTTAAAGTCAATATCCGATCAGGTTATGAGGTTCTACTGATAGATAACAACGTAAAATAAAAATAGATATTCATACATATGAGAATACATCTTTAAAAAATAAAACGCAAACAGAATATGAAAAGGATTAGTGTTTTAATGGTATTGTGCGTTATATTGCTGTTTAATGCTTCACATGCACAAAATGTTACCGATTCGTCAAATGTTATTGCTAAAAAGATTGAACCATTAACTTTCGAGGTAAGTCTTAATCAAACTAGCAACCTTATATTTCCTTATGATATAAAAAGTGTAGATAGGGGTATTAGTGCAATACTAGTACAGAAGGCTAAAGGTGCGGAAAATGTTTTACAGGTAAAGGCAGGTAAGATTAACTTCCCAACAACAAATTTATCTATTATTACTGCGGATGGAAAATTTTATTCCTTCTTGGTCAATTATTCCGATCATCCCTCCACATTAAATCTTTGTTTTTATAAAGACTATTCGCAAGATGATACAAAGGTTTCTTTGTCAGGAATGGAGAAGAACAAGGAATTCTATAATAAAATCGCCCCAAAAGTATTGAATGCCAAACAGTTCCTGCACAATTCAATGAAAGAGCAAAAAATACTCATCAAACTAAGAAGTATATATTTAGCAGAAAATAGCATGTGGTTCACTCTTAATATTAAAAACAGATCGTTAATCAACTATATGCCGGAATATGTGAAGTTTATTGTTAAGGATAAAAAGAAAACTAAAAGAACTGCTATCCAAGAAAAGGAACAATCGCCATTATTTGCCCTATCATATTCGTCAATTGCGGGCAATAGTGATAGCAACATCCTTCTAGCATTTCCATCTTTTACTATTCCCAAAAAACAACAGTTATTTATACAAATAGGCGAGAAAAGTGGCGGTAGAATACTCCTATTAAAACTAAATTATCATACTATACTTCGGGCCAAGATACTGAAAAATTAGGCGCTAAATATGGCTACTACCACCATGTATAGGGACATTACAAACACAGCGATGATTTTTTGGTTACAAGAAGTGGAATAAATGAAATTTTAAGGATTAAAAAAAATCTCGAATGGATATATCAAACACCGACTGGAGCGATTGGAGTAACCTAACTGTGAAATTCTACGATTCCTAAATATTCGTTCAGTAAACCGAATTTTATAACAAGCCAATAAAATACAATGGAAGAAAAATCATTATCCTTCACTGAGGGACAATTTATGCGGTTGGGTGTGAAGGAAGCATATAATACCCAACTTATTGAGCAAATGAAAAATAGTGTTCCTTTCATTGAACATCATTTCTCAAAAGAATACGAAGGAGGAAATACGGAAACCATATTCCATTTAAAAAAGTCTGCTTCTAGTGATAATTATTTTATTAACAAGTTTGACATGTCATTGCAGAAAATAGGAAGTGATAAAACCCTGAAACAAACCTTCTACATCAATAATAAGAAACCGAATAATGAAGATGAAACACAAAAAGAGAAGGTGGACAACTACACTTACAAAATGGCATACAACTTTTTATCAGGCCGTCCAGTACATCTTAATAACAACCAAGCATGGGAACAGATTAAGCCAGATGTAAAATTAGAGAATGGTAATTACGCTACACAACGTTATGATAAGAACTACGGTTTTAATCTGGACAATGTAGTAGATAATTATTCACTAGCAAACCAGAAGTATAAACCTTCCTTAGTAGAATCGCTTAATAGAGGTAATCTGCAAAAAGAGAAATTTTTGGATAAGGAAGGTAACATACAAGAGTATTTTGTTTCACCAAGTATAAAAACCGGCAGCCTTATACTATATGACCAAGATAAAAAAGTAGTTCCACTGGAAACTCAAATAGAAAAGCAAATAATAAGCAAAGAGCTTGGCGAAAGGTTAAATGAACTCTACAGTCAAAAACAGCGCATCGACAAATACGATACCACCAATACAGTAAATCAGGCATCAAAAGGAAAAAAAAATCAGAAATAAGGTTACCCAAGAGAAGACAGGTAGAAAACAAACTAACCGACAAAAGAATGTATGATGGAGTTGGAAATCTTTATATCAGATTTTATGGATTTGGTGGCCGATGATCCTCGAATTAATCCGAAGCACATTAGTTTGTTCCTGGCAATACTTCATTTTTATTCCAGGCAACAAAAGAGAAACCCCATTTCTGTTTTTTCAAGAGAATTGAAACTCCAGGCAAAGATTAGGTCTACCAGAGTATATTTCAACTGTATGAAAGACCTGAAAGAATGGGGATATATAAAATTTCAACCCTCTTTTAATCCTTTAATCGCTAGTCGGGTCATTCTAAAGATTATTGGCAAAAAAGAATAAGGACTGGAGTATCATAGCTTGAAAATCCGTGAAAAAACTTTGCATTAATGTGCCTCAACAGTGAACCAAACCTAATATATAACTCCTTGCTTAGATCTAATAAATTATAAAACCCATCCAAATAACAGAAAAGTAAAACCGCCTTAGTAGCGGTTTTACTTTTTTGTACAGATACAAGATTTTGATGCTTTAGATTCTATCATATTTGGCAATAAATGGACCCCTACCCTTTTTCCTATCCGATGCTTTTAGATGATTATGTATAGGTAGCAAGGCTGATAATCATTCTTCGCCTAATCTCTGGGTTGCAACAATTGCTGTATATCATTCCAAAGAAAATAAACCCTTGACCGGATTTTGTACGGTTTTAGCTTACCGTGCTTTATCCAGTCGTAAATAGTAGGCTTGGTAACCTGAAATAACTGGCAGACCTCACCGATTTTAAATAAAGGCTTGTAAATAAGGCCAGGGGTATCATATACCGGGGCACGGGGCGATTGCTGCTCTAACTGGCTGACTTCTTCACGTACCAATACACGCAGCTTTTGCCAAAACAGCTCTGGGTCAATCGGAAACAGCATAGGAGTCACCATCTGTTCATTTCTCTCACTTTTATCCATATCTAACCGATTTAGATAGCAAATATGGCTTTGCAGAAAAGAAAAAGTAGGTTAAGTATACTTGTTTCTGGCAAAAAGGTTGGTAAACCCTACCTGTAAAGGCCTTATGGTCTTTTAAACTGCTGCTCCAATTGTTTTAACTGCTGGACGCCCTCTGCAAATTGCATCTCTTCTAAAATCGTATAGGCTTCTTCAAAACTTTTAGCAACCTCCACAAGATGCCTGGGTTCCAACTTGGCTCGTTTACCCTTTTTAAAGATAAGATCAAGTTCATTTTTTATTCCTTTGGGACTTACCCCGAAAATCTTATGCAATTGATTAGCACACTTATCGCTAGGAGTTAGATAGCCTATTTTGCTAGTCTTATCCAGTACATAGAACAGCAACACAAGCGCCCGGTTAGTTGGCTGGTCCTGTTTACATTTTTCCAACCAAGCCCTTTCCCGACCTTCATACTCTGCTATGACGGTTTCCAGCTTGGGTAAGAACTCACTAGTAAAAATGGGCCGATAAACCATGAAATATAAAGGCAAATATATTATCACCTCTAACATTACATGGGTTATAAAATACATACTACTCGAAAAACCACTATAAAGCACTACAACAATAGTACTCAAGGCAACCAAAAATAAATAATGCAATAATGCATTATTCCAATAATCATTAATTAGCTGGCGGCGCGTAGCTATTGTTGGCCAACCCACATAGACATAGCGTTGCCTTTCGTGGGTTTGGCGAAAACGAGAATAAAGGTATTGGTAATTAACTGGCAGGTCAAAAGTAAAAAAAGATTTCCACCGCTTCAAATTCAAACTTCTCATATTCTGTCCTTTTTAAAACAACAATGTTTATAAATATACAAAATTAGTGGGCCTGTTTCAAAACTATTTTGTCGTTTCTTTTACTTGATCGTTAAGCAACGGTAAAAGTGCGTAAATCCTTATGCGTATATTTCGTAACTTAGTATATGCCTCTTCGAAACTTTTGCTCACTTCTACCATATAGCGGGGTTCTAACTTTGCTCGTTTCTCTTTTTTGTACAATAAATCAAGCTCGTTCTTCATTCCCTTAGTACTTACACCATAAATTTTGTGTAACAAACCCGCGCAGTTATCACTAGGTGTGAGGTAATTTACCTTACTCGCTTTATCGAATACCCAGAACAACAGCACTAACGCCCGGTTCGATGCTTGATCTTGTTTGCACTTTTCCATCCACGCGCGCCCCGACCTTCATATGTAGCAATAGCTATTTCCAGCTTTGGGAGAAACTCATCATTAAAAATGGATCGGTATGTGATGAAGTACAGAGGTAAATACAGTGCAATACAGACCAGAACAGTGGTAAGGATAAATTTATGGTCTGTTCCTTGGCCCAGCACCATAACTACGATTGAAGCTATTGAAGTCAATATGCGCGGCCTCGTCCTTCATAGGCAGCAATCACCGTTTCCAGCTTCGGCAGGAAATCACCGGTAAAAATAGGCCGATAGATCAGGAAATATAACGGCACATACGTTGTCATTCCCAACACTACAACAGCACACATATACATGCTATTGTCCACTATAAAGCAGCGTAGCAACGCCAGATAAAACAACTAAAAGTAAATAGTGCTATAACGCATTACTCCAATACTCATTAATCAACCGGCAGCGCGTTACCTCCGCGGGCCACTTGCGTACATGTAACGCTGTCCCTCATGGGTTTGACGAAAACGGGAATAAATGCAATTGTAATTAACGGGGAGGTCGAAGGTAAAAAAGGATTTCAACTGCTTCATGTTCAAACTTCTCATATCCTTGTTTTTTTATTATGTTAAGATCAACAACAATATGAATGAATATACGAAAATATAACAGCTGTTTCCAAATCTATTTCGCTTTCCCTTTACATGAACTTATTATAATCAAGAAAACCAATAAATCTAACTAAAAACAAGGTAATTGAAGGATTTAGGGAATGACAATGAGTTCTTTGTCAATAGAATTTATTAACTCCCAGCCTAATTGTGCAACTGAAGCATAGATAATATTTTGTTCTAGTGACGAATTTACACCCATAATGTTCAGCACCAGGCTATTTTTTTTCGTGTCATAATACTTCAAATCAATTGAATTGTCCACATGCGCTCCCCCATCTTTATCGGTGATAAAAAGAACTAAATCTTTCCTCGATAGACTGTGATTATTGTACTCTATTACTTCCATTTCCCACCATTTACGAAAATCTACTCGTTTGTACGATTTATACCATTCTGGCTGGTGTTGTTTGAATAGAGAAACCCCCAATAACAAAGCCCAGTATTTATTTAGCCACAAGCGCCAAGAATTGGTTGGGTTCAACGTTCCTAACCCCTTTCATATTTGTCATAGAATGAAGTTCTCCCCTTGGACCAGATGTGTCCAAAAAATCTATCTTATCTTGAATACCCAATTGATTCATTAAAGATTTACAATTTTTTGTGTGATGCAATAATAACCTTATTATTCCAATTCATTTTGCTTCAACCTCTGCTTTTATTTCAATCGAAAGAGGATTACCTATCTGCTTGTTATCATACTTTAAGATCAAATCATCTTTTGAAAATAATGTTAAGGATGAATCCAAAAAATAAAGCTGTTCAGCTAAACTAGCTACTAACTTTCTATGGTCAATATGTGATTACTCATAAAATTTGGATAGCATTTTGCAATTGGCTATAATAAAGTAAGGTCCGTCAATACCAAGTTGGTGTTCTTTCCCCACAATTCCTTTCTCATTGTTTGAGCCACCTTGATATAAGTTTCTTTTGTGGGATTAAGAATAAAGCTCTTTAAAGATGAAATAACTTCATCAGATGAATATAATAATGAATGATAATAATATTCCTTTATTTGGTTCATATAGTCTTCGGCTGTCTCATTAGGTACTTGCTCATTCAAAGCAAAATATCTTTTCTTAGTGATATCTAAAGCACATGCCATAAAGATCAATAGTGACCTATATTTTTCCTCTGTGAGTTTCATTAAACTAATATCAATTTCCTTTTTCTTATCAAAATATACTTTAAGAAGGGTTGCAACTGTGCCTCCAATTATTGCACTGATAAGGCTCGTTAGAATCTGCATGAAAGGGGGTTTATTTGCGATTGAAAATACAGCGTTTTTTTTAATGGGTCAAGAATCTTTATACCCTCAAAGGTTTCGTTTCTCACCAATTAAGGTTCCTTGACAAAGTGGAATTACTGAATGTACTTTAAACACTTGCTTAAATTACGTATCTTAGTAAAAGCTGGTTAACCTATATAAAGTATGGGAAACAAAAGGAGGTTATATAAAAGGAACTCAACTAAAAACTCGACTAAAAAAACAAAGCCCGCGACTAGCGCGGGCTCCAGTGATCCCCTTGGGACTCGAACCCAAGACCCATACATTAAAAGTGTATTGCTCTACCAACTGAGCTAGGGAATCGTTTAAAGGGAGCGCAAAGGTATACATTAATTCATTACTTCCAAATTTTTTCTGATTTATTTTTATACCTTAGATGTACATACGTCTTATGGAGCTACTTATTATGATTTTTAGCACGCAGGCAGAATGGGCGCATTGGCTGGAAGAAAACCATGCCACGGCGAAAGGAATATGGCTTCGCATGTATAAAAAAAACTCTGGGCTCACCTCTATTAACTATGCCCAGGCTCTGGATGAAGCCCTTTGCTATGGCTGGATAGATGGTACGGTAAAATCATACGACGACACTTCTTTCATTCAGAAATTCACACCACGCCGGCCTAAAAGTAACTGGTCTGAAAAGAATACGCAGCATGTGGAGCGCTTGACAGCAGCCAGTAAAATGAAACCTGCAGGCATCAGGGAGGTGGATGCCGCCAAAGCAGATGACCGTTGGGAGAAAGCCTACCATTCAGGGAGCAACGCAGCCGTGCCGGATGACTTCCTGGCGGCATTAAAAAAGAATAAGAAAGCCAAAACATTTTTCGATACCCTAAATAAACAAAATCTATACGCCATTTATTTCCGGCTGCAAACAGCCAAAAGCCCGGAAACACGCGCAAAACGCATTGCTACATTTATTGAAATGCTGGCGAGGCAAGAAAAGTTCCATTAATCATTACCGGGCTACCAGCCTGGAGCAATATGCAGCCAGAACTATACCGCTTGCGAAAGGCAATACCGGGTACTCCAACGAAAAAGAGGGTATATCAAAGTTCGATATACCCTCTTTTCTAAAATTATTTTTGGGTCAGCCCATAGCGTTGCTATAAATATGATCTGTTTTATCTTTGGTTTGGCGCATGTACTTACGCATCCTTCTGGTCGATCTATCTACGGCGTCTTTGGCATCATCAAGTAAGTTTCCTCCCTGACGACGTTTTTGAAGATATAGCATCACAAGAGATGCTGCTGTACCTACTGCTACTGCTGCAATCAATATCTTTTTCATATTTCAGGTTTTAGTCTGAAAACGAACCAATAGTCATGCCAACAGCGGGCATGCGCAGCCATATAAACAGCCTTAATGAATCTCCTTACCAAAGGGCGTAAAGCTCAGGCTCATCAATTTAAAATGCTGCCGGGCAAAAGGAATCCCTATAATCGTTATCGTCAATAGCAAGCCGAAGCCCAGATGTGCCAACGCAATCCAGATGCCACCGAGAAATATCCAGATAATGTTAAAAATGGTAGATAAACAGCCGATTTGTCCTGGCGCTGACCTCACTTCCCTTCCAAAGGGCATTAATGTAAAAAACGCTATCTTAAAACATTGTAGCCCGAAGGGAATACCAATGATGGTAAGACACAGCAGCAGGCCCCCAACCATATACTGGATAAAAGAAAAAAGGCCCCCAAAGATGAGCCATAGGATGTTGCCAATTAAGTTCATATACCAAATATAAAGCACGAAACAGCAATTTGAAAGCAGCTCGATAATTTATTCCCAAATGAAACACCCACTCAATTTAATCTTATTTTTTCCACTCATTATCTTTGGGCGTAGCGTCCATAAACAGATTCCCATCCAGTTTTACAATAGCTACTTCTTTTGTAGTGGGAATACTTAACACTAACTCCTGTGGTGCTGCTTTCCATACTACCGGTGTATAATGCTCGCGTGTAATGCTACCATCAACATAAGTAATTACCACATCAAAAGGAATAGCAAAGCCACCGGTATTGGCTATACGTAAAGTTGTTTTCTTTCCAGGCTTCACATCCAGCAACTGCAGATCTATATAATTGTTGCTGAAAAACCAATTCTTCCAGAACCAATCGAGATTATCACCTGCTGCAGTATTGAATGAGTAGAAGAAATCCCAGGGAATAGGATGCTTACCATGCCAGTTGTTCATATAAGCGTGTAAGCATTTTTTAAACTGTTCATCGCCCAACAGGTCTTTCATTGCCAGATACGACAACGACGCTTTGCCATAGGAATTACTGCCATAGCCCATTCCACTTACCTGGCTAGACATGGAAATAATAGGTTGGTCTTCTTCAGTAGAGGGGTCATTGATATACCTGTTTACCCTGAATTTCCGATAAAATGCATCCGCAGCGTCCTTACCCTTTTCTGCTATGGCCACCAGGTATTCAAAAGTAGTTGCCCAGCCTTCATCCATAAAGGCATAACGCGTTTCGTTGATGCCCATGTAAAAAGGGAAATAGGTGTGTGCAATTTCATGGTCTTGCACCAGTTGGGCAAAGCCAAGGTCATCCCCTACTGATCCATCGTTTACCATCATGGGGTATTCCATGTCGGCAAAACCCTGGAAGGCAGTCATTACCGGGAAAGGGTATGGTACACCCGGCCAATGATGAGAAAACCAGCTCAAAGCATTTTGGGTGAAAGCCACTGAATGATGAAAGTCGGTGGCCGTATCATTATAAGCTGCCTGCACACTGGAGCGGCGCATCGTGCTACTGTCTACCACCACACTGGCAGCGTCCCATACGTAATGGTTGCTGGCAGCGAAGGTAACGTCTGCAATATCCCGGGAAATAAATTTCCAGGTATTGTAATCCGTTTGTTGGGTAACAGCTCCTTGCTGCATTTCTTCCAGGGAGGCAACATGTATTACTTTATCTGAAGTATAGGATGCTTTCAAACGCCGTGCAATGGCTGGTTGCAGCACTTCCGCCGCATTTTGCAGATCACCTGTGCCCCATACCACAAAGTTTTTCGGCACTTTTACCGCTACATTATAATCATTGAAATCGCTGTAGAACTCTGCACGATCGGTATGTTCCAAACCATCCCAACCGTTGTAGTCGTCATATACCGAAATCCTGGGATAGGCGTAAGCCATGTAAACCGTTGTTTGGTCTATCATCCCTTCCCGGCCACTTTGTACAGATAAATCATAATGCCAACTGATCTGCATATCCAGGCTGTCTTTCGAGGCCAATGGCTGCGGTAGCGGCACCCAGGCGGTAGTGCCTACATCGTTATTAAACTCTAATGGTATGCCATTTACAATTAAGGTGTCTATAAATACGCCGTCGGTTAAAAAGTCTTTGCTCACATAGCCGGAGCGTGGCGACTGAAACTTATGTAAATTGACGATCAGGCGCAACATGATGCCATGAAGAGCATCCGGGCTGTTATTGATATAATGGATAGTTTCCTTACCCGTTACCTTCCTGTCTGGCGGGTTCACCGACAAGTCAATGTTATACACCCCCTTATTCTGCCAGTAACGCTTTCCGGGAAGGCCACTCTTATCTCTTGTTTCATTAGCATACGCCCGTTTAATATTGCGGGGCATATACAATTCCTGTGCGGATGCAATGGTCTGAGCGCCCAATAGCAACAGCACACTATACATAATTTTCTTCATAGCAAAACTGTAATTACAGGGATAAAAATAGCAGAAACCCCGGTAAAATAACTATGTCAGAAAAAATAAGACTCAATTTTACGGGCCAGGCGGGACAAAAATTCATTGGGAATATGATCGTGGGAGGCCTGTAACTGGCCATTTTCATCTGGCCGGAAAGTAACCTGTTCCTGGTCTATTTCTACCTGATAGGTTTTTTCTTGATGTGCTACTGGTAGAATATGATAGTCTTTTCCATCTAAATGAATAATTACCTTTTTCATAGTGATGAGTATCTTCAAAACTTTAACATAATTTATCAGTTTCCAGCCAATATTTCAACGTCTTATGATCACTCCGCGAATTCTTTATTAAATAATGCCAGTTCTTCCTGTTCACCCGGCGGTAATACTGTGCCCAGCCGCATAAAACCGATCCGTTCTAATAACCGTACGGATCGTTGATTATCTGGCTGGGTGATCGCAAATATATTGGGGGCCGCCAGCTCATTCCTACCATACTGTAAAGTGCCGATCGCCGCTTCATAAGCATATCCCTTCCCTTCTGCTTCCGGTAAAAAAGCAAATCCCAGATCAGGCTGCTCCAGGTATTTTCTTTTAAACAAACTGCAAATGCCGATGGCTTGTCCTGTAGTTTTCAATTCTACCACCCAGGCGCCATACCCTTTACCCTCATGGGAGCCCAATAAGTTGTGCATGATATAGCGTTGGGCATCTGCCAGTGTGTGCACCTGCCGGTCGCCTACAAATTGCAGCCAGCCGGGCGTATTCAACAATTCCAGTACAAATGCATCATCTATGGCTGCAAAAGTACGCACCAATAAACGAGATGTCTCCTTTAGGACTTTCATGCAAACATTTTATATCAACAAATACACATGCTATCTACCAAAATAAAGTTTTCTTCTGAAGAGAACAAATACACTTGCTTTACAGCACAACCGGCCTCTACTTTTCCTAAATAATATTCAAAGGAGCCCTTTTTGTTGGCCAATTCCTACTAATAGCCATAGACTAGGCCCCGCTTTGAGTTATCAGTAGTGCCTGTAATGTTTTTTTACGCTTCTTCCAGCTTTTTCAGCTGTTGCTGGAAGTCATATTGCAGGTCTTCGTGCTGACTGGCAATTACTTTAGCAATCTTTTTCAATTGTTGCTCATACAAGTGGAGGAGCTGGAGGCTGTAAGACGACAACAGCCCGGATTTTTTCATCTTTGTACAGAAATAGATCAACAATTCAGCTTCTGCCTGTTTGGAACCAGTATAACGTATGCGCTTATTCGTTATACGTAGTATCTTCCGTAACCTTTTTTTAGCGTGATATTGTTTGTCACTAGCCATGGCGGTAAACTCATGGTCCATTTCTTCTTTTACGGCTGTAATATAGCCTTCCACATCTTCCGCATCAAACAGCAGGTAGCTAAGCAGTTCTTTATTGTCGTTCTTATATTTAGCCAGGCGCAGACAAAGCGCCGATAGTTCCGCCGGCGGCAAAGTGGCCAATGCTTTTTTTATATCGCTGATAGCAGCAGCTTTCATAATTTAACAGATAATTCCTGTAAAGTTACGATCTGTCAGGCAGCATGTGCATCATCTTTACGTTCCAGCCAGGAATTAAAAATAGTATAGAACACCGCCACAATGATGGCGCCTTTAAACATACCTGTAAATCCCCAGGCGGCCATACCCCCAATTACCCCCAGGAAAATCACGAGGAAAGGAAGTTTACCACTCCTTGCAATAAGAATGGGCTTCAATATCGCTTCCCCGATCAGGATAAATACACCGTAAATAATCAAAAATACCGTCATACCCGCATGCCCCTGTGTGGCTATCCAAATAATAAGCGGCACCCATACTATCAGCGGACCCAACTGTATTACAACCATAAAAAAAATAATGGCGGCTAATCCCAAAGCAAAAGGAACAGCAGCTATTTTCAATCCTATCCAGGCTACAATAGCGGTAATAAACGCCGTGCCCATTACGCCAATAGCCACCCCCTTTATAGCTTCTGTAGTGGCATTGAGCAAGTCGTCCCCATCTTTACGGCCCAATAAATGCTGTGCGGCCCCTCTCACCGGCTTCATGGCGCGCTCTCCACCTATCAGCAGGAATGCGGAAATAATAATCCCGATCACTATCTGGATAGCTGCTCCTATAATACCGGCGCCTCCGCTTACGATGTGCCGTAATAACATACGTAACTGCTGTTCATGCCCATAGATGGTTTCTGTAGGACTTTTCTGCATACGCTCCCAAAATTCGCTGACATCTTTTCCTATAAAAGGTAAATTGACCGCCCATTCCGGTACCGGCGGAAACCCATTCTGACTTACATCCCCTATCCAATGTACCAGCTCCCGGATATGCGAGCTCAACGCAGCAATAATATAAGTAACCGGCAAAGCAATAATGGCGATCAATACTACCGCATATACCACTGCCGCCAACTTACGGCGCCCCTTCATCCAATCTACCATCCGCTCAAACAACTTGGAAAAAGAAACCGAAAAAATAAGTGCGAAAGTGAGCACTCCAAAGAATATACGCAATACGTTATAAAGTGCCAGTAACAATGCAAGCAATAACAGCAGTACCAAAATGGATTCAATCATATTTCTGGAACCAGACCTGAAGTGATTGTTCATACCAATATTTTTAAATCCGGGGAATCGGCTTACTGCATAAATATAACATCATTACCGAATAAAAGTTAACTTAGCCACTAGCCGGCAGGCTTGCCAAGATAACCCTGTCTTTTCTTCTGGCGAATACATCCGCAAATGGCAGCTTACTTATCCAGGCATAAATAAGCCGGCCTAGAAAGGCCGGCCCTCATATCAGATCGAATAATAAACAATTAACACATTATGGCAATACTGACGGCTTTACTGTAGTACAACAGGTTTTACAAACCGTTGCCCATTGCGGTGCACTGCTTCCAGCAAATAGTAACCCGGCAATAACTGCGTATTCCATTGGATGGTAATCAAGGTATTTTTTTGCGGCACTGTTACGGTAGTATGATATACCGGTTGTTGCAGGGCATTCAGTAAACGCACCTGGTAAGCACCGGTAGCTGCAGTTTCCGGAAACTGTACCCGTAACCCGCCACCGGTTACTGGGTTCGGATATACGGTAAGCGCCGATGTTGCATCAGAAGCTATTTTTACAATATTCGAGTAGGCAATACCGTTAGCCACACCTACCGCACTGATACGGTAATAACTGTCTCCCATATGCACATCGTGATCGTATGCCTGATAATTACCCTGCCCCATGGCAGCCGGCACATTTTCAAGGCCATAAAAATGCACGCCATCATCGGAGCGCTCTACCACAAAGGCTTGCCAGCGAACGTCATTAGCGGTCCAATTCATGGCCACCTGTTCATGTCCCTGATAAACCTTTAACTGTGGCGTAACAGAACCCGCCAAAGCCAATCCTCCGGTATTCGCTATAATTGTATCAGTAGATATCGCCGTTTTATTACCATCTACTGTAGTAACAGTGATGGTAACAATACCGGGAGCTTTCCCTTTTACTACCCCATTACTGTCTACCGTAGCTACTGCTGTATTGCTGGAAGTCCATACTTTAGCTTTATTGGTAGCATTTACAGGCAGAATAGCAGCGGTCAGCTGTTTTACGGAATCTACTTTAAAAGTGGCGGTAACAGGTGTAACGCTCACACTGGCTACATTCACTGTTCCAAATACATAAAACTCGTGGATAGACCAGTAATTGCTCTTAGACCCAGTTTGTACAATTTTTATGTAGCGGCCTATTTTGTCGGAAAAGCTGATCAGGGTCATACCGGTATTACCTACGCCGGAAGCAATAGCCGTTCCCCAGTTAGTGCCATCGTTGGAAGTAAATACATCGTAGCCGGCGGGCGAGTCGTTCGGACTGCCGGAAGCATCCAGCACAATAGCATGAAAGGTATTCACCGTTTTCATATCTACTGTAAAATTTTGTCCGTTCACCTGGGAACCTTGCGTGTCCCAACGGCTACTGGCTGTGCTGTCCAGCGCATTCTTAGCGTTACCGCTATTGATGGAGGCACTGGCAGTCCAGCCCTGCCTATCCATGGCGCCTGCCACAGAAACAGCCCAGATATTACCCAGGTTATTCTGCCACAGCGCCGTAGTAGATGGCTGCAACTGGGAACTATCAATAATAGAGGCGCGGGCAGACAGATGTGAACCGGCGCCAGGGTTTAAAATAGCGCCAACCGGCCAAATAGCAGAATTATGGATACTTAGGCTACCACTGGTGATATTACCCCATCTCAACTGCCCTGGCTGATGAAAATTAGCTTGCTGCATATTGATGGTTCCTCCATTCATGATCAGGCCACTGCCCGGATTACCCCAATAATCGGAGTTGAAGAAGGTAGAGGTACCCGTATAGGTAGGCTTGGTAGAAATATACGTTGTGGTAGTATCACCATAACCTACAATCTGGGAATTAATAAAATCGATACCGCCGCCCCCAGCTCCTTCAAAACGCATGCTGTTGCGGGAACCATCTATACCCAGGCCCAAGCTCAAACCAGAAGGCCCGCTACCGCTTTCAGCCAACATTACCACGCCGCTATGAGAGCCAAATACGAAGTCATTATATAAGATTTCATTCTGGCAATTACCTAGTGTCAGGAAATCCAGGTTAGCATAGTTATAATCGTACGCACCTGTGTTACTGCCGGTAGGTGAATTAGGCCAGCTGCCAAATTTAGATTCTGACCCTGCCGCATATACGATAGTATTGAACTGCAGATTATAGATCCGGCCATTAGCAGAATTACCACCTACCCGGATACCGTTTTGAAATACGTGCCCGGTCACAAAATCCAGGTAGTGGTTATCACACTTATAAGTAAAAAGATCGATACCACTATAAGTAGCGCGCATGCCCACGTTTACGATATAGATATCACTGCCGGTACCTTGTATCAAGTACGGATAGGCGGGTACGTTAGGGAGGTTGGAATATAACTGTTCCGGATAATCGAAGGTGATGCCCCGCACTCCACTATTAGCGGATAATTTAAGAAAAGGGGTGCCGCTGGCGTTGTTTTTATCGGCATATACTTCAATGATACTACCCGGTCCAGTGGGCACGGTGCTGAGATCGGAAGCCCCTTTCAGCTCTACGCCGGTAGGTACGGTCAGGTGGCCGGTTACTTTGTATTTACCTGGCGGCAGAAATACAACGCCACCACCATCTTGTGATGCCTTGTTTAAGGCAGCCTGTATTGCGGTAGTATTATCTGTAACACCGTCGTGAACGGCATTAAAAGGTGCATTGGTAGCTATATATAGCACCGTCCTGGAAGGTTTTTTTGTGGCGGCTGTTACATCCGGGAATGTGGGCAACGGTTTTAATGTAAGCGGCGTATGGTTGATAGTACTGGTATACTGCGAATTGTTCTGTATACTCACGCCTTTAGAAAAACGGTTGCCGGTGATAATTCCCCTGGCATTGCTGCCCAGCGTGATCTGTGGCTGGTTGTTATTAAAGTCACAATCGGTTGCCATAAAAGTACCTCCTTCAATATCGTCGACACCTTTGGTAATTGTGCATTGCTCCAACATGGTACGCACAGTAGAAGAAGGATCTACGTTGATTGCATTGAGGTTGCCTCCCAGTATGCAGGTATGGAACTGGGCTGTACCAGTGGTACCGGCAGCTATGACTACACCGGTTTCGCAGGAAACAGTGTTACAACGGGCAAACATAATCCCATCCGAGCTCACTACTTCCAGGTAAATACCGGTTTTACAGTTGGTGAAGGTCATTCCGTAGTTATGTCCGTTGGGAATAGCACCCGGACTGGCAATAGAAGGCGCGGCATGAAAGCCTTTGTTATATCCTTCAATATTTACAAAACTCGTGTAAGACCAATCATTCCTTCTCATCACAATACCGGTACCATTTTGATAGATCCAGCTTTCAAAAGCGCTGCCAGCGGCCGGCGCATTGGACAGGCCGGAACCAGACCAGTAAGCAGGTGAGAAATCAATACTTTCCATATGTCCTACGTCGGCAATATTGTCTATTTCCACACCACGGGATAGTGGAGTGCCATATAACCCATTGATAATAGGACAGCTACCACCGTTGGTGCGGGAGAAGATCACCCCACTATAGGCATTCACCAAAGTAACATTTTTGGTATTGCAGAAATCATTACCAAAATAACCTGGTTTACCAAAAAGGATGGCCGGCGGATAGGACGTAATGCTGCCGGGCAATTGTTCCGGGTACCAGATGGCCATGTCCATTACAGCAGAAGATGGCTCCATGGTAATAAACGGCGTAGCGCTTTCGTCGCCCCTACCAGAATAGGCCATGAGTATGGTACCCGTAATGGATTGGCCCTTTACAGGTTTCTGCCACTCCCCCCGCAGGGTAACGCCTTTGGGAATCACCAGCGTGCCACTGATCTTATATTTTCCCTGAGGCACAAATAAAGTACCGCCACCTAATATACGCAGGGTATCTAGCCGACTTTGAAAAATGGCCGTTACGTCGGTAACGCCATCGCCGGTAGCACCATAATCCGCTACAGAATAGGCAGCAACAAAAGCGTCTTTGGTAGGGTAAAGTGGATTAATTAATCGCCAGGTTTGCGCCTGCGATTGCCAGGGAATACTGGCCAACAAAACAAAAAGCAGCATTAACCACTGCCTAGGGTGTAACAATGTTGATGTCATATACGCGGTTTAAAGTTGGGAAAAGAAAACAGGGCTGCTCCGGCTGGAACAACCCTGTATATCAGACTAATTCTTTCTGGTATAAACGAAATCTTTCAAGTTAGTATCTCCTGCTTCCCACACAAACTTCACCAGGTGCTTACCGGGAGTTAAATGAATAGTGCCATGCACATAGTTCCAATTACTCCATCCTCCGGTGTTGGTGAACGGTATCTGACCGGTCTGATTCACATCATCTACTTCTAAGTGTACATTCCCAGGAGAATTCGGTGTGCTCAGTGCAATGCCTACATCATAATCTCCATCTACCGGCGATTCTACTGTATACTTCAACCATTCTCCATTAGCAGTAAATCCGATATTACCACCATTATTTTCTACGTCCACACCTTCCTGCATACGGTAAGTACCACCCCGGTTAGCCGGGTCGTTATCATGGTAGCCCCATCCTTCCCCACCCAGGTCAAAGTCGGCGGCCTTAATAGTAACCGGACTGCCCACAGCGGCAGATAATGGCAAGGCGGTACCGGAATAAGGATTATACTTTAATCCTCCCGGATCAGCCACTACGATCAACGTTCTTTTAGTGGAATCCAGCTTAAATACAGAAGGATCGGTGAGGTCGAGTGCCAGCGCCACCTTCTTGCCCGCATGCTGCAATAACGCCGACAAGGAAATGTTCACAGGGAAGGAAAGCGAATTATTAAAATCTTTAAACGCGATGGAATCAGGCAACGTAAAGTCGGCCGCATTCAAAGCTTCTACCCCCGGTAACCCTCCAGCCGCTATTAACCTGGACAGCGTATCTGCGTTAGGTTTTACATGCAGGTAAAAAGACTTGCCTGCAGTACTGGTATAGCTTACGCTTACAGGCACCTGTAACGTGCCAGGCCCTACGGCATAATTCTTTACTTTCACATCCGGCACGTTAATGGTTTTACCTGCATCCTGGAAATAAACATAATGGATCTGGTTGACCGGTATAATATCTGTAGTACTGATCAATACCACCACTATTCTTTTGGTGGCATCCAACATATTATTTTTGGTAGGCCCGGAAAGTTGTACTGCAACGGCCAACTTTTTACCATAATTCTTTTCAAAAGCCGATAGGTTCACTTTCAGGCTAAAACTGGCTGTTTCCGCACCAAAGGGCACTGTAACCAGGTAGGGAAGCGTAAAGTTTTCCTGCGACAATAAAACGGCGTCTGATAACGTATTATTCGCAATCATAGCAGCCACCGTATCCGTATTCACGGTAATGCCTATATCAAAAATGGCAGGTGCCGCATCCGATAATTTTATCTCCAGGGGCACATCTACGGTAGCTGCGTTCTTGCTATAGCTATTCTCCCCATCCGGAATTTTTACCTGTCCGTCTTTGGCATTAAATGCAACGCTTACCTGTTGCACAGAAATTTCTTCACCTTTTATATTTGGTTTTTTACAAGACGTTGTGGCAAAAGCCAACAAGCCTGACAATGTCCAGATCGGAAGTTTTATTTTTTGTTTCATCCTGTACATAATTACGCAGGTTAATTATTGTTCATCGCTACATACTTAGTGGTCCATACCCTTCCATCGAGGTTCCAGCGCAAATCTGATGGGATCTGCAACCAGTCGAGCACCTGGCGGCTCACATCTACTGATTGTGGCATCAGCGACGCAATGTTAGACGGGGAAGCCGGGCAGATAAGGTCATTAAAGTTGAACCAGTTGTAAGGTCCCTGTAATTTAAAATCGGTAATAATAGTGCTTTGGTCTTTCAGTACGCCACCCTGACCATCTTTCGCCGGCCAATAACCCACCTTTTTATCTTTTAGAGGATGACTGTTGGGCAGGGTGGTTTCGCAGGCGTACTGGCCAATCGTTTGATCAGTGGCTGCAGCCAACCATAATTTAATTTCTGTTACATATACATCAGGTGCCGGATAACTGCCCGTGTTAGAAAAATAACCCAGTGTTAAAGGCGCTGGATTATTGAAATTACCAGCATTGGAAATATCTGCCTGGCTCTTAAAAGTACCATCTGTAAACGTACGTACTGTTCTTGTTTTAGCAGCAGTATCCACGGTGATCACTGCAGCTACATCATGCCAGTTGCCATCGCTGATATCAGAACCGCTTACAACAATGTTATCTGTTTTACCTGGCACATTCTGACCCAGATTAAACTGCCAGCCTTTCTGGTTCAGCACAATTGCCCATCCCACATTTCCCGGGTCTAGGGAAGTACGTTTAGTCAACACCGGGGTATTAGAATAAGTATAATCCCCATTAGCGCCTGGTTGCACTTTGATCTTCATCTCTACGGTAAAGCCAAGCGTATTATCAAAGTCATAATTATGGTTCACATCATTAATAGTAGCATATACAGCGCTTGCCTCTGTTCCGTATAAATGCACACCTTTGCCAATGTACCGGTTACCTGTATACGGTTTATCAATAAAAGAGGGCATATATAAAGGGCTGTAAAAAATGATGAAATTATTCACCTTTGGATTGCTTAAAATGGTATGATCATCATCGGCAGAAGCTACCGTATAGGCCCCACCGTGATTAGACATTACAACAACCATCCAATTCTCGTTGCCAAAGGATTTACGGGCCTTCATGGCCGTAAGCAATTTACCAATATTATCATCTGCCTGAAGGATGGCATTCCTGTATTGCGGTACGCTGAGATCGTACCCATACTGTGCGCCACTGAGGTCTACACCATTGTACTGCACCATTACCAAACCCGCGCTATCTACCCCCAGTTCATTAACTGCGGCAGTGGTGGTTGCGTTATCATCATCAGAAAATACCTTGTTCATATCTGCATTACTTACCAGGTTATTACCTAATGCATTGGAAGAACTGAATGCCGCGATACGTACAGCAGCGCTCCTTTCCTTGATACGCTTAAAGAACACCGGAAAATTATTCAGGTTGTTATTATCCAGGGTATTGCCTTCTATGCTATGTTTCTGACGGTGCACACCAGTAAGGATATCTGCCCAGGTGGTATAATCTGAAATCAGTGTATCCGTTACCGTATTCCAGCTGAAAATAGCATGCGCTGTAAGGCCCATGATATTAACCGTATTGGCATCCCGTACCGACTGCCCACGGGCACCGTCTATGATCACCAGTAAGACCTTGGGATTTTTTACGATGGCGCGGGTAGTGTCTGTAAAATCCTTTTTATCAAGCACGCGGTCGAATCCTTTATTACAGGCTGCTCCCGCGAGTACTCCTGTTATTAGCACCGGCAACATCCACCAGCCCCATCTTATGTTATTATGCTGCATGTTTCAATAAATTAAAGTATAACCATCATTTAAGTAAAAGCCGGGTGATATTACCGACAGGCTGTTCATCAAACTTGGAAAAACCACCCGTAATCAGCAATTGCAACTGATTAGAAAAATTATAGGACTGTTGTACACTCCTTATAACGCCATCCACATCTCCTGTGGTGTTATACCCGGCAGCCAATGCACCGGTGGGGTCTAGCAACATAAACTGCCCCCTGTGAACGCCACCATAACTTTTAAAGTAGCCGCTTACCAGCACCATGCCATTGTAGAGTTGCTGTGCAAAAGAATAGCTATCGTCACTGTTCCTTGCGGCTCCTTTAAAGGAAGGATCTATTGAACCATCCTGGTTCAACATCACCAGTCCATTTTGCACCTTACCGTCGAAATTGTTGAAAGCGCCACAAAGCAGGAACTTGTGCGTAACCGTATTATAGGTGATGGAACTAATGGCATTGTCTGTGCCATTCCCCACCTTAAAAGTCCGGTCTATAGCGCCATCATCATTTAACCTTACAATATTATTTACCGCTTCGTTATTATATTTGGAAAAACGTCCTACAATGATCAGCTTTCCATCTTCCTGCATATAAGCATCATTAATGTAACCATTGGGTCCGTCGTTACTGCGGTGCAGGAGAAAGTTGTAGTTATAGGAAGAATCCAGCGACCCATCGGCGAAGAAACGCACCAGGCTTTTTACCCGTACAGAATCAGTGATCAACGAATCTCTTCTACCGCGGTAATCGGAACGTCCGTATATACGTTGTAGATAGTAACCAAAACTACCCACCGCAGTGATGGTATTTCCTTGTGCAAATATCCGTTGTATGGCCCCATCTACCCCTCCATTGAAAGCCGGCACGGTATCCTGATCCAGATACGTTCTAACCACCATACTGTCTATAGCGCCATTGTTGTTAAGGAGAGTAACATTATTAATTTCTCCAATATGTATATCATACGTGGAAAATCCGCCAGCTACAAGGAACTTGCCATTAGGCAGCCAGGTGATATCATTTAAGTATCCGCCAACGCCGTTACCCGTTTGCAAACTGCGATCCAGCTCTCCATCGCGAGACACCAGTATTAACCGGTTCAGCGGCTTCACTGCGCCTTTGTTTTCATAATCGGTAAAACTGCCGGTGAGTATCATCCGGCCATCCGGCAAGGGGAAAGAGCGGCTGATATAGCCATTGGAACCTACTTGCGCTTTAAAAGTGTTGTCCAGTCCCAGTTTGCCATTTACACGGAATACCGGGCCAAAAACAATTCTATCTCCCACCGTAATATATCCTATACCCGTGCTGGCATTCTGCGGTACTTTTACACGGATAGAAGCGCTGTCTATTGCTAAGATCTGGGCAGCTTCACCGTTGATGAAAAATTTCAGGGAAGATTGATAGGGCAATAAGCCAGTTGCTTTAAACGTCACTTCTGTACCAGGATCACCTGATTTAGGATTTGGCAGGTCGCTGCTCATGGCAATACCTAATGAAGGTTTTCCACCAGCGTAGGGGTCGTCGTATGCTTTATCTTTAAGCCTGCAACCTGCCAACAGCCAAGTACAAATTCCCACCAAAAAAAATACGTTCCTATATATAGATATACCTCTCATCTGCAAATATTTAATGCTTGTATATTATCTTATTTACCGGAGGAGGCAAATACGGCCATCACGTCCTGCATAAATTTCGAAGGATAAAATCCGAAGTAGGTATGGCCATCATTCAGCACATGTACTACTCCGTTATCAGTAAGTATATTACAAGAGGCCACATAAGAAGTGACCCATCCCTGCATGGGCGTAGATACATTGGGGATATAAGAAATGCTCAACTGGCGGTACCCCACATATTTCACGCCGTTATCGTCGCCATATACCACGCCAATATTCATTGGCTGCATATCCCATGAGTAATAGGCCTGTCCTGGATAATTGATCAATAAGTTATAATCAATCTGCGGATAGTCTTTTAGTTGATTAAGCCCATGGAAAAGATATACGCTGAGATATTTACGCCATATTTCTGCCGGTACATCCTGCAAGGTGCGAATGGTATCATATCCGGACTGATATAAAGCTGAATTAGTATAGTTTATCAAAGTTTGTATACTATGATCGGTGGGGGCAAAAAAGGTAATGGAGTCCGACTTAAAAATATCTTCCATACCAGACAGCTTCACAATCGTGGCCACTGAATCAAAAAAGAAGGGTTTCGCATTCAGGTAGTCTACTACATTCCCTTTGAAATAAGGGTTCGCCAAACCTGAGTCGAGATAATAATCACTCTCCTTCTGACAGGCGGTGAATGCCGTCAGTGCAACGAGTAGAATAAGGCAGCAATAGCTATACTTTTTAGATAGTTGCATAAGTGTAGTTTTACTTGGTCCAATAAGTATTTAATTGCACATAAGGGTTCTGGTTCTGCACAGAAGGGTCCAGCGGCCAGGTCCATCCGCCTTGGTCAAACTGCAGCTGGGTAAGCGGATAGTAAGCCCATTTGGCATTGAAGATGCGTCTTGTTCTTACCAGGTCAAAATAGTAATGCCCCTCTCCCATTAGTTCCCTCGCCCTTTCTGCGAAAATGGCGTCTTTTAAGGCGTCGCCGCCAGCGCCTGCGTAAGGATTGGCCAACGCCCTGCTGCGGATCTTATTTAACTGTATAATGGCTTCATCATCGCGACCTAGCTCAGATAAAGCCTCTGCCAACATCAGGATGCCATCTGCATAACGGAAGATGATCACATCTCCATCCGGGTTATAGTCTTCCTGGTCGGTGATGGCATATATGTTTACAAACTTCAGGTATTGGAAATCGCCATCATCTGCCAGCATGTTTTCATCGAACCAATACTGTACCCTCGCATCTGGCTGCCCGCTGGGAAACAACATGCTCAGGAAAGAAGCGCGGTAATAAGCGTAACTCCATTGGTGGGTAGACACAGGCCTTTTATAAGGATAGTGCAGTACCAGGTCGGAGAAGGTATTGTACATGATCACCTCTTTATAGTTAGAGTTCTGGGCAATTTCGAACAGGCTCTCTTTTGTACGGCCCTGAAATAGCTGCCGGTACTGGCTCAGGGGCAATAGTTCGTACTGCCCGCTGTTTACCAGTTCTGTACCTATATCAACCGCCTGCTGGTAATAAGTTTTGGCGTTGGCTTTATCAAAACCAGCGTTCCACAGGTCCAGCTCCATTATCAACGCGAACAACGCTCCTTTACTCGCCCTTACGCCCACATAGGCGGGATCTGTATAGCTCCACGGAAGATCGTCTTTCACCTTAGTCAGGTCGTCAAGACAATTCTTGGCAATGGTCACCATATTCTCCCTGGGCAAAGCTTCCTGATGATAAGCATCCGTATAGTAAGGCACATCACCCCATACCCGGATCATCAGCCAATAGGTCAGGCAACGCAAAAAAACGGCTTCGGCCTGGTAACGCTTTATGTCTGTTTTGGTAATATCTTTGATCTCTTTGGCGCCTACTTCATAATAAAGGTTATTAGATGCTTGTATCACTTTATAAAACCCCTGCCAGAGGGTTAATTCACGCCAGTGGTACAACTGGTCGTCACCTCTTTTATTGATAAAGGTGGTCAGGTCGTTTTGTGAAACATAGTGTACATAGTCGCGCCCTTTCTCTTCCGGCGATTCTGCCATCATACCCGAGCGCACATCACCGGCATTGGGCAAAAAGGGGCAGGAACCTAACTTATCGCGCAGCAATCCATAATTATCCCAAAGGTTGCTTTCCACATCTTTCTTACTTTGAAAGAACGCATTACCTGAAAGCTTATCCAGTGGCTTTACATCCAGGAATTTCTTACAACCACTCTGCGTTATCGCCAATAATAATGCGAGTAAACATATAATCCTGCGGTTCATGATCAAGTGCTTTTAAATAAAAAATTACTTTAAAACTGTACGTTCAAGCCAAAGGTCCAGGTGCGGGCTACCGGATAACCATCCGATTGATCGCGGCCCAGCGCTGAAACGTTCTCCGGATTCGGGCCGCTGTAACTGGAGAATGTTTTTACGTTGTTACAGGTGAGGTAGCAACGTACTGTGTTAAGGCCATAACGCCTGGTAAGGTTTTTATTAAGCGTATAACCAACAGTTACCGTATTCAGCTTGAAATAAGAGCCATCTTCCTGAAATAAAGTCTGATCCACACGGTAAGGATTTACCGCACCTGCGCGGGTGTAATCGAATGGATCCGGATAAGCTGCATGACTGCCACTTCTTTTCCAATAATCAATGGTATTGAAATCGACGATAGAATTATTACCAAAGGGAGTACTCAGGTATTTCAGTCTTTCAGACAAAGCATCATTCAGGATATCGCGAACAGCTGTATAAGAAGCATTGATACTTAAACTAAAGCTTTTATAATAGATCTGTGATTGTAATCCTCCGGTAACCAGCGGCTGTGAATTACCCTGTGCTGTATAATCGTTGATGTCGAGAATATAATTACCATCACGGTCTAACCAATAGGGATCACCAGCTTGAAAATATTGGCCCGTTTCCGTGCGATATCTCAGCCCGGTAGCAGGATCAATGGGTACATCGTTGTTGCTGGCGAATACGCCTTTGGTTGTGAGCAGATAGTTACCCAGGGAGTTGCTGCCTACACGGAAAAATGTTTTGTTGCCGTTATCATCTATCTGTACCACTTGTCTGGCGCCGCCAGGCAGGTGAGTAAGCACATCTTTGCTCAATGCGCCATTCACGGAGATAGTCCATTGCACAGGCGAATTAACGGGCAATGGCCGGAATGTGAGGGCTAACTCATAACCATATACGGTGAGCGCAGTTTCGTCTGTTACTACTTTATTAAAACCGGTTATATCCGGCAAGTCCATGGAGCGTAGCTGATTGGTAACCGGTTTATAGTATGCATCGAAGATTACTTCCACACGGCTGTTGAATAACCCTGCTTCCAAGCCCAGGTCGTATTGGGTGGTGGTAGCCGGCCTCAGTGAAGGATTGGGCAACTGGTAAAAATCGGAACCAATGCGGATATTACCGTTGTAAGTACCTTTTGGATTATAGGTGCCGTAGATATCGAATATATTCCCGGAAGGAACAATATTCTGTCCCCAGCTACCGCGTAAACAGCCATAGGTAAGCCACTTCAGATCTTTTAAGAAATCTTCTTTATTAAAGTTCCACCTTACACCCAATGAAGGATTTTTAGAATAGGGATTCTCAAAACCCGTAGTAGAAGTCCCATCTAAACGATAGCTTGCATCCAGTACATATTTCTGTTTATAATTGTAAGAAAACAGGGCTGCGAACGAAGCGGTATGACTCGTGGCATAATTATCCAGCAATCCTCCACCCTTAGATGCATCGTTACCGTATCCCAAAGGGCCCTGATACTGGTCGTTCGGCATACGTTCCGTTTGCAGCACTTTTGCCTGCAAGGCTTTGTTATATATTTCGTTAGTACCAATTAAAGTAAAGTTGTGCGCTTTGTTGATGCTTTTAAAATAAGTAATGGAATTACGGTTATAGAGGGAAACATTACGGTCGTCGTAGGCCTTTATCCGTGAGTAATCGTTATTGGCCGCTGCTGGCGTAAATTCGTCTGTGGTATTTGAAGCATAAGTATAGCTGACATTAGTACCTAGGCTCAACCCATCTACCAACTGATAGGTAACGTCTATGCTGGCAGTCATGTTCAACGTTTTATTATCATTCTTTTTCTCCAATGCGCCAAGGTAACTGGCAGTACTTAAGTAAAAAGAAGGCGCCGGCAGCAGGGAAGATTTCTTTCCATTGTCTGCCACACCACTCTGTAACAAGCTATTACCACTACCTAATTTCCGGTTACCCACCTGGGTATTCAGTACGCCAAATACTTTTAATTTAGGAGATGGCTGATACAACATATTGGTATTAATAGTATAACGGTCGAAACCCGTATTTTTGATCACTCCATTTTCATGATAATACGAGAGGTCTGTTTTATAATTAAAAGTAGGATCTCCACCACTGATATTGATATCATGTGTTTGATTATAGGTAGTTTGATAGAAGATACCTTGCCAGTTGGTAGAGCTGTTATAGTAAGGATTCAGACTATCTGCCAACATGGGATTGTTGGAAATATTCAAGATATCTGTGTAAGTGCCGTTCTGCATAATTTCCTTCACCCTGATCTGGCGTTCCAGGTTACCTCCTACAGTAGCGCGCAGGGTAGGTTTTTCACTCACAAAGAAATTTCCGGTATAGCGTACCACTGGTATTTTGGAGCTTCCGCGACGGGTAGTAATAAGGATCACGCCATACGCGGCCCGGGAACCGTATAAGGCAGTGGCTTGCCCATCTTTCAGGATCTCCATGCTCTGCACATCTTCCGGAGGAATCAGCGACAGTGGGCTTACTCCCGGACCTTGCGATTCGAAGCCATAGGTAAAGCTGCCATCTGCATCTACCGGCACCCCATCTATTACGTATAGTGGGGAAGTAGGCGACAGAAAAGAGTTGGCGCCACTACCGGATACCGTAATATTGGATACCCCTCTGATAGATACAGACCCTCTGGCTCCAGGCGAACCGGTATTATTTTGTACGTTCAAACCAGCTACCCTTCCTTGCAGCAGTTGTTCAATGTTGGCGGTAGGTACATCCTGTATGTCTTTCCCGCTAACGATCACCGAGCTACCCGTAGTCAGCTCCCTGGTTTTTTGTTGGTACCCCACAATCACAGCCTCATTCAATTTATTTTCATTCACACTGAGACGGATGTCCAAAGGCTTACCCACCCTTGGTTTTACGGTATACTCCCGATACCCTACATAACGGAAAGTAAGAGCAGCATCCGGCGATACTTTTACATTAAAATTTCCCTTTGCATCTGTAACGCCTACTACTTTTCTTTCTTTACCTACTACTTCCACAATGCCTACACCTACCATAGCGTCGGTAGACTCACGGTCGCTTACCATGCCCGTAATGGTCACCTTGGGTTGTTGGGCGGATACAACAGTGGCATGCAACAACAGTCCGATCAGCCATAGGGCACTGTTTACCAGGTATCTGGTGGTAAAACAACCACCTTTACCAGAAAAATTTATTTTAAAGATATTTGGTTTCATATCACCAGATCATTTATTTCAAAATGTGATTCACAAGGAGTACCGTATACGTTTTTATGTTCTTATTCATCTCTGAACCGCGGGTTATCACTGAAGAAATAAAAGATGATTTCCCAATCCCCTTTCTGATAAATTGAAAAAGCGAAGTCGATGGCAGCTGTTTGCCGGTTACCCCCAAACCCTTTACGGTCGTAAGAAAAATGGACCCTGGCCTGGGAACCGTCGCTGGTAGTCCAACGGGTAGGATAGTTAATCACGGGTATAGGATAAGCCACGTCATAGCGTATATACTGTGCCGTTGCCTTCACATTAAATCCATGCACCAAACTGTCTAACGACCCTGTTGTTCTGAACATAGCAGGATTAATGGGCAGGGAATCTTTACCCAGGAACTTGAAAGTAAGAGAGTTGCCATCGCCTGTTTTATGGAATACCACCCGCACACTATCGGATATAACAGGGCGTTCGGTACTGTCGCCCAAAATATTGCTGATTGCAGGATGAACATATTTATACAGGAACTTACTGGAATCACCGGGATTAGGATATTCCATGGCCGGCTGGCCCGTAGTAGGATCGATATCGGTAGCAGGGCTATAAGGCAATTCGCGTGTAGGCGTTAAGGTAAGATCCCTGTAGGTATTGGTACCACCAGAATTAGCGGCGACTACATCAAACAGATAACCCGAATCAGGATACTGGCGCAACATAGTGCTGTCGGCCTGTGCCCACAGAATAAAATCGCCACTTTTTTCACGGATTTCCCAAACAGGATGATTTTCCAGTTGTCTTTTCGCCTCTATTTCCGCCAATGATTTTTCATCACCAGTGTATCCTTGCTTCCATACCCATACAGGTATCACCTTTTCCAGGTCTTGGGTAGGCTGTCCGTTAGAACGGTAACGCACATTCACAATTTTGAAAGTGATTGGCGTAGAGGAATTATCGGTATTGAATACACGTGAGAACACCGTAGTGCGGCCTAATATTGGATTAAACAGCTTTTGCGTGTACACTGCTTTCGGGCTCAGGTAATCCACGCTATCCGGCAGCCATTTACGGCATGCGGCAGATCCCAATAGCAAAACCGCCATTGCTAGCATCCATCCATATCTTAATTTTCCGTACATAGCTTTCATCATTTATACGTTTCGTTAACCTTAATTAACTTCACTGATTTTAAAAGATCTGATATTGTAGTTACCCGTTTCCAGGAAAAACCGCATCACGTGGACGCCTTTTTTGAGGTGTGCGGTACGGGGCGATTTTACATTTATCCAAGTACTCCAGCCACCGGTATTAGGGCAATTCATGGGCCCTGTTACATCCTGCCCATCTATCTCAAAATGGAACCGGTTATTACCGTTCGGTTCATTCGGGCTACTTACCCCGGCATAGAAGAAATAGTCGCTTTCTTTTTTTACATCAATGGTATAGCTCAACCACTCCCCATCACTGGTCCATCCCACATCGAAACCACCACCATCTTTATTCTGTTCTATGTCTACACCCTCACTGGTGCGGTATTTACCACCATTGTTGCCCGGGTCGGCATCATGGTACCCTATCCCTTCCCCACCTTTATCAAATTCCTCTACTGGGATAGTGCCTGGCACTGGATAAGGCTTGTTTAACGGCAGGAAACGCATATAGCGCAGATTATAGTTAGCCAGATCATAGGTTACTTTGAGTTGATGTTTACCGGCAGGGAGATCACGGGTAACAATCTCATTATCATACCAGTTTTGGTTACCTTCCGTACCTTTTATTTTAATACCATTAGTAACAGGATTACCATCCATTTCCAGGTGTAGTGTACCGCCTCCCTGCGCTTCCGTTTTAGAAGAAGCAGCACGAAGCAACAAACGGTACTGGCCAGGCTCATTCACCATTACAGTGTATATGAGCCATTCTCCCGAGTTGGTCCAGCCAACATCATAACCATTTTCCCCGTTACCCGCATTTTCAATATCCACGCCTTCATTAGGACGGTATTGGGCGCCATTGTTATTAACATCATTGTCGTGATAAGCCACCGATTCTCCGCCTTTATCGAACTGTTCGAAGCCGATAGTACCAGGTATCGGTAACGGAGCTACGTTATAGGGGATGGGCAATGTAGGGTTTACACGGCCAATGAACTCATCGAAGCCGAAAATATGGTTCCGGTCCATTACGTTTACCAGGCCGTTGTTGGTACGGATATCTACTGCCACAGTGTTGCTGGTAGTCCATTGCCGGGTATATATAACGCCCTTGGTATTGCTGAACTGGATCACACCTGGGCCTCCTTCTGTATAGCCCTCCGCCCGGGTGGTTACATACTTACCATGCATGATATAATTATAACGGGCCGCAATAAGATCTATGCCATCCTGCCCGCTCATACTGTCGGCAGGAACGGTACCGTGGATTAAATAGCGAGTTACCATGGAGTCCAGCTCATTGGCCGCTACTGTAGCTAGGTATAACAAAGGACGGCCCTGGGCTTTCCGGAGATTGTTCATATTGGAAATAGCCTCCTGAAAACTAGCATTGGTAGGTGCAAACACGGTATAGTTACCCGTTTTGAGGCTATCTGCAAGGTGGCTCCTTTCTATTACATACAGGAAGGAATCATATACCCCTGTCTGGCTTTTCAGGAAATCGTAGGTACTCCCCGAAAATTCGTGAATGATATTTTTATGGTTGTAGTAACCGCTGTCTTTTTTACATCCGGCATACAAGAACAATATCACCAGTCCTGTTACTGCACCAAAACGAAATATGTTCTTTCGCATGATAAATAGTTTGTTGGTTTATGAATCGATATTATCTGTTGATCCAGTAAGGGTTTTGTGTGATAAGCTTATTTTGTGACAGCACCTCCTTCGACACCGGCCAATAGATACCTCCTTCATCGATCAGGCGGATAAAATTGGCATCACTTCGTTTTAACTTATTATAGCGGATCAAGTCAAACCAACGCCATCCCTCTCCCATCAACTCTTTACGGCGTTCCCGGAAAATGGCCTCCAACAGATCGCCTTCCTTATCCGCGTTATAATGCAACATTTTACGTTGATCGCGCAGCTGATTAAGCAGATCGGTAGCGCCGCCCTGATCCCCCAATACGGCCAGGGCTTCTGCCCGCAAAAGCGATATCTCTTCCATCCGGGTAAACATCATCGCGCTGCCGAAAATGCGGAAGTCTGGATCTGAGGTAGCCCCATCTTGTATCACTTTTATTTTGGAGAAGATGGGAATATGACTGTCAAAGCTGGTGAAATAACGGGTACTGGCAGGTTCCCCAGTAATGCTATCCAGGCTGAAACGCTCATCACGGTACTGATCGAAGAGCGATAGAATTGTGTCTTTAGGCACATAGATTTCTGGTTGTGATTTAGATACCATGGGAGCTGCAAGCGTTAGTTCTTCCAGATGGCCGGAATAGGAACCATCACCATTATTAAAATCAAAATCCAGTGCAATGATGCGGTTCACGATCGGGGTAGTACCACGACCAGAGAAGAAGCCATTGGATTTGGTAAGGTCTTCTGTGTTCAGGAAACTATGGCCTTCTTTGAGGTAATTATCAATAACAAATTTCGTATAAGCTGCTACATTAGAATACTTGGATTGCCAGGCAGCTACATGTGCCAGTAATGCATATGCGCTGAGCTTTCGGGCCAAGATACCGTTCCATTTATCACCTGTTTCATTATAGTAATTGCCCAATTGCTGAGGGTCGTTGCTGCTATACATATATGGTAACGCATCTGCCGATGCCTGCAGTTCTTGTTCAATAAAGGCCAGTACACGCTGTTGGGGGTCACGGGCCTTATTCTCAAATTCTCCGTCGTGGGAAGTGGTGATCAGCGGCACATCTCCCCATATGCGTATCAGGTAGAAATAGGCAAATGCGCGGAGAAAGCGCACCTGTGCAATATCTACATTCATATTTTGCTCACTATAGCGTGGGTCTCTGGCCTTCACATCGCCTACATGTTCAAGGAACAGGTTAGCGGCATTCACTACCGCATAGAAACGCCTCCAGTTGGAAAGTTCGTTGAGCATATCCAGCGGCGCGTGCAGGTTATTCCTAATCACTGCATCAATATCCTGGCGCTGTACTGCTGCAAAGTCGCCGTTACGCAACTCCCCATACATCCAGAAAGCATTGTTATTGGCTAGCGCAGCCCGCATCAATCCATATACGCCGATCAATGCACTACGGGTATCTTCATGCGAATTCCACATATTCTTCTCAGCCACAGTATGAGAGGAATCAATATCCAGTAATTTTTTACAGCCCGGAAGTACCGTACCCGTGAGAAGGACCAGCAACAATAATCTGGCTGCCAGCGCTCCTTTTAAATGATTACTACAAGAAAATGGATACTTCATTCAAAAATTATTTATGCTGTTCAATTAATTATTGCATTGCGCCGGCGTTTACAAGTCCATTTTTACGCCGAGAGTATATGTTCTCGAAATAGGCAGCCCATAGCCATTATCCACTCCATTGAAGTAGATCAGCTCCGGATCTCCTCCTGTATAGGGAGTAATGGTAAACAAGTTGCTGGCAGTGCCATAAATAGTAAAGCCATGGATCGGCGAATTTTTATTCCACCAGCGAGCCTTCGTTACATCATATTGCAGGGAAATATTACGCAGCTTCAGGAAAGAACCGTTTTCCAGGAATAGGTCCTGGTCTGCCCGGTAGGCGCCCACTTTGCTCCAGGGATTGTAGAGCGGATAACGGGTATAATCCCCAACTTTCTGCCAGAAGGTAATTTCCTTTACTGCATCCATGGAGATCTGTCCTTCGTGGTTTACAAAATCAAGGTGGTTAGCCATATCCTGGTTCAGGATTTTTTTACCTAGGGCATAGTACAACGTAAAGCTCAGGGTGAAGTTGCGGTATACCACGTCGCTGCTGAAACCTCCGGATACTTGCGGCAGGTAATGGCCTTTTAGTACTTTGTCATTATCATCAATGGTATTATCACCATTCTGGTCTTTCCAGATAGGATCGCCTGCAGACAGCGGCGTACCTTTATAAGTTCGTTTATTGCCTGTTTTAGTGTCTGTAGGAATATCCCTGTCCCGGTTATAGATACCTTTATTTTCCAGTACCCAAAACTGATCGATCGCATGGCCTACCTGCAGTATACGGGCATTGTTACCTGTACTGGTCGTCATTTGGGTAATTCCGCCAGGCAATGCCAGCAAGGTATTCTGGTTAAAATTGATATTAGCAGCGGGTATCCATTGCAATTTACTGGCTGCAGGCAGCACATTTGCCTGAATGGTAAAATCGGCGCCACGGTTGCGGACCTTCAGCCCGTTCTGGTAAATAGAAGTATAGCCATATTCTGCGCCACCTGGCACATTGATCAGCATATTGTTATCTACTTTGTTATATACATCCAACGATATATTCACCCGGCGCTGCAACACAGCCAGGTCTAGTCCAAGATCCAGCTGATCTGAATAAGGCCATTTTATACCTGTACCGATATACCCAGTAGAATAGGGCCTGGACAAGGCTGGCAATGCGTTGTATGAAAATTTCAACGGATTATTATTGAAAGAAAGGTCGGATACATATTGAGGACCTTCGCCAAAACGGTCGTCGGTCAGCAAACGGGCAATGCGTCCCCAACTGGCATGCAGGCGAAGGTCGTTAATACTTTGACGGTCTGCCAGCAATGCTTTCTTAGCATTCCAGCCGGCAGAAAAAGTAGGGGATACCGTCCACCAGTTGTCGGGTTGCGCACTGGAAGAACCATCGGAGCGTACCAGCACCGAAAAGTCCCATACATCGTTATAACGGTATATACCACGGCCAAAGAAAGACAACAGGCGATGGCGCTGTTTATCCAGTGCCATGTTAATGAGTGCACGGTTATATACTTTAGGGGTAAGATAATTATCCTGGTTCTGATCTGAATACAACAGGTTTAGTTTAATGAGATCATTGGGACCGTTGTAGGCATAAGAGAAATTATACCGGTTAAAATCTGCCTCAAATACTTGCCCGGCTTCCATGCTGAGGTCGTGCACCTGCCCCCAGGCATGATGAAAATTAAGGGTATTATTAAAGGATACCCGTTGGTTATAGCCAAAATAATCAGACACATAGTTCACCGTTTCCATCAGGGTACTGGGATAAAACACATCCCGCAACCCTTCGTTATAATCTGCGCTCAGATTAGAAGTAAAGTTCCAATCTTGTGAAAATGCTACTTTCAGGCGGAAAAATCCATTGATGCTATTGGACTTATTATTATCAAACGATTTATCGTATTCGGCCAGGAAAGCCGCGTAGGCGTCTTTATTGGGCGGCAACGGAGCGCCCAGGTCCGGCAGGTATTGTACGCCGGCAAAACGGTCTCTCAGCGATTTATTACGTTGCCTTTCCAGCCGGGTGGCATTGATCATCATTGACATGGTAAGCCAGGATACTGGCACCATATTAATTTCGAACATAGCATTGTAGCGGTCGAGTTTCGTATTGTCGCCCGGGTGCTGCATTTGTTCGTTGCCAATAGCAAAACGGAAATTGGCCCTATCCGAACCACTCGACAAACTCGCATTGGCGCCTCTTATCAACTTATTGCTGTAATAAAGATCTGTCCAATTGGCTGGACCATAATATGCCTGGTTAGTAGAATCGCGCAGGTACATGGGGTAGGTAAGGATATCATCCAGGGTAGCATAACGGCTATAATACGGCTGGCGGAAATCATTTTCATACCTGGCATTCGTTGTATATATACTTGGCCGCTGCGTAATACCAAACCAGGTATTGAAAGCGATCTTACGGCCACCGATCACCGGCGCTTTAGTGCGGATAGAGATCACACCACCATTAGCTGCGCGGGGGCCATATATAGCTGCAGCGGCGTAATCTTTCAATACTTCTACAGATGCGATATTATTAGGATCGATAGCGGCCAGCAAGTTCGTAGCCGGACCAATACGGGTATAATCATATTGTTGCACATCAAAAGCAAAAGGATGGTCCATGATTAATGGAATACCGTCTAGTACTACCAAAGGCTGCGCGTCGTATACATCTTTATGGGAAGTAAGCGGAATAGCAGTACCCCGTATCATCATGCCCATTTCCGTACCGGGCTCGCCACTGGGTTCCTGGATATATACGCCGGCGATATCTCCTTTCAGCATTTGCTGCAAGGCGGAATAAGGATAGATAGCCGCCCGGTTTATATCCAGGCTGTTTTTTCTGAACGCTGCCATTTGATTCGTATCCACAGGAAGCATACTTTTACGGATACTATCGAGTTTTGCTTTTCCCGACAACGGCTT
The DNA here is from genome assembly GCF_049056765.1 of Chitinophaga sp. 30R24. NCBI lineage: Bacteria > Pseudomonadati > Bacteroidota > Chitinophagia > Chitinophagales > Chitinophagaceae > Chitinophaga > Chitinophaga sp. 30R24. The sequence continues at coordinate 48,029 of NZ_JBJGXX010000007.1, forward strand.
CACTATAGTGTCATTTGGAACAAAGCCCATTACCGGCGCCGGCAGATCCGTATTACCCCAGGTGCTCTTGCTTTCAGCCACTGCTGTTGCTGTCAACAAACAACCGGTCAGCAAACCTATTACACAGCGTCGCATGATGAAATGCATATACTATTTTTTTGTGTATGAGAAATAATAAACTTTGCCTGCCGGATACCTGATCCGGCCGTGTAATTTCATCTTACCAGGTAATTGCCACAGTAACACGCAAGGTGTTAGCCAGCGGGTGTAATGGATCACCGCCTGCGGGTATTAAGTAAGAAAAATCCAGCGCTGCGATGTTATATTTCAGGCCAAATCCTGCAGAGAGGTATTTCCGGTTACCTTTTGTTTTATGTTCGTTATAGTAACCGGCACGTAGGGCAAACAGGTTACCATACGTATATTCTGCACCGGTAGCATACATCAGCTCGTGCAATTCTTCCGACAGTCCACCGGGTGCATCGCCGAAAGAGCCAAAAGTACCCCTGAGGATACCTTTTTGCCGGTAGTCCGGGATACCGTCTTTATTGCCGTCTACCGTATCTGGTGTAGGCGCCAGCAGTTTGTTGATATCCAGTGTCAGCGTCAATGCATTTTTGTTATCTAACTGGTACGTATAGCCGCCACCGATACCCAGGTTGGCGGGAAGGAAATATTTATCCTCGCTGTTGGTAGAATAAGAGATTTTAGTGCCGATGTTAGACATTACCGCCCCTAAACGCCAGGTACCTTTCCCACCTCCGCCGTATTGTTTCAGGCTGGTGTAGGTAAGGCTAACATCACTGGCAAAAGCGTTCCCCGCCTTGTAGTTTCCCACACCGCCAGCCTTTGTCCCGGAAGCCAGTTTGGAATGGATATAACGGAAAGCTATTCCCACAGACCAATGTTCAGATAACTTGCGGGCATATCCGGCGTCCAGCGACAATTCGCCTGGTTTCACCTGGCCCTGGTCCATTCCCTGGAAATCTTCCAATTGTATAGTTCCCAGGTTGAAGTAGCGGAATCCTATACCGATGGCCTGCAGACTGTCTAGCTTCTTATAAGCCGATATACTGGCCAGATACACGTCGCTGGCCATAGACCTTAGCCAGGGGGTAAAACTCCCGGAAACCGCCCTTTCCGCCTCCGCAAACGGTATTTGTGAGAGGTTAGAGAACACCGAGTTAGCATCTGGTGATAAAGCGATGCCAGCATCGCCGAGTGCAGAACGCCGGGCGTCGGGGGTAATGCGGAGAAAAGGCACCGCAGTATTAATCACATTTGTACGGCCATCTACGCCGCCATACGACATTTGCGCAGCTGCTTTTTTTTCCGGCAACAGCAGGGAGCAACCTATCAGGCCTGCCAGCCACCACCGATATGCTGATGTAAATGCACGGGGCTGCCTGGGCGCCCTTTTGTCCTGATTAAAACCTGGATACATCATGTCAAATAATTTATAGAAATAAGAGCCTCCTGATGATACATAGTGATTTATTTGCCTACCTGGCAATGATCAATTTTCCTTTCGCCACCGAGTTACCAGACAGCACCTTTACGAAGTACACACCATCGGCCAGGGTGCTGGTATTGATAACGCAATAAGTATAGCCACCATTTACCAGGGTGGTAGCTACCACTGCTCCCCTGCTATCAGTAACCACTACACGGTAACCATCGCGAGTGATCACAATACCCGTCCAACTGATACGTGCCTGGTTACCGGCAGGATTGGGAGTAATAGACAGCAGTGCTGGTGGCAAGTGGGTATCTATCAGGGAGGTATCCCTAGCCTCCCCAATGATCACATAAGTAGCAGAAGATACTGCAGACGCCTTCATACCCGCCTTAACGGCAATAGCATTGATGGTAACGCTATCCGTTACCTGGATCAGATTATAGTATATAGAAGAATTTTCATCGGGCATACTACCGTCGGTAGTATAATAGATAGTAGCGCCTTTGGTGTCGGTGAACAATCCTACCTGCCGCACACCATTATAGGTACCTCCCGGGAAGCTGAACTGTGGCGCGCTGGCAGCAGCTTCATCATTGCCTATAATATAACTGGCAATGGCCACTCTGGAGTCGCTCAGGCCATCAGCCGAAGCATAAGCTTTCAGGGTAGCAATAGTACTGATATCTACCGGTGCGGTATATACAGGCGAACTGGAATTAAGCACATTGTCGTTGAGGGCATAATGGATCACTGCACCGGGAGTAGCACAGGAAATCGCTACTTGTTGGGCACTGGCGTAAGTACCTTCGGCGATGCTGAAAACCGGCTGCTTTGTTCCTTCCGGCAAAATAGTATAAGTACCTGCTGTTACCTGCGAAGCGGTGCGGCCTTCTTTTACGGCAAAGGCTTTAATACGCATAGTAGAATCAATATGGATGCTGTCTGTATATACTAAAGAAGCCGTGGTAGGCGTACTGCCATCGGTAGTATAATAGATAGTGGAACCTGGCTCCCCAACCACAATGGCCATTTTAACGGGATCGTTATAGATACCTGCGGAAGGTACAAACACCGGATCTGGTATTACGGGCGGCATTACACTCAGGAGTGCGGAAGACACTTCCGATACATACATACCATCTATATAAGTACTGGCTTTCACGGTAGTAGTACTCGTAATGTGAAGCGTATCCTGAGGATTATACACTGGCGAATTCACAGTAGGCGTAGTGCCGTCGAGGGTATAATGAATAACGCCGCCATCTGTAGTAGTGCTCATGGTTACGGCTACGCTGCCTTCAAACAAACCCCGGTCTGGCGTTATTTTAGGCCTGGCGGCCACCTGTGGCAACAAAGCATAAAAATAGGAAGAAGGCACTTGCTGTTGTGGAATGTTTGGCCCGGTCCATTTAAAATACATAATATTAGCACCGCCACCTCCTTCAAAAAACTCTATTTCGATAGGATAAAGCTTTCCTGCCTCCAGGGTCGCCTGGCCGGAGAAGTCGGAGCAGCAGTTGCCTTTATTATCCATTACTACCGTACCCGGATCAGCTTCCCGGTTTGCATAGTCCTTAATAATAAACTTAAATCCATCATCTGCGTTGGAGTTAAAAGTATAGGTACCGGAAACGGGTACACGAAACATGCCCCTCCAACGTACCGAGAAAGTATCATTAGTAATACGTGGATCAGGAGAATTACCGCCCCAGTTATACCAAAAAATGGAATCCAGGCGGGAAAATACCAATGTTGTGAAATGGAGGCCATTATTCCTATCGTTATAATAATAGCCGATCAGCCCGCGGGCAGTATCTCCCGGCGGCGCTACTGTAAAGGAAGTATGCGGACTACTTTCAACCGCCTTGCTTCCCATAGCCAATAGAAGACCAGTGGCCATACAGCTGATAATAAGTATCAATTTGTTTAATTGTTTCATATTCAATGATGAATTTTATCGGAAACTACCTCTTCCGATTCCATTTTATAGATAGCCTACCTAACTGAATATTTATTCAAAACAAGCGACATGACAATCCCTGCACCTGCAGACAGGCGGCAAATAGTAAAGGAAAAGTATATTGGTTCCGGTATCAGGAATGCAGATACCCGGCACAGTAGCTATACAGCTACATTACCCTTAAAAAACTATGGTGTACTAATTTTCATGCGATAGATATTTGCCCGGTGAATACAACAGGACCAATGGAATAGGGATAGATATTCCATCTGCCTGAAAAAAATTTCAGTTGACTAGTCTATCAATGCCATACTAATCATGTAAAATGGTACTCGTCGGAATACGCATCAGATAAAATGCCAGAAACACAGGACAGTTCGAGGCCAACAACTACACTTCCCAGATCTGCCCGGAAAATCTACGGTTGATAAAATAACTTTTCAGCTGATTGTTCAGTCACATTTTGTAAGCATCAGACTATATATTGTTTTCAAACATTCTCCCTGCCGTGCTACATCAGTTAAAAAATCCGGAGAACGCCGGCAATCCGCCAACTCCTGTATGAACTGGTAAAATAGGAGTATACTGCCTGTACAATTGAACCTTAAAAGAGAGCTACAAATGCCTGTAACGTGGAAATCGTGGAATTCTTTTTCTTTTCTTCTGATTAGTAATACTACATCATGATTTTGGAATTATTCATTTGTTATTAAGACCCGTAATGCTAAAACGTTTTAACCACACTAAAATACGATCGTAAATTCGAAAATCCAAAGTTTTGCTAAAATTAATTTTATATACAAAATTGTCTCAATACCTTGACAAATAAAGGATAAAATAACATCTGGCTATAATAAAATACTGCAATATTGTGCTCTTTATTTTAAAAAAAATTAAAAACAAGACCAATAAAAATCCAGCAAGGATAAGGCATATTCATGACCGTTATCCTTGCTGGATTTTATTTTTAATATTTGGCTTCCCTTACTTTTTCCTCTCCGGCACCTCTTCTCCGTAACTACCTTTTCCATGAAACCAATTCGCCGCCTGGCCAGTCAGCCATAGATAATAATCACTTCCCAAATCACTATCAATACCTACAAAAGTGCCATCGCCATTAAGTGGCAAATGATCAGTAGTAGCGCATTTGAAGATAGAAGTACCTTCATTCATTTCATCGAACATCGCTACATATAACATCTCTGCACCGGCACTTTTAGCCCCCGCTACCTGCCGCCAGAAGAAACTACCTCTTTCACGCGGAATAGCGTTAGACCTGGGGCCATTCATATTTTTCCAGGAAAAGCCTGGAAATGCCAAGGGCACATAATCTACACCGTTATGCTTACACCAGGCTACATCCTCACTAACCAGTCCTTTAAACTGATCATAACTCTTACCATTATATCTCCCTACAAACCACGGCATAATTACGTCAGACTTCCTGATGATCCGGTGCAGGTCTTCATCTTTTACTGCATCCTGGCCCTGCGCCCTCCAATAGGTAGGAACTCCCAACATTACACTAAATCCCTTCGCTTTCATCGTATCCAGCAGAGTTTCTACTTCTTTCAATCCATAAGCGCGGTGATCATTAAATCCTACCCCCCAGATCACAATCATTGGTTTACCGTTATGATGCAGATAAGTCGGGCTTTTCTTTCCTTTAATCAGGTCGTATTTTTTTATGAGTTCATCCAGGTCGCCAAGTACCAGCTGCTCTTCGCCGGGTCGCATTCCACTAAGGTCGTACATCACTGCAATGGCGCGGTCATATTTTTTTGCTGCGCCCATGGCATGGTCCAGTACTGCATTGAAATGCTTTTTACCGCTGGGATTACGGATCTCCGCAACAAACCGCTGCATGAATACCCCATCTATACCATAATCTTTCATCCATTTAAAATGCAGGAATACAGTAGACTCATCGTACGGACTAAATACGGAAGCGGGTGTTCCATCGGCGTAACTGAAATCCGTTTTATACGTTTTTTTATATTCCCTGACATCTGGCCACAGGTCTATTTCGCAAGAACCAGGTTTAAATACCCCCCGGTGCTCATAGTGGTGCCATCTCCTTCCTGCACTGTCACCTGGCGTATTAAACCACCCTTGATAACCGGCCATTACCAGGCCTTTATAGGTTGGATACCTGGGGGAATGTTGTGCCTGCGCGCGGGCATACCCTAACAGGCTACACGCTAAAAAAAAGATCACGCTTTTTAACAACCGTTTACTTCTCATATTACTTTTACTATTGAGCTGATGATAATTTTGTGACTGTTACTTTTCCGTTGCGAATATTAAATTGTACTTCGGGAAATAGTCTGATGGCGAAAGATAATGGTCCAGGGTTTCCACTTCTCCAACAAATCAATATATAGGCTAAAGATAGTGCTTTTTCAATAGCATATATCGCCACTTATAAACGCTTTTAACCGTTAAACGCGGGTTAGCTTACAACAACTAAAAAATAAGGGGCAAAGTATTTTGTCTTTGCCCCTTATATAAATAATATGCATTTTTTAACCGATAGTAGCCAACCACTCTGCTGTTGTTTTTATCTCTGCCTGACGGGGGAATATTTTGGTCATCAGGAATTCATGCGTTTCCTGATCCGAATCTGCACAACCATCAGATAATACGATCAGGCTATAATCCTTATCTGCTGCTTCTCTTACTGTATTAAGCACAATACCGCTGGTAGCATAACCGGTGATAATAAGCTGTTCTGCCTTGAGAGATCTGAGCACTATATCCAGATCGCTGCCAGCAAATGCACTGATACGTTTTTTAGTGACAATGATATCTTCTGGCAGAGGAGCCGCTGCCGGATGTATTTCCGCTCCTTCTGATCCTGCTATAAATAAACCTCCACTTTCTCTAATAGCAGCAAAATTCTTGTTAACAGGATTGATATCCGGGTAGCCAGGCCTAAAACCCAATACTACGTATACCACCGTAATATTCGCAGCCCTGGCGCCAGCTACCACCTTTTCTATATTGGCCAGCAATGGGGCAGGATTAGGGTTAAACTCCATCATTTTCTTCTGGATATCCATTACTAGCAAGACAGTACCTTGATTTGTTGTTCCCATAAGAATGTAATTTTAGAGACGTGATTTATCTGTTTTTTGTGATTGTGATGATTTAGCAGGTATTTGACTGGCTGACTTATTAAAGAGGACTGGTAGTAAAAAAATGGTGATCACCCCACAAGCAATCAATGCATAGCCTGCCAGTGAATGTAAACCAGTATCGGTAGCCCCTCCATGAAACTCATGTTTAAGCCTCGACCCTGCCACAATAGCGCCTATATAACCCACCGTGCGGTATAACCCAAAAGAAATGCCCACCTGATCTACCGGCGCGGCCACATATAAAGTAGCCTGGTTCGCAATCGTTATAACCCCCATGGATATCCCTAACAAGACAGAAGTACCTATTACCAACAATAACGAAACATGTTGATTCAATAAAAATAAACCGGCTGCTGCCGCCGTAATGCTAATAGTGCCCGCTACCTGTAACCGGTTATGATTACGGGTACGCGATACCAACAACCCCACTCCCATGGCAGCTATCGACAAAGGCAACATCATCAGTCCTACCCTGGAGGGATTGATATCTTTAGATTGCTCCAGCCACTGCGGGAGTCCATACAGCGCGAGGTACATAACAAAATTGATGGCAATTTGCCGTAGAAAGGTAGTACTTAACGGCAGATTCATGGCTAACAAACGTACATTAATAAAGGGTTGAAGATGACGTTTTTCCATCTGCACAAAAAACCATAATACCACGATAATAGCCGGTACCTGTATATACAACCAATAAGGATACAGTAACGTCAATAAAAACCCAATAAGTAATATGCTAAAAACACCTGCTCCCGGAAGATCCAGACCTTTAACAGACTTGGCCTCGGCCGGTTCCTGCTCAGGTAAAGGCAGTTGTTTTTTCTCCCAGGCAGTTAACCCCAAGGCAATCAGCACTAATGGAATATTAACAAAAAAGATCCCTTGCCAACCGAAATGTTCTGTAAGTATGCCACCTAGGAAAGGGCCAAAAGCAATGGATATCTGCGAAGCCGTAGCAATTACGCCCAGTACCATACCCGGCACTTCTTGCTGCAATGCTGCATACCGCTGCCGGATCAACGTCATCGCAGACGGATAAGCTGCCGAGGAACCAAGTCCCAGTAATATCCTCGACACAATAAGCCAGCTGAAATTAACAGCAAAAACACCAATCGCCGCTGAAATCAGGATCAGTATAAATCCCAGCACATTTATTTTCCTGGCGCTGAAAATATCTGCCAATCTGCCCATCAGCGGTTGGCCAATCGCAGAAGTAAGATATAATGGCACTATCAGCAAAGCTCCTGCTCCCAGATCCTGTTTGAATGTGCTGCAAATAACCACAATGGCGGTAGCCAGCATAGTGGAGTTCAGCGGATTTAACATGTTCCCCAGGATCAGAGGCGCCATAAACAATGCCGTGCCTTTTTTATAACTACTCTTCATAATGCGTCCTTGCTATAGTTCCGTTACCTCTATGAGCAACGATAATGCTTCTTTAATCAACTTTTTCTGATGATTGTTGTACTTCCCTGCGATTACCTGCGCCAACCATTCTTCCCGCTCCTGACGGCTCTCCTCTACCATGTGCTTACCTTTCCTGGTAAGCGACACTAAAGTTTTCCGGCCGTCTTCCGGCGCACTCTTCCGCGCTATATATTCCAGCTTTTCCAAGCGGTTTAATATCTGTGACATAAATTGGGAAGAGATGTTGAGCTGCGCTCCTAATGCTGAAGGATACAGGGCTTTATGGTTCATCAGGATGCTTATTACATTACCTTCTGCAATAGACAGGGCATCCGGATTACTGATCTGCTTGCGCAAGCGCCGGCTCATCCTGGTAACGAGGTTGCGAAGCTCCTGGGCAATAGCCTGATCTTCTTTTGAAATCATAATTTACCAAAGTTACTTTGCAAATTTACTTTGGTGTATTGAGAAAAGCAAATTACTTCTTCGCTACCTTTTGTGGGTAGACTGATATTAGCCAGCAAACACAAGTTATCTTAATGGCTCAAAGGGAATAATATCGCCCAACACAGACGATCAAATAAACGTTACGTATAAACGCTTCATTTCAAAAAAGGGGCTGTATCAAAGTAATTTTTGCTCGATTTTATTCGGGTACCTGATGGAGAGAATTTCAATATAAGTAATTCTCAGGCCCTTTAGATTACTTTTGATACAGCCTCTGATGAATTATTTGGCGGGAATTTCCCGTAGAATATGCAATAAGTAGTTATAGAACCTTTCTACAGAGGAGATCTGTACTCTTTCATCGGGAGAATGGGCGCCGCGGATAGTAGGCCCAAAAGAAATCATATCCAGCTTACCGAAATGCGCTCCCAGGATACCACATTCCAACCCGGCATGACAGGCACCCACCTTTGGCGTATGGGTGAAATGATCTTTATACAAGTCCAATATTAATTGGAGTATTACTGAACCCGCATCAGGGCGCCATCCGGGATAATCACCCCCTTGTACTACCTCGCAACCTATATTTTCGAAACCGGCTTTTACTGCCGCAGCCACATCTGCTTTGGTGCTTTGTACACTACTGCGCTGCAGTGATTGGGTGATAAATACGCCTTCTTTCACAATTACTCTGGCCAGATTGGTAGAGGCTTCCACCAGCCCGCTAATATCAGGACTCATACGGAATACTCCGTTAGGCATTGCATAAACAGCTTTTAACAAACGGGATAGGTATTCCGGGTCCATTACCAAGGAGGGTACTGCAATAGGTAATAAATCTACCTGCAATCCCATTTCAATGGCATGATACTCTTCTTTCAGCACGCCAGTGAACGTTTCCACAAAAGCGATGAACTTTTCTTTGTCCTTTTCCGGCACTGCTATCTGTGCCCGCGATTCTCTCGGGATCGCATTGCGCAAACTTCCTCCGTCGAGACCAACCAATTGTATATCGAATAACTGATGAGCGTTATACAGTAAACGGTTCATGAGCTTATTGGCATTACCCCTTCCCCGGTGTATATCCATACCGGAATGACCGCCAACCAAACCTCTTATGCGGATTTCAAAACCAATAAATCCATCTCCCAGCGGCACTTCGGTGTAGTTACCCTTTGTATTGGTATCTAACCCCCCAGCGCAACCAATAGTAATTTCATCTTCCTCTTCGGTATCCAGATTAAGCAAGATAGTACCGGAAAAATTGACAGGGTCTAACTGCATGGCGCCTGTCATCCCGGTTTCTTCATCCACCGTAAACATAGCCTCAATAGCTGGATGCACCAGCTCCTTATCTGCCAATACCGACATAATAGCGGCAACGCCTATACCATTATCAGCGCCCAGCGTAGTGCCTTTCGCTTTCACCCAATCACCATCCACATACATCTCAATGCCCTGCGTATCAAAATCAAATACAGTATCTCCGTTTTTTTGATGCACCATATCCAGGTGTGATTGCAGGATCACCGTTTGCCGGCCTTCCATACCAGGCGAGGCAGGCTTCTTGATCACCACATTACCGATGGCATCACGTTGTGTTTCCAGTCCGAGGTGCTTACCATACTCCATGATGAAAGCCACCACCTGTTCTTCTTGCTTAGAAGCACGGGGAATCGCATTCAACCGGGCAAAATTGCTCCATAAAATCTGTGGAGATAAATCTTTTATTTCCATTGTCGGCTAAGTTATTGGCAGCAAAGTAAGGGAATCGGCTTAAACGGCAAAAAGTAGATAGAGAGCAACTATGTTTTAACACGAGGAGACCTGACAAACAACCACGACATCAACCCACCTAAAAAAGCCAGACAGGCGGTTATACTCATAATTTTTCCATATGCACTGATAAATCCTTCATGATATGCCTTTACAATAGCAGCATGGTATCCGGTAGCAATACCCGGCGGCGGCATAGCATCACCCAGATTGGCCACTTGCGCCATAACAGCCTGTTGCTGCCGCTGATCTAACGGTAACGATTGTATGCGCTGTTGCAGGGAAGTCGCAAAAAACAGCACTGCCAACGCGCCAAAAATAGCAGTAGCAAATACGCCTGCAATCCTCGTAATGGCATTATTAACCCCCGAAGCTGTACCGGATAAGTGGTCGCTCACCGCTCCCATCACTGTAGCAGTAAGTGGCGCCACCGTAAAAGACATACCCAGGCCAAACACGAGCACACCCGGAAAAAAAGTAGTCCAATAGTCGGCCGGGCCACCGGTTTGCTTTACAAAAGACAATATCAACATCCCTAACCCAGCCACACAGGGGCCTACTACTAAAAACCAGCGCGGCCCATACTTGTCGGCCAAACTGCCCGCAAAACGCGCCAACAAAATCATTAAAGCCGTAAAGGGTAAAAAGGTAAGCCCCGACTCCAATTGACTATATCCCTGTACCTGTACTAAATTAAGGGAAAGAAATAACAGGCTGGCGCCTAACGCCGCATAGAGGAAGAAGGAAAGCAAGTTAACGCCACTGAAAGTAAGGTTACGGAACAAACCTAAAGGCATCATGGGATGCGGGCTTTTATGCTCCACGGCTATAAAAACTACCAGCAACAGCAACCCTGCGCCTATAGTACCATATACCTGAGGGTGCGCCCATCCATAGGCCGGCATACGCAAAAAGCCAAAAGTAAGCGATGCTAATCCTAACGCAATTAAAATGGCTCCCGGAAAATCCAATCCCTGGCCATCACCCGGTTCCTTGCTCTCTCTTACTTTCTTCCACAAGAACAACAAGGCCAGCAAGCCTATTGGCACGTTAATAAAAAAAATATAACGCCACAAACCGGCATCCGCCAAAGCGCCACCCAATACCGGGCCTCCTATTGTTACCAGGGTAGTAACGGAAGACCAGGTACCGATAGCCTTTCCGCGTTCATGTTCATCGATAGAAGAAGATATCAGGGAAAGACTGCCCGGTACCATGAATGCCCCACCCACCCCTTGTATGATCCTGCAAAGGATTAACATGGTAGCGGTTCCTGCAAATCCACATGCTGCAGATCCTAAAATAAAGATAAAGGTCCCGGCCATGAATACCTTCTTACGGCCAACCTGATCACCCAAGGTACCACCTATTAATATCAGGGAGGCCAGCATCAGCATATAGGCGTTAAGCACCCAGAAGAGATCTGGCCCGGAGGCCTTTAAGCCCTTCTGTAAGGAAGGCAGCACTACATTCAGGGCGGTAGCGTCTATAAACACCATGGCGGAAGCCAAAATAGTCGATACCATGATCCATTTGCCTGCAGTGCTGCCAAGTGAAACAGTGCCCATTATCAGCGGGTTTTAATGTCTGGATAACGTGCAGGAAGGGGGAAATGTTTTTAACGGCCTATTCCGTTGTTATTGATCATACCTGTAAACCATATCAATGCGGAGATCAATACGCTGCATCTGCAAGCGAGGCGCCCATCACGCGCATAAACAACTCTTCGTTTAAAAGGTCTTTAATAGATCTGACAATAAAATCAGGAGAGTAGCCAAAATGCGCCAGGTCGGCTTCACTGGTTACGCCAGACAAAGTAAGGATAGTAGTAAAGCCCATAGAGCCTGCACCCAAAATATCCGTTCCCATTGTATCACCAATCATCACAGTTTCGTCTGTGGTGAGCTGCAATGTTTTCCTGGCCATGCGCATCATTACGGGACTGGGCTTACCCACACTGAAAGCCTTTATACCGCTGGCCGTCTCTAACATAGCCACCAGCGCACCACAACCGGCCCGGTACTTGCCATCGCCTACTGGGCAATTGGGATCAAGATTGGTAGCAATCAATTTAGCGCCGTTCATGACCATATTCAATGCTTTATCTACAGATTCCAGCATGATAGTTCTTCCCTCACCTATAATAACGTAATCGGGTTGATCATCTACAATAGAATAACCTGCATTATACAATTCTGTCAACAATCCGCCTTCACCAATTACATAAGCTGTCCCATTTTCTTTTTTGGAGGCCAGGTACCTGGCAGTAGCCATCGCACAGGTAAAAATATCTGTTTCATTGACTTGGAACCCCATTTTATTCAGCTTATAACAAACATCCCTGCCAGTACGCTGGCTGTTATTTGTTAAAAATAGAAAAGGTAACCCTTTTTCTCTCAGCCAATTAATAAATTCTACTGCGCCGGGAATAGGTTCACTGCCCTTATAGATAACCCCGTCCATGTCGATAAGAAATCCCTTTTTTTTCATAGCAATCAGATATTGGTAAATAAATTAGTATCCGGTAAAAGAACATTCAAACAACTATGGAATGGATAAAGGCAGGAGCTGCGTAAGTACAGCGGGGTATTTTATAAAGATTATCCGAAGAGCAATAATCTTAATTAAAGATAAGATTAATTCCTGTATAAGAAGATTTTTTTTAAGTTGCCTTTTCCTCATCTTCAGATAGCGTACCGGACAGCAGTAAAAGGAAGCTATCCCAATATTTCCAACCATATTTCGTATATACATTAACGTAACATTAGTATAGTTCCAGCCAAAGCATACCTCAACGTCACCGTATAGCTATTATTACGACACAGATGGATCTTGCCCCTGCAACTTTATTTCCTGGTACACCCTACGGGACGCCAAGAGCCATACAATCAACATAGAAAAAAATATTACCAGGCATTTCCAACTTAACGCCTCCCAGGTAGCATGCCAACCAACAAGCCTTACACCAACAACTAATAAATACGCCAAAGCAATAACAGTGGTAATCAACGCATACTTTACACCCGTTCTCATATAACCAGACGTTGCCAGCAGCATTTCCACCCCAGCCCGCCTACCTAATAAATAAGTGCTCACCAGCAGTAATATGAAAAAACCAACAACATATGGATTTGTTTCCGCAGCCAGATAAAACAGTATATCATTAGCAAAATCGCTACCGGCCTCTTCAACAATAGCCAGTACTTGCCAAAGGAAAATCACTACCACTAATGCTTTCACCGCTTTGCGCCCCGCAAAGGGCTTAATAGTATCTATGTTCATAAGTATAAATTGCTAATGTAATAATTGCCTCTTGCCGTTTGGTACCGCTTTACTTAAACCGCTTATCATACCGGTATCATTAAGGTAAAAGGATATAAAAGTATAACATTGACGGCTTCTTTTTAACACCTATATAAAAAGGGTGTCTCCAAATCATCATATTGGAGACACCCTTGTCAAATAATAACGTTGATGGTTATAGGATAATTATTTTTTTCACATAGCGCTTGTTATCGTGCAGCACTTCCAGAATATAAGCACCACTGGCTACATTACCGGTAGCAACATTAAAAGTTCTTGCATTGGGTTGCTGTACCAATATAGGTTGCTTACTGGCACTGATCAGGGTAGCCCTAACCGGCGACTTACTGTTGTAATGTTGCAGGATAACAGTGAATGTATTACCGGCGGTAATGGGATTGGGGTATACATTTAATGCAGCAGGCATTTGTTCTGCTGGCAACACAGGTGCGTGGGTATTGGCTACCGCAGCGGTGCTACCAGTAATAGCAGCTATTCCGCTCACTATACCAAAGTTAAAAGATTCCCAAGTCCCAACAGTTGTTCTCCAGGAGCTCATTGCCTGCACACCATTTTCTGAGCAAAGATATCCCCCATTATTTCCTTGCAGCGATATGGTACCATTGCTGTTATTGATCCAGGTAAACTTCTCCCAGTCTTCTATGGTAGCACGATTACAGGTAACAGGCTGTTCACCGTTTTCGGATGATACATACTTACCCTGACTGCGTAACGCCACCTTACCACCACCTGCATCTACTACTGTAAATTGTTCCCAGGCCTGTACAGTGGCACGGTTACAATTCATTGGCTGCTCACCATTTTCTCCGCTCACGTACAGGTTGTTATTACCACGCAACCATATCGTTTGGCCAATAGGCGCATTGCTACCCGGATTACTTGTTCTGCTAACTACAACATCATGAATAGCAGACAAAAGGGAGTTTGCCCCGGTGGCATCCTGCGATAACTCCCAGATCATAATACCACTACCCTGATCAAAAGCGAGATTAGTTTTCTGTTTAATGGTATTGATACCATTATAGCCTACATTATCGAATACATCTGCGTAAGGATTAGCCCCCCTTGCTACCAGCTGTGCAAAAGATTCCCAGGTAGGACGGCCATAAAATGGTACTCCTAACACTGTTTTGGAAGCCGGCAAACCCCGGCCCAGCCAATAGCTCATCGATTGGGTAGCGTAGCTATAGGTAGAATGGTCGAAGTTATTATAGTCATAGGCCATCAGATTGTAAAAATCCACGAGAGCAAATGCACTGTTTAAGATGCTGGCACCGCCAGTACCTACAATAGCGCCGGTTAGCAATTTCCCCCTACTATGCATAGCAGTACTGAGTTGCGACATCAGTGTAACGTAATTGTTGGCAGATGCCCCGGCATCAGGATATTCCCAGTCAATATCCACGCCGTCTAACCCATACTGGTTTACAAAATTGACGATATTGGTAACAAAGTTATTACGGTAGGTGCTGTTGGCCGCCAGCCCCTCAAAGCCGCTGTCATCCCCATCATTCCAGCCGCCTACAGAGATCAATACTTTTACGTTGTTGGCATGTGCGGTAGTTACCAGGCTTTGTAATTTAGAAGGATTGTCGATCGCCTGCAAACCTCCGGTGTTGGTAGGCAACAGGAAAGCATAATTAATATGCGTTAGTTTACTATACTGCACCTGGTTTACATTACCAGCCCAGGAGGGCATATATCCAACAACGCGGAAAGGGGTTTGGGCAACAGTGGTTAAAGTACATACAAGAAGGATAGCCAACAGCTTTAGAATTGATTTCATACAGGCATTATTTTGGTTGAAAAAGAATATAAATTCATCCTTCCAAAAATAACAGCATCGCACCTAACAATGCCTATCAGGCACTACGGCATTACTACGTCATGCCAGCATTTTTTCATATCTTACTGAAAATCAATAACGGAGGAATTAATGGAAAATTTTATTGGGTACAGGCTGGATAGGATGATCCCTTTCCCATATTTTAGCAAAAAATTTACCCCAGTCTTTAATGTATTTATAGTATTCATATTCATTTTCAAACTCCTGCAGCATATCATAACTAGGCCGGTACTCCCTCATAAAGGTGTCCAGGGCCGGCGACTGCAAACCGGTTAATTTCCCTACCAACGTCTTATTAAACCGGTGGTCTACATATTTATCGCGTTCATCTTGTTCCAGGTACTGTCTAAAAGCTTCCATCCTTTTGATCTTCTTCGCACTGAACAATAGGTCCAGGTTAAAGCCAACCCCTGCGCCTCCGTTACCAGTAGTGAGGTATTCTGGGGCATAGTCGAACACTTTTCGGTATTCATTACGGTTTTCCAGCGAATCCTGGTGATAATTATAAGGACGTGTAGAAGATACCACCACTGTGGGCAGCACTTTAACATCTACATGCAGACTCATATCGAAAGGGCGGTTGAAAGGAATCTCCTTTACGGGAAACTTCATGGTAGCTTTCCCCTGATAAGAAAAGCTGATAGAGTCGGTATAGGATACCTTAATGCTATAATGCCCTAAAGAGTCGGTAACGGCGCCAGCCCCCGAGGTGCTCATCACGCTCACCCCGGCCATGCCAAAAGTTGCCGAACGTTCATATACCGTTCCGCTCACCCGCACCGTTTGGGCAGCTGCTCCCAGGTGAAGCAATACACATACTATAAATATTAATATCTTTTGCAATGAATTGGAGGTTCCTATTTTATCCCAATCTAAGACAGGATCAAAACATAAGCAAGTATCGCCCAAATATTAACAATTCATTGTATCTGACGTAGAGGGCAGTACTACCTCCAAATTAAAAAATAGATAGATCTATCTATTTTTAGAAAACTTTTATACATTTACTATAATTTTCATTTTATGCAGGATAAAGTAAAAGTTAAAGACAGAATATTAAATACAGCTTCTGATTTATTTTACCACCAGGGATTCAATCAAACCGGTATAAACCAGATTATTGCGGAAGCTGATATTGCAATTGGCTCCTTATACAAACACTTTCCTTCCAAAAACGATTTGTTGTTGGCCTATCTGAAAAAGCAGGAAGATGAGTGGTTTGAACAGTTAACAGAATTTAGCAAAGGAGCAGAGCATCCAAAAGAAAAAATCTTCAGATTTATAGATTACCGGATAGCGCAACAAAAAAAATCAAACTTTTGTGGTTGCCCATTCACAAAAATCATCGCCGAAACAGGTGCCCAGGACCCTAAAGTACTTCAACTGGTAGAAACACATAAAGAAAAACAACGGGCGCTGTTGTACGGACTGTTCAAACAAATCCACAGCGATAGTATAGGAGATAAAAAGCTGCTTTCAGAAAGCTTCTTCCTGATGATAGAAGGCGCGATAGTAAGTACTACCATTGCCCGGAATACGCTGGCCTTGGAAAATGTGAAAAAATTCATTAAGAAATTAATCACTTGATTTTTTTTGTTACTAATAAATAGATAGATCTATTTATTTCAAGCTCCCCTTCTATGGAAGGTGAAGTGTTATTGCACATTAAAACATTACCCTCCAGGGCAACCGCTTCCCTGTGGCCTTGCAATGGATTTAACAGTACAAAGCAACACTGCAATTAAGCAGTTTATTTTTCACTTAAAAATAGATAGATCTATCTATATAATATATTATGAGATCTAATACATCCAGGTGGCTATCCATGCTGATTGTGTCATCTGCTATCTTTCTGGCAGTCATCGACATCTTTATCGTTAACGTAGCCTTACCGGCAATTAAAAAAGGGCTTCATGGCACCAATAGCCAATTACAATTTGTGATCGCCATTTATTTATTAGGTTACTCTTGCTTCCTGATCACAGGCGGAAGGCTCGGTGATTACTATGGCAGAAAGAAAATCTTTATCACCGGTATGCTCTGTTTTACTATCAGCTCTTGTTTTTGCGGGATGGCTCAATCCGGACTGCAATTAAATATAGCCCGATTTTTCCAGGGGATCAGCGCTTCCCTCATGACGCCACAAGGCGTTTCCTATATACAGGTGCTTTTCCCGGAAGCCCGGGAACGTATAAAAGCGCTGGGCATTTACGGTATCATAGCCGGTTCAGCTTCTGTTATTGGCCAATTCCTGGGAGGCCTCCTCCCCGACACCCATTTTGTAGTGGAAGGATGGCGGCTTATCTTTTTTATTAACCTGCCATTAGGACTGATCGCTATTATCACCGCTATAACTTTTTTAAAAGAAACAACAAGAAATACTTCGCAACAATTCGATTATGGCGGTGTGGCCATCCTCACCCCTGCCCTCTTTTGCCTGATCTACCCGGTAATACAAGGCAGGGAACTGGGCTGGCCGGCCTGGAGCATCTTTTTATTATTGATGTCCATCGCCCTGTTTTTCTTGTTTGGCTGGGACCAAAAACAAAAACAAGTCCGTAACAAAACCCCGCTGATAGACACTGGCTTATTTAATTACAGAGACTTCAAGATAGGTTTATATGCTACTATATTTTACTTTCTGGTACAGGAATCCTATTTCCTGATCAGTGGTGTTTTCTTTCAGGAAGGCTTAGGCATTAATTCCTATACAACAGGCGCTTATTTTGTATTCCAGGGCATTGGCTACGTCATTTCCTCTATTGCATCTGTTAAACTGGTACATCATTTTGGCAAAAAAATATTACAAATAGGCATATCCTTTATGATGATATCCCTTTCCCTCCATATTATTTACTTGATTACTTCACAAGCCCACCCATGGACATTTATGGCTATCCTATTTACCTATGGATTGGGCTGCGGAGCCGTGTTACCCTCACTGTTAGCATTGTCATTAAAGAACATTCCGCATCAGTTTGCCGGGTCTGCATCTGGCACTTATTATACGGTGCAGCAGTCTGCCATTGCTCTCGGTGCGGGCATTATCGGTGGCATCTTCTTTTATTTTACAGGCAGTACTCCGCAGCTGCAAAATTATGTAATGGCATACCGGATTGCTGTATTGGTAAGCATTATCTGCTTATTGATGGTAAACATTTGCTTATTTATTATGCCCGATAATAAAGCGGAACCAACGGATTAAATAGTATCCTATATTCATAAAAGCCGCTTATTAAAAGCATGCACATATATTATTTCTTGCTTAAAACCTATAATTTACCTATCTTTTAGGCGAATTAATGATCCATTACATTATTACTGTAGTCCTAGATAACCGATGAGATACATTGCAAATATAATTCCCGCCGCATCGAAGGTATTACCAGATTATTTTAAAGGCAACCCGGAAAAAATTAAATCCATTAGTACCAAAACCCAATGGGCTAGTTATACAATAGCCATTATTTTCTTTTTGTTTGCTTTTGGTACGCTGTATCATCCCTTGCTATCCTTACTTGCCGCTGCTATGGGACTGGGGCTATTACCTTCTGTACATAGATGGCTGGAGAAAAAATTGAAGTTCGATTACACTACTTCCGTAAAACTAAAAGCTTATGTTATCCTAACAATTCCCTTGTTATTGTTAACAGGATATTATGGTAAAACAGATACAAAGCTGGCGCATGAGTATTTTTTAAAGGAGGAGCAGATAAAACGGGAACAAGCCATTGCAGCGGTGAAAGACAGTGTCCGAAGAGACAGTTTATACACCTATATTTCTTTGCTGCAACATAAACAGAAACAAGGTAACCTCTCTTCTAAAGAAGCAGTGGCTATCCTGGAAAAATCACTGTTACTGGCTGAAAGTGAAGGAGAAAAAAGAGACGTTTCCAATATTAAGTTTGATATCGACAAGGAGAATACTTTAAGATTAGTAAAAGAAGGCAAGTACCAACCTGCTGTTCAGCCTTTAACTGAATTACTATCGCAATCTCCGGAAGATGCCATCTTATTATACAACAGGGCACTATGCTACGATAGGCTTGGCGAACCGGAAGGGGCCGTCCGTGATTTACAGCTGGCCATGAAAGCGGGTAGTAAAGAGGCAGAAAAATATCATGATAAAATTAATCCGGTTCGTAAAAAGGTAATTGGATATGTTACCAGATGTTGCGACGGCACAACTTCTTCTGCCAGTGGAAGAGGCGCCTGTTCCTGGCATGGAGGCGTTTGCAATTGGAATGATCCCATTTATGAAACTTACAGAAAATATGAATAGCCCATGCTTAATACACCATTTCAGCTATTGCCACTGCGAAAAACAGGTTTTCTCAGAAGTATCCTCAAGCAACAAATTGATGTTAACGCTTTAATAGAATTAAATAATTTGCTGGCAGCTTTTCCTGTTAATCAAATTAACACAACCGCCATCTCCGATATTGAGCGTAAATATAATATAGACTTGCATAAAACATTTACCCTAAATATGCAGGAGTTCTATGCTGTTTATCTGCAATTTTCCTTGGATCAACAAAAAGGTAATCCTGTGGAGCAGGAGGATTTGCCACATCTTCAGCGCCTGTTAAAGCTATCGCATGAAGAAATAACATCCCTACATATTAAAATCGGTGAAAGTTTCTTCAGGGACGCTGTGGCAAAAACCATTGCAAACGGCATTTACAGCATTCCAGACCGGAATAAACTTGAAACGCTTGCCGATAACTTAAAACTGCCTAAGCACATAGCAATGGGAATCAGCTTACAACTTAGACAGGAATATGTAAAAAAACAGATGCTTCCCATTTTTAGCAAAAAGCGGTTATCATCCAACGAGAAGATGGACTTACTGGTATTGGGAAAAAATATGAACATAGATATTTTGAATGATGACCTTACTAAAAAACAATTACAAGAGTTTGAAAACTATTGGCGCCTGGAAAATGAACCATTACCAATAGTGACTACGGATATTGAACTAACGAAAAATGAAATATGCCATTTTCATCTTAATAATGTCAGCTGGTATGAAGATCGGGCTATAGGCAATGGCAAATATCAACCCAAATTAATTCAAAAAGGCACATTGTACCTAACCACCAAGCAGCTTGTTTTTGTGAGTGATGAAAAAACATCAAAGATACGTATGGATAAAATTACCCGTATCGTACAACAAAAACAGGGAGTGGAAATCATTAAGGATGCCGGCAGAAACCCTACACTGCATCTGGCAGATCGCGCCGAAATGTTTTCGATTATCTTACAAAGATTGGTTAACCAGAAAATATAATACCGCACCGCTCTTTACAGCCCGATTTCCTGGGAGCGCGGGCCTGGATCTATAACCCTATAAAACCGGTATTTGCAATACCTTGGTTTTATAGGGTTAATCATTTATTGTTCCCACTAGGTAATTTTCCATTATTATTATACCTTGTCTTATTATTTGTTACTATTCGATACGCAGCTTTATTTTAAATATTGTGAATGATCAACCAATACGGGAACATGAGGAGCCTGACGGTTCGTTTATTGTCATTAGCCAGCCATTATCTAGTAAACTATTAATATCCATTCATTGAGTGACAGTCATTCTTTTGATACTCCTGAACTTTATCAACGTATAGCCGCTGGGGATGAATCAGCTTTCAGGAGGCTTTTTGCATTGTACGTACCGCCATTACAGGCCATGGCCACTCGCATCACAGGTTCTGCCGCAGTGGCAGACGATTTGGTGCAAGACACCTTTCTTAAAATATGGATCAGCCGCGACCAATTGAAGGAAGTAACACAGCCAGGCGCCTGGATCAAAAAGATCTGCTTTTTCCTGGCTGTGAACTATGTACGTCGCCAGACCATTCGCGATAAAGTGATGCATACTGTGGAATATGAAAAAACGCTGACAAGTAAAGCACTTCCGGTAGCTGAGATAATGGATTTCCAACAATTGTTAAACCTGGTGAACAAGGCTGTTCAACAACTACCTGCCAGGCAACAACAAATCTACCGGCTAAGCCGGGAACAGGGGCTTTCTATAGCGGAAATAGCAGAACAGATGGGCCTTGCCATTAGTACTGTTAAAAATCTGCTGGTGATGGCACTGAAGCATATACGGGCTTTCCTACAAAAGTCGGGTTACCATTTGTTGTGGATATTATTAATGGAGCGGCTTTTCTAAACAACGCTCTTCCTGAAAAAAATTAATTTTTTTCGGTACCATTTTCCCGCTCAATTGTCTGATATAAATAAGGGGAGATATCAACCGTCTTCGTTTACCTGTATTACCGGATATTAATGAAAGAAAACGCCCGATTACACTATTTACTGGACTGCCTGACAGCACATACTGCCACCACAGCAGAACTGGAAGAGCTCATCTCACTGGTCGGCCAAGACCCGGGCGATAATACTATTGCCATGGCAGTATCCTGGCTGATGGCACCTAATGCAACTGCCTCACCGGCATACGATGAACAACATTGGATGCAGGTGGCAAACCAGATATTAATGGCAGACAAGCTACCGGGCGATGCTATTTCCTGGGTGCCGCCACGTATGCATTTTTTGCACAAGTGGGGTTGGGCTGCTGCAGTAGTGTTATTATTGGGGACTGCCGCCTACTTCGTAAATCATTATACCCGTAAACCTCCGGCCATGGTGTTCACAGAAACCCCGTCAACAGTTATAGCGCCGGGTAAAAATGGGGCGGTCCTTACGTTGGCAAATGGCGCTCAAATAGTGCTGGACAGCCTGGGCAATGGTATTATTGCCCAACAAAACGGCGCCCAACTGGTGCTAGATAATAACGAATTGCAATACACGGGAGCAGCATCTGATGCCAACGCAACAGCTTATAATACGATCAGCACCCCTAAAGGCCGGCAGTTCCGGGTAGTACTGCCAGATGGCACTAGGGTATGGCTGAACGCAGCGAGCAGCCTTCAATACCCTATAGCCTTCAATGGCAAAGAAAGGATAGTACAACTCAATGGTGAGGCATTCTTTGAAGTGACAAAAAATGTACAACAACCATTTAAAGTAAGGATACTACAACAACTGAACATTGAAGTATTAGGCACCAGTTTTAATGTAAACGCCTATACGAATGAAAAAAGCAGTACCACCACTTTAATTGATGGCGCTATTGCTATATCCCTTGCTCACCAAACATCAACACCTATGGTGTTAAAACCAGGTGAACAACTACAATCGCAGGATGGCAATATGAAGATAAACCGTCATGCCAACGTAGAGAAAGCAGTAGCCTGGAAAAATGGCTTGTTCAGCTTCCAGGATGTAGGCTTAAGGGAAATGATGCGGCAGCTGGAACGCTGGTATAACCTGGATGTAGTGTACGAAGGCAATGTACCCGACGTAAAATTTTTTGGTGAGATGAGCCGGGCCTTGCCCCTCTCTGATGTGCTGGCAGGACTGGAAAGATCTGATGTACATTTCCGGCTGGAAGATGGACGACGGTTGGTGGTAATGCCTTAAAAATATGAATGGATAACATAAAGCTATAGAAAGATCACAAAAATCTACCGGCAAAAAAACGGAAGTGCGCTAACACTCCCGTTGGATTTGTCCGGTTGAATAAACTCAGGTTTCGCGACCTCCATTTTTAACAACCAAACGATGCAAATCTATGCAAAAAACTGCTTATTGGAGCCGTTGGGACTTGCCATACCGGCTCTCAACCAAAATGCTCCGGATTATGAGATTAACAAGCTACCTGCTTCTTACCATTTGTTTACATGTATCAGCCAGCACATTTTCGCAATCCGTTACTTTCTCCGGAAAGGCGGTAACAATGGAAAAGTTATTTACCGCCATTAAAAAACAAACCGGCTTTGTTGTATGGGGCAAATCCGAATTGCTCCAGCAAACCATTCCTGTATCAGTATCTGCGCAGCATATGCCGCTAACCAGTTTTCTCCAACTGATCATGAAAGATCAACCTATTCACTACAAAATTGCTGGCAATACAATTATGTTATATAGTAAGCATGCCTTGCCAGCCAACGATGAGGCAACGTTGGATGAAAAGCCAGTACCGGTAACTGGCCGTGTAACCGACAGCACCGGCGCCCCATTACCCGGAGCTACCGTACTGGTAGCAGGGTCTAAACAGTCTGCTATTACCGGCACAGATGGCAATTTCACTATCAATGCCAATGCCGGAGACGTTATCCGGATCAGTTTTGTAGGCTATCTCGCCAAAGAAATTACCATTACAGCAGACATGCTTAAAACTGGTAACATAGGAGCCATTACACTGTACATAGTTACTTCTACGCTATCGGATGTAAATGTAATTGCCTATACCGGATACCAGGCCATCCCAAAAGAGCGTGTAACCGGTGCCTTTAGCATCATCACTGAAAAAACGCTCAATACCAGAATGGAAACCAATATACTGGACCGGCTGGAAGGCACTGTGGCAGGCCTTTATATACAGAATGGTGCTGTTAATGTCAGGGGGCTTTCCACTATCTATGGCAACCAGGCGCCCTTATATGTGGTAGATGGTTTTCCCTATGAAGGAGATATTAACTTAATCAATCCTGCCGATGTGATCAACGTCACCGTGATGAAGGATGCGGCAGCCGCTTCTATTTACGGAACCAGAGCCGCCAATGGGGTGATCTCTATCACTACCCGC
The DNA here is from genome assembly GCF_049056765.1 of Chitinophaga sp. 30R24. Lineage (NCBI taxonomy): Bacteria > Pseudomonadati > Bacteroidota > Chitinophagia > Chitinophagales > Chitinophagaceae > Chitinophaga > Chitinophaga sp. 30R24. The sequence goes on from NZ_JBJGXX010000007.1 coordinate 72,050, forward strand.
CTGGGTAACAGCAGAAAACCCATAGTTAGCTTCAGCAGCACCGTTTTCATGACTCCCATTCCTAATGCCGGCTACCTGCACCTGCTCAACGCTTCGCAAATGGTGGGGCTGCAGCAGGAGCTGTTCAATATGTGGCATCCCCCTTTCAATGATGCTATCAGGCGCGGAGCCCAACCGAAAGCAACAGAAGCGTTGTACAACTATGAGCAACAATTTATCAGTAAAGATCAACTGGATAGTATCCTGGACCGCCTAAGCCAGGCCAACGGCCAGTCGCAGATAGAAGACCTTCTGATGAGGAAAATGCTTAAACAAAGACATAGTTTCTCTGCAAGTGGGGGCAATGAAGTGCACCAGTACAATTTAACCATGAACTATACCGGCAACCGCGGATATGCCCTCAGCACCCGCGATGAAAGTGTTAATGTGGGTATTAAAGACAGGATTAAAGTATTTAACTGGTTGGATGCAGAGGTAGGTGCTATTACTAATTTCAATAATGGAAGTGTTAATCAGGAAAACCCTGGATCTTACTATACGGGGATGCCCTATGAGGTATTGAAAAACCCTGACGGTAGCCTCGCACCATGGAATTATTTAAAATCGCCATACGAAATAGACCGTTTAAAAAGCCTGGGACTATACGATGAAACCTTTAACCCGCTGAATGAACTACATAAGTCAGACCTCTCCTATTGGTCTAACTATTTCAGGCTACAGGGAGGCTTCACCGTTAAAATCACCAACGGGCTTAATTTCGAATTAAAATACCAGACCGAAAGAGGTGCCAGCAATTCCAAAACATGCTATTCTTCCGATTCTTACTACAGCAAAAACATGATCAATGATGCCGCGCAAATAGTAAATGGGGAGGTGGTTAAAAATGTACCTGATGGCGGACAGATTTATGAAACCCGGGGCGACGCAAGGTCCTATACCGCCCGCGCACAACTGAACTATAACCGGCGTATTAATACCCATCACTATATTTCCGCACTGGCAGGTACAGAACGAAGGGCCGTGGCACAGTCTTCCACCACTGTCTTCAGATTGGGATATAATGATAACAACCTACAGTATACTCCTATAAATGAGGCTAATTTAGGTAGCTTGAAGGGTACGGAATCACTGAGCAGTAATTTTTTCTACGATTATACTTCCCATAATAATTTCCATTACGGTGAAGACCGGTACATTTCTGCCTTTGGCAATGCAGGATATACTTACAATGACAAATACAATGTAACAGCCAGCGTAAGGGTAGACAACTCTAACCTGTTTGGCACAGATCCCCGGTACCGCTATCTACCCCTTTGGTCGGTAGGCGCCAGCTGGAGAATGTCGGAAGAAAATTTCATGAAAGATATTACCTGGCTAAACAGCCTCAGTATCCGGTCTACCTATGGCCTGAGCGGCAATATTGCCAGACAGGTGGGCCCTTACCTGCAAGCAGGTGCTTCTTTCTCATCAGAAGCCAATGCACCGGCCACAGATATCCTTTATCCACCCAACAAATCGTTACGATGGGAAAAAACCGCAACAACCAATATAGGCGTTGACTTTGCCCTGTTTAATAACCGTATTGCCGGCTCAGCAGACTATTATATCCGTAAAAGTACAGACCTGCTGGGAGAAAAGGCAACAGACCCCACCAATGCCTTTACTTCAGCCTTAATCAACTATGGTAGCCTTAGCAATAAAGGGTTTGAAGTAACACTCAACACCTCCAACATACAGCAAAAGCATTTTAGCTGGAACACTACGCTGACTTTAAGCCTGAACAAAAACAGGATGACGAAGATCAACACCAAATATGAAACAGTAGACGGTCTTACCGCAGGTTATGGCGTAAACCGCATAGGCTATCCGATGGATGCTGTTTTCAGTTTTAAATGGGCTGGCCTGGACCCTGCCAACGGTTCTGTAATGTTATATGGCGCCGCCGGAAAAGTAGTGAAGAACTATGATCAGGATGGGAATATTGTGGCGAACATGACAGATGTAAACGCGCTGGCGTACAGCGGTACCCTGCGGCCTACTTATACCTCCGGGCTTACCAATACTTTTACCTACCAACAGTTGTCGTTGAGTATTATGATCATTGCCAACGGTGGTAATGTGCTGCGTGATGTGCCTCCTGCCATTTCTTATGGTGGCCTTACCCAAAATACAGACAGCCGGGTAATGAACTTTTGGCGGCAACCTGGCGATGAGAAAAAAACCGGTACCCTGCCGGCTCCGGATCTGAAAGGCAATGGCGGCAACTATTATACTATTATTTGGTATGCAGCAGATAAAAACGTACTGAAAGCGGATTATATAAAAGTAAGGGATATCTCACTCTCTTATAATTTTTCCCCTGCGTTATTCCATACTAAAAAATTATCCGCTGTTAAGTTGATGCTACAGGTACAGAACCCATTCCACTGGTACAGGAATGCGGCAGGAATTGATCCGGAAGCTTACCAGCTTTCCAGTTCCTATGCTATCAGAACACTACCGGTTACCCCTACTTATATGGCGGGCATCAACATCACTTTTTAAAATTAACAGCCATGAAAAAACTACATCTATATATTATAACCAATCTCGCGATTATTTCAGGATGTGATAAGTTCCTGGACATCAAACCAAAAGATAAATTCATCCCAGTAACAGTATCAGACTATGAGAACATGCTCAATTCCGGTACCATGGTGAACTATGGAGATTATTTCGAAGATCTTCTCTCTGATGATGTTTATCTGCCGGAAGGAGATCCGGGCAACCTGTTCACCAAACAGCAACTACCCGGACGGCGGATCTATACCTTTAATCCCAATGTAAATGACCAGGGCACGCCACAGCCCATGTGGAGCGAGTCTTACAAGCGGATCTTCTATTGCAATACGATTATCAACAACATCATGAACGCAACAGAAGGAACAGCAGAAAATAAGCGGAGCGTACGTGCAGAAGCGTTATTGGGCAGGGCTATGGAGCACCTGGCGCTGGTAAATATGTATGCACAACATTATGATGCCGCCACCGCAGCCACACAATTGGGCGTCCCCATTGCGCTAGTAGCCGATATCAACGCTAAATTCAAACGCAATACCGTTAAGGAAGTATACGACCAGATCATCAGCGATGCCAACGAGGCGATACCAGATCTTCCGGTTAAACATAAGCTAACCAAATTCAGGGCCTGCAAAGCCGGCGGCTATGCGCTGTTAAGCAGGGTATACCTGTTTATGGGCGACTACGACAATGCAAAGAAAAATGCAGACCTGGCACTTACACTGCAAAGTGAACTGGCAAACATGAATAAATACAACGTAACAGTGCCTGGCCCTTTCCCCAATATACCTGGCACACCACTCGGATGGACCGATATCCCTGATGGACAGTACAACACAGAAACCATCGTGGCCAGGCATTTCCTGCGGCCTTTCGGCTTAGGAATGGACGTTTGCGCCTCTCCCGAGCTAACAGCACTCTTTAGCAGCGATGATAAACGCTGGGCACTATTCTACGCTGATGGCTGGCCCCCTGCACCTCCTTATAATTACATGAACAGGTTCCATGTACGGTTATTCCTACGCGGCGACTATTACAGTAATTACCTGAACGTACCAGAGCTGTATCTCAACAGGGCAGAATGTAATGCCCGCAGTAATAACCTGGCTGCAGCACTGGATGATATCAATAAATTAAGGGTAAACAGGATCGATCCCAGCACCTATCAGACATTTACCCCTGCCGACTTTAACAACGATGCCGAAAAAGTACTGCGTTTTGTATTGGAAGAAAGAAGACGGGAACTGGCTTTCACCAATATGCGGGTAATAGACCTGAAACGGCTGAATAAAGAACCGCGTTTTCAAAAAACGATCACGCATACCGCGGAAGGCAAAGATTATCAATTGTTGCCTGGCAGTAATAACTATGTACGGCAGCTCTGGCCGGATGCTACCATATTTAACCCGGACTGGCCGCTGAATCCATAACTTTTTATCCTAACCCTGTTCTCACAGTGGCGCCGTGAAATACCGGCGCCATTCAATTACTGTGTACTTAATTCATCACAAATGCAAGATAATATCGTAAAAATTGAAGGGCTCTCCCACCGCTACAGTAAAGACTGGGCAGTAAAAGATGTCAGCTTCGGTATCAATAAAAAAGGTATTGTGGGGCTGCTTGGTTCTAATGGCGCCGGTAAGTCCACTACTATGAATATTCTTTGTGGCGTGCTAAGTCAAACCGAGGGCAAAGTCCTGATAGAAGGCATTGACATGAGAATAGCTCCTGAAGAAGCCAAAAAAAGGATTGGCTTCCTGCCGCAAAATGCGCCGCTTTACCTGGAGCAAACAGTAGATGAATACCTTACCTATTGCGCTCATCTCCGGCATATAGATAAGCGCCAGATTAAACCAGCGGTGGAGGCGGTAAAAGAAAAATGCGGCGTGGCCCATTTCAGCAAAAGGCTGATCGGCAACCTTTCCGGCGGTTACCGCCAAAGAGTGGGTATCGCACAGGCACTGATACATACCCCACTACTGGTAGTATTAGATGAACCCACCAATGGCCTCGATCCCAACCAGATACTGGAAGTAAGGCAGCTGATAAAAGAAATAGCCAGCGACCGGGCAGTGATATTTTCGTCCCACATCCTCTCTGAAATACAAGCCACTTGCCAGGATATTATTATGATTGAAGGCGGAAAAATAGTGTTTAAAGATACGATGGCTTCTTTCAATAATTACATAGAACCAGATAGTCTGATCACCACTATGGCCAATCCACCTGATGCCACAGAACTGAAAACACTCAAAGGTATCAAGGATGTGGAGTTTCTAACGGGAAACACTATACGCTTACGGTTTGAACAAACGCCCGACATTACCGAAAACATAGTAGAGATCAGCGTCCGCAGGGGATGGAGATTAAAAGAGATCACCCTGGAGAAAAGCTCTCTGGACGATATTTTCGCCCAATTATCCAACAAAAAAAATAAATCCGCCCTACCATCATGAGAATCGTTTTCAGAATAGCCCGCCAGGAGCTCAGCCTCCTGTTCCATTCGCCAGTTGCCTGGCTGATCTTAATTGTATTCCCGATACAGGTAGGCATCGACTTTGTGTATTACCTCCAGATGATCGGACGTGCGCAACGCATGGGACATCACTTCACCGATGTTACATTTATGATATTTGCCAGCAAAGAAGGTTTCTTTCCCGGCGTAAAGAGTACACTCTATTTCTATATTCCGCTTTTAACAATGGGCCTGATTAGCCGGGAAACACACAGCGGTTCTATCAAATTATTACTATCGTCTCCCATTAAAGTCAGAGATATTGTATTGGGCAAATACCTGGCGATGATGGGCTACGGAGCTTTACTACTGGTGATCATTTCCCTCTACTGTATTGCCGGCGCTTTTTTCGTGGCGCATATCGATTGGGGCCTGTTAACATCCGGAGCACTGGGATTGTACCTGCTGATCTGCGCATATGCAGCAATAGGTATTTTCATGTCGTCGCTTACCACCTACCAGGTAGTAGCTGCTATCAGCACCCTGGCTATTCTTGCTGTACTCAACTTTATTGGTAGCCTGTTACAGGGCAACGATGCCATACGGCATATTACTTACTTTATGTCTATTGCCGGCAGAACAGAGCAACTTATTTATGGATTGATCAGCACAGAAGATCTATACTATTTCTTCCTGGTAATCGGTTTCTTCCTGGCTGTTACAGGCATGCGCCTACAAGACCAACGCGAGGCTAAACCAGCCTATATACGTGTCATCAGGTATACAGGATTGGTAGCATTCTGCTTCCTGACCGGATACCTCAGCTCCCGTCCCTTTTTTACCGGCTATCTAGACATGACAGCTACCAAAACGCATACCCTTGGCCAGCAAAGCAGGGAGCTCATAAAAAGTATGGATCAACCACTGAAGATCACTACCTATGTGAACATACTAGACAACAATTATTACCTGGGCGCCCCGGAGAAAAAAAGTGCAGACGAAAGACTACTGACGCCTTACCGGCGCTTTATGCCCAACCTGCAGATGAATTACGTATACTATTACGATTTTGCTTACAACAAAGAACTGTATAAAAATTATCCGGGTGAAAGCGATGCTGCCATTGCTAAAAAAGTAGCAGACATACAAGACATCAGTTTCAGCAAAGTATTGTCTCCAGCACAAATCAAAAAAATGGCAGACCTGAAGCCGGAAGAGAACCGCCTGGTCAGACAACTGCAGTATGGCGATAAAAAAACTTTCCTGCGCTATTACGATGATGTGATGATATATCCCAGCGAAAAGGAATTTACAGCCGCATTAAAGCGCGTTGTAACCCCTGTTGCCATTCCCCTCATTACTTTCCTGACCGGGAACGGGGAAAGAAGCATTACCAAAGCCGGTGATGCCGATTTCAGAAAATTTGTGAATGAGCTGTCTTTCCGGGGAGCATTGATCAATCAAGGCTTTAATGTAGATACCGTCAACCTTAACCAACAAGATATCCCCGCATCCACCGCTGTACTTGTGATAGCTGCTCCTAAATCACCGCTCACCGCTATAGCACAGGAAAAACTGCGTCAATACATGGCCAGCGGCCGCAATCTTTTTCTGATTACTGAGCCGGGATCATCCGCTACTTTCCAGCCCCTGTTGCAACAATTAAATATACAGGCCGGAGAAGCCCCTATACAAATAGAAAGCCGGGATTATGCACCAGATTTTATACTGGCAAGCCTTTCAGATCAGGTAAACTTACTCTCCCCTCAATTAACTGCCTATAAAGCAGACAGCGCTATCGTTTCCCTGACAGGTGCTGTAAACCTTAGCTATACCGGTCGGCAACAATTCCATGCCATCCCATTATTGGTTACCCCAAACAACCAAGTACTGGCGATGGCCCTGGAGCGGAAAATGCAAAATAAAACACAACGGATTATTGTTGCCGGCGATGCAGACTTTATGAGCACAGGAGAATTATCACGGCGCCAGCCATCTACCTGGAACCAGGCGTTCATCACAGAATTATTCCGGTGGTTTACCTATGGAGATTTCCCGGTAAATACCGGCTCCATCCCTTCCAGGGATACTATTGACACTGATGATACAGGAATACTTTATATGCGGAGCTTCTTCTTTGGCGTATTACCGGCTTCACTGCTAACTTTTGCTACTGTACTACTGATATTCAGGAAGAGAAGATAAGATTAAAACCAACCCACTATAGTAAAAAGGTCGCCTAGCAGCAGGCGGCCTTTTTTGATTTATACGCAGCAGGCTACTCCTAATACCTGATACCAACACCAGTTAGATTTGTGAACAAAAGCCCTACTAACTTGTTACCGAGATACTACAAAATCGTGTTCGTGTCGCCCCTCGTCTCCGTTGAAACGGAGGAGACGGGAGCACATCAAACAAACAAAACGGTGCTATGCTTTTAATGATTAACGGAGGTTCTTCAAGCATTAAGTTTGCCCTGTATAAGCAAAGCGAAATACCTGAAAAAATCTTATCAGGACAAATAAGTAAAATCGGTTTTAAAGATATTAAATTCAGTTTCAGTGAATCGAATGTGCCCGAAAAAACATCATTTCCAGCTATTGTAAATAGCTATGCTTCTGCCATAGCTTATCTTATAAGCTGGCTCGAAAAACAAGTGGATTTAAAAAAAATAAATGCCATAGGACACCGCATTGTTCATGGTATGCAATATCTAAATCCATCCTTTATTACGCCCGCGCTCGTGGAAGAACTGAAACAAATTATCCCATATGACCCCGACCATCTTCCTAATGAAATCCAACTAATTGAGGTATTTAAACAACATCATCCAGACACTATCCAGATTGCCTGTTTCGATACTGCTTTTCATCAAACCATGCCGCGTGTAGCTAAATTGCTGCCTATACCGAGGCGGTTTGAAAAATCAGGCATACATAGATATGGCTTTCATGGCCTCTCTTATCAATATCTCCTACAAGCGCTTGAAAGAATAGCCGGCAAAGTGGCCGCCAACGGACGGGTAGTGCTGGCCCATCTGGGCAATGGCGCGAGTTTAGCTGCAGTACACCATGGAAGCAGTGTTGATACCAGCATGAGCTTCACACCTGCAGCAGGCATCCCCATGAGTAGCCGTTCCGGTGACCTCGATCCGGGTGTTGCCTGGTTTATCATGAAAACGGAACATTTATCTGCAGACGAGTTCAATCATCTTGTTAATCATGAATCCGGCTTGTTGGGCATTTCAGAAACAAGCGGTGATATGAACGATTTATTGAAACAAGCAGAAAAAGACATCAGAGCTGCGGAAGCGGTAGACCTGTTCTGTTATGATATAAAAAAAAGAATTGGCGCTTATGCCGCCGCATTGGGAGGCATTGATACCCTGGTGTTTTCCGGCGGAATAGGTGAAAATGCCGCCATTATCAGACAAAGCGTATGTGAAGGATTAGCATTCCTGGGAATTGAATTGGATAGCAAACGTAATCATGCAAATCAGGACCTTATTTCAACGGATGAAGGAAATGTATCCGTGCGTGTTATACCAACTGATGAAGAAGGGATGATGGCAGAAATAGTAAACAAAATGATCACTGATAAAGCGAAACAGTAATAACCATTAAATAAAATTATTAAAATGGATACCATATCACCCGCAATAAGCAAAAACAGTCCCTTATCTCCGGATTTATTGAATAAAATCCATGCTTATTGGCGCGCCGCTAATTATTTATCGGTAGGGCAACTCTACCTGCGTGATAATCCCCTGCTAAGGGAACCGCTCAAAATAGAACATGTAAAAAATATGCTGTTAGGGCATTGGGGAACTACACCAGGACAGAATTTTATTTACACCCATCTTAACAGGATTATCAACCAATATGACCTGAATATGATTTATGTATCAGGTCCGGGACATGGCGGACCGGCAGTAGTAGCCGGCACTTACATGGAAGGTACTTACAGCGAAGTATACCCTGCCATCACTCAGGATGAAGAAGGGCTCAAAAAACTATTTACCCAGTTTTCCTATCCTGGTGGTATTTCCAGTCACGCTTCACCACAAACGCCTGGTTCTATACATGAAGGGGGCGAGCTAGGTTATGCGCTCAGCCATTCCTTTGGGGCGGTATTGGATAACCCGTCATTAATTGCAGCCTGTGTAGTAGGCGATGGAGAGGCAGAAACAGGCCCGCTGGCTACAGCATGGCATTCTAATAAATTCCTTCATCCACTTAATGATGGCGTAGTACTACCAATTTTACATCTCAACGGATATAAAATTTCTAACCCAACCGTGCTGGCAAGGATTACGCATGAAGAATTAGAGCAGCTATTCAATGGCTACGGCTGGACGCCTATTTTTGTGGAAGGAACCGAACCAGCGCCAATGCATCAGGCTATGGCAGCTGCATTGGACACTGCCGTTGCAATGATCCGGCAAATAAAGGCAACAGCTATACGTCAGGGAAGTAATGTTACCCGGCCCAGGTGGCCTATGATCATTTTACGGTCTCCTAAAGGCTGGACCGGTCCAAAAGTGGTGGATGGTTACCAGATAGAAGGTAATTTCCGGTCACATCAGATTCCATTATCCGTTTCTGCTAATACGCCCGACGAACATTTGCAACTACTGGAAAAATGGATGCAGAGCTATAAACCAGAAGAATTATTTGATGAACGTGGCCGCCTGAAAAGTGATATTGCAGCATTAGCACCAAAGGAAGAAAGAAGAATGGGGGCCAATCCGCATGCCAATGGCGGAGTATTGATGCGCAACCTGCGCTTACCCGACTTCAGGGAATATGCCGTAGATGTGGCTGTACACGGTACTGCAGGAGAGGGAGACGTACATGTAACCGGACGTTTTCTACGGGACATCATCCGGCAGAATGAAGACAATAACAATTTCAGGGTTTTTGGTCCTGATGAAACAGTGTCTAACCGCCTGGAAGCAATATTTGAAGCCACCAACCGCCAATGGCTGCCCTATATAGAAAAAACAGATGAATTTCTGGCGCCATCGGGTAAAGTAATGGAAATGCTGAGCGAACATCAATGTGAAGGCTGGCTCGAAGGCTACCTGCTTACAGGCAGACACGGTGTGTTCAACTGCTATGAAGCCTTCATTCACATCGTTGATTCCATGTTTAACCAACACGCCAAATGGTTAAAAATGACACTTGAAATTCCCTGGCGGAGAAAAATACCTTCTTTAAATATTTTACTGACTTCCACCGTCTGGCGGCAAGACCATAATGGTTTTACCCATCAGGACCCTGGTTTTATAGACCATGTGATCAACAAGAAAGCCGAAATTGTACGGGTATACCTCCCTCCCGACACCAACTGCTTATTATCTGTTATGGATCATTGTTTGCGCAGTACCCATTATGTGAACGTTATTATTGCCGGGAAACACCCATCTCCCCAGTGGCTTAATATGCAAGACGCTATCGAACATTGCACCCGGGGCATCAGCATCTGGAGCTGGGCCAGTAACGACCAGGAATGCGAACCCGATATTGTGATGGCATGCAGCGGGGATGTACCCACACTTGAAACATTGGCAGCTGTAACTATTCTCAGAAAACACCTGCCCGATCTGAAAATCAGGGTAATCAATATAGTTGACCTATTAAAGTTGGAAAGGCATACAGAACACCCCCATGGCTTAACCGATAAAGACTTTGACTCCCTGTTTACTACCAACAAACCTGTTATTTTCGCCTTCCACGGTTATCCATGGTTAATCCACAGGTTAACCTACAACCGCGTCAATAATAATAATATCCATGTGAGAGGATATAAAGAAGAAGGCACCATTACCACTGCATTCGACATGACCGTACTCAATGATATGGACCGTTTCCACCTGGTAATGGACGCCATAGACCGGCTTCCCCAAACAGGCAGTAAAGGAATTTATCTGAAACAGCAACTCCAGGATAAATTAGTGGAACATAAACAGTATATAGCAGCCAATGGTGAAGACATGCCAGAGATCAGGCATTGGCAATGGGAAGTCTGATGGTAATACCAGAAACTACTGGCCATGGTACCTCTTATTGAACCAATTCTTGACAACTTGTGTAAGGGCCACGTAAGCAAACAATATACCCGCCAGCCATAACCAATAGGTAGAAGGTAAGCGAACAAATCCTAATATGGCTGCCAACGGGGAAACTGTTAACCAAACACCTATTATTACCACGATCAGGGAAGTCATTATCAAAGGCCAACTGGCCCTGCTTTCTATGAAAGGTAATTTGTTAGTGCGGATCACATGGATAATCAGCGTTTGCGTGAAAAGCGATTCTATAAACCAGCCCGTATGAAAAAGTGCCGGCTGATGTTTGCCATCGAAAAAGTGCCAGAGTATAAAAAAAGTAATGTAATCGAATATAGAGCTGATAGGGCCAATCACTAAAATGAAGCGCTGGATTTCTCCAATGGTCCATTTACGGGGCTTCACTAACCAATCAGCGTCAACATTGTCTGTTGGAATAGTGGTTTGGGAAAAATCATATAACAGGTTATTGGTTAGCACCTGGATAGGTAACATAGGCAAATAAGGCAAAAATGCACTTGCTCCCACTACACTGAACATATTACCAAAATTAGAACTGGCCGCCATCCTGATATACTTGATAATGTTCCCAAATACCCTACGTCCTTCTGAAACGCCCTGTTCCAGTACCAATAAGCTATTTTCCAACAAAATGATATCGGAAGATTCTTTTGCGATATCCACCGCACTATTTACAGAAATACTTACATCCGCCACTTTTAGTGCCGGTGCATCATTGATGCCATCTCCCATAAAACCGGTTACATGCCCTTTATGCTGTATCGCCTGAATAATACGTTGCTTATGCACCGGCGCCAACCTGGCAAATACGCTGTAATTCATCACTGTTGCCGCCAGTTCTGCCTCATCCATTTTCTCAATTTGCACGCCCAACAATATACGCTCAACGGGTACCCCCACCTTTTTACAGATATAAGCCGTTACGATTTCATTATCTCCCGTAAGTATTTTAACATCTACCTTTAAAGCAGCCAAACGCCTTAATGCTTCTGTTGCAGATACTTTTGGAGGGTCCAGGAAAGACAAAAAACCAGACAGCACCATATCCGATTCATCCCCGATGGAATAAGTCGGCTCATCTGGCGCCCCTGGCATTTTCTTATAAGCCAGGGCTACCACCCGGAATCCCTGTGCATTCATTGCCGCTACCTTATCCGCACACTGCTGCCGTTTTTCTGGCAGTAAATCAGTTACTTCACCATTTACTTCCACCTGGCTGCATATTTCCATCAGTCCCTCTACAGCGCCCTTACAAATCAGGATATTTAAACCATCTTTATCGTCTAATACAACAGACATACGTTTACGGACAAAATCAAATGGAATTTCGTCGATTTTCCTATAGCCGTTACGCATATTTAATGCTGCAGTAAGCTCTTCATGATCCAGGATAGCCTCATCCATGAGGTTTTTAAGACCGGTATGATAATAACTGTTGAGGTATGCGTAATCAAGCACCTTCTGACTGGCATTGCCTTCCGGGTCCAGATATTGTTCCAACACAATCCTTCCTTCCGTTAGCGTACCGGTTTTATCAGTACATAATACGTCCATGGCCCCAAAATTCTGAATAGCATTTAATCTTTTTACAATCACTTTCTTATGCGACATGGCAAGGGCCCCTTTAGAAAGATTAACGGTAACAATCATAGGGAGCATTTCCGGGGTTAACCCTACTGCCACCGCCAGTGCAAACAAAAATGCCTCCAGCCAGTTATGCCTGCTAAGGCCATTGATAATAAATACTGCAGGCACCATCACGAAAATGAAACGGATCATTAACCAGGTAAAACTGTTAATGCCCTTATCAAAACTGGTAGATACCTGCTGACCTGTAATATGGGTAGCCAGGGAGCCAAAGTTGGTTTTAGCACCTGTATGAACCACCATTGCCGTTGCTGTTCCACTTTCTACATTAGAGCCCAGAAAACAAATATTATCTGCATCCAGGGGATTACCTGTGGCCGGGGAAGACGCAATAGCAGACTTCTCCACCGGCAACGATTCTCCTGTTAATGCAGCCTGATTCAGAAACAGGTCTTTCGCAAAAAGTACCCTAACATCAGCTGGTACCATATCCCCCGCTCCCAGTTTGATCACATCGCCCGGTACCAACATTTTAAGTGGCACCTCTATATCCTTGCCATCTCTGCATACGGTAGCATGTGTGCTCACCATGGCTTTCAGCTTTTCAGCCGCCTTATCTGCCCGCATTTCCTGCACATAACGTAGTACTATACCCAGGATCACCATAATAAAAATAACGATGGTTGACCTGATATCCCCTGTTAGTAAGGAGATAATACCAAGTATACTCAGGAGAATAACCAAGGGGTTTTTCAGGTTTCTCCATAACCTCAGCCAGGGCGATAATGGTTTTTCTCTTGCTATTTCATTAAAACCATATTTATTTAGCCTCTTGCCAGCCTCCTCCGCTGAGAGTCCTCCAGGAACATAACCAATTGCTGATTCCATCTTTTCCAATGGGAGATCAGTAAGGTCTTTTTCGTTATTTTCTGCCTGGGGGTCTATTGTCATCATACCATTACTTTACGGATGTGTAATAAACACTGGAACATTGGTAGTACGTAAAACACTTTCTGCATCGCTGCGATGAAAAAACCGGGAAACACCACTTCGGCCATAAGCGCCATAAGTAACAATGCAATCCTTCCGGTGTATTAGCATTGCCAGAAACGCTGTTGCCGGCTCTCCATTCAAAATAATAAATTCTACTGTATCGTAGTGCAATTCCAGGTATTCACGGAGCTTTTGCTCCCATGGAATTGTTTTGTAATTCTTCTCCGATACGTATACCACTTTCACCGGCATATCAGAAAAACCCGGGAAAAGCTGGGTAAATTGCCGGATAGCATACATAGATGAAAAAGTGCCATTATAAGAAAACACAATCTCATTGATGTGAGAAAGCACTTCCGGCAATACCATCACCGGGCATTCTGCTTCAACCAGTACATCCTTTACAAACCTTGGCGGATTACTATCCGCCAGCGTAGCAAAAGAAGTGCTGCTACTAATCATTAAAAGATCGGCAAACCTACTTTCAGCGACTACTTCTTGTGCCGGAAAACCGGCTGCTTCCCGTATGTTGATATTAACGTTACAATTATCACAAACTTCATGCAATTGTTTAATATTGGAATTTCGTTGATATTCCAATGCAGCCCTGTTTTCTACTGTAATTTGTTCATAATTGATCGTATAGGCTTCAGGATACGCACTTGCCAACGAAATAAGTTCACTGGAAATATTATCCAGGCATACTACTGTAAGCGGGCTGTTGGCTTCTTTAGCAAAATATTTGAAGCCATCTACCTGTTCATCTGAAAAATGAAGGGCATCGATTGCTGCTATTATCTTTTCCATAATGATGACTATTTTGAAAAATTCATTAATAATGTGTGATAAAAATAGGCTGTGTAATAAGTTTCACTATTGGATCTGCAGGATTAGGAATGATAACATTAGATAAGATACTTCTGCCAAAGGCGCCCATCACAATAAACACCTGCTCTTTTTCCACCAGATATTCCAGCAGGCGAGCCCGTACATTCCTATCTTCCAGCACAACAAATGTTATTTGGTCGTAATGGGCCTGCAACCATTCCTTCAATTTATCTTTATCTCCTTTAATTGGCTTACCGGCGTCAGTTATACTAAGCACCGTAATTTTGCGATCCCGGAGCTGCGGGAATAAGTGTGTAAACTGTTTGATAGCAAATACGGATGAACTGCTTCCATTATAGGTGAAGATGATCTCATTTACCCCCTCGAAATCTTCCGGCGCTATTATTACGGGGCATTCTGATTTTTCCAGCACTTCCTTTACAAATACGGTAGGAGCAATTTCTGGCCTCCAGGAAAAGGAGGTGGTGGCATCTACTACTATCAGATCGGTATACCTGCTCTCAGCTACCACTTCCGTTACCGGCATTCCCGTATCCTGATGTATAAAGCAGTTTACACCATTATTTTCGCAGACATGCTTAAAGAGGTCTATATTCTCATCCCTGTAGAGCTCTTTCTGGCCTTCCAACGATGCACCGGGAACAGCCGGACTAATGGCTATTTCCTGAATAGCTTCACTCGACCGGAGCTCTAATATTTGGTTTTCAAGAAATACACCAGTAAGTTTCGAATGTGTCAGATTGCTGATATAACAAGCAAAGTCGAGGCAGGGCCTGTTTAATTTCACAGCATCTGTAACATATAATATCTTTTCCATAACAATAATTTTTCTGGTTTTCATGCTAAGTTACCTCTGTGCTCCTCTTCAAAGAATGACAGTACTCAACTCATATCCTGATTATAATCACCTATTTGCCCAACGAAAATCGCTTAGCTACCGGATGACCTATGTAACGCATAAATTCCGCAGGTCTCCAACCTTGATTCCAACCTATAAAATCCTTAACTTTCCATTAGTATATGATCCATGCAAGTAGGATAAAACCTGATTATTGCATAAGAGAGTCTGATAGAAGGGATGCATGGATATATTTTTCAACGATTGGTTGTAAATGAGAACAGTATTTCGGCGGATTCTTCCCGGAGAATAAATTTCACCAGAGATTATTTACCATCACACTCAGGCTTATGAGCTTCTCATTAGATGGTCTTGATATAAACTTTCAGTTAAGCATACTTGCCGCAATTATGGAACGTGCTCCAGGATTGATAGCAGTTACGGACGTATGCAATGGGGAGCTACTATACATTAACAAAAATGGTGTAAAGATGCTTGGAACGGATGATTACGCCTCCATTAAGCTGATCCTTGAGCAAAATCAATTAGGATACGGGCATATGGTTGTACACCATCAAGCAGATGAAGCATTGTTAGAAGAAAAACAATGGAAAGATGTGAACGGTGCAACTTTCATAGGGATTTATGAAGAAATACTGTTTGAACATCATTATAAACAATATTGTGTTTTCCGCATCACCAACATTTTATCAGACCCATTCTACACACAACAAGTTAATAGAGAGTCGCAGCGTTTTGGCGCCTTATTTGATTACGCCAGCATAGGTATATTAGTGACCAATCAGCAGGGCGAAATTGTACTGATCAATGATTTTGCCCTGGAGCAATTCGGATATAAGCGGGAAGAATTATTAGGCCATAAAGTGGAGGTACTGATACCTCAGCAGGTGCACCACAAACATGAAGAACACCGGCACCGGTATAATAAACATCCTCAAAGCAGGCCAATGGGAATTGGTAAAGATCTGTTCGCCGTTCATAAAAATGGCTCAGAATTTCCGGTAGAAATCAGTCTTAGCCACTACTCCAACGAAGAAGGCAGCTTTACAATTGCCTATATCAGCGACATCACGCAAAGAAAAAGAGCAGAAGAAAGCATCGAAAAACTTAATAATGAGTTAGAAGAAATGGTTGAAGAACGTACTCATCAACTTAAGAAAGCGTTAGCACAACTGGAAACATCCAAAGAAGAATTAACTATAGCATTAAGTAGGGAAAAAGAATTGGGGGATTTAAAATCCCGGTTTGTTTCGATGGCTTCCCATGAATTCCGGACACCGCTTAGCACTATACTTTCTTCTGCATTCCTTATAAAACATTATGCCGAAGAGAAAGATCAGGTAGTCCATAACAAGCACATACAGCGGATTATAGATGCGGTAAGCATACTCACCGATACGCTGAACGACTTTCTGTCTGTGGGAAAAATTGAAGAAGGGAAAATACAAGTACATCACGTTGAATTTAACGTCGAGAAATATTTCAATACTATTATACAGGAAATGCAAAGTTTAATAAAAGAAAAACAAGAAATAATATACTGTCACACCGGCACTCCAATGCTGCTGCTGGACGCTTCTTTACTTAAACATATTGTAATGAACCTGCTAGGCAATGCTATTAAGTTTTCAAAAGCAGGCAGCCACATAAAGATAAATACCAGTAAAAGTGAAAAAGAATTTGTGTTAACCGTAAAAGATAATGGAATCGGGATGTCGGCAGAAGACCAACAACATCTTTTCGAAAGATTTTACCGGGGAACAAATGCCAGTAATATACCGGGAACAGGACTTGGGCTGCACATTGCAAACAAATACAGTGAACTGATGAATGGCATTATTTCATGTAAAAGTGAACCGGGCATTGGCACTTCTTTTACCGTTCGTTTTCCTTTGAATCAATAAATGTTGATATTAAAATGAAAACAGTTCTATTAATAGAAGACAACAAGGAACTGCGCGAAAATACAACAGACATTATCGCTCTTGCCGGATATCGTGTATTAAGTGCAGAGAATGGTAAAACAGGCATTGAAATGATCCTAAAGTACCTGCCAGACTTGGTGGTATGTGATATTATGATGCCCATACTGGATGGTTTTGGTGTGTTACACCTGATGCAGCAACATGAAGAAGTAAAGGATATTCCGTTTATTTTCCTGACAGCAAAAACGGAGAGGTCTGATTTCCGTAAAGGGATGGGAATGGGAGCAGATGATTATATTACTAAACCATTTAGTGGCACAGAACTTTGGGACGCGATAGCAAGCAGGCTAAAAAAAGCAGCTATCAAAAAAGAACAATTTGCACCAGACCTCAAAGGATTAAATAAATTGATGTACGAAGCCACCGGTAAAGCATCACTTGAATCGCTATCTAAAGGAAGAAACATTGAAAAGTATAAAAAAAAGCAACCCATTTATACAGAAGGAAATCATCCAACAAAATTATATTATGTACAGCAGGGAAAAGTAAAAACTATCAAAACAAATGATTATGGAAAAGAATTAGTAATAGATCTATACTCTGCCGGTGACTTCCTCGGCTATACTGCCTTGCTGGAAGATTCCCTCTATAAAGAAACAGCAGTGGCAATGGAGGAAAGCGAAATTGCGGTTATTCCTCTGGAAGACTTTGAAGCCTTACTTAACAACCACCACGAAGTAACCGTACAGCTAATGCGCATGTTAGCCAAAAATATCACTACGAAAGAACAGCAACTGCTCGGCCTCGCTTACAACTCCCTGCGTAAGAAAGTAGCTGAAGCATTGATCAATCTATATAAAAAATATAACCAGCAAGGTGAAGCTCCTTTCACCATAGATATTAGCCGCGAAAGCCTGGCTACAATGGCTGGCGCAGCTACTGAATCCCTTATCCGCACACTATATGATTTCCGGGAGGAGAAACTAATAGATATCCGGGAGGGCGCTGTAGTAATTCTTGATGAACATAAACTATCAAATATGCTGTGCTAAAGGCAGGAAACTGCCTCTCCAGGTAATCCTTTCCTCTCCCCAATGAACAGCTTACCAATGAAAGTTGTTGTTATAACAAACAATCTCCACCTACTTTTAATAATGGAGATCAATTATCCTTAAAATTATTGTACATGAAAAAGATACTACTGGCAATTGATGGTGAAAATTTTCCGGAAGGGGCATTTGAGTTTGTCTGTAAAATGAACGAACACGAGCCGGTTTTATTATCCGGTGTTTTCCTTCCCCAACTTATAGCCGGTAACATTCGCTATACTTCTGTATTTGTACCTTTAATAGAGAATTATTCAACGACAGCCATGGAACAGAGTATAACCATATTCAAGGAAAGCTGCCAACGGAACAATATAACTTTTACTGTGCATAATAATCTTCATGATTTTGCATTGGTAGAATTAAAAAAAGAAACACGTTTTGCAGATCTTTTGCTATTGGGTAGTGAAAAATTCTATAGTAACCTTAACCCCAATGGCCCTAATAAATTCCTTCAAGACGCCCTCCATAAAACAGAATGTCCGGTTATAGCCGCTCCCGAAAAATTCACCTTCCCGGAAAATGTTGTATTAACCTATGATGGTAGTGCCTCTTCTGCTTATGCCATAAAATATTTTACCTATATTTTCCCTCAATTATGCAACAAGCCAACCATACTGGTATTTAATAATGTAAAAAAAACAAAAGACATCCCAGAATTTGATGAGATACGTGAGCTAGCTACTTATTATTTCACTAATCTGACCATCCAGTTATTGAATGCCGATCCCAAAAAATACTTTGGCACCTGGTTAAGTGATATTAAAAATCCTATTGTTGTAAGTGGCGCTTATGGCAGATCAAATATATCCAGGGCTTTCAAACATAGCTTTATTTCAGAGATCATCAATGAGCATAAGGTGCCCCTGTTTATTGCGCACCATTAAACGGCATATTATGAAGACATTACCAATACAGCGGCCCCCCTTATGCGGCCGCTTCGCAGCGCTGCCAGCCCTTCATTTGCCTGAGATAATGTAAACCGTTGTATAGTTGTTCTGACAGGCACCTTTGTGGCTGTTTTAAAGAACGCTCTGCCATCGTCGCGCGTAAGATTTGCAACTGAGCGCAACACTCTTTCTTCCCATAATAAATCATACGGAAAAGAAGGTATATTGCTCATATGGATCCCTCCACATACTAGTGTGCCTCCTTTATCAAGATGAGACAGGGCTATGGGTACCAAAGATCCATCAGGCGCAAAAATAATGGCAGCATCCATTTTTACTGGCGGAGCATCCAGCGAACTACCCGCCCATATAGCTCCCATGTCGAGCGCAAACTGCTGGCTGGCGGCATCCCCCGGCCTGGTAAAGGCAAAAATCGATTTATAGTGAAATTGTGCTATCTGTGTAAGGATATGGGCAGCCGCACCAAAACCATAAATAGCTATCTGTTCTGCGGCTTCATCTATCATCCGCCAGGCACGGAACCCGATTAAGCCAGCGCATAATAGTGGAGCCCCGGAAGGATCAGCATACATAGATGGCATTATATTACAATATGCTTCAAAAGCAACGGTATACTCAGCATAACCACCATTCATAGTATAACCGGTGAATAGTGCATACTCACACAAATTTTCCTTTTGCTGCACACAGTACTTACATTTACCACAAGTATAAGCCAACCAAGGAACCCCCACTATATCTCCCACTTTAAGCAGGCTGACCCCCTCACCGGTAGCCACTACCTCTCCTATTATTTCATGACCAGGTATCAGTGGAAGCATGGGGTCTGACAGTTCTCCATCCATAATATGCAGATCTGTTCTGCAAATCCCGCAGGCAATCACTTTTATTAAAACTTGTTTGGCCAACGGAACCGGGATTAAAAGCGTTTTGAGTTGCAATGGCGTTCCCGGTTTTTCCAACACCATCGCTTTCATGTTAGCTGGTAGGGCAGAAACACTCATTATCGTTAGTTTTAAAAATGAGCAATTGCGAGTTACGCACTTCGAGAAGTACCCAAAGCTTACAGCAACTACTGTACCGGTAGCGCTGATTTTTAATGTTACCCACTGTATGGAAGCTACAGCTGCCGGGCCAGGAAACGTTCGCTATTATATTTCTGCTAAAAAATTTACATTCCTGAACAGTCTATGTCATTGAACAGGTTCAACGAAATGATGTATATTTATAATAAGCGCTTTCATCTTCGGCTTATTTATCCATAATGACTGAATATTTAAAGTTTCTTAAAAAATATAAAACAGCTTTTATATTAGCCCCCTTGCTGGTAGTTGTTGATGTTATCGGCGAAATTGTACAACCCCAACTTATGTCTCAAATTGTTGACCAGGGGATACAACATAAAAATATTCATTATGTAATCGTTACCGGGGGAATCATGCTGATATTGTCATTTGTTGCCATTGTAGGCAATGTGGGCAACATTTATTATTCCTCAAAGGCATCTGTTGGATTTGCAGCAGCATTAAGAAGTGGCCTTTTTAAAAAAATCCAGACTTTCTCTTTTTTAAATATTGACCATTTCAGTTCGGCTTCACTCGTTACAAGACTTACCAATGATGTAAATATTATACAAACGGTGGTCATGATGTCGCTCAGGTTATTGATCCGGGGACCTTTAATGCTCATTTTTGGCGTTATTATGGCGGCCCGCATTAATTCAAGTCTGGCATTTATTATTGCCATCGCCATTCCGGTATTAGGGTTAAGCATCTTTTTCATCCTGCAAAAGGGCTTTCCTTATTTTGTGAAAATGCAACAAAAGCTCGATATGGTGAACGCCGCTATACAGGAAAACTTAATAAACATCAGGGTGGTTAAATCTTTTGTGCGTGAATCTTTTGAAGAAAATAAATTTGCTATTGCCAATAACGACCTGAGAAATATTGCCATAAAAGCTTCGGGTATCGTGGTAATGGTGATGCCCGTAATGATGCTGGTAATGAACATATCTATTGTTGCCGTAGTTTGGTTTGGGGGGCGAAAGATTATAGCGGGTACTATGCAGATAGGACACCTGATGTCATTTATCACTTATATTACCCAAATTTTGATGTCGTTAACCATGCTTTCCATGACGATCATGACCTTTTCGAGAGCCGGCGCCTCATCCGACCGTATATTGGAAGTATTAAACACAACAGTAGATATTCAGGATAGTCCATCAGTACTGGCTAATCATTTAAAGGTTAAACAGGGTAAAGTTGAATTTAAAGGAGTGTCTTTTAAATACCATCCAGAAAGTGAAGAATACGTACTTAAAGATATTAATTTCATTGCCCAACCAGGTGAACAGATCGCCATTATAGGCGCCACAGGTTCAGCCAAAAGCACATTGGTTCAACTTATTCCCCGCTTATATGATGTCACGAAAGGGCAGGTATTAATTGACAATATTGATGTGAGGGATTACTCTCTGAATAACCTAAGAAGCAGCATTGGAATGGTTTTGCAAAAAAACCAGTTATTTTCTGGGACTATTAAAGACAATCTGAAATGGGGCAACCCTTTGGCTACAGATGATGATATTATCCGCGCCGCCAAAGATGCCCAGGCGCATGATTTTATTATGTCGTTTCCAAAACAATATGAAACCATACTGGGGCAAGGTGGAGTTAATCTCTCCGGCGGTCAGAAACAACGTATCTGTATTGCGGCGGCGCTCATCAAACAGCCGAATATGCTGATACTGGACGATAGTACAAGCGCGGTGGATTCAACTACAGAAATGAAAATAAGGGATGCCTTTCAAGTTGACCTGAAGCAAGTCACTTTATTCATTATTGCACAAAGAATTAGCTCGATTCAATCTGCCGACAAAATAATCATATTGGATAATGGCGAAATTGTGGGTATGGGTAAGCATGCGGAATTAATGCAATCGAATAAAGCCTATCAGGAAATTTATTATTCACAACAGCAAAAGGAGGAAAATCTGTTATGAATGAAGACCGCAATTCCCTCTCCATACCGCGCGGCCTACCGGGTCATCGTGGCGGGATGATATCTACTGAAAGACCTAAAAATACCTGGCAGGTTATAACAAGGATATCGACTTATCTGGGAAAGCAAAAATTGTTGCTCCTGCTGGTTATATTTTTCCTGCTGATTAATACAACAGCTACGGTAGTTGGTGCATATCTTTTAAGGCCTATAATAAATAATTATATCATTCCAGGTAATATCACCGGGCTGGTGAAGATGACCCTATTGTTAATTACCTTTTATATAACCGGTGCAGTGTCTGCCTTTTTACAAAACAGGTTAATGATCACCGTTGCCCAGAAAATGGTAAAGGCGATAAGAGCCGATATGTTCAGCAAAATGCAGTTTTTACCCGTTAAATTTTATGACTCCCATAGTCATGGGGAGTTGATGAGCCGTTTTACCAATGATCTGGACAATGTAAGCGGAGCTTTGAACGATAGTGTTACACAGGTATTTACCAGTACCATTACCTTAACAGGTACCTTTATCCTGATGTTTTATATAAGTCCACTGTTATCTGTTGTTACCATCACTATCGTATCCGTTATGCTTTGGCTGGCAAGCCGTATCATTAAAAAAAGTGAAGTTTTTTTTACCGGTCAACAAGTGGCATTGGGCGTTGCTAACGGCTATATAGAAGAAATGATAACCGGACAAAAAGTGGTAAAAGTATTCAGTCATGAAGAGGAAACCATAGCAGGATTTGAAAAATTAAACGACGATCTTCGTGGCAAGTCAACCAAAGCACAGTTTTACTCAGGTATCATGATGCCGATCATGCAAAATTTAAACACTATTAATTTTGCCCTCACTGCAACGGCCGGCGGCATTATCGCGATTACAAGAGGTCTTGATATAGGTGGGCTTGCCGCTTTTTTACAATATTCCAGGCAGTTTGCGCGCCCTATCAATGAAATATCAAGCCAGTACAACACGCTACAAGCTGCAATGGCAGGAGCAGAACGTATTTTTCAAATCATAGACGAACTACCCGAAACAGCAGACAAAAAAAATGCTACTGCACTAAGCAATGTAAAAGGTGAAGTAGTATTTGATCACGTTATATTTGGTTATAACGAGGGGCAGGTTGTCTTAAAAGATATTTCCCTACAGGCCTCCCCGGGGCAAAAAATTGCTTTTGTTGGTTCCACAGGCGCTGGTAAGAGCACTATCGTTAACCTGCTGCCACGTTTTTATGATATCCAGTCAGGCGCAATAATGATAGATGGCACTGACATCAGGAACATTCAAAGGAACAGCCTGAGGCGATCACTTGCCATGGTACTACAGGATACTCATTTATTTAATGGCACCGTGATGGAGAATATCCGATACGGCCGGCTGGATGCAACAGATGAAGAAGTAATCGCCGCTGCAGTATTGGCCAGCGCCGATTCGTTCATCAAAAGGTTGCCGAAAGGCTATTTAACAGTTCTGGAAGGTGATGGCAATAATTTAAGCCAGGGACAACGTCAACTATTAAACATCGCCAGAGCTGCTGTTGCCAATCCACCCATTCTGATCCTGGATGAAGCCACCAGTTCTGTAGATACCCGAACCGAGATCAATATTCAAACCGGTATCGATAAATTAATGAAAGGCCGCACCAGTTTTGTTATTGCACACCGTTTGTCGACCATTCGTAACGCAGATGAAATTATTGTTTTAGAACACGGAGAAATTATTGAACGAGGCCGCCACCAAATTTTGTTACAGCAAAAAGGACGATATTTTGAACTTTATCAAAGCCAGTTTGATTAAATTCCAGAACTTATCTTTCTTACAGACGAAAAAAAGCATGTTATGATCAACAGTCTTGTAGACCTCTATCGTAGACCTGTATATACCTTCATTAATTCATTTCATCATTTTGATCAAGAGGCAGATATTCAAATTGAAATGGGGAAAACAACACTGACCTACCACGGCAAGCCACTTACTAATTTCGATTTCAGTGATTCTAAAGCAGATGTACTTACCCAGATGTCAGATGTGATTGTTGGCTTGCTTGGCCAAATATCCAACTTCATCAATGAACATACACTGGAGGAAATTGAAGAACAGCTGGAACTATTGAATGCTGTACAAAAAGAGAACTTAGATTTATTAAGGCGTTTGGTGGAAAAATCTTACAAAAAGAATATTGCGTTCTTTCATTTCATCGAAAGCGTAGAAAACCGAAAGAAATGGGAAAAGATTATTTACCATCAACTTCAATAGCACTCTGGGATTACTAAAGAAAGTCGATTATACACTACATACTGGTCAATTGTTGGATTGAAGAAAGGACTTTAAATTAAATCTTTTCTGGGATCAAATATTGCATCCCCATTGTTTACTGTATAAACAATTTTTCCAATTCTTGCAGGTAGTGGTATTAAAACTTCCACTTTGGGGATACACCTTTCACCTTTACTTGGTCTATAATTACAGATTTTACCATGCCAATAGCTTCTATACTGCGCAAATTGATTTGGCCCCTCCACAAAATCTATCCAAGTGGTATCTAAATTCCAAAATCTATCTGCATATATTTCATATATGGGAATCGGGTGTGAAGGAACAGGAGTTATTGCTTGGGCAAACACTATAGCTTCAGCTAAAGTATTAGCAGCAAAAATGCATTGCAATCGAGAGGTATATAGAACGAATTCTGGCTCTCTTCTTATCTTTTCCAAATAGAATTCCCTTCGCTGGGTACTATCCATTTCTTCAACAGTTTTCGTTTGAAAAACATGCCAGTACGTTTCTCCGAAAACTGAAAGATCGTTTTCATTTAATTCAATTCTCTGCCCTTCCTTTAATGAAGCAGATCGATCTGCATGATAAAACACGAATTCACGTGGGG
This sequence comes from Chitinophaga sp. 30R24, assembly GCF_049056765.1. Lineage (NCBI taxonomy): Bacteria > Pseudomonadati > Bacteroidota > Chitinophagia > Chitinophagales > Chitinophagaceae > Chitinophaga > Chitinophaga sp. 30R24. The sequence continues at coordinate 97,281 of NZ_JBJGXX010000007.1, forward strand.
TGTCATTGCATTCCATTCTCACAAAAATTTATTGTATTAAAATTACAATATAAATTGTCTAATCCTAAAATAACTTATTGCAGTTATTGTCACTTAGTTTAGAAGATTTTGTAATTGCTAAAAAGATAGGTCAATTTTGATACAGATATTCGTACATTAATAAAAGCTGATTAACCTGTATAAAGTATGGGAAAGAAATCGGGGTTATATAAAAGGAACTCGACTAAACGCTCAACTAAAAAAGAAAACCCCGCGCCAAGCGCGAGGTTTGTAAGCCTTTTGTGATCCCCTTGGGACTCGAACCCAAGACCCATACATTAAAAGTGTATTGCTCTACCAACTGAGCTAGGGAATCGTTAACCCCGTTTGTTTAACGGAGTGCAAAGATAGTAATTATTCCATTCCAGCCAAATTTTTATTTAAAAAATTTATTTCCCTGTAAACACAAGCTTGTAGCGGATTACAGCGTTATCTTTTTCTTCTGGTGAGAATATATGCAGCAAATAATACTTCCCCGCCACCCAGTCATTTACGCTGTTATCGTAAAACGGACTACCAGGATTACCACTTTGCCCACCGGGATAAATACCATATGCTTCTGTTTTATCGGTCAACTGTACCACCATGCGCCAGGAGGGACCATGCGTTTGTTTGGTAGCATTCACGATATGCTGGCCGCCGCCGGTGTTCAGGTGTTGCGCACTAAAGGCAGGAATACCGCGTGACAGGTGGTTGATGTCTGTACCGCGGGCTTTGCCCAATTCCAGTTGACCGGCGGTGTTGAGCGCCGCCAGTGTTTTAACAGCGGTAGCGAAGGCGCCATGCACCAACTGCGACAGCGTTTCACGTTGGGGCGTGTTGATATTATCGATAAAGTGCATGGAAGTATCACGTAATAACAGTTGCAAAGTGGTAATAGATTGCGGCCAGGCGAGCACAGTACTATCGTTGGGCCTTAGTTCATCTTGCCAGATGGTATCTTCCAGTTTTTGCCAGAACTGGTTAAAAATAGTAGCCGCCTTACTGTCCGGCGTAGCCATAAAGTCCCAGGAAGAAAGCAGCTGCCAATAGGGTTGCTCAGCGGCTGTAAGGGAGCTGCTATCAATATGTTGCCGGATCATGGGCATAGCGGTGGCGGCAAACAGGTTCTTATCGTCATTTTGCAATTGCATCATATCCTGTGGGGTGATGGCGCTCATAGCAGACAGCCGCTCATTGATGCGTACTCCGCGGAACAAATCGAAGGAACCATATAATGGATAAGGATAGGTGCTATCGGTAGCGCGTTGATTAGCAGAACTAACGAAGCCACGACCCGGATTTTTGATATGCGGCAGTTCATCGTGGGGAATGAAGCCCTGCCAGGCATAAGTGCTATCGTTTCCCGGCATGATCCATTTACCCTGGTCTTTCCAGCGTAGGGGGTATTGTCCGTTGTGCCAGATAGCGATGTCGCCGGCTTTGTCGGCGAATACAAAGTTCTGTGCGGGGCAGGTATAGAAGGTAAGTGCATGTAGGTAATCGTCGTAATTGCGGGCTTTATTCAGGCGGTTAAAAGCAGCCAGTTCATTAGAGGGGTCCAATGCTTTCCAATGCATGGCCAGAAAGGCTGTTCCGGTTATTTTGTCGGGGAAAGTATTGTCAAATATAACAGGACCCCATACAGTATACGCTACCGTATCATATACAGTAGCGGCGCCACGTACTTTGATGGTTTCAATGCGCAGGTCTGCTTTGCGATAACTGCCATTGAAAAGGTATTCCTGCCTGCCGTTGCGGAACTGTACTTGATAATAATCTTTTACATCTTCTTCTCCATTGGTAACGCCCCAGGCGATATGGTCGTTGAAGCCGATGATCACGCCAGGAGAACCGGGCAGGGAAGCGCCGTATACATTCATATCCGGTGTATGCAACTGTATTTCGTACCAAAGGGAGGGTAATGAGAGGCCCAGATGGGGATCGCTGCATAGTATAGGAGCGCCGGAGCGGGTTTTGCTGCCGGCTACCGCCCAGTTATTGCTGCCATTGTCCGGGTCTGGTTTATCTTCTTTGAAGTGCATAAAAGCAGCATCTCTTGCCAGTAGGCTATCGGGCGGAGGTATAGCTTTTACAGATGCTGGCAGAAAAGCTGTGCCTTTAGGGATGATGGGATCTGTAAGCTCATGGAAATCAGGGTACATGAGGTTAAAATCCTTCATGGAAAAAAGGCGGCGTGCATTCGTATATTCAAGATCGTTACAAAATCCGGCCAGGTCGTGCGCCATGTATTTAAGCAGCAAAGCCGACTTAATGATATCCCATCTTTCTGGCTTATAATCAAGTATTTTATATTCTACCGGCAGGGTGGCAGGCGTTAACGTGGCAATATAAGCGTTGATACCGGCAGCATACGAGGTAACGGCCACTTTTATGGCCGGATCTCCCAACATTTCCCTAACTGTTCCCTCGGCGGCATATACCATACCCCTGCGGCGTTGATTACGGTCGTAGGCAATCATCTTAGGGCCGAGAATTTCAGATAAACGGCCGGCGGCGGCGTAAGTCTGTAATTCCATCTGCCAAAGCCGGTCCCGTGCAGTTACATATCCTTGCACATAATAGGCGTCTGCCTCATTGTCGGCAAAAATATGCGGCACCATACGATCATCATACCATACTTCTGTTTTCCCGGTAAGGCCAGGCAAGATCAAAGGCTCATGCGGAAATTCTCCTATAGGCTCAGCATTCTGCCAAAAGCCTGTCTGCGGACTTAACAAACTGCCCAGCGGTGGTATCTGACCCAATTTATGACTGAAAGCATAGGTCAATGATAAAGTAACTGCAGCAGCAATAACAGCGGGAATGATTTTCATATGACGTATCGGATGTTATCTGTAAAATACATCAAATTGACATCATATCCACCTATGCCTGCAATACTTTTACCAGGTGTGCTACTTCATCGGAAGTATTAAAACTATGCAACACGATACGAAGCCGCTCAGCCCCTTTGGGCACCGTAGGATGCAGGATGGGCCGCACATCCAGGCCGGCTGCCTGCAAGCGTTCTGAAGTACGGCGCGTATAGTCGTTACCGGGAGTAAGCACCGCTTGTATTGGCGTAGTGCCAGGAAGCAAATCAGTTTGTTCCATGCCTGCCCGGAACTGCGTTATCAAACTGGAAAGCATTTCCCTTTCTGCCTGCAAATAAGGAAAAACAGCATATCCGGCTTCTATGGCGGCCAGGGAGGCTGGTGGCAGTGCAGTGGTATAAATAAACGAACGGGAGAAATTAATGAGATAATCCCGCAGTATAGTCGAGCCCAGCACCACTGCGCCATGGCAACCTACCGCTTTTCCGAAGGTATGTACACGTGCAAAACACTGTTCCTCCAGTAGCAGCAGTTGTACCAATCCTTCTCCTGCATTACCGATTACACCGGTAGCATGGGCTTCATCCACAATCAAATGGGCGCCATACTGCTGGCAAAGCGCCGCAATAGCTGCCAGGGGAGCCAGGTCCCCATCCATAGAATAGATGGATTCTACTGCCACAAAAATATTACCGCTGGCATTCCGCAGTTTTTTTTCGAGATCTCCTATATCACTATGCAAGAAAGAAAATGACTGGGCAGCCGATAACCTCACCCCATCGCGGATAGAGGCATGTATCAATTGATCATAAATAATAGTATCCCCTCTCCTGCCCAGGCAGGAAAACAGCCCCAGATTAGCGTCATATCCGGAATTATAAATCAATCCTGCAGCAGCATGGTGAAAAGCTGCCAGGTCCTTTTCTACAGACAATATCCATTCATAGTTTCCGGCTAACAGCCGGGAACCGGTACTGCCATGGGGCGGATGCCTTTCTTCCATCACCTGATGGATGTAAGCGCGTACTTCCGCATTCCGGGTAAGCCCCAGGTAGTCGTTGGAACAAAAATCCACTTTGTCGCCCGGCAGGCGGAGTTCTCGGAATAACTCCTGCTCCCTGCGCTCATCGAGTAAACGTGTTAAAAAAGAAGTGCTATCCTGCTGCATAGATCTGTCTTTAAAGATGCACAATTTAAACTTTGCCACTATCTTCGCAAAAAATGATAAGTGTGAGCAAAGTATCTATACTCGGACTAAAATTGCCTACCGACCCAAGATGGGTGAATCTGGCAGCCATTTCATTACAAGACATTCTCACGGATCATGCCTACTGCGAACAGAAAGCGGCGTCTTCTGCGATCTCTTTAATACAGCGTAACCCGGAAAGAACAAAGCTGGTGGAAGAACTGGCGCCTATTGTAACGGAAGAATGGGGCCATTTCCGGCAGGTATTGGCAGAAATGAAAAAACGTGGTCTGCCCCTGGGCAAACAACGTAAGGATGAATATGTAAACGCCCTCTTGAACCACCGCACAAAGGGTGGTCATGCAGATGACAGCTTCCTCGACGCCCTTCTCATATTTGCCCTCATCGAAGCGCGTAGCTGCGAACGTTTCCGTTTACTAAGTGAAGGTTTGGAAGATGAATACCTGCGCGAGTTCTACCGCAAATTTATGGTTTCCGAAGCAGGCCACTACCGTTTGTTTATAGATCTGGCTAACGAATACTTTCCGGAAGAAAAAGTGCGGAACCGCTGGCAGGAATGGCTGAAACTGGAAGCCGAAATCCTGCAGAACATCGATGTACGGGGCGACCGGATGCACTAACAAGTGCCAACAACGATATAAAAGCTTCAAAAACTGGCTAAAAGGCGCCTCTACCAGGCAGAAAATGATCAAGATAAACTGAGGTTCATTTTACTTTTAGCCAGCCCGCTAAAAGCTAAAAATTAAAACCGAGGTTTACATAAAACTTCAACCGGCCCGACTGGTCGCTATACATCATAGTAGCTTCTATGGGACCCATCCGGCTGCTATAGCCAGCACCCAACCCATAGCCGCTCAGCCATTTATAGCGGTTGCCACCGGATATCTCCCCATCATATACGGCAGCGCCTACACGAGGAATCGCAAATACATTCCGGAGAAATTCGTACTGCCATGCCAGTTGTACAGCACCGATCTTGGGCGTAATCACCTCCCCTTCTCTAAGTCCTACAAAAGGCACCTGGTTACGTATAACATTAGTCATTCCTCCCACTACATAACCATTTACAGCCGACTCATTATAATGAAGATTATAACCAACATTACCATCCAGCTCTATAGCCGATTTTTGTCCTACAGGAATATAATATTTCAAGTTCAGGATAAATCGTTGATAGTCCCCGAAATTAATACCGGCACTGTCCAGGTCTAATGGCGCGCCATCTGCATTAACGTGTATGCCGGAATGTTGATTGTAAACATATCCCGCTTCCAAATCCAGTAACAATCCCTTGGTAGGATATATTTTTTGATTCAGGGAGTTAATGCCAAAAGAAAAATAGCTATTCAACTGGTTAGTGCTGCCCCTTACCTCCAAAAAAGGAGAAAACTGCGGTTTAAATTTAATGTATTCCCAACGGGTGCCAGCGCCCAACGCCATATCGCGGCCAATCATATACTGCATATCCATGTTCACATTCACATACTTATTGCGGTATTGCTGCAGCTTATTGAAATCATCGTCGTAAAAGGTTAACCCGTTATTTTCATAATAGGTGCTAAGCCCAAAACCAAAATTCCGGTTACGTCCCAGGTATTTGAAATAGGCTGCTTCCAGGCGTGGATTTTCACTAACAGCAGCGGTAACATAAGAACGGGAATTAGGAACAATAAAGTTCCGCTGGGTAAGGTTAACAATAGCATTAGCGCCCGTAAAGGTGTTATAGTTGAGGGCAAATTTCACATAGGTTAACTGGTTTTCTTCTACCTGTATGTTCATGCTGCTTTTACCATACCCTTCCGGCGCCAGGTTATAGGTGATCTGTTTATAGAAACGGGTACCAAATACGTTTTGTATGGCATTTCTGATCTGGGCAGGTGAATAGCAGCCACCTGGTTTCAGACGTAACCGTTGCAAAAAGAACTTCTGATCGGAGTGCACCAGGCCAGTTACATGGATACTGCTTAGTTCCACATCAGCAGAAAATGGCAACCGGTCTGCTTCAAAAGGCGGATCCGGATACAGGGCATTCAACGAATCGGCCAGGTGCTTGAAAACAGGATACATCTCCCTACCCTTCCGGCGGCCCGCTTCAATGATAGAATCTACACTGCCGAAACTTGCAGCGGAATAATTTTCCAACTCTTTGTTTATCGGCACATAAATATCACATAGTTTAATCGCTTTGGAAAAATCTTCCGCATCTTTATAAAACCCCAACTGGTAAAGGATATCAAAAGGTGTCAGCAATTGGTCTGCTTTTCTTAGTCCGCCACTCACGTTAGCGCCTATAACAATATCTGCGCCCATATCCTTGGCCGTTATCACGGGAAAGTTGCGCACCACGCCCCCATCTACCAATTTACGGTTGCCAATCTTTACGGCAGTGAAGATAGAAGGGATCGCCATGCTGGCGCGTAAACAGGTAACAATCTCACCACTGTCCAACGTTACAATCTGACCGGTGGCCACATCAGTAGCAATGCATTTAAATGGGATATTAAAATCTGAAAAATGCTTTACATCTTTCACCGGCCAACACAACTGGGCCAGCTCCAGCCACAGCGCCTCGCCGGAAATTACGCCAGACGCAAGTTTAGGCTTCCCATATTCGAAAGGTATCTCAATGATATATTTGTTGTATTCCTGCTTTTCTTCGTAAGAAATATCTGTTAATACGGGCTGATTAGAAAAAAGACTGTTCCAGTTTAATCGATGTGCAATGTCTTCTATTTTTTTACCGGAATACCCCATAGCATATAGTGCGCCAATAATACTTCCCATACTGGTACCCGTTATCATATCCACCTTTAACCCTGCACTGTCTATCGCCTCCAAAATGCCAATATGAGCAAGGCCCCGCGCACCACCACCGCTGAGCGTTAACCCTACTTTTGGCCTGTCGGAAATAGTTTGCTGAGCTTCCACGGCATAGTGACACGTAAAAATAGCTAACAACAATAAACTGACACCCCTGGCTAGACAAGATATAAAACCATTCTTCATGCTAAAAAATTGGCCCTTATTAAAGATAAGGCTTTATGACATTCGCCAGTAAAGCATGATGTAGTTTTTTAAACATCATTTCTATCCATAATAAATATTCATTATCTCATCTTGCACAAAAGCCGGTGCTATCATCTATTCTACCTGGCAGGCAATGAAATGCTACCACCATCTTATACAAACCGGCTTGCCATATCTCCCCAATTCAGCTCCGGATGCCTGGCCATCAGCTCCTTCACCTTAGCAGCGTAGGTATGTAAAAATTGCTGATGCTGGGGACTTTCCGGGTTAAAAGGGCGATGACTGGCTGCCCGGTTGATAGCAGCGATATGATGCAGCAGTTCCTGGCTTTCGGGGCTGATACAGGCTTTTACCACCTGTTCCCATACATAGTTCACAGCCAGTTCGTTCGGATGCACCAGGTCTTCTTTATAAAAACGGTAATCGCGCAAGTCATCGATCACCAGCTCATAAGCCGGAAAATAAAACAGGCGGTTAAACTTATTAACAAGGTGGTGCACCGACTGCAGCAAAATAGCTTTGCTGAGATTATTCTCTACTACTCCATCGCGGACATAGCGCACGGGACTAACGGTGAAGAGTATATTAATCTTCCGGTTCCGGAAAAACAAACGATGCATAAAATTATCCAGTGCCGTTACTATTTCATCTACAGTGAGCAAACGTTTATAAAAATGGGTAGCCGGCACTTTATGGCAGTTACCTACCAGGCGGTTGTTTTCTTTGCGTACGTAGGTATGGGCAGACCCCAGCGTAAGGATAAGCCAGTCGGCCCGTTCTATCGCCGCTATAGCGGCCGTTTGCATGGTATTGATGTGCGCCAGCGTGGCTTCCGGGCTCAGGTCCGAAAAGCGGCTATGATGGTCCCAGCTATTCCAGGCATCCTGGTGCTGGAACAAGTCCTCCTCCGTGTATATTTTCCCATCCAGGTAACTGGTCAGCGCCTGTGTAATGCTCAATGGGTTATATAAAATGCCATGGGGATTGATCAGTGTATTAAAACGGTGTTCCGCTAGCTTTTCGCCTATTTCTTCTGCGAAGCAAGACCCCATCAGTAATAGTTCCTGATCGTACTGGATACCTGGCGACAGGGTGGGCACCGGAAAGCTTAAATGAAATTGCATGTAACGATTAATCTTTAAAAACAGTATTTGCCAGCTGTTGCGCAGTGTATAGCGCATTCATATCCAGGGTAAGCGGTTCTTGCTGCGCCTGGCAAAAAGCAATGAGGTTTTCGGTGGCCAGGTTGCCTACCAGCTCATCTTTAGCCATAGGGCAGCCACCAATGCCTTTAATGGTGCTATCAAAACGTTTACAGCCCTGTTCATAGGCTGCTAATACTTTTTCTTCCCAATTATAGGGGGCTGCATGAAAGTGGGCGCCTATTTCCACTTGTGGATAGGCCGGTATCAGGTGTTTAAAAAGCGCTTTGATCGTAGCCGGTTCTGCTACCCCTACCGTATCCGCAAGAGAGATGATGCCGATCTCCATCTTCACCATTTCTTCTACCCACCGCAACGCAATTTCCGGGCTATAGGCATCTCCATAGGGATTACCAAATCCCATGGAAATATAGATCACCAGTTCCTTGCGGTTTTTGATGCATAGCTCCTGCATAGCATACACCTGCTCCAGCGATTCAGCAATGGTTTTATTGGTATTTCTCAACTGAAAGGTTTCGGATATTGAGAAAGGGAAGCCCAGGTAACTGATTTCATCGAATGCCACCGCTTCTTCCGCACCGCGGAGATTAGCTACGATAGCCAGCAATTTACTACGTGTATCTCCCAGTTGCAGCCGTGGCAGTATATCCCGGGTGTCTGCCATCTGGGGAATGGCTTTAGGCGATACAAAGCTGCCAAAATCGATGGTATCAAAACCTACCTTCAATAAAGCATTCAGGTAATCTGCCTTTTCCTCCGTAGAGATCAACCGGTGCCATCCCTGCATGGCATCACGGGGACATTCGATCAATTTAAGCATAAAGCGTTTAATTTACTGTTCGCTGTTTCAATGCCTCATATAGTATAATCCCAGCTGCTACGGCCACATTAAACGATTCAAAGTCACCGGCCATCGGTATACGGAACAGTATATCCGATGCTTTGAGCAAGGAAGGATATACTCCTTTGTCTTCTGATCCCATAATCACCGCCACCGGTTCTTTCAGGTCGCAATCATATAGTTTAATGGGCGTTTCCATTTCGCTGGCCATCACTTTAATACCATTGAGATGAAGGGTATCAATGGCTTTGTTCAGGCTATTTACCCGGCATACCGCAATTTTTTCCAGGGCGCCGGCAGAAGATTTCATGGCCTCTTCGTTCAGCGCAGCAATCCCCTTATCCGGTATAATAATTGCCTGGGCGCCGCAACACACCGCACTTCTGGCAATAGCGCCTATATTGCGCACATCGGTAATACCATCCAGTATCAGGAACAAGGGTGTTTGGCCTTGTTCAGTTACGTGGGAAATCACATCCTGCAGATCCAGATAAATAACATTGCCGGCCAGGGCTACTACCCCCTGGTGATTAGCTTGAGTAAGCCCATTGAGCTTTTCTACCGGCACATAGTTCACCGGAATATTGTTGGCCTGCGCCAGTTCTCTTATCTGTGGAATAATATCGCCGGTAGCCGTACGCAGCATAAAGATGCGCTCAATCGATTTACCGCTGCTCAGCGCTTCCAATAAGGGTTGACGGCCAATAATCATCGTAGATTGTTTTGGCCGTTGTGTTGCATATTTCTTAGGGCCTCGCTGCCCTTCTCTTCTTTCACCTCTGAAAGCGTTAGATTTCCTTTCCATGTGCTACAAAGGTAACAGGTTTATTTATTTAATAACCCTTCATACCGCATGAGCTTCACTTTTTGTATCGCCGCAACAGATAAGGAATCGGTGATCTCGAAGTCGTTCACCATGCGGTAGGCTTCTTCAAAAGGCACTTTCCGGATGATTAACTGCTCTGTTTCTTCCGGCTCTGCCGTACGTTGTTCCAACCCACGGGCTAAAAATACCACTCCCTCTTCATCAGATACAGAATTAGAGAGGGCGATGCGTATAATCTCCTCCCATTGGGTAGCCACCAGTCCGGTTTCTTCCAACAACTCGCGCTTTGCGGTATCCAGGGCAGCTTCTCCCAAAGGACCGCCACCTTCGGGAATCTCCCAGCTAAAGCGATTTAGTGGAAAACGGTACTGCCCTACCAGGAAAATATTCATGTCTTCGTCCAAAGCCACCACGCCTACTGCCTGGTTCTTAAAATGTACTACGCCATAAATACCTGGTCCTCCGGCAGGATTCGTCCCTTCATGATGCCATACACTGATCCAATTGTTCTCGTATCTCATTTCCCTGGAATGAATGATCCAGGGGTTCTTCGTTATATCCATACAGAAAAATCCGCTTGCCGTTATTTAAAGCGGCTTATAATAGTAATAAGAATTGGTATCCTTTTTAAATCCCTCTTTTTCATACAACGCCTGCGCGGTTGTATTGGCAATATATGTCTGCAACATTAACCAGGCGGCGTCTGTTTTTCGACCATATTCAGCGGCCGCATCCAGCAAAGCTTTCCCGGCGCCAATACCCCTGTGCTCTTCCAGCACGTACAGGTCGTTCAATAACCACCCCCGCTTCATTCTCAAAGAAGTAAATATGGGATACAACTGCGTAAACCCAATAATTTCATCCTCCAACAGCGCTATAAATATTACACTGTCTTTTTGGGCTATCCTTTCCGTAATAAAGGCCAACGCGCCATCAAAATCCGGCTGCTGGTCGTAGTAACCGCGGTAAGCATCAAACAATACCGCCACTTCATTAATATGTAACTCCGTTGCCTGAATAACTTCCATAAGATAATCATTAATTAGTGTGAATACTATCTCAATTTAACTCATTTCAGCAACAAAGAAAAAGAGGCAATTTTAATATTTTAAACCATATCAGATTTCTTCTCCCATAAAAGTATAAAGCAATTATTTCTACTGCAAATGGGAATATTACCCTATCAGGAAAGGGCATACGAAATCCACCGGAACATTTCACAACAATCCTGTAAACAAATCTGTTCTTTCGTGATCCAACAACCACCGCTTACGCCATAATCCGCCCGCATAGCCGGTAAGCGACCCATCGCTACCAATCACACGATGACAGGGAACAATAATAACCAGTTTGTTTTTTCCGTTAGTAGTGCCTACTGCGCGGATACTTTTGGGGTTACGTATACGCCGTGCAAGCTGTTGATAGGAAATTGTTTGTCCGAATGGAATAGATAATAGCTGTTGCCACACCAATTGCTGAAAATCGGTACCTTCCTGTGCAATAGGCAACTCAAACGTTTTACGGTCTCCGCTGAAATATTCATATAGTTGCTGGGCGCAATTCAGCAATAAAGATGGCGCCTGGGGAAAATCTACCGGCGGTTGATCTGTAAAAGCAACCTCATTGATAAAATCAGCGGTGCCACTGATCAATATCGGTCCAACGGGAGTGTCTATACGTAGATGATGCATTCCTGCTTCTATTAACATTTAATAATGCTCTCCACAAATAAAAAGTGGCATATCAGCATGTTCCTTCCACAAACTGGTATATACTCGCATATCTGCCAGGGAAGGCCCATCGTTCAAATGTAATCTATTTTTTCTTCACAGCATTTACAGGCTCAGCTTCAGGCAACGCGGCTTACGGAACCGTCAGCGCATAAAGTGCGTTGTTAAAGTGAAATTGTAGTCACCTACTGATTCTTTCGATATTTATTAGCACTAGAGGTGTACCGGATGGCACACCTCTCACATTTAGCTGCAGAAAGTAGCTATTTTTAGGTTGGCTGCTGTCCGTAGTCAATGCCAGACAGCCTTATACCCTCATACAGGCTGCGTCCTGGAGGTCACAGCAATCCGGTTCCAGGCGTTAATGGTAACAATAGCCATAGTGATTGTTGCCACTTCTTCCGGAGTAAATACGGCCAATGCGGCATTGTACACATCGTCCGGCACATGAGAACTGCTCACCAATGTTACCGCCTCTGTTAACGCCAGAGCGGCGCGCTCTTTATCGGTGTAATAGGGCGCCTCATGCCAGGCGTTGAGGCCATAGATACGCTGTTCAGTTTCCCCTTGTTTTCGGGCGTCTTTAGTATGCATATTAAGGCAGAATACACAACCATTGATTTGTGAAGCGCGGATCTTAATAAGCTCAGACAACGTTTTGTCTAGTCCACTGTTGTCTACAAATGTTTGCAATGTCATCATGGCCTTTAAAGAGCCTGGGGCGAGTTTGTAAATGTCCATTCTTGCTTCCATAGTATTGTTTTTATTTTTAATATAAATAGTCCTAATTTAAAAAAATATTCACGGATAACTGATCTTCCTGTCCTGGCACAAGAGTGTGGTTACTTATTTTAACACGTTATAAACAGTGAATTATACCAGCAAAATAAAAGGATAAAAAGATACCAAAACAGATACAGAATGATGAAGTTTCATACATAACAGATTACCTTTAAAGCATGAAAAAAGGTAATGGCTTTATTTATCTGCAATTAGCAGATAAAATACAAACTATGATCAGTGAGGGCGTATATGCAGCAGGCGAGGAGTTGCTTTCTGTAAGAACGCTGCACCAGGAGCATGGCATTAGTACGGCCTTACAAGTATATACCCACTTAGAGAAGAAAGGCTGGGTAGAAGCCCGGGAGAAATCAGGATACTATGTTCGATATAGTCATCGCATACGGCCGCAGTTGCTGCCCGTAACTGCTCCGCGGCCAACTGCCGCTATGTTCCGTAAAACCAGCAATCCCCTGTTACCCGGCTACCGCGTAGGCTAAACAAAGAAGGTCGTTCCAAGAATGAAACGACCTTTTCATTTTATTATAAACCTACAACTATATTCTTTAATAGTTGCTGCCAGATACCTATATAGCAAGCGGCACCCGGCAGGCAACCAATGGGATCTACAAACACTCCTAAACAACCATTAACTGTAAATCAACAAAGAATTAATCTTAAATTTCTTTTAAAGTCCTTGCTGCCGGTGCAGCATTTAAACAATGCTGCACACTGCAACGCCCAGGATCATTTATCAACCGATCAACGGATGCACAAAAGGCCGCCGTCTACATTATATTCTGCACCAGTAATAAACGAAGCGTCACCTAAAACCAGGAAGGTAACCATGTTGGCAATATCTTCCGGTTGTCTTAATCTACCTGGCCGAAATCCGCTTCTGTTACCGCATCGATGCCTGCGCTTATAAATAAGATATCTATTTCACTATAACGATCATGTACATACGCTGCTAATTTCTCAGCATCTGTGGTAATGCCTTCATCAGCGATAAAACGATCTACTCCATTGCCTAACGTAGCGGCAGCCTGCTGTAAGGCTGCCGGATTACGTCCTTGTTATCAAAACCCTTACTCTTTTCTTCAAAAAATCTGCTGCTGTTTCGTATCCTATGCCGCTATTACCTCCTGTGATAACAGCGGTTTTATGCTGTAGTAATGCTATTCCATTGATTTATTTAAGTTTATCAATATAATAAGTAATAAAAAAAGAGAAAAATCTCTCTATAAATCTATAAATTTAAAACTTTCGATATATTATCCGATAAAAAAAGCTGTTGGTAACACCCGGAGTACCTCAGCTTACTGATAAAGGCAATTGATAAAAACTATGAAAGGTCTTTTACCTTAACTTAATTGCAGAAAGAACATAGACAGCTGCTTCATCATCTCCTTGTTAAGGGTCAGTTCCACCACCCTGCCATTCTTTGTAGAAATCAGCACGCCACTGTCAACCAGGATCTTTACATGGTGTGATACCGTGGGTTGCGACAAAAACGTAAATCCACATACATCACCACAAACCAGCCTTTCCTTCTTAACAATCTCCATTATAATTGATAATCGGTGCTTGTCTGCGATGGCATTTGCCGCTTTTTCTATAACTGCTAAATCCATGACACAAAGGTAATATTATTTTCCAAATATCGAAATATTTCAATGAATTTTTTTCCTTGCCTTTTCCGGCTAGCTAGCTCTTCATTTAGGAAGACTACCGGGGCAACGCTAAAATATTCTTTAAAAAGCCAGCTCAAGTAGCTTTTATCTGCAGCTCATCGGCAATTTCACTGGCGGTCACCCAGCTTCAGCCATTCTGACAACGCCACTTGGGGCAAAAGCAGCCACATTGATTATCCTTATATGAAGGATCTCCAATTGTATTGTGACCGGCATATTTTTATATTATCTTCGCGCGCCTATGTTGGCATATACCACCAGCCAACTGTACAAATATGCCAAACAAATTATTGCTATGAAAACCATGAAAAAGCACCTATTCTTATCTGTGGCATTCCTTACTTTGATGGCTTGTCATGATAGTGAGACAACAGATGAAAAAGAACCAACAACCGCTGCGCCAATAGTAGCAGCTACTGTTGCTGTTACTGACGCCAATACGCAGCAGATCACTCAACCTTGTGCTGTTTTTTATTCGCCCGACAGCGCACAGCTGGCCAAGTTACAAATCGATAACGGAGAAGAAGCTTTCTATACCATTGCCGACGATTATCAAAACTATATGGCCGATGCCCGCTTATTTCTGGAAGACAAAGGATTGAAAATTATGGAGCCTACAGGCGGAAAAATCAGTTTTCGCGCTAAAAACGGACAAGTCACTACACTTAATCTCGGAGACCTGAAATACAACTGGGAAGTGTGGTTATTTGATGGCAACCAACTCCATAAAGTAGACGTAACAGATATAGAGAATGAGTATAAGCAATACATGAAGTAAGCTGCTGGCAGATAGCTATTAGCTATTAGTGGCTAATAGCTATCTCTTATAAACGATGTCAACCCCCTACTCTTTTCCGTTTGCTTCCCAATCCCATTAGCGTAATCATACCAGATAGAATTTTATGCTAAAAAATTCAGCTCCTTAATAGTAAATTAGTCTTCAAATACAACCAAAATTGAGCAAACCAATACTTGTAATAAAATTTGGGACGGCATCTATCACCCACCAGAACGGCGACCTCAACGAAACGGTGATGGCTGGCATTGCACGGCAGGTAGCAGAATTGCATACTCATTATCACATAGTGCTGGTTTCTTCAGGAGCAGTAGCAGCGGGCAAACAATTCCTACGGCATTACAATGGCACCATCAGTGAGCGAAAGGCCGCTGCGGCCATCGGCAACCCCTTACTGCTGAATAAATACAGCCGGTACTTTGCACCCTATAACATTGCGGTGGCGCAAAGTTTATGCGAACGCCAGCACTTTTCAAACCGCAATCAGTTTCTCCAACTAAAACGCACCTACGAAGAACTCTGGGCCAGCGGCATTATTCCCATTGCCAACGAAAACGACGTGGTGAGCAACCTGGAACTGAAATTCTCCGACAACGACGAACTGGCTACACTAATAGCCGTGGGCTTTGGCTCCTCCCTGCTGCTATTCAGCACTTCTGTTGCTGGCGTACTGGACAGATCAGGACAAGTAGTACCGCAGATAGATGTGATTGACCAGGCAGCCCTGAGCCTGGCTGATAAAGAAAAGTCGAGCCTGGGATTAGGCGGGATGGTTTCTAAGCTCACTTTTGCCCGGCTTGCCACCCGTATGGGCATCCGCGTAGTAATTTTCGGTATCCGCACTACAGATGGTATCCTCAATGCTGTAGCAGGCAAAACCGGCACCTTATGCTTACCCCAGCCCTGCAGCATACCCGCCCGGAAAAAATGGCTGGCCAGCGGCAGCCTGGTTACCGGCAGAATACAGGTAGATGCCGGCGCCCAGCAAGCATTGGAAAAACGGCATAGCCTCCTGGCAGTAGGCGTACAATCCATCCTGGAAAAGTTTGAATGTGGAGAGGTCATAGAAATTGTGAATGAAGATAATATCGTTATTGCCGTGGGCAGAGCAAAAATATCTTCCGATCACCCCGACTTATACCACAAAGCACAAAACAAAGAAGTAGCACATGCCGACGACATTGTGCTGCTGTAAAACATAGCAAACAACGCATGCAAACAATACAACCATTACTTGAAAAAGCGCAGCAGGCAGGCGTATCTATACGTAACCTCCCAGACACCCGCAAACAAGCACTGCTCCGTCAACTGGCGGTAGTAATCCTGCAACAGGCAGCGGCCATTACTGCGGCTAATCAACAAGACCTTGACCGGATGCCGGATGAAGACCCTAAAAAAGACCGGCTGTTACTAACTGAAACACGTATACGGGATTTAGCTACCAGCCTAAAAGATATCGCCGGGCTGCCCAACCCTGCCGGCGTTATCCTACTGGAAAAACGGCTGGATAACGGCCTGCTGGTACAGAAAAAAACAGTGCCACTGGGCGTGGTAGGCGTGATCTATGAATCAAGGCCCAACGTAACAGTAGACGTAGCTGCCCTCTGCATCCGCTCCGGCAACGTATGTGTATTACGGGGAGGTACAGATGCCTTTTATACCAATACTGTTCTTGTAGCACTGATACAAGATGTGCTACGGGAATTTGGTGTAGATGAAAATGCCGTGCAATTACTGCCAACAGACCGCCACCTCATCGGAGAAATGCTCACCGCCGTAAAATTTATCGACATCATCATTCCCCGCGGCTCTGAGCAACTGATCGAATATGTGAGAACTAATTCCAGCGTACCAGTAATAGAAACCGGCGCCGGCGTATGTCATACCTACGTGGAAAAAACGGCTAACCTTCCACAGGCAGCCGCTATTGTAACCAATGCGAAAGTGTCTCGGCCGGCTGTGTGCAACTCGCTGGATACCGTGCTGGTGGATGAAGCTGTGGCAGCCGAATTCCTAGCCTTACTCGCCCCTCAACTGCTGCCCTATGCCGTAGAGGTATATGCAGACCCGTTATCCCTTACGCTCCTGCAGCAAAATAACTATCCATACCTATATACCGCGCAATCCGGAGATTTCGGACGGGAATTTCTCTCGCTGAAATGCTCTGTGAAAGTGGTGCCAGACCTTACAGCAGCTTTATCCCATATACAACAATTCTCTTCCAAACATTCGGAAGCCATTATTTCCGAAGACAGCGCACTGAGTGAGCGCTTCCTTAATGAAGTGGATGCCGCGGCAGTATACATGAACGCCTCTACGCGCTTCACTGATGGAGCCGTATTCGGACTGGGCGCTGAAATAGGCATCTCCACCCAAAAACTGCACGCCCGCGGCCCCTTCGCCCTGGAAAAACTGGTAACAGAAAAATGGGTAATTCACGGTAACGGACAAACGAGGTAGGCATAATCACTTACCGTCAATGCTCCAATCATGCAACGGTCACCTGAGGATGCAGGTATACATCCTGGATAGCATTCAATAACGCCACCCCTTCCGCCATAGGACGCTGAAAGGCTTTCCTGCCGGAAATAAGGCCTACGCCCCCTGCACGCTTATTGACCACTGCCGTACGCACTGCCTCTGCCAGATCCGCTTCCCCTTCCGATGCACCACCGGAATTGATCAACCCTATGCGGCCCATATAACAATTAGCTACCTGATAGCGGCAAAGGTCTATAGGGTTATCTGACGTCAATTCAGTATAGATCCTTTCATCGAACTTGCCATAAGAAGAATTACCTGTATTCAATGCCTTATAACCACCATTGTATAAGGGTAATTTTTGCTTGATAATATCTGCCTGAATGGTAACACCCAGGTGATTGGCCTGCCCGGTAAGATCAGCAGACAAATGATAATCCACCTCCTTCTTAAAGGCATTATTCCGCAGGTAACACCAAAGAACAGTGGCCATACCCAACTCATGCGCTCTTTCAAATGCCTGCGATACTTCTACGATCTGACGGTCGGATTCTTCTGAGCCAAAGTAAATGGTGGCGCCTACCGCCGCAGCCCCTATGTTCCAGGCTTCCTCTACCGTGCCGTACATCACCTGGTCGGCTTTGTTAGGATACGTAAGTAATTCATTATGGTTGATCTTCACAATAAACGGGATACGGTGCGCATAATTACGAGCTACCGATGATAATACCCCAAAAGTAGAAGCCACTGCATTACAGCCACCTTCTATAGCAAGCTTCACAATATTTTCCGGATCAAAATAAGCCGGATTTTTAGCGAAGGAAGCTCCGGCACTGTGTTCTACGCCCTGATCCACCGGAAGTATCGACATATAGCCGGTACCTGCCAACCGCCCATGGTGAAATAGTTGTCCTAAGCTGCGTAATACCTGTGGGTTACGGCTACTGGGCTGGTAAAGCCTATTCACCGTATCCGGACCGGGAAGATGCAAGAGATCTTTGGAGATAGTCTTGCTCTGGTGCTGCAACAGGGTATCGCTTTCCTTTCCCAGTAATTCGCTGATTTTTTCCAAGGATAACATAAACATGACTTTTTGGGTACAACTAATTTAAGCATTTTTAATACCAGCCTTAGTAAGGTGTAGGCCCTTGTGGCCCGGGTTGTTCCTCCCGCTCATCCGTCACCATTTCTGTGCTTTCAAAAGCGCCACCGGAGCCATCATGAATAATGGGTTCTTCCTTGCCCGGATACTCCTTCCTGTCCTGATTTTCTTCGTTGGGATTAATAGTCGTTTTCATAGTCGCAAATGTACACAATACTTGCAGCTTATAAAAGGGAAGGTATTTGACTTTAAGACTTTGAAGAGCAGGGAATTCATCTGAACATTGTGTTTCATAGTTTTACTTTTTAAGTAAGAAAAATAGCATCAAAGTGTATTTATCTTGCTTACTGTGGGAGTTAAAGATAAGGGTATCAAACAAACCGGAATATGAGACCACTGTTGGCTTCTGGGTAGAACAAACATATTATACTTTTAATATACAAGTTTACAGATGGATACTGCACGCTCATTTTTTTATAATCCCCATCACTATTTATATATATTTGTCCCCCGGAATCAAAAAAACCAATATGACTCAAATCGCTATTATCCGTCATGGTACTACTTCCTGGAACAAAGCCGGCAAACTGCAAGGCCATTCAGACATTCCGCTGGATGAAGAAGGAATTCAACAGGCCATGAAACTCGGGATATGGCTCAACAGCGAACCCTGGGACCTCCTCTATTCCAGCCATTTGCTTCGGGCAAAGCAAACAGCTGCAGTAATTGCGCAGGAAATAGGGATCAGTAGCGTAATAGAAGACCAAAGGATTGGCGAAGCCGGAGGCGGGCTTATTGAAGGCACTACTGAAGAAGAACGCATTGCCCAATGGGGAGAAAACTGGAAATTGCTGGACCTCGGTATGGAAAATAACGCATCAGTGGTAGGCCGCGGTCTTTCTTTTATGCAGGATATTCTAGCGGAACATGCCGGAAAAAAGGTGCTGCTCGTTACACATGGCAGTTTCATCCGGCAACTGCTGGATACCCTTTTCCCCGACAACTCCCCTACACCAGCCATGAAAAATACCTCTATCACCCGCTTACAGTTTTCTAATGAAAACTGGAGATGTGAGCTGTTTAATTGCGTAAGCCACCTGGAATAAGTTTTAGGGTTATATTTGCGGCCCATGAAGTTATTATTGATAGAAGATGAACCTGCTGTAGTATCTGTTATTACCCGTGGCCTTGCAGAAGCAGGCTACGAGGTAAGTGTGGCGCTGGATGGGAACAGCGGCCTGCAAATGGCCCTTAACAATTCCTCTTTCAGCCTGATCATACTGGACGTCATGCTTCCTGGCATTAATGGCATAACAGTTTGCCGCTCTCTACGGCAAGCACAACAAGAAGTGCCCATCCTGATGCTGACCGCCCTAGGCACTACCGAAAATATAGTAATGGGGCTCGACAGCGGCGCCGATGATTACCTGGTAAAGCCTTTCAAGCTACAGGAATTGGAAGCCCGTATCCGCAGCCTGCTGAGAAGAAAAAACAATAGCTCCGGGATACCCCTTCCCACCCATACAGGCGCTATACTCCGCTTGGCCGACCTCGACCTGAATACAGACACCAAAACCGCCAGCCGCCAGGGCAAAACCATACCACTCACTGCCACAGAGTACCGCCTGCTGGAATTTCTGCTTAAAAATCCGAGGAAAGTGCTATCCAGACTGGAAATACTGGAACAGGTATGGGGCATCGACTTTAATATGAACACCAAAGTAGTAGACGTATATATTAATTATCTCCGGAAAAAAATTAACAAACACCACCCGGCAGAACTGATACATACTGTAGTAGGGCTGGGTTACATGATCCGGGAAAATCAGGCAGATGAAGATACGCACTAAAATATTGCTGGTATTTGCCGGGCTAACGATCTCTACTATACTCATTATGAGTGTATTGGTATACTATTTTGCTAACCAACATTCTTTCGAAGATTTCTATAAACGGCTGGAAATCCGCGCCTATCTCACCGCCAAAGCTACCCTTCCCCATTACGAACCCAATTCTGTGGTGTATAACGAAATCAGGGAAGAGCATCTGGAAGAACTACCTGCCGAAAAGGAATATTTCCTACAGGTGGGAAGTAATGGAGAAGTAAAGCAAGATGCGCAGCTTTCCCTGCCACGCTCATTCTATCATCAGGTAATCCGGGAAAACAAGGCAACCTACCGCGAAGGCGATCACTTTTACGAAGGCATATTATACAAAAGCAAACAAGGATTGTATGTTGTGATTGTATCCGCAATCAACCAATACAGCGTAGACTATCTTGCATGGCTCCGGAAAATCCTCCTGATCTGCTCCATAGCATCCAGTGCAATACTGGTAGCTGCAGGTATCTTTTTCTCCGATTATATTTTAAGGCCCCTCCGGCATATGATGACGCAGGTAAAAAGCATTAGCTCCCGAAATCTGCATTTGCGGCTCAATGTAGATAACAGCCGCGACGAAATCAACGACCTGGCCAATACCTTCAATAATATGCTGGACCGCCTAGAAACAGCTTTCGAAACCCAGAATAACTTCGTGAGCAACGCCTCCCATGAATTAAGCACACCGCTTACTGCTATTATCGGAGAAGCAGAACTGGCCCTTAATAAAACACGTACGCCTGAAAAATATGTGTATTCCTTAGAGAATATCCTGGGTGAAGCCGTCAGGCTGGAACATATCACCAAAAGCCTGCTGCATCTCGCGCAAACAGGATTCGACGGCAAAAAACAGGCATGGACGCAGATACGTACCGATGAACTGTTATTTACCGTAAAAAACACCATCGATAAACTATATCCGGGTAATAAAGTCGCCATCGACTACAGTCTTTTCCCGGAAGAAGAAGAAAAGCTGCAGATCACCGGCAACGCCCAATTACTGGAACTTGCCCTCACCAACATTGTGGCTAACGCCATCAAATATTCCAACAATGCACCAGTATCGCTAGCATTGGCTGCCACAGAAAAGAAAAATATTATCATTGTGAAAGACCAGGGCATCGGTATTCCTCCGGAAGATCAGCCTTATATCTTCTCCCCTTTCTTTCGTGCCTCCAATACCCACCACTTTAAAGGCTATGGCATTGGCCTCCCGCTGGCCATGAATATTATGCGTATGCACAAAAGCGATATTATTGTAGATAGCCAAGTAAACCAGGGAACCGAGATCAGGATTGAGCTACCACTGTAGCACTTACTTTCTTACCAAATTCTTACCACATTCTTACTACCTTTTAACTCCATTCTTACGGGTTACTTATCTGGCTAAGATAGCTTTGCTGTCATAAAAAGTACCAGACATGAAAAATATACTCATACCCACAGATTTTTCCATTCGCTCTCTTAGTTATGTACACAGCATTGTTGCCAAACACCCGCATGAGCAAATCAATGTTATATTAATGCATGCCCTGGAAATGCCAGATTCGTTGTTCGATCTTATTACCTATACCCGCAACAGCCGGCACCTGGAGCTCATTTCAGCCGATTTCCAGGATGGATGTGAAATTATCCGTAATAAATATTCTTCCACCATCCACCAGTTGAAGGTAGAGTTCTTCCACGGTAATACCCGGGCAGCATTTCGCAACTTCCTGCTGGCACAGCAAATAGACCTCATCATACAGCCTGCAGATCATCAATACAATCCGCCATCCAAAAGAAGTTATGATCCGGGAAAATTAATCCAGCAGTGTCCCTGCGAGAAAATGCAATTACCATTGCAAAAACGGAAATACCTAGGCGATCCATCTGGCATATCAGCGTTACTGCTGGCAACTGAATAAAAGACAAGGTTATGTTACTCAAGAAAAATATCCCCCTGCAATATGTATTTGGTAAGATAAAATACGAGATCTTACTGGTAGCCATTTACACCCTTATCATTAATATTCTCTACTGCCGGTATGATTTCACCGATATAGCGATCCCCATTGCCATACCCATGGTATTGGGAACCGTATTATCATTGCTGCTCGCATTCCGCTCCAACCAGGCCTACGACAGGTGGTGGGAGGCCAGAACCATCTGGGGAGCTATTGTAAACGACTCCCGCTCACTGACCCGGCAAGTATTAAGCTTGATGGATGCCACCTATCAGTCGGAAGACCTTACCCTTTTCCAGGAGCGGTTTGTAAAACGGCAGGCAGCATGGTGCTATAGCCTGGGCCAATCATTGCGGAAAACTGACCCACTGAAGGGATTAGACAGGTTGTTATCAAGAAGGGAATTGAACTATGTGATGAAGTATGATAACGTACCTGCCGCCCTCTTATTTTTACATGGGAAAGACCTGAAATACGCCTTGGAACAAGGTTGGGTGAACCAATACCAGCAGATAGCGATAGATCAGACGATCTCCCGGCTTTGTGATGCCATGGGTAAATGTGAACGTATTAAAAACACCGTATTCCCGGCAACTTATAGTTTGTACACCCATTTCACGGTTATCTTCTTTATACTGTTATTGCCATTTGCATTGATAGATGTGCTAGGTTTCATGGAAATACCGCTGGTGATAGCTATTGCCGCTTCTTTCCTCTTGATAGAAAAAATGGGGATCAACCTGCAAGATCCATTCGAAAACAAACCAACAGATACACCGGTAACAACTATCGCAAGGAATATTGAAAAAGACTTGCGGCAGATGTTGCATGAGCAATACCATATGCCGGAAGAACCAGTAGAAAAACCAGCCTATTATGTACTTTAATAACTGAATTTGTATTTAAGATGGCCATCAAAAGGCTGTAATTTATATCCTGTAATAAAGAGGCCCGGTGTTTACCCGGCCTTTTTATTTACAGACGGGATAATTCTTTCCGAGAAAGGGCCACCCATTTCCGGATTACGCGCCGTACATACCGCGGATGCAGATCTATTTCCTGCCGCGGTTGCTCAAACTGCGCCCTGGCCTCAGCTATCCGGCCCTGCTGCTTTAACAGCAGTCCATAATAGTACATTGCCTCCAGGGAATGATGCACCCGGATGATTTGCTGATAGGCTGCTTCTGCCCGTGCTGTAAGACTAATCGCTTCTAACGCCCTTGCATATATCAATTCATCCTCTGCCTTACTCATTCTTATTCCCTTGACGGCATTTAATTTATCGAAATTAGTAATGCTTTCCTCGTAATCACCGTTCAGGAACTGTAACCGCGCCAGTTGCAGCAGTATACCCGCATCCTTAGTGAAACTATACGCGCATTCCTGTGTAAGGGCGATCGCCCTTTCGTACTGCCGCTGATGGGCATATGCTTCTGCCAGTTGTAGCTTGTTGGCAACGGTATCGGATATACGCACCTTTCTTTCCCACTCACGTATACGGCCGTTAGGCCACAAAACCAGCAGCAGGTTGGCGCCCATGTCGCCCTGCGCAACAGAAGGAATCACCTCCATTACCAGATAAGCCATACAGCCAACTATAGGAAGAAATAAAATAAGATACAACCACTCCCTCCGGTAAGTTTTAAGCGCATGAATTACACATACTAACTCAAGTACAATAATTAGAAAATAGTAATCACTCCATATAGGAAACATAACATAGTTGGCAACCAGGGTTAAAAAACTGATCCGACGCAAAATAATAAAATATCCTAATTTGTGGGTATTGTTAAAATATGATCTTTTTGAAGAAATTATTCAAACTCACTATTTACTTCTTGTTATTGCTCGGCCTTTTTACCGGCGGTTACCTATTATCGGCGTATACCCAATCCCGTATAAGCGTTCCCCGGGAACCAGGCGGCGAAGGCACCTCATGGAGGTGTGTATTTTCCTCAACTATACCAGGCGAAAAACTTCACATATCCTTCCAGGTTATCCTACCATAGTGGTAACTATTTCCAATATTAGTCTGTGGCATAATTCATGAAGATGATCTGTATAAAATTATACGCTTATGATACCTGTGATAGCCCTGATTGTACTGATCATCGCCGTAGTAATATATCTGGTTACGCAGATAAACAACAAAACAAAAGACACTGGTAATCAATAACCGTTATTTATTAAAAACAAATACACCCAAAGTAGGTGTGGGACCTGGCAGCCGAATACAGAAAAGGGCAGCTGGAAACAGACAATGGTGGATTAAAAGAACCATTGCGGGCACATAATATCAGCAGCAAATATTTACCTCTTTTTGGGTGACGACCGCGGAAAATACGAAGACAAAAAATAATCTCTACTTGAATCCATATTAAAATGGAAAGAAATTGTTTAAGACAGGAATGAATTTAAGAAATAAGTGGCAATGAGAATTGAGTCAACCATCTAGTATCATTATAAAACGAAAAAACACTGCAAGCAGTGTTTTTTCGTTTGAAGCGGAGAGTCAGGGATTCGAACCCCGGGACCTGTTACAGTCAACAGTTTTCAAGACTGCCGCAATCGACCGCTCTGCCAACTCTCCAACGGGTGCGAAAGTATAAAAGGAATTGATTCTAAAAAAATTTGTTTTACTTTTTTTTTATAAAAATTTTCCTTAATAACGGCTTCCGTGGCGCTCCCATAATAAATAAATTCTTTACGTTTAATCATTACGAATGGATATTCGTGATATATATGCGCCAGTTGAATTACCCGCTTTTTCGTAAATTTAAATATGAACATATGCTTTGAAGGACCTGTTATGTGGTCTCAAATAGACGCCAATATGCACCTCCGGCATTCAGCTTATGCGGATTTCGCCGCCCAGGCGCGCTTAAATATGCTGGACCAGGTTGGCCTCAACACCGCACATTTTGTGCAACTGCAATTGGGTCCTATCCTGTTCAGGGAAGAACTGCTCTATCACCGGGAAATAGGCCCTAACGATAAAGTGCAGGTAAGCTGTGAAATGACCAGATGCCGACCAGATGCCTCCCGCTGGTCTATCCGGCATGAAATATTCCGCGGCGATGGCATTAAATCCGCTACCATACATGTAGACGGCGCCTGGATAGATATACGTAAACGTAAACTCGCAGTGCTACCACCAGAACTCTTAGAAAAATTCAAGGCTATTCCACGTAGCGAAGACTTTGTTGAGGAAGCAGGATAAACCAAGCAACTATCTGCTTGAAAACGGCTTATCGTCAGGTGTAAATACCTTCCTGTCTGATTCCAGCTCCTTGATAAAAGGCAACTGATTTTGTAAATATACGCGGGTAGATTGTTCCAGGTAATTATCTAACTGAAAAAATTTAGCTGCCCTGGTAGCTCCCAACAATTTGTTCATCCGACGAAAATAACGCATCTGCAAACGGCCAAATTCAAGATCGTTATTAATAATCTGCCGGGTCAGCGAATTCATTTTGCGTTCGTCCAGCGAAGCAAATTCTTCATTGTACATGTTCAATAAAGCGATACGTTCAGCTAACCAAGGCCTCTTCTCATCTTCATATTCGTTAAACGCCGACTCAAACGCCTTCTCTTCCATTGGCGACAATTGAAGCAAGTCACTCAGAACAGCTTCTTTATCTTTACCAAAGATCTTTGTGATCAGATCTTCTTCATTGAATACAACCGCCGCAGCAGGGGCAGACTGAGCAGACAACCGACAGGCAGCTCCCAGCACCATCAACAAACAAATAAACTTTTTCATGTACCTGAATTTTTAGCATTAATGATAGCTTCTGCCCCGAAACAAATGTATAAAAGAGTAACGGGCACCAGCTCAAACAAATATTTGGGGTATGGTTTTCATAATCTCATCATCCAGCAAGTGTAGCGCCCACTACATCTTATGGCAGTGAAGTCCACCGTTAGAGATAAACAAAACACGCTATAAAATAGTTGCAACTACCACCGAAAAATAACAATGCTCCAGTGCTACGACGCCAAGGCATTCGTATTTATACGCTACAATATTAATTCACAGATAAACGATTGACTTTCATATAACATTTCCATTTCAGCAGTGATAATTTCCTCATTTCTCCTACTAACCAACTCCAGCATTTTAAGATTTCATTATCTTAAAATTATGTTAAAATAAAGCATGGGCCAGCATTTGAGAGCAGGCCTTGTCCCTATCTTTTATTTTCATCATCTACATTAATTTCCTCTATCCGGTAAAGCCCTGCCCGTTAAATAGCAGTCTGAAGAAAGGTTGTACTGAGGCATGCTCCAGCGTGAAACCATACTGGTCACTACCATATAATTACCATCATATATGCCTTACCGTAGTTTCCTCATTTATTGGGTGTTTCTTATTGGTGAACGTTTTATCACGTAAGAAAAACTGGTAATCGAAATCAATTACAGAACTGCTGTAAGTCAAAAAATAATTGTACCTTATTATACCATATCCACTCCCGTTATGACACATGAAAACACATTGAGAAGCAGTCGTTGGTTTGCCCGGGAAGGCAAGGATGGCTTTATTTACCGGGCATGGTTAAAAAAACAGGGTATACCGGCTTACGAACTGGAAGGCAAACCTATCATTGGTATTTGCAATACCTGGTCGGAGCTCACCCCTTGTAACAGTCATTTTCGCGATCTGGCGGAAGCCGTAAAGCGCGGTATATTAGAAGCCGGCGGTTACCCACTAGAGTTCCCGGTAATGTCGCTCGGAGAAACACTGATGAAGCCTACCGCCATGTTATTCCGCAACCTGGTAAGTATGGATGTGGAAGAGTCTATACGGGCTAACCCCCTCGATGGCGTAGTGCTGCTATGCGGATGCGATAAAACCACACCCGCCCTGGTAATGGGCGCTTGCAGTGTGAACTTACCCACTATCGTAGTTTCCGGCGGTCCTATGCTCACTGGTCAACATCGCGGACAACGTATAGGCACCAGCGATATCTGGCGTTTCAGTGAAGCGGTGAGGGCCGGACATATGACCAGTGAGGAACTACTGTTGGCAGAATCGGGCATGTGCCGTAGTGATGGCCATTGCGCCGTTATGGGCACCGCTTCTACCATGGCTTGTATGGTAGAAGCGGTGGGGCTCTCCCTGCCGCAAAATGCGGCCATCCCTGCACCTGATACTGCCCGCAAAGTATTGGCGCAACAGTCTGGCGTAACCATTGTGCAAATGGTCCGCCAAAACAGGCGGCTCTCTGATATCCTCACCCGCGAAGCTTTTGAAAACGCCATCCGGGTAAATGCTGCCATCGGCGGATCTACCAACTTCGTGATCCACCTGCTAGCCATCGCCGGGCGTATAGGCGTACCATTGAGTCTACAAGACATGGATACTTTTTCCGCCGGCATTCCCTTGCTCGCCAACCTGCAGCCTTCCGGCAGCTTTTTTATGGAAGATCTGTATTATGCAGGAGGATTACCAGCTGTAATCCACGCCTTACTCAGTCATCTTCATACTAACTGCCTTACCGTTAATGGTCAAACAATTGGCTACAACTACGCCAACGCACCCAGCTATAATAAAGAGGTGATCACCACTATAGATGCTCCTTTTAATACCCTCTCCGGTATTGTGGTATTGCAAGGAAATATATGTGAAAATGGCGCCGTTATTAAACCTTCTGCCGCCAGCACCCACCTCATGCAACATACAGGTAAAGCGGTTGTTTTTGAAGACATCGACGATTATAAAAGAAGAATTGATGATCCTGCACTGGAAGTAGATGAAAACAGCGTGTTGGTGTTGAAGAACGCAGGCCCCATTGGCTATCCCGGCATGCCCGAAGTGGGTAACCTCGGACTGCCTGCAAAATTGCTGGCACAAGGCATTACAGATATGGTACGTATATCCGATGGCCGTATGAGTGGCACCGGATTTGGTACTGTAGTGCTGCACATATCGCCGGAAGCAGCCGCCGGAGGCACACTCGCCCTATTACGCGATGGCGATATGATTACGTTGGATGTACCACGCCGTCGCCTACACGCAGAACTTTCACTGGAGGAAATAGCCCGCCGGCAACAACAATGGCAACCTACCTGGCAGGCAGCCCCCCGCGGCTACGTGCAACTCTATCAACAACAGGTAGAACAAGCCCATCTGGGTGCCGACTTACGATTCTTAAAAGGTAACTCCGGCAGTGAAGTAACCCGGGACTCACATTAAAATTAAGGTAGCTGAAATACCCTTTGCATAAAACTATTATTATGAATGAAGGAAGCAAAACTGCAATCGTTACTGGCGCCGGCCAGGGAATCGGCTTTGAGATCTGCCGGCAGCTGGCAGCAACAGGTACAATGGTTATCTTAAATGATATTAATGAAGCCCTGGCACATAGCGCAGCAGCACAGATACAACATACTGGCGGTAATTGCATCGCTTTGCCTGGAGATACCAGCGACGTTAATTTTATCCGGCAGATGGTGCAAACAACCATTACCCAATATGGGCACCTTGATATCGTGATCGCCAATGCTGGCATTACACTATTCGGCGATTTCTTTCACTACACACCAGAAGCCTTTAACCGGGTTATGCAAGTAAACCTTACCGGCACTTTTTTCCTGGCACAAGCAGCGACCCAACAAATGAAACAACAGCCACAGGGAGGCGCGTTATTATTCATGTCTTCCGTTACCGGCCACCAGGCGCATAAAGACCTTGCCGCCTACGGCATGAGCAAAGCGGCTCTGGAGATGCTGGCCAGAAGCCTGGTTATTGAACTCTCCGCTTATAAAATTACGGTGAACACGATCGCACCTGGCGCTACCCTCACCGAAAGAACAATGGAAGATCCTGCTTACGAACATACGTGGTCGGCACTAACGCCCATGGGCAGGCCCGCTCATACCGCCGATATCGCACAGGCCGCCCTGTTCCTGGTATCGGATGGGGCCAGGCACATCACCGGCCAAAGTCTCATCATTGATGGTGGCTGGACCTGTATCAGTCCCTCTCCGTTTTAATACGTTTCATCGTTGGCAATTAAGGCCAATAGCTCCTGCGCATTAAGCTTTCCAGCCTGATCGCTGCCCTCCAACAGCTGATCTGCTAGATCCCGCTTACTGTTATGCAAAGCAATGATCTTTTCTTCTATGGTATGCTGCACCACCAAGCGGTAAATAGTTACCGGCCTCGTTTGTCCGATGCGGTGTGCACGGTCTGAAGCCTGTTCTTCCACGGCTGGATTCCACCAGGGGTCCATATGGATCACATAGTCTGCCGCTGTGAGATTAAGCCCCATTCCACCGGCTTTAAGACTAATAAGGAACAATTGCCCCTTTCCTGCCTGGAAATCCTTTACCAGTTGATCGCGTTGCGATATAGGCGTACTGCCATCGAGGTATAGATAGGGGATAGCCATCTGTTGCAGCGCTACTTTCAAAAGATCAAGATGCCTTACAAACTGGCTGAATACCAAAGCACGATGTTGATTGGAGACCAGCTCTGTAACAATTTCCCGGAACACAGCAAGCTTGGAAGAGGGAATATCTATTTCTGGGTCCAACATCTGTGGATGACAGGCAGCCATTCGCAG
Organism: Chitinophaga sp. 30R24; assembly: GCF_049056765.1. Lineage (NCBI taxonomy): Bacteria > Pseudomonadati > Bacteroidota > Chitinophagia > Chitinophagales > Chitinophagaceae > Chitinophaga > Chitinophaga sp. 30R24. The sequence goes on from NZ_JBJGXX010000007.1 coordinate 127,180, forward strand.
CCTGCCAATTTCCGCCAGGGCGCGGATACGCTGCTGGGCTATATTCCCCTCCTGCGTTTGGATATTTTCCAAAGCCTGCCGCCGCACTGCTTCATAAAATGCCGCCTCATCGGGAGACAAACTCACCAGTTTAATAATCTCTGTTTTTTCCGGCAGCTCATCCAGTACAGCCGTTTTAGTTCTGCGCAATATAAAAGGTGCGATCAGTTTTTTAAGATGCAGCTTCACGGTACTCTCAGGATTACGCGCTGCCGGAAACACAAACTGCTTATTGAAATGATCCAGGGAACCTAACAAACCCGGGTTCAGAAAATGAAACAGGTTCCATATTTCGCCCATATGATTTTGTATAGGCGTTCCTGTTAGCATTAATTTAAAGCTTGCTTGCAACAACATTGCGGCTTTAGAGGTTTTTGTCTGGAAGTTCTTAATTGTATGCGCTTCATCCAATACAACGGTAGGCCATTTTACCGTGGCCAATAAATCAGATTCCGCCTGTAACAAGCCATAGGTGGCAATTACCACATCAAAAGGCCCCGCATGCTTAATCAACGTATGCCTTTGACCGTTATACAGCGATATAATATTTAGGGAGGGGGCAAAACGGCTAATTTCATTACTCCAATTGGCCACCAGGGAAGCAGGACATACTACCAGCGCCGCTCCTTCTGCAGCGCGGTGCAGTAGTAGGGCAATCGCCTGTATGGTTTTCCCCAGTCCCATATCATCAGCCAAACAGGCGCCTGCTCCCCACGCTGCCAGGTGCGTCAGCCAACGGAAACCTTCTTCCTGATATGGGCGCAACGCCGTTTGTAATGTAACAGGTACCGGTGCGGCCAGTTCCATAGCAGTTGTTCTTTTATGGGCAAAAGCCTTCCAGGCAGCATCAGTAGTTACTTTTCCCGCCTGCTCCAACAACTCATCCAACACCGGAGCTGCAAATACTGGCAATTTAACGCCTGCACGGTCTATGTTGGTAACGCTCGACATTTCGTTTAACCGTTTGCGTAAGTCGCTGGTTAAAGCCAGGTATTCGCCTGATCGCAAGGCAATAAACCTTTTTTTCACTGTTAAGGAAGTATCCAGTAACTCTTTCAGTGTTAGTACCGTCATTTCATCTACTTTGAGCGTACCTTCACATTGGAACCAATGGTCTTTTTCTTTCAGAGAAATGTGCAACTGCGGAAAACCTGCCTGTTGCCGGATCTTATAGCGTTCGCCCTCCGGCCATTCTGCCCTTACTATGTCTGGATACAGCCGGATAATTTCTAACAGCTCCAGGCAATCGAGCGGCTCTTCAAACACCAGGGTATCATCCGTAATATCCTGCGCAATAATACCCTGGATTAGGTTCAATAATGTGCTCAGGTGCGCTTGTTCTTTCTCCAGATTCCTTACGGCCTGCCAACGCTCTCCATTGCTGATACCAATGATATTATGGGCGCCCGTGCCAGGCTTGCAGTAAGGAGGGTCCAGCGTAAATGGTTTCACATAAAAACTGGCTTTTAGCCCTTCCCCCAGTGGCAGTAACTGCACCACAATACGGCTGTCGCCAGGTCTTTTGCCCACATTGGTAGAAATATCTCCCATATCAGCATGAATCGTGAGATGTGCGCCAATGCTTTTTAATACCTGCAATAACTTGTCTTTTCCCACTGCAGGCACTACCGGTATCTGCTGCAATGTTTGCAGCAACCGGCGCTGCTGAGGACTCAATGAGACCACTTTGAGCCTGGTATCAGTTTCTCTTACAAACACCGTATCGCTTACATAATCTTCTACATTGGCGCTAAACGTATAGCCATTACCGGTGCTATTTACACTTAACTCCGGCTGAGCCTTTACAACCTCAATAGATACAGTGGGATCATCTGCAGAAAATAAAAATGGGTGACCGGCAATCTCCTCCCATACCGTTCCTGCAAAGGAGTAAGACTCACCATCCTGATTATAGTAGTGATCTTTTTGTATAGTGGCGCCAATACGGAAGTCCTGGTTAGTCATCCCTTCAGCTTTGCCCTCTTTCAGCTTTTTAAGCGCCACATTCCTGCCGGCACTCCAGGTATTATTTCCCTGGGATGTTTGCTGTACAGGTTGTATTTTATAATGGTCAAGATCTATCAGGTAGATCAATCGTGTAACAACCACCTGCTTTTCTTTTTTTGCAAGATATTGATCTGCTCCCAATAGCGTATTCAGCAAGCGTTCCCAATCGGGCACCAGCTCCAATTGCGAGCATACCGGCGGGTATCCGGTGATCCTTTCTATTTCCCGGAAATCATTTTCATATCCCTGGTACTCATCTCCCTTAAATAAATATAAATATTCGTAGGTTAGTAACCGGTAGTGATGCACCCTGCTTAATTGCAATAAGCGGGAAGCCTGTGCAGCAAATGTGCGCAATAGCTTACTCCTGGGATGTAGTAACTGCAAAACTGATATAGACAAGTAACTCAGCAGATTGCTTTCCGCCCCCTCCAGCAATAGGAGCAAAGCATTTTCTGCTTTCTCCTTGCGGCCAGTATGCAAATACAGCAAACCTACAGCCGGTGTAAAGCCGGGAAACGACTTGCGCTCATATGCCGTGGTGATTTTGCTGATCAACGGATTAGCCTGAGCAGCAGGCAAAACAGCTAATGTAAATGCATAGTAAAAGGCGAAAAAAGGCGACAAAGGCAATATGTGTTTTTTATCTTGCTGCCTTTGCCGTTTGAGGCCTTTTTCAAAACAAAGAAATGCTTTTTCCGGCTGTCCCTTGTAGAGCCATACCACTCCCTGTGCATACCATCCATTTGCCGTATCATCTGGTGCAGGCCATTCCAGTTGTCCCTGCAGCAAAGGTAATTCTGGAAAAGCTATGTCATATTGTTGGCGAAATGCTTCCAGTTCAGCTACCGGTGGCATTTTTAAGAGATTATACCCTAATGCAAAAGCGGCCATGCGATGCAGGCTATCTTCGCTGAAGAACTGTAATAAACCCGCATAAGCCGGATAATATAAAAGATAGCATAAATTAGGCTGGTATTCATCCAGGTCCAGTTCCAACCTTCTTACCGGCAATGCCAGCAAAGAGCGGTCGCCGGTAAAATAGGCCGTCAGCAATTGCTGCAGCTCCTGCAAGCGTATACTAACACTGTAGAAAGCATGTACCGCCAAACGCGTTCTTTCCAGCACGCCAATATAGGCTGGCTTCGTGATATTGAGGGGAAAGAGCGCAAAACTCAATGCTGGTATCAGCGCATAATTACCACTTACATTTCTCACCGCACAACCTGTATTAATCAGGTGTTTCAATATCTGCTCTACCTGGGGGGCCTTTATTTCCTGCACTTTATTTACCGCATCCGTAATTGTATACAGTTCCAACGGATACAGGTATATCGACATTACCTCCATCACCAGCCGGGTATCCGCTTCCTGTGCATGATACTGTTGCAAGTAAAAATCTTCATTCACCATGTAAACAAAAATAAGTGAAGCCTTCCTAATCCCGCCAAGATATTTTACTTTGTAGCTTTAAGGTAGCTGTTAACAGCTCACCAAATCTGAGCAATCCTGGTTGCTTACTTCCCTTTACCACGGCTGGTTTTCCAATACTTGATAATCCACCTGCTTCCCGTTAACTACTCCCGCCGGCTTTCTACTGTATATACAAAGCTATCTGCCCGGTAGTAACCCAGGTTATATTCAATGGGCCGTTCCCCTTGGTCGTACACAAAACGCTTCCGGAAAAGGATAGGATTTCCCTGCTCCAATTCCAGTTTACCCGCAATAAATTTATCCGCCGTTTTAGCACTGATTTCCTCTTTAGACAGCGTGGCTATTGTCATATAATTTTTTTCCAGAATATCATATAACGGGCGTTTAAAATCTTCCTCCCCGGTAAGGCCCACCCTCGGATGAAAATAGGAAATAAAATATACAAAGGGGCCTTCCTCCTTTCCTCTCAGCCGTTCCAGCTTCAACACTTTTTTAGTAGGGCTGATATCAAAAAAATTGGCAATTGTTTCATCAGGTAATACCCAGGTAACATGCAGCTCGTAATTTTTGATGGAAATGCCCCTTGCAGCCATTTCCTGGGTGAAACTCAACCAATTCTTTGACTTGGAACTAATGGCTGGTGTTGCCACTTTTGTGCCCACTCCTTTTTTTCTGGACAGTAAACCTTCGTAAACAAGTTTATTTAGAGCATGACGTAAAGTAGACCTGGAGATGGCCAGTTGTTTTGCTAGCAGTACTTCATTAGGTAAAAATTTCCCATTGGCATATTGTGGGTCCTTGATCATGTTACGCAACAGGTTCTCTGCCTGAATATGAAGTGGTAAAGGATTCTTATGATCTATACTCAAATTCATGCTTGCAAAGCAACTGGAAAAACGCAAGAAAAACAATTTTAGCCCTTCCGTTATTCAAAATAATATCTAATCATTTAAACATATATAGCAATATCCAGTCTAAATAAAGTTAGAAAATAAATACACTTTAAGTTGATAACTAATCATTTATTATCTATTCTAATCTGTGAGAAACTTTTCTTGCTAAAATTAAATTATGTTTATATGTTTGTACATAATAATACGGGGCCACATTATGAAAAACTATTTGATAATTCCCATTATTGCCAGTTTCACGCTTCCTGTTTTGCCCAAGAAAACATGTACCCAGCCGAATCAACAAATAAAACTCGCAAAAGTTGTATTATCCGATAAAAAATTACACACCGTACAGGCGCGCACGTTAAGATTGTTAACTGGCCAGTTTGCCGGCACTTCTTATGGAGAAGTGTGGTTTAATAGCTTCATTAAGGGTTCCTTACAGGTACTTCCGGCAGATACTATCCGGAAGATGCTATTGCTCTTTTTTAAAATGCAGGGAGAAGATGGCAATATCGTAGCTGGATGGGCAGCCGATAAAAACACCATGGAAACAGACCAGGAACCCTCCCTGATACAAGCCGTAAAAAATATGTGGATGTTATCGGCGGCCGCAGCTTCCTTTTTTTACGCTCAGTAATAAAACGATTTTGCAAAGAATGAAAGCAGGAAAATACACAACGCTATTTGTGGGATACTACCGTGTAGAAATATACCCCGCGCTTTTACCTGGATGAAAGCCCTGCTGAACCGGGTAATCACACCTAATGGCTTCTACGAATGGTACAATATGCAAACAGGTGTTCCTAAAGGTTATGGAAACTTCCAGGGGAGAAGCAGGAGTTTTGCTGGAAGCTATCGCTCTTTTGAAAAATTGGGCAATAAATCAGTAGAAATAATAAACAATTAGCGCGTCTTATTTATTATTTAATTGGCTTATTTATTATTCATCAACCGGATCTTTCTGATTAAAAATGTCTCAAAACCATGAATTAATACGAAATCATTTTGTCATCCGTGTGCTTCCTTTACCAACGCGAATCCACGGCTATTATCAACTGTAAACTGGCTATCAACTGGCTATTTTCCATAATTTCTAAAGACTTGTTATGAAAAGAACTCTAGTTTATGTGCTTGCATGCCTATTATGCTCCCTGCATGCCATGGCCCAAATCAAAATAACAGGAAGGGTCACCAATGCAACAGATGGAACAGCAATTCCCAATGCAACAGTAGCTATTAAAGGCACCTCCAGAGGTACCATCTCCAATGTAGACGGCGTGTATACGCTACAGGTAGAGAACCAGAACGCCGTGCTTGTTTTCTCCTTTACCGGATTTACCACTAAAGAAGTGCCAGTAGGAAACCAAACAACCATCAACGTTAGTCTCACTGAACAGGTGAGCACCCTGAATGATGTAGTGGTAATCGGTTATGGAACTGTCAAAAAAACCGACGTTACCGGCGCTGTCGCCTCCCTGAAAGCGGATAAACTGATGGATGCTCCCGTACCCAACGTTTCACAGGCATTGGAAGGTAAAGTACCCGGCGTGGATGTAAGTATCAACAGTAGCGCTCCAGGGCAGGCCGCCAAAGTACGTATTCGTGGTATCGGTTCCATCAACTCCGTAGTAGACCCACTCTATGTAGTGGATGGAGTGGTAGGCGTAGATGGCAACTCCATCAACCCCAATGATATCGCTTCCCTGGAAGTACTGAAAGACGCTTCCTCTACAGCAATCTATGGTTCCAGGGGCGCCAATGGTGTGATCATGATCACCACTAAACGCGGTAAACCCGGTCCTCCTCAAATTAACTACCAGGGCGACGTTAACGTAAGCACCTTGGCCAGGCACGTTAAAACACTTAACTCCGACCAATTCATACAAGTCTACAATTTAGCCTTTCAGAACGACACTAAATTCGACCCCAATCATGGTATCTGGACGCCTCCGGCTGCACTGAACCATCAAAACTTCCCGCTCCTTTTTGATGCAAACGATAAACCGCTTTACAATACCAATTGGGAAAAGGAAGTGTATAAACCCGCTGTATCTACGAGCCAGCAGCTCAACTTCTCCGGCGGTAACGAAAAATCCCAGTATAGCCTGTCTCTCGGATACCTCGACCAAAACGGTTTAATGATCGAATCCTGGTTTAGAAGATATTCCGTGCGGTTTACTATGGACAATGACGTTAAAAAATGGTTGAAAGTAGGCGGTGGATTAAACTTTGTCTCTAGCAGACAACGGGTGGTATCTGATGCTAACGGCTCCCTCAACGTACCCAGAATGGTAACAGAAGAGGTACCGATCGTTCCGGTAAAATATCCCGACGGCTCCTGGGCCGGCAATAACGATATCCCTGGCCTGGAAGGTGGTCCGAACCCCGTGCATATCGCCAATAACCGGTATACACTTAATAATACCATGCATACTATCGGTAACGTATACTTATTGTTCCATATCATCAAAGACCTGGACTTTAAAACAGACTTTGGCTTTGACCTGGAAAGCGATAAAAACGACTTCTACTCTGCCGGCGATCTCCCCCACTTATCACAGGACCAGGGAGGTGTAGCCCGCATCAACAATGCCTTTAACAAATATTGGCAAACAGAAAACTACCTCACCTATAACAAACAATTCGACCGGAACAATACCCTGAACGCAGTAGTAGGTATCTCCTTTCTGAAATACAATTCCGAAACAGACCTGGTAGAAACCCAAAATTTCCTGGATGACTTCTTCCAGTGGAATTATCTGCAGGCAGGCTCCGTACGCTCCGATGCCCAATCGCTCACCACCCCCTGGGCGATGAACTCCTATTATGCGCGTGCTAACTACAGCCTCAAAGACAGATACTTATTTACCGCCACAGGCAGGTATGATGGTTCTTCCAGGTTTGGTAGAGATAACCAGTTTGCCTTCTTCCCTTCTGTGGCCGCTGCCTGGCGCATGTCTGAAGAAAACTGGCTAAAAAGCAGCAAAACCGTGAATAACCTGAAAATCCGCGCCAGTTATGGTGTAGCCGGTAACCAAGATATCGGCCAGTTCCAAGACCGCGCGCAGGAAAGAGCCACCCAAACCGTATTAAACGGGAGCAACCAAGGAACCCTCGTACCTGGCTACCTGGGTAACTCCTCCCTTAAGTGGGAACGTTCCCTACAATTCGATGGTGGCGTGGAAGTGGGCTTATGGGACAACCGCATTAGCCTGAACGCGGATTACTATAACCGTACCACCAAAGACCTCCTGCTTTCCACTCCTATTCCCTGGTCTGCAGGTATGTACACCTCCAGCGTATACCAGAACATAGGCTCTGTAAGAAACCGAGGCTTTGAGGTTGGACTGCAAACGGTAAATATCACTAATAAAAATTTCAGCTGGACTACCAACTTCCTGTTTTCCTCCAACAAAAACAAAATTCTAAAACTCAATAACGGTAACGCAGATATCTTTCCCGGTCCTAACTTCCTGGGCCAAACCAATGTGCTTCGTGTAGGCCAGCCTATCGGCTCCTTCTATGGCATGACCAGGCTGGGTACTTATAGCACCGATGAAGCAGCACTGGCAGCTACACAGGGACTGTTGCCCGGCGACAGGAAATATATCTACAACGCCGATGGTAGTCCTTATTACAGCATTATCGGGCGCGCTTATCCGAAATGGACCGGTACGTTCAGCTCTACTTTCAAATATAAAAACTGGGACCTGTCTTTCGACATTCGCTTCGTAGAAGGCGTGAACACTGCCGCAGCTTTCAAACACTCTACAGAAGACCGTCAAACACTGGCCAACAGCTTAGCTACCGTACTCAATGCCTGGACGCCTGAGCACCAGAACACTTACATTGCACAGGTACGCAGCTATAAATTCACACAAGATTCCCACTTCGACTCCTGGTGGGTAGAAGATGGTTCGTTTATCCGTGGCCAAAACTTCATCCTGGGATATACTTTCCCGGAAGAAATGATGGGAAGGGCCCATATCAACCGCTTACGCGTTTACTTCAGCGTACAAAATCTCTTCCTAATCACCCATTATACCGGTTACGATCCGGAAGTAGATACGTTTAACTCTGCCTACGGTGCTAACAGCGGCTTCTCCCAAAATATTGACTTCTTCCCCTATCCCCGCCCACGCGTTTGGAACTTAGGGGTAAACCTCAATTTCTAGCCGTTTGCTAACGTGATCTCTTCTTTGTGAATTAAAAAAACTGAAAATGAAAACGAGCAAAAATATTATCATAGCTATACTGGTGCTGCTGAGCTGCTCCTGTAAAAAGTTCCTGGAAACCACACCCACGAATTTTATTTCTCCTGACGCTAACCTCTCCAGCGCAAAGGCCGCCCGGGCATATGCCAACGGCGCCTATCAATACCTGCAGGGATTTCTGGCCAGCCAGGATGGTTCTTATGGCGGTAATGTATACAACCTCATGGAATTCCTGACAGGCAAGGCCAATAGCGATCTGGGCCAAACAGGGTTTATCAACTTCCAGAACCTTAATTACAATTATACCTCTTTCTACTTCGATACCTGGTGGAGGCAACTGTACCTGGGCGTAGGTTCCTGTAATTTAGCCCTGGAAAACATTCCCCGGATCAATGCTATTACAGACGCAGACAAAGCCAATATGCTGGCAGAAGCCCATACCCTGCGCGCGCTGTTCTATTTTCATTTAGTAAGAATGTACGGCGCCGTACCCATGGTTACTCAAGTGCCCACCAATCTTAACCTGAATCTTTCGCGCACAGACGCCAAAAAGATCTACGACAGCATTATCATTCCAGACCTGACCACCGCGGCACAATCTACCCTGCCCTGGGCTGATAATACCGGTAAAGTATCGATGGGCTTTGTACAATCCCTGCTGGCAGACGTATACCTCACCTACGCAGGGGCCGCCATCAACGGAGGTTCACAATATTACGCCCTTTCTGCAGCGGCTTCTAAAGCCGTGATCACTAGTGGCTCCTACTCGCTTTTCCAGAACTATACTGATATGAACAACCCGCAGAACAAGAACGGCGGAGAGTTCATTTTCCAGGTACAATATGCGGCATCTGTACCTTCTCCCAATCCACTCACCCCCCTGCTAATTCCCAATTTTTCCGGTATCTCCCAGTATGCGGATGAGTATGGATCGGTATACCCCACTCCCCAATTCATCGCGTCCTTTGCTCCAGGCGATAAACGGATACAGGAAAGGCAGTTCTTCTATACAAAGTATAAAAAGCTCAACAGCCCGGATACGGTTGTATTCAGAGGTCCTTATATATATAAGTACTTCGATTCTACCGCTGTGGTAAGCACGGCCAAATCTGATCTGAACTATACTTTATACCGCCTGGCAGATGTATACTTGCTGTATGCCGAAGCTTCTAACCGCGCAGAAGGCGCTCCTAATGCAGATGCAAAAAACTATGTAAATCTTATCCGCCAAAGGGCTAATCTGGGGCCGATCCCTGATGGCATTTCCCAAACTGATTTTGAGCACGAAGTATGGTTGGAACGCTATTTTGAACTCTGCTTCGAAAACAAGATGTGGTTCGATATGATCCGTACCCGCAAAGTACATAATGATATTACCGGCAACTGGGACGACTTTGTAGGTCATACTACAGTGTACAACGCTACTTTCGCACAAAAGAACCTACTGTTCCCCGTGCCTAAGCTTGAAATCGACGTAAATCCCAATCTTTTACCTAACAATCCCGGATTTTAGTTTTCCGGCTAGTTAAAATAAAACAGCAGCGGGGCCAATGTGCCCCGCTGCTGTTTTATTATATCCATTCAGTAACAGCGATTATTTAAAACGGTAACAAATACCTGAAAATTAAAAAATGGTTACTACGCGTACGCCGGCAATAAAATATGAAACTAAACCGGGGCCGTAAACGTTTTTATTTCAGATAACGCCCCAAAAACATGAAAACGATAACGCCCTTCAGGATCAATATAGACCAGGCCATGCTGGACGACCTGCTGGCTAGGCTAACCCTTACCCGCTGGCCCGATGCCCCTGCAGACCCGGATTGGAGCTATGGTACAGACCCGGATTACTTACATGCACTTGTACAGTATTGGCAGGACGAATATAACTGGCGTGCCAATGAGACAGCCCTCAATCAATTACCACAGTATAAAGTAAATATCAACGGGCAGGAAATACACTTCATATATGCCAAAGGAAAAGGCAATCAACCCAAGCCCCTCATTCTTACCCATGGATGGCCCGATAGCTTTTACCGCTTTGCCAAGGTGGTGCCCATGTTGTCTGACCCTGCCGCATACGGATTAAATTTTGAACAAAGCTTCGATGTAATAGTGCCTTCTTTACCTGGTTTTGGTTTTTCCGGACATCAGGCACTGGCAGCCGAAAAAACGGCCGACATTTGGTACCAGCTGATGACAGACATACTAGGCTATCAAACATTTTATGCCGCTGGTGGCGACCTGGGTACAGCCGTTACCATGGCGCTGGCCAATAAATACCCCAGTGCCGTAAAAGGCCTGCACCTCACTGATGTTGGCTATCCCACAGGAATCGAAGACGAATCTTCTTTAAGTACATCCGAGAAAGCATTTGTACAAGCCTGCCTGCACTGGGAATTCACTGAAGGAGGTTACAACATTGTGCAATCTACCAAACCCCAAACCCTGGGTTATGCGCTCAACGATTCACCCGTAGGCCTTGCCTCCTGGATGCTGGAAAAATTTTATACCTGGAGTGATAACAAAGGAAATATTGAAAACAGTTTCACCAAAGATGAATTACTTACCCATATTATGATTTATTGGGTTACCCAAACCATTAACCCATCTATACACACCTATGCAGAAAACATGCGGGCATTGTTTGCCCATACCAGTAACCTTACTGCACCTCAGCGGGTAGCTGCACCAACTGCAGTAGCCCTATTCCCCAAAGACACCGTGCTACCTCCCCGCGATTGGGCGGCCAGGCGGGTAAACCTGCAACGCTTCACTACCATGGAAGCGGGTGGGCATTTTGCCGCCTTTGAACAACCAGTATTATGGACAACAGATGTACAGGAATTTTTCTTCTCTCTAAAAGAAAAATAAGACCCGCTAAATGGCCTCCCACAAACTAACTCTGCTAATTTCGACATGGCAATCTAAAAGCAGCCAATCCTCCAGGTAAAATGATACACTGCAATCATTTCTGGGTACAAGCTCAGATTATTTCAGAAAATAAGTAAAACTGATCAAATAGAATCTTTCTAATACATTAGTCATACTATCTTCAATATAATTGCTTTCTATCACTCTTTTATTTGAATTATTAACTCCTAATAAATCAAAAGCTTGAAATTTTATTAAACCCCGTGAATTACGAAACAGTTGCTTACTAATCTGCGGATTTAAGATCAAATTGTTTGTATTATAGGTATCTCCTCTACCATTGTTAAGCAAATAACTAAAGTGTCCACCTACACTAACGCGAAATGGCAAATTGAAAGTTAAATCTCCCAACATGGAATAATCACCAAATTTAGTAAGACTGTTTGCTTGATTCGAGTACTTAATCATATTATAATTGGCATGTCCATAAAGTGAAATATCAAATACACTTTTATACGCATAATGTACAATTACACCTTGAGACAATATATAATATTTTATATTGATTAAGTTTTCGTTAGTTAAACTCACTCCCTTCTTATAATTTAATGACGTAGATAAACTTAAAGTAGGCCCTTTTTTACTCAATGGCATGCTATAGGATGCACTTGTTGAAGTGGAGAAAAATCCGCTTTTAATGTTAACAGGTTTAACAAAAAAACGTCCCAGGGTGTCTATTGATGTGGCAGATATAATATTATCATGGAGTATATTGGTGACCGAGTTTAAGAACAATGAACTTACTCTGTTAGGTGCAATGTATCTAAAAGACAGCTTTAACGTTTCATTTCTAACCGGCCTCAATGAAGGATCTCCAACAGCAACCATAGTAGGAGAAATTACTTCCTGAATAGTATTCAGCATATTTGCATTTGGAGATTGTATTTTACTCCCATAAAATATATTCAGACTTTTCGTAGCATTTAAAAGATAGGATAGTGAAAATTCAGGATTTATTTTTATCGCTTTATTTTGCAAACCCATGGCGGCACCGTTTAAACCTCCATATTGCATGTACGATACTAAATTTAACCCTATGTTATAGTCGAGTTTCCCAAGCTTATTCCTAATATACATACTACTAATATTAGTAATCTGGTTATTAATTATCTTTCCACTTAAGGAATCAACCAAATTATCAATATCTGTTTTAATTAAATTATTTCCATATACCTTTTTGTCAACTGAATTACTAATGAATATTAGATTATTAGATAACCCAAGTAGCCAAGAATTAAAAATCGGTTGCTCATAGTATATAGATAGCTGATAATTTTTTTCTATCCCAATATCTGCAGTTATTTGATTAAGTGTATCAATTGTACTTAAACCAGAAGAATTATTATAAGTTGTTGTGGCATAATCACTGCTATTCCCATTATTAATGGAATTTTTAAAAGAAAATTTTGTTTGAATCGTTTGGCCTTTTGTTGAGAATTTTCGCTGATAAGATAGTATTAATGAAAATATGTCGTTCTGTGATTGTGATCTTTGAAAAGATTTCCCAACGTTGGTCGGTATATAATTTTCGGCAAATGATGAGTAATCTGATGAAGCGTTATTGTTACTTGTAGCAATATTCCCTCCTCCATTTACTTTCAATGTAGATAATGAATCAATATTAATAATGAGGTTAAGATCAATCGCGTGAGCCATCGTATTGCGATTACCCGAATTTTGAGATTTATTATAAAATATTGAATCTTCCAATAGGTTTTGGCGTGATAAAATAGAGTTAACTGAAGTACGACCTTGATTAAACAAATAGCTACCTGAAAACGCCACTTTATTATTTATATTTTGGCTAAAGTTTGTTCCTGCATTTGTTACTAATGATTTCCCATCCACCCCACTTCCATCCATATTATCCATAAATCCATTTATATTATTTGAATTTCCAATTACAGCAACCTGTTGTCCTTCCGTAAATCTGTTCAAGCTCGCTTTGGCAGCAAAGGTGCTCTCTGTACCTCCACCTAATCCTAATAACCCATTGATACGCTTGTAATGATCCTTCTTAATTGTAATATTGATTACTTTCTCAGACTTTTCATTAATGCCTCCTGGCTGATCTGAATTTTCAGGAACCCTATCAATAATTTGAATCTTATCAATAATTCCTGATAATAAATTCTGTGTACTAATTTTCGTATTCGTACCAAAAAAAGCATGTCCGTCAACCATAATATTTTTCACCACTTCACCATTTATCTTAATGCTTCCATCTGACGTAATTTCAGCTCCGGGAATTCTTTTAAGAAGCGTTTCCAACGAAGCAGTCTCTTGAACCTTGAACATTCCCGCATCAAATTCTATAGTATCTTTTTTAATAGCAATAGCTGATTTTGTTCCAATAATTTCAATCTGAGATAGATTAATACCTTTGGGGGATAATAGAATATCCTTAACAAGGTATATGGTAGTATCAACTTTTATTCTCTCTGTTATAAAAGCATGATAACCTATATAGCTTAAGTAAATATTATAGTATCCTTTCTTAATGTTTGAAAAGAGAAAGGTTCCATCAGCTGATGAAAGAACCATATTCCCCGTATTTGATGAATCGGTTCCATATAATAAACTTAATGAAACACCATACAAGGGTTTCCTGGTAAGTGAATCTAATACGCTACCGTAAATTCTACCTCCTTGGGCAACTCCTAAAAATGGCAACAGCAGAAAGACTAATAAAGATGGCACAAGTTTCATAATCGGATAATCCCGCTTAATCTATAACAGTTCTATGCAATAGTATTGCAGTAATTAGTTCAGTCGAGTGCCACTTATAAAAATCACAAAGAAGATATATAACCAGATTGTACAATGGGTGCGGGGAACGATCCTATGAATTAATATTCTCCAATCAAAAATATATTTTAAATTATCCTTTGAGGGAGATAAAAAACTAAAATGGACAACTACAGCATAGCATAATTTCATATTATTAAATATAATTCATTTTCTATGCTAACTACCTCACAAACATTTCGGCATCATTTCTCGGAAAATTTTTCTCGCTTTACAATTATTGGAATTGTATGTATAATTATCCAACTTTTAGTTTTTAAGTTATTTTACCCATTTGCAGACTATTCTTCGGATAGCTATAGTTATATAGCTGCTGCATTACAAAAACTTGACGTAAATATATTGCCGATTGGATATTCTAAATTTTTAGCATTTATACATCATTTTGGCCACTCTGATATGTTGGTCTTTGTAACGCAACATATCCTGATTCAACTTACACAATTCTTCCTTCTAGTTACTATCAGTTATTTTTACCAGCCAAGTAATAAAGCAATAAAAGGAATTTTTTATGCTCTTCTATTTAACCCTGTTTCATTGTACCTAAGCAATTATATTTCAAGTGATGCTATATTTCTTTCACTGTCACTAATTTGGTTCGCACAAATTATCTGGGTTTTAAACAGACCCTCACTTTGGATTTACCTTATCCATGCTATCACCATTTTAATAACATTTTCAATAAGCTATAATGCTATGTACTTTCCTTTGGTAAGCATATTAACCATCATTATCTCCAAACAAAAAATATGGGTCAAAGCCATCGGAGTTTTATTTCCATTATTACTATTATGTCTTTTTGTTCAGTTTACCATTAAAAAAACATATGAAATTACTGGTAAAAAACAATTTTCCGTTTTTCGTGGATGGCAAATAGCTAATAATGCACTTTATATGTTTCCACACCTTAACACCATCGATGAACCACCAGGAGATTGCCAAATGATCCATCGCTATGTGGTAGACTACTTCGCTCATTTACCAAATATATTTAAGAAGAGGTCACCAGCTGACGGATCTATCTATCTGAAAGAAGTAGAAGGTCCGTTAAAAAAATATCAATCAGTTACCTTAGGAAAACAAATAGATAGCATAGGGGAAGTTCAATTATGGAGTGCTGTTTCTCCTACATTCTCAAAATATGGTCAATTTCTAATCAAGCAAAACCCTCTCCCTTATACCCAGTATTTTATTATTCCAAACACTATCAACTATTTCATACCTCCTATAGAAGAACTAGAAACATATAATCCAAGATCACAAGAAGTATCTCCTATCGCTGCTGCCTGGTTTAACTATCCTAATAATAAAGTTCATATCATTTTTCCTACATTTCAAAAAACCTTGTTTTACTTCTTCCCTTCTTTATTTGGATTGCTCAATATTGCTTTATTTATCCTACTACTTCGTTGGATATACAAGAAAGAGTATATAAAGGAAAAAAGAAATTTCAATATCTCATGTGTAATTGTAGCAGTGATGGTAACCGCCAATGCAATATTTAGCATATTGGCTTCACCAATCGTATTTAAGCATCAAATAGGCCCGATGATCATTATATTTACCTTTTTAGTGCTACTTGCCGAAAAATCAAAATTTGAGACCGAATGATTGTTCTTACAGACAGGATTAAACGGGATCACACATATCCTAATAAGAAATTTCCGAAAAGTTGAGCAATGTAATTTGCACGTTTAGAACATTGAGACTTGGGCAAAATATATCACTGTACTTATCAATTCCCAATAAGAAGTCATATTATTTGTCCAAGTAAATTCTTTGAGGAATTTTGTACAATTAAAACCGGCATATTATTTCTTTCATTCCATATTTATAATTCCAAACCGGTGAATACCCTCGTGAGGAACTCACGATATATCCGAAATAGATGTGCGCTACTGCCCATTGACATATTTAAACGGGTACATATGAGATATACATAAACCATACAAAGGGATATGATTGTATCAGCAGAATTAGCTCTATCAATCGTCTGCAAATACAGTCATATCCTCTTCAAAAGTCCCAACACTTATTAATCATAACCTCCCTAACCAATTTATAGAAGTAGCTCACTCTATCTTAATAACTTTCGTTTATAGGCAATAGTTAATGGACATATAAACAATAAATAATTCCCTTTTAGAAGAAGACATATATCCTATCATATCCTTTAGGTACAGCGCCAGCAGTTGTTAGCATATGCTTTGTTGCCCATGACCCAAAAGTCGTTTGGGATATATTATAAGCACACGGATGAGTTGTATCAACCGTAATACATCTTGCGGAATTATAAATATCTGTCAATAACGTATATCGATCAGCACCGATATTTACATAAGTGTACGTAGCTCGAGAGTTTTCTGAATATGCTGATGAAATACCAATAAATGTAGCAGCAGCCATAAATAAAAATTTCAGAGATTTCATTTTATTAGTTTTATGGATTTAAAAATCAAATTGATGCACGCTTATTAATTATATAATATCGAATAGTTATCCACTTCACTTTATAACAGGTAAGGTATATGTAGTACACTTATACAACGATAATTCACTTTCAATGTTCTTCTACAGACTTATATATGATTGTATAGGCATACAGGAGCCTATACAATCAGGTCAACATCAAACTAACTTAAAAATCTAAAGCTATAGCTTATTACTGCAACCGTTTATATTCTTATCATTATTCACAAATGCTTAACGCTAACAAATGAAATATAAAATATGATTACAACAACTATACCTCCAAAATAAATATTCTTCATTGAATTAAAAAGAGTTAAATATTTTCAATGTTAAATTTTCTTAGTTTAACAATCACTGAAAAACTACAACAGTACCTCTAATTAATTTTACATCATTGAACGGAATTAACCCACAGAATAATTCTCAGATGACCAAAATGATATTGCCATTAAATAAAAAATCGGAGTTACGACATTTGAAACGATAACTGAATAACTATCCTTTACTCAGTTCTAAAATAAGCTAGGTTGATGCGACATAGAAACAACATTTCTATGCCCAACAGATATGTCTCATTAAATCAAGCATCAATATATTATAGATAAGAGATAAAATATCGGATACAACTGTGGAATGCTACGCCACAAAAATATTCTATTCTCAAATAATCATAAAACACAACCGATAACTCACATAGTTACCAAAGAAACAAAAAAAATGAATTCAAAAGTAATCACTCCTAATAAAAATATACTCTATTCATATATATCCATTCTTGATAAATATGAGTTTGAATATTCAGAAGATGATCATTGGTATTATTGTGGGAATCCAAATTTTAATAATAATTGGACCATATATGTTAGCGCAACAGTAAAGAAATCTATAAAAATTATATCAATCATTTTACCTATACTAAAAGAACTAAACATACCTTTTCGTTTAGTAAAAGACGATAAAAGATGTTACGAATTGAATTCAGGCGGTATTGATTTCGATGAAGTTGGAAAATTTATAAGTATTCATACAAATAGCATTGAGCAAGTAGATAAATTGCTAAAGAGAATAATTCCTTATACACAAAATTATTTAGGAGCTGCGGTACCAAATGCATTTCGTTTGGATAAAAATATTTACACATTCTATTCAACAGAAAAAATTATTAATGGACCTAACGTAAATGAAAAGCAGATAGATTTCTATTTACCACATAAAAAATTAATTCCTTTTAAAGAATATAATCCTACTAAGAAAAATAGGAAAATGTATGGTAAATATTATCTTAAAATGAAACTGTTGAGGCCTGGTCCAAAGGGAGAAATATTCTTAGCTTATAGTTTTAAAAAATTCGCTTTTAAGCCTGTAGTTGTTAAAGAGGGGAGATACGGAACTATTGAGGATGAGTTTGGGAGAGATATAAAAGATAGGTTCATATGGCAACGTAAAGTATTATTAGATATAGGTAGCCAAATACCTACGGCCAAATACCTTGATGAATTTGTACAAGAAGAAAACTTTTACATCGTTATTGACTACATAGATGGAAAATTCTTCTTTGATGTAATATCAGACTTAAAAAAGGATACAACTTGGGATAATACCGCCGACGAAATAAAAATAAAGGTATTAGATTATTTCCTTCAAATCTTGAATATCATCCAAAAAATTCATGACTTAGGATATGTACATAGAGATATCCAGGACGGTAACTTCATTGTTGATGACAAAGGCATAGTTAATATAATAGATTTTGAATTATCCTATAAAATATCAACTAATGAACCAAACCCACCCTATGTTTTGGGAACGTTTGGATACATGGCGCCAGAGCAAGAAAACTCAGAGGACCCCTGCTTTGAATCTGACATTTACTCATTAGGTGCATTACTGGTATTTATTCTTACGTTTATTCACCCATCGAAAATTATATCCAAGGATATGGCTGCCTTGTCAAATTTTCTGAATGGAATATGCAAAGACTGCACTATCGTAAATCTAATTATTGAGTGCTTGGATGAAGATCCTAAATTAAGACCGAGTATCAAGAAAATAGAATCGACAATTCATAATTCTATTCATTTGATTAAATCCAGCAATAAACATGTTTCATAAATCTCAAACTTGCTTTTGAAAATGAAAATTAAAAAGATAATACTTGAACTTCTCATATCTTCCATAGTTATACTTTTTGTATATACCCCAACTAGTAAATTATTAAAAGTACAGGAGTATATTTTAGCGATGAAAGCCCAACCTTTGTTACCCTGGTTTCAACAATTTCTAATATACGCGGTACCAACTTCAGAATATCTAGTAGTTATCCTATTGGCAATTCCTAAATACCGGAAAATTGGACTGAATCTATCATTAGTATTATTAATTCTGTTCACTGGGTATATATCTTTAATTCAGTTAAACTATTATGGTAGGATTCCTTGTAGCTGTGGTGGTGTAATAAGATCTATGAACTGGTATGAACACCTTATTTTTAATGTATTTTTCATTTTCATTAACATTTTGTCAATCTGGTTAAATAAACAAATACACAAAGTTGAAAACGTAAATCAATCATATAAATTATCGGCTTGATTTACCGTGATATATAAAAAATTGGATATGCATTTTACAAAATGCTGCCTCTAAAAATATTACTTGCAAGTAACAAACAATAACAATTATTCTTAACTTCAAAAACAAAAAAAATGAAAGCTTTGAAATTTGCTGTTATGGCAGCTGCTGCATTTGTTGGTTTAGCTTCTGCTTACGCTGGTAGCCTTCGCGCTGCAGTTACCTATGTTAACAAAGGTAATTCACTTTATACAAGACTGACAACTCCGTATAACGCTATTAAATGCTCAATTGCTGATGCCAATTCATGTGCTTATACAACAACTGCAAGCCTGCCAACTACAGTTACCAAACACCAATTAACTGCAGTTATTGCCGTTCCTAAAGGCGACGCTAGAATTTATGTTAAATAACTAAAGTTCTTTCCAATTGAATAAAAACAAAGGTTGCATATATGCAGCCTTTGTTTTTATAGTTCTAGTATAAGTAAACGAACCTGAATTATCAGAATGAAAAAGAGCACCTCATTTTACAAGACCCTCATATTTTTCTTATCTAATAAGTATTGACTAATTTAATGCAGAATCAATTACTCTTAATAGTTGTGAAAGTGTCTCAGGTTTATAAACATTCGGTATAGGTGGATCTCCATCAAAAA
Source organism: Chitinophaga sp. 30R24 (assembly GCF_049056765.1). Classification (NCBI taxonomy): domain Bacteria; kingdom Pseudomonadati; phylum Bacteroidota; class Chitinophagia; order Chitinophagales; family Chitinophagaceae; genus Chitinophaga; species Chitinophaga sp. 30R24. The sequence goes on from NZ_JBJGXX010000007.1 coordinate 147,210, forward strand.
TATTTCCATCCTTATCTATAATCATTTGAAGTGGATACCCTTGAATAGAATAATAACTAATCAACTCATGATTTTCCCCTTCCCCATTTGTATATAAATTAACCCCGGAAGCATGCGTATATACTCCACTTCTTACTGCTTTTTTAAATTGTTCAACACTTTTATCAATATCTATAGAGAGAAATACCAGTTTAGAATTATTTTTTAGCTTTTCTATTATAGGCTTCATAGCTACGGTCAAAGCAGCACATCCAGTACAACCTGTAAAATAATAATCTACAACAACCACCTTTCCCCTAAAATCAGAGAGCTTAACAAAGTTTCCCATAGTATCTTTCAGTTTAAAATCAAATGCCGGTACGCCCTTAATAGTCTTACTAAGTTGCCGAGATATTATATTCTTTACAAAGGGGTCATTTACTATATTTAATATCATATCATTATATTGACTTCTATTAGCATCTCTGCTGTTAAAAGACGTCAGGCTAGTAAGAAGCAGCCTATCTCTTAATACCCCTTTATAATCTTTACATATTTCATTAAAGAAATTATGAAAAACCCACGCACTTTCATCTACATTCATTGAATCTTTCAATAAGATTTTTGTTTTCATTATATCATACTCAAGATCATAATAATTTGATGAATTTAACACATCACTCTCAGCAGAATAGGAACTATAAATTTCGTCAATATACCTTTTAGTAAATGGATATGCATTTCGTTTCTTTACACTATCCTTACTTGTTAGGAAATCTGTTAAGTAGCCTAATGTACTAATATAGTATTCAAACTTAACGTTTAATCTCAAGATATTAAGTTCTTCACGGGAAATAACATTACTGTACGAATCTATAATTTTCAATTCATTATTTCTCCTTTCATTAAATGGCATCATTAGACATCTAAAATAGTTAGAATCCCTACTCATATTAGACAGGTCAGAAAATGTTACATCTGAAAATTGAATTCTCATTTGACAATTGAATTTCGAAGAGTCCTTTCCTATATACTTTATTCTTTCATCTTCAAGAATAAAATTAGCTTCATCCCCAGCACCAATAAGTAGAGTTCGCCCGTTCACATTTTCTCCATAAGGCTTTTCCATTATAATTCTAAAGTATCCATATTTTTCTGGTTGATTTACTCTTAGCGTAAATTTCCTGTTGTTAATTTTTACAATAAAAACCGTATCTGCCGGCCATACACCTCTAAAAGAATAATGTCGATAATATTCAACCCTCATCGTTCCTCCTAGCAATTTATCATCTTTAATATTTCCTATAAATGTAATATCTGCCCCACTCGCCTTTATTAACATGTAGCATTGCATTAAAAACAATAACACTCCAAAATTTACTAATTTCATATTTCTTTATTAATTTATTATATTTATAATTAATGTTATGAATCGTAAATAATAAAATACATCTACCATTGTGTTTTTATAACCATCTTATAAACATTATAAGAATATCAATATTACTTATTGCCCTAACAACACTATCTCATGTTTTGTTGAATATGGCTTAATGATATCTCATCATCTGGGATAGGCATAATATATTTGGGGTCATTGGGTGCTAAAATATAGCTAGCATCACCAACTTGTCTTTTTAGAATAATATTCGCGCCTTCTTTATTTAGCCTTCTAATATCTTGCCATCTGATCCCTCTCCACACAAGTTCTTTCCGCCTTTCTAACAGAATTTTATTTAATACCTCATCTTTTACGTTTGAATCAAAGGGCATGTATGTTCCAATTTTGTACCTATTAATTAATAAAGTATTTAAAGTATTTTTAGCATCTTCCATATTTCCTACACGTGCTTCACATTCTGCTTTGGTTAAATAAACCTCATCTATAGCTAAACCAGTAAACGGATACCCTCCAATTGCATTATATCCAACTTTCATTAAATAGTCCCCCTTGTTAACTTTAAAGAAAACCTGTCCTCTAAGATCGTCGCTAGAAAAAAAGTTCACTAAGGTTGTATCCATAATTGTTGAACCATAATTTACCACCATTTCGATGTAGACCAAGTTAGAAATATTGTAAAATAAAATCTCTGGATTATCAAGTGTAAAAGGGATATCTGAATTTACATCTAATGTATTGTAATCTATTAATTTATTATATAAATTCAGTGTACTGTCCGCATACTCGCCTGCTTTTTTATAATCTCGCATATATAAATATACTCTTGATAAAAGAGCATAAGCAGATGATTTAGATGGACGATTTAGCTTACCACTTGATATTGTAATTGTAAAAAGATTAACTGCATTGGTCAAATCATCAATTATTTGCGAGTAACACTGATCCAGAGTTGCCCGTTGTTTAATTTCATTTACATTGGCGGTAAGCTTGAGCGGAACGCCAAGATCTGTATTTGCAGTCGATTTATCATATACAGCAGAAAAAGTTTGTACAAGGTTATGATAATTAAAAGCCCGGTCGAATAGTGCCCATGCTTTCACAAAACGCCCATTTTCACTATCTTTTTCTACTTGAGAAAGTTTATCCCACGACTCTAAAACCACATTTGCATATAGAATTGCGCTGTATGGCTGGTTCCAATCGGGGATGTTATTTTCTCCCTCATAGATATCACGGTTCCATATGTACAAATTTTTCTCCGTTTTAGTTCGTGAAGCATCATAAGAAGCCTTAGTAGGATAATAATATTCATCAGCGGATAAAAAGCCCGCTGCTGGACTATTATAAGCCATTACATTCTGATTATCAAGCAATTGCATCATATCAGATACACTCGAAGGAATTGTAATAGAGGTATTAGGTTTCTTTGATAAAAAATCACTTTTGGTACATGACACAAACAAAAGTAGCCATAGGCAAAATATCAAGTTATTATTCTTGTTCATCGTATTATAATTAAAGTTATAGATTGAGGTTTATTCCTACTGAATATGCCTTAGGACTTGGAATATCATAATATCCTCCTCCAACAACATCTGGATCTAACCTTAGATGATTTGCTCTCCACAGAATTCCAAGGTTGTTTACATAAGCATAAATTCTTAAGGTTTTGAAAAATGTTTTGTCATGCTTTTTCATGAATGTATAACCAATCTGTACATCCTGTAACCTAATATGTGAAGCATTTTCAATTAATGCTTCTGAGTAGGTGTAGAAAATATCTCTTTGCACATTATATGGATAGATTAGTGATGGAACAATGGTTTTAAACTCATCACCTGGCTTTTGCCACCGTTTATCGTAGTCTGCCTGTTGATATGTACCAGCGCTCAATGTATAAGAACCTCTACGGAAATAATATCCAAGCTTATAGGTGATATTAAAAGAGAGATCAAAATTATGATAGTTAAAATTGTTTCGAAGACCACCAAAAAAAGTTGGCGCGCTGGTTCCTTTGTAAACCAGATTATTAATATTTGTTGAATTGGTTATTCCGCTATAATCCTCACTAACTTTACCATTAAGAATACCTTGTGGGTTTCCTGCACTATCTAATCCGGCCCAAGGATAACTGAAAATTGCAGAGTGGGGTTTTCCTACAATTGGGTTTGAATAATTTTGCTGTACATAATAACTGTTAACTCCAACTTGATACTTATAATCAGTTATTTTATCTTTTACAAAGGATAAAAGAAAATTACTCGTCCATTGAAACGAGCCACGAATATTAATGGTATTCAAGGTTAGATCCAATCCTTTAGTCTTCATATTAGCTGTATTTCCTGTAAATTGTACGATGCCTACTTGTGGAGCTAGTGGACTCTTTCCTATTAAGTCCTTAGCATTTTTAATATAGTACTCCACACTTCCCGAAATACGGCTTTGAGCGGAAGAAAAATCAACTGCTGCATTAACTACATTAACTTTCTCCCATCTAAGCATTGGATTAGGTGGGTTGACTATTTGTTGTTGTGTTGAATTATAACTATTTAAGCCGATAACCGCTGACGTTGTATATGCGGATAAGCTCTTATTTAAATTTCCATTGTAACCATCTGTTAATCGCATACGTAAGTATGGCAAGAAACTAACTTGATAAAACTTCTCCTTACTAATCTCCCAACTTCCGCCTAATGAATATAAAGGAATACCTTTCATTTCAGCATCAACACCAAATAAATTACTTTCATCTCTCCTGCCACTGATAGAAAAAGTGTACTTGGATCTAAATACATAACTAGCGTTCAAATAATATGAGAAAAATCTATCAATAGACCCCTGCTGACCATAATAGTTTGTAATCCTCCCTGTACCTCCAATCTGTTTGGGAAAATCGGTAAAATAATCAACTGGAACAGAAGTAGCATTATCCTGATTATATCCATACAAAATGTTACTCATCTGAAAAGTATTATTATCCTTTATTTCGACTCCACCAATCGCATTAATTTCATGTTTTCCCCCGGAAAAAATCTGACGGTAACTTAATTGGGCTCTCCCAGTATTATTCTTGCTATTGGTAATCGACTGGGTAAGCACTGCCCCTAATGGGACAGGGTAAGTTATTACTCCAGAGCTAGGCAACTCAGTAAACTGATTAATTAACAAACGGGTAGAATACGTTGAGAGATCCTTTAAGATTGATTGGTTGATATTACCTTGTTCATATTGGTAATGGATTGATAGACTTAATATATCCCGGTAAATTTTATAATTTATCCCTAAATTTATTCTGTATCCTGTTAAATCGTTTGTAACTCCCTTATAATTCCGTTCATTTAAAGGATAATAGTTCCAATCTAGAAAATTATTGTTGGTTAAAGCGTCTTTACTAGCCTGCCTGAAATCTCTTATTATAGATAAGGCATTTCCTTTATCATCCACAAATTTTTCGTATGGATACACGGGTAAATAAGTATTTGGATTTGATTTACTAACGCTTTTTGTAAAAAGTATATCTGTAGAGAATTCCAACTTTTGCTGAAATAGCTTATACATATTCCTGGCATTAACGGTATATCTATTATAACTATTCGGCACTTTAGCATCAAGATTCCGGTCAAAACCACCAGATACATAATATTGGTCATTTTGAGAACCTCCAGCTATACTTATAGAATATTGCTGATTAATGGCATTCCTTAAAAAATACCTTGAATAGTCACTTCTATTATCATAACTAGATATAGCCGATAAAGCAGCTGCGGCATTATCATGGCTTATTATCCCGTTTTTTTCCTTATCCAATATATCTACTACTGGAGACTGTACATAATAAGGTACATAATCTAGAAAAACATCATATTCGCCATTATTAAAAAGATATTTTTCAACATCCACATAATCTTTAGAGCTCAGCTGTGGCACGGAATAGACATTTGGTTTTTCTGCAACGGTGAGGTTAGTATTAAAATTAATTACAGGTTGTTGATTATACCTTCCTTTCTTGGATGTTAAAACTATTACTCCGTTAGCAGCCCTAACTCCCCAAATAGATGCTGCAGCGGCATCCTTTAAAATAGTTATCGATTCTATGTCATTGGGATTAATATTAGTAGGATCACCATCATAAGGAAAATTATCTAAAACAATAAGAGGACTTGTATTTGAGAATAAGGTACTTCGTCCTCTGATACTAATGTCAGGATCTCCTCCAGTACTAGGATCTCCTCCAATCTTGTTATCCTGCTTATTAAATATAACACCGCTAGTCACACCATCTATACGTGACAATATATCGGTGCTTACCCTTCTGTTTAAAAGCGTGTTGTCTACAAAGTCAAACGAACCTGTAGCCCTTTCCTTTGGCAATTTTTGATATCCTGTAGAAACTACCTCTACTTCATGAAGACTTTGTGAGGAAAGATTTAGTATAATATGAATAAATTGTTGGTTGTTGATGGTATACTCTTGGGGAGCATATCCAATAGAGGTAACCTGAATGGTTTTTCCCTTTAAAACAGCTGAGATGAAAAAACGACCATTTTCGTCGGTTTGACTTCTAATATTAGTGCCTTTAACTAATACGCTCGCTCCTATTACTGCTTTACCATCCTTATCAAGAATATCTCCGGAAACACTCATCTCTTTTGAAGTATCTTCAATTGGAGCAGAGGGAGTTAATCCATTTTGGGATTTAGGGGTAATTAGGATTAAACCACCGGTTTCATCAATTTTCCAATTAAGATTTTTATTATCCAGTAATATAGATAGTACCTGATCAAGTGGTATATTATGCACTTTAATCGTTCTCTTGTCTTTAGTATTAATAATATCATTATTATAAAAGAAAGTCAATCCTGTTTGGTCCTGGATATTTTTGAAAATCTCCCCAATTGTTTTGTTCACTACACTGAGAGAAACAAATTTCATTTTAGGAGAAGGAGAAATAGACAGTCCTATATTAAAACTCATCGACAAATGTGCAAGGCATAACAATAAAAAAATTCTAATGGTCTTATTAAGTATAGATTGAAGCATAGAAACATGGTTTTATATTAAAAAAAATTATATCACATTGAGCTAAAAATTTACAGACTGATACATTCTATATGCTTTACGGGGGAAAAAGCTATTTTGGACAAATCTTTACTTTAGATAACACTGGAATTTTGAAAATCTTTAGTCCGATTTTAAAAATTTACATTCTCTTAATTTTGCCTTTTCTATGTATTTAAATCAGAAAAATTTCTTACTTTTAAATCTCAACGGAAAGATCAATCGTATATAATCGTATATCCTAATTAGCTATTAGAAAAAGCTCATACATACAATAACCGTAGATTTTATAATTAGTTATAAGTCAATTACACTTTAATTTATTGGACATAATCCTGCTTGAAGTTTATGCAAATGGGGGTTTGCTTTAAACTTCATAATATTTGTTGCATTTATGCTTTACACATAATGTGGCATTTTTATTCGTTTCCCTCAGAACTCAGTATAACCGGTGTAATCTTTAATTTTATATCTTGTCATGCAATGCTTAACCACCTTGAAGAAGATGCAAGCTTATTGAACAAAATGTTGAAAGGCGAAGAAAGTGCTTTTCAGGAAATCTACCTTAAATACCGAAAACCGTTATTCATCTATGGCCTATCCATCGTAAAAAATGAAGATATCTCAATCGATCTGGTACATAACGCATTTGTAGATCTATGGCAAAACAGATTACATAGCATCAAAGACGCTAAAGTAAAGGGATACCTGTACCAAATAATTAAATCGAGAGCACTAAACTATATCAGAGATCAACAACTGAAAGCACGCAATGCAAGCCATTATTATATAGAACAGGAAGAACTTCCCGATGACAAGCTAGATCGATTACAGCTTAAAAAAGAGCTCCAATCGGCTATTTCTGCCATACCCTCATCCGCTTCCAGGAAAATACTGGAAATGAGATTCTTTGAGGAAATGTCATACAAAGAGATATCTCTGGCCCAATCAATAAGCGTTAATACGGTAGGAGCCCATATTAATAGGGCCATAAAAACACTTCGGTATCAATTTAAAAAAAAGCCGCTAATCAATTAAATATTTTTTACGAAATAGTGTTTTAAAGAGTATAAGATCCAATAATATGAATGATGACGAGTATCAAATATACTTCGCCGAAAAGTTAGCAAACACTCTTTCTGAATGTGAATTAGAATTTATTAACCGGCAAATCGAAGAAGACTTGAGCGTTCGAATGCTTTGGGAAAATTTTTGCTGCAATTTCTCAAAGGAAGATCAAGAAGAACATTTTGCCCGATTAGACCAGAACACACCCTGGGATCTAATTTCATTCAATGAAATATTGAACACGAACAAATCTAATTATCCCCGATCGAATAATAGAAATAATTTCGATAAATTGCTAACAGTTGCAGCCATTATAATGGCAATAATATTCATTCCTCCTAATATAAATTCCAATCCGGCAAACAAGAATTATTCATATACAAATGGCCTCGCCGGTAAGATGGTTAAACGGCCATTTATTGTTTCAGCAACTCATGAAGTATTGTACCTGCCCTATCATGAATTAACATTCGACAACGAGGGAAATGGGTACTTCAAGAACGGAGAAAAATTGATGCTAAAAAACAGACATGCAGGAAATGGGATAAATACATTAGAAGTACCTAAAGAACAAAATTTCAAACTTGTTTTAAATGATGGGTCAAAGATAATTTTAAACTCATCCAGCTCCATATCATTCCCATTGTTATTGGCTACCTCTGGCAAAAGGGAGATCTGGGTAAAAGGAGAGGCATTTATTACTGTAAATAAAGACCCTCAACGGCCATTTATTGTGCATACATCAGGTACAGACATACAAGTATTGGGAACTGAGTTTAACGTTGATTCATACGATTCAACAGCCATTAAGGTTACATTAGTAACCGGGTCAATAAAATTACTTACTAAGCACCAACAAAAAGTACTTAAACCTGGCCATTCTGCCATAGCGATCAACAACACTGATATAAAAGATAATAATACTGATCAAAAAGTAACCTTATCCTGGAAATCAGATAACTATTATTTCGAAAATGCCGCTTTCTTTGAAATTAATGAAGTGCTCAAGAAATGGTATGGAGCCAATTTAATATATACAGACTCATTGATAACCGCTAAAAAATTCACAGGAGTCATAAACCGGAATCAGGATCTGAAATTCTTTTTAGATAATATTGCTGCAACAGCAGATATAAAGTATACAATTGCCCCTAACAACCTCATATATCTTAAGTCAAATTGATGCTTTCTCACATAAGGTTGTTCTGATCACATATCCACAACAACACCAACCACACTGCTGAAGATGAATCGTAGATTCACCTTCAGCAGTTTTCTTTTTATTGCTGGATGGAGTATCAAAAGTATAAGGCAGTCTCTTTGCATATGCTAGAAATTTGTAGCGCTTCCTTCGTTGAGCATCCAGTGGCTGAATGTGGCGTAAAAGCGTGCATACTCCCTGGCGTCTACTGAGTGCTCAACATCAAGTGACAATCTGTGAACCATCTGATAGTGGGGTATCCGATTCGCTTCATAAGCCCTAAGAGCGGTTTGTATATCTGGCCCGGCCTTTAGCAAATGAACGAGCACTCTTACGTCTTCTATACCCAGTGTTCCACCAGCAGAAATATGTGGCGATAGCCCGTGAGCAGCATCACCAATCAAGGCGACCCGCGCCGATACCCATCGGGGCAGCGGCGGAACGAACATAATCTGGTTATGCAGAATCGCTTCTTCTGGGGTTGATTCGATCAGCTTTATCAACGACTCATCGTTGAGGTTGGCCGCACGCCGTAATGCTTCTTCTTTTTTTGTACCGGTGGGTATCTCACTTTCGAATTGATTGACCATCCAGGTAACCTGACCACCATAGGTACGTGAATAACCACCTCTTGTTCTGTAATGGCCAACTGTGAGAATACTACCTTCGGCTGGCTCTCCGCAGGACGGAATCATGGCTCTCCAAACGTGATGACCTCTATGCTCTTTAGCCGGGTAGCCAGGAACAAGCCGATTACGCACAACCGAATAAACACCATCTGCGCCAATAAGCAGATCGGCGTCCTCAATGTCGCCGTTGGCAAACCGCACACTCACCTTCTCTTCATGTTCCTCAAATCCAACAATCCTGCTATTTAGTTTGATATTCTCACTCCCGGCCGCATCAGCAAGCAGCGTATTGAGTGCCGGCCGTGGCACCAGTAGAAAGGAATGATCAGCTACATCAAATCCAGGAGCTCTAAAACGATTTCCGGAAGCGTCATAAAACCAGGCCTCAATCTGAGTACCAATGGCGTTGATTTGATCACCAACACCAAACTCAGCAAATACCTCCAGTGCATTTTTCCACAGTCCTATGGAGGCACCGGCCGCCCTGATCTCTGGCGACTGCTCGCAGATTAAAACCTCAGCTCCAATAGCGCGCAATGCCAGCCCAACAGTCAGCCCAACGATACCTCCGCCAGCAACAATAACACGCATTCTTTTTTCTCCTTGTAAATTAAGATCAGCAGTAATTGACATTTTTATAGCTTTTTCTAATTATGATTAAATTAAATCGGCAGACTTACATTTATTGATGTCCCTAATTGAACTGGTTTTAATAAATATCTTCCACATTTTTACTATCAACTATCAAACAACTATTGCCATAAAGTTTTGATCTGAATGCGCTAAAGCATATTACCACTGTTAAACCAGGAAGATTATTTTCCGATAGCATAAGTGTACTTTTCCTTTTAGAGACTTATACAAAGAAAATGGGAATATCTACTGAAAAATAGATGTAATGCATGTAATGATGGTACTAATCACAGAATTTGTTGCAAGAAGCAATAGTTAACAACAGGCATAATTCTGCTAAGGCTGTTCTTATTATATCTTGAAAAGGCAGGAAGGGACAACCCTATTAAAACTAAAAAAGCGATACAAAATCCAATCGTGAATTTTATCTCGCTCTTAGTGGGGGAAAGGACAATTTTCGACCCTTCTTATCAGAGATTGTGACTTAATCGTTGAATATAAACTCAAATAAAAGAATTCCGATAGGGGGTCTGATTGATTACTCGTTATGTTCGCTATCAGAAGCCCAAGTGCACCAATTGAGCGTCGTTCGGTATAATCACTGTCCAACAAACCTTCCGGAGCTTTCTTTTGGATGGTGCGGCGAGCTTCCAACCAAGGTTCATGGCATCGCCCAGCCCAAGGAGTAGTCCTCCTTTGTGGAGGATATTAGGTAAGTGGAAACAAAAGTTGCTCAGGATAACTTAGCCAAGCACGGTTTTGAGAAATTTGTACAAATTTATCATGCCCACATGATAAGCAAGGAAAGGGAATATAACCGGTCAGGGGTAGAAACCTGACCCGGTACACAGCAGTTCGACTAGATACTGATAGCTGGTCCGGCTGGTAAAAAATTAGTGAGATATCATGCCCTCGCCAACCCGTAAAAGCCCGCCAAACCTGGGGCCAGATGATTCCTGGATGATAGTTTCAGAAATAATGAGCTGAATGTTTTGAAAAAAATGAGCTGAACGTCCCGGTATAAAAGTGGAAGGTAGTTATCCTGTCGAGAGGGGACTAAGCACCGGTACGATCAGTTGAGCAGAATAAAATTTTGATAACTGTATCTGGATAGCTGTTATTTTTACAGCATCATAAAATGCGTACTATGAGAAAAATCCCTGTGCCGATGAAGGTGCTGTCGGCAGCCTTGTTACCTGTTATATTTTATTCCTGTGGTTCAAAAGTTACTGACCTTGAACCAACCCCACCGGCTCCTAAACCGCCGGTGTATGAAATCCCAAAAACTCCCCAGGATACATTAGCGTTTATTTATTCCAGAACATTGGGCCTGGACTCCACTGCTGTTAAAGCAATGGACGAAAATAATCTGCTGGTTGATGGCGATATGACCCTACCAAAGTCAACACTTGCTCAAATGTTCAGTACTTTTCCACTGGTGGAGGCAAAAGACTCTTCAAAGACGATTAAAAGTCCGTATGTAGTTAACAATTACCGTGTTTTCAAAATCGGGTACCATCCTGGCCAAACGGCACCGGGAGTGGAGAGTGCTTTATATAGCGCAATAGCTCACTGGAATGGTATTTTGATTCTAAATGGCGCAGAGTTCAACTTCATGGCCTATTCCGATCCAGGCCCGAGTGATATTATGTTTTACACCTCTAGCTACTTACTGTTGGATGTACCTTTCGTAGTATCCCTCCCAACCAGCACCGGGCAACCAGGTGCTTCCATTACCCTCAATACCACCTATCTTCAAGTGCATAATATCACGAAGGATCAGCTGGTCAGTGCGATGGTACACGCCTTAGGTCACATATTAGGGTTACAGCATAGCGACAGGAAGATGACTTCTTATTACGATGCTGGTAATATCGGTGACCTGGAGTCTGTAATGCATGCTAATTTTCCTCAGGGTCCGCATACGAAAATGTTCTCCAAAGGAGATACAGCCATGGTGAAACGCCTATTCCCTGCGCCTAAATGGCCTGTTCAGTCGGCAGGTCAGATCAAAGACCTTGTAGGTATTGAAATGACAGCTGGTAATGCTACCCTGTACTACACCAAGGATGGTAAAGTGGTAAGAGGAACCTGGAATAATGCTGTAGGTCCTATGACTACTTACGAAGGCCGTACAGATATTCCTAATACTGAAATTGCGGAGATTGCATGCTCCGGGGCCAACAGGTTTTATGCTTATTTCACCAATGGTTGGTATATGAATGGCGAGATGTACAAACTGGGTAACAATCCTATTGATGGTTACATCCAGGCTCATCCGGTACCTGGTCAGTCAATGGCAACATTTATCGGTACTACGGTTAAGAAAGATAACGATGATTGCTATTACTGGTACAGTGATGGTACTTACTCTGTAGGCAGAAGCGGTTACTGGGCTCAATATTCTTACGGAAATACCTTCACCGTTCCTACAGGCAAAAAAATCAGTGATATCAAAGCGATAGCTTCGGACGATGAAGGAAGATTCTACTTCTGGTATAAAGACAATACTGTATCAAGAAGTGCATCTCTAAATCACAGCAACCCTGAAGGGCCTGTAGCAGTGAAGATTAACTAATAGACATAGAACAACAATAAATATAAAAGGGTATTCCTGATCATTTGAAGTGCCCCCAAAAAGTTAGACACTTTTGGGGGCATTTTTATGGATAAAAGAGTCAAATTTAATCTCAAACAAAAAGTACTGGCAGCCCGATTTGTTATATCAGAAAAAATGCTGCTTTATCAGCAGGCCATAAGATAGGCGCTCAAAAAGAGACGATTCGTCGGTGGGTGGGTAAACCAGTCATTTCGATCGCTTAAAATAATTTTTTATAATTCAGCTCGTCGATACTGGCGAAATAAAAAGGGGATAAAACATCTTAGTGATGATTTATCCCCTTTTGCGGAGAGTCAGGGATTCGAACCCCGGGACCTGTTACAGTCAACAGTTTTCAAGACTGCCGCAATCGACCGCTCTGCCAACTCTCCAGGGACGCAAAAGTATAAAAGGGATTGAAAATAACAAAATTTTCTTCTAAAATTTTTAAAACCCGCTACAGCAGCGGGTTTTAAAAACACAGATGGTGTATTACGGACCTAAGCGATCTCTATATTCGTCTGTTGTATTAATAATTTTTCTGTTAGCCTGTCACGCTTTGATCCGTAATACACGATCCTAAAAAAGCTTATTTCCAACCACCACCTAAAGAGCGGTACAAATCTACCATTGCGCTCAAACGCTGACGGTCTATATCAGCCTGCGACAGTTCTGCCTGCAAGGCGTTAGACTGGGCGGTGATCACTTCCAGGTAGTTGGCCATGCCGCTGCGAAACAACAGTTGGGCCTGAGCTACTGCCAAGTGGGAGGTACCTACCTTACGAGCAGCAATCTCCTGCTGTACTTTTACCTTATCCAACTTTACCAGGGCGTCACTTACCTCACCTACTGCATTCAATGCCACCTGACGAAACTGTATCACGGCTTGCTCCCGCTGGATCTTTGCCACTTCCAACTGCGTTTTTAATGCGCGGCGCTGGAAAATAGGCTGGGCCACGCTACCCGCCACGGTGCCAAACAAAGAAGCAGGTATATTAAACCAGGTGCTCGCCTTAAAAGCATTCAACCCGCCACTACCCGTAATAGTCAGGGAAGGATACATACTAGCCTGGGCTACGCCTACTTGTGCATTAGCAGCTACCAATCCCATTTCTGTGGCACGCACATCCGGACGGCGGCCGATCATAGCGGCAGGTATACCTGTTGGCAGGGAATCTGCTACTTGAAAATCGCTTAACTTACTACTACGTGTAATCATTGACGGTAGTTCACCTGTTAAAATGCGAAGTGCATTCTCCTGTATGGCGATACCTTGCTCCAATTGCGGAATCAGCAATTCCGCAGTTTGCTGCTGGGAGATCGCCTGTTGTACACCCAGCTCTGTAACATCGCCTGCTGCCTTTTGCAAACGGATCATCTGCACAATAGTATCGCTCAGGGCAAGGTTCCTACGGGCAATGCCCAGCTGATTATCCAACATCAGCAGGTTAAAGTAGCTGTTGGCTACAGCAGCTACCAGACCAGTTTGTACGGCATGTTCCGCCTCGTAAGATTGAAGATAATTAGCCAGGGCAGCTTCTTTCTGACGGCGTATCTTACCCCATATATCAATTTCCCACGACATACCCACGCCTATACTGAAATCTTCAATATGGTCTCCCAGGTTATTTAATGCCAGGTTCAGTCCATTGAAGCTGTTCTTTGAAGGGAAGTTGGTGCTACCGGAAGCGGTAGCTGTAAAAGCCGGCAACCAGGTTAACTTCGCCTGTTTTAAATAGGCTTCGGCAGTTTCCACCCGTTTGATGGCCAATTGCAGGTTATAGTTACCGGTAACTGCTTTGTCAATCAACTCCTGTAAGGTGACATCTGTAAAAAATTGCTTCCATTCTATTGTCGCTATGCTACTGTCTGATGGGGCAGCATTACCGAATTGCTGGGGCAGCGCCACCGGTGGCCGCTCATAATTGCGGCCTACCCGGCATGCTGCTAATCCCACAACTAAGGACAACAACAAAAAGTAAAATGTACTATATCTCGTTTTCATTTGTTTCTTTTCTGGATCTGATAATATTTTTTGCGGCATCAATGCACCAACTCTTCTTCCGGAGCCGATACCACCATCGGTTTACGACGGACCTTTTCCTGCAGATACTGGAATATGACGAACAATACTGGGATGACAAATACCCCTAATATCACGCCCGTTAACATACCGCCGGCAGCACCGGTGCTAATCGACTTATTACCTAATGCAGAAGATCCGGTAGCGCGCATCAGCGGCAACAGGCCTGCAATAAAAGCAAAAGAGGTCATCAGGATCGGGCGCAAACGCAGCTTGGCCGCACGTATCGCCGAAGCTACTAATCCCATCCCGCCACGCCGGCGCTGTACTGCGTATTCCACGATCAGGATCGCATTCTTCGCCAGCAAACCTATCAGCATGATTAAACCTACTTGTACATAAATATTGTTGTCGATACCAAACAGGTTAATGAATGCAAATACGCCGAAAATTCCCAACGGGATAGACAAGATTACCGCCAACGGAAGAATATAGCTTTCATATTGCGCTGCTAACAAGAAGTATACGAAGATGAGACAGAGCGAGAAAATAATAACCGCCTGGTTACCCGCACTGATCTCTTCTTTGGTCATACCTACCCACTCATAGGTAAAGCCACGGGGCAGGTAATTAGCCGCTACTTCTTCTACTGCCTTAATAGCGTCGCCACTGCTGTATCCAGGCTTAGCCTGTCCGTTAATAGTAACAGCATTAAAGAGATTGTTACGCGTTACTGTTTCCGGACCGTATACCCGTTTCAGTGTTACCAGGGTATTGATAGGCACCATTTCGCCATGCGAGTTTTTTACGTATACCCCATCCAGTGAGGCAGGTTCCTTACGCATCCCTGCATCGGCCTGTACAATTACACGGTAGTACTTACCAAAGCGGTTAAAATCGGAAGCATACATACTACCGTAGTATACCTGCATCGTTTGCAGGATATCGCTTACAGGCACGCCCAGCTGTTTTGCTTTACGATCATCCACCTCTATTTCAAACTGCGGGTGGGAATTATTGAAAGTGGTAAAAGCAAAAGCAATCTCCTTGCGCTTCATCAGCTCTCCAATAAAGCCATAAGCTGTTTGACCAAGTTTATCCAATGGGCCGCTGGTACGGTCTTGTAGCACCACTTCAAAGCCTGCTACATTACTGAACCCCGGTACGGTAGGCATATTAAATACAAAGACGCTGGCTTCAGGGATGGCTGCAAGTTTCTGCTGCAACATACCCATCAGGGCATTTATATCTTTCACTGCGCCACGCTCTGCATGCGGCTTCAGCTTAATAAAGCCTACACCGGATGTTGCGCTGCTGGAGTTAGTCAGGAAGTTAAAACCAGATACGCTCAGGAACATTTTAGAAGACTCCAGATCTTTTACAATATGTTCTACTTTAGCCACTACTTCGCGGGTACGTTCCAGGGAAGAACCCGGAGGCATAGTCACTGAGTATACAGCGAAGCCCTGGTCTTCTGTAGGAATAAAGCCGGATGGCGTTTTACGCATCATCCATACAGTAGTTACACCTACTACTATTAATCCCACAATGGTTACCCATTTATTTTTGATGAGGAATTGCAACGTGTTGGTGTACTTGTTGGTCATCGCATTGAAGCCCGTGTTAAAAGCGCCAAAGAAACGTTTGCCAAAACCTTTTGGGGCAGCCGCTCCATACGCTTTCTCTCCTGCTGCATGGTGGTCTTTTAATATCAGCGCACATAAAGCAGGACTAAGCGTTAACGCATTCAATGCTGAGATCAGAATAGCAATGGCCAATGTAAAAGCGAACTGCCGGTAAAATACCCCTGCAGGGCCTTCCATGAAACCTACCGGGATAAACACTGCCGACATTACCAAGGTAATGGAGATAATAGCTCCGGAAATTTCCTGCATGGAAGAAAGCGTGGCATTTCTTGGATTAGCGCCGCGTTCCATTTTAGCATGTACTGCTTCCACTACCACAATCGCATCGTCTACTACGATACCAATCGCCAGGATCAGGGCAAACAGGGTAAGCAGGTTAATAGAGAACCCAAAAAGCTTCATGAAGAAGAATGTACCTATAATAGCCACTGGCACTGCAATAGCAGGTATCAGCGTAGACCGCAGGTCTTGCAGAAAAATGAACACCACTATAAACACCAGGATGAAAGCTTCTATCAGCGTATGTTTCACCTGATCAATAGATTCGTCCAGGTATTCTTTAGTACTGTAAATATTAAAGTGCTCAATACCTGCCGGCAAATTGGCTTCCGCCTTCTTCATCAATTTATTAATGTTCTCCTGTATTTCATTGGAGTTAGAACCAGCAGTCTGGTTGATGGCAATACCGATACCATACTTACTGTTTACTTTAGTATCGCTACCATAGCTAAAGGAACCAAATTCTACACGGGCTACATCTTTCAGGCGCACAACGGCTCCATTGGCATCAGCTCTCAGGATAATATCTTCATACTGCTGGTTCTTATTCAGCTTTCCTTTGTATTTGATAATATATTCATAAGACTCATTACTGCCTTCCCCAAAGCGGCCAGGCGCTGCTTCCAGGTTCTGGTCATGGATAGCAGCCAGCACTTCCTGGGGCGACATATTATAGGCAGCAATACGATCGGGCTTCAGCCAGATACGCATGGAGTAATCCTTAGCGCCAAATACCATGGCCTGACCTACACCGTTTACACGTTGTATTTCCGGAATGATATTGATCTTCGCATAGTTCTGCAGGAAGGTTTCATCATATTCCGGCCGGTCGCTCACCAAGTTCACCACCATGATCATACTGTTCTGTTGTTTCTGGGTAGTGATACCTGCCTGTACAACTTCTGCAGGGAGCTGGCTGGTGGCTTTCGCTACGCGGTTTTGTACGTTTACGGCCGCCAGGTCCGGATCGGTGCCCAACTTAAAATAAATATTGAGCGTCATGGAACCATCATTATTGGAGTTAGAGGTCATGTAAGTCATGTTCTCTACACCATTCACCGCTTCTTCAATAGGCGTAGCCACGGAACGTGCTACCACTTCCGCATTGGCGCCCGGATATGATGCCGTTACCGACACACTTGGCGGTGCTATTTCCGGGAACTGGCTCATGGGCAACGTAAACAATGCCAGTATACCCAATAACACCAGTATGATGGATATAACGGTGGCCAATACAGGCCGTTCTATAAATTTTCTAAACATACAAGCAATAGTATTTAAGCGTCATCACATTGATGGCGTTTGAGAATAATTTTCACGCAGGGCTACTAAAACCGGGTAATACCATCCATTATGAGCCGGATCGGTTCATAATGAGCTATACATATACCGCCAATGCGTGAAAAAATTAAAGAGGTCTTACTTTCAGCAAACTGTCGAGTGATAGCTGCTGCGGAGCAATCACAGTGCCTTCGTGTAAGCGGTCGAGCCCTGAGTAAACAATACGCTGCCCCGCCTTAACACCTTTTTCGATGAAATAGTAATTACCGCTTTTACCGGATATGGAAATAGGCACACTGGTTACCTTATTACTATCTGCCACCAGGAACACCATCACTTTATCCTGCATCTCATAAGTAGCTTCAGTAGGCACTACTACAGCGTCGGTAAATTGTTCGGGCAATAATACTTTACCCGTATTACCGGAGCGCAGCAGCCCGGAAGCATTAGGGAAGGTAGCCCGGAAGCTCACAGCGCCCATCGTTTTATCAAACTGGCCTTCCATGGTTTCGATACGGCCTTTTTCTGTATAAATGCTATTGTCGGCCAGTTTCAGTGATACTTCTGGCAGGTGTTTTACTTTTTCCGCGATATTATTTCCAGGCGTTTCATTTTTGAATTTCAGGAACTCCGGCTCGCTCATAGAAAAGTAAGCATATACTTCATTTACATCAGACAATACGGTAAGTGGCTGTGGCTCAGATCTGCCTACTAGCGCACCAACTTTATAAGGAATCCTACCTATATATCCATTCACAGGAGCCGTCATCAGCGTATATCCTACATTGATATACGTAGTACCAAGCTGCGCCTGGGCCTGAGCTACTGCAGCTTTCGCAGCTTCGTAATTAGCCTGTGCAGTTTTAAGCTGTACATCTGATACCACGTTATTCTTTACCAGAGGGGCCAAACGGTCCACCTCTACCTGTGCTTTGTCCAGGTTGGCTTTTGCCGCCTGTAACAATGCGCTGGCATTACTTTGCTGCTCATTATATATGCGATCATTAATCTTAAATAAAGGTTGACCAGCTTTTACAAAAGCGCCTTCGTCTACAAAGATCTTTTCCAGGATACCTTCTACTTGTGGACGGATTTCCACGTTGGTACGGCCTTCCAGCGTAGCGCTGTATTCCCGGAAAGTAGTAGCGGGAATAGCGCTCACTTGCAATACCGGCAACGGTGCTGGCGGCGCCGCTTCGGTTTTTGCCTGCGTAGTACCGCATGCAGACAATACAGAAATAACTATATAACTATAGAGTAAGCCTGCCGGCCAATTTACAAATGTTGATCTCATCTGTTTCATAATACAATTTTAAACGACTAACAATAAAATTCCCCCCTTACGAACAAGGACACAAAAAGGCAGCCTTGGTCGCAGCAATCAGTAACAGTGACAGCAGTGGGTGTGTGAATACAGGTAGGCAGTTATACGATACTCGGGCACATACAATGTCACAGCACAAAGCGTGTGCGAGTACAGCAATTGGTTCCTACTGTAAAAAAAGAAAAAATGAAGGTTTGCGGTTGGCCGCTAAAAAATTTTCATCGGTTTTCAATTTTAAAATGATGCACGGGCGACACCATTAAATTAAACACAACGCAAAAATAGATATTTAAAGTTAACAGACATTTAAATTATTACGGGTTTAATTGTACTTTTCACGGATACTCTTTTGAAATGATGCCGGCGTATATCCGGAATGCTTTTTAAAGAAACGGTTGAAATACGCATCATCTTCAAAACTCAACTGTGCAGCGATCTGCTTAATGGAATGCTCCCCCCAATACAGTAGCCGCTTTGCTTCCATAATACGTTTCTCGTCTATAACATACTTTGCGTTCTTACCCAACAATGCTTTCACGGTGTCATTTAAATGTCCTGGCGAAACGTACAACATTTCTGCATAATCAGACACCTGTGCCTTTTCGTGAAAATGTTCATCTACCAACATCTTAAACTGCCTTACCATATTGTATTGTGAGCTTTCTACATTCATCCATTTTCCGGACGGCTCAGAAATTCTTCCGCAGGCAATTACAAAAGCATTCAGCAATCCCCGGATAATATCGTCTTTGCGGTATTTGTTACCATTATATTCTTTGCGGATCAATGCAGCATAAGCCAATACTTCTTCCAACTGCTCTTCATTAAGCGGTATTAGTCCTGAAGTGAATACACAACGCCAGCAGCTCACTACTCCCTGCAGATCTGGCACTAAAAAATCATTGGTGAAGTATATATTAATCAGCTCCGCATCTTCAGCCATATCATGCCGATGGATCTGGTTAGGCTCCATCAGCATGATAGCAGGCGCTTCTATCTCATAACTTTTAAAATCTATCGACTGCCGTATGCGGCCCTTGATCAATATATCTATGCTATACCCATTGTGGCGGTGCGGTACCTTCAGATCTTCCACACAGGTTTCACACCCTTTCCATTCTCCCATGAAAAAAGAAGCTCCTTCCGCGTAATCACAATTATATACCTGTATATCTGAAATACGTGTTACAACACTTGCTATTTCCATATGCTTTAAATCTTTTCAGGTAAAATTTATGCTGATAAAGGTAACAGATTATAATGGGTACAACCATCTATATGGCTATAGATAAAAAGTATATCATTTACCTTCAGCGGCTTTTTCATCTGCTCTTTCCTGTACCATCACCAGATCACTCAACTTCACATTGATAGGAATATTACCGATCTTTACTATCGCCCGTTTGTCGCGGATCTCCAGCACCTTACCTACCTGGCGGTTAGTGGTAATCTTTACCTGAGAGCCTACTTCAATCTGTCCCTTGATCTCTTCGAATTTCTCCTGTACTTTTTTATTAAGCTTTTCTGTATGTTGTTTTTCCCGGCGACGGAACAAAAGGATTTCAGCTTGTTTCATTACTTTATCCTTTTCATCGGTACGCTTCCACTCTACCACAATCTGTTTAAGTTTACGCTCCATATCTTTCAGGTACTGAAGGTCTTCTTCCTTGATCTGGTTCTGTAGTTTCAACAAGGTATACTGTTGCTGCTTCCGCTCTTTATCTGCCAGGATCTCATATTCTTTTTTGAGCCGCTCGTTTTCCTTCAATAACTGTTGCAGCTCTTTTTCTTTATGTTCTATTTTCTGAAGATCCTGCTCTGCTTTGTTCAACAGCTTATCCAGCTGGAAATGCCCTTCATCCACCAGTTTCCGGGCACGGGCAATCAAAGACGGATGCATACCAATGCGTTCCGCTATAGAGAAAGTATAGGAACTTCCTGGTTTACCTACCATCAATTTGTACATAGGCAACAAGGTTTGCTCATCGAAGCCCATAGCGCCGTTGATAATGCCCTTTACTTTATTCGCCATCACTTTCAGGTTAAGATAATGGGTGGTTACTATGCCGAAAGCATGTTTCTTCGCCAACTCTTCCATAATAACTTCCGCGAAAGCGCCTCCCAAGTTAGGATCGGAACCACTACCCAGTTCATCTATAAAGAACAACGTTCTGCCGTTGGCGTTCTCTATAAAATATTTCATATTCTTCAAATGGGAACTATAGGTACTCAACTCAAACTCCAGCGACTGCGTATCTCCGATGTGGATCATCAATTGTTTGAAGATGCCCATCTGGGAAGAGGGGTGCACGGGCACCAGCAAGCCAGATTGCAGCATCAACTGTATAAGGCCGATGGTTTTCATGGTCACTGTTTTACCTCCTGCATTGGGTCCACTGATCACCAGGATATGTGCATCTTTATCCAGGTTAATGCTAACCGGTACCGTAGGTTTATTGCTTTTACGGTTATACAGTAACAATAATGGGTGGTAAGCCTGGATCAAGTGCAACTGCGCATGTGGTAGCAGCATGGGATAATTGGCATCCATATCCAACGCTAATTTGGCCTTCCCCCGGATAAAATCAAAGGTACCCAGTATTTCGTGGTAGGTGTTCAGCAAACCAGCGTATCCGCTCAATGCCGCAGTCATGGATTTTAATATCCGGTATACTTCCCGTCCTTCTTCTCTTTCGAGGGATTGTACGTCGTTATTCAGCTCAATCGTTTCATCTGGCTCCAGGAAAGCGGTTTTACGGGTGTCCGATTCTCCATGGATAATGCCTTTCACCATGCGCTTATTTTCTGCATAAATAGCTACCACACGACGACCGTTAAGGAAAGCCTCTTCCTGGTCGGCCAGGTAATTAAGCTTCTGGAGCTTTTGTAATATGCGGTCAAAAACACGACGCAGCTCCGTACGTTTACGGAACAGGGACATTCTGATCCTGGCCAGTTCGGGCGAGGCGTTATCTCTCACCTGTCCCAGTTCATCAAGCACTTCATCGATGGTGGTGGTGATCTTTTTTTCGTAGTGTGTTTCCTGGATCACTTCGTACAGCGCAGGGTACTGGCTGCGGCGGTCGTGATCAAAAAAACGGACGATACTATGCATGCTTTCTGCCAATTTTCGCAGTAACATGGCCTGATCACCGGTTAATACCGCACCTTCTATAGCCAGCAGGCGCAGTTCCCTCTTCAGGTTCAGGATATAATCGTTCGGGAAATTCTCTTGCAACAACGTCAGTTGTTTATATTCATGCGCTTGTTGCAAAGCCGTTTTTACGTAATCTATATGCGTATGCAACCGGAGATTAGCGGCCATTTCCTTGCCCAACTCCGTTTTACAATGTTCTTGCAATAATGCCTGTACCTTATCGAATTCCAACTGCATTAACGCAGACTCAGGAAAATATTTCAAGTGATAATTATTTAAAGTAAGAAGGCACAAACGATCTGTCTATCGTTGTTTGTGTCTGGGTAAAAAAGTTTACTATCTATGCGCACAAAGGCGCGGCCAATATATGGCAGAGAAAGCGTTAGTCCGGCAAATTATTAATTCTTGTTCATCTTTTTGTCATTATGCTATCAAACTTATCCGGCAATTCCGGCTTTTTATATGTTGTTCCTGCTGCTGCTGACGTATGCTTTTTTGACGGCTTCGAGGGGCCCTTGGGTTCCTGTAAACTGCAAAAGAATGTTAAAGTTACTTAACTTGTCGTTCTCCTGCATCATATATTACGTAAATTATCATGAATTCAGGTGACCTAAAGATGCTCAAACAGATAGAAAAACCTATACAGCAGTGACTTTGAGACACATGTAAAATATCTGCATCTTTAAAATTTTATTTTTATGAGAAAATATTCAATCTTCATTTTTCTGTTGGCGTTGGCATTTTTTGCCTGCGCCCAAAATAAAAAAGATAAAGTACCCGGTGATATGGAAGTAACCAATAATGAAAAAACGGCGACCGCCACTTTCGGAGCCGGATGCTTCTGGTGCACAGAAGCACAATTTCAATACCTGGATGGCGTACTAAAGGTAGAATCCGGCTATGCCGGCGGTACAGTGGCCAATCCTACTTATGACGAAGTATGCACCGGCACCACTGGTCATGCGGAAGTGATCCGGGTTACCTACGACCCGGCTAAGATCAGCTACGACGAGCTGCTGCAAGCTTTTTGGCTCAGTCATGACCCTACCCAGCTAAACCGCCAGGGAAACGACGTGGGCACCCAATACCGTAGTGTAATCTTCTATAATAGTGAGGAACAGAAAGAAAAAGCGGAATTCTACAAAAAGAAACTGCAGGAATCCGGCGCATACGATAAACCTATTGTGACCGAAATAGCGCCGCTTACTACTTTCTATAAGGCAGAAGATTACCACCAGAACTATTATAACCAGAATGGGTCGCAGCCTTACTGCACCTTTGTGATCAAACCCAAACTGGAAAAATTCAAAAAAGCATTTGCCGGCCACCTGAAAAAACAATAAACGCAACACAATCTACCAAAAGAGGAGGTATCAAAAGTAAATTAAGCGCTTGAGCATTGCTTAACAACGATATGTCTCCATCAGGGACCCGAAGGAAGAGAGGCTGCCTCATACTTTTGAGATAGCCTCTCTTTTTTAATTACCTGGGGGAAGGAATACTAAATCCGGAAATCTTTTATTAACTTATACTACCGTTAATAAAAAGTTCCACTATTAATGATCACTGAACAAGTCTGTCCCTGGTGTGGGAGTTCATATGCAATTCGTACTGTTCCTGTAAGAGAGCCATTTCAAGAAAGGGTCTGTCATCATTGCCAAAGGGAAATTACCGGCATGGAGATTCCACGGTTGGATCTCCACAAAGTAATGGCTGCTCGCCACACCATTGAGGAAAAAACGCTCAGGCTCTGCATGAACACAGGAAAATTACCTGCTATTAAATATTATCTAACCGAAATCAACAAATTACCTGGTCACAGTATAGGCCCCACCGAAGCCCAAAGCACCGTGGAAGCCCTGATTGCTGCCCGTGGCGTAAAAAGGGCGGTAAAAAAACCTGGCAAAAACGGCGGCGTGATCATGCTGATCATACTGGTACTCATTATCGCCTGTATTGTTTATTTCTTTACTCACCGGCATAGATAAATTTTTCCTTTGCCGCTTATTTCGTAATTTTGTACTGTAATAAAGGCAATTACAGAATGAATAATGGAAGATTTCCTATTTCTATGCATATACTGACGCTGATGGCCAGCTCGGAAGGAGAGCTATTATCGTCTGATTATATTGCAAGCAGCATCAATATTAACCCAGTACTGGTACGCAAGGAAATCAGCAATCTCCGTAATCACGGATTAATAGAAAGCAAGGAAGGCAAGAATGGTGGCGCTACACTATCCAGACCAGCCACTAAAATCCAGCTGTCGGAAGTATATCACGCCGTTCAACAAGCATCTCTGCTGGGAAACAGTAAGAATGAACCTAACCCCGACTGCCCGGTAGGCAAACAGATAAAACAGCACCTCCACGAGCTATACCAGGAAATTGAAGCAGCGCTGTTACTCAAATTGGAAAAAATGAGCCTGGCGGATTTTTTGCGCCAGTTCGAATAATTTTTACGCTAAAGGCATTCTGCTATCAGGAATAATATGCAACTGAACGATCTCAGAAATATTACCAGCGAATTTAAAAGCACTGCCCGTATGCCTGTAATGTTTATAGGACATGGTAATCCTATGAATGGCATCAGCGACAATGCCTTTACCCATACCCTCGCCCAAATGGGACAAGCGCTACCTCAACCGCCTGCCGCTATCCTGGTTATTTCAGCGCATTGGCTCACCCGAGGCACCCATGTGCTGGCAGCTCCCCATCCTCAAACAATTCACGATTTTGGCGGATTCCCGGATGCGCTATACCAAGTACAGTATCCAGCGCCCGGTGCCCCGGAACTGGCCAGGGAAACCAAGCTACTGATCACCTCCGCCAACGTAACAGAAGACCTTGATTGGGGCCTGGATCATGGTACCTGGACGATATTACGGCATATGTATCCTAAAGCCAATATCCCTGTATACCAGTTGAGCATCGACTATTATCAATCGCCCGAATACCATTATAAACTGGCTGCAGAACTGCAAACCTTACGCAATAAAGGCATCCTGATCATGGGTAGCGGAAACATTGTGCATAACCTCAGAAAAGTTATCTTTTCCGACAACGCCCCGCCTTACGACTGGGCTGTTTCTTTTGACGCAACAGTAAAAAATAAACTGGAACAAGGCGCTTTTAACGACCTCGTCAACTACCATACCCTGGGCCTGGAAGCCCAGTTATCCATTCCTAGCAACGATCATTACCTGCCTATGATTTATACCCTGGGTGTAATAGATAAAAATGAGCAAATCCGGTTCACCTACGAAGAAATACAAAACGGCAGTGTTAGCATGCGTTGTTTCCAGACTGTTTAAACGGCCCTTAAACACTTTGCTTTAACAGGAAAACTAATAAGCATAGCCGCTTCCTGGCACCTTATCAGGCAATCAGCAGATCTCCTTCCCGCTTTACCTGGTTATTATAGATGCTAATGTCAATTGCTTTCATTATCTCTTCTTTCATCTCTTCCGTTACCCGGCTATATCCGAACATTTTAGCGATGAAAGGCACCGCATCTTCCCGCTGGATAGCTACCGCATCTTTCACTACTTTTTCGAGGGCTACGCCTATTTCTTCCGTTGAGATATAACTGATTTTGCGGGCAGCGGCAGGCAACAGGCTGCGGTTGCGCACCATCGGGACGGGCAGGGAGGTATGCCATAGAAATTGTCCTTTTATTTTAATCCGTTTACTGGCATCAGAATGGCGCACAGCATGACGTAATATTTCCCGGATACGTGGACCAACCCTGGTAATACCAGCAGCTTCTACCATACGACGGGCCAGTTCATCAAAATGCACCGGGCTTTCTATCGTCACGATGTCTTCTATCCAATTACAAAGCTTTCCGATGGGCAATAAATGAAATTCCTGTTCCTGTATTTCAGGAGGCAATACAGCCGTTTCGTAGGCAGGCACTTCTTTCTCCTGCGATCTTACCACTTCGCGGGTAAGCGCTGGCGAGTCTTCTTTTAAATGGTTGGCCTCCTCCTGATCATCCATAGCAATAGCTAATCTGCTTTGTTCTATGGCCGCCACTAGGCGGTTTAACTCCCGGTCTGGATAACGGAACCAGTCAGTGCTCCAAATGCGGTAAATCTTCCAGCCCATTGCCTCCAGCACCTGCTGCCGCAACCGGTCACGGTCGCGGGCCGATCTCGCGGTATGGTAAGCAGCGCCATCACATTCTATTCCCAATAAATAACGACCTGGATTTTCTACATCTACAATCGCCAGATCTATATAAAAACCTTTAGCGCCTATTTGTTTACGTACCGTATAGCCGGCTGCTTCCAACTTCGCAGCCACATTTTCCTCAAAAGGGCTGTCGGCCGGCAACCCGGTTTCCTCGGTCATGTACAACTTACCTTGTTGTGCAAAATAGAGGAAATTCTTAAGCGACCGTATGCCCTGGCTCTTGGTACGGCTTACATCAATATCATCTGCTGTAATGTTGGTAAATACCTCACACCGGGTTTTAGCACGGGTAATGAGCACATTAAGCCTTCTTTCACCCCCTTCATTGTTCAGCGGTCCGAAAGACATGGCCACATATCCTTCTTCCGTACGTCCGTAACCGATAGAGATAAAGATCACCTCCCTTTCATCCCCCTGCACATTTTCCAGGTTCTTAACAAAAAAAGGCTCATCGCGGTGATTGTTGAAAAAGCTTTCCAGCTCCGGCAACTGACGCCTACGCAATTCCAGTGCATCGCTGATAGCCTGGCGTTGGGAAGTGCTAAAAGCAACTACACCCAGGCTCAACGCCGGATACTTACGCGCATGCTCCATCACCGCATCTGCTACTATCTCCGCTTCTTTTGGATTGGTGCGGGTTTTGCCGCGATCGTATGCTGTATTTTTCAGGTGGTGAAATACCAATCCTTTATTTTCTTTAGAACCAGGACTGGGAAATATCACCAGACGGTTGTCATAAAACTCATGATTGGAAAGGGTGATCAACGACTCATGCCGGCTACGGTAATGCCAGCGCAGCATACGTTGGGGCGCCCCCTGCGCATCGCATAGCCCCAGAATACTCTGCATATCTGCCGTTACATTTTCTTCATCGTCTGTTTCTTTAGTGAGGGAATCGAAGAAACTAGTGGGCGGTAATTGTTTGTTGTCGCCCACTACCACTAGTTGCTTTCCGCGCAGGATAGCACCCAGTGCTTCCACCGGCTTTACCTGGCTAGCCTCATCAAATATCACCAGATCAAATTCCAATGCTGCTGGTGGAAGGAAATTGGCAATAGACAAAGGACTCATCATAAACACCGGCTTAATGGCCTGTATAGCCAACCCTGCTTCCTGCATGAGCTTGCGGATAGGCATATGCCGGGCTTTTTTGTTAAACTCGGTGCGTAAAATATTCACCTG
Organism: Chitinophaga sp. 30R24; assembly: GCF_049056765.1. Lineage (NCBI taxonomy): Bacteria > Pseudomonadati > Bacteroidota > Chitinophagia > Chitinophagales > Chitinophagaceae > Chitinophaga > Chitinophaga sp. 30R24. The sequence continues at coordinate 174,867 of NZ_JBJGXX010000007.1, forward strand.
TCCGCCAGCATCTACACGGGGCATCTGCTCCCAGTGATGCAGGGCCGCACGGGCACGGTTATACTGTTGGTCTAATACATCCAGGCGACGAAACTGCTGAACCATTGCTTCATGTCCGCCGCGCTCAAACCTGCGCAGGGCTGGCTGTGATTTCACCGCTGTTTCCGCTAGATGCTCGTACCAGGTTTTAAGCAAAGCGGTTTTCAAGTATTGATGGGCATCGCTCCACTCACGGGCGGCAAGAATAAGGCAACCCATATTTTCCTGTATAGCCGTTTCCGTTATATTGTTCCAAGAAATAAGATGATGTATTTCTGGCAATTGGTCTATCCATACTTGTAATTGCTGTTGCTGCCTTACTAACGGTGCCGGGTAATGGAAAACGTCCATCTCCAATTGCTGTAATACCGCATCGGTATGTGCTTGCTGTTCCAGCAGCAGGCGGGTTAATAGTTGTTCATCTACACGGGCGGCAGCCGCATCACGGGTATTGCTTAAATAAGTGATCGCGGCAGCCGGCATATTACCTTCAGCTACATATCCGTGCAGCTCCATTAGGTATTCGCCGGCCGTTTGCACGGCCAGCCAATTAGTTTGCGTTTTCTGCCACCGGCTGCCAAACAAAGTTTTCGCCAAAGCAGTATATTCTCTGACTATGGCATCCTGTCTTCTGAACTCCAGTATAGCATCTATATACAGCAATTTCTCTTCATTGCCCACCGTTAAAGGCCGACGGCACAAAGCAGCTAATTGCCGGTTGCTTCGTTTATAATCGCCTATCAGGAATTTGTACCACTTATGGCCATGGGCCAACAGGTGTTGCCTCATCTCCATTACTTGCTGCTCCCAGGCTTCAGGGATAAAGATATCCTGGTATTGCTGTTGTATAGCAGTAACAGCTTGGCCTGCTTCTAACCAGGCCAGGATGTCTTGTTTATTTGTGAACCAGGTGCTATTGTTAACGTCCAGTCCTTGCAGATCAGGCTGTTTTGCCAGCAAATCACATATACCCGCCAGCTCCGTAGTAGCTGGCCTGTCTGCCGGAGCGGCTATGCCCATTTTTGTTGCGATGGCATTAGCCGCTTGCAACAACGCATTTACCGCCGCATTTGCCCCTGCCAATTGCCGGGCTAGCACCTGTTGCTCATGTGGCAATAATACCACCAGCCGGCTACCCCGGAAAGTTAGTTCCGAAGGCACTCCTATTTCCTGCAAACAGGCCTGGATACGCAGCGCCATAGCTGTAGCGCGGTTTATTGCAGCTGCATCCCACTGTGCTATTTGAGGCAAGGAAATCGCAGGCAGCTCCACTCCGATTGTTTCTTCGTAGATGCATAACAGGTAGCCCATCACTTGATGGGCTGTTAAACCACTTTTATCAATAAACCCGTTCACAGCTAAACAGTAATCATTGAGCTGTTTTTTATGGTTATTGAGCAATAATACTTCTTCCTGCAACTTTTGAATAGCCGGGCGGCCCAGTTCCAACACCCGGCGAAGTTCCTGATGCAGTTCTTTTTTATTGGCTTTATGGCTATGTAGTTCCAAGCAGGCATCTCCCAGCTGGCTATTATCCAGCCGGCGTTTTACTACTTCCAGGGCAGCCATTTTCTCGGCTACAAACAGTACTTTCTTTCCCCGGCCAATAGCGTCTGCAATCACGTTGGTGATAGTTTGCGACTTTCCGGTACCTGGAGGGCCTTGTATCACCAGGTTGCGACCTTCCTGTACTGCCAACATAGCGAGGATTTGGGAACTGTCGGCATCTACTACCTGATATAGTTCATGCGCCTGCGTATCGTTATCAATAAAAGCATCCTCCGGAACAATAGGTTGCTGATCGGAGAAGCCACCGCCAAAAAGGCTCTGGATCACCGGGTGAGTAATAATATTATCGCCCTGCTGCCATTTTGCGGTATCCAGGTCGTTATAGATCATAAATTTCCCGAAAGAGAAAAAACCCAGCTCAATAGCGTCTCTTTCCACTTTCCAGCGGGGTATAACAGCTACAGCTGCTATTACTTCTTCCAACCAGGCGTTTACATCAAAATCTTCTGCCTCCGGCAAATCAGGAATATGGATATTGAAGTCCGCTTTCATTTTTGCTTGCAGAGAGATGTTAGCCCCTATTTCCTCCAGTGAATATTTTACGCGGAAACGTTCGCGTGCACTGGACCGGTCGAGCAACACCGGTATCATGATCAGGGGAGCTAACCTGGCTTCCTCACTGGTCGCATCTTCGTACCAGTGCAACATTCCCAGGGAAATATATAGGATGTTCACTCCTTGTTCTTCCATGCTCATTCTGGCAGCATAATAAGTGTTGAGTAGCCTGGCATGAAGATTCATCTGGTTTTCATCCGTTTGCAAACGGGTATCGCTATACGCTTCTTTAGATACCTGTTCCTGGTATTCCATTACTTCTTCCCCCTGTTTTTTATCAGGACGATCCAGAAATGTCATGGTTTTATTTTCCCTTACCAGGATATCGTAGATATAGGCAGATTGTTCATCTACTATATGCAATCCTTTGCCTGCGGGCAATCTATAATTTAGCAGCGGGTTTCTGAGGCCTAAATCCAGTAATTCCTTGCGGGAAGATTCAAGTCTGGTTAATATGGATGCGATCATAATTGCAATAATGAAATACGGCACAAATATATTTTATAAACGTGGGAAGGGCGGGAAGAAGTATGCAAAATGAATAAAAACACGCCGCGCCAACAAAGGAGACAGCTGATATGCTGGTCCCTACTTCAGGAGTGGTAGTAAAATGATACTTTACAAGCCCCACTCAAAAGACGTTTGTACATTAGCGATAGTGGATGAATACTACATTTTTATTGATGCCGGTAAACATTTCCTGGACGTAAAAAAAGGGGCCCTTTTATCAGGGAAAAGAGGGGCAAAGCTGGCGCTAATAATAATTGTAAATTTGATTTATTTTTGTTATATTAACGAGGTAATTATCTTCCAGGCAACTGCTTTGCGGACTCATCCTTGTGCGAGAAAAGCGAGGCGCAGCTATGGCCCGGATATTGCAGCAGCGATCATAGTAAATAAAATGGTGATTATGAAACAGGTTACTATCACGGTAGACGGCAAAGAATACACCATACAGGTAACTTCAATAGCCGGTAACATGCTATACATCGTGAAAGCGTGTGATGCAGATACTGTTTTCAGCGCAGATGATCAAGGTAATATTGTTCCACGGGATATACCCCATCCTCCCGAAAGTTTACAAAAGATCGGGCGGGGCATTCAATCGGCTTTAAACGCTTAGGTTCGATAAAGTAAATAAAGTGGAGCCGGGTAGACACCCAGCTTTTCATTTAATGGTTGTTATGATAACGCCAACTTTCTTAATATCCTTTATAGGTCCATATACCTCCTGGTAAGGGAGCTTTACTTTCAGACATCAATTTTATATTCAATAATACAGAACAAAGAGCAATCATAGACAATACGATAATTAATATCCTGCACAACCGTTTATAAAAAAAAAGTTGGTCTTCCAACTCTTGCCGGGAGTGCAATTCCGCGTGTGAGATCGCCTGCTTCATTGCCATATCGAATACTTCCATGCTGATGGTTTCTTTGTTTTTCATAGTAAATAATTTTAGTAACAGGGGTAATAGGGTAAGTATGTAAACAGCAAGGGATTGATCACACAATGGTGCTCAAAACATGGTTTCCTGAATGCCCTTGAACTTATGAAGCTTCCGCCGTTGTTGATAAAATAAAAGCTTTTTTCATATTGATTATTTAGAGGTGATGAGAGTTACGGGCACAAAAAAGCGCGGAACTCAACTTGTGGCCCAGACCGACCAAGGCGGAAACCGACAAGAAGAGCCCGCGCACATACGCGGGCCTCGCTCTCATCCCTGCTTCCTGAGTTTGGTCGGTCTGGGACAGGTATAAAAGCAATGCCTCAAATACTTTTTACTATAGGGGAGGCAAAGATAAACGAATATAACAATTTTTTTAATTTTCTATACGATCGTATAGAAACAAACCAACTTTTTTCTATCATCTTCTAACAGTGAATGATAATGAAGCCGACATATTGAAAAAACTTGGCCGGAGGATACGAACCTTTCGGGAAGCTCAGGGATTGACTCTGCTTGACATAGAGATAGAAACAGGCATCCACAACGGACACTTGTCGTTGATAGAAAATGGTCAAAAGAAAGTACAGTTTTTCACGATATACAGAATCGCTAAAGCGCTCAAAGTTCCCTTCTCTGCTTTAGCAGACTTCTAAAAACAACTGGCTTTGCAATAGGAAAACAGGTGATTACTAATTTAATTAGCATAAACGGGAGCAGTTAGTAAGAATAATGAGTGGAGTGTGCAATAATAACTGTACTTAGCGGCGAAGCCATTAAGGTTAGATGCTGAATAATACAGGAAAGCTTTCCGTCTAAATAAAAGTTACTACTGGTACATGCAAAAATACTTAGTTTCCAGCCTTAACCAGGAAATAGAAAATAAATAGCCGGGTAGACACCCAGCTTTTTGTTTAATGATTGTTATGATAACGCCAACTATATTTTAGTATCGGTCCACATGCCATGGGACAAGAGAAAAGGCGTTGCATCGTTGATAAGTTTGATATTAAGCAGTACAGAGCAAAGTGCAATTGTGCCTAAGGTGATAATCAGCACCAAACACAATCTTTTGTATAGATATAGCTGTTCTTCCAGCTGGCGCCGTTTATTCGTACTAGCATACACGTTAGCATGCTTGAGGGCCATCAGGAACATTTCTTTTCTAGCAGTGTCTTTTTCGTTTACGGATTTCATCAGGGCTCTTTATAGGTTTTATAGGTATTATAATAAAAGAGTCCGGCCAGGGAAAACAAAAGCGCGGAACTCTTACAATGCCACCTGAGACCCCTGCGAGGGTAATGGGACGACAAAGAAGAGCCCGCGCTAAAACGCGAGCACCTTCCTTTTATCCCCATCCCATGTGAATTTCGCAGGTTCTCAGGTGTGGATATACAGAAGCAGCTTCCAATAAGTTTTAAGAGCTGCAAAGCTAGCCCAAATTATAATAAAAAAATTAAAGTTTCAAATTTGAGATTCTTAATATGAATATTTATATTAAGCATTTCTACTTAAATCTTCATATATGGAATTTTTATTAAGGAATGTATCTTGTAAGATTGCATAAATGAGGCCGAAACGAAAACGGGTTTTTATTGCACGAGAAATTCCCGACGCTGAGTTAACAACGCTGATAGCAGAAATCAGTGAGTTAATCAAGACCCATCGAACTACTACCGGTGGATCTCTAGAAGATTTTGCCTATGAAATTGGCATCAGCAGAAGCACACTAGTACGCGCAGAAAGTGGCGGCGATATGGTATTAAGCAATTTTCTCCGCATAATTTATGGGCTAAACATGGAGCCGGAAGATTTCTTTAAAGAATTAAAGAAGAAGCAAAAGTAGGAGAAGATGTTTGCGGAAATGAGTCTTGAGAAGTGGGCATTAAAAAATCTGATGGAAAAAAGTGCTGACGCCACACAGCAGAAACGGGAAGCCGTTACCTATTTGACACTGAAAAACAGCTAAGTAACCGCAAGGCGTGTAAATTGATGGGAATATCCCGGACCACCTGTCAGTATTACCCAAAAGGAAGGACTATTTCACTAAGTGTGTAAATTTAAAAATCGGGGAATCAGATTAATTGTGATAGTCAATGCTTTGTAGAAGTTAAAACTTAATCTGACAGTTATTGTTAAACAAATAACTCAAAAAGATTAAGTTTTAACTTCTACAATTTAATATTCCCCTAAAATAATCTCAATACTCTATGGAAACTTCGGTTTCTTTTTCCTTGTTTCAATAGCACTAATTAATTTTAAAATCTCTTTCCCTATCTTTTTATCAACGTGATCCTGCTTTGATTGCAAAAATGGAATATCATCTATAGAACCATATTTCTTAAACACCTTGAACCACGTATCCACTGGGTATTTATCAAATATTTGCTCAAGAAAAGCTATTAACTCTTTCTCATTTTTAAATCCTCCTTTATTGGGTAGTCCTAATATTAATATTTGCCGCTCTAACGCATACTCATGATTTAAAAGCTGATCCTTAAGCCAAATAGAAATATCTTCTGTCGGTGCATAAACTAATGCTACTTCAAAACCACTTTTTATTGAAAAATTAAAATCCTCACGATTAAATAAGTCAATAATAACTGAAGGATTAAAAGGTTCTTTTGCACTTATTAAAGACCGAACTAAAAGATCACCGGTCCCTAGATGCTCCTTATAAATATCTGGCAACCACTTTAATATTATGGCAACTTCCTCCGGCTGAAGTTCCTCTTTCTTAAAAATATAATTAGAATCATAGTACTTGAAGCCTGCAACTTCAAGCTCTTTTAACATCTCTCTTTCAATTTGTCCCATGCCTTAATATAGATTATTATGTTCCTGGAATCGTCTTCCTTCTAACATTTCCATTATTAATTTGTTGTTGCAATTGCTGAGATACCTTAGTATCCGACCTTAGCCATAACATAAACTTTCTTCCTCCATTTTGAGCATGCTGTATGGCGTCCTTTAATTGAGTGCTAAGATATTGGTAAGCTACATTCTTAGTCTCATGCAATTGAGTTTTTGTAGATTTATCCGCTTCTCTCGTTTTCCCTGATGCACCTTGATATATCTCCTTCTGACCAGGCTTATCTGACCCGGTTGCTGTTTCGCCCTGTGAGCCAGTACGATTCGGAGCTGCCCCTCCCTTAGCTAAAACAACATTACTTATGTTTATAGCTAAACCCTCTGAAGCTCTTACTGAAGAACCATTAGCTAATGCTAATGCTGCACTTTCACCAGGTGCACCACCTCCGGGCATTGGAAGCGGCATATAACTTGCCACCGTCGTAGCTGTATTATATTGATCTGCCTGACCTCCCGATAATCCTAATGTTTCAGCGGATGTCCTTCCACCACCCGCAGCATTAATGATTCCCAAAGTTGCTGTTGCAACCCGACCCAAAAATGACCCAACGGCCTCTCTTGTCTTTGTTATCCCACCATTTACAGCTTCTCCTATTTCTTGTGCATTTAGGGGAACTGGAATATAGCTTATGCCAGGACCACCATATGGTTCATCACCTAAAAAATCTTGATATCTAATCGGATTATCATAGTTAGAGACATACGGCGACCACGCCTCCATATTCTCAATCTTCGGATCTATCTGGTTCCACCTTCCTATCTGAGGATCAAGGTTTCTTAACTGCGCATCATATATATCCAGATCTAACTCGTTGGTATACTCGATACCGTTATACTTTTTACGGTTCTCCGGATAATTCGCACCTTTTAAGACATTGGAGCTTATCCCACTCATGGTGAGTCCAAACGGATAATAATGTGTCTCCTCCAACAACGGACCTGATGCACTTTTCCTGTTCACTTCCCCATTGGCGACACATTTTTTTCAAAGACCTACCCCTAAAATAAATAAAATCCGGACAGTCATGCCCGGATTTTATTTATTTTGCCACTGCTTTATTTAGAGCCACTATTTAAAGCATCTCAAGAGCCTGGGTCATTGTACCCGGGCTTCGTTTTTTAAGCCAGGTATTGAACCAGCACGACAGGAACTTGTCGCGGTAAGCGGCGTATTTCTTTTCAGCCTCCTGGCTGCCGTTGCACCAACGGTTACGCAGCTGCTCCAGTTCATAGAACATCTGGTGCAGTTCTTCGTTTTCAAAAAGATGCAGTCCATAACCGCAGTTCATAAAATAATCAATCGCCATCCATCGCTCGTTGCTTCCGTTGCCGCCGTACAGGTCATGGCCCAGATCATTGATAAAAACCTGCAAGATCCTTGACAGATCAACGTCCAGCAGTTCGCATAATAAACGTACCTGTTCCGGTACTTGCAGGGCGTAGCTTTCCTCGCCACGCTGTAGCTGTGTTTTGTTTTCCATAATTATATTTTAAAAATGAAGAATAAAAAACAATCTTCTACAAGGGATAAAACGAACGTCCGGGAGAATAGATGATGTGTTACTGCCGCTGATCTTATATTCTCAGGTTGATCAGGGAACTATCGTCCAGCCTATGTTGTGTCGCTGCTCACATCATCTGTTCTCCCGGACGCAGCAAGATAGTACAACAGATGATCAAGGTACTGACGCTGGTGTTCGCGCAGTTTATTCTTCCATCGCCGGGCCAGCGGTATAACGCTGATGGCTATATCCTGTCGCCCCAACATACGGTCTGCCGCCCCGCACCGCCATTCCCTGTCTTGTCCTGAAATAGGTTTACACAAAAAATGTAAAAAATGAAGAAAATCGTCAAACTTAAGAACGGTTACTATCTGGAAAGTGACAAGCATCTTATTATTCAGGCCTATTTGAGTTCAAA
>NZ_JBJGXX010000008.1:0-171144 GCF_049056765.1 Chitinophaga sp. 30R24
CCATTTCCAACCACATTAAACTCACTTGCCACAAAAGTGGACTCGCTGTTATCTAAAAATTCAGTAACGTGACTGTAAGCATAAGGCAGCCCTGCAAAAACATTCCGGCTATAATTGGGCTGTGACAAAAACCTGTAAACCGGATAAGTTTCTCCGTTTACAACCCCCAGTTGCGTTAGTAGTATACACTCAGTAATACCACCCATACGGAAACTCCCAGCTGCTGCTACTCTCAATGAACTAGCGTCTGTAAATTCAAGGGTATTGCCACTTTTGTTAAAGCTATTATAGTTATAACTTCTCACCAGATCCTGTCCTGTTGTAGAACGGCTGATCACCTGCTTCACACGGTGTCCTACATAAACAGCATCTACTATATCGTTAGTAATAGAGGCCAGATAATTCAGGGAGGCCCGCACGGTGGTCCCCTTACCATAAATCTCCACCTGCAGCCAATAATCTTTTTCAGGTTCAAACACCAGCTGATTGATTATACCTCCTTGATTATTGGTAGAATAGAAGGTATCTCCCAACCGCATCTGGATCTGCGTCCGGCCGTTAGGAAAAGTCATTCTACCATCAGTGCTCCACAACTCAACATTTGCCTGATAATTTTCTATTGGGTAGTGCTGGGGATCGTCTGTATCATAATAGCATTCCAGCTTCAATTCCACTGGCGCCCTATAAGGCATACCGCCTATATCAAAAAAACCGCCGGAATAGGAAGGCCATTCTTCGCAGGTCATCCAATCAGAGATGGTCTTCCTGTTCTCATGGGCCACCATTGTTCTGAATGTGTTTTGTTCAAAGAGGATGGTGTCTTGCCCCCCTGTAGGATACACGATTTTATTTAGTAAACCAGCTTTTCCTACCGGGGAAGGATTACGGTTACCAGGCGGAATAACCGGTATGGTGTTTAATGTAATACCATCCCTGGCTTCAGGTGGCACCATGCCTACATTTGCCTGTCCATTATAACATCCCAACATATCCTGGGAAAAAGAAAAATGATGCGGCAACGAATCCGGGTAGATATAACCAAACTGGTAATTTTGTTCCACCTTTCCCTGTTGATCTGCAACCTGCAGGTTTTTCAGGAAATATCTTGTCTTAAGTGCGTTATGCTCCCAGGGATCGCTGCTGAGGGTGCTCTTTAATACGGGTTCAATATTACTTTGGGCAACTACTTCATCATAATTGAATACCACTTGTTTTAAAAGACTGCCATTACTATTCAGCGTAATACTTTGTAACAATTGTTCATTGTAAATATCATTCCGGCTGTTATAGCCGAAGTTGATATTAAAATGATCACCCGTAACACTGCTTAATATCCAGGTTCTGGTATCTTTTTTCCTGGTACAAGCCACTTTATAACCAATATTATCAGTCTCGTCGCTACAGTTCCTATATTGCAGATATTTGGAAGAATAAACATAGTATTCTGTGAAATCATATATATAGGAATACTCCGCATTGTTATAAGAGAAATTCAGCGTGCTACCAGTAGAGGATACTATTTTATCCACAAACCAGGCCGTTGCAATATAACCCAGGTTGTTCTGGTTATCAATATCACAGGCGTTTTCACTATTGAATTTTGTGGTTTCAATATAGGCGTTAAAGAAATATTTTTCTCCATTAGGCCTGGTAAGGATAAATTGATAAGTAGGGGAAGTAGTAACGATCTCTATTTTGATATTATCTTGTGGGGAAAGTAATACTGCCTTATTGTTTTTGATAATAAAATTGCCTATAAGGCCAAAAAGATTATACGAAAATTCATCATACTGCCCATCTAATGAAGTGTTGTGGGCAGACATCCTGATAATTTTATCCCTCGCAGTGGCGGTATAGGCGGGATCATCAGGTGCTCCGAATTCATTTCTGCCATCGTCTACCCTGCCTTGCGCCCTTTCATCTGCCGCACCTTTTACCGTTCGTGTAATCACTGCCGTTATATTATCTATCCAGCCCGTTCCTATCCTGCTCCCCCAATCATCTACCCGGATACCAGTAGAAAAATAGTTAATCGCAGGGCTATATACCAGATTGCCTTGTTTAACATCCAACAAACTGATAGACTTACCAATGCCGCCGGTGTTCTTTTTTACATCAATACCCCCATAAGTGCCCAATGCACTCACCATTGGGGAAGGGGTTAAATCCTGATTGAAATGCCGTAAAAAATCCTGTTGCGCTTTAGCGCTCTGGGCAAACAACAAACAACCTATTAAAACGTTCTTTAAAATTTTAGCTACGCTCATTACCGGTTGGGATATTTATTATATAGGGTTAAATAATGCTACATACAAACACACACATAAGGTTATCAGCACCATTGATAATAATGGCCTTCGGCAAACAATATATCCTTAAACGTTATAACTGAAACATTTCACTGACACGGGGATACTACTTCTTCATACAGATTAACCAACATAAGGGATAACGCTCAGTACTTACACGGCGTAAATATATATTTTATTTATTACTGCAATGTTAAATATGATGTTCAACTTCCCCTATGGAACCTGATACCTGCAGGTATCAGGCCGGCTTAATGAAAAAAGGGCACTCAAAATTACTTTTGAGATACCCTCTACAGTGGCTATTGATAAATAATAGGATAATTTGGGGTTACCCTCCTGAATGAACCAATTTACCCGATTTAGAATGGCGGTCTTTATCAGGTATATAAATGAAAAATTAAGTACTGATTACAAGCGCAAAGTTATCGTGATTAGCAGCTTGCTCATAGTACAAAAACGACATATTTTTATTTATTCCATAACTTTATGTAAACGGATGGTATTCTTTAGCTCTTCTTCGTGTAGAAATGAAGGCGTAATCCCGGCAAATTTTTTAAAGTCGCGGATAAAGTGCATCTGGTCATAATATCCACTCTGATAAGCGATTTCGGTCCAGGTTTTCTGGGGAAACTGTTCTTTTAACTGATATGCCTTACAAAACCGGATCAGGCGGGCATATTGCTTAGGCGGCATCCCCAGGCGTTCGGTGCATTTCCTTTCAAATTGGCGGAGGCTTAAACAAGCGAGTGAAGCCATTTCTTCCATTGTAATATTGCCCGAAGTACTTACCAAAGCAGCCATGGCCTTATCTACTGGCAACAAAGGCTTCAGCGTAGATATTTTTTTCAGGAGATAAAATTCCACAATACTAACCATATGATCCCAGTCATCAGCTCCCTTCAGGCGCTCGGTGATTTCTTCTATCTCATTCCCTAATATCAGCCGGGTATCAAAGTCCTGCTCATATATTTCCAACATCGGAATTCTCAACAGGCGATGCATACCACTCGGCTGAAAGGCAATACAAACAGCCAGATGCCGGCTTCCCAAATCGAGGGTAACCGCCTGCTCCTGCGGGCCAATGGTAACGCAAACTGGTTTAATGATGAAGTTTTCATTACCTGGCTTTAACACCTTGATCGGATCTTCCAGATAAAAAATAATGTAACGCTGATAGGCCGGCACAAACCTGTAGATATTTGAAGGTGCGTCATCTTTGGTAAAATCTACCTCGTAGATACTGATACAATTCACTAAATCCTGTAGTGCAGGATGCGGCTTATAAACTTTTATTTCCATTTAAGTATTTGGCTATAGGCACTCAGTACAGTCCCATGTCTAACAAATATATAAAAAACAACAGCCAATGCTACCAAATTACGTTATCTTTTACCTGTTAATTCATATTTGAGATGACGATAGCCATTACAGGTGCATCGGGTTATATAGGCAGTGTGCTGCTTCCTTTGTTGTTGTCTGATGGACATAACTTACGACTACTGACCAGAAAAACGCCGCCCGCTATTGTGCCGGCAGGCGTTACTTTTGTACCCGGAGAGCTGACCAACGAAAGCAGCTTGCAGCAACTGGTAGCTGGCGCCAATGCAGTAATACACTTGGCGGCTGTGATTTCAATAGCAGACCAGCCGGATGAAACGCTTTTCCAGGTAAATACAACCGGCACCCGTTTACTGGCATCTGCCGCCGCTCAGGCAGGCGTACGGCGGTTTATCCATCTCAGCTCCGTTACCGCTTACAATCAGGCGCCTTACAACGAGCCGCTGGATGAACACAGAGGTCCGATACAAACACAATGGTACGGCTACGACTACTCCAAAGCAGTATCCCAGGCTATTGCCCTGGAATATAATAGTAACGATATGGCAGTGATTGTGCTAGCTCCTACAGCAGTAATAGGGCCTTTTGACAGGCAACCATCCCTGCTAGGCAAGGCAGTCATCAACTTCTATAACAGGAAGATACCAGCCTTATTTCCCGGCGGCGTTGATTTTGTAGACGTACGGGACGTTGCAGCAGCTATCGTGAGCGCCCTTACCAACGGTACTCCCGGGGAAGCTTACCTATTAAGTGGCCAATGGGCCTCCCTCCATACCCTGGCAACCACCATTGGCCACTTAAAAGGACGCCCTATTTCGCTGCCGGTGCTACCTTTATGGCTGGTGTTCTGCCTGCTGCCCTTTGTGCGGATGATCGCCGCCATTACAAGCGGGCCGCCCTATTATACACGGCAATCGGTATACAATCTTATTTACAGCAATAAAAAAATAGATCATTCAAAAGCGGAAGCAGCATTGCAGTTCAGGCCCCGCTCTTTCACCACTACGCTGGAAGACACCATTGAATGGTTTAAAACAACCGGCGTTATCCGCTAACCATTACCAAACAGGCTATCCAATGATCGACTATTTACCATTCCATCACTACCTCATTTTTATCTGCTGCTGGTCGGCATTAGGCATTATTACCGGTATCTACCTGCTCCGGCGGCAAGCTCCCTATGGCCGCTATAGCAGCGAACACTGGGGACCAATGATCCCTAACCGTATTGGCTGGTTGCTGATGGAAGCCACCGTGCTGGTAACCTTTTTTATATGGATACCCATCCGCCGTTTCAACTGGTATTCGCCCGCCGGCATCATGATCTTTTTATTCCTGCTCCACTACGTACACCGCAGCTTCATATATCCATTTATGATACGTACGCGCGGAAAAAAAATGCCGTTGGTAATCATGCTCTCTGCCATGTTGTTCAACACCGTAAATGGCTCCCTGTTAGGTATCTGGTTTGCCTCATTTGCGCAGTATCCCGGCAATTGGTACTATTCACCGGCCTTCATGGGTGGCTTGCTTTTATTTGCCGCCGGCATGTACATCAACTGGCGCTCAGACTACCAGCTGATACAGTTGCGCAAGCATAGTGAAACCGGTTATAAAATTCCTCAAACGGGGTTGTTCAGGTACATTTCCTCTCCCAACCTAACCGGCGAAATAATAGAATGGGGAGGATACGCCTTGCTTACTTGGAGCCTGCCTGGGCTGGCTTTCTTTATCTGGACCTGCGCCAATCTGGTACCTAGGGCATTAGCAAATCACAAGTGGTACCGGCAACAATTTCCCGAATATCCGGTTAACAGAAAAGCTATTATTCCTTTTACCTGGTAATTGTTCAGTGATCAAAGCAGCATATGTCAAAAAAGTATAGTCAGTTTAAAGCCGCACTGGTATTATCAAGGGCCAGTCTTATCGCTACCCTGCGCAGCCCTACTTCGGTGGTGTTTGCGCTCCTGTTTCCCATCATCTTTGTAACAGTGTTTGGCGCCATGGTAGACAACGACGCCGTTAAGGTAAAGATCGTATTGTCGCCCCGCAGCGACAGCAGCAGCCCCATGTATACCGCCATTAAATCGATCAGCATATTTAACCTTTCTCATGGTAAAGATTCTGCGGCCATGATTGCCGACCTGAAAAAAGGCCGGATAGCGGGTATCTTATACCTGCACCCACAGGAGCTGGTAAATGGCATACCTCATTATACCACCGACCTGTTGGGCAGTAGTGCCGTAGCAGACAAAATACCGCTTATACAGGCTGCACTCCAGGAGGCCGCCAGCCAGTTAAACCGCAAAATACTACCTGGCCAGCCAGTGCCTGCCAGCATTCATGCCATCACTGTACCAGGCAGAATATACCGGAAAATAGATTTCATCCTGCCAGGACAACTGGGCTTTTCCCTGTTAATGGCGGGCGTATTTGGCTCAGCCTTTCTATTATTTGACCTCCGGCATACACTGGTACTGAAACGCATATACGTAACACCGATCAAGCCTTCTTTCTTATTACTTGGAGAAATGTTCAGCCGCTTGCTGTTTCAGATTATCTGCTTTATTGTGATTACCGCGCTAGGCTATTATGCCTTCCACTTCACACTGGTAAATGGCTTGCTCACGTTTATAGAAATGCTGCTGCTATCCGTTTTCGGATTAATCATTTTCATGGGGATTGGTTTCATCATCAGTGGCCTGATCCGCAATGAAAGCTCCATAGCCCCCGTAGCCAATACCCTTACCGTTCCTCAGATATTGTTGTGTGGGTTGTTTTTTCCGGTAGATAATTATCCGGTTTGGCTCCGCATTTTCTGCGACCTGCTGCCCCTCACCTTCTTTGTGGATGGGCTTCGCAAAATTGCTTTTGAAGGCTTGCATATCTGGCAGATACCGGTACAGTTGGGAGGACTCGTAATATGGGCAATTATTGTGGCCATGCTTTCCGTGAGGTCGTTCAAGTGGGAATAATAATGATTGTTACATATAGCCACCAGCACTTTATCCTGGCCGGCGCAAAAATACTACACCTAAAAACTGAAATATAATGGCAGCAGTAAATCCTTATTTAACTTTTAACGGCACCTGTGAAGAGGCCTTTAATTTTTACAAATCCGTTTTCGGAACGGAATTTCTGAGCATCTCCCGCTTTACGGATATGCCACGCCCTGTAAGCGAGGAAGAAAAAAACCGAATCATGTATGTGGCATTACCCATTGGGCCAACAGTACTGATGGGTAGCGACCGGTCGGCACAAATGGGACCTGGCACAAATGGCAATAACTTTTCGGTGGCTATCAACGGCGATAGTGAAGAGGAAACCCATCGTATATTTGACGGCCTTTCAGCAGGCGGCAACATCAGCATGCCATTGGGCAAAGCTCCCTGGGGTGCGCTGTTTGGTATGTTTGAAGATAAATTCGGCATACAGTGGATGATCAACTACGACGAGCCACAAAAAGGATAATTTTTCTCCACTTTCCCCGTCTTCGTGTATACAAAGAGGGGGAAAGTGAAGTTTGAATCATATATCGGGACAATAGAGAGAAATGCTTCCATCTATGAAGAAAAAAACTTTGATAAGCGTATAGAAGTTATAGGCTTTTCATCGAGTTTCATATTATTGGCCAGCTTGAAGATTTATTCATTGAGCGTAAGCAACCCAACAGGAACGCGCTAAAAACAACAAGCCGTTTTCCTGCAAGAGGAAGACGGCCGTTTATAAAGGGTTTCATGGTGTTATTACTTATTCCCCATCAATGTAGTCAGTTGCTGATCGAGCTGATCACCACGGAGATTCTTTGCCACGATCTTACCATCTGGTGCAATCAGGTAGTTGGTAGGCACACCCCGCACGCCATATTTACGAGCCACTGCATTATCCCAATATTTAAGATCAGATACATGTACAAAATCCTGCAGACCGTCTTTTTCGATAGCGCCCAGCCAAGCCGCTTTCTTGCCTGCCTGGTCCAGGGATACGCTCAATACAATAAAGTTTTTATCTTTAAACTTCTTGTAGGCAGCAACTACGTTAGGGTTTTCGGCGCGGCAAGGAGCACACCAGGAAGCCCAGAAGTCCAGCAACACGTATTTACCACGGAAATCAGACAGCTTTACCGGCTGGTCGTGAATATCGTTTTGGGTAAAGTCTGGCGCTGTAGCACCTATACCCAGCGCTCTTTCTACTTCCATCGTTTGGTTAAACTCCACTCCGGCAGGGCTTTTCTTTAAAGCATCAGACAAACCGCTGAACAGAGGACCAACTTCGGCCAAGTTCATATCGTTCATCACTGCCAGTTCCTTCAGGGCTACAATGCTGAAAAAAGAATTGGGATTTTCCTGGATAAACTGCTTTTCCAAGGCTTTTCTTTTATCTACTGCGGCATGGAAACGTACATTCAATTTACCTATAAAAGCTGTATCGTTCCGTTGTTCCTCTGTAGCAGCACCAAAATCGTTATTAATACCCACCATGAGAGAATCATAAGCAGAGATATATTGCTTAAACCTATCATGTTCCTTATTAATAGGACCGCCTGTAATCACAGCATCGCTGATATTATCTTTTCCTGTGAACGTGAGAGTTCCTTTTTCCAGGTAAAACAAGCAACGGTCTACGTCTGGCCCCTGTATCATAAAACCGGTACCTTTATGGTCTACCATCAGCATTACCATCAGCGGCGACTTTACTGTACCTTTAAGTTCAAACGAGCCATTTTTGACTACAGCAGAATCCAGGAAAGCTTCTCCATTTTCCCTGCGGTCCAGGTACACTTTAGCGCCTGGTTCCAGATGCTGAATATTCCCTTTTATTGTAAACGCCTGCTGCGCAAAGCTCATAGCTGGCAGTAATAAACCTGCCAAAAAGATCCCTGTTCTCATATTTCTAATAGTTGATTTGATTGAATAAAGCAAGGTACTTGAAAAATCTTAGCGTTTTCACTTGTTTTTTTTCACCGCCAGCGGGGTTAACGCTATTTAACACTTTCGGGGGATATGTTCTGTAAACTTCCCCCGTTTCCGTTAGTCTAAGAAGCGGGAAACCAGTTAAAGAATAATTATCAACCGTATTTGAACAATAACATCGAATTGATAGTTTTTCATATAGCCTGACCCATGTCTGTTTATCCGGTAACTTCCACGGGGCTTCCTGGATCGCTAACAAAATAAAAAGAACCGTAAATGCTATGAGTAGATATACCATCGCGCTAATCCTTATTTTTGTGCTGGCCGCCTGTAAAAATAAGAAGGACAGCAAACAACAACAAACCATCAAACCTTACCCTGTTATTGTTATAAAAACACAACATGCTGTTATCTATTCCGATTATCCTGCAACTATACAGGGCTTACAGAATATTGAGATCAGGCCTAAGATTGATGGTTACGTAGAAGCCATTTATACCGACGAGGGCGCAACAGTAAAGAAGGGGCAATTATTGTTCCGCATCAATGCCCCACAGTATGAACAGAATGTGAACACTGCCAAAGCCAATATCAAGATAGCCGTTGCCGATGTAAATGCGGCACAAATGCAGGTAAATAAAGTAAAGCCGCTGGTAGACAAAGACATCGTGAGCGCCTATGAACTCGAAGCCGCCGTATATACTTTGCAGTCCAAACAAGCGGCCCTTGCTCAGGCCCAGGCAGCGCTCATCAACGCCCAAACCAACTTAAGCTATACTACTATATACAGTCCTGCTAACGGAGTGGTGGGTGTACTTCCTTATAAAATAGGCAGTCTGATAGGCAGTACCACCGCCAATCCGCTCACCACTGTTTCCAATATCTCACAGATTTACGCCTATTTTTCTATCAACGAAAAACAAGGGCTGGATTTCTTCCTATCTTCCAAGGGTGCCACTATGCAGGAAAAGCTAACCACCTTACCACCAGTTACCCTGGTACTGGCCAATGGCGTAATATTGCCTAAAAAGGGCCGGGTAGAAACCGCCAGTGGCCTCATTAATCCTCAAACAGGCGCCCTTAATATGAGGGCTACCTTCGATAATCCAGACGGACTGGTACGCAGCGGCAGCAGCGCCCTGGTGCGGATTCCCCGCACACTGGACAACGCTCTGCTGGTACCTCAGAAAGCCACCTATCAAATACAGGGTAAACTCTTTGTGTACGTAGTAGACGCCAACAATAAAGTAAAATCCGTAGACATAGGCTCCAATGCCAGCGCAGCAGGACAATCGTTCGTTGTGCAACAAGGGATTAAAACAGGTGATAAAATAATAGTAGACGGAATCAGCAACCTAAAAGAAGATCAGCTCATCAATCCCCGTATGGTAAATGCAGACAGCGTGTACAACAGTTTATAACCACCTGATCCATTAAAACATTATCATGTTAAAAAGATTTATAGAGCGGCCGGTATTATCAACAGTAGTATCTATCATTATCGTTACCCTGGGTATATTAGGCCTTACCTCCCTGCCTATTTCCCAATACCCCGATATTGCCCCGCCAACTATACAGGTGCAGGCCACCTATAGCGGCGCCAACGCCGATGTAGTACTAAAAAGCGTCATTGTTCCATTAGAGCAACAGATCAATGGGGTAGAAAATATGGATTATATTACCTCTACTGCCGGCAATGACGGCTCTGCCAATATTACCGTGAGCTTTAAGATAGGAAGTGATCCTAACATGGCAGCAGTAAACGTGCAGAATGCCGTATCCCGTGCCACGCCGTTGTTGCCACAGGAAGTAACCCGTTCTGGCGTTACTGTGCAGAAAAAACAAACCAGTAACCTCCTCATCTTTTCTGTATACAGCACCAATCCAGGTTTTGATCAAACATTCCTGCAAAACTACGTAGATATCAATATCACGCCGGTGATTAAACGTATACAGGGTGTAGGAGACGCCTCTGCGTCCGGCAGCATGGACTATTCCATGCGTATCTGGCTGAATACACAGGCCATGGCGTCTTACGGGCTGGTGCCGGCAGACATTACCGCAGCACTGGCAGAACAAAACATACAAGCAGCCCCCGGGCAGTTCGGTGAAAGCGGCGGCCAGGCATTTCAATATGTGATCAGGTATCCTGGCACCCTTACCGATACCAGCCAGTTTGGCAACATCGTATTGCGCTCTAACCTGCGCAGCCGTCTGTTGCGACTAAAAGATGTAGCCCGTATTGAGCTGGGCGCCCTTAGCTACTTCAATAGCACCCGCACCAATGGCTATCCTGCCGTTTCTGTAAGCGTAGCCCAGGTGGCAGGATCCAATGCCCGCGATGTCATCCACGAAACCTTAAAAGTAATGGAAGCAGCTTCCAAAACCTTTCCTCCCGGCATCAAATACGTAGTGCTGCAAAATGTGGACGACTTCCTCACGGCATCAATCGAAAAAGTATTACATACCTTATTTGAAGCATTCATATTGGTATTTGTGGTAGTATTTATTTTCCTACAGGATTTCCGGTCTACCCTCATACCCGCTATATCCGTTCCCGTAGCCATTGTAGGTACTTTCTTTTTCCTTGACCTCTTTGGGTTTACGATCAACCTCCTTACCCTGTTTGCCCTGATCCTGGCCATCGGGATCGTAGTAGACGACGCCATTGTAATTGTAGAAGCCGTGCATGCACGGCTAGACACCGGCTATACGTCGGCGCGCAAAGCCAGTATTGATGCGTTGGATGAAATTTCCGGCGCCATTATTTCCATAACCCTGGTAATGTCTGCAGTATTCATTCCCGTGAGCTTCATCGGCGGATCTTCAGGCATTTTCTACAAACAGTTTGGGCTTACGCTCGCCATCTCCATCGTATTATCTGCCATCAATGCACTAACGCTCAGCCCTGCGCTGTGCGCCATTTTTCTGAGGCCACACGGAAACAGCCATACGAAAACGAACTTCCTCCAGCGCTTTTATACGGCCTTCAATGTGGCTTTTGAAAGGCTCACCCAACGTTATACTGTTACACTCACCTATTTCAGTAAACACAAGTGGATACCATTAGTAATACTGGTGCTATTTTCCGGCGGCCTGTTCCTGATCTCAGAAATAACGCCTACCGCCTTTGTGCCGGAAGAAGACCTTGGTACTATCAACTGTAATATCAGCCTGCCGCCAGACGCTTCCCTACAACGCACAGACATTGTAACAAGGAAAATAGAGAAACTGGCCACTACCATCCCGGAAATTAACAACGTACTGGCCGTAACCGGCCGCGGACAATTATCCGGAACGGGCAGCAACTACGCCATGGTGGTCATGCGCTTAATCCCCTGGAACCAGCGGAAAAGGAACATCCAACAGATCATCAAAGAGCTGAATAAAAAAACAGCAGATATGACGGAAGCAGAGATCAAGTTCTTTGCCCCCGCTACCATCCAGGGCTTCGGCGCCTCTAATGGGTTTGCCTTCCAACTACAAGATAAAACGGGCGGTGAAATTGCCCGATTCTATAAGATTAGCAAAGATTTCCTTGGAGAACTGGGGCAACGCCCGGAAATACAGTTTGCTACCACTTCTTTCAACCCCAACTTCCCTCAATACCAAATGGATGTAAATGTACCGAAAGTGAAAGATGCCGGCCTGCAGGTAACAGATATCACTAATGCCATGCAAGGGTATTTTGGTGGTATCTATGCTTCCAACTTCAATCAGTTCGGGCAACAGTACCGGGTAATGGTGCAGGCATCCCCTGAATTCAGGATGACGGAAGAAAGCCTCAACTCTGTTTTTGTACGTACAGGCGACGGCGTGATGGTACCGATCACCGAATTTGTAACCTTATCGCAGGTGTATGGCCCGCAGGCCATCACCCGTTTTAACCTGTTCAACTCCATCAGCGTTAATGGTACACCCAATGCCTCCTATAGTTCGGGCCAAGCCATTGAAGCGATTGCGCAAACGGCAGCCGCTACATTGCCTGCCGGGTTTGGCTACGAGTTTTCCGGTATCACCCGCGAAGAGCTCACAGGTGGCGGACAACGTATCTACATCTTCCTGCTTTGCCTCATCTTCGTATACTTGTTGCTGAGTGCCCAATACGAAAGTTATGTGCTGCCCCTGGCTGTGCTACTGGCCATCCCCATCGGTATTTTTGGCGCCTTCCTTTTTGCACTGTTATTTGGTATCAGCAACAACATTTATGTACAGATTACGCTGATCATGCTGATCGGGTTACTGGCAAAAAATGCGATCCTGATCGTAGAATATGCGGCAGAGCGCAGACGCACAGGCATGAGCATCGCCGAATCGGCCATCAGCGGAGCGCGGGCAAGGTTGCGGCCTATCCTGATGACTTCTTTCGCCTTTATCCTCGGATTGGTACCGTTAATGCTGGCTTCCGGCGCCGGTGCCAATGGTAACCGGTCTATCGGCACCGGCGCTGTAGGCGGCATGTTGGTAGGCACGGTATTCGGTATCTTCATCACCCCTACCCTGTTTATGATTTTTCAAACCATCCAGGAAAAAATAAAGCAGACACCTATCACCAGGGAAGAAAACACTGATCATCCGTTGCCTGCACCAACGGCACCCAAACATTAAAACCTATCGCCTGCCTGCGGGCAAGGAATAAAAATATTGAACCATGAAACTGCGTGCAAGAATATATATACTGCTCATTATTTCCCTAGTAGGAATACTGGCAGCCTGTCATATTACCAAACGGTACCAGTCGCCCGGCATCACCGATACAAACCTGTACCGCGACGTTAATACTACTGATACCAATACCATTGCCGTACTGCACTGGAAAGATATCTTTACCGATACCCTGCTGCAACAACTAATCGACACCGGCATCCAAAACAACCTGGACTTACGGGTAGCCTGGTCCCGTATGCGGCAGGCAGCTGCCAGCTACACGCAAAGCAGATTGGCACTGTATCCTGCTGTTAACGGCGATGCCGGCGCCGCCCTCAATAGCGCCTCCAACCAGCAAGGGGTTGGCAGATTGGTAACGCCTCAGCAATATAACGTGGAACTAACAGCTACCTGGGAAGCAGATATTTGGGGGAAACTCCGCAGCAACCGGCGAGCCAACCTGGCCTCTTTCCTGGAAGCTACCGCCAACGCACAGGCAGTACAAACAGGGCTGGTCGCCGATATTGCCAATAGCTATTACCACCTGATGGCGCTAGACCAACAGTTGAAAATTACCGAACAAACCGTAATAAACTGGCAGGCCACCGTAAACGTGATGAAAGAACTAAAAAAGGCGGATGTAGTAACCGGAGCAGCCGTAGTACAAAGTGAGGCAAGTAAATATGCTGCGGAAGTAACTATTCCAGATTTTAAACAGTCCATCCGCGAAACAGAAAACCAGCTCAACCTATTGCTCGGAAAGGTACCTGGTACTATTAACCGGAGCACCCTTGATGCGCAACAACCGATTATGCTGTTAAAAACAGGGGTACCTGTACAGTTGCTGGCTAACCGTCCAGATGTGCAGGCCGCAGAATACAACCTCCGTTATTATTTCGAATTAACCAATGTAGCCCGCACCTGGTTCTATCCTTCTTTAACCATTGCTGCCTCCGGCGGATACACCAGCTACAGCTCATTCACCGGTCCCGGCTCCTGGTTAGGTAACCTCACTGCCAGCCTCTTGCAACCCCTGTTTAATCAGGGCATCAACCAAGCCAGGTTGAAAATAGCGAAAGAGCAACAGGAACAGGCTGCACTGGGCTTTCGGACGGCCGTACTCAACGCCGGACAGGAAGTATCCAATGCACTGTTTTCTTATCAAACAGCATTGGAAAAAGCCAACTCGCGCAGGTTGCAATTACAAAATCTCCAAAAATCAGTAGAATACACCCAGGAACTGGTACGTTATGGTTTTGCCAATTATACCGAAGTATTAAACGCCCAACAAAGCCTGCTGGGTGCCCAACTGGGTAGCGTAAACGATCACCTTCAACGGCTGCAGGCTATTGTTTATTTATACCGCGCACTGGGTGGTGGATGGCAATGATGCTAATGCAGGATATAACCATAACGGGCATACGATTATACTGCCGGCTGCAGGTGTTGGATGATCACCTGGTAAATATCTTTTTCCCGGAAAGGTTTTAGCAACCAGCCGTTGAAGCCTGCCCTCCTAAAAGCGGCCTCATCATCGGCAGTAATATTGGCAGTAAGCGCCAGGGCTACTACCCCTGCTTTCTCCGGATCTTTCATTTTACGTATACGCTCTACTACTTCTACCCCACTCATGCCGGGCATATGCATGTCCAGCAATACCAGGTCGTAATTGTTGCGGATCAACAATTGCCAGGCGCTTTCTCCATCAGTAGCCATATCAAAACGACACTTCCAGCGGGTAAGGATCAGCTTCAACAGTAACAGGTTCATTTCCTGATCATCGGCAATAAGCACATACCGGCCTTCCATATGCGCCCCGGTAACCATTGTTGTTTCCTGGTGGCTGGTAGTAACTGGCGGCAGTGGCTCAGATACTTTTTCATAAGGAATATGACAGCTAAAACTAGCTCCCTTACCAGGCTGGCTACTCACTGTAATATTGCCTCCCTGCAAAGCGAGCAAACGTTTGGTGATAGCTAGCCCCAGGCCAGTGCCTTTCATGCTGCTGCGCGACTCCCCTGCCTGAAAAAAGCGCTCAAATAAATGCTGCTGAGCCTCTTCCGTAATCCCCTGACCTGTATCTGCTACCGTAAAACTGAACAGCCAGGCAGCATCGTTATCAGATTCCAATACAGCCGTTACCATCACACTACCCTGATCTGTATATTTTATTGCATTGCTGATCAGATTGATCAGGATCTGTTTGAGCCGGAAAAGATCTCCATTAACTATAGCTTGCTGATCGCCGTCGAAATTTACCAGAAAAGCCAACCCTTTTTTATCAGCCTGTACGCGCATCAGGTTTACCACTTCTGTAAATGCCCGATATAGCAGGAAAGGCTCGGGGGATAAAGAAATGTAATCATGTTCCAGTTTAGAAAAATCCAGCACATCGTTCACTACTTGTATAAGTAGCTCCGTAGCCGCTTCAATAGAAGCCACCATCCGTTGTTGCTCCTGGTTTAAAGGCGTATATGACAGCTGCTCTGCAAACCCGGCTACCGAATTAAGCGGTGTACGCATTTCATGGCTCATATTGTTCATGAAGTCGGTACGTACCCGGGTTTGCTCTTCCGCCGCCAGTTTACCCGCTTTCAGCATACGGTTATTATTACGCATTGCCCAGGCTGCAGCGCCAATTACGCCAAGGCAGATCAACAAAACTACCAGGCCCACCAGCACGATGCTTTTCATTTTAAGGGCACTTCCCTTTACAATGTGGTGGGCAGCCTGCTTTTTGAGCCGGCCCTCAGAAGCAGCATGCTCCCGGAGGGAAATCAACAACAGCTTCAGCTCTTCCATCATCGTAATATTGGTACCTGCCAGCGTGGATTCTTCTTCATTTAGCTTCAAACGGTTGGTCAGTTGCTGCTTCAAGACACTCCGGTAATAACTATTAATGTCCATCACTACTTTCCGTAACTGCATGGCATCATATTGTTCCTTGTTTATCACCCGTCCGCCTTTGGTATGCACGATAACGCTCATCTGTGCCTTTACGGTATCTTGTTTGTTAGCAAAGGCATTGCCCAGCCTTTTAAAAAGACCCTTTTTACCCTTATTTGGCTCCTGTGTATGGCTAATGGTGTCCATTACCACTTTCTCCTTTTTGATCTGTTTTACCTGGTAGGCGGGAATTTCCCGGAGCAATTTGTCTATCATCTCATTCTTGATGGAATGGGCCAACATGGAATCGGTCGATTTCTTCAGCTCACCGATCCGGGCAGACATACGCTCCTTCTCCCGAATGAGGTCACCAAACTGCCGGTTATTGAGCGAGCCATTGAGCGAATAACTGATTGTATCTACCATTGATAAAACGTTCCCCAGATCAGCAGAGAACAATTGCAGATATTTTCGTTCATACAACACCGTATACAGACGAAAGTTGCTTTCGGCATCGTTGAGCGTAAAGAGCGCGGAGTCCATCAGGTGAATAGAAGGATCTTCTATCATCAAGGTGTCTGTGGCTTTCAATAATTTCTGGGCGCTCTGGTGATGTACCTTATAACCGGAAACGAACAATATCACTAACAATAAAAACACCAGTCCCAGCGCTGCAATAAACAGTAAAAGAGATTTGCGCATATGATTGAGCGATTATCAGGGTAACGAAACGCCATACATACCTTATTATAATGACAACCTTGGGATATTTATCATGGTTACTTGCTTATAAAAGTAACGATTACCTGAATAAGACTAAAAAAAATATGCACAGACTTTGTAGGCAGGCACAACGAAGTACTGCATATCTACACCTGCCCAACGTGAGACAATGCTTTTCTATCAAAAACACACTGATTATATATAGATTCTTTATTATGCTTATATATTGAGGCAGACCGGATGCGCTGGGAGCTTTAAACGCCGGCCAGGAGAAAGACAAAGAGGGTGTATCAGCCTTTCGTTTGATACACCCTCTTTCTATTAATAATTAATGATTATCATCCTGCCATTTGCGGATCAGTAATGCTTTCCACACCAGCTTCTACCCTTCCTGCATAACGCTGGGCAAAAGTATCAAAACCGTTTACGATTACTGTAAAGTCGTACCAGCCGCCACTTTTCTGTAAAGGCAGCATCAAGTCCAGTGACTCGCCAGCAGCTATTTTACGTTGTACCTGCTTACCGTTATAACCATTGTCTATAACGCTAAAATCACGGATTTCACTACTGTTGTTAGTAATATGCAGTACAACGTTGCCGGTTGGCTTCACTTTTATTTTACCACCCTGTTCATAACCTAACTGCACATCGAGCTGTGGATGCCTGGCAGCGCCTTTAAATTCCCGGTAAAAACCATTAGGCCCATGCAAATGCAGATGATAACGGCCGCCATCGAAAGCGCTGGCAGGCCATTGATAAGTGAGCGCATCGCCCGCCTTAACGGCAAAAGACCAGGTACGGCCTTCTTCCTTAGCACCAGTTTCTTCATTTTTATATGCCAGATTCGTATATACAGTAAATGGCGCACCTACAGCACGGTCACCAAAGAACTGTTTACCTGCTTCCATGCTCAGCGTGATCAGTTGTTGGTCTTGTTCCCATTTGCCATCTGCCAGCAGCTCATAAGGCAAAGCACAGGAAGGACGGGTACCTTTTTCCTGTAACAATAATTTACCATTATTACGGGTATTAAAGGTAGATATATCCGCCACAGTAACCTTGCGGAAACCATCGGGTGCATCTTTGAAACGGGCATTGTTGATCTTTTCTACCATTTTATGTTGATCCAGATAGATTTGTTTATCTGGCGTGGTAGTATTAAAAGGACTAAATGCAGCAGTAAGATCACCGCTGATAGTACGTCTCCACTGACTGATATTTTCCAGGTACAATTTTTTATTCAACTTCTTATTGAAAAAAGTTTCCAGGAACTGCAAGGTTGATGTATGCTCAAATACCTGAGAACATACTTTTCCACCTCTGCTCCATGGAGAGGCGATCAGCATCGGCACCCGGAACCCTAATCCTATCGGAGCTTCTCTGGCTTGCTTAGGGTTTATACCCTGTGCCAGCTCATTAGCCAATCTTACGTGTTCCACTTCGGTATCTATACCAGCAGATACCTTACCTGTACCAGGCTTTTTGTTATCACTAATAGAGAAAGGCACTACGTGGTCGAAATAACCATCATTTTCATCGTAAGTAACAATGAAAATCGTTTTCTTCCATACTTCCGGATTAGCAGTAAGGATATCCAGTATTTCAGATATATACCAGGCGCCATACCATGGAGCGCTGGGGTGATCAGAGAAGTTTTGCGGGCCAGCCAGCCAGGAAACAGCCGGCAGTTGCCCATTCTTTACATCTTCCCGGAACTGGTACAACACATCTCCCGCCGGTACGGTGATTTCTCTTTCCGTTTTACCGTCGTTATATTTTACCGTAGTAATGCTCCTATACCCCGGATCATTGCTGTTTACCACAAAAGCCCGGTGATAAAGCGATTGCTGTTGCGCAGTCAGTTTGTCATAGCTCTCTTTATTCCATTTCAGCAATTCACTGGTAGCATTATCCAGTACGGCCTGTTTTTTAGCAATATCTGCACGGATCTTATCTGCTGCGCTGTCGGAGGAAGGACTGGCTTCCTGTAACTTATTAATTTCATCGGGCAATGTTTCCACTTGCTTCATCAATGCTTTAACGTAACGTTCAGAGAACTTTACATGGTAAGCCGCAAAGAATTCCAGTAAATTACAACCAAAATTAGCCAACCAAGCCCTTTCCTCTCCTTTAAATCCGCCCCCACAACTCAGTTCATTCTGATAAAATTTCCAGGCAATATTATTCTCTTCCAATAATTCTGGAAAAGTTTTCCAGGGCAATTTAGCGTAGCTGTAATCATCATTCCGGATATGCGCTTTAGGTAGCCCGTCTACTTCATGCGTAATCTTACCTGTCCAAAAGAAAGAACGGTTAGGTGTAGTGCTGGTCATGGCAGAACAATAGTTCTGGTCGCAGATGGTGAAAGCGTCTGCCATAGCATAGTTGAAAGGCAAATCTTCCCGGTTGTAATAGCCCAGCGTAAGTGGCATTTCTGCATACTCTTTCTTACCAGATTTTTTTGCAATCAACCATTTATCGTAGCGGCCATTGTTATAGGCATCTACCTGGCTGGGCCTGGAATGCGGTAAATCGCCCATCCAGGTAGCTTTGGTATCTTTAATATTGAGCCGGAAAGGCGCATAGGTATCCCCCTGCTCGTTGGTTTGAAACCATACCCTTTTTTCATCTGGCAACCATACTGCCCTTGGATCGTTAAATCCGCGCACACCCTGTAAAGTACCAAAGCAATGGTCGAAGGAACGGTTTTCCTGCATAAGGATAACAATATGTTCTGCATCCAGGAAAGTGCTTCCAGGCGCTGGGTCAATAGCTAGTGCTTTTTGTATGGAAGCTGGCATCATAGTAGATAACCCTGCAGCCCCTGACAATAAAAATGACTTCTTTAAAAATTCTCTGCGTGAATCCATCAATAGAGTATTTGAATGTTTTTTTACATTGTTCAGCAAAACAAGATAAAAAACACTCTATATGAAAGCAGCGCTACTGCAAGACAAGCAGGTTAACCACGTGAAACCCTTTAACAACAAGGTCTTTTAATTAATTATTATTTATTTATTATCATTTTCCTCCACTCTTTCCAGGCAAGGTATGCCACTCATGCTCAATGTGGGTCATCAATAACGCATTATCGAATTGTACAGTACCAGCAGGAAATAAAAAAGCATTTTCAAAAAAGCTGGAACTCACCCGATGCACCTGTAAAGGACGTACATCCCATGTATAAGTATGCAAACGCAGGCCATCCAACATATCCCGGCGGTTAGGAGAATAACCCACCGCCCCCTTCTCGAAGAAGTGGGCTGCCTGTTCCAGGGTACCAAATACAGAGGCCTCAGGAAATTCATCGCTCAAACTGGCATCAATGGCAATATGTGTTTGATCATCGCTGGTAAAATCAATATGATAATGATCTTCTTTTTCCACTACATTAAATTTTGCCAGGTGATGCTCACCAGGAAACAATTTACCACCAGCCAGGGTATTTAGTTTTGAAGAAGTATCCCTACGGGGAATATATACGCCTTCCCGGATAATACCGCCTTCTTCCCATTCTACCGCCATACGATGCGCGCCATTTTCGGAAGAGATACCTATAAAGTTGGGCCAACCTTTAGGTTTGATGTACTTCAGGCGAATGAGGCATATGCCAACAATAGCTTTGCCATTATAACACTTAGGGCTGAATACTAGCGGTAACAAGGGCTTCACTACTTCTGGCGCTACACTAAAGTTAATCAATATACGCCGGTCGATATAACCGTGAATGACAGGCAATTTCATCGTAAGGGATTTACTATAAATATACAAACAAATGGATCTTAAATGGCTCATGCAAGGCTAAAGCCTGTAATAGTTCAAGAACATCACAACTGGAGCCAGCTGATACAGGTTAGATAGATGCCCTGTTAGAAGCTATTTTTGTTGGATCAGCCTCTAACAAAGCACGTTTCAGACCCGCAACATCAAGGTTTGTAATATAAACAGGAGTACCCGGTTGTTGCCGCCATGAATCCTTTAAAGCGCCTCCATCTACCGGATCAAATCCAAGTTCATCAATTAGCTGCATCACAATTTTTTTATGGTCGGCATTATCTCCGGCAACAGGCAGGGCAATTCTACCCGGCGTTCCGGCCACTTTTCCCTGTTTACCAAGACTTGTATAAACAATATTATTAAAAGCCTTAATAATTGGCCGTCCTAATTCATGCTGCACCCATTCACTTTCTGTCATACCACTTTCTTCTATACCAGCTATATAACCATCGCGCCAATGCGGGTAGTAATTGCATGTATCAATGATGATCAAATCATCCGGCGCCTTAGCAAAAACACGACTAAGGCTTGGTACGGCTTTTTCTGGAATTGTTACAATAACCAGATCAACACCATTCACCGCTTTATCTACTGCAATTGGAGTGGCGCCGGTTTCCTGCGCTAATCCGGTAAGCGTTTCAGGGCCTCTGGAATTTGCAATATACACCTCGTGCCCAAGCTTTGTAAGCTTACGGGCAAGGGTACCTCCGATGCTACCTGCTCCTATTATGCTAATTTTCATATTAATTAAATTATTTAAAGTTGATGAGGAGATAGATAGTAAGTGGTTAAATTCATGCAGACACGCTTTACGCTCTGCAGAAAATGTAACCTGTTGATAATTGTTGTTATAACATATAGGAATGCGAGGTTGTTCAAGGCAAATACCTGAAGCAATCTCCCTTATCTCCCGCTTTTAGTAGGTATAAACGAAATAAATCAGGGAAATATGGCGAGTATAAACAAGTTGGCAAAAAGTCTAAACAGCCGGTCCAAAAACCTTCTAACCAAAAAAAAATTTCCGAAATATATGCGTAGCTAAATAACTACACATATATTTGTAGTCAAATAGCTACGCGATGAATTTAAGACGAGATGTATTTCAAGCCATAGCAGACCCAACAAGAAGGGCTATACTGCTGTTGGTGGCTTCGCAATCCATGACTGCCGGAGCCATAGCCGCAAACTTTAACACAGCGAGACCAACGGTTTCAAAACACTTGCAAATACTCACCGAGTGCGAATTATTAGCACAAGAGCAAAACGGCAGGGAAATTTATTATCACTTAAATCCTGAAAAGATAAAAGAAATAGCAGACTTTATTGAACCATTCCGTAAAATATGGGATGATAGGTTTAATAAATTGGAAACCATAATGAAAAAGTACAAATCAAATAAATAGCATCACATGGAACAAAAAACAAAAATTAATGCCGAAGACGGCAAACAGGAATTAATGATTACAAGGGAATTTGATTTGCCATTGGAATTACTTTTTAAAGCGTATGTAGAGCCCGACATCGTTGAACAATGGATGGGAACGAAAGTGCTGAAACTTGAAAATAAAAAGCACGGCAGCTGGCAATTTGAAACAACCGATGCTAAAGGAAACAAATACGGGTTCAATGGAGTAATCCATGAGTTTAGCCCGAACCAGAAAATCACACGGACATTTGAAATGGAGAATACGCCTTTTGGCATCCAGCTTGAGTTCTTAGAGTTTGAAAAACTTACTGACGATACCAGCAAACTCAATATTCATATAGTATATAGATCAGTAACACACAGAGACCAAATGCTGCAAATAGGTATGGCTAAAGGCATGAATATGGCACATAACCGATTACAGGACATCGCAAATAAATTAAAATAACATACTATAACAAAGGAGTAAAATGAATCCTAAGGTTGATATATATGTAAGTAAAACCCAAAAGTGGGAGGAAGAATTGAAAAAGTTGAGAACGATTGTTCTCGACTGTCAGCTGACCGAAGAATTGAAGTGGGGCGTTCCTTGTTACACGTTTCAGAAAAGTAATATCGTTTTAATACATGTGTTTAAAGAATACTGTGCGCTTTTGTTTTTCAAAGGCGCCTTGTTAAATGATCCCAATGGTATTCTAATCCAACAAACGAAGAATACACAGTCGGGGCGCCAGATCCGGTTCACCAATGTTCGGGAAATAGTTGAGCTGGAACCTATCTTGAAAGCCTATATCTATGAAGCCATCGAAGTGGAAAAAGCCGGCTTGAAAGTGAATTTTATAAAGAGTACAGCACTCATATTTCCTGAAGAATTTCAAAATAAATTAGATGAGCTCCCTGCCTTAAAAACTGCTTTTACTGCTTTAACGCCCGGACGGCAAAGAGCATACGTTCTTTACTTTTCTGCACCCAAGCAATCTAAAACCCGGGAGTCTAGGGTTGAAAAATGTATACAGCAAATTCTCAACGGAAAGGGATTAAATGATTAGTACATTAGGTAAGAAAAAGATATAACCCTGCTTTTAATCGCACAATATGCTACGTCATTAAAATAATAATCACTTGATAAGTTTGGATAATTTTGAATTCGCTTGTCTTATGAGAAAGAATTAAACAACATTTTTGAAAAGTTGTTCAATTTTATATCTTTGGTGTATAAATTTTCCAGATGATACCGGTGGATGAAAAGAAAACAAAAATCGACACTTCAACGGAAGAGCGGATCAAAGCTGCTGCCAGGCTGGTATTTACCCGGAAAGGATACGAAGCGGCGAAGGTAAGGGACATTGCCGCGGAAGCAGGCATTAACCTCTCGCTCGTAAATTATTATTTCCGCAGCAAAGAGAAACTCTTTCAATTGGTAATGGTAGAAACGATAGATCAGCTGATCACAGCTGTAATCTCCGTACTCAACAACGAGCAACTAACCTTACAGCAGCAATTGGAACAAGTGGCAGACCAATATATTGGGATACTATTGAAAAACCCCGACTTCCCCTTGTTTATGGTCAATGAAATTTTTGCGGGTAGCAACGAACTATTAAAAGGTAACCGCAAGAACGGTATTTTCCAGTCGCACTTCTTTAAGCAACTATATGCCTTGCAGGCAGCCGGCAAACTAAAGATCGATCCGCTGCATATTTTAATGAATTTAATTGGTTTTGTGGTAATGCCTTTCCTAGCGCGCCCATTGTTGGAACGGAACAAGGTGGTTAAAGCTACAGCCTTCAAACGGCTGATGGAGGAACGAAAACAGCTGATCCCTATTTGGCTGAAAGGCATGATGAAATAAAAAAATCCTAAAATTGAACAACTTTTCAAAACAAATATCCAACCTGAATACTGCACTATGAACATATATAAAAAGATGTGCTGCTTTTTAATATTCAGTGTTTTAAGCGGACAGCTGCCAGCCCAGCCCCGTAGCCTTACTTTAGAGGAATGTTACACAATGGCCCGGCAAAACTACCCGTTGATAAAACAACACGACCTGATTGCGCTCAGCAGCAGGTATTCGATAGAAAATGCAGGCAAATTATACCTACCTCAACTCACCGTAAGCGGACAAGCCAGCTATCAATCACAAACCATCAGTTTCGCCGATGTGATCCCTCCCTTGCCAGGTCTCATGCTTCCGCAGCTTAGCAAAGACCAGTACAAGATACAGGCCGAGATCACCCAGCAGATCTATGATGGAGGTTTTACCAGGCTACAAAAAGAAAGCAGCAAGGCCAACGAAGCCATACAACAACAGCAGCTGGAAGTAAACCTCTATGCGATCCGAGACAGGGTCACCCAACTGTACTTCTCCATTTTGCTGATGGAAGCACAGTTAAAACAGAACGATATAAAAAAAGCAGACCTGCAAAGCACTACCGAAAAAACACAGGCTGCCCTGGCCAACGGCGTTGCTTACCATAGCAACGTAGATGAACTGAAAGCCGAGATCGTAAGCTCCGATATGAATGCTACAGAATTTATTGCTAACCGTAAGGCTTATATGAAAATGCTCTCCCTATTCATCAATCAACCGATAGATGATAGCGTAGTATTGACCTGGCCGGCCCCGGTGCTACCACAGCAAGGTATTCACCGTCCGGAACTCACCTGGTATGATGTCCAGAAAAAGGCTGTAGACGTAGAAGAAAAACAACTTCGATCCAACTATCTGCCCCGGCTAAACGCTTTTCTGCAGGGCGCCTATGGCCGCCCCACCTTGAATATCGTAGATAATAAGTTTGGCCCCTGGTGGGTAGGCGGCGTTAGACTGAACTGGTCGCTTGGTAGTCTCTACTCCCTTAAAAACAACCGGCAACTGCTCAATATCAACCGGCAAAACCTCGATGTTAGCAAGGAAACATTCCTGTTTAACACTTATCTTTCACTGGAACAACAAAACCAGGACGTCAGCAAATTTGCGGAGCTGATCAACCAGGACGATGATGCCATCGCATTGCGTACCTCTGTTAAAAAATCGGCCCAGGCCCAACTAGACAACGGCGTGATCACCGTACACGAATTTATCTCCAAACTGAATGCGGAAAATCTGGCCAAACAATCGCGCATACTCCATCGCATTCAATTATTACAGGCACAATACAACTACAAAAACACTTCTGGTAACTGATTATAATTATTGCATATGAAATATAACCTGATATATGGTCTGTCTCTGTTAATACTGGCAAGCAGCTGTGGAAAGGGAAAACTAGACTATGACGCCTCCGGAAATTTTGAAGCAGACGAGGTAATCGTTTCTGCAGAACAAAATGGAGAAATACTCAGCTTTTCTGTACAGGAAGGCGATAAGCTCAGCGCCGGGCAAGTGGTTGGACAAATAGATGTTACCATCCCTACCCTGCAACAGGAACAAGTACAAGCATCTATTAACGCCCTGAAAGAAAAAACCCACGACCCGGTACCGCAAACAGAACTGGTACAGCGGCAACTGTTGGTACAGGAAGCACAGCTTCAGCAACAATACCGGGAACGTAAGCGAACTGAAAACCTGGTAAAAAGCGATGCCGCTACCCAGAAGCAACTAGACGATATTAATGCATTAATAGAACAGATGGAACGGCAACTGAGCGCTACCCGCCAGGAAATTGCCCTGAATAACTCCAACACTGCCACCCAAAACCGCACCATACTCAGCGATCGTGCCTCCCTGGAAAAATCGCTGGCACAATATGCAGAACAAGTGCATAAAGGCCAGGTTATTAATCCTATCAGCGGTGTAGTACTGTCAAGGTATGCGCTTAAAGGTGAAATGGCTGCTATCGGTAAGCCTTTATACAAAATTGCCAATACAGATACCCTCTACCTGAAGGCCTATGTAACCGGCGCCACCTTGCCGGAGATCAAATTGGGCCAACAGGTGCAAGTTCGTATAGACCAGGGTGAAAAAAAATACAAGTCCTATCCGGGAGAAATTACCTGGATCTCAGATAAATCAGAATTCACCCCTAAAACCATCCAAACTAAAAATGAACGCGCCAATCTTGTATATGCGATCAAAGTAAGGGTAAAGAACGATACCTACCTGAAGATAGGCATGTATGGTGAAATGCTGATCAATCCTAAATCATGAACGCTGTTACGCTCAACCATATTACCAAGACCTACGAAAATGGTAAAGTGCTGGCCGCAAACGACATTTCCTTGCAGGTAGCTCCCGGAGAGCTGTTTGGGTTGATTGGCCCCGATGGCGCAGGCAAAACTACCCTGTTTCGGATACTCACTACCCTATTGCTGCCAGATAAAGGCAATGCCGCTGTTAACGGTTACGACTGTGTGAAAGACTATAAAGAGATCCGCAAAAGAATAGGCTATATGCCTGGCAGGTTCTCCCTCTACCAGGATCTTACCGTAAAAGAAAACCTGGACTTCTTTGCCACCCTCTTCGATAGCTCCATAGCACGCAATTACCACATGATCAAGGACATCTATGAGCAGATCGAGCCTTTCAACAACCGGCGTGCAGGCAAACTCTCCGGCGGCATGAAACAGAAGCTGGCGCTTTGTTGTGCGTTGATCCATAAACCGGAAGTATTATTCCTCGACGAGCCTACTACCGGCGTAGACGTAGTGTCCAGAAAAGAGTTTTGGGAAATGTTGCAACAACTTAAACAACAGGGCATTACCATAGTAGTATCTACTCCTTACATGGACGAGGCTGTGCTATGTGAAAGAATTGCCCTGATACAGGGGGGCCGGGTCATGTCGATAGACACCCCAGCCAATATCATTTCCCAGTATCCTGTAGCACTTTATGCCATCAAAGCTGATAATATTTACAACTTGCTGAATGAACTGCACAATATGAAAGCAGTAGCTACCAGCTATACCTTTGGCGAATACATTCATGTTACATTACAGCCAAACGCCGGCGCTGTTACCGATTTAAAAACAGATCTGGAAAAAAAGGGACACCGGAACGTCATCATTAAACAGATACAACCCGGTATTGAAGACAGTTTTATCCGGTTAATGACCCAGGATTAAATAATGTAATTATGGACGAGAAAGTGATTGTATGTAAAGATCTCACTAAGCGATTCGGAGATTTCTATGCCGTCAATAAAATCTCCTTTGATGTAAAAAAAGGAGAGATATTTGGTTTCCTCGGCGCCAACGGGGCTGGCAAAACTACGGCCATGCGTATACTCTGCGGGCTATCTTATCCTACTTCCGGGGAAGCCAGCGTAGCAGGATTTAATGTATACCACCAACAGGAAGCCATTAAACGGAACATCGGCTATATGAGCCAGAAATTTTCCTTGTATGAAAATCTTACTGTACAGGAAAACATCCGTTTCTTTGGCGGCGTATATGGCGTACCGGAAGCTACCATCCGCCAACGTAGCGATAACTTACTTCAAACCCTGGGCCTTACCGCGGAAGCAAAAAAAATGGTAGGCGCATTACCGCTGGGCTGGAAGCAAAAACTTGCTTTTTCAGTAGCCATCTTCCACCAACCCAAAATCGTGTTCCTCGATGAACCTACCGGCGGCGTAGATCCAGTTACACGGCGGCAGTTCTGGGATATGATCTATGAAGCTGCCGCTTCCGGCATCACTATTTTCGTTACCACCCACTACATGGACGAAGCGGAATACTGTAACCGCGTCACTATTATGGTAGACGGCAAAGTAGAAGCTCTCGACTCTCCCGCTAATTTAAAAGCGCAGTTTGGGGGCGATACCATGGATGAAGTATTTTACCGGCTGGCCCGCAGTGCCAAAAGGTCTGGCGATTAAAATAATTGTATGAAACAATTCCTCGCATTTATCAAGAAAGAGTTTTATCACGTGTTCCGCGACAGGCGCACGTTATTGATCATGTTTGGTTTACCAATAGTACAGATCATCCTGTTTGGCTTTGCCCTCACCAGCGAAGTAAAAAACATTACCCTGAAAGTAATTGATAACTCCCGGGATGTAAGCTCACAACAACTGATCAATAAAATAAAGTCCTCTTCCTATTTTATAGTAGATGACAGCTCCGTAGATTATAACGATCTGGAGAAAGCTTTCAAGAAAGGTACCATCCGCTGCGCACTGGTGTTCCCGGCACATTTTGGGGACGACCTGCAACATGGTGGCAAAGCCCAATTACAAATACTCACAGATGGCTCCGACCCCAATACGGCCAAAACAGTAGTGAACTACCTCACCGCCATTGTAACGGCCTGGCAACAGGAAATAAACGCCGGTCAGCCATTTCCTTATACCATTGTGCCAGAAGCACGAATGCTGTATAATGAAGAAGACAACGGCTCCCTCAACTTCATTCCCGGTGTGATCACCCTTATCCTAATGATTGTGTGTACCGCCCTTACTTCTGTATCGGTAGTACGGGAAAAAGAACTGGGTACCATGGAAATCTTGTTGGTATCCCCGTTTAAGCCCCTGATGGTACTCATTGCTAAGGCTGTGCCTTACCTAATCTTGTCGATAGCCGACTTTATCCTCATCCTGATCCTCTCTGTGTATGTACTGGACGTTGAGATCCGTGGCAATATCCTACTGCTTTTCCTGGAAAGCACACTGTTTATTATTACCTGCCTGTCACTCGGACTGATGATCTCCAATGTAACCAACTCTCAGCAAACCGCCTTGCTGCTCTCTATGATGGGCATGATGATCCCTACGATCATTTTTACGGGATTTATATTTCCGCTGGAAAATATGCCCCTGCCATTCCAATTCATATCCAACCTGATACCTTCCCGTTGGTATTTCCTTATCATTAAAGCCGTGATGTTGAAAGGGCTTGGCTTTAGCTATGTCTGGAAAGAAACGCTGGTATTACTGGGGATGACGATCATATTGCTGGGGGTTGCCCTGAAAAACTTTAAAACCCGGTTATCATGAAAGTGCTGAAATATATCCTGCAAAAAGAATTTAAACAGATATTCCGGGACAAGATCATTCTTGCCATGATGTTCGTTGTCCCTACTGTTCAACTGATCATCTTACCGCTGGCGATGAACTTTGATGTAAAGAATGTGAACCTGGCGGTAGTAGATAACGACCATAGTTCTTATTCCCGTCAGATGATCAACAAAATTGCGGCTTCCGGTTATTTCCGGATTGTGGGGACGGAAGCTTCTTACCGCCGTGCTTTATCTTATATAGAGAAAGGCCAGGCCGACCTGGTACTGGAGGTGCCACCTGGGTTTGAACGGAACCTGATCCGGGAAGGCTCCCAGAAAGTAGGCGTGTCTGTAGATGCCATCAATGGTACCAAAGCCGCAATTGGCGGTAGTTACCTTCAATCGGTGATTAGCGACTATACAAGCGGGCTGCCGGTGAATCAAACTACTGGCACTAAAAACAATATGGTAACCCTCACCTGGTCTAACTGGTTCAACCCCCTGGCAGAATACAAGCTATATACCGTGCCGGCAGTTATGGTGCTACTGCTAACACTGATCGGCGGCTTTATGTCGGCCCTTAATATTGTAAGAGAAAAAGAAGTCGGTACAATAGAACAAATCAACGTTACGCCCATCAGAAAGTGGGAATTTATATTAGGTAAATTAATTCCTTTCTGGGTAGTGGGGATGATCGTATTTACGCTGGGACTTACTGTAGCCCGCGTAATATATGGCATTTGGCCGGTAGGCAGCTTTGGCACCTTATACCTGTTTGCCGCCG
Source organism: Chitinophaga sp. 30R24 (assembly GCF_049056765.1). Taxonomy (NCBI): domain Bacteria; kingdom Pseudomonadati; phylum Bacteroidota; class Chitinophagia; order Chitinophagales; family Chitinophagaceae; genus Chitinophaga; species Chitinophaga sp. 30R24. The sequence goes on from NZ_JBJGXX010000008.1 coordinate 29,744, forward strand.
TATACCTGATTGCATTATTAGGATTTGGACTGTTAGTATCTACCTATACCGACAACCAGTTACAGGCGATGTTTGTTGCCTTCTTTTTTATGATGATTTTTATGTTGATGAGTGGCCTGTTCACCGCCGTAGAAAGTATGCCTCCCTGGGCAAAGGGCATTGCCGATTTTACACCGGTTACCCACTTTATCCGGGTAATGCGGATGGTAGTAATAAAAGGCAGCAGTTTTTCGGACGTAAAGAACGAGTTCGGATACCTGGTGCTATTTGCTGTAGTACTAAACAGTTGGGCCATCTATAATTATCGGAAAACCAGTTGAGCAATAGCGGAAACGCAATGCCGCTGCTATGCAGAACTTGATCTAAGACGAAGAAGTGGAGGAACAATTGGTAGCTACTACTGCCATGCTGCTGAAAGCAATACAATAGACCCAATATTAAAAGCTGGTTTCCGTCCGGGGAATATTGCCCACCGGCACATGCCGGTGAAGAATGTTTCAGTACCGCTGTCATCGGCGAAAAAGCACTGCATCCTGTCTGATCCCACTCAATCTTTTAATAAATACGCCTGCTACCACACAGGTGGCAGGCATATTTTATATGTTCCCCACTCCTGTCCTGTCTTAGATTAATAGTTACTTTTAACTCGATCCAATACCCGCCGCAGGTTCTCTATTACCTGCCGCGCTATCCCTTGAATCATTTCCACTTCCGCATTGCTGAGCGTTCCACCCGGCTTCTCTTCGTACAACGCTTTTAACTTCCTGTAAAAAGTAGGCGTGCTCCAACTACACTCTTCACAAACCTTTCGTCTGAACTCTACTGAAGTTTTACTAAAGATAGTATGTGCGTACAATAAGTTGTGGAACTTACTATCTGTTTGTTCCTGGTGCAGCTGATCATCCTGCTGATCTTCTAACTGCCTATCGTCTTTGGCTTCACTCATCCGAATGTTTTTTTATAAACAACGATTGTTATATGATGCAAAGCTCGCCTCAGCACATAAGGTAAAAACATAGGCACAATGGAATAGGATTTTTATGGTTTTGAAAAATAAATAACGATGCAAATATAGCTACTACTAAGTCAGTTTTATTATAGAATAAATCGTTTTCTCATATAAATTATACTATTATATAATTTTAAACATTAGAATAATGATACAATAATTACATTCATACTATAAAAATAATTATGTCAAAATCTAAAAAAGACGTTAGATATGAAGCTGTAAAACAGCTGATACAAACCGGTAACCTAACCAGTTTGCAAGCTGCTTTCCAGATTATTCCCGTTACCGTAGTAAAAGCAGATGCAGGTTTTCATTATGCTACCTTGCACCGAAAAATTTATCAACCCTCATTATTTAAAGTGGAAGAGATCATCATCCTGGCAAATTTGTTCAATGTATCGCCTCAGGAAATTTTAGGGTTAGCGTTAACAGACTTAAAATATAAAGCCACTACAGTGGCGAAGAAAAATACCGATCTATAACAAAAGAGCCCCGCGGTGTTACTACGCAAGGCCCCTTTATTATAATAACATATTTTCCTTGGGCGTAGGCACTGAACTCCGCTACACCGCCAACATCTGGACCCTATCCAACGCTTCGTATAGGGTTTCCCGTTAAGTCGGCCCTACCTCTCACCGTTTCCCGCCAATCCTTCTATCACAATATAATTTAAGTAATGGCTCATTGTATATCCAGCGCCAGCAATACCTTGTTCACCACGCGGTCGCAACGGATCAGGTGGAATGGGAATACCAGGTCATTATTATAATAAGCGGCAATTTTACCCCTTAGCACTATTTTGGCCCGGAGCAACCGCACCTTTACGTTTACCGGAGAAATATTCAAGACCGCAGCCGTTTCAGCATTACTTAATTGCTCCATTTCCCGCATCACAAATACCACGCGGTACTTCTCGGGTACCTGCAATAAAGCCTGTTCCAAGACCGCTCCTAATTCCTTATCGATCACTTTTGCCTCAGGAGATGCTTTCAATTCGGTATCCGGTTCATCTGTTAAGGCAATATCCCCAGCCCTGACCTTACTCCGGTGCTTCAATTGCAGGCTGCATTCGTTGATCATGATCCGCTTAAGCCAGGTGCCAAAAGCCGATTCTTGCCGGAAGCTGCCGAGGTGCTTATAAGCATTGATGTAAGTGGTTTGCATCGCATCCTCTACATCTGCATCGTTGTTCAGCATGGCCATGCCAATGCGGAACAAGCTGGCATTATACCGGCGCATCAATTGCTCATACTGCCGGGTATCGCCCGCCAGCACTTTGTGGATAAGTTCATTGTCGGTGTTGTTTTCGCTAAGGATAATTTCATTCATAGTAAAAAGTAATAGGTATTGGGATAATGTTTAGGAAAAAGTTACAAACTTTTCCGGTTTTTTTGTAACCAGGAAGAAAAACAATACTCTAATAATAATAAGCCCCGCTGGCTCACTCTTAAAAAGTGTTGTACATGCCATATAAACCCATACCTGTCAACAAACCTGCCGCCTCCTTACCTGGATTAACGCCAGAGCGGATAAAAGCGCTCCGGGAAACATCTAAAGGGAAAATGATACTCCAGACCTCATTGGAGGATTTCCCGCTTGTATTAAAATCGCTGGAAAACGAACTGAAAGAAAAATTGGACAAGTATGAACAGTTAAAACAAAACCCGCAACAGGAAACCGCAAGGAAGCAATTGCTCCCGCAAATGCTGGAGGATCAACTATACTGGGAATTTGCCCGGCAAATGATGTTTATGAAATGGAGGGAAGCGGAACAACGGTCTACGGATCAAATGCAGTCATCTTCATCATGATGAAGCGATATACTATAGTTCCCTAAAAATAAAGTGCCGGCAGCATTTTTTTCTGTTGCTGTCTATATATTTGTGATCAAATAATGAACCAGCACTATGGAAAATTACAGCATTGTCATTTTTATATTAGCTATTATGATCGTGCTGTCTGCCCTAGCAGATAGGATCAGGCTACCTTACCCTGTGTTGCTGATTACGGCAGGCATTGCCATTGGCTTTGTTCCTACCTTGCCCGATATTGGCCTGAATCCCGAAGTGGTGTTCTTGCTGTTCCTGCCTCCTTTACTATACGATGCCGCTTTTAATATATCCCCCACCGAGTTCCGGAATAACTTCAACACTATTGGCACCTTAGCCATAGGTCTGGTATTCCTGACAGCAGCCGGCATAGCGGTGGTAGCACGGTATGTTATTCCTGGTATGACCTGGTCTCTTGCTTTTGTATTGGGAGCTATCTTATCGGCCACCGATGCGGTAGCAGCAATGAGTATCACCAAAGGGCTAGGCCTTTCACACAAAACCACCACCATCTTGGAAGGTGAAAGCCTGATCAACGACGCTTCAGCACTGGTTACTTTCCATTTCGCTATAGCAGCGGTTACCGGGGCCACCTTCGTGTTATGGAGAGCCTCTTTAGAATTTATCGTATTGATGGTTGGCGGGGCGCTAACGGGACTTGTGATGAGTAAATTACTGGGGGTGATCCTGAAACGCGTGCATAAAAACGAGTTGGTGACCATCAGCTTTATGCTGTTAATGCCTTTCGTAACCTACTTGCTGGCAGAAACATTGCACGTATCAGGCGTAATCGCCGTGGTAATCCTCGGTGTGCTGATCGCCAGGTTTAGCGGCAAAGTATTTCCTGAAAAACTAAAACAGCAGTCCAAAGCCATCTGGGATATTATTATTTTTCTACTGAATGGGCTCATTTTTATCCTCATCGGACTAGAGTTTCCTTACATCATCAAAAGCATTAGCAGCCATCTCATATGGCCGTATATCGGGTATGGTTTCTTGATCACTGTAGTAGCGCTGGTATTACGTATGGGCCGTATTTTCCTGCAACAGCTGAATCTGGAAAAAGCCTTCAAAAAAGGCGACGGGCGGGTAACAGAAAACGCCCTGCTGGATTTCAAGAACAGCCTGATCATCGGCTGGTCTGGTATGCGCGGCATAGTATCCCTGGCCATGGCCTTAGGCTTACCGCTTATTTTAGCAGACAAAAGCCCGTTTCCTGAACGGAATGATATTATCTTTCTCTCGGTAGTGGTAGTATTATTTACCTTGATCGGGCAAGGTATTTCTTTGCCATGGATCGTAAAAGCGATGAAACTACCACCTAAAGAAACGCTGCCGGCTGCGAAGTGAAGCCGGCAAGCCACACTTCACAGCCGGTAAATTCGTTTTTGGCTTTACGGACTCCCTAGCCGGACACGCCTTTATCAGGCTTCCAGATAGGCGGTTTTCTGCTCTTCTTCCTCCAATTGACGCTGTAAATCTTTGGTAGTTTGTGAATTACCTTCATGACTCCATCCTGGCGGACAGAAAAGGTATTTCAACTTATCCGTCAAAGTATCTGCCCTTTTCATGTCCGCTGCTAAAGCAAAAAACTCATGGAAGATAATGTTCACGGGACCCCGGTTTTCTAATTCTTTGGTAAGGCCGTAACGTATCTCATCTTCCGGCAATTCTTCCTGAAAAGTGCCAAACATGCGGTCCCAGAGGATCAGGAGCATGCCCATGTTCTTATCGAGGTACCGGTGATTACTGGCATGATGCACCCGGTGATGGGAAGGCGTTACAAAGATATATTCGATAATAGGATGCAGCTTACCAATGGTTTGCGTATGCACCAGGTTACCATAGATTTGGGTAACGTAGTAGGCAAACAAGATATCAATGGCGCTGAATCCCAGTAGGCTGAGCGGTACAAAAAAGAATAAGCGGTACATGGGCTCAAATACACTGGAGCGGAAACCAGTAGTAAGATTAAATTGTTCTGAAGAATGGTGTGTTACATGTACCGCCCAGAACACCCGTATATAATGCCCTGTAGTATGAAGCAACCAATACAGAAAATCTTGTAATAACACCAGCACCGTCCAGTACAGGTAAATATTGGAAATTTCCAACAGGCGGTAATGCTGATAACAATAATCCAACAATAAGAAGGTACCTGATTTCATGACCACATTCACTAAAAAATTTACGCTCATCAGGTAGATGGTGGTCAGCGTATCTTTTGTATCATAATGTTTTTTGTCGTGTTTATAGCTAAAGTACGATTCCAGGCAACTTAAAATAATAATGGTCCCGAACAAATAAAAAATAGCTTGGCTTAAATGTGTTGTTGTCATAGGTGAATGATACTTATCCAATGTCTGTCTGTTATCCGATGTCTTTTATTACAGGACGAATCCCGGGTATAAAACCCCTACTGTTGGCATAATAATATGTTTTGGCATAGCAGTTTCCCCGTAAATCGTTCTGTAAAGAAAAGGTTAATATTTAAATAAATTATTTCTCTCATAAAAAAATTTACATTTACTTTGCAATACAAAGTACTTTTCGAATCATTTAACATGCAGCAAAAAAAGCCACAGTAAAGATTTTTAACCCAATAAATCCCTTATTATGTGTAGCAGTAAAAAATGGTTAACCCATTTCACCCAAAATGCGGGTATAGAAAGAATCAACTGGTTAACAGCGCCAGTACTGACAACAGCGGAAAAAAATACGATATTAAATTCCCTGCAAGCCTGGCAGCTGGCAGAAACCTCCGACGGCATCCATCTTATCCGGGTGGCAACAATGTATGCTGCCCGGCAGAAAGCCCCAGACTATGTGCCCGCCATCCGCTTGTTTATCAAAGAAGAGCAGAAGCATGGCAACAACCTGGGACGATACCTGGACATCATCGGGGAAAAAAGGATCACGAAAAACTGGGGAGATATCTTGTTCCGGAAAACAAGATATTTTAATACTAGCATGGAAATGTGGACCATCACGGTGCTTGTGGTGGAAAGCACTGCCCAGTTATTCTACCAATCACTAAAAGAGGCCACTAATTGCCCGTTATTGCAACAGATCTGTACCGACATTCTCATTGATGAAGCCTGGCATATCCGGTTTCAGTCGGAGCGGCTACAGGTGCTGCTACAGGAAAAAAGCCGGGCGATGCGGATCATTGCCGTGGGCATGTATACGGTGTTCTATTTCCTGACAGCGGCCGTGGTGTGGTGGGCGCACCGGAAGGTATTTAAGGCAGGCAGAAATCATTTCAGCAGCTATATGCAGAAGATGAAATTTAAATACTTCCGCTTGTTTCATGGTAGCCTGGCTGTAACAGGCCCATTAAAGGCAATTACCGTATAATGGTAACCGTTATACGGTAATTGATCCCTTTTCGCTCAAACTATTTCCTGGGTAAAACCAGCATGCCTACCAGTTTTGCCCAGGCAGCATCCTAACATACTAACGTTAACGGATATCCTGTTTTATCCAATAATAGCCCAAAATCTATATATCTTATCAAAACGTTAAACATCTGCTATACCTTCTGGCAACCCAACACTAAAGTGGTATCTTTATATGTATAAACGAGTCCGTCACAGCAATTAGTGAAACTGTGCTGCTCTCTGATTCAATAATGCGATATCATTGATGGTGGTTCAAACGCTAAATAAGCAACAAACAGCAATACGCAAGATAGTTTAGCCGATCCAATGTTGAGACCAGCGGCTCCTGTAACAGGGAGTCGCTTTCTTTAGGAGCATACCTAACCTGGTCATTTCACACTACGGAGAACAGGAAACCTGTACCAGCCCACATCTCTAAACAATTGCCTTACCTAAACGTTTTAATTAACTAACGGGGCGCAGTTAGCAGCCAGCCGACTGATGACCACCCTACACAAACAAATTAGCATCAGGAATTTAGCCGTTAGCCCGGCATCACCAATCTGATCATCATGTTACAGCACTTTTTCCGACTTCTACTCTGTTGCTGTATGTTCGCTACAGCTCAGGCGCAAGAAACCACCTGGCCCAAGGAAATCCCGCTTTCTGGCGGAGGTAAAGTAACCATCTACCAACCTCAGTCCGAAAATCTCGCGGGTAATAAGTTGTCGTTGAGGGCGGCAGTATCTATAAGGCAAACAGCCAAAAGTGAGCCCATCTTCGGCGTGGTGTGGGCAGATGCCCTCCTTAACACAGATAAAACTACACGCACTGCAACACTGGAAACACTTGACGTAACCCGCATCAAAATCCCCGACATTACCGATAACACCCGTCTCACACAGGTATCCCAGTTACTGGAAACAGAAGTTCCCAAGTGGAACTTGGTAATGTCGCTTGATCAATTACTCACTTCTATCAAAGCAGAACAACAAATACACGACGATAACCTGAATAATACCCCTCCGGAAATCATTTACCAAACCCAACCTTCCATGTTGGTAGTAATAGACGGTAGCCCACGGGTAGAAAAGGATAACGATCTTAATATGGACCGGGTTGTAAATACGCCCAATCTAATCGTAAAAAACCCGACGGATAACCTATATTACCTCTATGGAGGCACGTTCTGGTATGCCTCGCGGAGCATCACTGCGGGTTACAACACTGTAAAGAACCTGCCGGCGCCTATCCGGGCGATTGATCAGGAGATGAAAGAAAAAGAAAAACAAGACTCAGACCAGGAGCAACAACTCAATAACCCAGTGCCACTACAGATAATAGTGAGAACACAGCCGGCAGAGCTGATCCAGACCGATGGTCCGGCTACCTATAAAAACCTGCAGGGCACTTCTTTGCTATACGCGGATAATTCCCTGGAAGATATTTTTAAGGATATTAATACCCAAAAAACATATATACTATTGGCCGGCAGGTGGTATAGTGCAGCCTCATTACAAGGCCCCTGGACATTTGTGCCCAGCGACCAGCTTCCTCCGGATTTCGCAAAAATACCCGATGGTTCTGAAAAAGATGGGGTGCTAGCCAACGTAGCAGGCACTCCTGCTGCCGAAGAAGCCGTAGCTGATGCGGAGATTCCGCAAACCGCCAAAGTAGCCAGGAATGGAGCTACTACCAATGTTACCTATGATGGCGCGCCACAATTTACCAACATTGAAAACACCGAGCTGGCTGCAGCCCAAAACAGTAACCTTACGGTGCTCAAATCAGGTAATCTCTTTTACGCGGTAGACAATGGCGTCTGGTATGTTAGCAATAGCCCTACCGGACCTTGGCAGATCAGCACAGAACGGCCCGCTGACGTTGAAAGGATACCACCTACTTCCGATGCCTATAATACTAAGTACGTGTACATTTACGATGTAACGCCAGATTATATCTATACCGGCTATACACCCGGATATACCAACTGCTTTATTTACGGACCTACCGTCGTATGGGGCACGGGCTGGCACTACCGCCCCTGGTATGGGCGTTATTTCTTTCCAAGGCCACTTACCTGGGGCTTTGGTGTTACCTATAATCCATGGTCGGGATGGAACCTGGGCTTTGGCTGGAGTTTCAATTTCGGCTGGATGAACTTTTCTTTTTTCACAGGAGGTTATTACGGCGGCTGGTTTGGCCCACCGTTATACCGACCTCCTTACCGTCCATGGGGCTTCAATGGCGGCTATTATGGCCGCCCCAGACCTCATTATGGCAGGCCAGGCAGGCCTCGGCCTAATATTAACATCAACCGCCCCACAGGAAATATTCGCCCAATCAGGAACCCCAATAACCTGTACCGCGACCGGCAAAATATCCAGACACAGAACCGTCCTAACCGGTTGCCTCCGGGTATGAACCGCCCTAACAGGGGTAACAATAATAGCCCTTATCCTCCTAATCGCGGAGATAACCGCCCTAACAGAGGGGATAATAACCGGCCTTATCCTCCTAACCGCGGAGATAACCGCCCTGACAGAGGAAATAATAACCGGCCTTATCCTCCTAACCGCGGAGATAACCGCCCTGACAGAGGAAATAATAACCGGCCTTATCCTCCTAACCGCGGAGATAACCGCCCTGACAGAGGGAACCCTCCTGCTGTTAATAATCCGCCGAACAATGGAGATAATAACCAGCCGTCACCAGGACAACAAACCAGACCAGCCGCCAGGCCATCGCGAGGACAACAGAATAATATTTATTCTGATGGCGATGGCAATATTTACAGACGAAACCAGGGGTCTTGGCAGCAACGGCAGCATAATAACTGGACGCCTACTCCTCCACGGCAACAGCAAAATATGAACAGGATGCAGCAGCAACGTGATAGGGGTGTTATCAGAGATCAAAACTTCAACAGGCCCACACAACAGCGGCTACCATCCGGAGGCGGAAGGCCACATGGCAATGGCGGAGGAAGACCATCCGGGAATACCAGGCCTTCCAGAGGAGGAGGAAAATAAAGAGAAAACCTTGCTTATGATAACAACGGGGATGTATCTTTCACAGCTACATCCCCTCTTTTATAACTTTTAGCTTTTCATTAGAGATGCCGAATTTAATCCCGAACAATGCAATAATGTTATTCTCTGCGGCAAAGTCTTTTCCAAAGGATGCTACTATCACCAGATTATCCGTGAACAGGTAATTCCCTACAAAGGCCAACCGGTTGTAAGTACCGTGGTTCAATACGTCATTTCTTCTTACATACTCTAATTGCAAATCGAACTTATTATTGTTATAAGCTGCCGCTACACCATAATCTATAAACGAAGAATCTTGCCCGGAGGCCTTACCGGCAGGCGCTATAGCCCGGGTAAACCTCACCACACCCAGCGCATTAAAAGGCGATCCATCTTTTGGATGATAATTAAAATTAGCCCAGGCTCCATAACGGTTGTTACCAAGATGCGAAAATTTATTATCCGGCGAATAACCCGCAATAGCACCTGCCACTTCAATATTAATGAGGGGCGCCGCACGGATAGCGGATAAATCGCCTTTCAACTTCTCCAGTTTGGTTAAGTCCAGGCTATCGGGATCATCAGATAATGCTGCTGTAATCTCCTTCACTTTCTGATCTATCTTTGCCAGCTGGGCAGCATCGTAACGACGGAGCACCTGCGTTCTGAAACCCACCGACAGATAGGTGCTAGTGTCGCGCTGAGCAGCAGCCACAGAAAGATTCAATGTTTGAAGAACCGGAGATATGTTTTTAATATAGTCGCTAAAGGTGAGACCGGGATGATTCCAAAACCAATAGGGAGTGAACTCCATAGCGCCTTCATTCTCCTGTAGTAACCGCAATACACTGATACCAAATGTTTTGGGACTGGTAGGTTTTTCAATAGAAGCAGGGGCCTTGTCTAACAGCACCAATCCCGGTGAAGTAGGCACACTTAAATCCTTTATGCTGATCTCATTCACCTGGGCCATTGTGGCCAAACGAAAAAGCATCAGCACAAAGAACACTGCAAGAACTTTTTTCATTACTTATTTTTTGTTGAATACATAGGTAGCAGTTAAAGAATATATATCTCCATCGTTGTCTACTTCCATCTCTTCTCCAACAGCAGGGTAACTAAATACCGGAGGCTGACCGTTATAGAAAAAATGAGTGATGCTTACTTTGTTACTATCCGGGTTTACATCCAGCACGTTGGTAGTTACCGTAAGCTTTTTCCCTACCAGGTCTCCACCTATACCCAAATTACCATTTTTCACTTCTCCTTTAAACAACTGTGTATCTTCCAACAACACTATATTCCCACCAATCTGCGCATTACCAATCGTAACAGTCAATAAAATGTTGTCTGTCTCATTTACCAGTATTGTAAATGGACCTTTTTTCTGCTTTTTAACTTTCATAAGCTACAAATTTATCATTGTTATTGAGGGTAAGCAATAGGGAATGGTTAACTAACATTACATAGGTTCTTTATAGCGCTAAACTACAAATTAATATCTGGAATTGCAACTCTTTTACCCTACTACCAGCAACGGCTATATTAAGTAAATGTTATCTGTAACACCGGCCAGGCAGTATAAATTATCCAACAGGTATTTTTACTTTTATTCATCAATGGTAAATCCATCTTCCAAACAATTATTACCAACCAACACATGAAAAAAATACTACTTTTCCCTGCCGTTCTTTTACTAACCACTATAGCGATGGCTCAACAACCTATAGCTACTTTACCTGTTACCCAAAATAAGCTAGTGATCATTGCGCACCGGGGCAATCATACACAAGTACCTGAAAATACGGTAGCCGCCATAGAAGAAGCGATCCGTTGCGGGGCAGATTATGCAGAACTGGATCTCCGTACTACCAAAGACAGCCAATTGGTGCTGATGCACGATGCCTCCGTTTCCCGTACTACCAATGGCGAAGGACAAGTAGCAGATATGACCCTGGCTGAACTCCGGCAATTGAAACTAACGGGAGCAAACGGCAGTGCCTATCAGGTACCTACCTTTGCTGAAGTACTCAATGCCTGCAAAGGAAAGCTAAATATTTACCTGGACTTTAAGGATGCAGACGTAGCAGCAACCTGGCAGCAGATCAAAGCAGCCGGAATGGAAAAACAAGTAGTTGTATATCTTAATGAAAAAGAGCAATATAAACCATGGAGAACCATAGCGCCAGAAGTACCGCTCATGTGCAGCCTGCCGGAACAGATCACTACACCAGAACGGTTGGCTTATTTTCTTGATAACGTGCAGATCGCTGTAATGGACAACATCACCGACAGCGCCATGCTGGCAGTAGCCAGGAAACAAGGCGTTGCTATCTGGCTAGACGTACAACACCCTACTGAAGGCCCAACCGATTGGAATACTGCCCTGGATAAAGGCGTACAGGGCTTGCAAACCGATCATCCTGTAGCATTGATCAACTACTTACAACAAAACAAACTGCGGAACGGTAAAACAACCATACAGGAAAACCGTTAATCATATTACGGAGTATCATCTCCGCCGATTATGAAGATCAGTGCAGGTATATTATTGGTAGATATGGCCGGCCCGGAAATTACCTTTTTACTGGCGCATCCGGGCGGGCCTTTCTTTAAGAATAAAAATGCTGGCTGGTGGACAGTACCTAAAGGAGAATTACTGCCTTCGGAAGAGCCGCTGGCGGCCGCACTCCGGGAATTTGAAGAAGAAACCGGCCATGTGCCACAAGGACCATTCCTGCCACTATCCCCCATCATACAAAAAGGTGGCAAACAGGTACATTGCTGGGCAGCACAAGGAACCCTGGATCCCACCACCATCGTTAGCAATACCTTTGAAACGGAATGGCCGCCATATTCTGGACAAATGAAAACTTTCCCTGAAATAGATAAAGCAGGCTGGTTTACCTACCAAGACGCTAAAGTCCTGATCAATGAAAAACAGGCGTCTTTTCTGGATGAGGCACTCCTGCTTTTCAAATAAATATATTTAGCACTTCATCCAATATACTGTTGTCTGGCTTCCCCGCCCAATGCCGGGATGTAGCAGCAGTTCCTCAATACCGGGCCGCATAACCAACCTATAGGAGGCTTATAGCATGGCACGATAATTACAGCTTGCTTTTAAAACAAAAAAGTTATGACAAAAGAATCGGCAAAGCGCCCGAAAAAAGACCGTCAACCCAAGCTGCCCAAGGAAGTACCTCAGGAAGACATGCCCGAAGATATTACAGAAGACGATGCAGACATATCCAATGAAGAAAAAGAATTGCTGGAAGAGGCATCCACTACCGATCCTACTTACACAGAAGAGCTACGGATGCGTGGAGCAAAAGTAGATACCACCAACGATGACCCGCCTAAAGAAGTAGACAGTTTAGACGTGCCTGGTAGTGAACTGGACGATACCGAAAAAGCTATCGGCGCGGAGGACGAAGAAAACGACGAATATAATTAAAATCTACACATCTGTATTTTGGGCCAGTCGGCCGGCGCCTTCATTTTATAGCAAAAAAGTATACCCAGCCAATAAAAAATAGCTGGAGTGGCACTCTAAACCATAAATAAGACAACCCCGGGCCATTATAGGTACCCTTTTCCAGGTCGATAGATTTCGTAGCGGCGTATATGTTAGCCGGCAATATTGCCACAAAAAAAGCAATAAGCGCATAACCTGCCATCAGCCGGGTGTCAGGCAACAACAAAGCCACACCCAGCAATACTTCCAATACCCCCGTTATGTATACCAAGGCTACCCTGCCTGGAATAAACGGAGGAATCATTAAGACCATACCTTTAGTAAACAACACATGCCCCAGCGCAGTAAAACACAACATAGCGCACATAGCCAGATTACCGCAAAATGAAAGATACCAATCGCCGGCAGTAATCACCGCAACCGTAGCAGACAGTGCAAACACGCCTAATAGGAGGAATAAAGGTTTCATTATATTTTATATTATACTTTAGCAATACAAAATTCAATAATACCCAGGAGTTATAAAATGACCTATGTTAGTTTCGCTGATAAAGTTTCCGGATACGGCTTAAACTTTCGGGTTGTATACCCAGGAAAGAAGACAGGTGCCTTACAGAAATCTGGCGAACCAGTTCAGGATTCCGTTGCATCAGCATAACATACCTTTCTTCCGCGGTACGCGATAACAGGTCCATTTCTTTTTGGATTCTTCTCACGTATTGGTATTCAGCGATCAATCGTCCTACCCTTTCGATATGGTGGTATTTATCATAAAAACCATTCAGGAATTTAAAAGGGATAGCCACCACCTGTGCATCTTCCAGCAGTTCAATAAAAACGTTGCCAGGCAGCCTTGTTATCAGCGAATAATACGCTGTTACAAAATCACCCGCAAATAAAAAATCTACTGTAAATTCCTTTCCATCTTTAATAAAATATCCACGGGTGGCGCCGGTATTCAGAAAATAAATATAATGCTCCACCTCCCCTTCCCTTATCAGAAAATCTCCTTTACGGCAACGGCGCAATTCCAACCCAACAGAGAAATCTAGCCATTCATTTTCTGTTAAAGGAGCAAAGCGGAGAATCGCTTCTTTTAATAATAACAGATCGTTACTCATCCAGCTAAATTAGGGTATTTAGGGGTTATCTGAAAGCGTGCCGGGAAAACCAAACCTCTTGGGGTAAGCGAATATAGCACTTTACAACAAGGAGGTAACCCTTATTGCAAAGTGCTATGATATCTATTAGAAATTAAAATTATCGGGGTCGGGGCCTAAGCGGTAATTACGGTTCAGGGAATCAAGCAGGCGCATATCCTCTTCCCTGATACTAAAATCAAACACCTCTGCATTGGAAATAATCCTGTCTTTATGAATACTTTTAGGAATTACTACTACGCCTTTCTGTAAGTTCCACCGGATTAACAATTGCGGAATAGTAACATTATATACACCTGCCAGCTCTTGGAACAGTTGTATCTTCATGGCTTCTCCATGCATTAACGGAAACCATGATTCAAACTGTACATGATGCTGGCGGGTGAACTCCTGCAAATCCGGCTGGGTAAGGAATGGATGAAATTCTACCTGGTCTACCATTGGCATAATTTCAGCGCTGCTCATGAGGTCTTCCAACTGGAATTGCAGGAAGTTGGAAACTCCAATAGCCCGTACCCTTCCTGCTTTGTACAGGGTTTCCATGGCGCGCCAAGTTGCTTTGTATTTACCCTTTACAGGCCAGTGCTGGAGGAAGAGATCCAGGTAATCAGTGCCCAGCCTTTTTAATGACTCATTAAAGGAAGCGATAGTAGTATCATAACCTTGATCACTGTTCCATACTTTGGAAGTAATAAAGAGGTCTTTCCGGCTAACGTGATGATGACGGATCGCTGTGCCTACCCCCTCTTCATTAAAATAGGCAGCAGCAGTATCTATATGCCGGTAACCGGCATCCAGGGCGTAAGTAACCGCATCCACTACTTCTTTGCCATTATTTGTTTTATAAACGCCCAGTCCGAAGTAGGGCATCTCTACCCCATTATGGAGGGTAACAGTGCCATTGATATCTGAAATTTGCATAAAAATTTTCTTTAGTGATTATTGAGTGATGCCTAAGAGCCTGTCCATGTCAATCTTCGCGGTTTCGTAATCGAATATTGCTTCCAGGTAATCTGCACGGGCAACGGTAAGGGCCAGTTCTGCATCGGCTAATTCCAAACGGGTAGCCGCTCCCCGCTGATAGCGGTACTTTGTAATATTATAGCTGCTTTCCGCCGTGCTGGTCACTGTTTGACGGATCTGTATCCGATGGGAAGTTTCCTGCAAATTAGCAATAATCTGCTTCACCTGCTGGTGCAATTGATTGGTAGCGTCCACTAAACGCAGGCCTGCCTGTTGCTGGGCTATTTGTGCCTTTTTGATAGCAGCATTGTGCCCACCACCGGCATAAATTGGGATGCTCATCTTTACCCCTGCCATCACGGTAGATGGGAAATAGGCACTATTGTACCGGAATCCGTTAGTTTGCGTTTGCAACTGATATTGCCCGAATCCGCTGATTACCGGCAATTTTGCATTCCGAGCGCTTTCTACCTCTTTGGCGCTCATTTCCTTTTCTAAAGTCAGCAAACGTATTTCGGGCCTTTGCTGTATCGCCAGCTCGTAAAGGTTATTTTCAGCGGCATCAGGCGCAGTAGCGGGCGAATGGAGTGTATCCGACAACGTTATTGAACCAGCGGCGTCATCTCCCATCAGGATGTTCAGCTGTTCTTTACTCACCATAATAGCATTATTGATACGCAGCAGCTCTGGTTCCAGGTTCTTCCAGGTAGTGTAAGCGCGCAGTGTGTCTACCAATAGCACCTTTCCTTGTGCGTACAAATATTTAGCATCCATCAGGGCGCGTTTATTCCTGTCCATGGTTTCTATCTGTAACTGGCCTCTTTTTTCCAGCACCAGTATACGTAAGTATACCTGGCGTACAGCAGCGGCCACATCTGCCGATTTCATTTTATACTGCCAGCGGCTGCGGCCTTCTTCCAGTTTGCTCTGGGCAGTAGCCGTGCGGGCCACCGGATTATAAATGGGCATGCTCACCTGCAGGGTAGCATCTGCCTGATCCTTTCCACCAAACCGGCCATAATCTACCTTGTTGGAAGCGGCGGCAGCGTCTCCAAAGCCAAAGAAGAGCGGTTGCTGGAAGTAATGATAAATGCCGGAATTTAAACGGATATCCGGTAATAAGGCACTTTTAGAGAGCGCTGTTTGCGCTTGTGCTTTGGCGACACCCAGGGCATCTACCTGTAAACTGTTGTTATTTTTAAGCGCTTTTTCCAGCGCTTTCTCCAGGGTCAGGGTAGCGGCATCCTGCGCCGCTACCCTGTTGCCTGCACTTAACGTTACCAGTATCATTAATCCGGTAAGCAGGCGTTTGCTGAAATATTTATACTGTTTCATGATCTTGTTACTAAAAAATGTTTTAATCGATAACTTTCACAGGGGCTGTACCTGCTTTGCGTTTCGAAGAGAAATAAGCGTATACCGCCGGGATCACATACAGGGTAAGCACCCCTGCGAATACCAGCCCTCCTACTACCACAATACCAAGCGATTTCCGGCTACCGGAAGAAGCTCCTAATGAAAGGGCGATAGGCAGGGTACCAAGTATCATGGCCAGGGTGGTCATCAGAATAGGTCTGAACCTAGACACGGCACTAACACGGGCAGCATCCAAGGAGCTCAGACCGTCTTTTTTCGCATGGTTGGCAAATTCTACAATGAGGATACCATTTTTTGTGATCAGGCCGATGAGCATGATGATACCTATTTCACTAAAGACGTTCAATGTGCTGCCGGTGAACCATAGGCTCAGTAAAGCGCCTGCCAGGGCCATTGGCACAGTGAGCAAAATGATGAACGGGTCCCTCAGGCTTTCGAATTGCGCTGCCAATACCAGGTATATGAGGAGAATCGCAAACAGGAATGCGTAAGTTAAGCTGGAACTACCTTCTGCGTAATCGCGGCTTTGGCCGGCCAGATTGGTTCTGAAATCCTTAGGCAATACTTTCGCCGTAATGTGGTTCATTTCTTCGATAGCCTCTCCCAAACTAACGCCCGGTGCAGGGGTAGCGGATATGGTAGCGCTATAGGCCTGGTCGTAACGGTAAATTGCGGAAGGACTAATAGCGTCTGTCAATTGTACCAGATTGTCCAGGGAAACCATCTCTCCTGCAGGAGTGCGGATGTTAAGAGCGCGCAGATCGGTTGGCGCTGAACGGTCTTTTCTGTTGAGTTGACCAATCACCTCATATTGACGGTCGTTGTAAATAAAGTACCCATACCGCCGGCCACTGAGGGCCAGTTGAAGCGTGCGGCCTATCTCTTCCGCAGAAATTCCCAATTGGGCAGCACGGTCGCGGTCTATGCTGATACCTACTTCCGGGCGGTTAACCTTGAAGTCAGGATCAGAGAAGACCAGTTTTTTGCTTTTATATACTTCGGCCATTAACTGCGGCATCACTTTAGTAAGCTCCTGCAGTCCCGGGGCCTGGATGACATACTGTACAGGTTGTGTATTCTCTCCCGTACTGATAGTAGGGAACTGTATAGGAATGAACAGTACATTCCGGAACCTGCCGGAGGCGGCCACCAGTTTATCGTATATCTGTGCCTGTGATAACCCGCTCTTACGGTTGGCCGGATTTTTCAGGAAGATCCAGTGGAAACCGGTGTTGACCGGTTGTTCCAGATCTCCTACGGCGCCGGCGGTAACGGCATAGGTTACATCACCCATATGATCCGGTACAGAATCTTTAATATATTGACCAATTTCTTTCATCGTAGCTTCCATACTTTCAAAGGAAGTACCCTCCGGCGCAATAACAGCCACGCCTATACTGGATCTGTCTTCCAGGGGAGCCAACTCTGATGGCAGTTTAGACAACAACCAGAAAGAGATACTAAAAGACAGCAGCAATAACACAAACGACATCCAGCGAACTTTCAGGAAAGCCCTTAGGGAGCGTTCATAAGCATTATTAAAGGCCACAAACAGCGGCTCTGTTTTACGGTACAACCAATTATGCCCACTATGTGGTTTCAGCAGGTAAGCACTCATCATAGGCGATAAGGTGAGCGCCACAAAGGCGGATACCATTACCGCACCAGATACCACTACAGCAAATTCCCTGAACAATTTACCGGTTACTCCACCCAGGAATAAGATAGGCAGGAACACAGTAGCCAGGGTAATGGTAGTGGATATTACCGCAAATACGATCTCATTGGAGCCTTTGATAGCAGCCTCTTTTGGCGACATGCCCTCTTCCACCTTAGTATATATATTCTCCAATACAACAATCGCATCATCTACCACCAGCCCAATGGCTAATACCAATCCGAGGAGCGTAAGTACGTTGATGGAATAACCCGCCACATACATGATGAAGAAAGCGGAAATAATAGACACCGGGATCGCTACCAGCGGGATCAGCGTACTTCTCCAGTCGCGGAGGAAAATAAAAATAATGAGAGACACCAGGGCAAAAGCCAGTATCAGGGCCTCTTCTACTTCAGAGAGGGAATTACGTACCGGTACGGTAAAGTCTTTTCCCAAGGTTATTTCATATTCTTTAGGCGCTGTTCTTTTAATCTCTTCAAAGCGCTTGTTAAATTCATCTACAATAGCCAGGGAGTTAGCACCTCTTTGCGGGCTAACGTTAGCGGCTACACTATAATCAGCACGGTCGCCTTTATAAATGATCATAGAAGTACGTTCGTTCCGGGACGACATTACAGCTGCCCCAATATCTTTAAAACGCACCACCGCACCATTCTTCTGACTGATGATCATGTTATTGAAATCATCTTCTGTTACCAGTCTTCCCTTTGTGCGCAGCGACACTTCCGTTTGCTGGCCTTCAATCCTTCCACTAGGCAGCTCCACATTCTCTTTTACCAAAGCCTGCTGCACGTCTGCGGGGGTAAGTCCGTAGGCGCTCATCTTTACCGGGTCCATACGCAACCGCATTGAGCGTTTACGGCCTACGTAAATGTTCACCATGCGCACGCCGGGGATAGACTGTAATCTTTCTTTAATATTAGTGTTAACGAAATCCGTAATATCTTCCAGGCTCTTGGTTTTGCTTTGCACCACCAGGAACACCAGTGCTTCTGCCGGACCAGCTTTTTCCACGATAGGGGGTTCGATGTCGGTAGGCAATTGCATTCTGGATTTAGACACTTTGTCGCGCACATCGTTGGCCGCAGCTTCCAGGTCTGTATTCAGGTTAAATTCTACTGAAATGGTACTCACCTGTTCTCTCGAAACAGATTTAATTGTACGTATACCGTTAGCCTCCGCAATCGCCTCTTCCAGTGGTTTAGTCACCTGCGAAGCAATCACATCTGAGCTCGCGCCAGGATATACAGTAGTAATGGTAACAATCGGTGAATCCACTACCGGATACTCCCTGGTACCGAGAAAGAAATATCCCGTGATACCCAGTATCAGCAGCAGTACCGACATAACGCCGGCCAATACCGGGCGTGAAATACTTACGTTAGATATAGATGCCATGATTATTAATTAATAGCGGTAAAATGCAGGGCTGTACCTGCCGACAAACGAAGCAGGTTGCTAACAATCAGGGTATCCCCTGCTTGCAGTCCATCGGTGATATGTATGGTATTGGCATTGCGTTCCCCTGTTTTTACAGGTACCACTTCTGCCTTGCCATTCCTGGCCACAAAAACGCTGTATCCTTCAGAAGAAGGGATCAGCACCTGGCTTGGAGCCATCAGCGCATCATTCACTTCATTGAGGTGCAAAGATATCCGCGCACTTTGTCCAGGCAGCAGTTCGCCACCGGCGTTATTGCTGATAGCCCTCAGCAGTAAGGTGCGGGTATCATTGTTCAGTTTGGATTCTTCCGCGATGATGACGCCTTCATAAGTTTTGTTGTTAGATTCTACATGAAAACTGATC
Source organism: Chitinophaga sp. 30R24 (assembly GCF_049056765.1). Lineage (NCBI taxonomy): Bacteria > Pseudomonadati > Bacteroidota > Chitinophagia > Chitinophagales > Chitinophagaceae > Chitinophaga > Chitinophaga sp. 30R24. The sequence goes on from NZ_JBJGXX010000008.1 coordinate 49,462, forward strand.
GGTGCGCCGGAGCGGAAGCTGCTGGAATATTTTTCCGGGATATAGAAGTCTATTTTTACCCTGCTTTTATCTTCCAAGGTAGTGAGGGTTTGTCCGGGAGTTACCAGTGCGCCGGGATGTATATTCACGAGACCTATTCTTCCACCGAAAGGCGCTACAATGCGTGTTTTAGCGATATTTACCTGCAACTGCCTGATCTGGGCCTGCAATACCCTTAAAGTAGTAAGCGCCTGGTCGTAGTCTTGCTGAATGGCCGCCTGGTTTTGTATCAGGTCCCGGAGGCGTTCTTCGTTGATCTTCGCCAGCTTTTCCTGTTGCCGATATTGATCCAGCTGTGCCTGCAGGTCGGCGTCGTCTAAAGTAAAGAGTAAGGAACCGGCGCTTACCTGTTTACCTTCCACGGCGTATACCGCCGTTACTTTACGGCTTAACTCACTCATAATATTCACTTCCTGTACGGCTGCCAGGGTACCGGAAATTTCCATCTGATCGGTGAGGTGCTGTGCTTTAAGCACAATGGCATCTACCGGGATGCCTGGTATAGCGGCTGCAGGCACTGGTGTTTTCTTATCCGTTGCAGCGGTACTGCAGGCAGCCAATAAGGTTATAAAGCCTGCCAATAGCAGTAATAAGTGTTGCTGTTTAAAAAACGTGTTGCGCATAAAAATTGAATTGTTTGTATAGATATTTATTCCGTGGCAGGATACAGGCAAGGCAAAGCCTGGCCGGTGCACGCACCAGCTTTATCTCTGTGTATGTAAAAGTTGAAAAAGCAGAAAAGGCGACTGACTAATAAAAAAAGTTCTCCCGATCCGCTGGCGTACTAACGCCAACGGTTATATCAAAATTCATCTGTTGTAAAATTCCGTGCTGAAAGAAGTATGCAGTTGCCTTTTTCTGCGTGAGATGCAAAGATAATCAGGAAAGCAACCATGGTTGTTATGTAAAACAAACCATTTATTGCTTTATTCAAACACTACCTCCGGAAAGTGCCGGGTGTAACCTGTTCGTTCCTTTTAAAGAAATGAATGAACTGTGGCAGCTCTTCAAATCCCAGGCTCCAGGAGATTTCGGAAATGCTCCAATCTGTGTGTTTCAACAGCGATCTTGCTTCCTGCAATATACGCTGCGCAATCAATTGTGAAGTGGTTTTACCTGTTGTTTCCTTCAACGCCCTGTTAAGCGAATTCACGTGCACAGCCAGCTGAGTGGCAAAATCTACCGGCATGCGGATCTTCATCCGCTGCATTGGAGAGGTAACCGGGAACTGGCGTTCCAGCAATTCCATAAACAAAGATGAAATGCGCGTATGCGCATTGTTGGCCGTATAAATAGTAGTGGCCGGTTCCATCCTCATGGCTTCATGTGTAAGCTCAAATACCAGTGTTCTCAACACATCGTATTTATACACGTAGTCAGATTCTATTTCCTGGAACATACGCAGAAAGATGTCTGTCGCCTTTTTCTGCTGTTCTGCTGATAAAAAATAGATAGGCTGTCCACCTGGCCTAAACACCGGGTATTCGTGCAACTTTTTAGCGCCGAAATGCTGAAAAAATTCCTCTGTGAATATGCAGAAATAACCAGACTGCTGGTCGTCTAACCTTTCCCAGTTATAAGGGATATTAGGATTAGAAAACATGAGCGCATTATCTTCGATCATAATCGTTTTATCTGCATACTCATATTTATTACGGCCAGATACCAGGCTGATCTTAAAATATTCTTTACGGCTATAGGAAGTACATTGAGCGCCATGCTGAATGAAATCACTCAACCGGAATACATTAAAATGCCCCAGATCGCTTTTAAGATTGTCTGGCATCCAATTTAATTTATCCCGGTAAAAATCTTCTACCGTATGTATCTTGTTATCCATCATTTCTCTATTATAAAAGAATACGCAAAGTTACAATGATTTAATGAGCCATTAGCTGTCTTATTCAATCTGATAATTGCTTGATTCAAACAGTTTGCAGCTCTGGTAGCCAGCCCCATCAGTAAACCATGCCTATAACAATCACATCCTTATAATAGAGAAATTAATGATTCCGAGGGCTATACTAGTTGATACAGTATCTTTTTCAAAATATTGACCACTAATGCAAAGGCTTGTTGATCTATGGCATGTCCCATGGCAGGCACCAGGTGCTGTTGCGGGGCCAGTCCTGCCTGCTGTAATCCCACAGCAGTTTGTGTTACCATTTGTGGCGTTACCTTGGTATCTTCTTCTCCACTGATTAAAAATACAGGCGGTGTTGAGATCACTTTCTCTTTGAAAGCCAGCGCAGGTAAAAAACCGGCCAACGCCACCACCCCAGCCGGAGCGGCAGTACTGTATACACCCACCTGGAGCGCCATGATAGCACCCTGGCTGAAGCCCAATAATACTACCTGGTTATTGGATAACTGAAATTTTTGCTGCAGTTGTTGAATATATTCCAACAACGATGGCATTACCTGTACAGCCCCGTCTTGCAGCATCTGATCTGTAATTGGTATAGAAAGCCTGATCCATGCGTGGGAAGAAGGTTGTAAAGTAATAGGGCCATTAGGCGCAGCAAATACCAGATCGGGAAAATACGACTGTAAGTTTTTCCCTAAGGCTATCATATGTTCCCCATTACCGCCAAACCCATGTAATAATATCACCAGTCCTTTAGGAGCGCCATCTTTTACCGGCGCCAGCAAAGGACCATTTATGCTGATTGTGTCCATATGCAAATAAGTATTCTTGATTAACGTCCTATTGTTCCTTCTTTCGTGATCACTGCTTTAGGGTTAATGGAAAAAGCCACTAACAGCGTATCTTCTACCGCTTCCAGTAGAACTCCAGTTTCATCCACGATAAGACCATTTCCACGCATGCGGAACAATTGATCTTTCACCTTAATAGCACCGGTATATACAAGAAAGAATGTATCATAACCTGGTTTGGCAGGAAACTGTGTGGTAGTTCCTTTATCTAACCGGATATCGTGCATTTGTATATCGTTCCTTACATAAAAGTCTGAACCTACAGGTCCAAAAATATTTCTCCATTCATTGTTCCTACCAGGGGCCAATGGCTTGTGCTGTATACCGGGACTGAGATCCAGGGCGTAAGGACGCACAAAAATCTGCAACATACGTAACGGCGGATCAGTAGCCAGTGTTCTCTCTTCATGCCAGAAGCCACTACCTGCATTCATAATCATCAGATGATCTTTATCGGTGATCAGCTCTCCTACTGTTTTATCGTTATGCCGCATCACACCTTCCGGCACCCATGAAATGATTTCTTCGTTTTTATGCTGATGTAGTTTAACCCAGGTATCAGGGTCCATAAAAGACTCTGCCACCGTAGCCAAAGGGCCGTATCCATGATCGGTATGACCTGGAATGGAAAAACCTGGCAAATGAAAATATATTCTGAATTTCCCCTGATCTGACAGGGATATATTATTGGAATGATATAACATGATGAATTAATTTATTATTTTTTAAAAGACAGCTATATCTGTTTATTGGATGATACAGCCACTATATCTATCGTTGACTTTTAGCGGGTACCTTCTTTCAGGTTGAGCAACTGCCATTCCCAGCGAAGTCCCTGGCCAAATCCTCCGCCATGTTCTTCAAATAACTTGGTTACTGCTCCCGCAGTTTCTTCCCGGCTCCAGTCGCGTTGCAATTCACTAACATAAGACCAGGTAGTAATAGGGATACCGCCAGCTTGTATCATACGTTGAACTGCCATCTGATGCGCTTCTAAGGTAGCTCCTCCGGAAGCGTCTGTAACGAAGTACACTTCATAGCCATCTGCCAGCGCAGAGAGCACTGGCATTTGTAAACAAACTTCTGTCCAAAGTCCGGCAATTACCAGCTTTTTTTTACCCGTGCCTTTCACCCATTCCACTACCCGTTCATCTTCCCAGGAATTGAGCGTTGTTCTATCTATCGGCGTTTGTTCAGGATATATGTCCCTGATCTCTTTTACTAATTCCTGTCTTTCTGCAAAAGCAGTAGTTAATAGCACAGGTACATGGAAAATTTTAGCGGATTTCGCAAGCGCTACCGTGTTATTAATAACAGTAGCGGCTTCATGCGAACGGATGGTCAGCAATTGCAGGTACTGATGATCTATCAATAATAAAACGTGATTGTCCGGAGTTAATAAAGTAGTTTCTTTCATAACTTTTATTTTAAATTGATCAGTGATTAATTTTGTGAAACAAAGGTCAACAGATCTACCAGGGTGGCCAATAACCTGGGTTATGAAATTGTCTTAACCTAGGTTAAGAAAGCTGGAACCATTACATTTGTTCAATAAGTTATAATATGGGAGATGATTTTTCCTTACTGGAAGAGGCTATCGGGAAGTTTGTAACATTAACGGAAGAAGAAACCGAAAAACTGCATGCCGTTGCACAGCTAAAAACGGTTAAAAAAGGACAGTTTTTGTTACACGAAGGCGTACACAATGCCAATACTTTTTTCGTAAATAAAGGCTGCCTACGCACCTATATGGTAGACAAAAGCGGTATAGAGCATATCATGGGATTTTCTACCAAAGGTTGGTGGGCTGGCGACCTTCGTCCCTTTTATAGTAATGAACCCGGAAATTTTTATATCCAGGCCATCATTGATTCAAACGTTATCGTGATCAGTAAAGAGGACAGGGAAGCCCTATATCATATAGGTGTTACCTTCGAACGTTTCTTCCGTATACTGGCAGAAAAAGCATTTATCAATCTGCAGGACCGGCTGCTGGATAATGTGGTACTTACGGCGCTGGAGCGCTATAAAAAGTTTATTGACCGGTATCCCGAAGCTTTACAGGTACTACCCCAGAAACAAATTGCAGCATTTATTGGTGTAACGCCCGAATTTTTAAGCCGGGCCAAAAAGAAAGACTCCACTATCTAGCAGGTAGCGACAATAACGGCAGTTGCGTATTATATGCCAGTTCTTTGGAGATACTTTTATGAAAGATGGCAGATAAAAAAGCGTGTTGGCGCGGCACTGTTATCATCATCGATACGTGATGTTCCCTGGAAAAATCTAAAATACCTTTCACTACATCATTACCAACAATATAATGAAAGTCTGGATGATATTTTTCAAGTAATTGACGTAGCCATTCCAGATGCACCTTATTTTTAGTAAGATATTGCTCTGCAATTTCAGGTGATACATTCACCACATGCACACTTGCTTCCACGGCGTCCAGAAAACGGCAAAGCTGGTTTGCCGCTGCTGATGGCAGTTCCTGGAAATCTGTAGAAAAAACAACGCTCTTCACACTACCGCTCACATACGTATCTTTAGGCACAATTAATACCGGGTATTTGCTCGCTTTCAGCAGCCGCGATGTATTAGCTCCCATAAACAAGCCGTCCTTGTTCGATTTTCCGGATACGCCCATCACAATAATTTCTACCCCCTGTTCTTTACATAACTGATTAATCCGTTTCGGCAAAAAAGCATCTTCTGCCAATAGCTCATAACTTATATCCCCCGCTACCACCATTCTCAACTGGTCTTGCATCGCCGCTAAAGCTTGCATATTTTCGAGATATAATTGCCCGCTTACCTTAGGTGAAGGCACAGGAAACTCTATACCTTCCGCAATTGTACGGTATGTATGATACAATATCAACTTATCAACGTGTAAAAATCCAGCCAGGTTACTACCATATTCCGCCGCCCGGAAAGCGGCATCGGAAAAGTCGGTTAACAGGAGCATCGCTTTCATACCTACATTTTTTTGTGGGATCATATTCCTTCTTTCATTAACACGCAAAAAAAATACCTTGTTTGGCGCGATTACCTCTCCGGAAAAATAAATAACCCAAAAGCTATTTCCATGGTTATAATTAAAAAAGAGGGACGTCCAGCCAACGCCGAACGCCCCCTTTTCATTGTTCATAGTGCCTGATCACTTATTTCCAACCTCCACCTAAAGACCGGTACAGGTCTATGGCAGCGCTTAACTGTTCCCTTCTTACTGTTGCCAGTTCCAATTCTCCTGATAACTCCCTGCTCTGTGCAGTGATCACCTCTAAATAGTTGGCTTTACCCGCAGCAAACAGCAGATTAGCATTCGTTGCTGCCTGTTGCAATTTATCTACACGAACAACAGCAATTGCCTGCTGCTTATCCAGTTTATCAATTTTCACGAGGGCATCTGCCACTTCCTGGGAAGCGGTTAATATCGACTGACGGAAGCGAAGCACTGCTTGCTCCCTTTGTATAACGGCCACATTATACTGGGTTTTGAGCTCCCGTTTCTGTACAATGGGTTGCATTAGGCTACCTGCTACAATTCCAAACAAGGAAGCAGGTATATTAAACCAATTACTGGCCTTTAAAGCGTCGATGCCTCCCTGGGCAGAAATAGTGAGGGAAGGATACATATTAGCCCGCGCAATGCCAATTCTGGCGCTGGCAGCCTGTAATTCCAGCTCATTGCTTTTTACATCCGGCCGGCGACTCATCATAGCAGCTGGCAGGCCTGCTGCCACCGTAGCCGGCAATTCCAGATGGTTCAGTTTACCTGATCTGCCAATCGCTTGTGGCGGTATGCCCATCAGTACGCTCAATGCATTTTCCTGCACGCTAACGTCTTGTTCCAGTTTAGGGATCAATTGGGCAGTAGCCAACCGCTGCGCTTCCTGCTGCTCTACTGCCAAAGAAGTTACCTGGGCAGAAGCATATTGCAACCTCACCATTTCCAGGGTGCTATCGTTGAGGGCCAGGTTCTTTTTAGCAATCAATAGTTGCTGGTCTAACATCAGCAGGTTATAATACCCATTGGCGATAGCTGCTACCAGTATAGTCTGGATACCCTTGCGGGCTTCCAGTGTTTTGAGGTATTGAGCCAGGGCTTCCCCTTTCCTGTTTTTCACCTTTCCCCAGATATCTGCTTCCCAGGAAATACCCAGGGAAGCATTATAATCATTCAGGCTTTTGGTGTGCAGGAACTGATCTGCTGTTAAGCCATTAAGGCTATTCTTTGAAGGAAGGCTGTTACTGGCTGTTACCCCAAATCCTACCGTAGGCAAATAACCTTGTTTAGCCTTTTTGTATAATTCATCTGCCGCTTCAATGCCTTTAATGGCTATCTGCAGATCATTATTCTTTATTAAAGCGGTATCTATCAGCGCCGCCAGTTCTGGATTAGTTAAAAACGATTTCCAGGGAAGGTCGGCTATGCTTTCCTGCTGCATGTCTACCGGAGTAGTATCACCACGGAAAGTGGCGGGTACAGCAGAGGTGGTATCGGTGGCTGGCTTTGGTACTGCACACGCCACCACCAACAGCAACAGTAAAGCCAGTATATTAATTTTATGATAGTTCATTTTATTCAATTTAAATGTGTTCGGCTGCCAGTTCATGATGAGGAGCTTCCTCTACTTTTTTAGGAGAAACCCTTTCATGCAGGTACTGGAATACAACGTACAATACCGGTATTATGAATACGCCCAACAGTACACCAGTGATCATACCACCGGCAGCGCCTATACTGATAGAGTGGTTACCTGCCGCAGACGGACCAGTAGCCCGCATCATCGGTATAATACCCGCTACAAAGGCGATAGACGTCATGATAATAGGACGTAAACGTGAGCGGGCAGCTTCCAGCGCTGATGATAACAACGTTTGCCCGGCATGCCTTCGCTGCACAGCAAATTCAACAATCAGGATGGCATTCTTGGCCAACAATCCGATCAGCATGATCAGGGCCACCTGTACATAAATGTTGTTTTCTATACCGGCAATGCCAATTGCAGCAAATACCCCGATTACTCCTGTAGGTATAGATAAGAGCACTGCCAACGGCAATATATAGCTGTTATACTGTGCAGACAACAGGAAGTATACGAACAGTAAAGACAACAGGAAGACAAAAAGAGACTGTCCACCTGATATGATTTCTTCCCTGGTAACCCCTGAGAACTCGTAAGAATAGCCCATGGGCAGTGTTTGAGCCGCTACTTCTTCCACGGCTTTAATCGCGTCTCCGGTACTATAGCCTTTATTAGGGTTGGCATTCATCTGAATAGAATTATACAGATTATACCTTGTTAAGGTTTCCGGACCCAGCACTGGTTTCAAGGTGATAAGGGTGCTGATCGGGATCATTTCTCCCAGACTGTTTTTCACCTCTATCCCGTTCAGTGAAGAAGGATCGGTACGATCTGCTTTATCAGCCTGCAACATTACCCGATAGTATTTACCGAAACGGTTAAAGTCGGATACCTGCTGACTACCGTAGTAAGTCTGCATGGTTTGCACCACATCTTTTACTTCTACCCTTAACTGGGCAGCTTTTTCTTCATCGATCACCATTTCCAACTGTGGATAGTCGGCCCGGAAAGCAGTATATGCCAACGCAATTTCTTTTCGTTTATTCAATTCCGTGAGGAACTTGGTAGCGATACCGCTAAATTGGTCCAACCTACCACCGGTACGGTCCTGCAATACGAAGTCGAGACCATCTACGTTACCAAATCCGGGTACAGTAGGCAATGTAAATACAATGATATTAGCCCCTTTAACCACAGCCAAACGCTTACGCATTTCGCTCATGATATCGTTGAGGTCCTTGAGTTTACCACGATTGTCTTTAGGTACATAAAATGCTACTGCAGAAGAAGGACTGGTAGCCCCGGTAAAGATATTCAAACCGGAGATCTGGGTAAAGCTCTTCATAGACTCCATAGGTACCAGAAGTTCGTTCACCTGTTTTACTACTTCCATGGCCCTTTCCTGGGATGATCCTGGCGGAAGGGTAATGGATACTGCGGCAAAGTTCTGGTCTTCCGAAGGAATGAAACCTGTACGTGTTTTATTGACCAGGACACCTGTCACTACTATCACCAATGCCAAACCGGCAAGACTTACAAATTTATGTTTAATGAGCCATTTAAGACCACCTATATACTTATGGGTAACATTCTCGAAGCCTACGTTAAATGCAGTAAAGAACCGTTGTTTAAACCCACTTTTATGACCGGTTGCATCAGAAGGATGTACGCCTTTCAGGAATAAGGCCGCCAAAGCAGGACTTAACGTTAACGCATTGATTGCCGAAATGAAAATGGCGATAGCCAATGTAAAGGCAAACTGCCTGTAAAACACACCGGCAGACCCTTTCATAAAACCAACCGGCAGGAATACAGCCGCCATCACAAGCGTAATCGAAATAATGGCCGGCGTAATTTCATGCATGGCCGATAAGGTCGCATACCGCGCCGTTAGTTTCTTATGTTCTATTTTGGCATGGACGGCCTCCACCACCACAATGGCATCATCCACCACAATACCGATGGCCAACACCAGTGCAAACAGCGTAAGCAGGTTAATAGAGAACCCAAATGCCGACATGAAAAAGAACGTTCCAATCAAGGCTACGGGTACGGCTATAGCAGGAATCAGGGTAGACCGGAAATCCTGTAAGAAAATGAACACAACGATGAACACCAGTATAAATGCTTCTACCAATGTATGTATCACTTGTTCTATAGACTGGTCCAATAAATGTTTGGAATACCAGATTGTTTGCTGTTTAAGCCCCTTAGGAAAACTTTTAGAGGCCTTCTGCATTAACTTTTCTATTTGCACCTGGATATCACGTGCATTGGAGTTAGGCAATTGCAGGATTTCAACAGTGATCGCCGGTTTATCGTTGAAGTTAGGATCTGCACCACTTAAGGTATTGAAAGTACCATAGGTGTAAGCGCCTAATTCTACCCGTGCCACGTCTTTAAGTCTTAATACAGTACCATCGTCGTTACGGCGGATGATCATATTTTCATAATCCTGTGGATCACTATTTTTACCCTTGTATTTGATCACATATTCGAAGGCTACATCGCTGCCTTCCCCAAAACGGCCGGGAGCCGCTTCCAAGTTCCTGCTGCGGATAGCAGCAGCAACATCATCAGGCGTTAAATGATAGTCAGCCATCTGAGCGGGGTTTAACCATACGCGCATAGAATAATCTTTGCTGGCGCCAATGATCCTCACTTCGCCCACGCCTGGTACCCTCCGTATTTCAGGCAGGATATTGATCTGGGCATAGTTGGCGATGAACGTTTTGTCGAATAGCTTTTCATCTTCACTATACACGTTCACCCCCATAATCAATCCATTTTGCGCCTTTTTGGTAGTAATACCTGCCTGCACTACTTCCGGCGGCAAAAGACCGGTAGCAGAAGACACTCTGTTCTGTACATTCACTGCTGCCTGGTCGGGATTGGTTCCCAGCTTAAAGTATACGCTGATCACCAAGGAGCCGTCGTTGGTAGCAGAAGAGCTCATGTAGATCATATCTTCCACCCCATTGATTGCTTCCTCCATAGGAGGCGCCACGGCGCGGAGAATGGTTTCGGCATTAGCGCCTGGATAAAAGGCCTTTACCTGTACAGTAGGAGGCGCAATATCCGGAAACATTTGTATAGGCAGGCCCGTAAGGCCTACAATTCCGAGTATGACCAACATAATGGACACCACGGTGGCCAATACCGGTCGTTCTATAAATCGCTTAAACATGATATTTTTAATTTAATGTCATTACAAGAGAGACAAAAGATCCCCCGGACCAGGCGTCTACATCATATTTGCAGGCGCCCAGCCAATACTTTTCCGGCATCGCCGGGAACTTTATTTATTATTTACTTGCCTGTGCCACTGGCTTAGCAACAGCTGCCGCCTGGATCACGGTGCCATCCTGCAAACCTTCAATGCCTTCCAGCACAATCTTATCACCATTCTTCAAACCATCCTTCACTAAATAACTATTACCAGATTTTCCGGCAATGCCCACCAGCTGCTTACGTACTTTACTACTATCTCCCAACGCAAACACAAATATTTTATCTTGTATAGCAGTAGTAGCTGATTGAGGAATGGCCATAACGTTATCCTGGATAAAACTCAGCTTTATTTTACCAGTGTTACCGGAGCGCAATAAGCCATGGTCGTTCGGGAAGCTGGCCCTGATCGTAATTGCGCCGCTATTCTTATCGAATGAACCGTTCACCATGTCCAACCGGCCGGTTTCAGGATATACTGTATTTCCTGCCAAACCCAGGGATACTGGTTTTGCTTTTCTGAATTTCTCTTCAATAGTATTTCCTGGCAATTGCTCTTTTAAGAGAGAGAATTCCTTTTCACTTAAAGAGAAATACACGTGTACTTCTTTGATATCAGATAAAGTGGTTAGCTCCTGGGCATCTGTTACAGCGAGGAGGCTACCTACCTTTTTATTGAGCCGGCCAATGTAACCGGAAGATGGCGCTTTAATAGTGGTATAGCCCATATTGATCTGCGCATCTGCCAGGGTAGCTTCGGCTTGTTTCACCCTTGCTTGTGCCATATTGTAATCTGACTCTACAGTTTTCAGTTGCAGGTCTGACACTACTTTATTTTGCACCAGTGGTTTCAATTTATCGATTTCCAACTGCGCATTTGCTGCAGCTGCCTGTGCTGCCAGTAAACCGGCATTTGCGTTATTGAACTGTTCGCGGTATACTTTATCGTTGATTTTGAACAACGGTTGTCCGGCAGTTACATACGCACCTTCATCCACATATATCTTCTCCAGTATGCCGCCTACTTGCGGGCGTATTTCCACTTCTGCTGTACCTTCTATTGTAGCAGGATATTCATTATAGACTTCTGCTGTAGCTGTGGTAACTGTGGCCACCGGCAGCGATGGAGCTGTAGTAGTGGTAGCAGCAGGCGTTCCGGAAGAACATGCTGCCAGAAGGGCTGCTATCAATATAATCGTTGAAAATGTTAGCTGTTTCATAAAATGATTCATCTTATTTATTAGTGTGATTAATTTTATTTTATTAATTAGTACGGCTAGATGTATGTGATATCACGTTGATCAATAACGCTACTAACAATACACCTATACTGATTACCGGTAGTTTTGCAACGCCAACCAAATCGATAGCCGCACCACCAATGATGGAGCCCAGGGAAAAGCCCAGGTTACCGGCCGACACAAAAATGCTGCTGCCAAATTCCGGCGCTTCCGGCGCTGCGCTGGTGATCAATGTTTGTCCCAGTAAAAAACCACCTGTATGAATAAGGCCCCATACAATTGTTACCAGGAAGGCTGCATAATAATAGCCGCTCACTACAAACAATAACGCTTGTATGATCATTAATGCCGCGAAGAAAGTAAACACAGTACGTTTCATATCCCGGCTCAGCAACCGGCCTACTAACAGGTTACCGATTACGCCGGCGGCGCCAAAAAGGAACATTGTCAAGCTGATGGCTTTTCCATCCATATGTATAATCTCTTTCAGGTACTCTGCCATATAGCCATAACTGGTACTCATTCCCGCGATGATCAGCGTAGCGGTAGCAATGTTCCACCAGATCTTCGCCTGTTTTAAAATATTCACCTGACTGCCGAAAGACGCTTTACGTTTCACTGGCATAGAAGGCAGAAATTTCAGCAGGAAGGTTAATGCCAACAGGTTTAACACAGAGCAAACCACAAAGGCAGCATGCCAATCGAACAGGTCTGCAAAGAATACTGTTACGGGTACACCGAGCACAGTTCCTATACTCACACCTGAAAACACAATAGATACTGCTTTAGGAGCCTCGCCTGGTCTTGCGGAAAGCGCTGCAGTAGCCATAGCCACTGAAAAGAAAATGGGATGAAAAAATGCCGGCAATACCCTGGCAAAAAGCAATATCCAAAAGCTCGGCGCCACTGCAGACAGCAAGTTCGAAATAATGAAAACCACCAATACAAAAGCAAGTGCTATTTTCCGGTTCACGCCTGCTGCCGCAAGGGTGATAAACGGACCAGTAAAAGCAATCGTTAATGCAAAGGCGCTCAAAAGCCAGCCCGCCTGGGCAATCGTTACGTGAAAATGCTCAGCGATCTGTGGTAAGATCCCGATCACCCCAAATTCGGTAGTGATAATACCAAATACACCCAACGCAAGGATATAAATAATACTTTTGTTTGCCGGTACTGATTGTTTATTTACTTCAGCTGTTACCGTTATTGAATTTGCCTCCATAGATGTAATAAATGTAGTTTTCTATTTATGATTTATTAAATGAATAACATGATTTGCCTGATTAGATAATCATGTTAGATTATCTATCACTGTTAAATAATTGACCAAAAAATTATTTGATGATGGAAGTGATTACTCCCTGAATAGCTTCATGTAATACGTGCTGATTTATTTCCACTGCTTTTACTTTATTCACTAGGTTAATACTGATAAGCCCATGTATAACGGACCAACACATTAAATACCGGGTGCATATCTGCTCATCCGTTATATTCTTACCATTCGTCAAATCCTTGATAACGCCCATAAATAAAGCGGCTACTTCATCTGACTTTCTGTTTACTTCCTGTGAGCTACTGCAATGTACCTCCATACCAAACATGGCCTGGTAAAGTTCTTTCTCTGCGAAGGCAAACTGCCAGTAAGCCAACCACATGGCCTGCCATTGGTCTATAGCGTTTATTACGCCTTCTTTTGCCGCTATTATCTGCGAAACAAGCAATTGATATCCAGTATTAGATAATTCGGCCATCAAAGACTCTTTGCCAGTGAAGTATTCATAAATAACGGGGGCGGTATAATCTATCTCCTCGGCTATCCTCCTCATGCTTAAGGCTGGCCACCCTTCTTGCTTCACGATGTGCAGAGCTGCCTTCAGGATATTACTCCTGGTATTCTCTTTTAATCGTTGTATGCGTGCTTTACTTCCCATGTACCGCCTCCGGTTATTTATTTTTGTTAGTCGGACACAAAATTCGGATTAAGTAATGAAACAACCATTGTATATTCTTTCTCTTATTTTGTACAAATTTGTCATTATAAACGCAAAACTGTACAATTTTAGCAGACATTACCATAAATAGGTGAAAGGGGCATAAAAAAAGTGGCCAGAGCGGCCACTTTATCAATATCATACTATTCAACATTACATTATAGGAGTCAGCTTTTCCTGAACTCAGACGGATTTACGCCTTTATGCTTTTTGAAAAATTTATTTAAATGGCTTTCATCTGAAAACCCCAGCTCCTCTACAATCTCAGACATACGCATGGAACTATATAATAGCCGGTTCTCGATCAGCTTGATCTTATAATTAGCGATATAATCCTGCATTGTTTTTCCGGTTTGCTTCTTAAAATAACGCCCCAGATAGGTAATGGAAATACCAAACTGCTTACTTACATTCTCTGCCTTGATCAATTCTGGCTCATAAATATTGGACTGGATGTATTGGAGAATATCCAATGCCCTTTCTTCTTTATCTTCCTGGGTAAATTGTTCCGGCAAATACTTTTCTATATTTCTAGCAACAATTACCACTAAGGCATTGATCAATGCCAACGTTAACTTGTCCCAACACGTATCACGGTTAACAGACTCACGGATAATAGCCTCTACCAATGATTTTACCAACGGCTTATCGGTTACGTTTCTTACCACCGAACCCGGCACTTGTTTGGCACTATAAAGCAAATATTCCAGCCGCTGGATATTATCTTTAACAACCCCATTGGACTTTAAATAAATATCGTTAAAGCGAAGAAAGAAAAACTCCGTTGTTGTATCAATTTTAAAATCATGCAGGTCATCCGGGCTCAACAAAAACATATCGCAAGGGCGATAGGCAAATGTATTATCATTCACGCAATGACTGCCGGTCCCATTCAGCACAAATACCAATTCAAAAAAGGCGATTTGCCTTACTCTCTTCGGGTATTCAATCATCGTTTCAACAGATATTGAATACGGCTCGTACAATTGTTCTCTTACCATAATGACCAAAATTACGAAAAAAGACATAATTATACAAGTCCAATGCGCTTATAGCGACTACTATACAAGCAGCAGTTTATCTATCTTTTATATATACACCAATTATTCAATTGTCCGATATGGTTCTGTCTGTCTGGTTATTTTGCCTTAATATAGCCATCCTGGATTCGTAATACCGGCTTAGGAAATGGTACATTACCAACTCATGCTTCCGTTGGTTAGACAATAGTAACCTATTCAAAAACATATGGATATAGCTGCCCAGTAGCTGATCTTTTTGAAAAGGCGGCTCCTTTGCTACCGCCTGCCGGATTCGGGCGGTGCGCTGTTCCAACAGGGCAACTCCCTCTTCAACACCGTTTTCCTTGTCTACCGCCGGATTTAAAATATTATATATCTGCCGAGTTTCCTGCCGGTATTTATCGTTCAATTGCACTAACAACGGCTTATCACCTCCAAACTCCTGAAAAAATCCCTGCTGCAGGTATTTTAAGTACTTAGCTTTCTCCTCCAGCGTATAATCAAAAGCGTCCAATAGGGAATCAATACCTCTGAGCCCCAGCATCCAACGATACGTTTCCCCGCTATCTTCATCCAATAGATTGATCAGATCTAACACGCATTCACTATCATAATAAAAGATATGCTCGCTTAGGGCCATTGTTGACAGGCCATACCGTTCCAATTCCCGTTCATAGGTATCTGTTTGTATACGATGTATCAGTGCGTTTCCTTCAAATTGCCCAACATTTTCATATAACTGTTCCAGCACCGTTTTCCAGAAATCCGGATGAACGCCCTGGTGAAACCTTACCCTTATATGATGTTCAGGATCTGTATAACGGATAAAAAACCAGTGGTCAATTACCTGCTCATCAATCCATCTCCGGGTTAGCGGCCGTATCACTGCCTTCAATACGTCTTCTGCACTGCGTGTACCGCAATATAATTTCACATATAACCATTCGCTGCCCGTGATAAATTGCCGTTGTGGTATCCGGTTTTCCGGAACGGGCTGCGCAGGCGAAGCCACTCTGGCAGCCATATGGCGCAGTGGTAATATCAATTCATTAGCGTGCTTGCCAGCAGGACCTTCTATCCAACAGCGGTCGGGGGTTTGCAAAAATTCCTGTAAAGTAAGTTGCTCCGACTTTTGCAGGGCATCCAACAGCAATTGTAAAGAGGCTTCATTGTCAAGGTCTATCAACAATTCATTATCTCCTTCTACGATCACCACATAACGAGGCAGCTTTCGTTGCCGACGAACAGCAGCAAAGGCGCTCCTATCCTTCAGCTGGGGGAAATCCTTTTTACGAAGCAGCCAGGTGCATTTACTAAGTATTATTTTACCAAACTTCACCCTGGGAAGGAAATCTTGCGGCGTTGGCAATTGCCAATGCCACGAAAACCCAGTGTTATACTCCTGGAACTGCAAATCACACAGGAAACGGTAAACAGGCAGCCCATTCCGGAAATTATGCGCTGTACTTAGCCTCGGTACAATTATCTTATTGAGTTTCGCAGATCGCAATACTACCCGTCCTTGCCGGACGCTTACCATGAGGTCTGTTACCGGTAGCTGGTATTCTGCCGGCGTATGACTGTTAGCCAGGTATACAATTTCGTAGGGTCGTAATCGTGGTCGCAGTAAAATATTTCCTGTTCTGGACTCTGGCAGGTGAACGATTTCCGCAAAGATCCGCTCCGGTGCTTGTGCTTCTTCTGCCCTTAGCATAGTTTGCACCTGCTGGTGCAAGCGCTCATCGCCATGACAGAACCGACCCAGCAGATTTGCCGCAGAAGGGCCACTACAGCCGCTCATATCAAACAGGTAATCCCCTTCGTCTATTGCCGTGGCGCTGCTACCCATCAATTTTCCCATTAGGTACATGCTGGCAGGCAACACAGGCGTATCCGGTTCTTTGAGTGCTTCCAGCTGTATTTCACTGATATTTATTTCCATCTCCTGAGCCTGTAAGCAGGCTTTCAACTGCTCTTGCTGAAAATCGAGCCACTTACTGCGAACAATAGTTTCATGTTTATTTTTTGGCGTTATCCGTAAATCATCCACCAGGGGTGCATGGTCTGAGCCTCCTGCCCGACCACCGTAGCCAATACCACTTTCCACATCCAGTGCCCAGGTTAACGGTATCTCCTGTTCTTCGTACCGGGCGTTAAAAGCGGTACAAAAATCTTGTAAATCATTACTGAAACCAGAACGGGCCAGCTTCAATAACTGCGCTGTTTGCGCAATGAGATCGTCTATTACCTGGCGGCTAATCTGATTACCGGTAGTCGCCAAAAAAAGATCTGTTTGCAGCAGGTCTTTACTACTGGTTTCCTGCAGCATCGATTTTACAATCTGGTGTATCCTGATATAGCTATCAATACCCGGCGTTTGTAATAAAGATTGGATTTGCCGCAGCAAAGCCACTATTTCCCCGCTGTGCTCCAATGCCGCGAGGCGGTCCACAAAATAGGTAAAGAACTCTTCACCGGTTACAGTAGGCTCAAGTTCACTCACCAATAATTGCTGCTGGATCAATTCTTCTACAAATACCCCTGCTTCTTCTACGGTAATATTTTCTGTTTCGCTGACAATACTATTACGTAGATCCATTAACGTGGCACCACCTGCCGCCCTCTCCAAAATAACCGTTAAATAAGCGCTGGCATTTACTGCAGTGAGATAATAGTTCCTGAATTTATTCTTAATATTATAAGCAGCATATCTGTAACGGTTACCTGATCTGTATATAGCATTATTAGGAAAAAAGGCCAATTGTTCCCTTATAGCAGGTATCGCTGTAATCGCTGCTGCCAGTTCTGCCACATAATTCATATCTAGCCGGCAATGCTGATAGTGTGCAGTAACGGGCTGTAATGCAATATGGGTATGCTGGCCAGGCGCGCCGGTAGCGCAGCCGGCAAAAAGACCATAAGGCGTGCACCTGCTGCTCATCCGCAGCAGATAGCGATACAAAGCGGCAGATAATTTATGAATATCTTTCTCTTGCAAGAATACCCCTTGCTGCCATTTTGATAATTCCTGGTACAGCTCCGGAGACGCTATATAAATAGCATTCTGCAAGCTGGCATCTTTAAAAATATTCTTCATGGCCGGCGCCATGGTTTGTGGCGTAAGCTGCTGCAGTTGGTCCGTAAAATCAACAGGCAATAGAGGTATCCTTACTACATAAAAATTTTCTGTGCTGATCATGGTTCATTCACGTCATTAAAAAATGAAGGTAATTTTTTACAGAGGGAATGAATATCCCGTAAAACAGGTAAAATATACGTTTAAACATCTACTTAAAAAATCACGTTTTTACGTGGTCTTTTCTATTTTTCTTTCTTCCTACTTTTATGCCAGGTCCTGCAATGAATGAAACCTGTTTTTATATTCTGACATCCTCAAATATACCGGTCAACTCTGTCTGCATTGAAAGATCTTTTTTAATCAACACAAACAATGGTTATGAGAAAAACAAATGAAAAAAAGCTTACCTTAAACAAGGTAAAAGTTGCCAAATTAAGCAGCAGTAAAGACAACATCGACATGAAAGCCCCAACCTATACAGGTTGCAGCCTTTTTGCCAAATGCCAACCTCCTATTTCAAAAGACACCTGTTTCTAATCATCAAAATTGTTCTTAATGAAAAAAACGGCTGAAAAAAAACTGAGCCTCGGTAAAATCAAAGTAGCTCATCTCGGTAAAAAGCATTTGGACAATGAGGCGTTCATCAACATATTGGGCAACTCAATTTCCATTAAGATTACATGTATGAGCCAGGGTAATACCCGCTGCAGTGAAGACGTTTGCCGGTTCTAAGATAAATTATATTGCTGTACAAAATAAACGGCAACAGTTTTCTATGAACAGACGTACACGGCGTATGTCTTTGTAATCATTCACAACTCGATATGCTGGCAAAACATGTACCTGTATGTACATGTTTTGCCATTTTTAATTCACAATGCGCATCAGCATATGAACGATAAAAAAACGGCCGTACAAGTCCTGCAACAGATCTGTAAAGAACTGGATCAGTTCACCTCCGAAAATAAATATGCCGGCTTACTGGGAGGCTACACCGGGAGCGCCTTATTTTACGCTTACTATTACCAGCTCACTAGCAATGAAATATACTTAGAGCGCACCTATCACATTGTGCAGAGAAGCTTACAAGCGTTATCTGAAGAGGGGCTTAACGGCTCTCACTGCAGCGGCATTGCAGGCATTGGCTGGACCTTGCTACACCTGGCCGAACTGGAACTCATCGCGCAAACAGACCTGGATGATGCCTTCGCGGAAGTAGACCAATTGCTGGCTGCCTTTATGGAAACAGAAATCCGTGAAGGTAGAACGGACTTCCTCCATCAGGGCCTAGGTGTAGCCTTGTATTTCCTGCACCGCTTACCAGCTCCTATCGCCCAAACACAATTAGCGCAGCTGGTGCAACAACTGGCTTCGCAATCGTTTCCGCTTACTACCGGTATTGCCTGGAAAGATCATTTCTCCAGCATAAGCCAGGAAGCACCTACCCACCACTTGTTCAACCTCGGATTAGCACATGGCGTACCTTCCATCATTGCCATACTGGCACGCATATATGAAAATGGTATTGCCAGAACAACCGTATCGCCATTAATAACACAAAGCATTGATTGGCTGTGGAGTACCAGGAAAGCATCATCCGCACCAGACAACTCCTTATTTCCGGTCATTGTAGATGAACTGGGAATAAATGCTGGCCAGGCACAAAGCCGGTTAGGCTGGTGCTATGGCGATCTGGGTATTGCCACTATGTTATGGGGTGTAGGGGAACGTTTGTCGCAAGCAGCCTACAAAGCATATGCACATGATATATTCCGCCACATCGCACAGCACCGCAACCGTAGAAACGGGGCTGTACATGACGCCTGCTTATGCCATGGCAGCGCAGGCATTGCACACATCCTGCAACAGGCAGCCATCCATACCAACGACGTATTACTGCAGCAAAGTGCAGATGAATGGTGGCACATTACCCTTCAAATGAATACCTGGACAGATGGCCCTGCAGGCTATAAATTCTACTCCCATCCGGAATATATAGCGAGTTATAATATGCTCGAAGGCATTACAGGGATTGGGCTCGCACTGATCAGCTTCCTGGAGGAAGAGATTAAACCAGCCTGGAATGCTTCCATGCTTATCTACTAAATGATCATTGCGATGATTACTCCCTTGTTTTTTTATTATATTACAGGACTAAAGTAAATAAACGCCCGATTTTTATTACATCAGATAAACCCGATATGGTCGTGCCAACGAATTGCATACCTGTAATACAACAAACCTGAAAACCATGATCCGATTATTTTTTGTAGACGATCATCCATTGATACTGGAAGGATTGAAATCGCTATTAAGCCTGGAAGATAATTTGGAGATAATAGGCGAATCCCGTACTGGCGCCTCCTGCCTCCATGTACTTGCCCACCATGCAGTAGATGTAGTATTATTGGATACCGCCCTGCCAGATAATAATGGTGCCAATTTATGCGCTACTATCAAACAACTGTATCCTCATATTAAAATACTAGCGCTCAGCTATAGCAAAAACGACCTAAACATATCTCCTATGCTGGCACACGGAGCAGCTGGCTGCCTGATCAAAAACGCCGACAAAGAAGAACTGTTAGCCGCTATCGAAACTGTATATGCCGGACATACTTTTCTCTCTTCAGCACTGGAAACAGTATCCGTTAAAAATGATAAGCCACAACCGCATATCACCAAAAGGGAAAAGGAAGTATTATCACTCATTGCCAACGGACATACCAATCATGAAATTGCTGAAAAACTATTTATCAGTACAGACACGGTAGATAGTCATCGCCGCAACCTACTTGGAAAACTAAAAGCCCGTAATACAGCCATGTTGATCAAATGCGCCTTCACCAACAAGATACTTACAGAATTCAGTCATTAAATCCGCTTACAAAAAATGAGGAGGTATCAAAAGTAATTTGAAGTAAACGAGATTTATCTCCATCAGGTACCCGAATAAAATCAGGTAAAAATTACTTTTGATGCTGCCTCATTATTCTTCAACAAGGTTGACGCCTGTTAAATATCTGTAGTACATTTTAAGGGGCAAATATGTCCACAACTAGAATTGCTTGCTAACTGGTTAGGTTGTTGGGCAGACTGGTTTTACGTGATGCTGCAGGAAAGCATAGAACTAATGGTTACGCACTTACTTTTCTGTGAGGTATTTCATATCAGACAATGACAACCGGTAGTTGAGCTGTGCAGCATAAAGATCCGCTGCTGCCTGTGCCAGCGAAGCTTTGGCATTCAGTATATCGGATGCGATGTTTAACCCCGCCGCCTTTTTATCTTCTTCTACTTTCAGTGCTTCCTTTCGATATTGATAGGCTTTTTGTGCCACTGCTACCAAACGCAATGCCTGATTGATTTTCCGGCAGACTGCTGCGATATCTTTATTCACGCTTTCAGTAGCTAATGCTACTGAAAGCGCTGCCTCCTGCTCCGCTAAATTACGCTGGTTCAACACCTGCTTATTGCTGAACAATTGTTGGATATTCCAGATAAACAGCACACCTGCATACGGGTTACTTTCCGGGAATACGACATTTCCTTTTAGATACGAATATCCAGCCACTATGCCAACATCCGGTCGATAGCTCTGTTTAGCCGCCTTGATACCTAATTCACTTTTTGCATGCGTTAATACCGCCATCTGGATATCCGCGTTGTTGGCCGCAGCCATCGACTGCAATTCAGCTATATCCTTTATATTAACAGGCGGTGCTTCATCTGCCTCCAACGGACGAACATCTGCACTGTCTACCTGTACCAGGTACCTAAAATCTGCCAGGTAATCTTCTTCCTGTATCTGTAACTTGAGCAGGTGCTGTTGCTCATCGGCCAGGTTAGCTTTCAGCCCCGCTTCATTCACTTCAATTGTTTTACCGGATAACAGCGCGCTTTGCACATCATATAACTTAATCGCGGCCAGGGCTATTTTTGCCTGTTCTTCTTCTTCTTGCTTCCGGGTGATCAATATGCCATAAAATACTGATTCTACCGACTTCCGGATCTGAATAGCCGCCTTATTCCTTTCCTGCCTGGAGATAGCTACCTCCGTACGCGATAACTGTATGCCTGTTTTTATTTTGGAGAGTTGGGTAATGGGTTGATAGATACCAGCGCCAGCAAGAAAAGTACTATGATTACCCAAATTGATATCCAACGTTTTATCAGGCAGTGGAACATTACCGGTGGGTAAAGGCAACACCCCCAACGATCCCTGGGGAATAGAGAGCTCGGCAATATTTGCATTATAAAGATAAGCGCTATTGATAGCAAACGATGGATAGGCCCTGATCCTATCTTCCCTTACTTTAGCTTCTTTTTCTGTTACCTGCAATGATTTTATTTTCAGCTGCCGGTTGTTGGCCAGCGCCGTATCTATCGCCTGATCCAGGCTAAATACCGGTTGCTGGGCATAGAGGTAATTACCACCCCACCACAACGCCCATAACAGGAATATCCTCGCTTTCATAGTGTATGTTGTTGAGGGTTAGCCAATGGTGTTTTCTCTCTGGGTGGTTTCATCCACATAGTATACAGCACGGGTACTGTAAGCAATGCCATCAGCATGCTCCATATCACCCCCACAGCAATTACACTGGCCAAAGGACTCCACATCGGAGAACCAGACAGGATCATAGGAAGTACTCCTATAGCAGCCGCCATAGCAGTTAGGAAAATCGGCCGCAAACGCCGTTTCCCTGATTCCAATGCAGCTGTTTTACAATCCATGCCATGGAGCCTAATCAGTTCATTGGTATGGTCTAATAGTATAATGGCATTGCGCACTACAATGCCGGATAAGCTAATCAATCCTACAAATGCAGTAAAGCTGAAATTATTGCCGGTAATAAACAATCCCAGCATAGCGCCAAAAAGACTCAGCGGGATCGTTAACATCACTATTACCACTTCCTTCAGGTTCCGGAACTGTACCAACAGCACCAGAAAAATAGCTACCAGGCTGATGCCCAATACCTGTATCATTTGCCCGAATGTTTCTTCCTGGTTAGCATATTCTCCCCCATATTCAATATAATAGCCTACTGGCAAGGGAATTTTAGCAATATCGGGCCGTATGGCAGCTAATAGTTCAGAGGGCAGGGTACCCGTGCTGGTTTCGCTTTGCACAGTAAGGGTACGCACTCCGTTGCGCCTTACAATATTTCCTGGATACCACTGCGGGCTGAGAGTAGCCAACTGTCTTAACGGTACAGTAGCTTCAGTTACCGGCGATTGTACATAAGTATTAATGAGATCGTTAGTAGACCGCCGCTTCTGCTCATCTAACCTCAATACAATGTCTACTGGTTCATTTCCTTCATACATAGTAGAAACGGGGGCGCCGGCAAAGCCGGTATAAATTGACTGGGAAATGCTGGTTGTTGTAAACCCTAACCTGCTGGCATCTTCATTTAGTTGTATACTTATGCCATAGTAGGCCTCCTTATAATCGTTGCGCACCAGCTTACTGCCGGGTTTTTTCTTTATAATTGCTTCCACCCTGGCAGCAATTTCCTCCAACCGCTGAATATTATCACCAATGATACGTACTTCTACCGGCGACTTGAGGGGTTGTCCTTGTTGCATTAACTTTACCTGCACTGTGCCTTCTGGGACTAGTGTGTCCACTATTTTGTACAGGTCTGCATACAGCGCATTGGTGGTAGCTTCATTAGTGGTATTCACTAATATTTGCGCATAGTTAGGTACTGGCACCTCAGGGGAGAAATTATAATAGAAACGGGGAGCGCTGGCGCCAATAAAGGTGGCGAAAGAGACTACCCGTTTATCGGCCTGGATTACGGCCTGCGCTTTCAGGATGGCGTTTTTTGTTTTTTCGAGACGGGCGCCGGTAGGCATCCACAATTCCACTACCAATTGATTCCTTTCTGCCGCTGGAAAAAACTGTTCCCTGATCCCTTTGAAATATAATAATCCTGCCAGCAGGATAGTGCAAAGGCTACCGGTTACAGTGAGCACAGGATGGGCTACGCACCATTTCAGGGTCACGTCGTAGCGTTGCTGCATGCGGTCGAGCAGCGACCGTTTGGGCGTAGGGCTATCTGAATGGCCATTCTGACGATGCAAACCCTGATGGATAAACGTATAACACAACATAGGCGTAAGCACCATCGCCACTAAAAAAGAAGAGCCGAGGGCAATAGCCACGGTGAGTGGCAATGCTTTGATGAACTCCCCTACCGCCCCGGTCAGGAAGATCATGGGCATAAAAGAAGCGATGATGGTAATAGTAGCCGTCAGTACTGGTATCACCAGATCGCTGGCGCTGCGCCAGGCGGCCGTCCACCGGTCTGTTCCTTCATCGAGCAGCTCTACGTAATTGTCGGCTATCACAATGGCATCATCCACAACCATTCCCAATACTACGATCAACGCGGCCAAAGACACCTGGTGCAATTCTATGCCAAAGGTATGCATGAGGGCAAAGGTGATGGAAACCGTCATAGGAATTGCCATTGCAGCTACCATAGCAATGCGGAAAGGCAATAGCAATATAATCACCACAATTACCGAAATAATGGCCAGGAAAAACTCCCGTATAAAGTGCGATACATTTAGATCCACCATCCTCGGCTGGTTCACAATGGTGGCGATCTTCACATCTGCCGGCAATAGCGCCTGTACCTGCCGTACCTTCTCCTGTACAGCGGCGCCGTATTTCACAATATTATTTCCTTCCAGCATCTGAATGGCCAGCATCATCGCCTTATTGCCGTTCACCGTGGTAATAGACGTAGGGTCTTCATAAGACCGGGTTAAGGTGGCCACATCTCCCAAATGAACGATCTCCCCTGTTTGGGAAGTGCCTACTATCTGATTAGCGATTTCATTTTCGGAAGTATAATAGCCTTCCGTATAAAGTGGCGCCTTATTGTAGCCTGTTTTTAAATCCCCCGTAGCGCTGATATTATTTTGGCTCTGTAATATCTTCATCACCTGCCCGATGCTGATCCCGTACTGAGATAACTTCTCAGAGTTGGAGCTCACAGTGATCTGCTCTTTTTGTTCGCCTATCCGTTTAAGCTTAGACGTAGCCGGCAGGGTACGGATCGCATCTTCCAATTTGCGGACGTAATCTTTCATTTGCAAATAACTGGCATTATTGCTCATAACACCGATTACCAGCGCTTCCGTATCGCCGAAGTCTGAATCCACGATGGGGCCTTGTACGCCTTTGGGCAGGTCCATTTCCTTTGCTATCAATAGCTGGTGCCTTAGTTTGTTCCAGAAAATATCCGGCTCCTTTACATGTTCTCCTAATTCTACGTTGACTACCACCATGCCATCGCTGGAAGTAGAATAAGTTTTGGCCTTGTTGATCTCTGCGTACTGGAACAGGTATTGTTCCAGCTTTCTGGTAACCTGGTCTTCTACCTGTTCGGAGTTAGCGCCAGGAAAATAGGCGATGATCAGCCCCTGGCGCACTGTTATCCTGGGATCTTCCCGCCGGGGCATCGTGAGCAATGAATTTACGCCCAGCGCAAATAGCAGGAAAAGTACAGAAAGCGTAACCTGTTTATATTTTAAAGACGCTTGTACAAAGTTCATCTTACAATATGTTAAGTTCGTTGAATGCTACCCTTCTATTTATTTTCCGTGATGGGAGCGCCGTCGGTAAGTTTGTTCTGCCCAGCGGTAACAATAATTTCACCAGGATTGAGTCCTGAAAGTATTTCGATATAATTATCTGTAAACTGTCCGATACTTACCTTACGGACGTACGCCCTCTTCTTATCCAAGTCGGCCACATATACGATGTTCTGGTTATTCAGATTTTTCAAGACTGCTTCTGTTGGCACAGTCAGTAAGGTCCGGTCGCCGCCAGGATCTATTTTCACCTCTGCAATCATACCTGGCCTGATAAGCAATTGAGGGTTAGGAATCTGTATCTTCACGGTAAAAGCCCGTGAAGTAGGATCTGCCGCTGATCCTACCTCTATAATTTTTCCGTTGAAGGAATTGTTAACAGAGGAAATATATACGCTGGCCTCCTGTCCGATCCGTATCTTATGTAGTTCATTTTCGGGGATATAAGCGTTTACTTTTACAGTACTGATATCAGACAATACAAATACAGGCGTTCCCGTACCTACTATCTCTCCTACCTCTGCATTTTTGCGAAGCAATACGCCGGTGATAGGGGAATATAAACGGGTATCCGCCAGATTTTTAGTTTGTAGTTTTTGCTGGGCTTCCGCCTGTTCCAGTGTATGCGTGATTTTTGCAAAATCGCTTTCACTGAGGCTTTGGCGGTCGTGCATGATCTTCAATCTAGCATATTCATCTTTAGCCTGGTTAAGTTGTGCCTGCGCCATATCCCTGGCGATACTGTAGTTGGTAGGTTCGAGGCTGGATAACAGTATTCCTTTGGCAACCTGTTGCCCTTCGCTGGCGGCGATATAGTTTATTTTCCCCGCTACCTGGAATCCCAAACGTACCGTTTTATCCCCTTCAATGTTGCCACTAATGGATATTTGATCCTCCACCATTCTCTTTTCGATCTTCATGGTTATCACCGGCACGGGCTCACTATCTTCCGGTGCGCTGTTGCCATGTTTATGGTTACAGGCGCTTATACCTGCCACCGTTGCCACAAAAAGATAAATGTGCAATTGTTTCATCATCATTAGGTGTATTTTTCCGGAGGGAAGACCTACAGAACGATCAATCCGGATATTCCTCGTGAAAGCATCTACCATAAACACAACTAACTAAACAACCAGCTATCTGTTTAGTTCAATCCGGGCCTGATATCGGGGTATGATTACAGCGTATTTGTTTTTTGCAAACTAACGTAGCTGGCTATATGACAGGGGAGGTTGCATATACTAATAATACTAACCCATCTAACTTAATCACATACAAACAAGATAATATATATACAAGTGTACTTTTTTAAGGTAAATTACATTGCCGGCTACGGTTTAGCCAGCAACGCAAAAGTCTCTTGTCATGGAAAAGGTAGGATTCATTCCCATTCAACCTGCTGCCATGGAGCAGCTTCACAGCAGAGAGCTGGATGATTTCATAAAAATTGCCTTCATTGCTGCTGGCGGAAGCATCAGTATCGATTGCAAAAAATTTGAACCGCAGCAGGATGCTCTTTTTTTTATCAATGCAGGACTGTCCCATCAATTCAATAGCAGCTGCAACGGTAATATCATCTTCTACAACCCACATTTTTACCCTCAGGACATATATGACCACCCTCCATTTGAACACCCTATATTTCTTCCGGAAGGAATTTCACCCGGCATACAAACGATTTTTCTGGAAATACAATCGGAACTGGAACACAAAGGGCCGGCCATGGAAGGCATGTTATATGCACTTATAAAACAGCTGACCATAAAATGCATCAGGATAGCGCAGGAAACCTATTTGTGCGTTAACCAACCCGCTAACAAATACACTGAGTTCTGGAAAAAATTCAACCAACTGGTGGATATACATTACACACATTACCACACGGTAGCGGAATACGCTGAACTACTGCACATCTCTGCTAAATCGCTCAATAAATGCATGACTAAATACTTCAACGCTACCCCCAATCAAATCATTAAAAACAGAATTTTACTTGAAGCCAAGCAGTTGCTTTCATATACTCTACTAAGCGTAAAAGAAATAGGATATAAACTCGGGTACGAGGATATATCCTATTTCATACGTTTCTTTTCAAAACATGTGGACGTTTCACCGCAAAAATTCAGATTGCAGCGCAGAAACCCCTATTTATAGGGTCGCTGCTATTATTATTTCAAAGCCTTCTTTAATGCTGCTGCAGACAGCATGATACATGCGCGGGTACCAGGCACAGTAGCCAGGGCATTTAACATCCCCCAGTCATGGATCATGCCGTTATACCGCACTGAAACTACCTTTACGCCAGCCTGATCCATCTTCCTTGCGTATGCTTCTCCCTCATCGCGCAGCACGTCATTTTCTGCCACTTCTACCAATGCAGGAGGAAGCCCTTTCAGTTGTTCAATGCTGGCTTGCAGCGGGGAAGCATATATTTCTTTACGTTTATTTGCGTCTGGAGCATAATTGTTCCAAAACCATATCATCATATTCCGGGTAAGAAACCTTTTTTCAGCATACTGATGGTAAGAGCCTGTTTCAAAGTTTGCGTCAGTAACGGGCCAAAAAAGGACCTGTAACTTTATATGCGGGCCTTTTTTGTCTTTTGCCATCAATGCAACTACAGCCGCCATATTACCGCCCACGCTATTTCCCACTACTGCGAGATCTTTTCCATTTACACCGATTTCATTACCGTGGGCAGCTACCCATTTGGTAGCGGCATATGCCTGGTTAATCGCTACGGGGTAGCGGGCTTCCGGCGAAGGCGTATAGTTTACAAAAACTGCCGCCAATCCGGATTCCACCACCAAGTCGCGGACCAGCCGTTCATGGGTAGGAAAATCGCCTAATACCCATCCGCCGCCATGAAAAAACATGAATACCGGTAAAACGCCTTTCTCATTAGCAGGCTTCACAATATTCAGTTTAATCGTCATACCATCTTCGCTGATAGTTTTCTCTGTAACGGTAATACCTGATAAATCCACTTTTACGGAAGATTGCGCATTTACCAGAACAGCCCTTGCATCGGCTGGAGAAAGCTGTTCAATTGGTTTGCCATTTCCTGAATTAAGCGCTTTCAAAAAGGCTTGCACCTGTTTATCGATATGTGGATCATTGGAAGGATCGGTTACCTGTGCCTGCACGGCCACGGTGATCACCAGTAAGCAAAACAAGCCTGCTATTTTACGTAAAATGAATTGTGCTTTCATTATGTTGCATTTATAGCATGATTACTGTAATTCGTTGACAGCTCAAATGTAGTCTCCCCCACGAAAACGACCAATGCACCTTTTTCGTCTTCAACAGGATTTTTTTCCCTGGTAGGGGCGGCTCAGGCATAAAAAAGCCGGCTGAGAAAACAGCCGGCTGGTCATCACCCCTAACAGATTATATTCCCTAACAGATTATATTATTGCACGTGAAAAGCTTCCCATCCAGAAATGGTAGTACGATTACAGGTCATGGCCTGGGTACCGTTTTCACAGGAAATGTAACGTCCGTTATTACCACGGAAGGATACGGTACCATCTGCATTCACTAACCAGTCCCATTTTTCCCAGTCGCTTATAGTAGTACGGCTGCAGGTGATCGGGTTAACGCCATTTTCGGAAGACACGTATTTACCTTGCGATTTCAGGGCAATTTTTCCTCCACCAGCGTCTTCTACCGTAAATTGTTCCCATGCCTGTGCAGTAGTGCGGGTGCAGGTCATGGCCTGAGTACCGTTTTCACCGCTCACATAAGCATTATTAAATCCTTTAAGGGTAATAGTAGACCCAATTGGCGCTGTACCACCACCGCCGCCGGCTGAAATAGCATATACCCTTACGTAATCTACGTACATGCTGGCAGGCAGCTTACTCTCATCTACTGTTTGACCAGGGAAATCGCCGGCTACTGCCAGATTAAGAATAATGAAGAAGGGATTATGGAATTCTTCTGTGCTGTTGATATTATTTTGAATATTAGCAGTAGCGTACTGGTTATCATCTACATACCAGCGGATACCATTGGCATCCCACTCTACCGCATATACGTGGTAATCGTCTGGCGTAGTAGTAGTAGTACCACCATAGGATACATGCCCATTGGCATCCCAATGGATCGTGCCATAAATAGTATTGCTGGTATTAACACGCTCCATGATATCTATTTCCCCGCATTTAGGCCAGCCCACGGAGCCAATGTTGTTGCCCAGCATCCAGAATGCCGGCCATAAACCTTGTCCGGAAGTAAGCTTAATACGGGCTTCTATACGGCCGTATTGGGTAGTAAAATGTCCTGCAGTATTCATACGTGCAGAAGTATAGGGCCAACCGTTTACGGTTTGTTTTTTAGCGGTAATTACCAGATTACCATTGCTTACAGTAGCATTGGAGGCCTGGTAATATTCCTTTTCGTTGTTTACTCCCGGGCCGGTTTCAAATGTCCAGTTGTTGGTATTAACGCTGCTACCGTTAAATTCATCTGACCAGATGAGTGTATAAGCAGCGGCGGCCGCTACTACGGCATTTTTTGTTCCGTTGATGGGTTGGAGGGTATCTTTTTTTTCGGAGGTCTTTGTGCAAGAAGTTAACAATACTAGCAGCAACGCCCCCATGCAGAAGAATTTTTCTTTCATGGAATTTACAATTATTAATGTGAAAAAAGCGGGGTGATGATATTTTAAAGCAGTTTGATAAAAATTTGCCGGGCAATACTTATCTTTTTATAAATTTTTCTAGTACCACTAATGTCTGTATTCAGATCGAATAATTACCTATACGGACATACGTCTTTTCTACTTCATTGCAGCACAAAAAATTGATTAACAATAAAAATCTAGCACATCCACCCCCACGTTTTAAACAAACCATATGTCTTGCAGCAAATATCTTTTCTTCCTGATTACCTTATTGCCATGGAGTTCCCTACATTCACAAAACACGATCGGCCTGCCAGCCATCATCAACTACGACAAAACAAAATACCAGGGAAACGGGCAAACCTGGGATATTGACACCGACCAAAATGGCATCCTGTACTTTGCCAACAATGAAGGATTGATCACATTCAATGGCAACACCTGGAACTTATTGCCAGTACCTAACAATACCCGGTTACGGTCTGTAAAAATAGACGCAGACCAACGCATTTATATAGGCGCCCAGGACGAATTCGGTTACTACCAGGCAAACCAACGGGGAATACTGCAGTATACTTCCCTCAAAAATATTATTCCCGACCGGCAACAGTTTGCCGATATATGGAACATTGTGTTTTATCAACACCATGTATTTTTTAGAAGCAACAACAAAATATTTGATTACGACCACCAGCAAGTGAAAGTATTTAATGCCCCTGTAGAATGGAAAATACTGGGAGCCACCAGCGGCGGCCTCTTTGCACAAGACCGGCGGGAAGGGTTACTGAAACTGGAAAATGGCCAGTGGCAGCCTATCTGTACTAATCTGGGAAATAAACTGATCACCGCTATCATAGAATCCCGGCAAGACACCCTCCTGGTAGCCACCCTTAAAGATGGACTATTCCATATCGTTCGCGGGCAATTACTCCCGCTACATACCGAGGCAGATACAGCTTTCCGCAGTAACCGCATCTATTGTGCAGTGCGCATCAATCCTTCCCAATTGGCAGTGGGCACTTTCTCCAGGGGCTGCTATATCGTGAACGGCTACACGGGTGCTATTGTACAGCAGTTTACCCGCGACGAAGGACTGCAAAACAACAATGTACTGAGGATATTCAGCGACCGGCGGCAACATATCTGGCTGGCGCTGGACAATGGTATAGACCAGCTCCAATATAATGCCGCCATCCGGCACATTACACCAGACCACCGCAACCTGCTGGGCTCCTATGCTGCCCTGGTACATCAGCGTACCCTTTACATCGGCACCAGCGACGGCTTATATGCTTCCGGACTAGACAGCGTTTCTGATATCAGTCTCTCTAAAGGTTATTTCCAACCCGTAGCCAATACCAAAGGACAGGTATGGCATCTCTCTGTGGCCTACGGGCGGCTACTCATGGGGCACCATGAAGGCACTTTCGAAATCAGCCACGGGAAAGCTATCCCACTATTAAAAGATATTGGCTGCTGGAGCTACCTGCCAATGACCAAAAGCATGCTCACAGGTTGTTATAACGGTTTAGCCTATATGAACCTGGAAAGTAGTCCGGTCGCAATAAAATCACATATTCCTGGCTTGTATGAGTCTCTGCGATTCCTGGCGCCAGACAATGCACATCAGGTGTGGACCTCCCACCCTTACCGGGGCATTTACCATATTACCCTACTCCCTGATACCTCCCTGCAGTTCAAATTATTTACGGCCAAAGACGGACTGCCTTCCGATTATAACAACTATGTATTTTATATACAAGGGCAGATGTTGGCCGCCACGCAACAAGGCATATATGAATTCGACCGCATCCGGCAACGCTTTAGCCCTTCCCCCAAATATGCGTCATTGTTCCAACAGACCGCCATACAGTATATGAAAGAAGACCAACACGGAAATATCTGGTTTATATCAGACAAAAAAACTGGCGTGGCAGATATCAAACGCCATACCATCACTTATTTTCCTGAATTAACCGGCAGGATCATCAGCGGATTTGAATTCATTTATCCTTATGATTCCCAAAATATTTTTATTGGTGGAGACAAAGGTATTTTTCACCTCAACTATACAAAATATACCCAGTCGACCAGCCGCCCCACCGTATTGCTGGGAAAAGTACTGGCCGGCGGTAAAAAAGACAGCATACTGGCTGGCGGCTATAGTAGCAGCACACCGGCTCATCCCATACAACTACCCTACTATTATAGCAACTACCATTTTGAGTATGCTTCCCCTGGCGCAGACCAAAGCGATAATGTCACCTATAGCTATCAATTGGTGGGCAACGACGCACAGCCCTCTGAATGGTCTTCTAAAACAGAGAAAGAGTATACCAACCTATTACCCGGGCATTATACTTTTAAAGTATACGCCAGGGATAACCTCGGACATACCTCTGCTGCTGCCGCCTTCCAATTCATTATATGGCCAGCCTGGTACCAGACTACCTTCGCACGAATCGTGTATTTATTGCTGTTAGTCGTCTTCTTGTATTACATTTATTGCAGACAACAGCAGCGTCTGGCTACACAGCAATTACAGCACAGAAAAGAACAGGAACAACTCATCATCCGCCATCAACTGGAACTGGAACGCAATGAAATGCAATTGGTCAAACTACGTAATGAAAAACTTCAGGATGATGTGCTGCATAAAAACAAAGAACTGGCTACAGCCGCCATGAACATTGTCCAGAAGGGGAAGATATTGTCGCATATAAAAGAAACTTTATTGGAAAGCATCAATAAAACCAGTGAGCCGGCGCAAATGCCCAACTTTAAAAAAGTATTGCGATTGTTTGAAGAAGCAGAAAATAATGAAGAAGATTGGGAACATTTTTCCCGGCACTTCGATGAAGTACACAATAACTTTCTGTTATCCCTAAAAAAACAATTTCCCAAACTCAGTACCACCGACCTGAAGCTATGTGCCTACCTACGAATCAATCTCACCACCAAAGAAATAGCCCAGTCCATGGGCATTTCTGCAAGAGGTGTAGAAACCAGCCGGTACCGGTTACGGAAAAAACTGGATATACCTGCAGAAAAGAATTTATATGATTTCCTGTTGCAGGCAACTGCCACGCCGGGTAAATAATAGCAACAATATGTCCTATTCTGTCAGGCTAATATCCTATTTCAACGGAATATGCTTTTGTGTTACCGGGCAACACTGTTGATTTACTGTTACAAATCAATAGTATGGAAACAATACATCCTTTTAACATTGCTACCCACGTGATAGCAGGCAGCCTGGCACTGCTTACAGGTATAGGTGCCCTGGCGGTACCCAAGGGCAGCATCCAACATATCCGGCTGGGACGGTACTTTATATGGTTCGTCGCCGTAGTCATCACCACTGGTTTGCTAGGCGTATTTGTGTTCAAGCGCAATAATTTCCTGCTGGTGATCACCCTATTGAGTGGTTATAATTGCTTTAGCGGCATACGGGCAATACGGCAACGAGGCAGAAAACCGGATATACCAGATAGCCTGGCGTCAGCGGTAGTGATCTTATCCGCTGTTTATTATCTGTACTACCTACATGCGTCGGGGTTATATTGGTCGCCTGTTATTACCTATTCCACGATAGGGGCTTTGTTACTGGTAACGGCATATGACCTCCTTAAATGGATACTACCAGCCAGCATACGCAAGAAGGCCGGTATATACGAACATGTCTACAAAATGATCAGCGCCCTCAGCGGCCTTACTGCTGCTTTCAGCGGCACTGTGCTTCCTCAATACAAACCATACAGTCAACTGCTACCCGTTGTTATTGGTTTCAGCTACATTATTATTATCTTTATAACTATTGGCCGGTATGCACCTTCTAAAACAAATTGAATATGCGCAAAGCTATCAATGTATTGCTGATTTGTGTATTGATTGGATCGTCTTTTGGGGTGTACCTGTATTTCACTTACGACCATCGGCCGGTGCGTATCCTAATGTCGTTGCTGTCGAATGTTAATATTGGCGCACTCATGATGCTAACCATCTATTCCAGGCGTTTCTTCACTGCCTCCATCCATTCTCCAGGTATCAGGATTGGCGTTATGATCAGCGCATTGATACTAGCAGCACTGGCAGGAACAGAACTAACTACTTTTATGTTATCATTGCTGCCAGCTACCCCACCTTACCGGCTACTGCATGGCACCGATATTTACGCACTTAACATACTGATTGTATTAATAATTGGTATACCCATTTACGTGAGTGAAGAATGGAAAAGCATGTTAGGCAATCAACTGCTCCAGCAGCAATACCGGATATTACAACTGGAACAACAGCAAACAGCTTTCGAGTTAGCGCTACTGCGGGCCAAGATTAATCCGCATTTTTTGTACAATGTACATAACGCCATTGCCGGCCTTATCCCATTAGATCCAGGGAAAGCTGAACAGTTGGTATTATTGCTATCTAAATTTTTCCGGTTCACCTTAAAGAACGACAGCGCTACCTTTCACGCTATAGCAGATGAACTGGACATTGTTCGTACTTATCTGCAGATGCAACAGATACGTTATGACAGCAGGATGCAATACACAATAACAGCAGATCCCTCAACACTATCATTATCCATTCCTTCATTTATATTGCAACCACTTGTGGAAAATGCCGTAAAACATGGTATAGAAGCCATAACCGGCAATGGCTCCATTGAAGTACGCATCATGTTGCAAGAAGAAAATATATTGATCACCATTGCAGACCCCGGACCAGCATTTCCAGACAAGCCTGGCAACGGGCTTGGTTTACACCTGGTGATCAGTAAGCTACAACTGCTATATACAAGTGATTTCAATATTGAGTTTAACAACACATCCCATAAATATGTGCAGCTTACCCTTCCCAAAAGAAATTAAAACATTGCTGGTAGACGACGAAAATATAGCATTGCACCGTTTAAAAAAAGCGTTGCAAAACTATCCGGCCATTAAGATAGTAGGCGAGGCCAAAAATGGGAAAACAGCGATTGACTTTATACATCAACAACGCCCTGACCTTGTTTTCCTCGACATACAGATGCCTGCCTATAATGGCTTCGAGGTACTCCAACAACTGCACTACACGCCACTGATTGTATTTGTAACCGCTTATGAAGCATATGCCGTTAAAGCCTTTGAGCAAAACTCCCTTGATTATTTGCTAAAACCCGTAGAGGTCGAACGACTGGACATTACTATCAAAAGAGTAACAGAACGACTGGCAGACGGAACCAATATGTTGCAGAAAATAAAAATACTGCTGGATGAACAACCAGGTATTCGTTCCATCAGCACTTTGCCTGTAAAAACAGGCAACAAAATACAGCTGGTACAGGTATCTGATATTTGTTATTTTGAAGCAAAAGATAAATATGTGTATCTCCATACACAAACGGGCGCCTGGCTAACGGATTATTCACTCAGCTACCTGCAGGAGCTGCTTCCGCCTGAGTTTGTACGGGTGCACCGGAGCTTTATTGTTAACAAATTAAAGATCATTGAAATACATAAATATTTTAAAGGTACTTACCTCTTGCTCATTAACGATACACAGCGTACCAAAATAAAAAGTTCCTACTCTTATTATGCCACCATTCAGGCCGCCTTACTGCTCCCTTAACTGCAGGGAATTCCATGCACAATGATCAAATGATTTTATTATGTTTACAGTGGATTGTCAATATTATACCTTTGAGTCATTCTTTAGCACATGAAAGAGCATTGTTGGAACAAATAGCTGCCGGAAACGAAGCAGCTTTTACAACTTTATTTGATCACTACAAAGACGCTCTTTATTCCCTTACCTGGAGCCTTACCCGCTCTTACAGCGTGGCAGATGATGTACTGCAGGAAGTATTTCTCAAGATCTGGTTAAACAGGGATGCATTGGGAACCATTGATAATTTCCATGGTTACCTGGTAGTAGTTACCAGGCGGGTTATTTTAAATGAGCTGAGAAAACAGGACCGGCTCAAAATGCGGGAACAACATTACTCCCAAAATATAGCACCGGCGGATGTAGATGACATTGAGAACCTGCTACAGGAAAAACAGTATGCCGAAGTACTCCGGCAAGGCATGCAACAACTCTCCGAACAACAGGCAGCCGTTTTCAGGCTCATTAAATTACAAGGCCATAGCCGGGAAGATGCTGCCAAAGCGCTGAAACTATCCCAGGAAACAGTAAAAAAACACTTGGAACGGGCCATGCGCACCATCCGGGCATTCCTGCTTACCTACCTCGATCATCCACTGTTACTGTTTTTGTTGATCATTTATTTATAATTTATTTATAAAAATTTAACCTTCCTGTAACCCAAATGATTTACAGGCGGTGTCATATCATATGTAAACCAGTTTATGTCAGCAGAAAAACTTCAATATTTATATCAAAAGTGCCTGGATGCACAGGCTACCGAAGAAGAAAGGGCTGAATTACGCACCCTTCTGCAACATCCTGCTTATGAACAGCAGGTACTGGAATTATTAGGGGCAACCCTCCGTGATAGTGAAAAACCACCGGTAATAGTGCCGGAAGACCTCCGTCAAGAGGTACTCAATAACATTTTCCTGGCAGGCCAATCGCTGCCTTCGCGGAAAACGGATATACCGTTGCGACGGATGCCGTTTCTTCGCAAATGGCAATGGGCCGCCGTAGTCATGCTTTTTGGCGCCAGTAGTTATTTCTGGGCCACCAGTAAGAGAACAATAAAAACGCAGGCATCTTCCCCTGCACCATTAACAGCAGATATACAACCAGGAGGCAACAGCGCAGTGCTTACCCTGGGAGACGGCAGTACTATCACACTTGATAGCGCCAGCAACGGGCAGCTTGTACAGCAAGGCAATGCACAGATAGTAAAACGAACAAACGGACAAATTATTTATACGGAAACAGGCAGGGCACAAGGGGCAACCATACTCAACACCATGTCTACTCCCCGGGGCGGACAATATCAGCTCACTCTTCCGGAAGGAACAAAGGTATGGCTTAATGCCGCCTCATCTATTACCTATCCGGTAACCTTTAACCGCAAAGAGAGAGCCGTTAAGATCACGGGAGAAGTATACTTTGAAGTAACCAAAAATGAAGAACAACCTTTTATAGTAGACGTAAACGGGCAATCAAACGTTATCGTACTAGGAACCAGCTTTAATGTGAACAGTTATGCCGATGAAGGCGTGCTGCAAACCACCTTACTCGAAGGCAGCGTAAAAGTAGCGGCCGGCACAGGGCAACAAGCAGTCATCTTACTACCCGGGCAACAGGCCCAAATTATAGCCAATAGCCAGTCTAACATCCAGGTAATTAAAACCGTAGACCTGAACCAGGTAATGGCCTGGAAAAACGGATTTTTTAATCTGCAGGATGCTACCCTGGAAAACGTCATGAAGCAATTAGAACGATGGTATAATGTAGATGTAAAGTATGAAGGAAAAATTCCTGCCGTCACCTTTGAGGGCCGGCTGGATAAACGGGTCAACCTGTCGGATGTATTACAATATTTTTCGGACCTAGGTATCAACATTAAACGAGAAGGCAGAACGCTTATAGTAACCGGTAACTGATCACCGGCAGCAACACTGCCTATAGCCAGCAGTTAACAACTTATACTTATCCAATCCAAAAGCCGAAGATGGTGGAACATCTCCGGTGGGGCGTCTGCGTAAGTTAGAAAAACAAAAGTCGGGAAGGACTTATTTATTATTCAACCAAATACCTGCGAAAGTATGCAAAAAACTACTTTTTGTGGCTGGTCAGCCCGTGGGAGCAACCACTACATTACCAAAATCGGATTAGCCATGAAGCTAACAACAGTATTATTGACCGTCGCTTTTCTGAGCCTGAGCGCAAAGGGCATGTCACAAACCGTCAACTTTTCCGGGACTGCTGTTCCCCTGGAAAAAGTAATGACTGCCGTAGAACAGCAAACCGGTTACGCTTTTGTATATACCGAAAATGTGGTCAAGGGCGTTCTACCGGTTACGATTCAGGCGCACAATCTTCCTTTGGAACAGTTTCTGCAAGCGCTTTTTAAAGATAGTCCGCTTAAATATACCATCAACAACAAAACGATTTTCTTGTCGCGGAAAGTACTTCCATCCAACAGTGCGCCCACTCTCAGCCAAGATACGTCCATTATCATCCGGGGGCATGTGCTCGACTCCAAAGGCAATCCTTTACCAGGCGCCAATGTGGCGCTTAAAGGTACTCCCTTCCATTTCAGCACAGACGCCGACGGCTTATTTGTTTTCAGTCACGTTCCCCATGCCACCGTATATACATTGGAAGTAACGTACCTGGGCTTTGAAAGATATATTACTTCCATATCCGTAAAGGATAACCATTTAAACCTCACCGTGTCTATGAAGCCTTCTTCCAGTGTACTGGAAGAAACCGTGGTAAAAGGATATTATACTACTACCAACCGCTTAAATACCGGCAGCGTATCCACTGTAAAAGCAGCCACCATCGAAAGGCAACCAGTGAATGACGCAATGCTTGCACTGGAAGGCGTAGTACCTGGGTTATATATCCAACAATCTTCCGGCATGCCCGGCTCCCCCGTGAATGTACAGATCAGAGGGGCCAGTTCTATCAAGGCGCGTAGCAATCCCTTATATATTATTGACGGTATTCCGTTCGACAGCAACCCTGTAGACCAACAAAATTTTGGCGGAGGCAGCCAAGCCGGGGGAACGCCCAACGGAGGCAGCGATCCTTTAACGATGATCAACCCGCAGGATATTGAAAGTATTAATATCCTCAAAGATGCAGATGCCACCGCCATCTATGGTTCGCGAGGTGCTAACGGAGTGATTCTGATCACCACTAAAAAAGGGAAAACAGGAAAAACACACCTCAACGTAAATGGTTTTACCGGTGCAGGTAAAGTAACCCGGCTATTACCTCTGCTCAACACGCAGGAGTACGTGGATATCCGTCGTAAAGCATTTGCCAACGACAACATTATACCTACTGCCGACAATGCGCCCGACCTACTGTTATGGAGCCAAACAGACAACGTTAATTACGAGAAGATGTTGATTGGCGGTACCTCACAGCTCTCAGAAGTGAACGCCGCTATTTCCGGCGGCGATAAACTGACCACCTTTTTATTGGGAGGTACTTATCACCATGAAACGATGGTAACACCAAGTGACTCCCGCTACCAACGAGCCAATGTAAATATGAAGGTAGACCATACTTCTGCAGACGGGAGATTTAAAGTGAACATGAGTGCGATCTACAGTACAGACAACAACCTCATTTATGGCCCAGACCTCACCAACGTTAGCACCACTTATCCCAACAACTACCCAATGTATGATGACCATGGGCAATTGTATTGGGGCGGTGGCTTTTCTAACCCAATGGCGTTATTGAAACAGTCTTTTAAAACCAACACAGAAAGCATGTTGCTGAATGCTTCCCTTAGTTACAACATTTTGCAAAATTTACAGGTAAAAGTTAATGTAGGAGAAAATAAAATAGAACTGGATCAAAAAATATTGTACCCTGGCAGCACCTATAATCCAGTCTATCAGAATACTGGCACAGGGTATTATAGCAGTAATAGCACCAAAAACTATCTTGTAGAGCCGCAGATCAACTACCATACTACCCTTGGAGCAGGCAAGCTAGACGCCATTGTAGGTGGTTCCTGGCAGCAGTCGAAATATAACCAACCTTACTTTGTAATCGCTGCAGACTTTCCAACAGAGGCGCTCATGGATAGTTACGGCGCCGCAGGAACGATCTATGTTAATACCAGCACCACCGCAGAATATAAATACGCCTCTGTTTTAAGCCGGTTAAGCTATACCTGGAAAGATAAATACGTATTAAACGGCACCTTCAGAAGGGATGGTTCTTCCCGTTTCGGCCCGAATAAACGGTTTGGTAATTTCGGTTCCCTTGGCGCAGCATGGATATTTTCTGACGAAAGCTTCTTACAGCACCAAAATTGGTTAAGCTACGGAAAGTTAAGGGCTAGCTATGGCACAGTGGGCAACGACCAAATCCCTAACTATGCCTATTTAAGCACCTACAGCATTTCACCGGTCACCTATGGCCCCACTTCCAGCTTTGTACCTACAGGGGTAGCCAATCCCGATTTTAGCTGGGAAAGGAGTAATAAGCTCGAAGCTGCCATGGATCTGGGCTTTCTTCACAACCAGTTACAGTTTACCGGTGCCTGGTACCGCAACCGTACCGGTAACATGCTCGCTAATTACACCCTTTCCCCCCAATCCGGCTTTTCGTCTTACACTGCCAACTTAAATGCCCTCGTGCAAAGCCAGGGAGTTGAAATCG
This sequence comes from Chitinophaga sp. 30R24, assembly GCF_049056765.1. Lineage (NCBI taxonomy): Bacteria > Pseudomonadati > Bacteroidota > Chitinophagia > Chitinophagales > Chitinophagaceae > Chitinophaga > Chitinophaga sp. 30R24. The sequence continues at coordinate 89,936 of NZ_JBJGXX010000008.1, forward strand.
AAGTGAAAGGCGCGCCAATAGACCATAAAAACTTCAGCTGGAACCTCTCTTTTAATATTTCTGCCTATAAAAATAAACTGCTGTCTTTCCCTGGCCTGGCAAATTCTTCCTATGCCAATACTTACGTGATAGGGCAATCATTAAACATGATTGGGCTATACCACTTAACCGGTTTTAAAGACGGACAGGCCACCGTAGAAGATGTGAACAAAGACGGGGTGATTACTCCCGGTCTATTTGCCAATGGGCAAGGCGACTATATTGTAGCCGGTAGCAGAGACCCTAAATATTACGGCGGGATCAGCAACTCCATACGTTTCAAGCAATTCCAGCTGGATATGCTGTTTAACTTTGTGAAACAACAGAACTATGCAGTCACCGCTTTTCCTGGCTTATTATCCAACCAGTATAGAGATGTGCTGAACAGTCCTTTTACGCCAGCTTCCCAGGCATCTTCCCCTTCGTATAATTCTTATATTAATTACTTCCTGAGCTCAGATGGCAAACTTACCGATGCATCGTTCATTAGGTTAAAAAACATTTCTTTATCCTATACGTTGCCCGATCAATGGAGAAAAATGTTGAGGATGGCCAGTTGCCGGGTATACCTGAGAGGACAAAACCTGATCACGTTCACCAAATACCGTGGCTTTGATCCGGAAACTAATATTACTCCAGGGGTTTCCAACAATCCATATGTTTCACCATTAAGCACACCTACCCTGCCTACCTTAAAAATGGTGATTGCAGGTATTCAATTCTCCTATTAAACATTAAGATTATGAAGATACGGGTTCAATTAAATATCGTGCTTTTACTAACAGTGCTGGCGTTTTTAAGCAGTTGTTCAAAACTGATCGACGTAGAAAAACCGAGCGATCAACTGCCCAGCACCACCATTTTTGCGGATTCTGCCACTGCTGTAGCCGCCGTAAATGGAATGTACTCCCAATTATACAATGGCAGCGGCTACGGTACAGGCATATATAGCTTCCGCATAAGCCTATTGCCAGCCAAATCGGCGGATGAAATCATTCCGGTGCAAAATACATTCGACGACTTCTATAACAACAGCCTGGCGCCCAGTAATAGCGATGTGAGTGACTTGTGGGCCAGTTCTTATAACGTTATTTATCTGGCTAACAGCATCATAGATGGTGTACAAGCATCAACTACCCTTTCTCCTTCGCTCAAACAGCAACTGACCGCAGAGGCAAAAGTGATACGGGCTTTTTGCCACTTTTACCTGGTCAACTATTTTGGCAGCGTGCCTTTGCTGACCAACAGCAACATCAGCGATATTAACCAGGCGCCGGCTGCCACCACAGATCAGGTATATACGCAGATCACCAACGACCTTGCCGCAGCGCGCGACGCACTCCCAAGAGATTATAGCTGGTCTGGAGGCAACCGTACCCGGGTGAACAGTTATGTAGCCTCAGCCTTACTTGCCAGGGTATACCTGTACCGTGGCATGTGGGCACAGGCTGAATCTGAGGCGACCAACGTGATCGTACAAACGGGCATATACAGCATAGTGCCTGATCCCAACGATGTGTTCCTGGCCAACAGCCAAGAGGGGATCTGGCAATTCTACACAAACGTGTATGGCTATACTTATTTTGCCAGTAACATGGTGCCTATCAGTGCCGATGCGGTGCCAAACTATGCCATCAATAATATCCTATACAATGCCTTTGAGCTAGGCGACACCCGTAAAAGCAAATGGATCAACAGCATTACCGTATTGGGGTCTGCTTACCTCTATCCTTATAAGTATAAATCAAGAACCAACAACAATGCAGAGTTTGAGATGGTATTGCGGCTCGCAGAGCAATACCTGATCAGGGCCGAAGCCAGGGCGCAACAAAACAATACCAGCCAGGCCAAAGAAGACCTGGATGTAATCCGGCTGCGCGCCGGCTTAACCGGCACTACTGCCACTGATAAAAATTCTTTGTTATTAGCTATTGAGCATGAAAGACAGGTAGAACTGTTTTGCGAATGGGGACACCGTTGGCTCGACCTGAAGAGAACCAACCGGAGCACTGCCATTATAGGCACCGAAAAACCAGCCGGATGGCAAGATACAGACGTACTGTATCCCATACCTCAATCGGCGGTCAGCACCAATTCGAAATTATCACAGAACAAAGGTTATCATTAAGTAAGATAAAATAGCCACACATGAGAAAGATTATTACAAGCAGCATATTACTGCTGCTATTGTTACCTATTGCCATAAAAGCCCAGGAAAAAGGCATTCATTTTGAACATGGACTTACCTGGAAAGAGATCAAAGCAAAAGCAAAGGCAGAAAATAAATTTATTTTCATGGACTGCTTTACTACCTGGTGTGGTCCCTGTAAACTGATGGTGCAACTGGTATTTCCGCAAGATACGACCGGTACCTTCTTCAACGAACATTTTATCAACGTAAAGATGCAAATGGATAAAGCAGCGGCAGACAACCCAGATGTAAAGCTGCTCTATGCCGATGCGGAGAAAATTGCCAAGGAATACGGCGTGCACATCTATCCCACATTCCTGTACTTTTCGCCTGATGGCAAACTGGTACACCGGATCATTGGTGCTATCTTTGATCCAACGGCATTTGTAGGAAAATCTGCCGAAGCATTAAATCCTGCCACCCAATATTATACCTTGCTGGAGCAATTCAATGCCGGGCACCTCACCAATCCGGAAGATATTTACCAGCTGGCACTGATGGCCAAACATAATGATGATGGCGTCCACGAACCCCAATTGGCCGCTGCCTACCTGGCTGCTCAAAAAGATACGTTTACAGCAAAAAATCTCCAATTCATTTACACGCTCACCGAGCACAGTAAAGACAATACTTTTCCATTTTTGCTGACACATGGCAAGGGCATAGACAAAATACTGGGGAAAGGGAAAACAGCCCGCCTGATACAGGATATTGCTTTAGCAGAAGATAATCTACCGGCTGGCCAACCAGTAGATTGGAAAAAGAAAGCTGCCAGTTTGGCAAAAAAATATCCTGGCTATGACAAGGAAATCTTCGCCAGACTGCATGTAACATATTTCCTGGCAACAAAGAACTGGCAACAGCTGAATACCGCGATGAGAGCATATATTGGCGCCTACCCAGATGATATTGAACCCTATGAGATGAATGCCATTGCAAACAGGGTATTCGATGACTGCCCCGATAAAACATGTCTGGCCACAGCACTCGATTGGAGTAAAATGGCCTTAGACAAGGGCGATCTAAGCAGCGTGTTCACCTATTCCGACCTGTTGTATAAAACCGGCCGGCAACAGGATGCCATCCAGATCCTGGAAAAACTCCTGCAACAGAAGCAGATCGGTCAAGAAATTGTGGAAGAAAAACTGGAAAGCATGAAAAAAGGGGAAAAGACCTGGTCTAATCCCTGATAATATCCTTAACGCCCCTACGGGGATGTTGCTATAGCTCAGCAACATCCCCGTTTTTATTTACCTAAAACGTATTTACCCCCCCAAAATATCCCCCACTACCCTTCCATTTTTTGAATTATTCCTTTTTGCGTAAATAATTTTCCCGATTGCGATTGGATAACTTATCAGGTTTACACACCTTTGCGCACTATTTTCTTTACTAGAAGAGAAAGATCTGCGAATACATATGGGAACAATTATAAAGGCTTTAGTACTAACGGTTGGTATGTATGTACTGTTGACAGGCCTGATGCCAAAAGCATTTGCTCAGCAAATAACATTGAAGGGAAAAGTAACTGATAGTAAGGGTAAACCACTGCCATATGCCACCGTTTCACTGACGGCGGAAGATATCAGAACCTATACAATTATTGACGGAAGCTTTACACTAACGGTTCCCCCAGCCCTGTATTTAAGCCAAACGCTCACTTTACGGGTAAGTTATGTAGGCAAACAAACATTGACCAGGGAAGTGGCTATGAATACTTCCGGCATATTACCGGTTTTTATTTTAAAAGACGATAACCTGAAACTGCCGGATGTAGAAGTGAATGGTATCCGGAAAAAAACATCGGCTTCCAATTCCTCTATCCTGTTCGACCGCGAAGCGATTGAGCAAACGCAGGCGTTGAGCCTGGCTAATGTATTAGACTACCTGCCTGGTCAAACGATCATGAAGCCCAATGTATCCGTACAGGGAATGCAGGCGCTTACCCTGCGCAGCGCTGTTTCCAGCAACACGGTGGAAGCCCTGAACAATGCATTTGGTATTTCTGTGGTAGTAGATGGCGGCGTTGTTTCCAACGATGCCAACATGCAAGCCATGAACCCCGGCCGCGGATTATTCTCTGCCAATAATATTTCGAATCCGGAAAATGGCGTCATAAAGGACCGTAGCTGGCGTAATGGCACTTTATACAGAAGTTACGAGAATGCTATGCAGGCTAACAATGGCCTGGACCTACGCACCATTCCCGCCGAGAATATTGAGAACATTGAAGTAGTATCCGGCGTTGCCTCTGCCAGGTATGGCGAATATACTACCGGACTGGTAGTGGTAAACAGGCAGGCAGGCCTTACCCCCCTGCGCGTTACGGTACGCACCAATGAAGCCACCCGTAATATAGGCATCAACAAAGGTTACGCGCTCTCCCCTGCTATCGGCGTTGTAAACGTTAGTTTCGATTATCTGAATAGTCAGGATGATCCCCGCGATAAACTAAAAGGTTATCAGCGCATAGCCGGCAGCGTTTTATGGACCTATCAGCCTAAGGGCTTGTTTCACTTTAAAAATACACTGAGCCTTGATGGTAACGCCACTATCGACCAAACCAAACAAGACCCGGACCTGGGCACTGAACAAATGGCGAAGTTCAGCAACCGCTCGTTTACTATCAACAACCGCAGCGAATGGCTGGTAAAAAAGCCTTGGCTGTACAACATACAGCTGCAGGGAAACTACAGTTGGGGCAGACAGGAGTCGTATGAGCAGCGGTACTTGAATTCCAACACTTTTCTTGGGATCATCGATGCTATGGAAACCGGTATTCATGAAGGTTATTTTACCCCTGGCTATTACCTCTCAGTAAAACATATTATTGGCGAGCCGGTAAATGCCGCTGCCAGGCTGGAAACCAACAGTATATTCAAACTGTCTAAGGTGGGCACCTATAAATTAACCGTGGGGGTTAATTACAGCTATAGCGCCAACAAAGGCCCAGGCATACTGATTGATCCTTCCCGCCCCCGTTTCCATAACAGCGAGAAAAAGAACGATCGTATCCGCCCCTACAACGACCTGCCAGTACTCAGCAATGGCGGTATTTATATTGAAAACAGCCTGGCCACCAAAGTGCTGAACCGCCCGCTGAACCTGAACCTGGGATTCAGAGAAGATATCCAGAACAAATACTATACACTCTCCCCGCGTTTAAGCGCCAGCTATAAGGTAAGTAAACAACTTAACTGGAACATCGCTTATGGAATAGCCACCAAAGCACCGGCTTTATCACAGGTAAGCCCTGGTAATGTATATATAGATATTCCGCTGATAAGCGCATACAACGGCTCCGCCAACCAGAGCCTGTACCTCGCCTATACGAAGGTGATACCGCTGGAAGACCTGGATATAAAGCCATACCGCAGCAAAACTTTTGAAACAGGTATGAACCTGGATGCCGGCCCATTGCAGGCTTCCCTCTATTATTTTAACCGCACTGCAGATAATGGCTTCACCACGCTTTATACCGTTGTGCCGCTGGAACTACCTAATTATACCGTAATGCCTGTAGCAGACGGGAAGCCTTCCTATACGCCGAATGGCACCTATTCTTATTATCTACCCGGGTACAATAGAATGGCCAATGGTAGCTACAACCGTTCCGATGGGCTGGAGCTGATGATCGGAATCAAAAAGATCCAGGCAATACAAACTTCTTTCAACATAGGTACTGCCTATTACCGCAGCAGCGTAAAAACGAACGTACCGCAAATGTACGTACCCGAAAATCCGCGCTACGACCTGGTACCCTTGTACGGCCTGTTTAACAACACCGAAACAAAATCGGCTAACGTGAAAACCACGCTGGTGAGCACTACCCACATCCCTTCCCTGCGGATGGCAATTATGCTCACCGGGGAACTGTTCTGGCTGAACCGCTCTGAACTGATGCCATCCAGCGTATATCCGATCGGGTATTATACCAAACAACTGGAGTATTTCCCGCTCACGCCCGAGCAAGCACAGCTACCGGAATACGCCCATCTCACAAAGAAAGACGCTAATGGTAACAAAGTAACCACACAACCAGCCTTCGTATATCCTAATATGCATGCGCGGTTGAGCAAGGAAATTGGCGATTACCTGCGCTTCTCCTTTAATGCTTACAATGTATTCAACATCAGACCTAAAGAGAAACTTACCAGTGGTACCGCCTATTATAATGGCCAACCAGCCTATGGCGCAGAGCTAATTTTCTCCATTAAATAATTAATAAGCAAAAAATATATACATGAAACGTATACAACCTATAGCCGCTGTTTTAACCATTGCCCTGCTCTGGGTAACAGCTTGTAAAAAGAGTGATCTGGGACCTTCCGTACCGCCTATTAACGTGATTGTGAAAGCTGCTTATGATACCACTGGCGGCAACTATGACTTTCCAAAGGCAGGTATATCAATAACGGTAAAAAACACCATCACCGGATTTAAACTTACAGCCGCTACAGACAAAGATGGGTTAGGTATTTTTAATGGCATCAGCGCAGGCGTGTACGATGTGCAGGCTACCATCTCCATTTCCAAAGCGCAATACCAAAACATTACCGGCTTAGCTATCGATAAAGACTCTGTAGTATTCAACGCCGCCCTTACTGGCCTTACATTAAATACTACCACCAATAATACCTTATCACTGAAATTGCAATTGGGTAAGATAGGTGACTGGGTGATCAAGCAAGTGTACTATGCCGGTAGCAATACTACTAATGGCGCTGTATACCGCGACCAGTTTATAGAAATTTACAACAACTCCAACGAAGTGTTGTATGCAGACAGCTTATACTTTACCCAACTGGCAGGTAACAATACCGGCCTGGCCAGCACCGACCTGGGCAAGGGCATCTTCATCAGCAATGCGTCTGATGAATTATACAAACAATACGACTGGAGCAAATCCATTGGCATGAGTCCAAGCGGAGATGCCGCCAACCGCAACTACGTGTATGCCAAAACGATATTCCGCGTGCCAGGCAATGGTAAGCAATATCCAGTGCAACCGGGCGCCAGTTTTGTGATTGCAGCTACCGCGCAAAACCATAAAGCACCGTTTGTTGGAACAGATGGAAATGCCATCAGCGTAAAAGATCCTACCCTCACAATAGACCTTAGCGGGGCCGATTTTGAAATATACCTGGGCAATGTGATCAACAATGCGCTTGCTACCGATGTAGATAACCTGAACGTACCAAACATGGTAGTAGTAGATGCAAGCAGTAACAGGGACTTGATATTTGACAGCCCAGGCCGGGAGGCAGTTGCTATTTTCAAAACAAAAGCCTATTTACCCGAGTTAACCAAAACTGGTGCAAATCCACCCGATGCCACTACCTACAAAAAGTTCCCTGACCCAACGGCTACCACCGTTACCAGTGCCACCACCGTGTATTATCAGATTCCTTCCAGCGAAATACTGGACGCCGTACAGATACAAAATCCAAGTCCTACTTCCAGTCAGCGTGTAGCCAAAAAGCTCACCACTACCCTGGATGCCGGCGCAACCAATGTACCGGATGGACAATATTCTTCCGAAGCTTCTATCCGTAAAACGGCTAAAACAGTAGGTGGCAGGATCATTCTGATGGATACCAATAATTCTACCAATGATTTTGATTATCTGCCACGGGCTTTACCGAAGGCATTTAAAAATTAAATGAGGTAACCGGCAACAGGTAACCATTACCTGTTGCCACAGCACCAACCATATCATGCGATCTGTTTTTTATACAATAATGCTCATTTGCTCCAGCGCCTGGTGGCCGTTGCGCGTGCAGGCACAGGATACTGCGGTGGATGTGCATTCACAACAGTTCCAGCAGCGCTATCATTTTTTTTCCCAAGATGTAATTAGTCAGCCGCTCCGTCCCTTTAGCCAATACGCTATCGTAGAAGCCGGCTACCGGGTAAAAGATGGTGGCTATGCCCTGGCCCAGGATGCTGCCAAACAACGTGAATTGTTCTTTAATACCGCCGGCACCCGCCAATTGAAAAAATGGCTCGTCAGCGGCGCTTTTACTTATCTCAGTACCACCAAAGACAGCGTAGGCTACACCCTACGAGACGACTTAAACAATCCTGCTCCCTATTATTTCTATGCAGGAAAAAAAGGTAACTGGCAGGTAATCAGCTATCAATTACAGGGCACTGTGAGCCGGTCTTTCCTTAAAGACAAATTCACGGCAGCAGCAGGTATTTCGTATAGCAGTAATGATGGCTGGAGAGGCAACGACCCTCGTTCTGAATACTTCACCTATCACCTGGCTACAGATGCAAGCCTTATTTACCATCTGCTACCCAAACACAAAATAGGCGTGGCCGGAGGTATTATCCGGAAAAGTACTGACACCAACCTGGAATACCGTAACAAAGATTACCAATACAGTTTAACGCAACCGGAATATATTAATTATTTGCAGGATGGCTATGGTTACGTGGAATTAAAAACCGGCAACACCAATATCGCCAGCAATACCAAAGGATGGAAGCTCCACGGCTTATATGACGGACAGCTCCCTATTGGCAGCCTTACACTAAAAGGTGGTTATACCCATGCTAATTCCAGCTTTTTCCAGAAAGGATTTGACGTAGGCGAAAATGTGCTTACCTATGGTTATTTCTATGAAAATGAATGGTCGGCAGACGCCTATTGGCAATATAAACGCGGCAAACAACGCTGGAGTGCCCTGGTGAATTATATCCACCAACAAGACAAAGATTACAATACCTTATTAGCAGGCAATAACTACGTATATGCTTTTGAGCAATTAAAAGTACAGCCAATGTTCGCCCACTATAAAGCACAAAGACTACAGTACGAAGTTGGCCTGGAGGGCAGTGTTTCTGACCAGTTCCGCGCCGATGGTTCTGCAGGGCAAACCGCCGAATACCAATACGCCACTGTAGGCGCGCTGGTGGCCTGGTATGTGCCTATGCCCCCCCGTAGTTCGTTACTAAAATTGCTCTTAAAAGGCAGTTTACAACAGCCTATATCTGCCGATATTACTCAACCGGCACAGCAACCGGCTTTTACCAAGGCGGTGATATTTCGTGATTATTACTATTATAATGCCACCGTTACTACCATTCAGGCGGAAGCGTTATATCAGTTTCCGATACGGCAGCTCAACACTTTTGTGAAGGCCGACTACTGGTACCAGAACGCTTCCATTGCAACAGGCAATGTACCCGCTACCAGCCTGCCCGGCACCAATAGATGGCAATGGCAGTTGAGCCTCGGGTTTAACTTATAGCCTCCATTACAAAGGCGCATGCATCCCCGGATACATGCGCCTTTGTAATACCTATATTTGATTATCAATTTGTCTTTCTCCCTTACTTATCCAGCCGAATTATTTCCTTGTGCGCCCCATCAAACTTTATTAAGTTTGCAGTAACCTATTCGTACAACGATCCCCGCATGCGAAATCCTCATCAACCAACAAGCATGCTCATTTATCGGTAACCAGAATGTCAACATAGCCCAAATTTAGATCCGTAGCTCAATTCAATCCTTTTCATTTTTTAAAATCACACCCTAAAAAAACAAGTATGAAAAAGACATCTCAAGCCAAATTGCAATTGAACAAAATTGTTGTTTCCAAATTGAACCAGGCAGACCAACTAGAAATTAAAGGCCGCGCCACTGGTAAGCCTTGCCAGGACACCCTGACCTGTCCTAACTCTTACGTTACAGACTGCCCTTCACCTATCACTTATCTTCAATCGTACTGTGCCTGCTAAAATAAGTGCCATCACCAGGTAACCGGAACGCCCATCTTTGAAGATGGGCGTTTTTATGCAGTCATTCTACGCTTCCGAAGAAAGCAATTTAAGCTGCTAAAGCAAGCAATCCCACCTAGCGCTGGCTTACTCTCCATTGGTGTTTGTACTCAACACCTCACTCATATAATCGAAAAATGGGCGCATCGCCTGAAAAGTGCGGTTGGCTTCTTTTAGAAAACTTTCACTCAACACCTCCTCATCTGAAAATGACCTTATCAACAGGAATTGCTTGTAACGCAGCAGATCTATTGCTTCATGATTTGCCTCAAAGCCTTTGGGCGCAGTTTTTAACTGTTCTCCTTCCAATGTACCAAACGTAGTTTTAAACAATTTACTGTTCAATATTTTCCGTAGTGGCGCTGCATCAAAAGCAATATCATCGCGGATGCGTTTCAAATCTTGTGGCGACGGCCCCCAGAAACCGCCGGCAATAAAACTTTTACCCGGTTCTATCTGGAAATAATACCCTCCCCTGCGTTGCTTAGTAGCCCGTTTGAAACTACCGCTCCAATGCGTTTTATAAGGAGTTTTATTGCTGGAGAAACGGGTATCCCTATAGATCCGGTATAAGCTTTTTTTACCAGAAGGCGTTTCTATCAGATCGTGCGTACTCAACTCCCCTAATAATGCCTCTGCAAAATTTTCTATCTCCTGCTGCTCCTGTTGAAATATAGCTTTGTGGGCATTAAACCACTCCCGGTTATTATTTTTATTAAGCGTATCTAAAAAGTTGAAATTAGACTGATGTATTCGCGGTAATGAGATATTTTTTGCCATATCACAATAGTATTTTTAAAACAGATGAATCTACCGCCGCAAATATACCTCCATTTTACGATCACATGATATTTCCGGAACGGTGCAGCCGGATAGAGGAAAATACGGCAACAGTTACCTCTGCAAACCCATGATAGAGAGGCTTATTTCGTGCGCTATAAAAATATCTATCCGGCGCAGTTACGCTATGTAGCTTCAGTACCAATTTCGAACTTCGCATTCAGAAGATCTGCATCCGAGCCACTGTTAGCACTTCAACCTATTATAACATTGTACCCGTCTTGAATTACATGAAGCATAAAAATTCCATTATGAAAACAAACAACTACCCTATCTTTTTTTACAAAACAATAAAGATAGCCTGCTTAGGGCTAATGCTAGCTTTATTGCCCCTATTGTCCCACGCCCAACGTGTATTGGTATGGGAAGAGAATTTTAATGCCACCACCTTAAATCCCGCAGTATGGGCTTACGAAACCGGAGACGGCTGCAGTAACGGCAATTGCGGTTGGGGTAACCAGGAGCTGGAATATTATACCAACCGTACCGAAAATGTTCGCCTGGAAAGCGGCCACCTGGTAATTGAAGCAAGACGTGAAAACATGGGCGGTAAATCTTTTACTTCCGGCCGTATTAAAACCAGCGGCAGGGTTAACTTCCGCTATGGTGCATTAGAAGCCAGGATCAAAGTTCCTAAAGTAGGCAACGGCCTATGGCCAGCTTTCTGGATGCTGGGCGCCACCGGTGGTACCTGGCCCCATAATGGCGAAATAGACATCCTGGAGATGGGCTCTGCCTCCGCCATTAGCGCCAATAAAGCCAATAAGCTGGTAAATGCCACCGTACACTGGTGGACAGACAATCCAGGCGGCTATACCGGCCACGCCTCTTATGGCAAAGATACCAGTACAGCAGCAGACCTCAGCGATGATTTCCATCTCTACAGAATGGAATGGAACCCTACCTCCATTACTATATTCCTGGACAATGCTCCTTACTACACCATTAATACCACCGGCGGCAATGGATTAGATGCCTTTCAACATCCTTTTTACATTGTACTCAACCTTGCAGTAGGCGGCAACTATCCTGGCATTTTAACCACAGGCGGCATTACCGCTCCACTACCCGGACAGTTACAGGTAGACTATATCCGACTCTACCAGGACGTTGCTCAAAACGAATACCTGACCTATGGCACCGATGATGAACCAGAAGGCAATTACGGCATTTTTACAGACAACACCGTTGTAAATGACAAAGTTACCTTTGGTACAGCCGCACAATTATATCTTTGGAATAATATTACTAACATCACTGCCCCTGTTCCATATGAAGGCTCACAGGTATGGGCCTTCCATGCCAATGCCGGCAACTGGTTTGGGCTGGGCATAGCCAATGACCCCAAAAACATGAGCAACTTTGCAGGTGGTAGCTTAAAACTCCAGTTAAAAACCACCTCTACAACACCCTTTAAAATAGGGATTGCCACCGGCGACGGAGAAGGTTGGGTAATGTTCAACAGGCAGAATGGAGAACATGGCTTGGTAAGAGATGGGCAATGGCATGAGGTAACCATACCTATTAGTGAATTTGGATTATCCGACCTTACACAGACCACGCAATTATTTATGTTCTCCGGCGATGCACCTGCCGCAGCAGCCGATTTCTATCTGGACAACATCTACTACACTGGCGGTGTTACAGACAATCCAGCACCGAAAATAAGCCTTACCAAACCAGCCAGCGATACCGTATATAAAACCCCTGCCGCCATACAAATCAATACCAATGCTACTGATGCCAACGGCTCTATCAGTAAGGTGACTTTCTATAGTAATGATAATTATATCGGCACTACTACCTCTTCTCCATTCAATTATACCTGGAATACGTCTGCCACCGGTGTACAAGTACTAACGGCAAAGGCTACCGACAATCAAAATAAAACCACCACATCTAAACCGGTAAGGATATTTGTTACCAAACCTAATAATACTGCACCGGCCATCAGCATCACCGCTCCAACAGGCAGCGCTAACTATATGAAGCCCGCCCAGGTAAACATCACCACCAACATCACCGACGACGGCGGTATTTATAAAGTAGAATTCTATAATGGCAGCACCCTGATTGGTACTATAGACAAAGCCCCCTACAATTTTACCTGGGCAAACGTTGACCAAGGCACCTATACCATTCAGGCCAAAGCTTACGACGATGGTAATCTTAGCACGTTGTCTTCTCCTGTTACCTTTACAGTAAAGGATAATAAGATCTTGTCGGACCTGTATGGCATTTATACTGATACTTCCGCTGTTACCAATAAACTCACCTTGGGCGTAGATGCCAACCTGTATGTATGGAACAATCTCACTACCATTGCAGGCGCCATGCCTAAAACAGGTAGTAACGTGATAGCCTATACGGCTACAGCCGGTAACTGGTTCGGGTTAGGAGTATCGCACGATATACGCAACCTGTCTCATTTCAGTAACGGCTACCTGAAATTTTGGTTTAAAACCAGCTACCAGGGCTCCTTCCGGTTCAGCGTTATTTCACAGAGCGGCCAATATGACCTTTCCTTTGCAGCAGCTGAGCAAAAACTGGGGCTGGTAAGGGATGGCCAATGGCACCAGGTAATTATACCAGTAAACACTCTAACCGGTCTGGATCTTACTACCATCTCACAAGCCTTCACTTTTAGCGGCGACGCACCAGCCAACGATGCCAGCTTTTATATCGACGAAGTATACTATACCACACAACTAAACGAAAGTACCCCTACCTCCACTAACCTGGCATTAAATAAACCGGTAACCGTTACCTCAGTAGAAGCGGTAGGTACGCCAGGCACCAGTGCTGTAGATGGCAATCTCACCACCCGCTGGTCCAGCGCCTTCTCCGATCCCCAGTCTATAACAGTAGACCTGGGCGCCACATATAATATCAACGAAGTGAAGGTCACCTGGGAAGCGGCAGCTGGTAAAAACTATGAAGTACAAATCTCCGCCGACCAAAGTAATTGGACCACCTTAAAGTCGGTGACCAACAATACCACCCTGGTAAATGACCATACTGGCCTTTCCGGCGCCGGACGCTACCTGCGTATTTATGGGACATCACGGGTAACTGCGTACGGGTATTCTATCTACGAACTCGAAGCATATGGCACCGCCACCGGCGCCAGGCTTGCTAACAGTATAGCTACGCACCCCATCGATACTGTGGCTACATGGGCAGTTACCATTACCCCCAACCCGGTAACCGGCGACCAATTACAACTATATAGCAATGTAGCCCTGAAACAACTCAGCATTGTAGACATTTCCGGCAAAACCCGCAGCACACAACTACTGGATATAGCCGGAAAAGCACCAGGAATCTATCAGGTCAACATATCCAGCCTTCCTCCGGGACTATACCTGTTGCAAGTGTATAATAGTTTAAAACAACAACGGGGATTGAAATTTATCAAGCAATAACAAAGAACAATTTATAAATAAAACGCTTGTATCAAAAGCATGATACAAGCGTTTTATTTATAATACAATCCGGAAATCTTTCCAACTCGTATCAGCCCAGGTAAGCACCTGTTAGCTGCTTGTATAAAGGGAGAAGAGTACATACCCTACAACTGTTTATAGCATCAACTAATTCCTTAATTTTAATTATGCCAATCCACCCTTCTATCTCCAGACAGGTAATATTTACGTTTCCCTCCGGATGTTCATTTACTGGACATTAGCGGGCCTACGATCCCTGGCCTTAGCGCCAATTTATTATTGGACAACAGCTTTATCAGTGCCTCCCGGCCGCTCCAGCACTGGTTGCAGGAGCAACACCCCAAAGGCGTAATCCTTTGTTCCGTATGTACCGGCGCCTTTCTATTAGGGGCAGCAGGATTACTGGACCAAAGAAACTGTAAAAGTAAAAAGCATCGATATGCTACAAAGTAACAGGGGGCTAACCATTTGGCTAACCCCCTGTTACTTTGTAGCATATTAAAAAGTTATGCCGTTACCGTATCCCGAATGCTTCCCAATTTCTCCTTTTCCAATGCCAGCAGTTTTTTATGTAGTCTTTCCCTTTGAGCAACAATAAAGGGATGATTATAATCTGGATTATCCTTATTTGCCAGATTATTGGTTTCATGAGGGTCGTTTTCCAGATCGTACATTTCATATTCTACCGGATAGCTTTTTGCAGGTACCTGTTCAGGTGGCGCTACATAAAAATAGTAAGCATACTTCCACCTTTTCTCTCTGATACCACGGATACGGTTTGCAGCAGGAAGCGGATTTATCGCATTAGCATTTCCCGCTCTGAAATCATCGAAAGTGAACAAGATGGCATCTTGTATTTCCGGTGCTGTTCTCGGAGATTTGATCACCGGAGAAAGATCGGCTCCTCTAAAAATATATTGAAGCGGATTATCCAGGTTAAGCAGACCATTGATAGTTGGCATCAAATCTACTAGTGAAATGAGTTGGCTACTCACTTCTGCTCTTGGAAAAAAAATAGGGTTAGAAATCACCATCGGTACACTAATGGTTTCTTCATACATGTTGAACATTTTTTGCCGGAGTGCACCATGTGTTAAACCCATTTCACCATGATCAGATATACGAACCACAATCGTATTTTCTGCCAGCGAAAGTTTTTTGTTAGTATCGTATTCCTGGTTCAATACATCCAATACCGTATTAATTTGCGCATCTATATGCGCAATCAGATTACCATAAAAGTTGAGGTATTCTAGCTTATGCCGGTCGTCTGGCAGCGGATCCAGCGCCAGATCCAGATAAGGACGTAGCATTTGCTGTACCGTTGGTTTCAATGTTTCGTGTAAATTCTCGTTGATGGTAGGTGGCAGTTGTATATCTCCTTTCAGGTAAGATATATCAAAATTATCCTGCCAGGTTTTGGGAAAGGCCAGCACATCATGTGGATTTACGAGCGATAGAAAAAGTGCAAATGGTTGTGCCTGCTCTCCACGCTGTACAGTATAGAGAAAATTCAGTGCCTGGTTAATATAGTTCAAATCATTATTTGCTTCCCCTGCACCAAAATGTTCCGGGGCGGTATCTTCTCCCGCATCTGGTGGTACCCAACCCATGAAACCGTATTGTTCTAGATCTTCAGTGGTGAGGTTTTCAAAACTACCATTTGCATCTTTAGATAAGTGCCATTTACCAATATAAGTAACGTTATATCCGCCGGCAGACAGCATACGGGCCATGTTCTGCGTTTGTGGTAATAAGGTGGGCTCTACATCAGAATAAGTCATATTCTCTGTTAATGTAAGTATCACACCATGTTCAGCCGGATACTGACCAGTAAGCCATGTAGCTCTGCTGGGAGAACACATGCAAGTATTACAAAACGCGTTGGTAAAGGAAATCCCATGTTCTCTCAGCCGCGGCATCGCTGTAAGATGCTGTGCTTCCCAGCCTGGCGGAAAGTGCATTAGCGCGCGTTCCTGATCAGTAAGAATGAAAAGAAGATTCGGTTTCCTAATAGAAGTTTCATTTTGAGGGGCTTGTTCTTTTTGTTTCATGATGTCATTTTTTTAACAAATGATGGAAAGAAATGTAAAACGATTTGGGGGGAGAGGCGAGAGAACAGATATTTTTATCAAACAACCAATATTACTAATAAGTTTATTACTTAAAAAAATACCAGTCATTACTATGCAATAGGGATAAACCATGGCCTGATAGAGAGATTGGTGCTATGCCTATCAATACCTACAGAATAACAATATAAAATCATTTGTCGCAATAATAACTTTGCTTTAAAAAAACAACGCAAAGCTGATTTTTGCTGCGAAAGGTGTTCCTGGTGTAAAGCAAATCTCGTCTACTGAATGTGTTTCACCCTTTAACCGTGTTTCGGTATCGAATTGGGTTTCCTTCCATTTTGTGTTGAGTAGATTATTGATAGTGAATCCAATCTCGTATTTAGGTTTCGTATAGTTCAATATAAAATCAGTTACGCAATACCCACTGGCGGTGAGACTATAATCTTCATTAGCAGGGCGATCAGCAAGATAGCGATAACGCAGACTGCCATTGAGTCCATTTTTAAGCACGTAAGTGATACCTCCGGTACTGGACCATTCCGGGGCCAACGGAATATAATCAGCGCCTTTAGGACTACCTACAGACCGGCCATGGGCGTAGTTTACATCTGCATCTATATATATAGCGGGAATAGGCTGATATCGCGCAGACAGATCCACCCCCGTTCTGCGGGTTGGCCCGCTAAATTCAACAGCGCCGCCATCACCTCCATATACGAATTCTTGTTGCAGGTAAATGTACCACAAGGCAGCATTAACCAGTAAATTCCTCGCAGGTTTAAATATAGTACCAAGGTCTGCTCCATAAGCGGCTGGCAATACCTCCACACCATTTCTGGCCACTACTCCCCGGGCATCATTGGAATGAAAACCTTTTCCGGTGCTAAGATAAAATTCGGTATTGGTATTTACCTGGTAGTAAAGGCTCAACTTAGGACTAACTACCTGGTCATGCGCCTTGTAAATACCGGCACCGGGCAGGGTAGTATCCCCAGCCAGTTTATTATTATAGCGATAAAAGAATTGATCGAACCGCAAACCAGCATTCAATGTGAAATGACCATTGAGTAATAAGGTTTCACTTATATAGGCGCCCGCATTTAGTTCGGTAATATCCCCTAATTTAATGTCATCTAAAAGCGTGTACCGGTCTTTGGTGTGCGCCAATTCTGTATTATTTGTGGCATCGGCACGTACCTGAACACCTGCCGTAGTAAGGAGTTTGACGCTGCCTATATTATCTGTATGCTCATAACTTCCTTTGTAACCAAAGAGGTTCCGTTTTTCCCGCTGGCGAATTTCATCACCATTGATGGAATCTACCAGGAAGAATGTAAAGTTGGTATGCAGATCAAAAGTGTAGTAGGTGTAAAAGAATTGATTTTTTATCAGGTCGCCGTTGCGTAAAGATGTAAGCAATTCTACATTGGCATTGGTACGACTGGTAACACCGCCTTCATTCGGATCAAGGGCACCATAGAAACCAATATCGCCATTAGCCACCGCCCGATCCGGTATTTGCCCTGAAGCGTTCCATTTGCTGTAAAAGGTGGAAGCAGTAAAGATTAGCGAGGTATGATCTGATAGTTTGCCATTGTATTTGGTAAAGAAATTGAACCGGTTGAAATGTTGTGGATTGTCAAAATAACTATCACTATAGCGATACTCTGTAGCCACATACCATGATTGTTGCTTCTCCCTGGCTTTTTTGGACAGTAAGTTAAACATGCCCAAAGCGCGATAGGTATTAAACATTCCTCCTTCCAACTTTATTTCATTTTGAGGCAGCATATTTCTTGTATGAAAATCAACATAGCCGGTAGTGGCAAAATCCCCTTTCTCTGCGTAGTAAGGCCCCTTTTTAAAATTAACCGCCTCTATAGTTTCGGGAATAATAAAGTGACTATCTGCAAAGCCTTGCCCATGTGCGTGTGACACCATATTAACCGGCATACCATCCACCTGCAGACTAATATCTGTACCATGATCACAATCAAAGCCCCGTAGAAAAATCTGTTCTGCTTTACCGCCGCCCTGGTGTTGCCCAATAAAAAGTCCCGGCACAATTCGTAGTACTTCCTGTGAATTGTTTACCCCACGCATAGCGATATCAATTTTGCTGATGGGCTTATAAGGATCAGTAGTATGCCCCGCTACCGTAATAGCATTGAGGGTGATGGCCTCCGGCGTCAGGCTAAATACTCCATGCTGCTGCCGTAAAGCCTCTAACGTAAGTGTACTGTTTTGATAACCCATACCACTACACTGCAGATTATTGCCGGTTTCTGTAGTACTTTTAAAGATAAATTTTCCTTGTGCATTGGTAACAGCTACCGACCCCGCTGGCAATAAGCGCACGGTGATACCTTCCAGCGGCTGCCCGGTTTTATCATTGACAACAGTGCCGGTAATTGGATTGGTTTGCGAATAAACAAATTGCGTGAATAACAGCAAAAAGAGGGATAGCATTCTTTTCATTATCCAAATAGTATTTATTATGACAAGGAAGCATTCCTGGAAGCACACATAATACCTGTTATCGCAGGAGCCTAGGTTTACCAGCGAAAATACATTTTTTAACCGGGCATTAAAAACCATTCTTCAACAAATCCTTCAGGAATAGCAGGCTATTATCTTCACATGATGTAAAACCTAGCATATAGATATGCTCTATATAGGTAGAAAAATTTAAAAAAGCCTGGGAGGAAATTTCTAATCCGTAAACAATTTCTAAATACCATTGTTTACAAATTAGAAAAATTTCCTAATCGCTTACTTAAACTAACGATCGCTATGGCTAACGTACTATGGTTACAAGGTGGCGCCTGCAGCGGGAACACCATGTCTTTCTTAAACGCCCAGGAGCCCACCGTAGTAGAGTTGGTGGTAGATTTCGGCGTAAATATCCTCTGGCACCCATCCATGGGGCTTCAAATAGGCCACCAGGTAGCTGATTTAATGAACGATTGTATCTCCGGCAAAACAAAACTGGATATCCTTGTATTTGAAGGAACGCTGATAGAAGGTCCAAATGGAACCGGTACGATGAATAACTTTTGTGATCGCCCAATGAAAGACTGGGTCAGTGAATTATCAAAGGTAGCCGGTTACGTTGTTGCCATCGGAGATTGTGCCTCCTGGGGAGGCATACCCGCCGTACCACCCAATCCTACAGGAAGCACTGGTCTACAATTCCATAAAAAGCAAAAGGGTGGCTATCTGGGAGCAAGTTATACCTCTAAGGGCGGACTACCGGTAATCAGTATACCAGGCTGCCCTGCGCACCCGGATTGGATTACACAAATACTGGTGGCCATTTCAACTGGCCGCATTGGTGATGTACTGTTAGATGGATTTAACCGGCCTACCACTTTCTTTAGTGAGTTTGTACAAACAGGCTGCACAAATGCACGTGCATTCAGCGAAAAAGTAGATGGCAACTTTGGAGTACGTGGTGGTTGCCTCTTTCATGAAGTTGGTTGCCGGGGCCCATTAACGCATGCCAGTTGTAATCGTATATTATGGAACCGGCAAGCATCAAAAACAAGGACTAACCACCCTTGTCTTGGCTGTACAGAGCCTGGATTCCCTCATCACGACCTGGTGAAAGGAAGTATTTTTAAATCCATGAAATACCTTGGTTTTTTACCAAAAGAAGTGCCTGTTGGTGATAGCAAATTGAGCTACTACTTCAAAGCCGGTGTTGGTAAAGTATTTGGATCTCCTGCAAAAACATTTAGACCCACTAAATAAAAACTTGATATGGCTACCAAAGAACTGAATATATCGCCGGTAGGTCGCGTAGAAGGCGATCTTGATATAAATGTATATATGGAAAACGGTGTGGTAACACGTGCCAATACACAGGCTTCCATGTTTCGTGGTTTCGAAATCATTTTACAGGGCAAAGACCCTCAGGCAGGCTTGATCGTTACTCCCAGGGCTTGCGGCATTTGCGGAGGCTCACATCTATATTGCGCGTCCTCCGCATTGGATACGGCCTGGAAAACAACACTACCACCGAATGCCTTGTTATTGCGGGCCATTGGGCAGGCCAGCGAAAGCCTGCAAAGTGCCCCCAGATGGTTCTACGCAATCTTTGCTACAGATCTTACCAATAAAAAATATGCTAATAAACCATTATATGCCGAAGTGGTACGACGTTGGTCGGCTTATGTAGGCAAGTCATTCCAGATTGGACTCACTGCCAGCGGACGACCAGTAGAAATATATGCCGTTTTTGGTGGCCAATGGCCACATAGCAGCTATATGGTTCCGGGTGGTGTTATGTGCGCACCTACCTTAAAAGACATCACACGTGCGTACAGTATACTCAACCAGTTTAAAAATGAATGGCTGGAACCAATATGGCTGGGATGCACCATTGAGCGGTATATGCAGATCCGGAGCTGGGATGAAATGATGGTATGGCTGGACGAAAATGAAAGCCATCGCAACAGTGACCTGGGACTGTACCTCCGGGCGGGTATCGAATTTGGCCTCAATAAAATGGGACAGGGTTTAGGAAAATATATTGCCTATGGCACCTACCTGCACAAAGATAAATACAACCACCCAACGATTGAAAGCCGTAACCAGGCAGTGATTCAATCGAGTGGGTTTTACGATGGAAAAGATTATCAGGTATTTGATCAGAGTAATATATTGGAACACGTTAAACACAGCTGGTATAAGGACGTTGCCCCTGCACATCCGTTTAATGAACCCATACCCACTCCTACTCCATCGCAAATTCTGGAAAAATCAGATTTTAATGGAAAATACAGCTGGGCAAAGGCGCCACGCTATATGGGCCAGTGCGCAGAAGCCGGACCTTTAGCTAGGGTGATGATGAATGCCAACCCTGCTAACCTGCCTCACCAAATACAGGACCCGCTTTTCGGCGACATCATGAGAAAAATTGGACCCAGCGTTTTTGTACGAAGCCTTGCACGTATGCATGAAATGATCGGTTATTATACCCATATCAAGGAATGGCTGGGACAGATCCGGTTAGATGACGAATTCTATATCAAGCCACAAGAAAGGGATGGTCAGGGATTTGGCGCTACAGAAGCCATACGCGGTGCATTGGCACACTGGATCGACATTGAAAATGGCGTAATCAAAAATTACCAGATCGTAGCGCCAACGACCTGGAATGTGGGACCCAAAGATGAAGATGGAAAATCCGGCGCCATAGAATCAGCCTTGCTAGGACTTGAAATCGAAGATGAAAATGATCCGGTTGAAGTAGGCACTGTTGCACGCTCTTTCGATAGTTGCCTGGTGTGTACCGTTCATGCATATGATAATAAATCAGGTATAGAACTGTCCCGCTTTAAATTATAACAAGCGCAACTTCGATAGCCCGGTATATAAAACTGTAAATCAACATATGAATACCATCAAGACGGCTATACTGGGTTTTGGAAACCCGGTCAGGAGTGACGATGCTATTGGCGTATATGTAGCTAATGAATTGCAACAAAAGCTGACAGATCGTGAAGACGTGTGTATATTTGATATGGGCACCTCCGCTTTCGAAGTATTATTCAAATTAAAAGGCCATCACCGAATTATCCTGGTAGATGGGGTAATTAATTCAGGAGAGCCGGATGGAACTTTATTCCGCTTACCCGCTGATGAAATACAGGCACAAATCCAGCACGACCCCCTACTTTTTTTGCATGGTATGAAATGGGACCAGGCATTGAGTTACGCAAAAAAAATGATGGGCGATGAATTTCCGGCAGGGCATATACAAGTTTACCTGATAGCCATCTCAGAAATAAAAATAGATATGAACCTCGGCAACATTGTAAAAAGTGCAGGTGATAAATTAGTGGCCACCATTCTACAAGATTTATAAATCAGGTAATATGTTCTTTCCACCGAATGCTGTCCCGGAAAAAAAATCGTTTATACCAATAAAGGAGGTATATCTGGAAGATGGACATATTTGTATAAAAAGAAGTCTGGCGGAAAAAATCTTCCGTACAGAAATGGTTGTGTTTACCATTTTTTATGCAAAAGATAAAACCTTTCTGGCGGCGCCGGCCAGCGAGGAATCATTCAAAAATATCCACAAAGTCCAGCAACAAATGCTGAAAAGCAAAAATTTATCCGGTGATAAATCCATTTCAATCCAGGAAATATTACTGGACAATGATATTGCAGAAAACGACCGTGATCTTACTTTCTTAGCAGAAGAAGCGTTACATATTTTAAAGGTACACTTATGAGTATACAGGACAAATTGCTATATGTTTTTTACCAAGATCCAAAAGATGAGCAAACAATCAATGAGTATATTCAGGAGGTTAACAGATTAGACGAATTGGTTGGAACACAATTAATCGAAGATATACATCCCGGTATTTCCAACGCATTGTATGTACATGAAAACCGGATACATATTTTACCCGACTGGCTGGATAATCGTCCCGGGATTCTTTTTCATTCGGAAATCCCCTTTAATAGAAGATATTTTCTGGGGACCGTATTCGGGATGTTAGGCAATGAAGAGCAATATCCACAGTATTTCACTGATTTTCCCGCGATGCTGTATGCTTTTGATCTGATATATGCCATTATACATGCACGTGAAGCTGATGCGGCATTAGAACAGGTTTTGGGCAGAACGAACTTTAACCACCCATTTGAAAATTATATTTTTAATCATAATGTAGGAGTTGCATTAAACTATGGAAAATTTAGTAATGAGATAAATGCAGCTGCCATTTCCGCACATTATGAAGATGCTTTGCAGGTAGCATTCGAGTCATCTTACAAGGCTTTTACTACAAAATATTATGCTACTTTTTTAACTGATAGCGGCAACTACACCGCAGCCATGCAGTTGATTGATCAACAGGTATTCAAATCTCTCGGAGAATATCCTAAATTTATAATAGAACGTGTGTGGTGCCAGGCAGCGGTGAAGCAATTGCAATCATCTTATGACGTTGCGCTCATAACACAATTAAAGCATCGCTTGTGGGAAGCCCTGCAATTTTTTGACAGGCATGAACACAAAATCATTGCTGGTCTATTATGGATGGATGCGGCTACTGTGGCTACCATTACCAGTAGTTATACCGAATCGCTTGGATACATCAATAAGTCCATTCAATACTTTAAAGAAGAAAAGCAACCGGAAATGTTGGCACAGGCACAAATAGTCCGTGGCCGTTTGTTTCATGACTGGGCTCAGAGCGGTAATCCGCAATTTTTCAGCAGTGCATTAGAGGCATACCAGGAAGCACTTTCTGTTTTTAGCAAAGAAGATGCACCCGATGTATTTGCAGAGATCCATCATCAATTAGGAGTGATTTATGCAGCCCTGCCGGATGAAAACAAAAAAAGAGGTATATGGGCAGCCCTGTCTTCCAGCTCTTTTAATGAAGCATTAGCCTATTACACCAAAATAGATTTCCCTTACGAATTTGGGATGATTTGTAATAACTACGCCAATGCATTTACGAAATATCCTGCTGGTGGAAAGCATGATAATTTTGAAAGAGCATTGAGCTATTATGGGGAAGCCTTATCAATCCGCTCTGCAGATACTTACCCAGAAGAACGCGCCACAACGTTGTTGAATTATATAGAAGCAAGCTGGAACGCAGGCAACCCGGAGGAGTCGTTTAATTGGTTGAGGTATAACGACATGGTAGAAAAAGTGAACGAAATTAAGACCCTTACAAAGGATGAACAATTAATACAAGAGGCAAACAAACACCAACAATTATTAGCCGAGCTAGCAAAACAAATACAGACAAGCGTTCATCAATAAAAAAACATGAGCAATATTGGGTTAAATATAAACACACTCGAAGATGCATGAGATCTCTTTGGTCAGGAATATCTTTAAAACACTGGAATCAACATTTCCCGGAAAGATGCAAATGATAAGGGGTATTTACCTCAGAGTGGGGCTATTGAGTAACGTACAACCAATTTTAATGGAAAATGCATTCCAGGCTGTTCTGCAAGATATGCCCGTGTACCATAACACTTCACTTCATGTAGAAGTATTACCAATATTGATTTATTGTGATGATTGTAATACAACAACAGAAGTATTGCACTATAAGTTTGCCTGTAGTTGTGGTAAACCCAGTAACCATATTGTACAGGGAGAAGAATTATTGATCAGCAAAGTAGAATTTGCTGATGAAGAATATACTTTAACCTGATTATTCCTAAAACAATTTATCAATAAAATGACTGCGCCCAAATCAAACAATGCCCCTGTAGGGTCTGTACGTTGTGAGAACACCTCGTTAAATCTCTTGAAAGCAAATGATTTTGTAGCCCAAGCGATTCGCGAAAGGTTACCGAATGTGCTGGTGATCAATATCTGTTCTTCCCCTGGCAGCGGTAAAACTACATTACTACAGCAAACCGCTCAATTATTGAACGATAAACTAAAGATCGCCGTTTTAGTTGGTGATCCTGAAACAGAAAGGGATGCCATCCGTATGAAAGATGTTGGTATTAATGCGTTGCAAATTGTAACAGGTGGCATGTGCCATATCGAAGCGCAAATGATATTCCAGGCGTTAGACCATATCAATCTTACAGACGTAGATGTTTTATTTATTGAGAACGTTGGTAACCTGGTATGCCCTGCCGCTTTTGATCTGGGTGAAGATTACCGGGTAACCTTGCTTGCCTGTACTGAAGGAGATGATAAACCCAAAAAATATCCGCGCATGTTTCTTACCAGCGAATTGATGCTGGTATCGAAAACAGACCTGCTACCCTATCTACCATTTTCTGTTGATGCCGTTACCCGGGATGCACAGGATGTTAACCCCAACCTGGAAGTGATCCCAATTTCCAGTTTAAAAGATGAGGGGCTGGATGAATGGTGTAGCTGGGTTTTAAGAAAAGCAAAAGCGAAGAAAGATACCCTCGTGATGAGTTAAGCAGATTCAACATTGCATACCTATCATATACATATCAATGGAATAGTGCAGGGAGTGGGCTTCCGGCCATTGGTATACCAACTTGCCAAGGCGATGGAACTAACAGGGTATGTAAAAAACGGAAACGATGGGGTACACATTTTTTTTAACGCGGATGAAGTTAATGCATATATCTTTTTCAACAAACTGAAACAATATCCTCCAGCACAGGCGATCGTCACTTCATCCGAAATGCATTGCGTCTCCGATGAATCGTTTGTTGATTTTTCTATAGTTGTCGCTTCAGACCAATGTAAAAAAAAGGTATTCATAGCTCCTGATAAAGCGTTATGTACCGATTGCCGCAGGGAGTTACATGACATACACAACCGCCGTTATCGTTATCCATTTATTACCTGCACACATTGCGGTCCCAGGTATAGTATCACTAAGCAACTGCCCTATGAAAGACACAGCACGGCTATGTCCTCATTCCCCTTATGCCACACTTGTGAACAGGAGTATCATGATATCACCAACAGACGTTTTTTCTCTCAGACTAATTCATGTGATCATTGTGGGATACATCTTTGTTTGCAGGATAATAATGCCTCTATTATCTCTAATCATTCGGAAACGGTCTTATCTCACATAAAAAAAATTATCGCCGATGGAAAGATCATTACAGTAAAAGGCATAGGCGGTTATTTATTATTATGCGATGCACAAAATACCACTGCTATTCAAACATTACGGAACAGGAAACACCGGCCGCGAAAACCGTTTGCTATTTTATATCCAACAATATCGGCTGCCCTGCAGGATTTCCAAATTAATGCAGCAGAGCAATCTTTACTGGAAAGTGCGGCCGCACCTATTGTGCTGCTATATCCTAAAAAGGAAGCGAACCATCCAGCGAAGGAAAGTATTGCACCTGGCTTACTACGATTGGGAGTAATGCTTCCTTATAACCCTTTACTGGATCTAATAATTACCGATTATGGAAAACCGTTAATCGCAACAAGTGCCAATATTTCAGGCTCCCCCATTATTTACAAGGATGAAGATGCCTTGGCGCATTTATTTACAATAGCGGATTATGTAGTGAGTCATAATCGCGAAATCATTATTCCGCAGGATGACAGTGTAATACAGGTGTCTGCACAAACAGGAACACAGATTTTATTAAGGAGGTCGCGGGGATATGCTCCTTCTTTTCTACCTTATAAATCTATAAAGAATGGCTGTATGCTGGCCACCGGCGCCTTTCTGAAAAGCAGTTTCACCGCCACCGCCAATGGACATGTTTTTCTCAGCCAATTTTTAGGAAGCGGCGAAAGCTACGAGTCGCAACAGATGTATCAAGCAACAATTGAAAACTGGTTACAATTATATGATGCTAAACCGGATACAATTATTACAGACAAACATCCTGCTTATTTTTCACATCAATACGCCATCGAGCTCTCTGAAAAATACCATGCTGAATTAAAATTTATTCAACATCATGAAGCCCATTTTGCCGCCGTGCTGGCTGAGAATGAGCTGATTGACGCTCCCGGACAACCCGTTCTTGGCGTTATCTGGGATGGCACAGGTTTGGGGAACGATGGAAACATATGGGGTGGGGAATTTTTCGTGTATAAAAACAGGGAGATAGTGCGCTGTTACCATTTCGATTATTTCCCGGTTATCGCCGGAGATAAACCAGCACTGGAGCCCAGGATATCTGCATTATGTGCCACCAATAACTGCTGGCCGGCATACAATAATATAAAAAACAAATTCACTGCTATTGAATGGAATAACTACCAATCGCTTATTAATGCCACCCAGTTATTTTCTTCATCTGTTGGGCGAATATTTGATGCAGTAGCTTCCTTACTTAACATTTGCGACAAACAAACTTATGAAGGCGAAGCTGCTTTACTACTACAAGTGCTTGCTGAGGAATATATCGCTGAAAATGGTTTTGTGATGGACACAGCTTATTTTAGTGAAGGTGCGCATTACAACCGTATACCTACAGCATCTTTCATGCAAAGCATCATCACAGATATTAAAACGGGGAAAGAAAAAAAATATATCGCAGCCAAATTTCATTATTCCCTGGTTTGCCTTATAGGTATAGTGGCCCAATATATGAAGACATCCACTATTTGTTTTAGTGGAGGTGTTTTCCAAAACACCTTATTAGTTGATTGGATAAAGTTAGTGTATGGTAATACTCATCGCCTACATTTCCATATTCATCTGTCTCCCAACGATGAAAACATCTCTTTTGGTCAATTTGTGTACCATGACAATGAAATCGGGAAGAAAGATAATTTTATTAATAAAGCAGCAACAACGAATTTACAGACTACGAAGGTCTGTTATCATTAATCATCCATAATTATAAAATAATGTGTTTAGCAATTCCGGGCAAAATACAGTCTATATCACTGCTCCATAATGGAACAGTAAAAATGGCAAAAGTATCCTTTGGTGGTATTATCAAGGAAGCATCGCTAGAAATGGTACCTACGGCCGAAGTGGGCAATTACGTTCTTGTACATGTAGGCGTAGCGCTTAGTATAGTGAATGAAGAAGAAGCCAATAAAGTATTTGGCTATTTGAAAGAGGCAGGGGAACTGGATGAATTATATGATGTAAATGCTTAAAACTGGTTGTCATGAAATATGTATCAGAATTCCGGTCGCCGGAAATAGTGGAAGCATTGCTTAAAGAGATTAAGCAAGTTGTTAAAATGAACTGGAACATCATGGAAGTATGTGGTGGGCAAACCCATTCGCTGGTGAAGAATGGCCTTTTGAACATGTTACCATCAAACATACAAATGATACATGGGCCTGGCTGTCCGGTATGTGTAACCCCAGTGAATTTAATAGATAAAGCTGTTCATCTGGCAATGAAGCATGAAGTAATTTTATGTTCATTCGGCGATATGATCCGCGTTCCGGGAAGTGACATGAGCTTGTTGGAGGCCAAAGCTAAAGGGGCCGATGTACGTATTTTATATTCGCCGTTGGAAGCCGTAAAAATCGCCAGCGAGCATCCGGAAAAGGAAGTCGTTTTTTTTGCGGTGGGGTTTGAAACTACAGCACCAGCAAACGCTTTATCG
Source organism: Chitinophaga sp. 30R24 (assembly GCF_049056765.1). NCBI lineage: Bacteria > Pseudomonadati > Bacteroidota > Chitinophagia > Chitinophagales > Chitinophagaceae > Chitinophaga > Chitinophaga sp. 30R24. Next base: position 118,357 of record NZ_JBJGXX010000008.1, read on the forward strand.
CTTATTCACGCTCACCGGGAAGGCATTAAAAACTACTCCATACTCACCTCACATGTATTGGTGCCACCTGCTATAAACGCCGTCATGAGCGATCCCGAATGTGCAATTGACGGTTTTCTGGCCGCCGGACATGTTTGTGCCGTTATGGGCATTCATGAATATTATCCGCTGGTCAATAAATTTAAAATACCGGTTGTTGTTACTGGTTTTGAGCCGGTTGACTTACTCGAAGGGATTTTAATGACGGTAAAACAATTGGAAGCTGGTGTATACAAACTGGAAAACCAGTATACGAGAATCGTTATGCCAGAGGGCAATAAAAATGCCATCGCTATCATTAACGAAGTATTTGAAGTAACCCACCGGGAATGGAGAGGCATTGGCAATATCCCTTTCAGTGGATATGAAGTAAAAGAAAAGTATCATGCCTATAATGCCAATGAAAAGTTCAACATTACCATAAACGAAGCGCATGAAGATCCCACTTGCCTGTCTGGCGATATCATGAAAGGAAAAATAAAGCCGCATCAATGCCCCAATTTCGGAAAAAAATGCACTCCAACGAAGCCTTTAGGCGCTCCTATGGTAAGTAGCGAAGGCGCTTGTGTAGCCTATTATCACTTTTTCCAGGTAGATAATACAGCCGTTGCATAACGGTTTACGATTAAAACGGAGTGCATATTACGGCAAACAACATTTACCCCTCATCCACAATACAAATCGATGCTTGAAAGTATAAAAATGGAATTGCAATGCCCGATGCCCAAATTTGATTTTGATATGATCACCTTAGGTCATGGAAGTGGCGGCACATTAACCAGTCAATTATTGGAAAGTGGCGCTTTAAAATTGCTACAAAACGACCTGTTGGATCAAAAACATGACGGCGCCATTTTTAACCTCAGCGGAAAAGTAGCCATGAGTACGGATACCTTCGTAGTAACACCTGTTTTTTTTCCGGGTGGTAACATCGGCGATCTCGCTGTGAATGGAACGATTAATGACCTCGCTATGTGCGGCGCTACAGCTAAATATTTATCCTTGGCATTTGTCCTGGAAGAAGGATTAACAATGAAGGAGTTCTGGCAAATACTATTAAGTATAAAATCAGCCTGTGAATTAGCCGGTGTTCAAGTCGTTACCGGCGATACCAAAGTAGTGGAACGGGGAAAGGGCGATAAAATTTTCATTAATACCACCGGTATTGGACCCGTACTCACAAAAACAAACATTGCTATTCAACAGGTGGTACCAGGTGATAAAATTATTTTAAGCGGTCCGTTAGCCCGCCATGGTATTGCTGTTATGAGCCTGCGACAGGGCCTGCAGTTTGAAACGACTATTACCAGCGATACCAGGCCATTAAATGGTATTGTATCTGCGTTACTGAATGAATTCGGTGAGCAGGTACATTTGTTGAGAGATCCTACCCGTGGTGGTTTGGCAACCGTATTAAACGAAATAGCCCGGGATACCAAATTGGGAATTGATGTTGTTCAAAAAAGTATTCCGGTAGAGGAAGAAGTATATGGCGCCTGTGAAATGTTGGGACTTGATCCGTTATATGTTGCCAACGAAGGACTGTTTGTAGCCATTGTAGATAAAAATATCGGAGATGATTTTTTGAAAAAATTGCAGGAATGGGAACATGGAGAAATGTCTGCGATCATTGGTGAAGTAGTTGATGCGCATCCTAAACAAGTACTCATGCAAAGTAGCATTGGGGGCAGAAGAGTCGTCAATATGCTTGCCGGTGAGCAATTGCCGAGAATATGTTGAGTTAGGATAACCGTAACATCATATTCCCACAAAGCAACAACAATAAAGGAAACCTGTATGGAAAACCTGACAATAAATATAAAAGATAAAAACCGTGATGCACAAACGAAACATAAGGCCGACTTATTTTTTTATGGTGATGAAGGCAACCCTTTCTTAGCACCGAGAGGGGTACACATCGCTGGTAACAAATTAATAGTTGCCGATACCGCGCAAAACAGGGTATTTATCTGGCATAAAATACCCACCACTACTTATGCAAAACCTGATATTGTATTAGGACAATCGGCTATCACGGACTCTCAACGGAATGCCGGTGGAGAAATAAACGGTGCTACTTTATTATACCCGTCTGGTATATGGAGCAACGGAAATAAATTGATCATAGCAGATGCCTGGAATCATCGCGTATTGATATGGCAGCAATTCCCTGTAAGGAACGGACAACCGGCGGATGTAGTTATCGGACAGCCAGATATGCAGCATAACTTGCCGAACGTTGCCGGAGTTGGAACAGTTGCTTCTGCACAAAACCTATACTGGCCTTATGGTGTATGGAGTGATGGCAAGCACTTGTGGATTGCAGATACCGGCAATAGAAGAGTATTATTTTATAACACTATCCCAGTGAAAGATTATCAGGCGGCTGATAAGGTAATCGGCAAAAATAGCTTTGAAGAAAAAGACTATGACCATGAACATGCGCTGTGGCCCTATTCCATAAAGGTTTCCCCAGAAGGTGTTTTGGCAATCAGCGATACACAATATTACAGAACGTTGATATGGCGTAACTGGCAGGATGCCTTTACCCAAACAGCTGATATCATTATCGGGCAACCGGATCTGCAAAGTGGCGGACAAAATCAATATCGCTTAACACCGCAGGCCCATACCTTAAGTTGGTGCTATGATATATTCATGCAGGATGGAGCGTTATGGCTGGCTGATACAGGTAACAGCCGGATACTCTTCTTTAAAGTTATTCCGGTAGAAAATAATCAACCGGCAACAGATCTTTATGGCAACTTAAATTTTGAGACAATAGGAGAACACCTGGAAGCCGGTAAAGAGCATAGCGAACGCTTATACTGGCCTTTTTCCATCAGCGTTTCCGGAGATAAGTTAGTAGTGGCCGATACCGGAAATCACCGGATTGTGTTTTATAATTTATGAAATTCATATAGAACAAAATATATGCTTCCTTTTCCTTTATTTATCATTATCTACGCAGGCTTCATGCATGCATTTGAAACAGATCATCTCCTTGCTGTGAGTAATATCGTATCTCAACGCAATAAAATAAAACAAGCCCTGAAAGATGGTATATTCTGGGGATTGGGACATACCTCTACACTTTGTGTTATTGGGTTGATGATGATTGCTTTTAGAATGAATATCAAAGCATATTATTTTCATTACTTTGAAGCCACTGTAGGCGGCATGCTGATTACGCTTGGATTGTATAGGTTATATAAACTAGTCACCAAAAAGATACTGCTGCATACCCATACGCATACCCATGATGGCCATGGCACTCATCAGCATCTGCATGTACATAATAGCAGAGACTCAACAGCACACCATCATGCCCATTCACTTGCTTATGGCGTAGGGCTTGTGCACGGACTGGCCGGCAGCGGCGCCCTGGTAGTGATGGTAATGCTTAAAACTAAAGAACCAATAAACGGATTGTTATATCTCTTGATTTTCGGAGGTGGTTCTGTGGTAGGCATGTTAGTGGCTGCGGGCCTATTCAGCATTCCTTTTTCCAAGAAAATAATGCATGCGAAAACTTTACAAAGTACACTGGTGGTATTATCATCGGTACTTTGTCTTTTATATGGCAGCAAAGTAATTTATGAAAACATGATTGCACAATAGGCAACCGGTTTAATTTCACATGTACTTTTTGCTATCCATCTATTAAAAATATTAACAACCGGAACTTGGAGTAGCTCATCAAAAAAGAGACATTTGCGTTTGTTGACTTGTAAGTCCGAAAAGTTTCTGCACTTCCCGGTAGAAATCCGCTTCAAATTTACCGTCGTGCACATGCAGGAAGAAATAGATTTCCTGCAGCCCGCTTTGTTGCCATTCCTCCAGGCGCTTTTTCCATTTATGTAAGCGTGTTATATCCAATGGGTGCCCTCCTTGTGTAACAAACCTCACAAAGAGGTCAGGAGTGGTAAGGCCCATGTGCAGGCAGTCGCGGCGACCTGGCGTATCTGTAATTACAGCACCGATCCCAAGTTGATGCAGGGTAGTAAAAAACTCCCGGCGTTCGGCGGCTATACCAAACCAATCCGGATGTCTTACCTCCACAAAAAACTTCAGATCTCTGGGCAACTGTTCCAGGTATTTATAGAGGTTTTGTTTGCGTACAGGAGAAAAATATTCGCTTAGTTGCAGGAATATAGGGCCCAACTGATCTTCAAACGCACGCACACCTTCCAGGAAGGCAGCCGTTTCCTCTCCGGCGTTTAACAAGGTACTGTGATGACTTATTACCTGCGGCACCTTAGGGCAAAATTTGAAATCGCGGCCTCTGGTTTTTTCCACCCATTTGCGGACAGCATCAGGGCCATAGATTTTATAGTGAGTGGCATTTAATTCCACACAGTTGAATATCCGGCTGTATTCTGTTAATACCCCTGCTTCCCGTATACCCTTAGGATATAACGTACCCGCATACTCTTTTCTACTCCACCCGGAGGTACCTATTCTTAAAGTGCTTTCCCCTGGTATTCCTTTTAGTACCTCTTTGGTGATCCACTCATCAGGGGTTAAGGAAAGATCCAGTTGATCATAAAACTGCCAGTTGGCTCCAAAATCCATAATCGTCTTTACTTTTGGCTGTAATTACATTACAGCTACCAGCCCTTATTATTAAAAAATATATTCCGCAAGATACGATATCTGTATAAATATTGGTTCTTGTTCCCCGGATTATCCTGGTGGCACCTTTTTGTGGCATCATCATTAACAAGAAGCTAATACAGGTGATTACTCATTACCGCAACCGGATAATTTAATCAGTTCTCTTATATCATTGATGCAAATCTTTTTGCCTAAGGTAGTTAGCACACCAGCGGCTTTAAATTCCGTCAAAAATCTCACTATATTCTCATTCCCTGTTCCTACCATATTGGCCAAATCACTCCTCGATATATTAATCATAATCTCTTCCCCAGGTAAAGTTTCCGCTTTAAACTTCTCACGTAATACAATAAGTGTAATAGCCAGCCTTTCTTTGACTGATCGCTGCGCAAAAACGGAAATACTATTTGTCAGAACAGTAAACTCATGACTCAGGGTTTTAAGCAACCTGCGAGGCAGAACTGTCGATTTTTCCAATGCGCCTAAAAAATCTTCTTTAGGAATGAATGCGATAAGGCTTTCTTCTAAAGTTGCTGCGGAATCCGGATAACGTTCATCTGCTAAAATAGCATGATATCCTATTAGTTCGCCTGCATTAGCAACGTATATAATTTGTTCTTTTCCTGCTTTATCAACCTTATATTTTTTTACCTTCCCCTTTTTAACGAAGAAAATACCGGATGCAGCGCCTCCCTCCCTGAATATAACTTCCCCTTTACTGTATCGTTGTTCCAGCATATTGGAGCAGAGATAGGCATATTCATCACCAGGCAGATTATTTAAAATAGACGCTGACTTGAAGTTCCATTTATCAATCGGAAACAGACCAGCTAAACTCATAAATTGACTAATTAATAGAAAAAGTGATTTTTTGCAGCTTTTTAATTGAAAAGTATCAGTAAAACCAAGCCCCTTCAAAGGTACCTTTGCAATATGAAAGTATCAATTATTTCTCGTCCAAGAATCAATTTCACCCAAAACCATGAGTGGATTGATTGTAATGGCAGTGTTGGGTTTGTTGGGATTTCTGCATATAGACTTAAAGGAATTAAAACGATTACAAATATAAAATGGTTTAATATAAAAGGCATTATTGAAAAAAGAACATTAATTGCTGAAATCCATGCTGCAGAGCAAATTATCCCTGTATATGCGCCTGTTAACTGCAAATTTCTGGGGCAAAACCAACAACTCACCGGAAATCTAAACCTTATTATTGAGAGCCCGCAGGATAAAGGCTGGATATTTTTTGTAACTCCTATGAAATTCGGTTCGCAGGAACCCCTTCTATCACCTGAAGCCTATCAGCGGTTAATACAAACCAAAGTGACTATTTGATAGTAACTGAAGATAACAGAAAAACACTTTGATGAAACAATCAAATTTTATTACTAGCATTTTAAAAAATAAATGCCCCAGGTGCAGAGAAGGACAGTTATTTAAAAACAATAACCCTTATCAGTTAAAGAAAGTACTCGACATGCATGACCATTGCCCTGCATGCAGTCAGAGAACAGAACTGGAAATAGGATTTTGGTATGGAACTGGATACATCAGCTATGTACTGGCCGTACTATTTTCTATATTTAATCTGATCTGGTATTGGCTGATCTTTGGTATAACGTGGAGAGATAATAGTATTTATTATTGGCTTATTGTTAATGGAATTTTACTTACAGTGGTGATGCCTATCCTGATGCGTTTATCCAGGACCGTATACCTGAACTTTTATGTATACCACGATCCGGAGGCCGTGAGTGCAAATGAAAATCTGAAAAAGCAATTGAAATCATAATGTTTGTTACAGTCCATGTTTTAAGTACTTGATATGTTTACTCCTGAACTACTCAAAACATTAAAAGGGTATACTCGCGCGCAGTTTGTAAGGGACTTGCTGGCCGGCTTAATTGTTGGTATCGTTGCATTGCCACTGGCAATTGCATTTGGCATCGCTTCCGGCGTATCACCCGAAAAGGGTCTTTATACAGCTGTGATAGCGGGCTTTATCATTTCAGCGTTGGGAGGTAGCAAGGTTCAAATTGGAGGTCCAACCGGCGCCTTCATTGTTATAGTATATGGGATTGTACAACAACATGGTGTTAACGGCCTTATTATAGCCACTTTTATTGCAGGGATCATGCTTGTGATTATGGGGATAGCGCGCCTGGGATCTGTGATACAATTTATTCCCTATCCTCTAATAGTAGGTTTCACCAGCGGTATTGCATTCGTCATCTTTTCCTCGCAGATTAAAGACTTTCTGGGATTGAAGATAACAGCAATACCGGCTGATTTTATTGAAAAATGGATCGTTTATGGTAAAAATATTTCATCCATCAATTATTATTCCCTCCTTATTGCCATTTTCACTACGCTGGTTGTTTTTCTATGGCCTAAAGTTACCCATAAGATTCCGGGATCATTTGTTGCTATTATTCTTTCAACATTAGCCACCGCGTTATTACATTTACCCATAGAAACAATTGGCAGCAGATTTGGAAGCATTCCCACTTCTTTACCTTCACCTACTTTCCCTCATCTTGATTTTAGCACGATTCAACAATTAATACAGCCTGCTTTTACGATTGCATTACTGGGTGGTATTGAATCATTACTTTCTGCTATTGTTGCTGACGGAATGATTGGTGGTAAACATAAAAGCAATATAGAACTGGTTGCGCAAGGGGTTGCCAATATATTTTCAGCCATCTTTGGTGGTATTCCTGCTACAGGAGCAATTGCAAGAACAGCCACTAACATTAAGAACGGTGGCCGCACACCTATTGCGGGCATTGTTCATGCATTAACACTGCTTCTGATCATGCTTTTTGTTGGCAAATGGGCTGCGCTCATACCTATGGCCACTTTAGCAGGTATTCTTGTTGTAGTAACTTACAACATGAGTGAATGGGAAAATTTCATCGCTATAACAAAGGGGCCCCATAGTGATGCGGCAGTATTAATAGTAACTTTCCTGCTTACCGTTATTGTTGATCTTACTGTAGCCATTGAAATCGGAATAATACTTTCTACCTTCCTTTTCGTGAGAAAAATGGCCCGGTTCAGTAATGTTAGCATGCTGACCAAACAGTTAAATGGTGATAAATCAGACAGTGACCCTTTATCTATTAATCATTTTACCATACCTGCGGGTGTAGAAGTATTTGAAATTACTGGTCCTTTATTTTTTGGTGCAGCCTACAAATTTAAAGATGCCAGCAAAATTATTGAAGGTAAGCTCCAGGTATTAATCATCAGGATGAGACAAGTTCCTATAATAGATGCAACAGGTATTCAAACCCTGAAAGATGTAAATAGAGATATGAAGCACCGGGGAACAAAGCTCATCTTATCTGAAGTACAGGATGGGAAAGTATATGAAGAATTAAAAAAATCGCGCTTGCTTTTCAGTATAGGAAAAGCCAATGTAGTCACCACTTTCACCAAGGCAATTGAAAGAAGTGAAACGATACTGGCAGATAAGTCATATAGCAGACTGTGAAAAATAGCTACGTTGTGCCATCGAAATGTATAAGAATACAGGACAAGCGCTAGCCTTTAATCCAGAACTTCAGCAGGAGATCTACATCTGTACCCACTAAATTATATCCCTCCGGTACCTCCTCCTCTAAACAATGATATGTAGCAAGCCTTGTACCCACGGGCATCTTTTTTAACTGACTACTTAAATAGCGGTTATAATGATTATACAAATACCTTGAATAGGTAAGTTTATTATCTATTTTATAGGTACCGGGAAGGTTCTCATAAAAGGAGTTGAAGAAATAAAAATGGTCATATTGACGGAAATCAAGCTTGATGATATTGCCATGCATGAAATTGACATTATTAAAACCAAGCATTTCTTTCGCAATGGTAGCATAAAATATCAGATCATTGCGCTGCTCAATTCCATAAAAAAAAGCTTCCGGGTTATAATAGGCACCTCCCAGGCAAAACTTACCTGATCCGCTACCAATATCCAGGATCTTTACACCTGGCTCAACGGCCAGGAAATCAGACACTTTTTTAACCACGCTCAAGGGAGTCCAATGCTTTTGCGCCAATGCTTGTATATAAAGGGGGTAAAGATGGTGAAAGTGAGTATCCGAATGAAACCATTTGTCCTGATGGCCTGATAAAAAAGGTGGTGTTGCCAAATTCATCCTGCAAAGGTATCTCTCTATTCATCTCTTTGCGGTAAGTTTTAACAGTCCAGAAAGTGATTTTTTTCAATTTTAAAAGCCTTAATTTTGGGAGATATGAGTATCAAGGGAATTTTTCCAATAGATAATTGGGATTTTAAAAGTGAGTCCATCTTTGCCGACTTACCTCTTGCCGATTATGAACTGCTGACTGCTCACAAAAGCGAACAGATTTATAAAAAAAATGAAGTCATATTTCGGGAAGGAGCATACCCTTCTGGAATATTTTATATCAGCAAGGGGAAGGTTAAAAAGTATAAAGTAGACAATGAGGGAAAAGAACAAATTATTTATATAGCCAATACAGGTCAACTGATCGGGTATCATGCCATCCTTTCGGGGGATCGCTATCCGGACTCAGCAGCTGTTATGGAAGAGAGCACTATCACTTTTATTCCTAAAGAAGATTTTTTAACTGCAATAGAACGTTCTTCCGTATTAAATAGCAGGCTCCTCAAGGCTTTAAGCCATGAGTTTGCAGTACTGGCCAACAGCCTGACAATGTTTGCTCAAAAAACAGTGCGAAAACGGCTGGCGATTCAGTTAATTGTTATCCGGGAAAAATATAAAGTAAATTTTGTTGAAGGCATGCCAATAGCAATAAATATTAGCAGGGAGGATCTGGCCAGTTTGGTAGGTACCGCCCGGGAAAATGTAGTTAGAGTACTCACCGAATTTAAGGAAGCAGGAATTTTAGCAACAAAAGGGCGAAAAATTATAGTCCTGAATGTGAATAAATTAATTGAAATTTCTAATGAATAAACGTTGATGGCTATTTATTCAGATACATTAGGCCAGATCTGGGTAATCAATTTTTATCCACTTCAACTATCGAATAGTTCTGCAGGAATATAAACGCATAACGTAAGCATCCCCATTGAGTACTGTCCCAATCAAGCGGCGATAAATTTTCAAGCCACGTACGTAACTGCAAAACAAAAAGTTTAACCGTGTCTGCATTTGCATTACGCTCAATATCGGCAATTGCTGCTGATATAATTTTTTCTATGTGATTGTTATCCTGCGCCACCTTCAACTCTTCTATTACTACCGGCACCAATTTTTCTACCTTCATCATTTATTATTTTGATTAACTGATGTTATCTTTTAATCCACATTTTTAATAGAAAATCAACCGTGGCATCCACTAACTGGTAGCTCGGCGGTATTTCATCTTCTAAACTATGAAATGTCACTAACCTGGTACCGCTAGGCTTATCCTCCAGTGCATTGAACATGTAACGCGAATAGTAATTGTACAGGCTTGTGGAATATTCGATTTGCTGATCAATCTGCCCTTCATCAACCAGGTTTTCAAAAAAAGCATTGTAAAAATAGAAGTGGTCATAATCTTCCAAATCAATCTGCGTAAAATTACTATTAATGAAATTTACATTCCCGGAGGCAGTAAGTTCCTTGGCGGCCAACGCAAAATGATATAATTCCTTCCGCTGTTCCACACCATAAAATGTTGCTTCCGGAAAATGATAACCTCCAATAAGGCAGAATTTACCAACACCACTTCCGATATCGAGGATCTTCTTTCCAGTTCCGGCAGCTAAAAATTTAGCCGCTTTTCTTGCTACTTCCATTGGGGTCCAGTGCCCCCTTGACAACTGTTGTATCCTTTCCGGATACAGCCAGTCGAAAGCGGCATCATTGATATACCAGGTTGGTTTTAATGTAATATTTTCCATATTTATTTAAAGCGCATTTTTAGCAGGAACATCTTACGATGTAGATATGATCCTGGGTTACCTGAGGGATATTTTACAGCAGCCCTCCAATTTTTAATGTCTACATAATGAGTTAAACCTCTTTTTGACAACTTTTGCTCTTTATAGTTGGATAAAAACATAAGGTTACAAATCCATACATTATTTTGCGTTGCAAAGGTAGCTGTGGATTACTTTCGATTAAGTGATTTTTTGCAATGAAAAAAATGCAAAAAATCACTTTTTTAACAATTTCCTTAGGCTTCTGGCAATGTTTTCTATATATTGCGCTATAAGGTTATGCAGCAACAATATTCTCTCCTTATAATATATCAATTCAATGACCATGGCATTGTTATTTGATACTATCTTTTATATCCCCGCATGTCATCATCTTTTCACCTAAATAAGGATTTTTTATTTCCTTATTTTCGCTCAGCCAGTAAGCACCTTTGTCATTCATGGCCATGGGGCAGAAATCTACATATAACTCACCACTGTTTAGTCCCGATTTCTTCACGAGAGAAATAAAGTCACTACTCAAAGACGAGTAGGCAGCCCGCTGTTCTTCAATATCTTTTGCAGCAATTATTTTAGCGGCAGCCATCTCTATTCCTTTACCGCCTGCGATCTCTTTGGCTCCTGTTTCTATCGCATTGCTGGCTATTTTGGCTTCAACATCATCTCCGTTGATGAGCGCTGTTGTCAGATGCACGTAATGTTGATAAACAGCATTCAGCTTATCATCTTTCAGCTGAATAACTGCCACGGAAATACTGTTTTCATCCATTCTGGTGCTTGCAGTATCTTTGTTTTCACTCTTTCCTGTGTTACTGCCACCACATGCTGCAAAAAAAATAATTATCAATGCTAGTATTGCCCACTTAATTATCGGTTTCATTTGTTTGATTTTTTAATTGATGAGAGAAATTAATAATTATGTTCTACATACCTACCATGCCTGCCATAGGGTCAGATCCTTTTTTCAGGATATATTCTGAATACAATAAATAGGCGCCTGTTACCACCACTTTATCTCCTTCCTTTAAGCCATTGGTAATTTCCACAGCATTAAAGCTCTCCATGCCTAATTCTACCATGCGTGGCTCAAATTTCCCTCTGGCTATTTCTACCCAAACATGCGAGCCTTTGCCATCTCTTATTACTGCATCTACTGGTAAACTCAGTACATCTCCTTTACTTTTCACCGGCAATAAAACACCGGCCTGTAATCCCGGCTGCCAGCGATTATCCGGATTAGGAACAGTGCCCCTTATCTGCATTAACTGGCTGCCACTTTGTAAAGACGGGTTGATGAACTGGATGGTCATTGTTTGTGGCTCGTTTTCCCAACCCGCAACCAATACTTTAACAGATTGACCTATATGAATAGCAGATGCCTCTGCCGGGTAAACATCTGCTGCTACCCACAATTGCTGATAGCCTTCCAAGCGCATAATAGCTCCGCCTTCTGATACATATTGCCCCTCTGATACGGATAGTTCGGACACCACTCCGCTAACAGTTGCCGGATAAATGATGTAAGGACTCACCTTTTTCGACTGAAGCAACTGGTTTATTTGCGCATCTGTTTGATCGTATAAAACCAACTTTTGCCGTGCCGCTTTTTCTATTTGTTGAAACCGGACATCTTCCGGGAATTGTTTTACCTGAGCAACAGCAAGCAGATATTCTTGTTGCAAAGAAGCTAACTGCTCAGAATATATTTTATACAAAGGTTGGCCCTTGTTCACCTTTACACCTGTTTCCTTTACGTATAATACTTCTATGCGGCCCGGCACCCTGCTCGAAATAACGGCTGTTTTTTCAGGATCAGATACCAACCGGCCGTTCAGCTGTTTAAAGTTTGATAAAGTCCCTATATCTATTGCCATTGTAGTGATATTCCCCAGCACTATCTGGCTCTCACTCAATGTAAGCGAGGCTTCTTTATTATTTTTGTCAAATGGAACAAGGTCCATTCCACATATAGGACAGGTACCTGGCTTATCCTGAACTATTTGCGGGTGCATGGGGCAGGTGTAAGTTTGTTTCTTGCCATCTGCTGATACACCTTTCCTGGCTGTTTCTTTGCAGGCAGCCAACAACAGTACTGGCATCAACGAAACAAACGCAACTGTCCTTATAAATCGTTTCCTTTCCATATTGTTATTGTTGCATTTTATTTTTTTGCTTTAATGAAACTCTCGCTATCAACCAGGTAAGCCGCATTAGTCGCTACTTTCCAATCACCGATATCCGTAATTACTTGTATCATGTCTTTTGTTTCTACACCTGTTTGCACAGCCACCGGAACATATCCATCATTTTCCTTTTTGAAAACAACGGACTTATTTCCTGACCGCCAGACTGCTTTCTTAGGCAGCCACCATCCTTCTGTATAAACAATAGGAACAATTGCACGAAGCAACTGCCCTACCTGATAATTATTATTATCCAGATAAACCCTTGCCAATGTGAAATTTTCCCCATTACGGAAAGCCGGTTCAATCAAACCGATATTGCCTGGCTGCAAGGCCTTATTATTAATGATAGGATAAAACAGTAGTTTTTGTCCATTCTTTATTCTGGCAGCCAGTTGTGGCGGAAAAGCAAATTCCGCAATCAGGTCTTTAGCCTGATAAATCGTGAATAGTGACTGCCCTGCATTTACATACTGCCCTTCTCTGAGCAACACCGGTGAGGCAACAGGAGTGGCCGGCACTGCGCCCACCACTTGTACATTCTCTTCCATTCCTCCCATTGCAACACCTTCAACAGGAGCGGGTGAAATGATGGGGCTGGCAGCTGTAGCAGATTTCTCCAAGATGTAACCACTGCTGTTGCTATACACAGGAATCCGATATAATATATTCCCGGTTTTCAACACCTGGTTAATCTGAGCAGGTTGCATCCCCAGCAACTGTAACCGCTGCTTAGCCTGTGGAAGCATGTTATCAGTATTCCTTGCAACATAGAGTAGCTCCCGCTGAGCAGCTGCAAGATCCGGTGAATAAATTTCCATAATAAGCTGTCCCACTCTTACCGGCTGATAATTATACTTAATCAGCAATCTTTCTATACGCCCGCCTACTCTACTGGAGATACTGGTTTGGTTCCGGGTATCATAGGTAATAACACCACTCACCTCAGATGAATAAATGCGGGTATTACTTTCAGGACTAATGGCAGGAATAGTAGCAATTACCTGTGTATTCACTGGCTTTGTCAATCTGGCAATGCTACTGTCAATAACTAATTCCTTATTAGCGTCTTTCAATACCAGGTCCATTCCACATATAGGACATTTGCCAGGCTTGTCCCTGATTATTTGCGGATGCATAGGGCAGGTATAGAGGTGCCCAACTTTATGATCAGCATGCGCCTCCTTATCAGGCTTGCTTTTGCAGGCAGCGAGCCCTATTAAAGCAATAGCTGCCCCAAATAATATTTTAACGATATAACTGTTTCTCATAATCCACTATCATTTCGTAGAGTTTTAATTTTTCGTCCAGTATATCCGACTGCATCATGGTAAGTGCTTCCCATGAGTCGATCACATTGGTTAATGCCAGTTTGTTCTCCTGGTAATTGAGAAAATTGACATCAAGTGTTTGCTGTAAAGCAGGGATAATTTTTTCTTCCATAGCAGCAATATGCTTTTGCATAGATACTATCTCATACTGCATACCATACAATACGCCCTGTGTTTCCTGCAACATAGCAGCCCTCTCCTTTTCCATTGCCAAAACATTATATTGCATGGCCTTTATACCAGACTTATACATTTTGGATGACCACGGGGCAATAGGGATGCTTATCATACCCATGGCACTGAAAGCATTCGGCATCATGCCATCCAGTGGTTTCATGTGGTCGAAACGTACTTTAAAATCAGGCTTCTTCTCCCGCTTCATGCTTTCTACACTCAATTCCATAGAATGGATACTTTGATCCATTTTAAACACATCTTTTCTAACTGCCGCCAGTGAGGCAGTATCATAAGATGGCGCCGCTACAAAATCAGGCAAATAAGAAGCGTCTATTTCAAAATCCTGATTGCCCGGCGCATTCATCAGGCTATTGAGCCATGATCTTGCCTTAGCGATGGCTCCCTCCTGCAAATGAATCCTGTTATGGTTTTCTTCAATCGCTGCAGTAGCTTTATATACACTGCTTAATTGTGATTGATTATATGGGTACCGGACCTCTTCAATTTTTTTCATCATCACCAGAATTTTCGCATTTTCCTCTAATACGGTAATACGTTGTTCTGCGATCAGCCAACTAAAATAAAGACGTTTCGCCTGGGCCTTAAAATCATTCAGCGTAATATCCCGGTTAGCACGTTCAATATTACTCTGAGAGGCAATGTATCGCTTCTTTGCATTCAGTTTGGCAGGATTGGGAATATCTTGTTCCAGCTGCAGCATCAGGCTGCCCTTGTCCCTGTCGTCTATCAATTTTTGGCCGGGGTATGGCGTCATAAACGTTCCTATCCCTACCATGGGTGCCATCCAGGCGGTAGCAGCGTCGGCACTGTATTGATAACTTTCTGCTCTTAGCCCGTATGTTTGCAGTAATATATTATTACGGTCAATTCGAAGTAATATGCTATCTAAAGGCAATACAGGTATCTGCTGCGCAAGCAATTGCACAGGCATCAGTAATAGCAACCATACTATATATTTAATGATGTACTTCATGGATCTGCAATTTTCCGTACTTACGTAATTCATACTCTTTAGATAATAAGAAGATCAACGGTGTCACCAGTAAAATATGAGTGGAAGACGTAAGTACGCCACCAATCATTGGCAACACAATGGGCTTCATCACATCTGTACCAACACCGCTGGACCATAGTACCGGCACGAGGCCGAATAGTGATACACAAACAGTCATCAGCTTAGGGCGTAAACGTTTCGCGGCACCGTAGATCACCTGTGTACGCAGGTCTTCTTTAGTAATCGTTTCAGCAGAATTTCCTTTTTGCTTCACCAGCTGCAGCATAGCATCATTAAGGTATATCACCATTACAATACCAGTTTCCACTGCTATACCAAATAATGCGATAAAGCCTACTGCCACTGCAACAGACAAATTCACGCCCCAGAAATAAATCATATAGGCGCCGCCGATTAAAGCAAAAGGAATGGTAATAAGGCTAAGGACTGCTTCCCGGATGGAGTTAAAGGCAAAATATAGGGAAAAGAAAATGATCGCCAATACCACAGGTGCAATCCAGATCAGCGTTTGCTGACCCCGTATCAAGTTTTCATATTGACCACTCCACTCTACATAATAACCTTGTGGCAAAATACCCTTAGCATCGCTCATTTTGTTAATGGCTTCCTTTACAGTGCTTCCCAGGTCACGGCCACGTACATTGAATAAAACGGCACCGCGAAGCATAGCGTTCTCGGAAGCAATCATTGGTGGGCCATCTTTGAAATCAACGTCGGCTACGGATGATAACGGTACTTCACCAAAGGACGGTGACATAAGTGGGATACGCCTGATACGTTCTACACTATTACGGTAGTCCTGCGCCAGACGTACACTAATAGAAAACCGTTGCCGGCCTTCAATGGTATTTCCTATAGGTGCACCACCCAATGCAGTTTCTACTGTTTGGTTTACATCATCTACACTCAGGCCATAACGCGCTAGCTCCGATCTTTTGATATCAATATCCAGGTATTTACCTCCTGTAACTGGCTCCACATATAAATCCATGATGCCCGGTGTACCTTCGAGTGCATTCTTTACCCGTTCGGATACAGCTGCAATAGTGTCCAGGTTCTGTCCATATACTTTTACACCAACATCAGTACGAATACCCGTTGCCAACATATTGATACGGTTGATGATGGGTTGTGTCCATCCATTAACAACACCGGGAATTTGCAATTTAGCATCCAGTTCATTGATAATATCTTTCTTGGTTTTACCCGGGCGCCACTGCGCTTTGGGCTTCAGCATAATAATAGTTTCAATCATACTGATAGGCGAGTTATCCGTAGCCGTACTGGCGCGTCCTGCTTTACCTAATACCTTGTCTACCTCCGGGACAGATTTAATAATCTTGTCCTGCACCTGTAAAATGCGCTTTACTTCTGAATTGGAAATATCAGGTAGTGTAACAGGCATGAACAATATACTTTGTTCATCAAGTGGTGGCATAAATTCACTACCCAGACTTTTTAGCAAGGGAATGGTGATCACCAGCGCAATAATGTTGATTGCTATGGTAGTTTTACGCCATTTTAGTACGCCTTTTATCACGGGTTCATAAATTCGTTCCAACACCCTGTTCACCGGGTTATCATGGTCCGGTCTGAATTTCCCTTTCATAAAGAAAGAGATCAGCACTGGAGCCAGCGTAATTACCAAAAAGGCATCCACTATCATGATAAATGTTTTCGTGTATGCCAGTGGATGGAATAGCTTGCCTTCCTGGCCTGTCAGCATAAATACCGGCAGAAAAGAAGTAATGATAATGATCGTAGCAAAAAACACCCCACGGGACACCTGCTTACTGGATTGTTCTATTACCTTTAACCGCTCTTCTTCGGTTATCCATTGCGGTGACTTTTTCATTTTATTTTTTAGCCAGTTCATAGTTGTGTGTTTTTTTGCTGTTCTTCACACTGGGCATACTTTTCGGCCAAATGTTTATACGCATTCTCACTCATGATAATACCATTGTCTACAATAACCCCAATGGCCAGGGCAATACCCGTTAGCGACATGATGTTGGAAGAAATCCCAAAGGCGTTCAGAAGAATGAAGCTGGCGGCCAGTGTAATGGGAATCTGTATAATGATGCTTAAAGCACTGCGCCAGTGGAAAAGGAAAATGATTACTACAATAGATACCACCATCATTTCTTCAAGGAGTGTATGTTTAATTGAATCAACCGATTCCTGAATAAGTTTCCCCCTATCATAAACAATATCAAACTTTACACCATCAGGAAAGCCCTTGGCTACTTCTTTCATCTTGGCTTTAACCTTATCTATTACAGCAGCTGCGTTTTCTCCATAACGCATAACGACAATACCGCCAACCCTTTCTCCTGCGCCATCCTGATCGAATATGCCCAGGCGGGTTTCGCCAGTCATTTGCACCGCAGCAACATCGGTTATCCGAATAGGAATACTGTTTTGCGTTTTAACAGGAATATTCTCTATTTCCTGTATAGACTTTAAATAACCGGAAGTTTTGATAATATATCCAATGTCACTCAATTCAAATTTTCGTCCACCGGATTCATTATTATTAGTACGGACGGCATTAATGACCTCAGCAACGGATAAACGATAATAGAGTAGCTTGTTAGGATCTACTGTGATCTGATATTGTTTTTGGAATCCGCCAAAAGAAGCAATTTCACTTACCCCCTCCACATTTTGAAGGGCAAATTTTACATACCAGTCCTGTAATGCCCGTTGCTCTCCTAAATCCATATTAGGGGCATCTAAAGTATACCATAAAACGTGTCCCACACCGGTGCCATCTGGTCCTAACTGTGGTATAACACCAACAGGCAGTGTACGGGAGATAGTACTTAGTCTTTCCAGCACTCTTTCTCTTGCCCAATAAATATCTACGTTATCTTTAAAGATGATATAGATAAAACTCATACCAAACATAGATGTCCCGCGCACATATTTTATTTGGGGAAGCCCTTGCAGATTGGTTACCAGCGGGTAGGTAATCTGGTCTTCTATCAATTGCGGAGCTCGTCCCATCCATTCTGTAAATACGATCACCTGATTTTCTGATAAATCAGGGATAGCATCAATAGGGTTTTTCTTCACGGCAAAAAGCCCCCAGGCAAACAATACTGCCGCCATTCCTAAAACAACAAACCTGTTGCGCAATGACCATTCAATAATGCGATGTACCATGTCTGTTTTTTTCAAAGACAAATGCAGCAATTATCCCGCATATACTATATTGTATGCGTTATAAAGCAGTTCAAATAATTATTATCGTTAAATACCAGGCGGACTAAGAATAAAATGAAGGGATCCAATAAAGTAAGATACGCCTTGGAAGAGGTGGGAATCAGATACGGAAAGTGCAGTTTAATATATGGAGGTGTACTTTATCACTTCGGGGTGGTGCATTACAGATAGGATATGCTTCTACCACAGAAACAAAATGCACCTGTGGTAGCCCAATATAAGAAACAGGAGTAGCAACGGCTATCAGCTGCATTTGGTGAACAGCATCTTCAGTGGCTTTCTGATCTTTCTCCAGCTTCACTGTTTTATGCTCGTCCTTACAACACTTTTTAGCGCATATTTTATGAGCTTCGGTGCCGCACTTACTACATTTATTATTGTCTACATGCCAAAGCTCCATTCCAACCAGCTTTCCCATACAATAATGCATATGGAAGGTAGCTCCGGTGGAAGGCCCCATGTACAAGACAGCTAATATGAGCGTAAGGAACTTTTTCATTTCGCTACAAAAGTAGGTGTTTTTCCAGATCGATTGTTATATAATTTGTATTTGTTTTTATATTTTACCAATATTAACAGATTGATAGTCAATAGGAAAAGTCAAACAACTACAACCTCAGGCTTATTTACATTCCTTGTTCCACCTCTTCATGATTATTACCTGTGCGACCGATTACCTGTTCGAGTAACGGCCTGTTATGTTCGCCCCAATTATTCATCGCCTCAATAATCGGCATAAGCGATTCTCCTAACGGCGTTAGGGAATATTCAACTTTTGGCGGTAGCTGATGGTAAATCTTCTTACTAATAATAGTATATTCCTCTAACTCTTTTAGCTGTAAATTAAGCACCCTCTTGGTGGCATCGGGTATCGCTCTCAAAATATCGCTTGGCCGCTTTATACTTTGCGATATTGCATAAATCAGGTTGGCCTTCCATTTACCATTCAATACTTCTTTGGTAAGTGTGAGTCCACATGTCAGGGGAACTGATATTTTTTTCTCGTACATACTGTATCTATTCTTTTACAAAGATAAATATAGGTACAAAAATAGACCATAGGGGATAAATTTATCCCTAGGTGAATCTTTTAACCCTACTAGCCTATTCTGATCTAAGCTCTCAAATTTGCCCTTACCCGTGCCAGGGTAACCAATGAGCTGCTAGCACTTACCGCTTTACATACCACTTATTACACCTAACGGGCATCGGCAGGGGGTATCTTCCAGTTGTTTTCCTTTAGTTTAAAAACGCTTCCCGGAAGTTTGGAAAAATGTTCTTCAGATTAAAAATGTACAATATTTCATTTCCGATACTCCTTGGGGGTTACTCCTTCTAATCGCTTAAACAATTTGATAAAATAATTCAGATTATTAAACCCCGACTGATAACACACATCTGTAATACTCAGTGTATCATCAGCCATTATCTGCTTCGCCTGCTGGATTCTCTCCCGCAGCACATACTCCAGGGGTGAAATCCCAAACTGCTCTTTAAAAGCCTGAAAAAAAACTGATTTGCTCATACAGGATTCCCGTGCCAGGACATCGATACTGATCTTTTGCGTTAAATGCTCTTTTATATACTGTACAGCCGGTGTAAAACGATGACTATGGATAGCGGTATCATTGATAGTAGCCAGGTTTTGTGTCCGGATAATCCGCAGCAATAAAAATTTCAGGGAAAGGTCCGCCAATGCATCTTTTGCCAGGTCGCTTTCCATACTAATACTGATCAGTTTATTAATACTACTGGCCAGCTCCTGGTTATTGGAGAAATGATACTGTGCAAAGTTTAGTTTCCATTCAAAAGATGTTTCCTTATTGGGATACTGTTCATTCAGGAAAGCGAGGTGCTTATTCACTATATCCCAGTCGAGCGCCAGGGTAGCACATTGCACAGGATGTCTTTCATCTGCTTCGGGGAAATCTACTTTCATAGACACCCCTTCTGGCAGGATCACACTTTCTCCCGGCAAAAAATAGAATTCTTTGGAACCCGAAAGCGACATCATCTTCTTACCACGCATCATACTGGAAACCACGAGTCCATTGTAAGATAAGGCTACATTACGGCAACGATGGTGCGTTTCAAAGATATTCAGCTCACAATGCCGGAGGTTAAATACACGGCGGTGCTCTACCATTGTATCCAGGGAGGTGGCATCACTCAGGTTAATTGGTGCGAGGTGGCATATCTGGTTCATTATTAAATATTTTATAATGATCAAAAAACGCAAACCGCCTGTTTCCTTTGTCTTATAAATTTATCGATAAATTCTCATCTGGCAACGACAGAAAAATAGCATTGTTATATAAATAAAGACAATTGTTCAATTACCCTACTACAGATATGCCTAACATTGAGTGTTTCCTTTCACCCAAAAAACCAATTATGAATATCACGTTAAAACAGGCAGAAGCGGCTATTGCCGCAGCTAAAGCAAAAGCCGTAGCAATCAAAACCCTTATGAATATAGCCGTTGTAGATGCAGGTAGCAACCTTGTTGCGTTTGTTCATATGGACGGCTCCTGGTTAGGCTCAATAGATATTGCGCAGAAAAAAGCTCGTACAGCAAGGTACTTTAACATGCCTACCGGCGAAATCGGAAAACTATCCCAACCGGGAGGTCCTCTTTATAATATTGAACATTCCAACGGCGGACTCATTACTTTCCCTGGCGGCGTGTTAATCAAAAATGCGCAAGGAGAAATTATCGGTGCAATAGGTGTATCGGGAGATGCAGTAGAAAATGATCATATTGTGGCGCAGGCTGGCGCCGATGCTATTCAATAACATAAAAAATTATCTTATGTCTCAGAATCATGGGGTTGCCTATATAGAACCTGGCGTTGTTGAAGTGAGGGAGATTGATTATCCCCGCCTTGCTTTAGGTGACCGTAAATGCGAACACGGAGTCATCCTGAAAATCGTGTCTACCAATATCTGTGGGAGCGACCAACATATGGTACGGGGTCGTACCACCGCTCCTTCCGGCCTTATATTAGGCCATGAGATCACGGGATTCGTTATTGAAGCGGGCAGGGATGTAGAGTTTATTAAAGTAGGCGATCTGGTATCGGTGCCATTTAATATTGCCTGTGGCCGCTGCCGCAATTGTAAGGCAGGGCAAACAGGCATTTGTCTGAATGTAAACGATACCCGGCCTGGCGCTGCTTATGGCTATGTGGACATGGGTGGCTGGGTAGGCGGACAAGCTGAATACGTGATGGTACCTTATGCGGATTTCAATCTCCTTAAATTTCCGGACATCGACCAGGCTATGGAGAAAATAAAAGACCTCACCTTGCTGACAGACATTTTCCCTACCGGCTTCCACGGCGCTGTTACCGCAGGCGTAGGCCCAGGCAGTACCGTTTATATTGCCGGTGGCGGACCTGTAGGCCTGGCGTGCGCAGCTTCCTGCCATTTACTGGGAGCGGCCATAGTTATTGTAGGTGATATGATCGATGAAAGGCTTGCACAAGCTAAAAGCTTTGGATGCGAAGTAATAGATCTGAAAAAGGATGCTTCTTTAGTTGACCAGGTTGCGGCCATCACTGGTGTTCCTGAAGTGGACTCCGCAGTAGACTGTGTGGGTTTTGAAGCCAAAGGACATGGCCACGACAGCAATGTAGAACAACCCGCCAGCGTACTTAATTCCATTATGGAAGTAACCCGCGCAGGCGGACAGTTAGGCATTCCGGGGCTGTATGTTACCGGTGATCCCCGCGCGGTGGACGAAGCTGCTAAAAAAGGCAGCCTGAGTATACGTATCGGATTGGGTTGGGCTAAATCACACTCCATTCATACCGGTCAGTGCCCGGTAATGAAATACCATCGTCAACTCATGAATGCTATCCTGTACAATAAGATCAAGATAGCTGACGCTGTTAATGTAGAAGTAATTACCCTGAACGATGCTGTCAGGGGATATCACGATTTTGATAAAGGAGCAGCGAAAAAATTTGTCATTGACCCACATGGTATGGTACCGGCGTGATCAACTTGGTAGTGGGAGGTTTTCGGAGGTTATAAGAGGTTGTATCGCTGTTGATACAACCTCTTATAATTTCATGATCTTGCGGGTATTAAGCCATTACTTTAAAAGAATGGATTGTTTTACGTTGTACAATTTTTGAGTTGCGTATCCCCTTAACGGGAGTACGATTATGTTAACATATGTGCCAATATTGGCGCGCACTTTTCGTGGCAAGGAGGGTAAAATTGGCCATGCTTCCAGGTAGCCGACTTGGGAGATAGCCCCCACCAAAACTCTGCCAGCGCTAAGGGTTCCATATGGTGGCGGAACGCATATTGTAAGAGTTTAGGAGCAGCACATTCACCTGCCCCTGCAGGAGGGTTTTTATAAGCAGCGTTTTCAAAAATCTCCACCAAACTCTTTGATATTCCAGCTTTATTAATGAAATGGTATTGATCATAAATTTTTTTCTGTAATGAAACGGAATGATCCTTACGCAGTGCTTTTAACCGTTGTATCTCTTCCTTATGGTCCTCTTGGCTCAATTGCTCCAGACTTCTGATTTTTTGATTAATATACGTTAGTTGCGTCATTCCTTCATTCAGGAAGCCACTTGCTGCCACACCATCAAAAATAGGTGGAACAAATCCTGTATGATGGTTTCCTCCTGCAAGTTTGCCAGAAAAGGCTGCCAAATAACCGAGTTGTTGAGCGGATGTTCGTACCACTAATACACCAAACATTTTTCCTATTACGGCCCCAGCAACATCTGCAGTGAAGCCAAAGTTATGGCTCCACTCTTGTTGACGACGTAAATGCGATTGTAATTCTTCTGCCGCCAACATGCAAAGCGGATGCTTTTCATTATCCACAGAAAAGGTAAGCCCCGCAGCTAATGCATGTGCTGATACTGCATCCTTAAATGGGCAGAATACTGAATTTTCAAAAGCCGGGCTATGCATGATTTATTAACTGTTACAAATAAAAAGCCGCAGAAAAATCTGTGGCATGTTGTTGCTTACGCTGGATGTCTAATATAAAGCCGGTATATTAAAAATAGTTGGCATTTACAGAGGCTTATACAAAATGCGGCGGCGAAGTTAATGAAATCTATCATTACTATTTCAAATAACGGCATATGCGTGGCGGACATCAAAAAGCGCCTTATTTATTAATGAGACGCTCTTTGATGTATTATATGAGCAATATATCATCGCTGGCACCCGGCGACAGCAATCGTATGCCTTTATTTCCTTTCATAGCAATATGAGAGCAGGAATTTTATTGCCCTAACTGTTCCGGCAAACTCGATATTGACAATACTTTCATATAACCTTTGTACGTAACAATACTAGTTATTAAGTAAATATTAAGTGAATATTAAATGAATGTCAAATAATGAAACAACACAGAATATTCATACATTATTCATGATGCATTCATTCTTTAAATTTCATAAGCTGGGTATTTTCGTATTCGATAAACTACAATAGTTCGTTATCTCTATATATGCTTATGAAGCCATAGAGGCTAACTTAAAGGTGGCTTTGACAAATTTATTATTTAATCGGATGGTTAATGTTGTACAAATAAATAATTTTTTAAAAACAAATAAGCATTATGTATTGGGTATGTGAAATCAAGAGAAAAAGATTATCCTGCCTAGCTAGCCTATTGAACAATGTATGAGCGATAATAAAGGTGAGTGAACGCTTTGCTACATTACCTGCCCATAACTGAACCGTTTGGTGTTCTTAAAATTCGATCTGGGAAATGAATTGGATAATATTCAATCCCATCTTTCGCTGATGAAAAATATTCTCTTGCTTTATCATAAACAGGTGGAGGAACACTCCTAGATGAACAAATTAGCACTTGTTAATCTTTCATAGAAGCCAACATATAAAAAAATAAATATAATTAATAAGTATGATAAATAAAAAGGAATTTGGAAAAATTATCCAGATTGTACCATTTTACCTGATTTTTACCTGGCTAAATATCTCAAATCTTTTCGCTGCAGGTAATACAGGCATGGATAGTGTAAAGTTGGTACAGCAACAATCAATAACCGTGTCTGGTAAGGTAACCGATACAGATGGAAAGCCTTTGATTGGCGTAAATGTCTCGGTAAAAGGAACTCAGATAGTGACGGTCACAAATGTCGACGGCAAGTATTCCATCAATGTCCCCAATACCAATGTTGTTCTTTCATTTTCGTACATAGGGTACCGGACTTATGATATTACAGTGCTCGACAAACGTATTATTAATGTCGAACTCACTAATGACTTGCAACAGATGAACGAAGTAGTGGTCACAGGATTTGGCGATTTAAAGAAATTCCACAGCGACGGTTCGACTTCGATGATTAAAGCGGACAATACGGAAGGAATGCCCAATCGAACTGTGGCCTCCATGATTCAGGCCAATGCCCCCGGAGTAGCCGTAAACACCACTTCTAGTCAGCCGGGTGGTGTTTCCACCATAAGAGTCAGGGGATATGGGTCATACAGCGCATCCAACAGCCCATTGTTGGTAATAGATGGTGTTCCTGTGATTTCGGGCGACATCAATAGTACAGGACGATCGGGTAGCCTCGGAGGAGGAACGGAAATTATGTCAACGCTCAACCCCTCCGACATCAGCAACATCACCATTATCAAAGATGCTGCCGCCGCGTCGTTATGGGGTTCGAGAGCAGCTAATGGTGTTATTCTTATTACCACCAAACAAGGTAGTAAAAACAAGCCAAGGATAAGTTTTTCATCCGACTTCGGTGGCTCTGATTTTGCCTACAACTATCGCCCGGTAATGGGAGGAGAAGAAAGACGTCAATTCATATACGATTCTTATGTACGTCAAGGTATGTATGTGAACAAATTATCAGAGGCAGATGCAATAGCATACGCCAATGGAATGGCTAAAGCCGATTCAAGCAGAGATATTCCACGCTGGGCGGTAGCGCCATGGTCGGGATGGACCGATTGGAGGACAGAGGCTTTTAGGAAAGGTTCGCAAAATAATCAGGAATTATCCGTGTCTGGTGGGTCAGACAAGATGACTTATTATACTTCATTCAGCCATACCAATTCAAAAGGTATACAGAAAATTGCGGACCTCGACCGCTATACTGGCAGGGTGAATGTTAAATATGACGCCAAAAAATGGCTCCGTCTGGGAGATAACCTGATGTTTTCGGATATGAAACAAGGCCTTGGATATGATGAGAATTGGTATACTTCGCCTATGTATGCCGCCTTCATAAAAAATACGCCTTCAGATGCCGTATACAACAAGGACGGCACATTCAATACCGTTCTTATTGGCGGAACATCCCGGAATATTGTTCCATTTTATAAATACAACAAGAACCAACAGCAGGTTACAAGAGCGTTCAATACCATGTACATGGAATTGACACCACTACCGGAACTCACATTAAAATCAACGTATAGCTATGATTTTACCTTATCCAGAGGCGACAAGTGGGACCATCCGATAAATGCCAACCAGCCAACGCTTAACGGTACGACTGATAAAATCTATGATGAATACCGCCGAAGGATTTGGTCGTCTAATGTCAATTATGTAAAGACATTGGGCAATAACCACAATCTTGACGCTTTGCTTGCATTTGAGGTTATGGATAGCTATGATAATTCTTTGAATGGTCAGGCAACAGGCTTCCTAAACTACGACTATACCGAGATCGGTAACGGTTCAGTACCGGTAAGTGTCGGCGGATATTTTTCGCAGGATCGAATGGTGTCTTATATTTCGAGAGCGAATTATAACTGGAAATACAAATATTATGTGGGAGGAAGTTTTCGTCGCGACGGTACTTCACGATTACATCCTAGTAGCCGGTGGGGTAACTTCTGGTCGGTTTCTGCCGGATGGAAGTTTACAGAGGAAGATTTCATGAAAAGCATCAGTGATCTTATCACAAACGGTAAATTACGCGTTTCTTATGGCGTCAATGGCAATAGACCTTCTGGATCATATTCTTATTTAAGTCTTGCTTCAACAAATTCATATAATGGCGGCACAGCATTGATGGCAGGTAATATTGCCAATGAAAAGCTGGTGTGGGAAGGTAACTATACTTTGAATACAGGGCTTGATTTATCGATCAAAAACAGGGTTGACCTGACTGTTGAACTTTATGACAGAACCACGAAGAACTTGTTTATGAATCTCCCAGTTTCACGGACAACTGGTTTCTCTTCCTACACAACCAATATCGGCAGTATGAGAAACAGGGGTGTTGAATTTACCGTAAATACGCAGAATATCAAAAGGAAAGATTTGACATGGAATACGCAGTTCAATATCTCGCACAATAAAAATGCGATACTAGAAATGGATGGTACTGATGCAGATGTAATAAGTTCCTATACGATTCGAAGAAAAGGGCTTCCGCTGTATCAATACTATGTGATTGAGTTCTCGCATATTAACCCGGAAAATGGCCGTGCCATGTTTTTCATGAACAATAAACTTCCGGACGGGACAATTAATCGTGCCGTGACAGACGATGGCAGTAAAGCGACCCGTATTCCTTACAAATCGCCGTTCCCTACAGCTATTATAGGATTCTCGAACAATTTCAAGTGGAAGTTATTAGACCTCAGTTTTACTTTTTCATCTACACTGGGAGGATATTCGTATGACAGGGCTGGCGATAAAACAGAGAACAGCGGAGCTGCAGATGCGCTCATCAATCAGATTCCAACGTTTTACAGAGATAGCTGGAAAAAACCAGGCGACAATGCCCAATATGAAGCATGGATACCCGGCACTTCAACCACCTACAGTATGGGAGCGTATCACAATTCCCGTCGAATCCACTCTACTGACCATATCAGGCTAAAAAATTTGTCTGCAGGTATCAGCATGCCTAAGGAATGGACCAATGCAATGAAGGTAAACCAACTGCGTGTTTATTTCACCGGACAAAACCTTTGGACACTCGCTGCATACAAGGGGTATGATCCTGAAGTACCAGATGATGGATCAATGTGGTACAATACTCCGCCTTTAAAATCTTATTCTTTTGGTATCAATCTAACTCTTTAAAATATACACAGATGAAAACGATTTATAATAAACTATTGATCGCAGTGATGATGATTATTCTTTCATCCTGTGGAAAGAATTGGCTGGACTTGCTCCCCAGCAACAAAATAGAATCGAGTGTCGCTATTAAAACTGTTACAGATGCCCGTTCGGCAATTAACGGCGTATATTATCAGATGCAACGTTCCAGTTATTATGGGGGAAGAATGATGTGGCATGCCGACATCTGCGGCGACGATATACGGACATGGGGAAATAGCAGTACGCGTAGTGGTGCAACCTATCGTTATGATTATAACCCGCAAAATGCTCCCTCAGAGTTATGGAGTCAACCATATGCGGTGATACGTCTTGCCAACAATCTCCTTTCGTTGATAGACCATATTGAAGTTACGCCGGCACAAACGACAGAGCGCAATTATATTAAGGGCGAAGCGCTTATGGCGCGGGCGCTGGCACATTTCGATATTTGCAGGGTATACGGATATCCTTATTTGAAAAACAACGGAGCTTCCCTGGGCGCCTGCATCGTAACAAGCCCCCTGGCAGCTGACGCTAAACCTGTAAGGAGCACTGTTGCCGAGTGTTATGAACAAGTGATAATTCCCGATTTAGTGGCTGCCATTCCGTTATTATCAACAGACAGAACCGCTTCCCGTGCGCGTTTCAACAGATGGGCAGCAAAATTATTGCTCAGCAGGGTGTACCTCTACAAGGGTGACAATGTAAATGCGCTGCGTGAAGCAGAAGAATGCATCACTGGAGCACAGGCAGCAGGTTATGCCCTCTATACAAACACCAATTACCCGACGCAATGGCAAACAAAGTATTCTACCGAGAGCCTTTTTGAAATTGTTAACAACGCCGCGCAAAATACCGGTTCAGATGGCATCCCCAACTGGTGTGCAGCAAATACATCGAATGCATATCACGAAATCGGACTGACACAGTCGTTCTACAACCTGTTGAGTGCTGATCCGAATGATGTGAGACTCACCATGCTGCGTAAAGGAGTTAATTATGCAAGTGCTTTTCCAGCGTTTATACTTAAATATACCAATGGTGGCAGCGCACCAACAGAATCGAATGTAACGCTTTACCGTCTTTCGGAAGCATATCTTAATGCTGCCGAAGCAGCTGCGAAACTGGGTGATCAGAACGATAAAGCTGTGAGCTATCTTAATGCAATCGTTAAGAGGGAAAATCCCGCGAAAAGCATTACAGACGTGGTTACGCTGGAAAAAGTATTGGAAGAAAGACGAAAAGAACTTTTCGGTGAGGGGCATCGTGCATTCGATCTGTTGAGAAATGGCCTGACAATTTTCAGGGCGGATGATGCAGAAAGCAAAATGTTTTTGCCAGATTACGCAAAAGTAATTGACTGGAATAACTTCAGGTGCATATTGCCGATTCCGATCGTGGAAATAGACGCGAACTCTAATATAGTACCAAATCCATGGGGCAATTAATAATAAAATAAACAGATATCAGATAAATGAAAAGCATAACTCAATTCGTACTATTCACGCTAGCAGTATTCTTGTTAAGCCACAACTCATGGGCAACAAGCGTAGTGCGTTTCGGCGGTGATGACGTAATCTATATTAACGGGACAGTAATTACTATGGATCCCGCTCGTCCCTATGCAGAAGCTTTCGCTGTCACTAACGGCCGCTTCTCTGCGATTGGGACGAACGCCGAAATCCGCCGTATGGCTAAGCCATCCACGAAGATTATCGATCTTAAAGGGATGACAGTTACTCCCGGATTCAACGATACTCACCTCCACCCCTCCGGTGTCTACGACGAAAACTCACCTTATTACGTTCCCTGGCTTGGTCCTGAGAAAGTCCATAACATGGATGAGCTTATTGCCGTATTAAAAGCTAAGGCAGACAAGACGCCTCCCGGCCAGTTGGTAAGAGGTGTGCGCTATCAGGATACTAAGTTAGGCCGACACCCAACCCGGTATGATCTTGACAAGGTTTCCACTGAGCACCCTATCTCAATTTCCCACTCGTCAGGGCACATCACCGTTGTCAATTCGTATATCCTGAAGGCTTCAGGTATCACCAAAGACACACAGGACCCTCCCGGCGGTTCTTTAGGCCGCGATCCCGATGGCACGCCAAATGGCATCATCGAGGAATCTGCGAGTCGGTTGTTGAGAGGTATGGGTAACGGTTCCGAACCGCGTATTCCGTTTGATGCCCAGGTAGAGGGTTATCTCGAGTGTTTCCGCAACTATGCGAGAGTAGGTATTACCAGCATCGGTATAGCCGGTGGAAGCCCTCAATCGTTCCGATTGTATGATGCCGTGCGCGCTGCTGGTGCCCCCATCCGTATGGCCTTCATGTTTTCTGAGTCCAACGTTCCTTCACTTAAAGCTGCTGGTATAAAAAGCGGCTTCGGCGATGATCATCTGCGCATAACATCGATCAAGGTTTTTCACGGCAACTCGCTTAGCGGCCGTACCTGCTGGCTCTCAGAGCCATATTCCGACAGGGCAGACTACTACGGTATTCCGCCTGCCCGCTCTCAGGAAAGGCTCGATTCAGCATTTCAAGCCATGCACGACGCGGGATTCCAGACAGCCACCCACTCGAATGGCGATCGTGAAATCGACATGGTGCTTACTGCCATAGAACATGCCCAGGCTAAGAATCCACGGCCTGATGCGCGCCACCGCATTGAGCACGCGAGCATCATCACCTTACCGCTTCTTGAACGAGCCAGGAAAGCCGGCGTCATCCTTGTCTTCCACTCCTATATGTGGGAGCATGGGGATAAGTTGGCGTCTTATGGTGAAAAACGGCTTCAGATGACGCATGCTTTCCGTACCGCAATTGACATGGGCATTTCGGTAGCCGGCCATTCTGATGCCACTGTATCTGCAGCCAATCCGATGTTGCGTATTCAGGATATGGTTACCCGCAAAGGCGAAAACGGCATCGTGTACGGAGGTAATCAGCGTGTTACTGTTGAAGAAGCAATTAAAGTATGGACTATCGACGGTGCTTATACTACTTTCGAAGAGAAAGAAAAAGGCTCCATCACTCCCGGCAAACTAGCCGATTTTGTGGTACTGCGGAAAGACCCGCGCAAAGTTTCGCCCGATGCAATTAAGGACATTATTATTGACGCCACTTATGTGGGGGGAAACAAAGTTTGGCAGGCACCGAAGGATATGCTAAATGCCATTCATAATTTCGTCCCTGGCATCGACTTCGGCGATGGCGACGAAGAAGAGAATCTGAATCATGTCCATGAGGTGATTTATTAGAGAGAAATGAAATAGTTGAAGACATAGAAGGCATAATAAACCTTTATTTCAAGCATTATTTTATAAGTCATCGATGGAAAAAGAGGCTGCTCATATTTTTGAGCCAGCCTCTTTTGATATTTTATATACCCATCGGTCGAAACAAAAGAATCTAAAGTAGTTTTATCTGGTTCTGGAGATGGATTTTGGAAAGGCTCAACTTCATCAAATGATACATTTTTTCTAATGGAAGATGCTTTTAGTTAAGCATATCAAAAAATGTATAAAAAAGAGGTCGTCTCTTATGTTTGCGAAAACATGGAGACGACCTCTTTTTTATCATATCAATATCCAGCTTTGCTTGAAAAGTTGGCTTCCAGGGCTTTCCTCTTCAGATGAACAATGACGTTATGCAATTATTTTTTTAAAATCACCCAGCTATTTTTGACTACCATTACCTTTAAGATTTTTAGATACATCAATCGTCGCAATTGCCGCTATTAATCTCTTAAAATCATCGGGGTAAACTTCTCCGATTGTGCCGATTCTGAATGTTTCTTTTTCTGAAATCTTTCCAGGATATATAACGAATCCTTTTTCTTTTAACTCCTTATAAAACGAGTTGAAAGAGAATGAAGGAGTTGGATAGAGAAATGAACTAATTATTGGTGATTGCAAGAACGTATCAAGCAAGGGCTCAAAACCGATGGCCTGCATGCCTTCCATTAAAATTTTATGATTTTCCTGATAGCGGCGATGGCGTTCGGATATTCCACCTTCTTCATCTAATTCATCCAATGCCTGCTTAAACGCCCTAACGACATGGGTGGGCGATGTAAACCGCCATTTTCCCGATTGTTTTTCCATAGTATCCCACTGAGCGAAAATATCAAGAGACAAACTACGGGCATTACCTTTACATTGAAGGAGGGCTTCTTTCCTGACGAGGATAAAGCCAAATCCGGGAACCCCTTGTAAACATTTATTAGAGCTTCCGATCAGAAAATCAATTTTCAATTCTCCGATGTCATAGGGAATTCCACCAAAACTACTAATCGCATCTACGATCAGGCATTTATTATGTTTTTTTACCACAGAACATATTTCTTGGAGCGGATTCAAGATGCCCGTAGTTGTTTCACAATGTACAAACGAAACATGTGTAATATCGGTGTGGCAACTTAAATAATCATCCACTTTAGATGGAGACACTGTTTCAGATTCGATCCAGGTGATTTTATCATGAGGAATATTGGCATATTCCGCAATTTGTTGCATACGATCGCCATAAGCTCCGTTGCTTAGTATCAATAATTTTCCATTAGCAGGAATTGTACTGATTAGGGTTCCTTCTACCGAAAAAGTTCCGCTGCCTTGCAATAATACGCTGGTATAATCGCTCGTTTGTTTAGTAGCCAAACTCACCAATCTCGCCCGAATATCTTGAACGATATTTATGTTATAATCGTCGTCCCACGTACACCAATCACGAAGCATCGTTTTTTTTACGGTTTCGGATGTCATCAAAGGACCCGGAGTAAGAAGAATATAAGGTTGTTCCATTTTAAAGTTTAGTGTTTATTGAATGAATAATCTCCGGCAATTCTGCAATTGTGTTAATGACATAGTCTGCTCCTGCCTGCAGCATATCTTTTTTGATAGTATTAATTCTTTCTTTCAAATCATTTTCGGGTATACGCTTCATTTCTTCTTCCGTGAGGCCCAATATATTTCCACCTACAATAATACCTACGGTCCACACCCCCGCTCTTACTCCTTCTTTTATATCTTCTATCGTATCACCCACTTTTACTACCCGATCCAAATATTGTACATTAAGATTTATCATGTTTTGAAAAATCATGAAAGGAGCCGGACGTCCTGCCGGATAAAGGTCTGGAGTTACGCAACTATCCACGTGATAGCCTTTTAATAAAGCTTCAGGGCGAACGATTTCCATCATAGCCGCCGTATAGCCTGTGGTTGAACCTATTTTTATATCATCCGCTCTTAATTGATTCATTATTTCTATTACGCCAGGTATAGGAGTAGTGTAACAAGATAGTTGGCTAAATAAATGTTTTTCAAAAGCCTGATTCAAACTGAGCACATCCTCTTCATTCCACATCCTTTGTTGCTTTTCTGCAAATAAGCCACCAATGCGTGGCATTTGCAACAATTGCCTGATATGCTCTTTTTTTGACAATCCCATAGGAATGCGAATTTCCTCTACCGATATCGGTATTTGAATGTCACCAAAAGCTTTGGCAAACGCATCAACGGGAGCAAAGCATCCGAAATCAATTGCCGTTCCGGCCCAATCCATAATTACACCTTCTACTTTTTTCATATTCAATATATTTTTTTCTTATTTAACTTTTTTCTTTTGTTCATTCTGCTCATAAGATATCATCTACTTTTACCTGCTTTTTCAAAGGGTAGACCATACTGAATTATATCAATTCATCACAAAAGTATGTTGCCGGATCAGCATGAATTATGAATACGTTATAAATAATGTATGAATATTCCTGTGGTTTTATTAATAACCTGAATTTCTTTGTAATGAATTTAAGTTGCCAGTTAAATTATTAAAGGTGTAAACGTGATGGGAACAGCACCCGGCCCGGCTTTGTGCAATTTTATTTAGTTGTCACTTTGTGTGTTAAGCTGCTTTGATATTGTTTTTCATTTTTCGACTGTTAATGATCTTTTTGTAGTTGTTAAATATGCCTTATTCCTGAAATAAAACAACGATAGCAAACCTAATAATGCACCTAAGCATGATACTACCATAAGTGAGTCTTTAAAAAAGATTGTCCAGCCTATTGCTGTACTTCCAAATTCATGAAACAGCAAAATAGAGAAGCTACCGAGGTAACCAATTGAATCTGCCAGATACATCAAAAAGCCAATGTTGCTTTTATAATTAAAACAAGCAATCATTCTTTCGAAAAAAATTGCGTTATATGGAACGTAGGCCATGTAAAGTCCCAGCCCCAACAATCCCATCCAGGCAACGGGACCTATATATGCCTTGTTAAACAACAGAGTGCCCAGACCTATTAGCAGGCATCCGGTTATTATCATTCCATGAATAATGCTAAACGCTTTAAAGTTGTCTTTTATCAAAATCAGGAAAGCCATCATCACCAGAACAGCTATTGAGATAAACGTGTCTATTTTCGTGTAAATACTATTGTTGTGAATACCAAGTCCATCCCATATTTCCACTTCAAAATTATCGCGTATGTCACGCATGCAGGTAAGTAGTACATAAATTGCCAGGGTTAAAATTATCCCGGGTAAGAAAGTTAAAACGAAGGAAGTCCTTTCGGCCAAGTTCATAGGCACACGTTCAGTTCTAAGCATTTTATCTTCTTTACTCGGTTCCGGCATCATTTCCAGGCAGAAAACGAACAATAGTAAAGGAATGATAAAAATGGCCCCGGTAAACACGGGCATCCAATATTCACTAATACCGGTATGCTGCATTAAATTTCGGGCAACGGTTTTAACAAAACCCGAAGCAAAAATCAGGCTGACAGACATCATGGCGCCCATAAATTCTGTTGTCTGCCTTCCTTCAAGATAACTGAATACCAGTCCCCAAACTAAACCTAAAGGGAAACCATTAAGCAGCAGAAAAATTATGTTATAAGGTGCCGGAATTATTGCGAATCCCCATAACGACAACCAGGAAATACCGATAAGTAAAAGAATGTATTTAGCCCGGTTGTTTTTCCCTCTTTGTGAAATGAACTTAATGCCGTAAAGTTTACTGAAAATGTATCCGATCATTTGTGCTATCACGAGGCAAACTTTATAATTAATCCCAAAAAAGGGATCCCGGTCAAAAGTGCCGGCAGAGAAGGCTTTCCTGAAAGCGTACATACAAGCATAGCATCCAAAAGCGGAAAGACCACCTAGTAATGCAATCCAGCCGGGATGCCAGTTTGCTGCCCGGTTTCTGAGGTTGGCAGATAATTTCATGGGAGATTTATTAGTTTTCAATAATGCTCGGCACTTCCTTTAAATCATCAATTATATGAGTAGCTTGGTGAAGCTTAAGCTCTGAGCTTCTAAAAGAACCCATAGTAATTGCTCAAGCAACATGCTGATTACTTCTGGCTTACGATAACCTAGTCAAAGAACCCTTTGAGTTTGGCGCTATTGCCGCATAAGCAAACACACATTTATATAATAACTATTGAAGTTTATCGGATTCGAAAGTATCTAGATTATGAGATTTAAAGAATGAATGCATTATGAATAATGTATGAACATTTCTGGTTATTTTATTATTTGACATTCATTTAATATTAAGTTAATATTTATTTAATATTTATTTGATATACACATTATTGCATTAACAAAAGTTATATGAAAAATATCGTCAATATGGAGTTTACCAGCATCTTAGGTCATATAAATAAAAGAATTTCTTAGCAATAAATAAATACTTTTGCCAGCTTAAATAATGTTTATGGCTGTTGAATTTTTTGAGGAAGTATATGAACTGATAAACGTCTTGCGTCAAAAAGGAGTTAAAATGAAAGACATTGCAGGCCATGTCAATTTACAGCCAAGTGTTTTGTCAGCTCTATACTCAACCGTTTTACCGACATTTGGTAACAAGCAAAAAGAACTTGGCGATGAAGAAGCATTAAATTATGCACTTTCTCAGGTAAATAATATTTCCAGAAAACGACTTTTGAAATCTATTCCCCAGATACATGAGAGTCTGAAATTATTTAGCCTTGATAAAAAAACAGTTTCAGGAGAAACATTCATCCAATCACTGGAAAATTTTACCCAGAAAACAGATGAAGCTGCTTGCAGTTATTTAGGGCTATACGATAGTTATAGCATATCTTCCGCTCGTGATACTTTAAAAATTGAACCGTTTATTTTAACGAATGGAGAAAATAAATCAATAAAAGTTATGCGTAAAAGCGCATATAACCTCGTTAATACAGGTGTTGCGATAATAGCTAATGGACAAAATTTATACATTATGCTTAATGAGTCGGATGAATCACAGTTAGCCTTGGTTACCATATACCTACATCTACCTTTTTATCAAAACGCTCAACTTTTAAGAGGCATATATATGGCATTGGATTATAATCGCAACCCAATTGCCCGACGTATTCTTTTTGTGAAAAAATCCGATTCTCCGAATGAAGAAAGTTTTAATTCGTTAGAAGGGAAAATTGTTGAAAAAACAGATTTAGCAGCCGAACTTAGTATGTACTATGATTATGTTTCAGGCATTTCGGATACTATCAAGATGTATTCAGTTCCTTTTCCTAAATTTAATCAGGAGGACTTAGTCACAGAAAAAAAAGTTTTATCTAGTTTTAATCAATTGCATTAAGTTTTTGGAAAAAAATATCTGAAAAATTCTGCTTTTTATTTATCTGAAAATTTTAAAACGGCGATTCTTCACCGGGAGAAATCTATCGCCTATTATTTTAATGACAGCTTTTGAATAGGATAGCCAAACGCTTTAATAATAAGAATAGCTTTAAATTCATAAGATTTAATAAATGCCCATCCTTCCTTTTCCCAAATGGCAATTAATGCTGTTGGGGCTTATGCTTCTAATGAAAGTATAATCGCTGTTGCATGATATTAGCAGACGAAAATATTCATACCTGTATATTCAACTTAGTATAATCGATATTAAAATCTGTAAACAAAGCAGCCTTCAGATCTAACGACCTGAAGGCTGCTTTGTTTGTGACGGCTAAGGTTACCTGCAACCGACAGTATGAATGAGTTTTATTAATGAATATTATTTGAACAGCCTGTTCAAAATACCGGCCAAACGTATACCTGCCTGCTGTATGCGCTCATTGATAACAGGAATATGTCGCTGATAATATTCATTACCAATACTACGACCGTTCAAGGCATCAACTTCGGCATAAAGTTCACTGCTGATCTGGTAGCTTTCCCATAGCCATTCCATGGCTGGGTCACGCTGCCATCTTTTGATTTTACCAGTCCGAATGTGATCAAGTTCTTCTACAAGCTGTTGGTAGCTTAAGCCCTGGGTTCCGATCAGTTTACTATCCCAAAGACTGTGCAGATTGATTCCCTTACCTTCATAATTGAGCTGGATAGTATTACCCCCCTTATCCTCTTTTCTGCTAATATGCATTGGCTGATGCAAATCCCCTACTAGGTGTACAATAAATTTTAAATCTGTGACCTTTTTCTCCTGTGGGGTAGCTGGATCTGCCAATTCTTTTTCCAATTGTGTGAGGGCGCTATATACATTCTGTTCAGTTGTTGCTAAAACCTGCGCTTCGAAAGCGTTGCGGTCTAATCCCAATGGCAAATTTAAAAAGTGCCAGGGGGCAGTCTCCTTGAATTCTTCCTGATTACGCACCTCATCTGCCCAGGTTGCCACATCTGCTAATGTCTTATCGCCTAAAAGCTGTTGAACAGCATTTCTTGCCTTTTTAGACAAATGGTCATCTGCGATTTTACCGACGGTCTGGTGTCCGACGTTTCCCCAGGAAGTTAATAATAACGTCAATATGGCCATAAGGCCTAGTAAAGTTGGCTTTTTCATATCGCAAATTACTAATCTGTAAAATGCTATTTATTAAATTTATATTATGATTTTATTTTCGCTTATTACTTTCAAACACATGTTACAAAAAAAGATAATGGAATCGTCTCCTATGCATGAAGGACTTAACAGAAATTCACCGTGTATAGATGGCCGATTATTAAATAAAAACAGGGTGTCTCTGATATCAATTAGAGACCTTTCGGGCTTTGGTTAAACGGCTTCTTGTATTTAATCTTTCTTTTTAAACTGTTCAGGTATTTCATCCCATCCATCCGGAGGGGGGCACTATGGTAGAATCAGTCACCTTGTATCGAGATAACATTTTGCTACCAAAGGGAAACCATGGAATATATTTCACAATGTATCTACTATTGGGATATTCGACCATCATAATATTTGCGTCACCGAAAAATTCTCTCACTTTATATAATTTTAATTACTGTAACCTATTGTTTAAGGTTGGGGGCCTTGTACCATACTTCTTACATAATGTTATGGATTAATAATATTATTCACGAGACAATGAGCTGCCGGGGGTTTACGGCAGCGATTGTTCAATTACGTATTTCAGCAGTTTTAATTATTTTCCGTTGCTACATTCCAGTACTTCCAGGCGTTCCTTCAGGGATTTGTTCTCCGCAGATAGCTTATCCTGCTGCTGTTTCATATCAATCAGGTAAAGGGTCATTTCTTCAATCTTCTGCAGCAGTATAGTATTCATTTTACCCAATTCTATTCCTTGTTTACCAAACTCCTCTGCGGAAGGTACTCCTTCCAGATGTCCGTTCTTATTTACATAGGCTGCTACATCTGCAAGAGAGGGCAGTTGATAATCTTTGGCAAATACAAAGTCAGGCCAGTTGGCTTGCAATTTCACTCGTACTTCCTCACTGAGAATTTTTCCTGCAACGGCTAATTTATATCCCATCGGATCTGTAGTACCAATCCCGATATTCTGGGAATTAGCCTTAACAGTCAGGGCTGGTATCAGGTTATTCACCTGGATGTTATCGACAGCAAAAATTTTAATATCCTTTGTTTGTCCGCTACCATTTTTTGTAGAGAGCAGAATAGCTGAATTAGAGCCAGGCAACCATTTTTGTGGGATTGGCATTTGGTCATTATCCATTCCAAACATAACCATAGCGGAATTGTTGATATCCACATTTTCATAACAGTCAAACACCATGTTAAACTTTTTTGGATTATTGGAAATCTTTGAGGTAGGAATAAAACGGACGTAACAATTGCCTCCTGACTCATCTCCGTCAGGTTTAATTTCCAATAATCCGCCAATTCTGGCTTTACCTTTTGTCTCCAGTGTCATTAAACTGCTACTCCCATTCAAGTTCAGGTTAATCTTATCAAAGGTGCCTGTTTGCGCATTCGCGCGTAAACATAATGCTGCTGGTACTACAAGTAGGATAAATGATAGCTTCATAGTTATAGATCAAGATGAAAAATCCACATCTTTTTAAAATGTAGATCAAAAACAACAAATAGAAAGTTAACAATATAATTGAGTTCTGACTTCTTTCAACGCTCGAATATAAATTAAAAAAAGTATAACTATAAAAGCAAATGTATAGCTCCTAAAATTAAGGATCAATTTTTTTATATTCCTCTTGTCATGATATATATTACTTAACTCAACCCATCCTGATCAGGATATCGGTTGCAAAATCGCGGATAGATATAAATATAATTAGTGAGGGTGTTCAAATATAAAAAAGGAATTCACCTGCTTACAGTTCGTTTTTCTCAGCTCAACGTATAATGATTTTAATAATCATCTTTAGAGATAGAATATGATGGATATATTATCGTTGACGTTAACAGGGTTTTCCGGAGCAACATACTCGGAAACAAATACCTCTCTTCCCTAGGATTCGCGGATATTTCGACTCCCTCCTCAACCCTGGTAGATAACGAAGCAGCAAGAAGTCAAAAAAATAAATACGTAAAGAAAACAGCGTTTTTTTAAATGCATATGCAAAGGACCATTTTTTAGGTGAACACTTTTATTGTACTGCCTCCGTAGTAGTCAGAAACTTCCAGGTATCCTGTGAAATCATTCGAATCAGCATAATTGCTACGTAAAAGCTAAGGAAAATAATCTCAATACATCGTGTATGGCATCAAATAATGTTAACGGAGGTTTTGTATGTGTACCCTCCATTGAAAAACTCATAGATATATTATGATCGTAAAAAGTATCTTCACTAAATACCAATGTACAATTCGGAAAAACTACAAGGTAGTGGTTTCTCTTTCGCCCCAAACGCCCTATTGGGATGAGGTTGAATCATCTTATGATCCACTGAAAGAGAGAATTAGAATCCAACATTATGCATCAGATCAGATGTCAGTAAAATTGAAATGATGTCTATGAATCACACAATTTATCCTATCTCCCAACTTTTCAACTTGATCCCTATCTTTTCACAACTTTACCACTAAAAACAAAAAAAACTTTGTAGAATCAGCTTCTACAAGGTTTTAATTACGTCAGAGTATTTACTTTTACTCTTTATAGTGAGCCCTATGGTACAAAACTCGAACCTTTTTATCTTTGCTCTCAAGAAACTAGCTGAAATTATTTGAATATTAAATTGCTTGATATAGCCTCCGAGATACAGGTCATGGCAATGTTTAAAAAGGAACACGGTATGTTACAGCGTTCATATTGACTCCTGCCCCTACGGACGCAAATACAATATTTGTTCCTTTAGTAAACTGCTGATTAACAAACTTACCCTTATTCATCAAATCAAAAAGCGTAGGCAGGGTTGCCACAGAGCTATTACCCAACCAGGAAATTGTCATCGGCATTATGTCCGTAGATGACACCTGCTCTACCCCATATAGATTGAAAAGTTCCCTGAATATCGCTTCATCCATTTTTTCATTAGCTTGGTGGATAAGCAACTTATTAACATCAGAAATTGAGAGCGAGGCTTTATCAAGACAATCCTTAATTGTCAATGGAACAGTTTTTAAAACATTCTCGTACAATTTACGTCCATTCATTTTTAGGAACATTGCATCACCTTCGAAATTGGGATTGTAAGAGCAACCCATTTGTAAAACGTAAGCAAGGTCATCTGTATAAGATTTTGACACATGGGAAAGAATACCAATAGGTGTCGAGCTATGTTGGGCCTCCAAAATAACAGCCCCTGCACCATCTGCATAAATCATACTATCCCTATCATGAGGATCGCAGATCCGGGATAAAGTTTCTGTACCAATGACCATCACTCGTTTCGCATTTCCTGATTTTAGGAAATAGTCAGCCTGAATGATACCCTGGAGCCATCCTGCACACCCCCAAGTCAAATCATATGCAACGGTAAGGGGATTAATAATACCCAGGTTATGCTTTACCCTTGAGGCCAATGCAGGAACGAAATCACTGCGGCGATTTTCTACCTTCACGTCTCCAAAGTTATGGGCAACAATAATATAGTCGAGGCTTTCAGGGTTAATGCCGGATGATTTTAAGGCATCTTCTGCAGCGACTCCTGCGATGTCAGAAGCAACCAGATCATCCGAAACGTATCGTCGCTCTTGTATGCCGGTGATTTTACCGAACTGCTTGACAATATCTGTATTCGTCTTAGATAGTATGGTGCCGTCTTTATTATAAAAAGCATGATTTAAAAAATGATCATTTAAGATCCGTTTGGTAGGAATATAGCTTCCGCTACCGATAATTACCGTAAAAAGATTTGTGTCCATAGTGTCTGCTATCAATGACTGGCTATTTGCTTACAACCTAACATTCCGGCAAAAGTAATATATCCGAATATATTTTTTTTGCGTTTTTTTCCAAAACACAATACGAAATAGGCTAGCCTTGGTCAAGTGTTTTTACTCAATTAAAGAGACTGAATAAAAGATATACGATGCTGGCATCAGGCATAATAGGGCGAAGCATGAAACATTCGCCGGTTGTTCCTGTAATAAAGGAACTTATTAACCTTATAGAGCTACTTTAAAGCCATAATACACTTCTAACCACTTATTATGTAAATTAACCGTGAAGGTTTCACGCGACGAGAAAATTAACCAAGCAATCCAAATGCCGAATTACGTCATTAATCAGAAATCGTAATTTTACAAAGTCCGTCCGAAGATTACACAAAATGATACAGAAAAACAACATTGCCGGTATAGGCGAGTTTCTGCTCACTTTTAACGATAAGCGTAGCTTCAATGATAACTTTGGTGACACCCTTTAAATTTGCCAGAGTGCATACCTGTACATGGGTGCGGTAAAACTTTACAATTCCTCTTATAAAAAGAAAACCTCTATCCTTGCAAGATAGAGGCATTACTAATTTATAAATAAATCTAATTATCTTCTTTTAACGTTAACCGCATTCAGACCTTTTCTCCCTTGCTCGATGTCGTAGGTTACTGAATCATTCTCATAGATGTTATCCATTAATCCGGAAGAATGAACAAAGATTTCGCTATCACCATTTACTGGTACGATAAAACCAAAACCTTTCTCTTCATTAAAAAACTTTACTGTTCCTTGATTCATTATATATTTATTGATATCAACAAATATAATTAAAAAAAATTAATATTATAATTATATTTTAAGAACCTAGTGCTAGTAGGCCTTAATATTATATTCAAAAAAACGTAACCTGGATTTGCAACAAAAAAATGGACAACTTATTAAGCTGCTTTTTTTAGAATAGATTTACTAAATTCTTCGGGTGGTAAATACCCTAATATTGAATGTCTTCGCTGCCTGTTGTACCATATTTCGATGAACTCAAACAGCTCTTTTTTTGCGACATCTATTGAATCATATACTGTATGGTGCCCGGTTTCTGATTTAAGGATCTTGAAGAAATTCTCCATTACTGCGTTATCCCAACAGTTGCCCTTTCTGCTCATACTCTGTTGTACCGAGTTACCTTTTAGCAGATCTCTGAACTCCTCACTGGCATACTGTACACCTCTGTCTGAGTGAAAAACCATATTTGGAGCCACGGATCTATTTATAATCGCCATATTCCAGGCAGTAACAATAGTCTCCCTGGCTGTCATACCTGTACTCATTGACCATCCAACAATCCTTCTGTCAAACAGGTCCATGATTGCTGTTAAGTAAAGCCATCCGTTTTTTGTCCGGATGTAAGTCAGATCAGAAACCCATTTCTCTGAGGGTGCCGTGGCAGTGAATTCTCTATTGAGGATATTGGCAGACACTTCGAGTGTATGGTTGGAATCTGTCGTGCATACTTTGAACTTACCTGTAATAATACTGCGAAACCCTTTGTCCTTCATGATCCTGGCCACTCTGGGTCTGGAGGCACGCAATCTCATAGACTTAAGTTCGGCAACTATTTTTGGGCTGCCATATCGGCCTTTGCTTTTGAGGTAGATATCTTTAACTCTTTTGCAAAGCACTTGCCTGTCCATGCAAAGTTTTGATGGTTTTCTCGTAGACCAGGCATAATAACCACTACGGCTTACTTTGAACACTTTACACATCTTCTCGACATCAAATTCTGCCTGATGGTCCTTTATGAACCTGAATATTTGTTGTCTTCCCTGGAGAAAATGCTCACTGCCTTTTTTAGTATCCGATTTTCCATTTCCGCTTCCTGGAGTGCTTTCTTAAGGGCTTGGATTTCCTTCTGCTGTGGCGTCAGATCCTGTTTCCCATTACCAGGAAAACTACAGGTATCATGCATACTGAACTCTCTGGTCCAGCGACGAAGCATTCTACCCAATTCTTTTGCTACAGTTACGGCTGCCTTGCCACTTCTGTGCAATTCTACTGCCATCAATTTGAGGGATTTATCATAACCCCTTCTTTCTTTTTTACTCGTTGTAATCAAAGTTAAGGAAAGAGCTTAACTATATGTCCACACAAAGGTAG
Source organism: Chitinophaga sp. 30R24 (assembly GCF_049056765.1). NCBI lineage: Bacteria > Pseudomonadati > Bacteroidota > Chitinophagia > Chitinophagales > Chitinophagaceae > Chitinophaga > Chitinophaga sp. 30R24. The sequence continues at coordinate 161,732 of NZ_JBJGXX010000008.1, forward strand.
CAGTTACAGTTTTTAAAATGCTTAATAAATCTTTCATAAATAGATATTAATTGTTTTGAACTAGAGGGGATATTCCCACATAATCATCAAATAACATCGTAACTATTTCATATTTAACAATTTATAAGACTTTTTAAGTCTAACTCTGGAATAATTAAACCCACCGGGAAAGAGAACTTAGGCATAGTGCGTCGCACTACTCCAATCTTAATAAGATACAAAGACCATACGATAAATCAATTGATTATCAATATGATTTTATAAATACTTATTTCTATCTTCAAATAACAATACAATATGATAATTTCTTTTAAATAGTTGAAATAATATTTATATTTATCCAATTATAATTTTGATGCCCCTCAAAGTATATGAACTTAAAAACCAGATATTGTTTGCCCTATATCGTTAGCATACCCTTATTATGTGTAAAGATATCTTCTGCGCAATCAATTGACACTTCATCACGATTACCTTTTACGCCACAATTTAACAACATCAACTTTTTAACTACCGGAGTCAAAGCTCAACAGACGACCACTGTTCACTTGATTCACGAAGTAAATAATTTAAAAGAAAAGACTCAAAGCACCTTCCAAGTGCAACAGGCTTTAAAAGAGCTGCAAACTGAGAACAAAAGAGATGAAGTCATATCATCATACGCCATTACTCGGAGTTATTGGGACGCCCTCAGTGTGCTTGAATCAATGTTGACACTTCCAGACAACACATTTTCCCTAATCCAAGCAGTGTATACTGTAGAAAATGCCTATTTAGATCAGCGAATACCTTTCGGTACGTTCAGAAGCCTTATAAAAGCCAAAGCGGATCTGTGTAAGTACATAATTAGAAAGGAAAAGCTGGATAGTACAGACAATCTGGCTAAGAATTATGCAATACAGAAGATTTTTTCGGATACAGTGTTATACTTTGACAAAAAGACCAACCAATTAAAAAAGATTCTTCCATTCCGTTATGATTTCGAGGACTACAAAGGAGAAAATCATTGGGAGAATATGTTTGTATCCAAATTACTTTATACTGGTAAGGGGCAATGTCATTCGCTACCCTTAGTATACCTTATGCTGGCAGAAGAACTCGGAGCTAAAGCATACCTTTCTATAGCACCTGAACATTCTTACATACAATTTTTAGATGGCAATGGTAAAGCCTATAATTTTGAAACAACCAGTGACATATTAGTATCAAACAACTGGATCATGCAGTCTGGATTTATGAATACGAGCTCCATCAAGCAACGCACCTACATGGACACACTGGATCGCAAAAAATTGATGGCCTTTATTGTTATGGACCTAACTATGGGTTATATGCAGAAATTCGGTTTTGACGATTTTGTGTTGCAGGCCATGAACAAAGTAAAAGAGCTGCATCCACAGAACTTGAATGCACTCCTACTCGAATCTAACATGATAACATATCAGACAATGGCAATGCTAAAAGCAGCCGGCAACCCTCCACCCCAGAAACTGTACCAGTATCCACAAATATATGATCAATACCAAAAGATGCTGGATATATATAATCAGATTGATGATCTCGGATTTCAGGCTATGCCGCCCGAAGCCTATCAGTCATGGTTAAATCAGTTGAAAAGGAGAAAACCAAACAGTTTAATAAGGAACTCCGGGAAAGCTTACAGTATCATATTCAGATCAATAATCATTCAGTAAATCATCAATCAAAGAATTGAGTAAATGAAATCTATAATCTCTATTCTGTTATGTCTTATCTGCTACTCTCTAAAAGCACAGCAAGACACCCCCTTTAAAAGTATCGGAAAAGATGTACTCATCCACACCTTGTCTGGTGGAAAGTATATTGAATCGTTCGATAATGATACTATTCAACGGATCGGAACTGTATTAATGAACATTAAAACAAAACAAATTATACTACTTCTTGATAGTGATAGTATTTATAAAGCAGTGAGTGATAACTCATCGTCCAGTCGATGGCATTCTATTGATCCCTTCGCCGAAAAGTATGCCAGCGTCTCCCCTTATGTTTTTGTTGATAATAATCCCATATTAAAAATAGACCCTGATGGAAGGGATTGGATCATTTCTACTACTAAAAATAAAGATGGCAGTTTACACTATAATATAGTATTCCAGGGAGCCATAATGAATAGTTCCAGTAGTAATATTAATATGAAAGGGTTGATCACACATGAGACGAAGATGTTCGAGAAGCTTTTTGGAAAAAACAATGTGACAGCAACTATGAATTTGCGGCAGATAAGTTCTATGGATGATCTTAAAAGCAATGAACATTTAATTGAGATTAAAGACCCCTCTTATTTTGCAAAATGAAAGGACCAATATACGGGAGGCATGCCAATATTAACCTCCGTATATATTTGTTGTATCCAAGGGAAAAACTTTTAATAACGTTCAATAATGAATTAATATTTTCTGACTCGGCCTATCAAAATAAAGAAAAATATAACTACGAAAAATACCTAAAAGCCAGAATAAAAAACGGAGGAGTGGTATCATTAAAGACAATCTTTCATGGTAAACCTATTATTGATACAAGTATAAAAGTTATTCCTGGCTTTGAAAAATATATATTACAGCTATCGGCACCTTTCCCCTCTAATATATCAGAAGATTCGCTTAAGAAATTAAAAGTACCATATAAATTCGGATACATACCCATTGAGAATTCACGTAGGATTGTAACGTTGGAGCCGGATACTGTTAAACATTTTTTAAATTGACTAAAAAAATGTGTGATTCATAGACATCGTTTCAATATATTTGTATGGAATATTGGTAACATGGTAGTTATGCCATACTCGTTGTAATAGTCATTTATTATGGATGAATTAGTTCGCAAACGACTAGGATGGATCAAGTTATATCAGCAGTGTCAAAATGCAGGAAAAACCTGTTTGAAATGTGGTATTTCAAGGCCAACACTTCGGAAATGGTTAACGCGATTTGAATTGTTCGGAGAGGATGGATTAACAGAACTTAGCCGTAAGCCCTTAAACTCTCCAGGCAAGAAAATTACTGCATACCATGAAGGAATCATATTAAGCCTGCGTAATGACCGTAAGTTGGGGCATCGTAGAATTGCCAGTGAACTCAAACGGCTTCATAGTATCCATCTTTCTTTAGCATCTATTCATAAGGTTCTCCAAAAGCATAATAAAAAATACCTTTCGCTCAAGCGAATCTACCGAAAGAAAATAACCAGATATAATCGTCCCACACCTGGTGACCGGGTTTTGGTAGATGTTTGCAAAATAGCTCCTGGCCTATATCAATACACTGCCATAGATGACTGCAGTAGGTATAAGGTTATAGAGCTTTATTCAAGACGAACAGCAACCAACACTTTGTTCTTTTTAGAGGTGATGCTAGAGCAAATGCCATTTCCAATCCAGAGAATACAAACAGATCGCGGTCGTGAGTTTTTCTCCTATAAGTTTCAGGAAACGCTTATGGAATATGGCATAAAGTTCCGACCAATCAAGCCATACTCGCCATACTTAAATGGGAAAGTGGAGCGAACTCAAAGAACCGATCTGGATGAATTTTACTCTACGGTATCCCTAAAGGATCCTAAATTAAAAGAACTGCTGAAGGACTGGCAACACTACTATAACTGGTACAGAGCTCATAGTTCTCTACGTGACAAAACACCTGTTGAAGTAGTGGTTTCCCTTTCACCCAAAACGCCCTATTGGGATGAAGTTGAAACATCTTATGATCCACTAAAAGAGAGAATTAGAATACAACATTATGCATCAGATCAGAGGTCTGAAAAATTGAAACGATGTCTATGAATCACACAATAAAGTGTCTAAGTTAACTTCGAAGAATATTTTATGAGATATTAGAAATAGGCTATCTATGGCAACTAAAGAGGTGATTTTTTTATTATCAGTAGTATTGAAATTTACTTCTTTGAATATGGTTGATTTAGCTGTTGAATATCCCATTATCGCGAAGTTCTTCCAGGTTAGTTTTGACTGTTCCTTATTGTATTTGAAAGTTTTACGAGTATTTGTAATGGAAATCAGGGTATAGTTATGCTTTTTCAAAATCTTATTAATACGATTATTGATAGTATTATTGATAATTATTCCTGATGAGAGCCCCAAAATGAGGAAAATGGAAAAGATAATTGTAAAGATTATAAGGAGCATCTTTAGATTTTTCTAACGTCGAGAAAGGATAATGCGCATAAACATAAATAGCCGCAGGCAATGCCTGCGGCTATTTATGTTTATGCTTTTAATTTTTTAGCTGTAGTGGTGAGCTGGGCTTCTTTTAGAAACGCATCAACCACCCGTAGAATAGTATTGCGATCCTCTTCAGAGATTTTATCCAGCAGTTCCAATCGATAGAGCATTTTTTTATCCTTCACTAAAAAGGTCGTGTTACCCACCAAATAATCCAGGCTAACGTCCAGTGCGTCCGCAATTTTTGCGGCCACTTCTACGGATGGCGTAATCTCATTACGTTCATAACGGCCAATGATAGCACCGGAGGTGCCTACAGCCTTACCGAGTTCGTCCCGGTTAAGATCCTTCTCTTTACGCAGTTGTACTATTTTATTACCTAAATCCATACCTAATAAGTGATGAAAATGCCTGATTGATCGGCGTTTTAATAAAATTAGTTTATTGATAGGTGAAAAACAACAATGAAAAGTTTGTTTTTAATTTACCTATCAATTATATTTGTCACCAATAGGTGAAGAAAAAATATTTTTTATGGCTAAGATCAATATCGACAATCAGGATGCCATTACTTACCAAACGGAGGAACTGGGGTTTACTATCCTGGGTGGTATCCGGTTGGATGGTTTAGACCGGATGCGGGTAACGTTGAAGGTGGAAGTGTTGAACCGTAAGTTCAACCACTATCTTGATCATCCTGATATTGCAAATCTTGCCATCCGCCAGAACCTTGATCTTTATAACCATCACCAGGTGGAAAAGCTATCCAGGTTGATAGCCGACCGGCTGGAAGTTGGCAGCAGTCCTGTAGTACAGGCATTGGGAGAAATCACGGATCAGTTGGAAGGCTATCGCCTGCAACAGATAGAAGTCCGGAAGCAGGAACAGGTAAAGCCGCTGAAAGTGCTTACTGAAGCAGAGCAGCAGCAGGCTATGGAGTTTTTACAACAGCCAGGCTTACTGGAACGTACCAACGAAATGATCGGCAGCAGCGGCATGGTAGGTGAAGAACTGAACCGGTTAATTATGTACCTGATCTTCACCAGCCGTAAAACCACCCGCCCGCTGCATGTGATCAGCTTCGGCAGCAGTGGTACCGGTAAAAGCCATCTACAGGAAAAGATCGGAGACCTGATGCCTGATGAAGATAAGATCGAGATCACCGCTTTAACAGAGAATGCTTTTTATTATTTTGATAAAGGGGAGCTGGGTCATAAACTGATATTAATAGAAGATCTGGACGGTATATGGTCTGCCCTGTATCCCTTGCGTGAGCTGCAAAGTAAGCAGCGTATCAGTAAAACCGTTACCATCAAAGACCGTAACGGTAATACTAAAACCATCCACCTGAAAGTACATGGCCCTGTTAGTATTGCTGGTTGCACCACCCATGAGAGCCTGTATGAAGATAATGCTAACCGCTGCTTCCTGTTATATCTTGATGAAAGCAGTGAACAGGATGATAGGATCATGGATTACCAGCGGAAACTAAGTGCAGGTAGGGTAAACAGTGCAGCAGAACAACAGGCCCGCTACCTGTTACAGAACGTGCAGCGTATATTAAAACCTGTTACCGTCCGTAACCCTTATGCAGAGCTGTTAAAGATACCGAAGGAGGTTTTTAAACAGCGCCGGACTAATGCGCATTACCTGGCCTTTATAGAAGTGATTACCTTTTATAAGCAGTACCAGCGGGATATACAGACAGATGAAGCTACAGGCGAACGCTATATTACCACTACGATAGATGATATAAGAGAGGCTAATGAGCTGATGAAAGGCATATTGTTGCGTAAAAGTGATGAGTTGGGCGGTGCTACCCGTCATTATTTTGAACAGCTTAAAGTCTGTCTGGAGTCCAATGGTGAAAAGGCTTTTACCAATAGTGGCATCCGTACCATGATGCGTATCCCACTAAGTACGGTAAAGCGGCACCATGCAGCGCTGCTGCAAGTGGGGTATATACGGCAGGTGGAAAGCCGCTACACAAAGGCATATCATTATGAAGTATTGAGCTATGAAGAATACCAGCAATTACAGCAACGTATTATTACCGTACTGGATGAAGTAACGGAAGGGCTCAATAGTTCAGTAACAGCCCATCAGATAAGTGAGCCGGATAAACGAAAGAGAAAGAAGCAGTTAGCCTAACGGCGCACGCTATACGGAGCATACATACCGCACACAAAAACTTATTGTATCATGAAACAGCTTGACTTAAAAAGTGAGGCCTACCGTTATATTGTCCAAAGTTACGGGGAGTGGCTAAGTGCGTTGGGTTATAATGATCAAACTGTTTATCAGTTACCTAATCACGTACAGGAGCTGCTTTACTACGCGGAGAGTAAAGGCTATGCAGGTTTACATCAGCTGGATATACACTTGTTTAAAGATCATTATTATAAGTTGAAAGGGCGGTCTAATCAGCGCCGTGGTGGAGGGTTGAGTAATAGCTATCTGAACAAACACTTACAGGCATTACAAAAGTTCAGCGACTATCTACGTCAGAGTGGCAGGCTGCTGCTTCCCAGATTGGATATACGTACTGAAAGTGGTGAAGGTGTTATCACCGATGTATTAACACAGGAAGAAATCAGGCTGCTTTTTGAAACTACTTACCAGCCCTATGAATCCAGTAAACATGATAAAGGCGCCCAGTTTTATGAAACGATGCAGAAGCGTGACCGGGCAATGCTGGCAGTGTTCTATGGCTGCGGGTTAAGAAGGAACGAAGGTTATCATCTTGATACCGGTGATATCCACTTCTATAGCTCCCTGCTGCATGTTCGTAAGGGAAAAGGCTACCGTGAACGTTTTGTTCCGGTTACAAAGCAGGGTATTAAATACCTGGAACAATACCTGTATGATGCCCGTCCTTACTTTATTACAGGGAAACAGGATGCGCTTTTTGTTACTTATAGCGGCAGGCGGCTAGGTGGCCAGGCATTGTTGGTGCGGCTGAAATTACTGATCGCTTTATCTGGCAATCTGGAACTACAGTTAAAAGATGTACACCTGCATACGCTGCGGCATAGCATTGCTACACATCTGCTACAAAATGGTATGACACTGGAGCGTATCAAAGACTTTTTAGGTCATACCAGTCTTGAAAGCACACAGATATACACCCACTTCTTAGAACAGCAAAATCCTCATATACATGCTACCTGATTATAGTAAGTTCCGGGAATACCTGGTTATAAAGCGTTACAGTACTGCTACCATTGAAACGGTTATCCGGGCAGTTAATTACCTGCGCCAGTGGGCAGATAAGGAGAATATACCGGAACTGGAAGATATAAGCTATAGTGACATGCTGGACATTATGAAATGGAGCAGTAGGGGTGGCGCATCACAGAGAACTGTATCCGGATATCTAACGCATGTACGTAAGTATTATGAGTGGCTGATCAGTGAAGGCATGGTCAAAGAAAATCCCGTCAGTAGTATTAAAGTACAGGGTATTAAGCGCCGCGCTTATTATGATATTTTAAGCGCTACACAGTTGGAAGAACTTTATCAGCATTACACTATCAATATCACTCATGAACCCGGAAAGATGCTGCCACCGCAGGAAATGAATATTTTATCCAGGAGGCGCAACCGGGTAATATTAAGCCTGTTGGTGTATCAGGGCTTGCGTGTAGAGGAAGTGGCAGCGCTAAAAACATCTGATTTACAGTTACGGGAAGGTAAGATTATGATACATGCCAAACGAAGAACTGCGGCCAGGAATATGACCTTAGAGAGCTTCCAGGTGTATGAGATAATGGACTACCTGCATGAAGTGAGAAAACAGCTTTTACCGGAAGGAGTAATCACGGATCAGCTTTTTGTACAGCGGGATGGTGGTCATAATTTTTATAGTGTTACTCAAACGCTGTTAAAACAGCTACGGCAGATCAACGGCAGGATAAAGAACCTTGATCAGATAAGGACCAGCGTTATCACACAGTGGCTGAAACAGCATGATCTTAGAAAGGTGCAGCATCTGGCAGGGCATAAATATGTAAGTTCTACGGAAGCATATAAACAGAATGTGCTGGAAGGGCTACAGGAAGCTGTAAACAGGTTCCATCCGTTGTAAGTAAATCTATTTTAAACATAAAAGTTACCAGTAATGAGTAAAACAGACAAGGAGGTAATGTTACCGGACGAATCTATTATGAGCAAAATACTGCTTATCAGAGGCAAAAGGGTGATGGTTGATAAAGATCTTGCGGAGTTGTATAGTGTTCCTACAAAGCGGCTGAATGAGCAGGTAAAACGTAATCTTAAACGCTTCCCGGAGGACTTTATGTTCCAGTTGACCACAGAGGAAAAGGAGGAGGTGGTCGCAAAATGCGACCACCTTAAAAACCTGAAGTTCTCCGCAAATCTGCCGTATGTCTTTACAGAGCATGGCGCTGTAATGCTGGCCAGTGTGTTGAACAGCGACAGAGCCATCGCCGTAAATATCCAAATCGTCCGCATCTTTACCCGGATGCGGGAAATGATACTAACGCATAAGGATATATTATTAAAACTGGAACAGATGGAAAAGCGTGTATCCGGTCATGATGAGCAGATAGAGCTTGTTTTTGAATATCTGAAACAGTTGTTAAGCTCTCCACAGGAACCACGGGTAAGAATAGGGTTTACACGGCATGATGAGGCCGTAGAATAGGTAACAGTGGAGGTTCTGGCGGGATAATATAATTATACGCATGAGTATAAAGCCCTGGCAGGTAAAGCGGTCTCACTGCGGGCTTAGTCGGCAAAAAGACGCGCCAGTCCTACGCTTGCCCCTTCCGCTGCGCTACAGGGGCTGCGCTGCGGCCTGTCACGTCTTTTTGCGCTCCTGCGTCGTTCGTCCAGCTCCCGGTCTGGCTAAGGGCTGTTTTTAATCATGGTGGCCTTTGTGCCCGCCATCCCTTTGCTGTCCATTTTTGTCCGCCCCCCGCTCCCCCCTGGCCTTCCATTTTTGATTTTGCCGTCCGCTGGCGCTCCCGGCGAGACAAAGGCCGAAGGCGCGGCCTGCTGCGGCTCGCCCTCGCTTGGCCCTTCCGCTGCGCTCCAGGGCCTGCGCTCTGTGTCTTGTCCTGAAATAGGTTTACACAAAAAATGTAAAAAATGAAGAAAATCGTCAAACTTAAGAACGGTTACTATCTGGAAAGTGACAAGCATCTTATTATTCAGGCCTATTTGAGTTCAA